>JACKLN010000001.1 GCA_024235855.1 Burkholderiaceae bacterium
ACTCTCGCGGTTCAGGGCCGCTGAACCGCCCGATGACGAACGACGGGCCCGACAAGCACCCCGTGCCAAGCCGTCCTGCACGCGGGAACATGCAGCGGCGCACAGGGACGGGGTGATGAACTTTCGCATGCGGCGGCTCCTGGATGGTGGTTTGGCATCAGCCAACGACTGATGCGGCGAACTGTGATGAGCCACCGTTCCGCCAGCGTTCCGGAAGAGGCCGCACCGGCCACGCCCCCCCTCGAATCAGGGAGACACCCACCCATCCCCACACGCGGCGGCACGTGACCGACCGCGGCAGCCGCGTTCAACGCTTGTCGAGCGGCTTCGTCACCCCGGCCATGCCCGCGTCCAGGCTCATGCCCAGATCCTCGCCCAGCTTCTTCAGCGCCGGCAGCTGCACCGCCATCGCCATCACCGAGTCGAGCGCCTGATTGACGGGCGGGCGATTGTCGGCACCGCCACCCTCGCCGCCCGCTGCCCCGCCCAGGCCGCTGACCTGGTGGATGCGGATGGAGTCGATCTTCTCCGCCGGCTTGACCATCTCGGCCAGCACCTTCGGCAGGGCCTCGACCTTGGCCAACTCCACGCGCATGGCCGTGGCGCGCTCGTCCAGCGCGTTCTCGGCCTCGGCCAGCGCCCTGCGGCCTTCGGCCTGCGCCAGCAGTTCCTGCTTGGTGGCCTGCGCACGCAGCGCCACCGCCTCGGCCTCGGCCTGTGCCGCCTTGAGCTTCGCGGAGGCCCGGTCCTGTGCCGTGGCGACCTCGGTGGCCGCCGCCAGGCGCGCGCGCGTGCCGGCCACCTCGGCCTCCTGCTGCGCCGCCAGCACGGCCACGGCCTTGCGGCGTTCGGCTTCCGCCATGGCCTTGGCCGTGGGCACGGCCTCGGCGGCACGCATCGACTCGGCCCGCGCCGCATCGGCCGCCGCCCGCGCCTGGCTCTCTGCCTGGCTCTGCTGTGCGATGGCGATCTGACGCTGCTGCTCGGCCAGCGCCAGGTCACGCTCGCGCGCGATCTCGGCCTCGGCAAGCGCTTTGGCCTGCGCGATCTCGGCTTCGCGGATCAGCTTCTCGCGCTCCAGATCGGCGGTGCGGATGCGCTGCTCCATCTCGATGCGCGCGCGGGTGGACGCCAGTTCGCTCTCGGCCTTGCGCTGCACCACCTCGGCCAGCTGCGCCGCCTTCAGCGTCTCGATCTGCTGCACCTGCGCGATCTGCGCCGCCTGCTCGTCGAGCTCGATCTGCAGCTTGCGCCGCGTGGCCTCCATCGCGGCCTTGCGCACGGAGACCTCGGCATCAGCATCGATCTCGGCGCGCTCCTTCTTGCTCTTGGCAATCACTTCCGCCAGCTTGCGCATGCCCACGGCGTTGAAGGCGTTGTTCTCGTCCAGCGCCTTGAACGCCGTCTGGTCCAGCGCCGTCAGCGACACGGTGTCGAGCTCCAGGCCGTTGCGCGCCAGCGATTCGAGCAGCGACTCGCGCACCTCGGACACGAAGCGGCCGCGGTTCTCGTGCAGCTCGTCCATCGTGAAGCGCGCGGCCACGGCACGCAGCGCGTCGACCAGCTTGCCCTCGATCAGTTCGCGCAGCTTGCCGGCGTCGAAGGTGCGGTTGCCCAGCGTCTGTGCGGCGCGGGCGATGCCGTCCTCGGTGGCGATCACGCTGACGTAGAACTCGGCGCCCACGTCCACGCGCAGCCGGTCCTTGGTGATCAGCGAACTCTCGCCGCCACGCTTGACCTCCAGGCGCAGGCTCTGCATGTTCACACGCGAGATCTGGTGGAAGTAGGGCACGGCGATCACGCCACCGTCCATCACGATGCGGCGGCCGCCGACACCGGTCTTGACCAGGCTGACCTCGCGCGTGGCACGCTCGTAGAAGCGGGCGAGCACGACGATCACGATCGCCAGGACGACGACGATCAGCAGGAACCAGAGGAAAGCACTCATGGCATCAGAGTCCGTGGATGTTGCACAGCAGGTGCGACGACATGCCGCCGTCCACCGCGAGGTTGGTGCCGCGGATCCAGCCGCTGGCGTCGCTGAGCAGGAAGGCCACCGCCGGCGCGATGTCGGCCGGCGTGCCCGGGCGGTCCATCACGCGCATGTCCTCCTCGGCGCGTGCGCCCAGTGTCTGCACGAAGTCGCCGAGGATGGGCGTGTCCACCGGGCCGGGGCTGACGGCATTCATGCGGATGCCACGCTCGCGCCAGGTCCAGCGGTGCTGCAGCGTCCAGGCCACCAGGGCCTCCTTGCTGAAGAAGTAGCTGCGGCCACCTTCGTCGCCGGCATCGTGCGTGGCGACGAACTCCGCCACGTCGTCGAAGTCGAGCTGCTCGGCAGCGTGGATCGAACTCACGCGGTTGGCCCAGTCGAAGCCGGCCAGCGACGCCAGGTTGACGATGCTGGCGCCGTCGGCCAGCTTCGGGATCAGTCCCAGCGTCAGCGCCTTCAGGCCCACCAGGTTGACCTTCAGCACCACCTCGGCGGGCGCGGTCGGCGGCACGCCGGCGATGTTGGCCAGGCCGTGGATGCCGGCGGGCAGCACACGCACGAGTTCCTTGATCTGCGCCGGATCCGTCAGGTCCACCTTGTAGAGGGCGTCGACGTGCTCCTGCGTCATCGTGCGGTCCACGCCGAGCACGGTGGCACCCCACTGCTTGCACACGCGCGCCGTCTCCTGGCCGATGCCGCTGGCGCAGCCGGTGACGACGATGGTCTTGCCTTGGAGGAGATTCTTCATGGTCAGAACATCGGCGGGTAGGGCCGGCCGCCGCGATCGAGCGTGATCCAGCGCGTCTCGGTGAAAGTCTCGTGCGACCAGCGCCCGCCGTGCCGCCCCAGGCCGGACGCCTTCGCGCCACCGAAGGGCACGTGCGGTTCGTCGTTGACGCTGCTGCAGTTGATGTGGCACATGCCGGTGTCGAGCTGCTGCGCGATGCGCAGCCCGCGTGCCTCGTCCTTCGTCATCACGCCGCTCGACAGGCCGTACTCGGTGTCGTTGGCGATGGCCACCGCCTCGTCGTCGCTGCGGAAGGGGATCACCGGCACCACGGGGCCGAAGGTCTCTTCCTGGTAGACCTTCATCTGCGGCGTCACGCCCAGCAGGATGGTGGGCTCGACGAAACGCCCACGCACGCCACCGCCGAGCAGCACCTTCGCGCCCTTGGCCACCGCGTCGTCGATCTGCTCCTTGACCTTGGCCGCCTGCTTGTCGTTGATCAGCGGGCCGATGATGGCGCCGTCGTCGACGCTCGGGTCGCCCACCTTCAGCTTGGCGGCGCGCTCGACGAAGCGCTGCACGAAGGGCTCGAAGATCTTGTCCTGCACCAGCACCTTCTCCACCGACATGCAGATCTGGCCCTGGTGCATGAAGCTGCCGAAGTTGGCGGCCTGGGTGGCGCGGTCCATGTCGGCGTCGTCGCAGACGATCAGGCTGTCCTTGCCGCCGAGTTCCACGCAGGCCTTCTTCAGGTGCGCGCCGGCGCGCGCCGCGATCATGCGGCCCACCGGCGTGCTGCCGGTGAAGCTGATGCCCTTGATGCGCGGGTTGTCGATCAGCTCGTCGCCGATGGCCACGATGTTCTCGCGCGAGCAGGTCAGCACGTTGAGCACGCCCGGCGGCACGCCGGCTTCCTCGAAGACCTCGGCGAAGAACAGGCCGCCGGTGTAGGGCGTCTCCTCGGACGGCTTCAGCACGCAGGTGTTGCCGGCGGCGATGGCAAACGCGATGCCGCGCGCCGTCAGCAGCGCCGGAAAGTTCCAGGGGCTGATGCAGGTGATCACGCCCATCGGGCGGCGCATCGCCATCGAGAGCTTGCCGTTCTCCGACGGCAGCACCTCGCCGATGGCAGCGTAGTTGCTGGCCGCGGCGGCGTAGAACACCTCCGGCACGTAGCCGGCCTCGAACATGCCCTTGCCGAACCAGCCGCCGCCTTCGTGCTTGAGCGCCTCGACCAGGTCCTTCTTCCGCCGCTCCACGACCTCGGCGATCTTGATCATGTAGTGGCTGCGCTGCTGGAACATCAGCGCCGACCAGGCCGGGAACGCGGCCTGCGCGGCGTCGATGGCGGCGCGCGTGTCCTGCAGGCTGCCGTCGGGCACGCGGGCCCAGACGTTGCCGTTGGCCGGGTTCAGGTCGTCGAAGCTGCGGCCGGGGTGGACCCAGCGGCCGCCGATGTACAGGCCGTCGAAGTTGCTTGCCATGTTCAGCCTTTCCGTTTCATGGTGCCGTCGGGCTGGCGCTCCCAAACCTCGATGCCGGGGCGGTGCCAGACCTCGATGGACGGGACCGGGCCAACCGCCGGCTTGGTGGCAGGTGCAGGGGCCGGCGCGCTGCGCTGCGCCGCCTGCGTGATTCGCGCCACGGCCTCGTCGAGCGTGCCGCTGGTCTTCAGCTCGGCCAGCGCGCGTGCGGCCAGCGCCTCGTCGCGCGGCGCGTGGCGCTGCGTCGTCACGTCCTCGGCCTGGCGCTGCGACGCGATGCGCACCAGGTCGGCGATGCGCGTGGGCACCAGCCGGTCGGCCGAGGTGCTGACCACCGACGTGCCGTAGCCGCCGGTGGCCGGTGCGGCGACAGCGGCCAGCGCGTGCGCGGCGATGGCTGCGGCCGGCGCCGCGCGGACGCGTGCGCCGGTGCCGGCGTCGAGGCGGCCGGCGCCGCCGCATGCCCGGCCGCGCCGCCCAGGTAGGCCGCCTGCACCGCCGGGTCGCGCGCCAGCTGCGCCGCCGGCCCCTGGCCGACGATCTCGCCGTTCTCCAGCAGGTAGGCGCGGTCGGCGATGGCCAGGCTCTGCCGTGCGTTCTGCTCCACCAGCAGCACACCCACACCGCTGTCGCGTATGGTGCGCAGGTTGCGGAACAGCTCGGTGCACAGCAGCGGGCTGAGGCCCAGCGACGGCTCGTCGAGCATCAGGATGGTGGGCGCGCTCATCAGCGCACGGCCGATGGCCACCATCTGCTGCTCGCCGCCGCTCATCGTGCGCGCGACCTGGCCGCTGCGTTCCGACAGGCGCGTGAACAGGCCCAGCACGCGGTCCAGGTTGGCCTGCTGGCCGTCGCGCGCGCGGTGGGCGAAGGCACCGAGCGCCAGGTTCTCCTGCACCGTCAGGTCGCCGAAGATGCCGCGGCCCTCGGGCACCAGGGCGAGGCCGGCCTCGACGATGCGGTGCGGCGGCAGGCCGGCGATCGAGCTGCCGTCCAGGCGCACACTGCCGGCGCCACGCTCCAGGCCGGCGATGGCCTTGAGCAGCGAGGTCTTGCCGGCGCCGTTGGCGCCCAGGATGACGACGATCTCGCCCGGCGCCACCGTCAGACTCACGCCCTTGAGCGCGCGGTGCTGGCCGTAGGTGACGGCGAGGTCCTTCACCTCAAGCATCGCCATCTCCCAGATAGGCTTTGATCACCTCTCGATCGGCCAGCACCTCAGCCGGCGTGCCCTCGGCGATCTTCACGCCGCTGCTCATCACCACGCAGCGGTCGCACAGGCTGCGGATGGCGTCCATCACGTGCTCCACCAGGATCACCGTGCGGCCGTCGTCGCGCAGGCTCTTGATGAGCTCGATGCCGGTCTGCAGCTCGGTGGGGTTCAGGCCGGCCAGCCATTCGTCGAGCAGCAGCACGCGCGGGTCGCCGGCCAGTGCGCGCGCCAGCTCCACGCGCTTCTCGTCGATGTAGGTCAGCGCCGAAACGGGCAGCTTGGCCGCGTGGCCGATGCCCACGCGCTCCAGCTGCCGCTCGGCGTGGCGGCGCGCCTCGCGGCCCCACAGCCGCTTGTGGCCGAAGACGGCACCGGCCATCACGTTCTCGATCACGCTCAGGCCCGGCAGCACGCGCACCAGCTGGAAGGTGCGGCCCACGCCGGCGCGTGAGATCTCGCGCGCCGGGCGGCCGGAGATCAGCATGTCGTCCAGCGTGATGTCACCCGCCGTCGGCGCCAGCGCGCCGCTGATGAGGTTCATCATCGTCGTCTTGCCCGAGCCGTTGGGGCCGATGATGCCCATCACCTCGTGCTCGCGCACGCTGAAGCTCACGTCGTCCACGGCGCGCAGGCCGCCGAAGTGCTTGGCGACGTTCGACACCTCGAGCACGATGCGCTCACGCATGGTCGTGCCCCTTCTTCTTCAGCTTCTCGAGCAGGCCGACCACGCCCTGCGGAATGAAGTAGACGATGAGCAGGAAGGCCACGCCCAGCAGCAGCACGGTCTGCGTGGGGAAGCTGGCACTGATGGCCTCCCACAGCAGCGTGAAGGGCACGACGCCGACGATGGGGCCCCACAGACGGTGCACGCCGCCCAGCAGCGCCATGATCACGACCTGGAACGACAGGTCCGGCGAAAACGCGATCGACGGCTCGATGTAGGTGAAGCGCGGCGCCATGATCGCGCCGACGATGGCCGCCACCACGCCGCTGATCACGAACAGGGTGATCTTGGCCCGCGGCGAATGGATGCCCACGTGCGACGCCACGAGCTCGTCGTTGCCGATGATGCGCAGCGCAAAACCCAGGCGCGAGCGGTTGATCCACCAGCCCAGCAGCGCCACGATGGCGCCCAGCGCCAGCAGCTGCCAGTAGATGTGCTGGTCCTTCAGGTCGGTCAGCACGTACATGCCGCGGCTGCCGGTGAAGTTGTTCTGCACCCAGGTCACGACCTGGCGGATGAATTCCGCCAGCCCGAGCGTGAAGATCACGAAGTACACGCCCGACAGGCGCAGCGTGGCCAGGCCCACGAGCAGCGCCAGCACGCCGCCGCCCACGGCCGAGATCAGCACCAGCACCGCGTACGGCAGGTGCTCGATGCCCGAGCCCACGGTGTACGCGCCCAGCCCGTAGAAGGCCGCGGTGGCCAGCGAGATGTAGTGCGTGGGGCCGGAGAACATGGCCCAGGACGTGGCCAGCACGCCGTACATCGCGATCGAGATGCCCAGCGTCAGCAGGTAGGCATTGCCCAGCGCCGGCAGGAAGGCCAGCAGCACGAAGGCGGCTGCGATCACGGCCATGAGGATCTGCTCGCGCCGGGTCACGAGGTGCGCCTCCCGAACAGGCCCTGCGGCCGGAACAGCAGCACCAGCACGAACAGCAGGTAGGCCGCGGCCAGGGTCAGGCCGGGGTCGATGACGCTGGCGACGAAGGTCTCGGCCAGGCCCAGGATGACGGCGGCGACGACCGCGCCACGCACGTCGCCCACGCCGCCCATGATGACGATGATCAGCGCCTTCATCGTGAAGAGCACGCCGATCGACGCATCCAGCGTCAGGAAGGTCGAGAGGATGGTGCCGCCGGCGGCGGTGATGGCCCCGCCCAGCGCGAAGGCCAGCGTGTTCATGGCCTTCACGTCGATGGCCACCAGGCCCGCGGAGCGCGGGTCCACCGCCACCGCGCGCAGCGCCATGCCGGTGCGCGTGGCGTGCAGGCCCCACCACACCAGCGCGCAGATGGCCGCCGCCGCCAGCGCCGCGACGACGCGGTTCAGGCCGAAGGGGCTGCCGAAGATCTCGAAGGGCGTGGCCAGGAAGCTGTAGTTGAAGAACTCGCCACCGAAGGCCCAGCGCATCAGGCCCACCATCGCGAAGCTCATGCCGAAGGTGGCCAGGATGCTGTCCACCTCCAGTTGGCCGCGGTTCTTCGCGCGCCGCACCAGCGGCAGCAGCAGCCAGCGGTAGATGGCCGCATTGAGCAGGAAGGCCGCCGGCACCACGAACAGCAGCGCGAGCATCGGGTTGACGCTCTGCGCCGTGAACACCCAGAAGGCGCCGAAGGCCCCGGCCACCAGCATCTCGCCGTTGGCCAGGTTCATGATGCGGGCGACGCCGTACTGCAGGGTCAGGCCCATCGCCAGCAGCGAATAGGTGGCTCCCAGCAGGATGCCGGTGATCAGGATGTCCATGGTGGGTCGCAAGGCGCGCGCCAGGCCGGCCGGCGCGCGTGGGCTTCAGGAGATCACCAGCCGGTCTTCAGCTGCACCGGGCGCTCGCCCGGCTTGCCAGTGGACGCCACGCCGACGAACTTGCCGCCCTGCCACTGGCCCACCGTCCAGAAGTTCTCGATCATCTGGTTCTTGAAGGTCCAGTCGCCGAGCACGGTCTTGAAGCTGTTATTCTTGATGTAGTCCGTGACCGCGGCCTTGTCGACGCCGCCCGTGCCCTCGATGGCCTGCTCCAGCACCTGCAGGCTGGCATAGGTGACGGGGCCGGCCCAGTAGTCGGCATCGACACCGGTGAGCTTCTTGTGGGTCTCGAAATAGCCCTTCATCTCCGGCGCGTCGGGGTTGATGCCGCCGGCGCCCAGGATGCCCTCGGCCGACTTGCCGAACTTGCCGCCGAAGGCCGGGAAGCAGGTGGCCACGGCCGAGTAGTAGGCCTTGACGTTCAGGTTCTCGATCTTGGCCTGCTCGGCCAGCGCAAAGGTGTCGGGCGGGTACGAGAACGCGACGAAGGCGTCGGGGTTCGCGGCCTTGGCGCCCTTCATCACCGGCGACAGGTCCTGCGTGCCCAGCGGGTAGCTCTTGTCGTAGACGATCTCCAGGCCGTGCTGCTTGAAGATCGGGCGCGCGGCTTCCGCGAGTTCGATGCCGAAGGCGTCGGCCACGTTGACCATGGCCACCTTCTTGCCGATCTTGCCCTCGTCCACCAGCTTCTTGAGGATGTCGGCCACGGAGTTGGCGAAGGCCGTGGTGTTGCCCAGGGTCAGGAACAGCGTGGGGTAGCGCTTGGTCAGCTCCGGGCCCTTGTCGGTGATCGAGCTCACCGCGATCTGCGGGTAGCCGTACTTGGCGAACACCGGCGCCGCGGCCAGGTTCAGGCCGGTGCCGTAGGGCGCGATGATGAAGTCGGCCTTGTCCTGCGTGGCCAGGCGCTCGACGGCCTTGATGGTCTCGCCGGGGTTGGTGCGGTCGTCGTACTCGATCAGCTCGACCTTGCGCATCGAGCCGTCCTTCATCTTCAGGCCGCCGCGCTCGTTGACCTGGGTGACCCACATCTTGATGCTGGGCCACTGCGTGACCGCGGCGCCGCCGGCCAGCGGGCCGGTCTTGGGCGCGACGGCGCCGATCTTGATGGTCTGCTGCGCGGCCACCGGCAGCGCGACGGTCAGTGCCGCGGCGGCGGCCAGGGCCAGGGTGGTTCTGCGTTGCATGGTCTTGTCTCCGGGGTGTGGCAGGGGCTTCAGAACGGGTAGTGCGCCGGCTCGCCCTGCACGGTGATCCAGCGCAATTCGGTGAATTCGTCGATGGCGGCCGTGCCGCCGAAGCGGCCGTAGCCGCTGGCCTTGACGCCGCCGAAGGGCATCTGCGGCTCGTCGTGCACGGTGGCGGCGTTGACGTGGCAGATGCCGGAGTCGATCTGGCGTGCCACGGCCAGCGCGCGCACCACGTCGCGGCCGAAGACCGCGGCAGCGAGGCCGTAGTCGTTGTCGTTGGCCACGGTGACGGCCTCCTCCACCGAGTGCACGCGCACCACGCCCACCACGGGGCCGAAGCTCTCGTCGCGGTAGAGGCGCATGGCCGGCGTCACGTGGTCCAGCAGCGCCGGCTGCATCACCGTGCCCTCGGCCTCGCCACCGGCCACCAGCACCGCGCCCTTGGCCATGGCGTCGTCGATCATGCTGCGCACGCGGTCCACCGCGTCGCGGTCGATCATCGCGCCGAGCACGCAGCCTTCGCTGCCGGGCACGCCGGCACGCAGTGTGCGCACCTTGGCGGCGAGCTTCTCCACGAAGGCGTCGGCCACGCTGGCGTCCACCACCAGGCGCTCGGTGCTCATGCAGATCTGGCCCTGGTTGGCGTACGCGCCGAAGGCCGCGGCCTGCACCGCGGCGTCCAGGTCGGCGTCGTCCAGCACCACCATCGGCGCCTTGCCACCGAGTTCCAGCAGCGCGCGCTTGAGGTGGCGCGCGCAGCTCTCGGCGATCAGCCGGCCCACGCGCGTGGAGCCGGTGAAGCTGACGCGACGCACCGCCGGGTGCGCGATCAGCGCGTCGACCACCGCGCGTGCATCGGCCGGCGCGTTGCTGACCACGTTCAGCGCGCCCGGGGGCAGGCCGGCGGCGCGCAGTGCCTCGGCGATCAGCCGGTGCGTCATCGGGCACATCTCGGCCGACTTCAGCACCACGGTGTTGCCGCAGGCCAGCGGCATGGCCACCGCGCGCACGCCCAGGATCACTGGCGCGTTCCAGGGTGCGATGCCCACGCAGACGCCGGCGGGCTGCCGCACCGCCATCGCCAGCTTGTCCGGATGCTCCGACGGGATCACCTGGCCGCCGATCTGCGTGGTCATGGCCGCGGCCTCGCGCAGCATCTCCGCGCCCAGGCGCACGTTGAAGGTGGCCCACTGCGGCGACGATCCGGTCTCGCGTGCCATGGCGCGCACGAACTCGGGCGTGCGCGCCAGCAACTCGTCGGCGGCGCGGTTCAGGACCGCGCGGCGCCCCCCTGGCGGCGTGGCGGACCAGCCGGGGAACGCCGCCGCGGCGGCGCTGGCAGCGGCCTGGGCATCGGCGACCGTCGCGGCGGCGGCCACGGTGACCACCTCGCCGCGCACCGGGTCGCGGCGGTCGAACGTGGCGCCGCCGGTGGCGGGGGCGTCGCGGTCGCCGATGAGCAGGGGGGCGGTGTACATGGGTGGCGTCAGCGTGAGCCGCGACTGTGGCCCACGATGCCAACCCTGTTCATGTATCTTTATGGCATGCGATTGACGTTATCTGGAATCCGGCCTCGGGAGTTTCCAGCACAGGGTCACCCCGGAGGCGCGCGTCGATGAGCCCCTGGGGGTCGGCGGCGTTCTCCGGCGCGCGCGAGGTGCAGGCGCTGCGCATCGAGCCCACCCTGCACCCGCAGCGCTGGTCGCTGGAAGGCCCCGCCCCGGCCGGCGGGGGGGCGCTGTCGCGCTGCGTTCACCTGGCCAGTGGCCGTGGCCAGCTCTGGCATGCCGAAGGTGAACTGCCGCTGCGCGGCGGCGACATCGTCTGGCTGCCGGCCGGTCAGGCCCGCGCGCTGCGGGTGGATGCGGGCGCCAGCGGCCTGACCGTGGGCGTGACCGACGCCCTGCTGGCCGCCGCCGCCGGCGACCGCCCGGACGCCGCCCCGCTGCGCGCGGTGGGCACCCGGCTGGTGATGCTGGGCGGCGTGGAGCCGGCGGCGCGCGACGAACTGGTGCGGTCGCTGCAGGCCATGGAGGCCGAGGCGCGCAGCGGCGCGAGCGTGTCGCGGCCCTACCTGGTGGCGCACCTGACCCTGGTGCTGGTGGCGCTGTGGCGCCAGGCCAGCCACACCGGCGTCGAAGCGGCCGCCGCCCCAGGTCAGGGCCGCCTGCTGCGTTTCCGCCACCTGGTGGAGGCGCAGTTCCGCCACCACTGGCCGGTGGCGCGCTACGCGCAGGAGCTGACGATCTCGGCCGACCGCCTGCACGACCTGTGCGTGCGCACGCTGGGCCGCCCGCCGCTGGCCCTGGTGCACCAGCGTGTGGTGCGCGAGGCCTGCAGCCTGCTGGCGGGCACCGACCTGTCGGTGGAGCACGTGGCGCAGGACCTGGGCTTCGGCAGCGGCAGCCACTTCAGCCGTTTCTTCCGCCGCTGGACGGGCAGCGCGCCGGGGCAGTGGCGGCGCCAGACACGCGCCCTGGCCGCGGCCGGCCGGCCGCCGGCGCCCACCAGCTACGCCGACTGGCCGTGAGTGTTCAGGCCACCGTCGCCCGCCGCTGCGCGTAGGCCACGTAGGTGGCGAAGCTGCCCGGGTTGGCCATCGCATCCGGGCTGGCCACGGCCTCGGGCTGCGCGCCCAGCAGCAGCTTGCGCACCGGCAGCTCCATCTTCTTGCCGGTGAGCGTGCGCGGGATCTCCGGCACGGGCACGATGTCGTCGGGCACGTGGCGCGGCGACGCGTCGGTGCGGATGCGGTCGCGGATGCGCGCCTTCAGCGCGTCGTCGAGTTCGGCGCCGGGTTGCAGCACCACGAACAGCGGCATGAACGACGGCTTGCCCAGGTACTCCAGGTCCACCACCAGGCTGTCGCGGATCTCCGGCAGGTCCTCCACCACGCGGTAGATCTCGGCCGTGCCCATGCGGATGCCGTGGCGGTTGATGGTGGTGTCGCTGCGGCCGTAGATCACCGAGCTGCCGCGCTCGGTGAAGCGGATCCAGTCGCCGTGGCGCCACAGGCCCGGGTACATCTCGAAGTAGCTTTCGCGGTAGCGCTTGCCATCCGGGTCGTTCCAGAAGTACAGCGGCATCGACGGCATGGGCTGCGTGATCACGAGTTCACCGACCTCGCCGACCACGTCGCGGCCCTGTTCGTCGAAGGCGTGCGCGTCCACGCCCAGCTCGCGGCACTGGATCTCGCCCGCGTGCACCGGCAGCGTGGCGGCGCTGGAGACGAAGCCGGCGGCGATGTCGGTGCCGCCGCTGATCGACGCCAGCCAGAGGTCGGGCTTCACCGCGCGGTAGGCCCAGCCGTAGGCGTCCTCGGGCAGCGGCGAGCCGGTGGACACCAGCGCGCGCATGGCCGACAGGTCCAGATCGCGGCCGGGCTCGAGCCCGTCCTTCATCGCCTGCAGCAGGAAGGCGGCGCCGCAGCCGAACAGCGTGGCACGGTGCTCGGCGGCAAAGCGCCACGCGGCGTCCGGTGTCGGGTAGCCGGGGTGCCCGTCGAACAGCACCACCGTCGCCCCCATCAGCAGGCCGCCGACCAGCAGGTTCCAGACGATCCAGCCCGGGCTGCCCAGGTAGAGCATCACGTCGCCTTCGCGCAGGTCGTGCTGGAAGGCCAGTGCCTTCAGGTGCGTGAGCACGATAGCGCCCTGGCCATGCACCATGGCCTTGGGCAGGCCGGTGGTGCCGGAGGAGTAGACGATCCACAGCGGGTGGTCGAACGGCAGGCGTGTGAACTGCAGCGGTGCGGGCGTGCCAATGGTATCGGCCCAGCGCACGGCGCCGGGCCAGGGCGGCGTGGCGTCCTCGTCCGGCGCCGGCACGTGCACCACGGCCTGCAGGCTGGGCAGTTCGCGGATCAGCTCGGCGACGAGCTCCCGGCGGTCGTGCCGCTTGCCGGCGTAGGTGGTGCTGCTGCACGCGAACAGCAGCTTCGGCTCGATCTGGCGGAAGCGGTCGAGCACCACGGTGGCACCCATGTCGGGCGCGCAACTCGACCAGATGGCGCCGATGCTGGCGCAGGCCAGCAGCGCCACCACGGTCTCGGCGCGGCTGGGCTGGTAGGACACGACGCGGTCGCCGGCCACGATGCCCTGCGCGCGCATCCAGGCCGCCAGCGCGCCGACCTGGTCGCGCAGCTCGGCCCAGGAGACCTCGCGCGGCGGTGCGTCCTCCCGGCGCACGATCAGCGCCGGCCGGCTGTCGCTGGCCCGGCGGAAGACGTGCTCGGCATAGGACAGGCGCACGTTCGGGAACCACTGCGCGCCGGGCATCTCGCGCCGCGCCAGCACCACCGACGGGTCGCCATCGGCCTGCACGTCGAAATAGTCCCAGACGTCGCGCCAGAAGCGGTCGAGATCGGCCACCGACCAGCGCCACAGCGACTCGTAGTCGTCGAACCGCTCACCGTGCCGCTGCTGCAGCCACTGCTGGAAGTGGTGCAGCAGGCTGGCCTGCTGCTGCGCCGGCGTCGGGGTCCACATCAACTGGCCGGGCTGGACACTCATTGCACGGGTCTCCTGGGGGTTCTTCTGGCGGGCAAGTATGCCCGCCGGCCAGCCCCGCTCAGGCCGCCGCAGTACGGTGCGGCGTGGCGGCCGCCTGCCCCGCGATCGGCTGGTCCAGCAACCCGGCCGGCCGCTGGTCGACCAGGCGGTCGGTGATGGCCGCGGCGGCCCACATCGCGCACAGCGTGACCCAGGAGGTCATCGTGAACACCGCCGCGCCGCTGAGGCCCGCGCCCACGGCGCAGCCACCCGCCGTCATGCCGCCGAAGCCCATGGCGATGGCGCCGACGATGTAGCGGCGCATGCTGGCGCCACCTTCGAAGCCTTCGAGCTTGAGCTCGCCGAACAGCGCCGCGGCCAGGAACGAGCCCAGCACCACGCCGGGCATCAGGCCCATGTCGAAGTTGGCCGGCTTGTCGCTGACGAAGAGCACGCGCGTGAGCACCTCGGCCGACGGGCCGGTGAAGCTCAGCGCCTGGATCGGGTGCGGATCGAAGCCCTGGCTGGCCACGCTGTAGGTGAACCACCACGCGGCGGCGATGGCCAGGCCCACGCCGACGGCACCGCCGTAGCCCCAGCCAGGCACCTTCTGCCGCCGCGCCCAGACGATGGCCGCCCCCAGCCAGACCAGGCCGAAGACGAAGGCCCCGCCATGGCCGATGCCGGTGCGCTCGATCAGGTCGCGTGCCGGACCACCGTCCACCGTCCACCAGCCGGAGATGGTCTCGCGGACGGGAGACAGCATGCCGGTCCACGCCGACTGTGCCGCCACGGCGAAGATCAGCCCGGACATCACCGAGCGCAGGTTGCCTTGCGCCGCCAGCACCAGCAGGCGGCTGGAACAGCCGCGCGCCAGGATCATGCCCATGCCGAACAGCGCGCCGCCGATGGCCGCGCCCGACAGGCTGCCGCGGGCGGCGATCTGGCGCGCGTCGGCGGCGTCGAACCAGCCCAGCAACGACAACAGCTGCGTCGCCGTCACGGCCGTGGCAAAGGCGAACAGCCACACGGTGAGCTTTCCGCCGTGGTGGCCGCGGGCGAACTCGATCACCGCCGAGCGCAGGCAGAAGCGCGAGCGCTGGGCGAAGAAGCCGAAGGCCACGCCGACCAGCAGGCCGCCGAGCCCCAGGGTCCAGGGCTCGCCCAGCCATTCCATGAGCGGGACGAGATTCATGTTGCCATACCTAATGGGGTACAGCGTAGCCCGCCCGGCGCTGTCGCACCTTGATGCGCGTCAGAGGCGCGTCGCCACCAGGCCCCGGTCAGGGCTTGATGTAGGCCGCGCCTTCCTTCTGCATCTTGGCCAGGCGCACCACGCCCGACGGCGTGAAGCCGGCGTCCTGCACGAACTGGTCCTTCTTGAGGTTGCGGTTCTTCAGCGTGATCTCGCAGATCTCGAACTTCACGCCGCGCGCCACCAGGGCCGAGACCAGCGGCGCGAACTCGCCGGCTTTCTCGTCCTTGGCACCCTCCATCAGGAAGTCCACGCCATTGGCGTGCGTGACCACGGTGATCTTGGCCGTGGGGTCCACGTCCATGTGGTTGCGGATGTTGCGCAGGCCCTTGACGGCCTGGGCCTGGGCGTTGTCGATGTGGTAGACAACCAGATCCTGGGCCTGGGCGGCCAGGGTGGCACCGGCCAGCAGGGCGGCGGCGATGAGCTTCTTGACCATGTCTTGTCTCCTGGTGGTTTGGACCAACGCGACTATGCCAGCCCGGGGTTGCCGTCCACGCCGATCAGGCGCGGCAGGTTGGGCTTGCGTGCCGCCACTGTGCCCTTGGCCTTGAGCCAGGGCTCGATCACTTCCCAGACCTGCTTGTTGCCGGCCTTGGCCGCCTCTTCGGACACCGGCGCCCAGCCGGCGACCTTGTAGGTCTTGTCGGCCTCGATGGGCTTGCCGGCCAGGCGCATGTCCTGGATGCGCTTGCCCATCTCCGCACCCGGTTCGCAGGCGTAGGTCAGGCCGCCGATGCGCACCATGTCGCCGCCCTGCTGGTAGTAGGGGTCGGCGTTGAACAGGTTGTCGCAGACGTCCTCGAGCACGGTCTTGATCATCGATCCGGGCATGTCGGTCACGGTGGCGTAGCTGTAGGTGGTGGCCACCTGGTCCATCAGCAGCTCGCGCGTGATCACGTCGCCCGGCAGCAGGCTGGTGCCCCAGCGGAAGCCGGGCGAGAACGCGATCTGTGCGTCCTGCGCCTCCATCAGCGCGTCGCAGATCAGCTGGTCCCAGCTGCCGTTGAAGTTGCCGCGGCGGTACAGCAGGCCGTCGGTGACGGCGAGCTTCTCGCCCAGCTTTGCTTCGTAGGGCGCGCGGATCTTCGTGATCAGCGCCTGCATCGCGGCATCGGCGGGCAGCATCTCGCTGAACACCGGCAGCAGCTTGTACTGCCAGCGCGCGATCTTGCCGTCCTTGACCTCGAAGTCCATCACGCCGAGGAACTTGCCGTTGCTGCCGGCGTTGGTGACCAGCGTGGTGCCGCCGGCGTTCTTCACCGGCACCGCCACCGGCACGCCGTCGTGCGTGTGGCCGCCGAAGATGGCATCGATGCCGCGCACGCGGCTGGCCATCTTCAGGTCCACGTCCATGCCGTTGTGGCTGACGACGACGACCAGCTGCGCACCCTTGCTGCGCGCCTCGTCCACCACCTTCTGCATGTTCTCGTCCTGGATGCCGAAGGTCCAGTCGGCCACCATGTAGCGCGGGTTGGCGATGGGGGTGTACGGGAAGGCCTGGCCGACGATGGCCACCGGCACGCCGGCGATCTCGCGGATCACGTAGGGCTTGAACACCGGGTCGCCGAAGTCGGCGGTCTTGATGTTCTGGGCGACGAAATCGACCTTGCCGGCGAAGTCCTTCTCGACGATCTCCTTCACGCGGTCCATGCCCAGCGTGAACTCCCAGTGGCCGGTCATCACGTCGACGGTCAGCGCCTTGCAGGCGTCGACCATGTCCTGGCCGTTGGTCCACAGCGCGGTGGCGCTGCCCTGCCAGGTGTCGCCACCGTCGAGCAGCAGCGCGCCGGGGCGGCTGGCCTTCATGCGCTTGACCAGCGTGGCCAGGTGCGCGAAGCCGCCCACCTTGCCGTAACGGCGCGAAGCGGCCTCGAAGTCCAGGTAGGTGTAGGCATGCGCCATCGGCGTGCCGGCCGGCACCTTGGCCAGCTTGAGCAGGTGCTCGCCCACCAGGTGCGGGATCTGGCCCTTCATGTCGCCGATGCCCAGGTTCACGCTCGGCTCGCGGAAGCGGATCGGCAGCAACTGCGCGTGACAGTCGGTCATGTGCAGCAGCGAGACGTGGCCGGGGCCGGTGCCCAGCGGCTTGACGTCGTACATCGCCTCGCCGGCGGTGGCGGCGTCGGCGTCGGCCCAGCGGCCCAGGCCCATGCCGGCCACGCTGCCGGCGGCCAGCACCTGCAGGAACTCTCGCTTGCTCAGACTCATGATAAGTAACGGCTTATGTTTGAAGGCTGAAAAAGCCCGCCGAGGCGGGCTTGGGTCAGCCGGTCACTGGTTGACCGGGGAACGCGGATCCAGTAGCAGCGACATCAGGTCGCGCATCTGCTGTTCGTTGAGCAGCCCCATGTGCCCGAAGCGCGGCATGTTGGAACAGGCCGAGTAGGCCTTGCTGTTGTAGATCTTGCCCCAGGTGTACTGGATGATGGCCGCCACGTTGGGGTCGGTCACGTCCTTGACGCCGCGGATCTTCCCGTAGTTCCAAAGGCTCGGGCCGATGGTGCCGTACGAGATCTCCTGCTGGTCGATCTGGTGGCAGTTGTAGCAGTTGCCGCCGTTGCCCTTGGGGTCGGTGGACTTCTCGCGCCAGGTCATGCCGCGGCCGTTCTGCGCCAGCTTCTCGCCGGCGACGAAGTCGCCGAAGTACTGGCCGCCCGCGGGCCACTTGATCGTGGCCAGGTTCTGCGCCTCGATCAGCTTGGCCACGTCGGCCGGTGCGCCATCGGGCGTGGAACACGCCTTCTGACCCAGGTCCTGGTTCAGCCGGTCGACCTTGGCGATGCCCTGGTCGCGGAACGACGACTTCATCATCGCCTGCACCTGCGCATCGATGCTGCCGCCGGAACCCCCGCCGCTGGCGCAGCCGGCCAGCAGCACCACCGCGGCGGCCGTGCCGCCGACGATCTTCCACGTCTTGCTCTTCATGTGCGTGCTCCCCCGCTCAGCGCTTGATCGCGGGCACGATGGACTCGGCCCCCTTGGCATTGACGCCCATGTAGGTCGACAACGCGATCGTCACCTCGGAGGCGAAACCCGGGTACGGGAAGCGCTGCTGGCGGTAGCAGTCGTTCAGGCGCAGCTGCATGCTCCACATCTGGCCGTTGCTGACCCGGTAGGCCGGCCAGGCGGCAAAGCCGATGCCGTCACCGGGGTTCTTGGTCAGGTTGGGCAGGTCCTGCAGGCGGATGCGCTTGTCGTCGCTGCCATGGCAGGTGGCGCAGGAGAAGTCGTACGGGCCGCCCTGATAGAAGAACGCCCGCTTGCCGAGTTCGTACATGCGCTGCTCTTCGGCGTGGCCCTGCGGTAGGGCGAAGCGCATGCCGCGCGAGGTGGAGGCGATCCACGTGGCCAGCGCGGTGACGTTGGCCATCTCGCCCTTGCCGAAGGCGGTCTTGCGGATCTCCGCACCGTCCAGACCCTGCAGCGTCTCCATGCAGGTGACCAGGCGATCCTCGAGATCCTGTACGCGGCCGGTGTCGGCGAAGTAGCGCGGCAGCGTCACGAACGCGCCCTTGACCACGCCCGGGCCGAGGCCCAGGTCGCACTTCTCGAGCGACGCGTTCTTCGGGCCACGCGCCTTCTTCCACAGGTCCTCGCCCTTGGCCTCGTACAGCTCGGCCGGATTGCCGTCCTCCAGCATCTTGCGGTATTCCGCGATGCCGTCGGCGGCCGATTTCCCCTGCGCGAAGGCATTGCCGGCCAGTGCCAGCACCGCCACCGCACCCCAGGCGAGTCCGTGTCTCATCGTTGCTTGTCTCCTTGGAATTCCCAACAACCTTCGGCGCAGCCCCGTGTTCAGGACACGGTGGCTTCGTCGGTGCGCTTGTCGCCCTTGTTGTCCGTCCAGCTGATGGTGATCTTGTCGCCGGCCTTGGCGCCCTTGACGGCCATCTGCATGAACGGGTTCTTCGACACCGAGGGACCCCACTCGGCGGTCATCACGGTGGTGCCGTTGTGGGCGACGGTGACTTCCTGGATGAACCAGGCCGGGATCGGCTTGCCGCTCGAGTCCTTGCGCTGGCCGGTTTCCATCTCGTGGCTCATCAGCACGCGGACGGTGGCCACGTTGCCTTCGGCCTTGGCGCGGATGCGCATCGGGTCTGCCATGTCAATCTCCTGAATTCAGTGCGGAACGGGATGTACGGGATGTCGTGACTCGGGCTCGCGGAGCCCGGCAACATCAACCGCCGCAGCCCCCCAGCGTGACCTTGATTTCCTTGACCGCGTAGGCCACCTTGCCGTCGGCCAGCATCGCCACCGCGTACACGTTGGACGACTGGCCCATCTTGACGCGGGTGGACACGCTGGCCTCGACCTTGTCGGTGATGTCGAAGCTGGCGGCCAGGGCGCTGGGGTTCTTCTCCACCAGCAGCATCAGGCGCTTGACGCCCGGCAGCGTGCTGGACGCGCCCACCGGCACCACGGCACCGTTTTCGGCGATGTCCGGGCCGGTGATGGTGACGTCCTTGCTCTCGGCCGGCGCCGAGCCGCCCATGGCGGCCACGACCTCGGCCAGGGTCTTGCCCTTGAACGCAGCCTCGTTCCACGCCGCCTGGGCAGCGGCCGGCAGCAGGCCGGCGGCGGCCATCAGGCCGACAACCTTGGCGCTGTGACCCAGCACCTCTCGACGTGTTTGCATCGTTTGCTCCTTATATAAGCAATGCCTGACTCAATGATCCGCCATCCGGTGGGTGGCGGAAACCGGGCATACCCTCAGAGGGTACGCCGGCGGGGTTCGCGACGGGGGTCGCAGCTTACTTCGGTGCGCCGGCGGCCAGCCACGCGGCGATGGTCTTGACCTCTTCGGGCGGCAGGGTTTGCGGGGGCATCGGGATCGCGCCCCACACCCCGGAACCACCCGACACGATCTTGCCGGCCAGGTAGGCCTCGCGGTCCGCTCGGTCGGCATACTTGCGCGCGATCTCGGCGAAGCCCGGGCCGACGAGCTTGGTCTCCATGCCGTGGCAGGCCGTGCAGGTGCGCTGCGCGAGCAACGCCGTGGGCGCGCCACCGGCCTTGGGCGCTGCGGGCACGGGCGCCGTCGGGGCCGCCGGCGCCGCGCCTTCCGGGCGCGTGGTGTCGGCGCCGTGCTGCGCGCCGACCATGCGGTTCTGCTCCGCCAGGTTGCCGTGGGCGTTGCGCGCGAAGTCCGGCAGGAACGAGGCCACGTTCGGCTCGCCGGCGCAATTGCTCATGCACGCCGTGCTCTTGACGTCGTTCGGCTTGCCGCCCATGCCCTTGCCGGGCCAAAGGTGGTGCTCGGTGGTCATGCCATTGCGGTTGGGCATGCGCGCCTGCACCTCGGCGATGTTGGCGTCCGACAGCACGAAGTCGTCGGGCACCACGTGGGCCAGGTTCAGCAGGTAGGCCAGCACCGCGTAGGTGTCGTCCGCGCTCAGCGACTTCGGCGCATTCCACGGCATCGCGCGGTAGATGTAGTCCCACAGCGTCGAGACAGTCGGCACCTTCATGAAGGTGGTGCGGCCCGGGAAGCTGTTGTCCAGCAGCTTGGCGACGCGGCCGGTCTTGACGTCCTCGGCCGTGGTGCCGCCGACCAGCGGCGAGAAGACCTCGTTGCTCTCACCGAACACGCCGTGGCAGGACGCGCACTTGGCCTCCCACAGGTCGGTGCCTTTCTCGACCGATCCAGAGCCCTTGGGCAGGCCCTTGAAGTCCGGGCGCACGTCGATGTCCCAGGCCTGGATCTCCTTGGCCGTGGCCGGGCGGCCGATGCCGGGATAGGTCTGCGCGACAGCCGCGCCGGCCGCCACCAGCGCCACGGCGGCGAACAGCGTCTTAACCGAGCTGGACATTCTTGACCTCCCCGCTCTCCTGCACCAGCCAGGTCTGGATCGAATGGTTGTGATAGATCGACCGCGTGCCGCGCACCTTGCGCAACTCGCCGTAGGTGGGCTGCACGTAGCCGGTCTCGTCGATCGCGCGGCTCTGGATCAGGGCCGGCTTGCCGTCCCAGACCCAGTCGATGTTGAAGCGCGTGAGGCTGCGGTCGAGCACCGGCGTCTCCAACCGCGCCGTGCGCCAGTTGCGCCCGCCATCCACCGACACGTCCACCCGCCTGATCTTGCCGCGGCCGGACCAGGCCAGGCCGCTGATGTTGAAGAAGCCCTTGTCCAGCAGCACCTGGCCGCCCGACGGCGTGGTGACCACGCTCTTGCACTCCTGGATGCTGGTGTACTGGCGGTGCAGGCCACCGGGCATCAGGTCGACGTAGTGCACCGCCTCGTCCTTGGTGGCATAGGGCTTGTCACCGACCTCGATGCGGCGCAGGTACTTGACCCAGCTCACGCCCTGCACGCCCGGCACCACCAGGCGCAGCGGGTAGCCGTTCTCCGGGCGCAGCATCTCGCCGTTCTGGCCATAGGCCACCAGCACCTGGCCGCTTTCCACCATTTCCATCGGGATGGTGCGCGTCATGCTGGAGCCGTCGGCACCCTCGGCCAGGATGTAGCGGCCGCGCTTGGTGTCCACGCCGCAGAGGTCGAGGAGGATCTTCAGCGGCACGCCGGTGAATTCGCTGCAGCTGATCATGCCGTGCGTGTACTGCACCGTGGGCACGGCCACGTTGCCCCACTCCATGCCGCTGTTGGCGCCGCATTCGATGAAGTGGAAGCGGCTCACGCTGGGCAGCCGCATGATCTCGTCCATCGTGAAGACCTTGGGCGTCTTCACCATCTTCTCGTCGGAGCCGTTGACCATCAGCCGGTGCTTGCTGGGGTCCACGTCCCACCAGCCCTGGTGGTGGCGCTCGAAGTGCAGGCCGCTGGGCGTGACGATGCCGAACAGGCTCTGCAGCGGCGCGAAGCTCACGCTGGCCTGCGCCGTCTGCGTGAGGCCCGGACTCTGGCGGCGCTGCACGTTGGCCTCGTACTGCGACGGCTTGCCGTAGCCGTCGGTGGCCACCGGCTGCCCCAGCCCGGTGCTGTGTGCCGGCAGGTTCAGGATATTGGGGTCACCGCCCTCGGTGGGCACCGGGTTGGACTGCGCCAGGGCCGCACCACCGGCCGCACCGGCCGCCGCCGTCGCAAAAGCCTTGCGGATGAAGTCACGGCGGCCCGCCTTGGCCTCGCGCCAGACGGCGCCAACGCCATCACGGTCCAGGAAGTTCTCGGGCGCCTTGCGCAGGCGGCCGGAAGGGATGGTCGGATCGGACAAGGTGCCCCCTCAGCGAAGCGTTTGTCTATGCGGATATAAGCAGGTACGAATATAAACGCCTGATCGCCGGCCGACACTAGGGTTTTCGAGAACCCGAGCGGGCCCGTGGGTGTCAGGCGCCGGTCAGGCCGGCACGCTGCCGGGCACCCTGCTCAGGGCTGGCCGACGATGGAGGCCGTGGCCACCAGTTCCTCGAACAGCGCCATCGACACCGCGCCGGAGACGGCGTACGGGTCGAGCGTGGCCGTCTCGGAGTACTTCAGCAGCAGCGCCCGGTTCAGCCGTGCCATGTTGACCTGGCCCATCGACCAACCGGCGAAGCGGCGCTCGCCGATCTCCTGGTAGCTGAGCAACTCGACCTGGGTGTGCCGCGGGTCGGCCGCGATGCGGTTGTACAGGCGGTTGACCGCGCTGCGCCCGCCTTCGAGCACCTGCAGGAAGATGCCCTCGGAGAAGCACAGCACGCCGGTGATGCCGTTCTCCGGGTTGCGGGCCTTGGACTGGCGCAGGATGGCCAGCAACTCGTCGGTGCCGGTGCCGTCGACGGCCCGGCTGGCGTACATCAGGCGCACGAGCATGTCCGTGTCTCCGTTCAGCCAGCGTTCTTGCGGGGCAGCAGCGCAAGGAACTCGCGCCGCAGGTTGGCGTCCTTCAGGAAGGCGCCGCGCATCACGCTGTTGACCATCGCGCTGTCGGTGTCCTTCACGCCGCGCCAGTGCATGCAGAAGTGGTCGGCCTCCATCACGATGGCCAGACCGTCGGGCTGCACGCGCTCCTGCAGTTCGTTGGCCAGCATCGTCACCGCCTCCTCCTGGATCTGCGGCCGGCTCATGATCCAGTCGCAGATGCGGGCGTACTTGCTCAGGCCGATCAGGTTGCTGTGCTCGTTGGGCAGCAGGCCGATCCAGACCTTGCCGAAGATCGGGCAGAAGTGGTGGCTGCAGGCGCTGCGCACGGTGATCGGGCCGACGATCATCAGCTCGTTCAGGCGCTCGGCGTTCGGGAACTCGGTGACCGACGGCACCGGGTGGAAGCGGCCGCGGAAGACCTCGTCGAGGTACATCTTGGCCACCCGCTTGGCGGTCTCGTTCGTGTTGTGGTCACTCTCGGTGTCGATCACCAGCGACTCCAGCAGCGCCTGCATCTTCTGCTGCACCTCGGCCTTGAGCTCGTCGAGCTCGCCGTCATGCACGAAGTCGGCGATGTTGTCGTTGGCGTGGAAGCGCCTTCCCGCGGACACCAGCCGATAGCGCACGCGCTCGGACGCCGGCAGCGCGGCCAGTTCCTCCTCGCTGCGGAAGATCCGCGGCGGCGGCTCGGGCACCTTCTTCAGGTTGGGCTTGCTGCTCATATCCGTCTCCGTCAAGGTTTGCCTCATTCTGCCGGCAGACGCCGGGCCACGGGCGCGCAGGGGCTAGACTGCCTGCGTGCATGCCCCTTCGCCCCCGCTGCAGCGCCTGCTGGACCTGACCGCCGACGCCGTGCAGGCGGTGCAGGCCGGCCGCTCGCTCAACGACCAGCTGGCGCGCGTGCCGGCCGACGCCCGGCCCGGTGTGCAGGCGCTCAGCTTCCACGTGCTGCGCTGGCTGGGCGGGGCGCAGGCGGTACGCGCCATCTGCGTGCCCAAGACGCCGCCACCGAACGTCGATGCGCTGCTCGTCAGCGCCCTGGCCCTGCTGTGGCCCACCGGGGACGAGCCGCCCTACCCCGACCACACACTCGTGGACCAGGCCGTGGCCAGCGCGCGCCACCGCACCCCGGCCGCCGCCGGCTTCATCAACGCGGTGCTGCGCCGCTTCGTGCGCGAGCGCGCGGCCCTCGTCGCCCAGGCCATGCACCAGCCGGAGGCCGCCTACGGGCACCCGGCGTGGTGGATCGAGCGCATCCGCCAGGACTGGCCGGCCCAGTGGCAGCCGCTGCTGCAGCAGGCCAACCGGCACCCGCCGATGACGCTGCGCGTCAACGCCCGCCGCCTCGACACTGCGACCTATCTCGACCGCCTGGCCGCCGCCGGCATCGCCGCCCGTCCGCTGGCCGATCCGGGCGAGCCCGGCTATGGCGGCCACGCCGTGATGCTGGCGCGCCCCAGCCCCGTGCAGGCCCTGCCCGGGTTCGCCGCCGGCGACGTCTCGGTGCAGGACGCCGCCGCGCAGCGCGCCGCACCCCTGCTGCTGAGCGGCACGGCGCTGCCCCAGGGCGCCCGCGTGCTCGACGCCTGCGCCGCCCCGGGCGGCAAGACGGCGCACCTGCTGGAGATGCGCCCCGACCTCGAGCTGCTGGCCCTGGACAGCGACCCGCACCGCCTGACGCGCGTGCAGGACACCCTGGCGCGCCTGCACCTGGCCGGCCCGAACGTGCGCCTCGTGGCCGACGATGCGGCCGAGACCGCACGCTGGTGGGATGGCCGGCCGTTCGACGCCATCCTGCTCGATGCCCCGTGCACCGCCTCGGGCATCGTGCGCCGGCACCCCGACGTGCGCTGGCTGCGACGGCCCGACGACGTGCACAACCTCGTGCGCATCCAGGCCCGGCTGCTGGACGCGCTGTGGCCGCTGCTGGCCCCGGGCGGACGCCTGCTCTATGCCACCTGCTCACTGTTCAAGGCGGAGGGCAGCCAGCAGATCGACGCGTTTTTGCAACGCCGTGGCACCGAGGGCGTGACACGAGACCCCACGGCGCCCGGGCACCTGCTGCCCCTGGCCGACAATGGTGCAGCGCCGGAAGACGGCTTTTTCTACGCCCTGTTGCACAAGACCTGACCCCGCCATGCGCCGCCGCCACCTGCTGCACGGCCTGTTGCTCGGGCCCTGGTGGCTCGGCGGGGCGGTGCCGCGCTCGGCCTGGGCGCAAGGGGCGTCGCTATCGAACCTGCAGCTCAGCCGCGGCGAAGGCGCGCTGCTGCTGGACTTTGCCGTGCGCCTGCAGCTGCCGCGAGCGGTGGAAGACGCGCTGCAACGCGGCGTGCCGATGTACTTCGTGGCCTCGGCCACCGTGCGCCGCAGCCGCTGGTACTGGCGAGATGCCCGCGTTGCCCGCGTGCGCCGCAGCTGGCGCCTGGCCTTCCAGCCGCTGACGTCCACCTGGCGCGTCAGTCTGGGCGCACTGTCGCAGAACCACGACACCCTGCCCGAGGCCCTGGCCTCGCTGTCGGCCAGCGCGGGTTGGGCGGTGTGCGAACTGTCGCAGCTGGCACCCGACGGCGACTACGTCGAGTTCGCCTACGCGCTGGACACCGAGCGCCTGCCCCGGCCGATGCAGATCGGCCTGCCCGGCGCGTCGGACTGGGTGCTGCGCGTCGAGCGTGAGCTGAAGGTGCCGTCGTCGTGAGCAGCAAGTCGCTGCGCTGGACCTGGTTCGTGTCGCTGGTGGCCGTCACCGGCGTGGCGCTGGTGCTGGCCTTCGTGCTGTCCCTGGCCACGCGCGGCGGCACCTTCTACGAGAAGCACTTCGTCTGGTTGTTCTGGGTGAATGCCGCGGTGGCCGCGCTGCTGCTGCTGGTGCTGGTCTCCGCCGCGGTGCGCCTGGCCGTGCGCCTGCAGCGCGGCAAGTTCGGCACCCGGCTGCTGATCAAGCTGGCGGGCATCTTCGCGCTCGTGGGGCTGCTGCCCGGCGTGCTGATCTACACCGTGTCGTACCAGTTCGTCTCGCGCAGCATCGAGGCCTGGTTCGACGTGCGCGTGGCCGGCGCCCTGGACGCCGGCCTGGGCCTGGGGCGCAGCACGCTGGAGGCCCTGAGTGCCGATGTGGCCAACAAGACCCAGCTGGCCGCCGAGCGCCTGGCCGATGCCCGCGGCAGCACCCTGCCGCTGACGCTGGAGCGGCTGCGCGAGCAGCTGGCCGCACGCGAGGTGTCGGTGGTCAACGCCGGCGGGCAGGTGGTGGCCACCGCCGGCGGCAGCCCGGACGCCATCGCCCCGGAACGCCCCAGCGCCACGCTGCTGCGGCAGGTGCGCAGCGCCGGCGTCGGCGCGCAGATCGACGGCCTGGACGAGGAATCGCTCGCGCCCGCCGCCCTGGCCGGGCCGCGCGTGCGGGCCCTGGTGCCCCTGCCCAGCAGCGAGATCAGCCTGCGCAGCGGCGAGCAGCAGTACCTGCTGGTGACCGTGCCACTGCCGCGTGCCCTGGCCGCCAATGCGCTGGCCGTGCAGGCGGCCTACAGCGAGTACCAGCAGCGCGCGCTGGCCCGCGACGGCCTGCGCCGCATGTACATCGGAACCCTGACGCTGGCCCTGGTGCTGGCCGTCTTCGGTGCCGTGCTGCTGGCCCTGCTGCTGGGCATCCAGCTCGTCAAGCCGCTGCTGCTGCTGGCCGATGGCGTGCGCCAGGTGGCCGCCGGCGACCTGACGGCCAAGCCCGTCTTCGCCAGCAACGACGAGCTCGGCGGCCTCACGCGCAGCTTTGCCGACATGACGCAGCAGCTGGCCGACGCCCGCGCCCAAGTGCAGCGCGGCGTGGGCCAGCTCGAGCGTGCGCGCACGCGGCTGCAGACCATCCTGGACAACCTGACCGCGGGCGTCATCCTCTTCGACCGCGAAGGCCGCATCGACGCCGTCAATCCCGGCGCCACGCGCATCCTGCGCCTGCCGCTGTCGGCCTGGCGCGGCCAGAAGCTGGCCGAGCGGCCGGAACTGCAGGACTTCGCCAAGCTGGTGGAGCAGCGCTTCGAGCTGCTGGTCACCAGCCCCGAGGCCGGCGAGCGCGAGCACTGGCAGGACGCGCTGGAACGCCGCGGCGGCCCGGACGCGCAGGCCGCGCTGCAGACCCTGGTGCTGCGCGGCGCCATGCTGCCCGGCGACGCCCGGCTGCTGGTGTTCGACGACATCACCGAAGTCGTCTCCGCGCAGCGCGCCCAGGCCTGGGCCGAAGTCGCCCGGCGCCTGGCGCACGAGATCAAGAACCCGCTGACGCCGATCCAGCTGTCGGCCGAGCGCCTGCAGCACAAGCTCGCGGCCAAGCTGCAGGGCGCAGACGAGGCCCTGCTGACACGCTCGGTGGCCACCATCGTCAGCCAGGTGCAGGCCATGCAGCAGCTGGTCAACGAGTTCCGCGACTACGCGCGCCTGCCGGCAGCCCGCCCGCAGCCGCTGTCGCTCAACGCCCTGGTCACCGAGGTGCTGGCCCTGTACGGCGACGCCAGTGAGCACGGCCGCCTGACGGTGGACCTGGCCGACGGCCTGCCCGACATCCAGGGCGACACGACGCAGCTGCGCCAGGTCATCCACAACCTGGTGCAGAACGGCCTGGACGCCGTGGCCGACCGGCCCGACGGCCACGTCAGCGTGCGCACCGCCGCCGCCCGCGGCGAGGACGGCGCCCTGCGCGCCGTGCGCCTGACCGTGCTGGACAACGGCCCCGGCTTCGCCGAACACGTGCTCAAGCGCGCCTTCGAACCCTACGTCACCACCAAGGCCAAGGGCACCGGCCTGGGCCTGGCCGTGGTGAAGAAGATCGCCGACGAACACCGGGCCCGACTGCGCGTGGCCAACGTGCACGCGGGCGACGATCCGGACGCCCCTGTGGTCGGCGCGCGGGTTTCGCTATCATTTTCCGATTTCCTGCCCGGGCCGCCTGCTGCGGAACCGGGCCCCGTGGCGGGCGATGCATCGCGCGATGCCGCCCGCCAGGCGCACTGAGACCACCACCGACGGATGGCCATCATTCTTGTAGTCGACGACGAGCTGGGCATCCGCGCCCTGCTCTCGGAGATCCTGACCGACGAGGGTCACACCGTCGAGCTGGCGGAGAACGCCGCCCAGGCGCGCGCCGTGCGCGAGCGCATGAAGCCCGACCTGGTGCTGCTGGACATCTGGATGCCCGACGTCGACGGCATCACGCTGCTCAAGGAATGGGGCGCCAGCGGCCTGCTGACGATGCCGGTGATCATGATGAGCGGGCACGGCACCATCGACACGGCGGTGGAGGCCACCAAGTTCGGCGCCCTGGCCTTCCTGGAAAAGCCCATCACGCTGCAAAAGCTGCTGCGCGCCGTGGAGCAGGGCCTGGCCCGGCCGGGGCAGCGCAACGGGGCGCCGGCTGCGGAACACGTGCCGGGTGCGGGCGGGTTGCCTGGCGTGCCTGGCGCCATGTCGGTGTCCAGTGTGCCTGGCGGCCTGCCGCTGCCGGTGGCGCCACCGGCCGGTCCGCAGCCCCAGCAGAGCTTCGACCTTGACCGCCCGCTGCGCGAGGCCCGCGACGCCTTCGAGAAGAGCTACTTCGAGTTCCACCTGGCCAAGGAAGGCGGCAGCATGACCCGCGTGGCCGAGAAGACCGGGCTGGAGCGCACCCACCTCTACCGCAAGCTCAAGCAGTTGGGCGTCGACCTCACGCGCAACAAGCGCGGTGGGCTATAATGCTGGGCTTGGCCTGGTAGCTCAGTTGGTAGAGCAGCGGATTGAAAATCCGCGTGTCGGTGGTTCGATTCCGCCCCAGGCCACCAGACTCCAAACCCGCACGAAATCTAGGTTTCCTGCGGGTTTTTCCTTTCCGGAAGATCGGGCAGTAGCGAAATCCGTGTGCAAATCGACGGCACATGGGGCTCAGGTGCCCACGCGGCCCTCCCCTGCCGGCATGGCCCAGGGTTGCAGGAAGTAGCGGGCTGAACATGGGTCGCGATCAGACCTTGCGACGCACGATGTCGATCGTCCTCGGCGGACAGCCGACGCGCTGACGACGGTGCCGCGAGGCCAACGGCCAAGGTCGTGACGACCGCACATGCCTTGCGAGCACCTGGCTGGCGCCGCCGACGATCCGTCTAGGCCGCGTGGACGCGGTTGCGCTGGTTCGCGACCTTGGCCTGCATGGCCAGGCCGGAGGCCTGCGCCATCAGCTGCGCGACCGTCACCGTCGTGGCCGGCGTGGCCGCCGCGACGCCGACGGTGACGGTGATGACCGAGGCCACCTGGGACGCGTGATGGGGAATGGCAAGGGCCTCGACGCCCTGGCGCATGCGTTCGGCGGCCGCATGGGCGTCGCGGCGGCTCGTGTTCGGCAGCACCGCGAGCAACTCCTCGCCGCCCTTGCGGAACACCAGGTCGTCCTTGCGTGCGATGTCTCGGATGGCCTGCGCCACGGTTCTCAGGACCTGGTCGCCCTGGTCGTCGCCATGGTGGTGGTTGTAGTCGCCGAAGTGGTCGATGTCGAGGAAGACCACCGAGCAGTCGGGCCATCGTGCGTCGGGCCCGCCACAGGTCATCTCTAGAATCTGGTGCAGCGCGTAGCGATTGCCAAGCCCAGTCAGGACGTCGGTCTCGACTTGTCTGCGCAGGGCCTGGATGTGCTCCTGCTGGACTGCCACCGCCGCCGCCAGCGAACGGCGCGCGCCGACGATGCCGGCGGTGTCGTCATTGAAGACCTGCACACGGTCCCGCCCGGCCTCCTTGGCGGCAAACAGCGCCTGATCCGCCGCGGCCAGCAGGCGTTCGATGGCCACGCGCCCGGGGACCGACGCCGCCCCGACGGTGATCGTGGCCCGTAGCTCGTGCCCGTTGGTCAGGGCGATCGGCACGCGTGAAGCGGCCACGCATCGGTTCGACAGTTCGGCCCCGCGCTCGAGCGGCACGGGCACGAAGGCGATCAGCTCGTCGCCGCCGTGTCGTGCGATCACGCTGTTGGCGGGCAGCTGAGCCTTGATACGGCCCGCCATGGCCCTGATCACCTCATCGCCCGTGGCGTGGCCATGTGTGTCGTTGATCTGCTTGAAGTGGTCGATGTCGACGAGCAGCAGGGTTCCGGTGGCCCCCGCCGCCCGAAGACGTCGGACCTCGTCCAGGAAGGCGACACGGTTGAGCAGGCCGGTCGGCCCGTCCCTGCGACTCATCAGTTCGAATTGCTCGGCCGTCGATAGTCCGCCCTGCCTTTGCGCCCGGCCAAGCAGGAACCTCAGGAGACGCCGCTCCATTTCTTGAAGCATTCGACTGACACCATGCGTTGGCCGCGCTGGCCCGGATTGTCATCGGCCGTAAGGTCCGGGACGTACCGAGGCACGCCCGGTGGCGTCGCGGCCGATGAATGCGTCACGGATCGAAGCCAGGGGCGACCGGGGCGATCGGCGCGACGCTGAACATGTCTTTTGAGGCATTGTTTGCACTAATGCTCTAAAAGACATATCTTGCAAACATGACTCATAAGGCATAGAGTGCACCCCATGGACTACCCGATCCAGACCCCCGGACAGCTCTCCAGCCACCTGCGGGCGCTGCGCAAGGCCCGCGGCCTGAGCCAGATGCAGCTCGGCGCCGCGCTCGGCGTCGGGCAGACGCGGGTCACGCGCATCGAGCGCGACCCGACCGCCATCAGCGTGGGCCAGTTCTTCGAACTGTTGAACGCGTTGGGCGCGCAGATGGTGCTGCGGCCGTCGAGCGAACGCTCGCCGGCAAGCACCGAGGCGCCCGAGCCCAGACCAACTGTCCGCGCGGCAGGTCTCAAGCGGCGCCCGACATCCGACAACGACAGCGAACCCTGGTGAAGGTCGGACCGTGGCCGAGCTCCACATCTGGATGAACGGCCAGCCGGTGGGCGTGTGGAGCACGCTGCGCACCGGTACGCCCGTGCTGCGCTACCACGAGGCCTGGGTGCAGTCGGCTGAAGGTCGGGCGCTGTCGCTGTCGTTGCCTTTCACGGCCGACCTCGAGCACCGTGGCGCCGTCGTCAACCACTACTTCGACAACCTGCTGCCAGACAGCGCCGACATCCGGCGCCGCATCCGGCGGCGCTTCCATGCGAAATCCGACGAGGCCTTCGACCTGCTGACCGCCATCGGCCGCGACTGCGTCGGTGCGGTCCAGCTGCTGCCACCGGGCGCCCGGCCGGCCGGCTGGGACCGGGTCGAGGCCGAACCGCTGAAGGACGCCGAGGTCGAAGCCATCCTGCGATCGGTCACGACCGAGCAGCCGCTCGGCCAGGCCGGGAACGAGGACGACTTCCGCATCTCCATCGCCGGCGCACAGGAGAAAACGGCTCTCCTGCGCATGGGCAGGCGCTGGTACCGGCCGCACGGTGCCACGCCGACGACACACATCCTCAAACTGCCTCTCGGACTCGTCGGCCACATGCGGGCCGACATGACCGACTCGGTCGAGAACGAATGGCTGTGCGCCCGGATCATGGCGGCGCTCGGGTTCGACATGGCGCCCACGGAGATGGCGACCTTCGGCGGCACGAAGGTGCTGGTGGTGACGCGATTCGACCGGCGCTGGCAGGGCGTGCCGCCCGGCGCAGAGACCAAGGCGCGCTTCAGGCCGCCCGAGGGCGCCTGGATCGCGCGGCTGCCCCAGGAGGACTTCTGTCAGGCGCTCGGCGTCGCGCCGGATCGCAAGTACCAGAACGACGGTGGGCCATCGGTGCAGGACTGCTTGGGTGTCCTGGCACAGGGCGAAAGCGCCGCGGCAGATCGCGCGACCTTCGCGCTGGCGCAACTGGCCTTCTGGCTGCTGGCGGCGACCGACGGGCACGCCAAGAACTTCTCCATCGCACACCGGCGTGGCGGACGCTTCGCCCTTCGGCCGCTCTACGACGTGTTGTCGGCGTGGCCGATCATCGGCGACGGGGCCAACCGGATCGCGTATGAGGGCACGAAGCTCGCGATGTCGATCCGGGGACAAAGGAACCAGCACTACCGGCTGCGCGACATCCAGGCGCGCCATTGGCGTCGGTTGGCAGACGCTGCCGGACCTGGTGTATGGACGCGAATGATCGAAATGGTCGTGCAAGTCGACGCAGCGGTGGCAGAAGTCGAGGCCGAACTGCCCGCTGGATTCCCAGGCCGCACTTGGGGGCCGACGGCGGCTGGGTTGCGACGGCACGCGACAGCCTTCCTGCGCGGCGTCGAAGCCGCGGGACTGGGCTGAGCACCGGCCGCCGGGAGGCGGCGGTGGGACTTCAGGGTCGGGAAGTCGATGACCACACGCAGTTGAGCGGCAAATGGCGCGCTTCTCGAACCGGGCCACCAACTGCCCGAGCCACTCCGAAGTACACCAGGGCATCGCCTGCACGACCGACCATGGCGGCCAGGTCACTGTTGCCCCTGGTCTCGCTCATCGGCAATCGCCCTCGCCGCCGCGGTGACCATGGCATCGCGGCGGGCGCATCGAACACCTCGCTCACCGGCCCCGCGCCCTGGTGCGACCGATGGCGGACCCGGCCTTAGTCCACGAAGAGCGCCGCCATTCCGCCGGCCAGCTTCTCATCGCGAACGAAGAGATGGATGGCCATGCCTCGCGCCTCTTGGTGGCTGATCTCCTGGCCACGCCTGCCCGGGCGTGGTCGAGTTCTGCCTCTGCCAACGGAAGGTGCGCGCGTCGATCAGTGGTCCAGGTCGCGATGCGCTTCGGCCTTGCCCCGCTTGCTCAGCGTCACCAGCAGCAGGTGAGCCTTCTTGTCGTGTCAGCGCAGGCCGAGCGTGAGCCCGCACGGCAGCCGGGGTCATCGCCACCAGACCCGGATGCCGCCTGCGTTTGCGCTAGCCTGCGGCGCATGACCTCGGTTCGCATCGACCGCCGCCGCTGGCTCGCCGGCACCGCGGCCCTGTGCACCCTGCCAGTCGCGGCCCAGGCTGCCGACGTTCTCACCCGCCCCATCCCGTCCAGCGGCGAACGCCTGCCTGCCGTCGGCCTGGGCAGCTGGATCACCTTCAACGTCGGCACCGACCCGGCCGCGCGCGCCGCCTGCGCCGACGTGATGCGAGCCTTCTTCGACGCCGGCGGGCGGGTGATCGACAGCTCGCCGATGTACGGCTCGTCCCAGTCGGTGATCGGCGAGGGCCTCGCGCGCCTCGGCATGGCCGGCCGCGTGTTCGCGGCCGACAAGGTCTGGACCGGCGACGGCAGCGGCGGCCCGGCGCAGATCGAGGCCACGCGCCGCCTGTGGCAGCTGCCGCGGCTGGACCTGGTGCAGGTGCACAACCTGCTGGCGTGGGAGCCGCACCTGCAGACGCTGGCCGCCATGAAGGCCGAGGGCCGGATCCGCCACGTGGGCCTGTCCACCAGCGAAGGGCGACGGCACGACACGCTCGAACGCCTGCTGCGCACGCAGCCGGTCGACGTCGTGCAGCTCACCTACAACCCACTGGACCGCGAGGCCGAGGCCCGCCTGCTGCCGCTGGCGCAGGAACGCGGCATTGCGGTGCTGGTCAACCGGCCGTTCCGCCAGGGCGCGCTGATCGACACGCTGAACCGCCACCCGGTGCCCGCCTTTGCGGCCGAGCTCGGCTGCGACGGCTGGGCCCAGCTGGTGTTGAAGTGGATCCTGGCGCACCCGGCCGTGACCTGCGTGATCCCGGCCACGACCCAGGTGGCCCACGTGCGGCAGAACCTGGGCGCGGCCGTGGGGCCACTGCCGGACGCGGCGATGCGCCGGCGCATCGCGTCGACCATCGCCGCACTCTGACGGCAGGGCCGTCACGGGGCCAGCGCCATGAGCGAGTGGTGGCTGTACCGCCCGGCGGATCTGCTGATGTTCTCGCGCGCGACCTACGAACGCCTGTTCGGCCAGGTGAACGCCGATGCCGGCCCGCTGCTGGTGGCCGCGGTGCTGGCCACCACGCTGGCGCTGGTGATCCTCGTGGCGCGCCAGACCTCTGCGCGCACGGCGTTGTGGCTGCTCGCCGTCGCGTGGGCCACGGCCGGATGGGCCTTCCACTGGCGCCACTACGCGCAGGTGCACCTGGCTGGCCCCGCGTTCGGCGTGGCCTTCGGTGTGCAGGCCCTGGTGTTGGCGGTGGCGGGCGCCATGGCAAGCCCGGCCGTCACCCGGCGCGCTCACACCGGGCCCACGGTTCACGCGGCAGCGACACTGGGCCTGCTGCTGGTCGCCGTGGGCGGCTGGCCGCTGCTGGGCGTGGCACTGGGCCGCCCCTGGCCGCAGGTCGAACTCGCCGGCCTGGCACCCGACCCCACGGCGCTGACCACGTTGGCCCTGCTGCCGTGGCTGCATCGCGCACTGCCGGCGCCGCTGGCCTGGGCCCTGTGGGTGCTCCCGCTGGCCTGGTGCGCGTTTTCGGTGATGACCCTGGCGACATTGGGTTCGGCGCTGGCCCCGTGGCTGGCGCTGGCTGCGCTGGCGCCGCTGGCGCTGGCGGTGGCGGCAACCCTGCGTGCGCGTCGGCGGCCCTGAACGGGTGAGCGGCGCATCGACGCGGCGGCTGTCCCGGTCTCAGCGCCGTGCGAACACCGCCTGCAACTGCGCGGTCACCGCCGCCAGGTCGGTGCCGGCCGCCAGCAGCGCCCGCGCCTGCACCACCAGCCGCTGGGCCGCACGGGCACACGCGGCGCGAAGCGCGCTGCCGCCATCGCCCGCATACCAGGCGACGTAGGCCTCTTGCCAGTCGGGGCAGGCCTGGGTGCGCAGGCCTTCGAAGGTGGCGAACCAGAAGTGCAGACCGTCCACGTCGTCGGTGTCCAACAAGGCCGGCAGCGTCACGCTGGCGTCGGCGATCAGGTCGCGCACGGCGCGCAGTTGCAGGCTGGCGCGGCGGTCGGTCAGCGCCTGGCGCAGCGTCGCCCAGCCCGGTTCCAGCCAGCCGGCGGCAACGGCCTCGCCCTGCTCGTGCCTCAGCAGCACGCGCGCGGCCATGTCGGTCAGCGCCGGCAGGGCCGCGATGAAGCCGGCCGTGTCGGTGATGCCGTGCCGCGCCATCAGCAGGGCAAAGGGGCCCTGCGGCCGCTGCAGCGCAAAGCCTTCCCACAGCATCCACAGCCAGCGCGCGAGCGCATCGCGACGCAGCACGATGGTGTGCCCGCCCTGCAGCGCGGCGGGCGGGGCGAACAGGCCCCGTGCCAGCTCGCGCCCGCAGTGCTGCACCACCGGTGGACCAGGCTCGTGGCGCAGCAGTTCGGCCAGGAAGAAGCCGGGGCGCCCGGCGTCGACGTGGCCGGCACCGTAGATCCAGCCGTGGGGTGCGAGGTGGTCGTTGATGGCCTCGAGGTCGAATGGATCGAGCTCAGCGCCAGATGCAGGACCGGCCGGCAACGGCACGAAGGCCTCGGCCTCCAGCGCGTCCCAGGCCAGCTCGCGCTCGGCCAGCCAGGCACCCAACGCCGCGCGCGGGGGCACAGTGGCGAAGTCCAGCCCGTGCCGCCAGCGGTAGAGCTCGCGCATCTGCAGCAGGAACTGGCACAGCGGCAGGTCGGCCGCGTGGCGCGCATCGGCGATGTCGCAGTTGTGCTGCACCGCCTGCCGCAGCGCTTCGACCCGCGCCGGTGTCATGCCGGTGTGCCCGGGCGGCGGCGGCGTGGTTGCCAGCCGCGCATCGTGGCGACGATGGCGTCCCAGGGCAGGGCCGTCAGGCTGCCGTGACGGGCCTGCGCCTCGGCCACCAGGTGATGCACGTCGGCACGCCCGGTGCCCAGCACCTGCTGCAGACCCAGCAGGCCGCCGCACTGCAGGCGCAGCACCTGGGCATGCATCAATGGCGCCTCGCCGGTCGGCAGCTTGAGGGCGAAACGTGCCCGCTCGCGCATCAGCGCCCGCAGGAGGCTGCAGTTTGTGCGCGCCACGGGCTGGCTGCATTCCAGAACCTCGCGCTCGCCCAGCGCGCGCCGGGTCACGCAGTCACAGCCGGCGGCGCGTGCCAGCAATGCCCGGGAGAACACGCAGCCCCGATCGGTGTCGTCGCAGCTGCCCATCGTGGTCTGGGGCGCGGGGCGCTAGTCGTCGCCGGCCGGCCCGGCCTGGCGGGGCTGGCACAGCAGCTCGATGGCCTGGTCCTCGTTCTCGGCGAACATGACCTTGATCTGCTCGCCATCGGCCAGCGGGCCCTGGCGCATCAGCTTGGCCGCCGCGGACGCCTCGCGAAAGCCGCTGTGTTCGCCACGCTTCTCGATGCGGCCGAAGGAACGGATGCTGAAGAGGTAGTAGGGCATCAGAGGTAGTGCCGGGTGAGCCGCCGGCGCCCGGGCACGGCCTTCTGGATGACGACGCCGTGCACCGCCGCCAGGCCGTCGGGCAGCGGCAGGTCCGGCCAGGCCGGGTTCAGCGCGCGCAGCAGCCAGCCATCGGCGGACGTAGCCACCAGCTGCCGGAAGACGTATTCGCCGGCATGGCGCGCCAGCACGTAGCGCCCGTCGCGCAGGGCGCCATCGGGCTCGATGATGATGATCTCGCCCTCGTTGAACTCCGGCGCCATGCTGTGGCCGATCACGCGCAGCGCGAAGACCTCGCCGCCGTCGCAGCCGCCGCTGCTCGCCACGTCGGATGGGTTCATGTTCACGTCACCAGGCTCCGCACCTGCCGCTGCGGTACGCCGGCGCGATGCAGAGCGCCGCCCAGCGCGTCGACGAAGGCCGGCGGCCCGGCCAGGTAGAAGTCGCAGTCCACTTCGAACAGGTCGGCCCGCATGGCCTCGGCCATCTGCGCTGCCCGGCACCGGGGTCCTCGCCATCGAGCAGCGTGGTCTCGAAGCCGTCCAGCGCCTCGGTCCAGGCCCGACACAGGTTGGCCATGAAGTGGCCGTCGGACCGCGTGGCCAGCCAGAACAGGCTCATCGACGGCGCGGCGTCCAGCGACATGGCGTGCTCGATCAGGCTCTTCACCGGTGCGAAGCCGGTGTCGCAGGCGGCAAAGACCAGCGGGCGCGCGCCGTCGGCCAGCACGAAGTCCCCGAGCGGGCCGCGCACGCCCATCGCCGCCCCGGCGCGCACGGCGCCGTCGTACAGGCGCAGCGCCAGCGGGTCGTCGTCGTCGCGCCGCGGCACGTAGAAGTGAAGGTTGCGGTCGTCGCAGGGGCAACTGGCCACCGGGTAGGTGGCGGCGGCGTCCTCGCCGTCGGCGCCGACCAGCCCCAGCGTCACCGCCTGGCCGGCCAGGAAGCGCAGGCGGTGCGTGCGCGGCGTCTGCAGGTGCAGTTCCAGCGTGTCGGCGCCCAGCGGCTTGACGGCGCGCACGGTGGCCACCAGCGACTGCTGCGGCGCGATGTCGGCCGGGCCGCTGGCCTCCAGCGTCTCCAGGGTCAGTTCCGCGCTGGCGGCGGTGTGGGCACAGGCCAGCACCACGCCCTGCGCGCGTTCGAGGTCGGTCACCGGGCAGTCCGTGGGCATCGTGCGCGCCACCTCGCCGGCCATCACGCGCACCTTGCACAGGCCGCAGGTGCCGTTGCCGCAACCGTAGTTCAGCTTCAGCCCGGCCTTCAGGCCGGCCTGCAGCAGCGTGTCGCGGCCCTCCACGGTGAACTGGTGGCCGCTGGGCCGCAGCGTGACCTGCGCGGACACCACCTTCAGTACATCGTCCATCACGTCCAGCATGTCGACCGGTTCGGTGGCCAGGGCGCGCGCCAGCCCGTCGTTCAGCTGGCGCTCCAGGTCCTGCAGGCGCGGGTCGTCCTCGTCGGCGCGATGCGCACGGATGCGGTCGCGCAGCCCGATCACCAGCGCGTGGTAGCGCTGCAGGTGGCGCTGCGTGTCGGCCAGTTCCTGGCCCTGGCGGAACAGCCGCTGCGCCAGCACCTCCTGGCTGGGCAGCAGGCGCTCGCGCAGCCGGCGCGCGAAGGCGTCCTCGCGGATCTGCGTCACGCGCTCGAACAGACCCTGCGATTCCAGCTCGGCCTGCGGGTACAGCGCCAGCAGGGTGTCGGTGGACACCAGGCCATCCTGCAACGCGATCTCGCCGCGGCGCACGCGCTGCTGCAGCACGCCGCGCGGCACGCCCACCAACTGCGCGGCACGCCAGATGCTCACCCAGTGCGCCACGGCGGCTCCGTGCTGCGGCAGCAGCGGTCGAGGTATCGCGCGCGGTAAAGCAGGCGCGGCGCGGCCGGGTCGTCGACGAAGGCGCTGCGGTCGTGCAGCACGTTGTGGGCGACGATGCCCATGCCGGGGGCCAGCTGCAGCGCCAGCACGTCGGGGCCCTGCAGACAGGTGGCCAGCGCGGCCACGGCGCGCGCGTGTCGGCGCATCGTCCTTCCAGACGATGCTGCGCGTGCGTGCGGTGTAGCGCAGGTGCAGCTGGCCGTCGACCGGGTCCACCGAGAACACCGGCCCCGCCTGTGCCGCCCGGGCCTCGCCCTGGTCGTCGTCGCGGGCGGGGATGGTCATCGCATCGGGCGCCATCAGCGCCCGCACATGCGCCGGGTCGGCGTCGCGCAGCGCGATGTAGACGAGTTCCGGGTCGAGCAGCCGGTTCTCGCCACCCTGCGCCGCCGGCCGCACGCAGTGCAGGATCATGCTGCGGATGCGGCGCGCCGCCGGATGGTAGTAGCCGTCGGTGTGCCAGCCGATGGCGCGGTCGGTGTACGGGATGAACTCGCCCTTCGGCGCGCCGTCACCATGGGTCGCCACGGCGATGCGCGAGATGCCGTCCTCGTCGGCCAGCCAGTTGGCGTCCAGCCGGTGCAGGCCCAGGGCGCGGCCGAGCGTGCGTGGCAGGCCAGGGTCGGCGTCGACCACCGGACTGCGGTAGACCGCCATGTTGAAGCGGGCCAGGCGGTCGAGCAGCGCATCACGCTCGGCCACGGTGGGGCCACGCGGGTCGGCGACGTCGACGACGAGGTCGGCGACGCCGCCTGGCCGGTCGGCCAGCTTGCGGGCCCGCCAGGCGCCGTAGGCATGCTCGTTGCCGAGGTCGAACGGGTTCGTCGACGCCTGCGGGAGGGCGAGCACGGCACTCATCGGCTCATTCGCCCGTCATCGAAGACCGGCGCTTCGCGCGCGCGGCGTGGGTCGTGCAGGTCGCGCATCGCATCGCGCTCGTCACCAGGGCCACCGCGTCGGGCGCCTCGATGGCCATCACCTGGTCGATGACCCAGCGCCGGTCCTTCTCGGCAGGCCGGGCTCGATCCGGTGGCCCAGATAGCGGTAGAAGGCGAAGTCGGGCACGAAGCCTTGGGCCGGATCGCTGTCGGGGTCGGCGCCGAACTCCGCGTAGTGGCCTTGCAGCACGTTGAACTGGTCGATGAAACGCTCGGCCCAGTTGCCACCCTCGCCCTCCGGCGGGCCGAGCAGGTCGCCTTCGTTGTCCTGCAGGAAGTCCGCCACGCGCAGCACCAGTGCCGGGAGGAAGCGCTGCCGCACCTCGGGCGCGAAGGCCTCGAAGGCCAGCCGGTCGGCCACCACCAGCAGGAAGACCAGCACCTCGCGCATGAAGCCAAAGTAAGCGGGGCCGGGGTCGATGTCGAAGCCGGCGCTGCGCATGCGCCTTGAGCATCTGCTGCGCCACCCGCCAGGCGATGAAGCCCACGGCGCTGGCCTGCTCCTCCGGCGTCTTGTCCGTCGGCGCCTTGAACCATCGGCTCTTGACGCGGATGTTGGGCGGCGGCGCGGGGTTGGACATCGTCACGGGGAGGCTCAGTACCCGCCCTTGCCGAACGGCTTGGGCAGCCCGGCCACCTTGGCCGACTGCCGGTTCGGCTGCATGGGGAACAACTCGTACAGGCGCTTCTTCCAGTCCACGCTGTCGTCCTCGTCCTGCAGCATCGCCACCATGTTGCGGAAGTTCGGTGTCTGGCCGTCCTCCTTGTAGCGCTCGCGCATGAAGCGGATGACCTGCCAGTGCGCATCGGTCAGTTCGATCTCCTCGGCCGCCGCGATCACGGGCACCACCTCGTCGCCGAAGTCAGGCTCCAGCAGGAAGCCTTCGTCGTCCGTTTCCAGTTCCTCGCCATTGACGGTGTACGGCATCGTCGGGGTTCTCCTCGGGGTTGGGTTCAGGTGCCGACGGCGGCGGCCGACTTGTGCGGCACGAACAGCCCGCAGCCCAGGGCGCGGTGGCTGCCGAGACCGGCTTCCAGCACGCGCAGCGCGGTCTCCGGCACCAGGCCGTCGAGCAGCAGGCTGTAGCCGACGAGCTGGCCGCCCGGCACCGGCAGGGCCTGCTCGCGGCCACAGACGGTGTTGCAGACCACGCCCAGGGCCCGCAGTTCGCGGTCCATGCGCGCCAGGAACGCCGGTTCGTCGTCGCCCTCGGCATCGACGAAGTGGGCGTACAGGGTGCGGTGCGGCAGCAGCGTCCGCACCGTGGGCGGGCCCAGGTGCAGCGTGACGTCGCCGAGGTTGAGCGCTGTGCCGGCCAATTGCTGCGCGGTCGCCTCGGCGCGATCCTCTGGCACGCGCAGCGTCATCCGCGTGCGGCCGGAGAGCAGGCCACCACCGCCGTGGGCCAGGTTCAGACGGTGCATGCCGGTGCCAGGCAGCACCCCCAGCCACGGCAGGCGCTCGGCCAGGGACCCGGCCAGCCGCGCCCGGTGGTCTGCCGGCACGGTCGGCCCCTGCACGGGAAAGGCCAGGTCCACCAGCATGGTCAGCCGCCCTCCACCGCCGCGCCGGTCCCACGGCCCGGCTGCGCCTCGGCCCAGTCCAGCAGCGCTTCGCCCCAGGCGCGCGCCGTGACCGGGTCGACATCGAAGATGGTGAAGCGGCTCTTCTCGCGGATGCGCGTGCGCAGCATCGCCATGCCGCCGGCGTCGAAGTCGACCTGCTGCAACTCGATCTCCTGGCCGCCCAGGGGCACGCGCAGCTTGCACAGTGAGGTCAGTTGCGTCATCGGCAGCGCCCGGTGGTCCGGGTCGGCGGGCTTGTCTCCAGTGGCGCATTGAGCCGGGGGCCGGGGTGGCGTCCATACCCGGCACGGGGTGGCCGCGACTACGCCATCCGGGTAGGGGCCCGGCCACCCATGGTGCGTATGGCGGCCACGCCCGGGTGCCACCTAGCATCCGCCGAACGACGGGAGCATCCCGCAAGGAGACAAGGCCATGGCCAAGAAGATGCATGACACGCCCATGCTCGACGAACTGGAGTCGGGCCCCTGGCCCAGCTTCGTGACCGGGCTGAAGCGGCTGGCGCAGGACAAGGACTACGTCGTCGACCTGCTCGGCACGCTGGAAACCAGCTACCGCACCCGCAAGGGCTACTGGAAGGGCGGCACGGTCGGCGTGTTCGGCTACGGCGGCGGCGTGATCCCGCGCTTCACCGAACTGAAGAAGGAGGACGGCACGCCCGTCTTCCCCGACGCCGCCGAACTGCACACGCTGCGCGTGCAGCCGCCGCCGGGCATGCACTACACGACCGACGTGCTGCGCAAGATGGCCGACATCTGGGAGAAGCACGGCACCGGCCTGATCGCCTTCCACGGCCAGAGCGGCGACATCATGTTCCAGGGCGCCACCACCGCCAAGGTGCAGGAGGCCTTCGACGAACTCAACGAGCTGGGCTTCGACCTCGGCGGTGCCGGCCCCGCGGTGCGCACCAGCATGAGTTGCGTCGGCGCCGCGCGCTGCGAGCAGAGCTGCTACGACGAGGGCCGCGCCCACCGCCAGGTGATCAACGCCTTCGTCGACGACATCCACCGCCCGGCGCTGCCCTACAAGTTCAAGTTCAAGTTCAGCGGCTGCCCGAACGACTGCATGAACTCGATCCAGCGTTCGGACATGGCCATCATCGGCACCTGGCGCGACAACATGCGCAGCGACGAGCCGCTGGCCCGCAAGTGGTTCGACAAGCACGGCATGAACGAACTGGTCAACGACGTGGTGGCGCGCTGCCCCACCAAGGCCATCATGCTCAAGGAGGTGAAGGACCTGCGCCAGGGTGAGCACCTCACCACCGTGAAGGTCAGCGACACGCACGCGCTGGAGATCGACAACAAGGACTGCGTGCGCTGCATGCACTGCATCAACGTGATGACCGGTGCTCTGGCCAAGGGGCACGGACACCGGCGCCACCATCCTGATCGGCGGCAAGCGCACGCTGAAGATCGGCGACCTGATGGGCACCGTGGTCGTGCCGTTCCTGCCGCTGAAGACGGAAGAGGACTACGACGCGCTGGTCGACCTGGGCAAGCGCGTGATCGACTTCTTCGCCGAGAACGCGCTGGAGCACGAGCGCACCGGCGAGATGATCGAGCGCATCGGCCTGGTCAACTTCCTCGAGGGCATCGAGGTGGACATTGACCCCAACATGGTCGCCACGCCGCGCACCAATCCGTACGTGCGCACCGACGGCTGGGACGACGAGGTCGCGAAGATCAACGCCAAGAAGCAGGCCAAAGCCGCCTGACCGGAGACGACGCATGGCCCATCGCACTCCCATCGAAAGTGGCGCGCCGGATCAGAAGCAGTACATGCATCCGACGCTGCTGAAGAACTACGGCAACTGGAAGTACCACGACCGGCCGCGGCCCGGCGTGCTGCACCACGTCTCGCACAGCGGCGACGAGGTCTGGACGGTGCGCGCCGGCACGCAGCGGCAGATGGACGTCTACACGATCCGCAAGCTCTGCGACATCGCCGACACCTACGCCGACGGCCACGTGCGCTTCACGATCCGCAGCAACATCGAGTTCATGGTCGCCGACCCGAACAAGGTGGCGCCGCTGATCAGCGCGCTGACGGAGAGCGGCTTCCCGGTGGGCGGCACCGGCAACTCGGTGAGCATGATCGCGCACACCCAGGGCTGGCTGCACTGCGACATCCCGGGCACCGACGCCTCGGGCGCGGTGAAGGCACTGATGGACGAACTGCACGAGGAGTTCATCCGCGAGGAGATGCCCAACCGGGTGCACCTGTCCACCAGTTGCTGCGAGATCAACTGCGGCGGCCAGGCCGACATCGCGATCATCGTGCAGCACACCAAGCCGCCGAAGATCAACCACGACCTGGTGGCCAATGTCTGCGAACGCCCGGCCGTCGTCGCACGCTGCCCGGTGGCGGCCATCCGGCCGGCACTGGTCAACGGCAAGCCGAGCCTGGAAGTGGACGAGAAGAAGTGCATCTGCTGCGGCGCCTGCTACCCCCCCTGCCCGCCGATGCAGATCAACGACCCGGAACACAGCAAGCTCGCGATCTGGGTCGGCGGCAAGAACTCCAACGCGCGCGGCAAGCCCACCTTCATGAAGATGGTGGCCAGCGGCCTGCCGAACAACCCGCCGCGCTGGCCCGAGGTGAGCGAGATCGTCAAGCGCATCCTGCACGTCTACAAGAACGACGCGCGCAGCTGGGAGCGCCTGAGCGACTGGATCGAGCGCATCGGCTGGCCGCGCTTCTTCGAGAAGTGCGACCTGCCCTTCACCAAATACCTGATCGACGACTGGCGCGGCTCGCGGGCCAACCTCAACGCGTCGACGCACATCCGGTTCTGACATGACCGCCCCCAGCTCACTGCGTTCGCGGCCCCCGAGGGGCGCGGCAGCCTCTTGGGGCGGCCCGGCGAGGCTGCCGACATGAAGTTCGCCCTGCTCGTCAGCGAAGGCCCGTACACCCACCAGGCCAGCGACACGGCCTGGAACTTCGCCAATGCCGCGATCGCGTCGGGGCACGAGGTGATGCGCGTCTTCTTCTATCACGACGGTGTCTACAACGCGACCAAGCTCACCGAGCCGCCGCAGGACGACCGCCACATCGTCAACCGCTGGTCCAAGCTGAACACCGAGCACGGCGTGGACCTCGTCGTGTGCGTCGCCGCCGCGCTGCGCCGCGGCATCAAGGACGAGGTGCTGGCACCGGGCTTCCGCATCAGCGGCCTCGGCCAGCTGGTGGATGCCGGCATCAAGGCCGACCGCACGGTCACCTTCGGAGACTGATGCCATGGCCACGATGAAGAAGTTCATGTTCGTCAACCGCAAGGCCCCCTACGGCACGATCTACGCGCTGGAGAGCCTGGAGGTCGTGCTGATCGCGGCCACCTTCGACCAGGACGTCAGCCTCGTCTTCCTCGACGACGGTGTCTACGAGATCGTCAAGGGCCAGGACACGGCCGGCATCGGCATCAAGAACCACAGCAAGACCTACCGTGCGCTGGAAGGCTACGACGTCGAGAAGCTCTACGTCGACCGCGACTCGCTGGCTGCGCGCGGCCTGACCGAGGACGACCTGCTGGTCGACGTGAAGGTGCTGTCGGCCGCCGAGATGGCGGCGCTGATGTCCGAGCAGGACGTGGTCTATTCCTTCTGAGGCCGCCATGCTGCACATCGTCAACAAGACCGCCTCCCTCGACGTCTGCCGCCGCTTCGCGCAGCCCGGCCATGCCGTGCTGCTGATCGAGGACGGCGTGCTCGCCGCCACCCGCGCCGACCTGCTGGGCGACGCCGCCGCATCGCTCAAGGTCTACGCGCTGCAGCCCGACCTGGCCGCGCGCGGCATGGCCGGCCGCCTGCAACCCGGCATCACCACGGTCGACTACGCCGGCTTCGTCGAGCTGGTCGCCACGCACCCCAACAACCAATCCTGGCTCTGAGCGCCGATCCCTAGGAGACAAGCATGCCCATCGAAGTCAACGGCCACAGCATCGAAACCGACGAGGAGGGCTACCTCGTCAACCTGTCGGACTGGTCCGAGGACGTGGCCAACGAGATCGCCAAGGGCGAGAACGTGGACATGACCGAGAACCACTGGGAGGTCGTGAACTTCCTTCGCTCGTACTACGACGAGTACCAGATCGCCCCGGCGGTGCGCGTGCTGACCAAGGCCATCGGCAAGCAGCTCGGCGAGGAGAAGGGCAACAGCAAGTACCTCTACGAGCTGTTCCCCTACGGCCCGGCCAAGCAGGCGTGCAAGATCGCCGGCCTGCCCAAGCCCACCGGCTGCGTCTGACGCGCCGGCACGCGCTTTCCACGCCCCGACACAGGACGCGGCAGCCATGCAGGCGCTCGCGCTGGGCTACGCCATGCTCTTCTACGCCGCCACGGCCATGCTGGTCGTGGGCACGGCGCTGAAGATCCGCCAGTACGCCCGCACGCCCTCGCCACTGAAGATCCCCACCACACCGGCCCCCACCACGGCCGGCGGCGTGGCGCTGCGCCTGACGCGCGAGGTGGTGTTCTTCGAGAGCCTGTTCAAGGGCAGCAAGTGGACCTGGCTGTTCGGCTGGCTGTTCCACGCCTCGCTGCTGCTGGTGCTGTTGCGCCACGTGCGCTACTTCCAGGAGCCCGTCTGGGCACCCATCGTCTTCGTGCAGTTCTTCGGCACCTACGCCGGGCTGACGATGGTGGCCGGGCTGGCCGGGCTGTGGGCGCGCCGCTTCCTGGTCGACCGCGTGCGCTACATCTCCACGCCGTCGGACCACCTGCACCTGGCGCTGCTGATCGCCATCGGGCTGTCGGGCCTGACGATGCGCTTCGTCGCCCACACCGACATCGTCGCGGTCAAGGCTTTCATGCTGGGGCTGATGCGCTTCTCGATCCAGCCGCTGCCCGCCGACCCGCTGCTGCTGCTGCACCTGACGCTGGTGGCGGTGTTGATGATCGTCTTCCCGATCAGCAAGCTGCTGCACGCGCCGGGGCTGTTCTTCAGCCCCACGCGCCACCAGATCGACAACCCGCGCGAAGCGCGCCACGTGGCGGCCTGGGCGCAGGCGCTGGACAAGTAAGGCAGGACGCACGATGGCCGCCGCCAAGTTCGAGACCCCCCCGCTGAAGCCCTACCCGGTGATCCCGCTGGTGGCCGACGGCGCGATGGCGCACAGCAAGCCCTACGTGGCCACGCCGAAGATCAACGAGACCATCGGCTTCCCCGGTGAACTGACGGAAGGCTGGGAACAGCGCGCCATCGCCAAGATGGGCGAGTTGCTGGGCAAGTACCGCAGCCTGCAGGTCTACATGGACGCCTGCGTGCACTGCGGCGCCTGCAGCGACAAGTGCCACTACTTCCTGGGCACCGGCGACCCAAAGAACATGCCGGTGGCGCGCCAGGACCTGATGCGCGGCGTCTACCGGCGCCACTTCACGTTCGCCGGCAAGCACTTCCCGAAGCTGGTGGGGGCGGTGGACCTGACCAAGGACGTGCTGGACCAGTGGTGGAGCTACTACAACCAGTGCTCCGAATGCCGCCGCTGCAGCGTGTTCTGCCCTTACGGCATCGACACCGCCGAGGTGACGATGGCCGCGCGCGAGATCATGGACTCGGTGGGCCTGGGCCAGAAGTACGCCAACGAGATCATCGGCAAGGTGCACCGCCTGGGCAACAACCTGGGCATCCCCGAACCGGCGCTGGCCGACACGCTGGAGGGCCTGGAAGAGGACGTCAAGGACGAGACCGGTGTCGATGTGCGCTTCCCGCTCGACCAGAAGGGCGCCGAGGTGCTGCTGATCACGCCCTCGGCCGACTTCTTCAGCGAGCCGCACGTCGACAGCCTGATCGGCTACGCCAAGGTCTTCCACGCCGCGGGCATCAGCTGGACGCTGTCCAGCAAGGCCAGCGAGGCCGGCAACTTCGGCCTCTTCATCGGCAACTACGAGCAGCTGCGCAACATCGCGCTGCGCATCCGCGAAGCCGCGCTGGAACTCGGCTGCAAGCGCATCGTGGTGGGCGAATGCGGCCACGCCTGGCGCGTGGCCTACAGCTTCTGGAACACGCTCACCGGCATTGGCGACGGCGGTGACGACCCGTTCGCCCGCATGCTGCAGCAGCAGCTGGACCACCGCCACAAGCAGCCGACCCACATCTGCGAGCTGACACACGACCTGATCCAGCGCGGCGCCCTGCGCTTCGACAAGGAGAAGAACGACCACCGCATCGTGACCTTCCACGACAGCTGCAACGTCGCGCGCGGCTCGCGCATGGGCGACACGCCGGGCGGCCAGTTCACGATCCCGCGCGACATCATCCGCGCGGTCGTCAACCACTACCACGACATGGCGCCGGGCACCACGCACGAGGCCACTTTCTGCTGCGGCGGCGGCGGCGGCCTGCTGACCGACGACCTGATGGAGATCCGCGTCAAGGGCGCGCTGCCGCGCATGGAGTCGCTGCAGCAGGTCAGGGAACAGCACGGCGTGAACTTCATGGCCACGATCTGCGCCATCTGCAAGGCGCAGTTCAGCAAGGTGCTGCCGTACTACGGCTTCGACATGTCCATGGTGGGCGGCGTGCACCAACTGGTGAGCACGGCCATCCGGCTGGGCGAGCCGAACTGAGGAGAACCCCACATGGCCCACATCGTCATCCTGGGCGCCGGCATCGGCGGCATGCCCGCCGCGTACGAGATGCGCGCCAAGCTCGGCAAGCAGCACCGCGTCACGGTCGTCAGCGCGGTGGACTACTTCCAGTTCGTGCCGTCCAACCCCTGGGTGGCCGTGGGCTGGCGCTCGCGCGAGGAGGTCTGCCTGCAGGTGGGCCCGCTGCTGGAACGCAAGGGCATCGGCTTCGTGCCCAAGGCGGTCACGCGCATCGACGCCGAGAACTCGAAGCTGGAGTTCGCCGAAGGCGAGCCGCTGGCCTACGACTACCTCGTCATCACCACCGGCCCGAAGCTGAGCTTCGACGAGGTGCCGGGCGCCGGCCCGCACGGCGGTCATACGCATTCGGTCTGCACCGTCGACCACGCGCAGCGCTTCTGGGCCGAGTACGAGACCTTCCTGCAGAACCCCGGCCCCATCGTCATCGGCGCCATGCCGCTGGCCAGCTGCTTCGGCCCCGCCTACGAGTTCGCCTTCATCGTCGACGCCGACCTGCGCAAGCGCAAGCTGCGCCACAAGGTGCCCATCACCTTCGTCACCAGCGAGCCCTACATCGGCCACCTGGGCCTGGGCGGCGTGGGCGACAGCAAGAGCATGCTCGAGAGCGAGCTGCGCGGGCACGACATGAAGTGGATCACCAACGCGAAGACCACCAAGGTGGAGGCCGGCAAGCTGTTCGTCACCGAGCTCGACGCGCAAGGCAAGGAACTGAAGGACCACGAGGTGCCCTTCAAGCTGGCGATGATGCTGCCGGCCTTCAAGGGCGTGGATGCCGTGGCCGCGGTGCCCAACCTGTGCAACCCGCGCGGCTTCGTGCTCATCGACGACCTGCAGCGCAGCAAGGCCTACAAGAACATCTTCTCCGCCGGCGTGTGCGTGGCGATCCCGCCGGTGGAGGTGACCCCGGTGCCCACCGGCGCGCCGAAGACGGGCTACATGATCGAGACGATGGTCACGGCCATCGTGCACAACATCGCCGACGAACTGGCCGGCAAGGCGCCCGACACGCGCGCCACCTGGAACGCCATCTGCCTGGCCGACATGGGCGACACCGGTGCGGCCTTCGTGGCACTGCCGCAGATCCCGCCGCGCAACGTCAACTGGTTCAAGAAGGGCAAGTGGGTGCACCTGGCGAAGATCGCCTTCGAGAAGTACTTCATGCGCAAGATGAAGTCCGGCACCTCCGAACCCGTCTACGAGAAATACGTGCTGAAGGCGCTGGGCATCGTGCGCCTGGCCGGAAAGTGAGGTTGCCATGTCCGTCCCGAGCTCCGACGTCAAGCCGCTGACCTTCCGCCGCTACAAGGATGGCGACACCAAGGTGCGCCGGTGGCAGGACGAGATCTTCGACGCCGACCATTCGCACAAGTGCCCCACCTACATCCAGAGCACACCGCCCTGCCAGGGCTCGTGCCCGTCGGGCGAGGACATCCGCAGCTACCTGAACATCGTGCGCGGCGTCGAGAAGCCGCCGAAGGACGTGCCCTGGCAGGAATACGCCTGGCGCCGGCTGACGGAGGCCAACCCGCTGCCGTCGGTGATGGGCCGCGTGTGCCCGGCACCGTGCGAATCCGGCTGCAACCGCAACCAGGTCGAGGACTTCGTCGGCATCAACTCGGTGGAGCACTTCCTGGGTGAGTGGGCCATCGAGCACGGCCTGAAGTTCGTCGCGCCCGAGCACAAGACGGGCAAGACCGTCGCCGTGATCGGCGGCGGGCCGGCCGGTCTGTCCACGGCCTACCAGCTGGCGCTCAAGGGCCACGCGGTGACGATCTTCGACGAGCGCGCCGAGCTCGGCGGCATGATGCGCTACGGCATCCCCGGTTTCCGCACGCCGCGTGACGTGCTCGACGCCGAGATCCAGCGCATCCTGGACCTGGGCGTGCAGGCGCGCATGAACACGCGCATCGGCACCGACATCACGCTGGACGAGATCCAGCAGCAGTTCGACGCCGTCTTTCTGGGCATGGGCGCGCAGAGCGGCCGCCCGCTGCCGGTGGAAGGCGCCGACGCGCCCAACGTCGTCACCGCCACCGCGTTCCTGAAGGCGTTCAACGACGGCCGCCTGCAGCACGTGGGCCAGCGCGTGGTGGTGGTGGGCGGTGGCGACACATCCATCGACGTGGCCACCGTGGCACGCCGCCTGGGCCACATCGACCAGACCCACGAGGCCGACCGGCCCGAGCTGGCCATCGCCGGCGACACCGGCTACGCGGCGCACGACGCCGCGATGCTGTCGCGCCGCCAGGGGGCGGAGGTGACACTGACCTCGGTGTTCGCCATCGAGAAGATGCAGGCCAGCAAGCACGAGGTGGAGCACGCGCTGGGCGAAGGCATCGCCATCCGCGGCAGCATGGTGCCGCTGGCCGTGGTGCGTGGCGCCGACGGTCGCGCCACCGGCCTGAAGGTGGCCCGTTGCGAGGCCAAGCTGGTCGGCGGCCGGCTGGAGATCAAGCCGGTCGAGGGCACGGAAGAGGTCATCGAGGCCGACCTCATCGTCTCGGCCATCGGCCAGGCGGTGGACTTCACGGGCCTGGAGGCGCTGAACAACGGCAAGGGCGCCATCAACGCCGACAAGAACTACCAGGTCGCCGGCCAGACGGGCATGTTCTGCGGCGGCGACGTGATCCGCCCCCACCTGCTGACCACGGCCATCGGCCACGGTGCCATCGCCGCCGAGGGCATCGACCGCTTCCTGCAGGGCGAGGCACTGGACAAGCGACCCAAGATCGACGTGCACAGCTTCGACCTGATGCGCAAGCTGGTCGAGAAGGGCCTGCCGGTCGGCACGATCGAAGAGCCGCTGCGTGGGACCGACAAGTCGACCGGCGCGGTGCACAACTTCGACAACCGGTCCGACCGCTACGTCATCCCGCACAAGGACCTGTTCCTCGGTCACTTCAACTACACCGAGCGCAACAAGCGCAAGATCGTCTCGCTCAATGCCGACGAGGCGCTGGCCAACTTCGAGGAACGCATGCTGCCGCTGCTGGAGGCGCAGGCGCAGGCCGAGGCCAAGCGCTGCATGAGCTGCGGCCTGTGCTTCGAGTGCGACAACTGCGTCGTCTACTGCCCGCAGACGGCGGTGTTCAAGGTCAAGAAGTCGCAGTCGACCACCGGCCGCTACGTGGACACCGACTACGACAAGTGCATCGGCTGCCACATCTGCCACGACGTGTGCCCCACCGGCTACATCCAGATGGGGCTGGGGGAGTAAGGCCATGCGGCGCTGGGTGCTGGCCCTGCTGACCACCACCGCCCTGGCCGCGGTGGCGGCACCACCCTTGCCGGCCGTGCCGAAGGCAAAGCCCGGCACGCAGTGCGTGGAGGACCCGGCCGACATGCGCCGTTACCACATGGAGTACCTGAAGCACCAGCGCGACGCCACGGTGCACGGCGGCATCCGCGGCGCGAAGCACAGCCTGAAGGACTGCGTGGCCTGCCACGCCACCACGGCCAGCGGCAGCGTCTCGGCGCAACAGGGCGATTTCTGCCAGGCCTGCCACCAGTACGCCGCGGTGAAGATCGACTGCTTCGAGTGCCACACCGGCAAGCCGGGAACGGCTGTCGCGAAGGGCACGCCATGAACGCCGACACCAAGCGCCGTGCCTTCCTGGGCAGCGTGGCCGCCTTCGGCGGTGCGCTGCTGGCGCCGGGCATCCACCTGATCGAGGTGGCGAACGCGGCGCCGTCTTCGGGTGCGAATGCCAAGGTGCGCTGGGGCCTGCTGATCGAAACCACCAAGTGCGCGCCCGGCTGCAACGACTGCGTCACCGCCTGCAACACCGAGAACGGCCTGCAGGCCGACAACCGCGCCACCACGCCGCAGTGGATCCGCAAGGTCGAGATCAAGGAGATCAGGACCGGCCGCACCGCCTCGGTACCGGTGATGTGCCAGCACTGCGCCGAGCCGCCCTGCGTGGACGTCTGCCCCACCGGCGCTTCGTTCAAGCGCGCCGACGGCATCGTGCTGGTGGACCGCCACAGCTGCATCGGCTGCCGCTACTGCATGATGGCGTGCCCCTACAAGGCGCGCAGCTTCGTGCACGAGCCGCTGACCGACCAGCACCCGGACGTGCCACGCGGCAAGGGCTGCGTCGAGAGCTGCACGCTGTGCGTGCATCGCATCGACCGCGGCGAGCGCGTCACCGCCTGCGCCGAGGCCTGCACCAAGGCCGGCCACGATGCCATCCTGTTCGGCGACCTGAACGACCCGGAGAGCGCGATCGCGAAGCGCGTGCGCGAGATCCGCAGCACGCAGTTGCGCGCCGATCTCCGCCTCGATCCGGGCGTGCGCTACGAGGGCCTGTGATGAACACCGCCGTCGCCCAACGACCCACCGTCCCCACCGAGCAGTCCCAGACCCGGCTGTTCTGGATCCTGCTGGCGCTCGGCGCCATCGTCACCGGCATCGGCCTGCTCGCTGCACACCACATGGAGACCGCCGGCCACGTGGCCACCGGCATGGACAACCAGGTCGTCTGGGGCCTGCCGCACGTGTTCGCGATCTTCATGATCGTGGCCGCCTCGGGCGTGCTCAACGTCGCGTCGGTCGGCTCGGTTTTCGGTCAGCCGGCGTACAAGGTGCGCGCACCGCTGTCGGGTCTGCTGTGCATCGCGATGCTGGCCGGCGGCCTGATGGTGCTGATGCTCGACCTGGGCCGGCCCGACCGCGTGATCGTCGCCGCCACGCACTACAACTTCACGTCGGTCTTCGCCTGGAACGTCTTTCTGTACTCCGGCATGGTCGGCATCGTCGCCGTCTACCTGTGGACGATGGCCGAACGGCGCATGAACCCGTACAGCAAGCCCGCGGGCCTGGCGGCGCTGGTCTGGCGCTTCCTGCTGACCACCGGCACCGGTTCCATCTTCGGTTTCCTGGTCGCGCGCCAGGCCTACCAGTCGGCCCTGCTGGCGCCGATGTTCATCGTGCTGTCCTTCGGCTGGGGGCTGGCGGTCTTCCTGCTGGTGCAGGCGGCCATGATGCGCTGGAACGGCCAGGCCATGCCCGGCGACGTGCAGCGCCGGCTGAACCGGCTGCTGGGCGTCTTCGTGGCCGCGGCGCTGTACCTGGTGGCGGTGTACCACCTCACCAACCTGTACTTCGCGCGCCAGCAGGCCTTCGAGGCCTTCATCCTGCTGGGCCAGAACGGCGGCGACCTGTTCGCCGGGCTGTTGTGGGTGGGATTCGTCGGTGTCGGGTCGGTGCTGCCGATGGTGATGCTGTTCAGCGCCCGCTTCGCCAACCCGCGCTGGACGCTGGTGGCCGCGGCCCTGGTGGTGCTGGGCGCCTTCGCCTTCCTCTACGTCTTCATCATCGGCGGCCAGGCCTTCCCGCTGGAGATCTTCCCGGGCTGGGCGGCCAGCAGCAGCTTCGGCGACGGCCAGGTGGCGCACTACGTGCCGAAGCTGCCGGAGTGGTTGCTGGGCCTCGGCGGGCTGGGCGCGGCCTTCGTGCTGACGACGATCGGCGTGCGCGTGCTCGACGTGATGCCGCGCGACGACAACCTCAAGACTTGAGATGAACACCCCGCGCCTGTTCGTCGCCGCCGCACACAAGTCCTCGGGCAAGACCACGGTCACGCTCGGATTGGCTGCCGCGCTGCGCGCGCGCGGGCTGGCGGTGCAGGCCTTCAAGAAGGGCCCGGACTACATCGACCCGATGTGGCTGGGCCGCGCCAGTGGTTCACCCTGCTTCAACCTCGACCCGCACCTGATGGACGGTGCGGAGATCGATGCGCTGTTCGCGCGCGAGTCCGCCGCCACGGACCTCGCGATGGTGGAAGGCAACCACGGCCTGTTCGACGGCATGGCGCTGGACGGCCGCGACTGCAATGCGGCGCTGGCCAAGCGCCTGGGCGCGCCAGTGCTGCTGGTGGTGGACGTGCGCGGCAGCACGCGCGGCATCGCGCCGCTGGTGCGCGGGCATCTGGCCTTCGACCCGGCCCTGCGCATCGGCGGCCTGATCCTCAACCGCGTGGGCGGTGCCCGCCACGAGGCCCGGCTGCGTGAGGTGCTGGCGCACTACTGCCCCGAGGCCCCGGTGCTCGGCGCGATCCACGAACAGCCGCTGCTGGCGGTGACGGAGCGCCACCTGGGCCTGATGCCTGCGGCCGAACTGGACGACGCCGACGAACGCATCGGCGCCATCGCGCAGGCCGTCGCCGCAGCGGTGGACCTGGACGGCGTGCTGGCCCTGGCGCACAACGCCACACCCGCCACGGCAGCCAGCGCACCGGTGCGCACCAGCCTACCGACCGGCGAGCGCATGCGCATCGCAATCGCGCGCGACCGCGCCTTCGGCTTCTACTACCCCGACGACCTGTCGGCGCTGCAGGCCGCAGGCGCCGAGCTGGTGTTCTTCGACGCCCTGACCGACACCCGCCTGCCGACCTGCGACGGCCTCTTCGTCGGCGGCGGGTTCCCGGAGACCTGCATGGACGCACTGTCGTCCAACACCGCGCTACGCACCGACGTGAAACAGGCCATCGAAGCCGGCCTGCCCGCCTACGCCGAATGCGGTGGCCTGATGTGGCTGTCGCGCAGCCTGAGCTGGCAGGGCCGGCGCGTGCCGATGGTCGGTGCGATCCCCGGCGACGCGGTGATGCAGCCCCGCCCGGTCGGCCGCGGCTACATGCGCCTGCGCGAGACCGCCGCCATGCCCTGGCCGGGCGGCAGCGCCGGCGCGCTGCTGCAGGCGCACGAGTTCCACCACTCGCGGCTGGAGGGCATCGACCCGGGCGTGCGCTTCGCCTACACCGTCGAGCGCGGGCACGGCATCGACGGCCGCCACGACGGCCTGCTGGTGCACCGGCTGCTGGCCTCGTACGCCCACCGCCGCAGCACCGGCCGCGACGGCTGGGCGCCACGCTTCGTCGCCCACGTGCGCCAGTGCAGCCGCAACCCCCTGGCGCACGCCGCCTGACCGGAGACCGCCATGTTCACGCTGACATCCGCCGCCGCCGAAGAGATCCTCGCCGCGATGCCGCGCAGTGGTGCCGAGGGCCTGGCGCTGCGCGTGGCCGCGCGGCTGGAGCCCGACGGCTCGCTGGCCTTCGGCATGGGGTTCGACGAGGCGCGCGAAGGCGACATGCCGCTGGAGATCGAGGGCGTGCCGCTGCTGATCGCCCAGCCGTCGCAGGCACTGCTGGACGACGCGATGCTGGACTACGTGGAGGTCGCCCCCGGGCGGCTGGACTTCGTCTGCGTGGCGCAGACACCCGACGAAGAGACACCTGCCCCGGCCCCGGCCGGCGGCTGTGGCAGCGGCGGGTGCAACCGCTGCGGTGGTTGAGGAGCTTGCCGATGAACCGCATGACCGATTTCGACGCCCTGCTGGCCGGGGTGCAGTTCCCTGCCGAGACGACGCCGGCCACCGGCCGCGTGGCCCTGGTCGGTGCCGGCCCCGGCGACCCCGAACTGCTGACACTGAAGGCCGCCCGGCTGCTCGCCGCCTGTGACGTCGTGGTCTACGACGCGCTGGTGGGCGACGGCGTGATGGACCTGGTGCCGGCGCACGTGGAGCGCCGCTACGTCGGCAAGCAGCGCGCCAACCACAGCCTGTCGCAGGACCAGATCAACAGCCTGCTGGTGGCGCTGGCGCGCCAGGGCAAGCGGGTGGTGCGGCTCAAGGGCGGCGACCCCTTCGTCTTCGGCCGCGGCGGCGAGGAACTGCAGGCGCTGGCCGAGGCCGGCGTGCCCTACGAGGTCGTGCCCGGCATCACCGCCGCCTGCGGCGTGTCGGCACACGCCGGCATCCCGCTGACGCACCGCGACTTCGCGCAGGGCTGCCTGATCGTCACCGGGCACCTGAAGGACGGCAGCTGCAACCTGGACTGGCCGGCGCTGGCGCGGCCGAAGCAGACCACGGTGATCTACATGGGCCTGGCCGGGCTGCCGGAGATCTGCGCGCAGTTGATCGCCCACGGCCTGCCGGCCACCCACCCGGCCGGCGTGGTGGAGCAGGGCACGCTGCCGGGCCAGCGCGTGGTCACCGGCACCCTGGCCGACCTACCGCAGCGCGTGGCCGAGGCGGGGCTGAAATCACCCTGCCTGACCATCGTCGGCGAGGTGGTGGGCCTGCACGACACGCTGGCGTGGTTCGGCGAACACGGGGTGGCGGCGCACGCCTGATCGCCTGCACGCATGCGCGGCGGTTTCCAGCCGACCGTGATGGGCGGGCAGCTTCAGCGCGCCGGCATCTCGAACACCAGGCAGGTGGTGGTGCCGTGGGCATACAGCTTGCCGTCCGGTCCCTCGATGCGGCCCTCCGCGGTGGCCAGTTGGCGGCCGCAGTGCAGCACCTTGGCCATTGCGCGCAGCGGGCCCTGCGCGGGCGTGGCACCGCGCACGATGTTCACGCTCAGTTCGGCGGTGGTGTAGCCGCGCCCGGCGGGCATCAGGGTGTGCACCGCGCAGCCCAGCGCCGAGTCGAGCAGGGTGGCGTACCACCCGCCGTGCACGCCGCCCATCGGGTTCAGGTGCCTGCGCTGCGGCACGCCCTGGAACACTGCCTCGCCAGGGGCCACCGACACGAGGCCGAAGTCCATGGTCTCGGCGATGTGCGCGTGGGGCAGCTCGCCGGCCAGCATGGCCTGCAACACCTCCAGGCCGGTTCGGCCAGCCGCCTGGGCCGGCGTGATGAAGCCGGGCGCGGCACTCGCCGCGCGCAAGCGCTGGCGAACGGCTTCGAATTCGCTGTTCCACTGCTGCAGGGTGGCTTCGGACATCGTGGTGGTGGTGCTCGGGAATTGCAGATTGAATCATTGTATATACAATTATTGAGATGCCTCGAACGCTCCCGTCCGCCGCGCCCGCAGCACCCCGCGGCTGCACCAGCTTCAAGCTGCGCCAGCTGACGCGCTGCGTGGCCAGCCGATACGACGTCGAACTCGCCGCTGCCGGCCTGAAGTCGACGCAGTACTCGCTGCTGTCGCACGTGCAGGCCCTGGGGCCGGTGGCGCCCGGCGAGCTGGCCCGGGCGATGACCATGGACGCGTCCACGCTGACGCGCAACCTCAAGCCGTTGCTGGCCGCCGGCTGGGTGGCGATGCAGCCGGGCGCTGACGGCCGTTCGCGCCGCGTCGAGCTCACTGCGGCGGGCCGCGCCAAGCGGGCCGAGGCCCAGCGCCGCTGGCGTGCCGCGCAGGAAGGCCTGCAGGCCGCGCTCGGCCTGGAGCGCACGGCCGCGCTGCACGCGCTGCTCGACGACGCACTGGCCCGGCTGGATCCCTCGGCACCGGTGGCCAGCGAGGCCGGCGATGCCCGCTGATCACGTCACGAACGCCCTCGACCCCCGCACGCGCGAACTCCTCGAAGCATCCATCACCCGCACGTTGCTGCGCCTGGGCGCGCCCAACGTGCTGGTGATGCTGGCGCAGGCCGCCGCCGGCCTGATCGAGACCTACTTCGTCGGTCGCCTGGGCACCGACGCGCTGGCCGGGATGGCCCTGGTGTTCCCGATGGTCATGCTGATGCAGATGACCTCGGCCGGCGCCCTGGGCGGCGGCATCGCCTCGGCCATCGCCCGCGCGCTGGGCGCGCGCCGTCGCGACGACGCCAATGCCCTGGTGGGACACGCGCTGCTGATCGCGACGCTGTTCGGCCTCGCCTTCATGCTGGTGGTGATCGGCGGCGGGCGTTGGCTGTACACGGCCATGGGCGGCCACGGCGCGGCGCTGGAAGCGGCGCTGGCCTATTCCGGCTGGGTCTTCGGCGGCGCGGTGCTGATCTGGTGGTTCAACGCCCTGTCGGCCGTCATCCGCGGCACCGGCCACATGGCCATGCCGGCGCTGGTGACGGTGCTGGGCACGGTGGTGCTGGTGCCGGTGTCGCCGCTGCTGATCTTCGGCTGGGGCCCCTGGCCCGGCCTGGGCATCGTGGGTGGCGCGGTGGCGCTGCTGGGGTTCTACGCCGTGGGCACCGTCTGGCTGGCGGCGTGGCTGTGGGCCGGGCGCAGCGCCCTGCGGCCCCGCCTGCGCGGTCTGGTCTGGCGCGCTGCGCTGTTCGCCGACATCCTGCGCGTGGGCCTGCTGGGCATGGTGTCCACGGTGTCGACCAGCCTTGTCATCGTGATCGGCACCGCGCTGGCGGGCGCCTTCGGTACCGCGGCCATTGCCGGCTACGGCACGGCCACACGGCTGGAGTACCTGCTCGTGCCGCTGGTCTTCGGCCTGGGCGCGCCGTTGATCGCGATGGTGGGCACCTGCATCGGCGCCGGACAGCGCGACCGCGCGCTGCGCGCCGCCTGGACCGGCGCCGCGCTGGCCTTCGCGATGACGGAGAGCATCGGCCTGGCGGCCGCCGCCTTTCCGCACGCCTGGCTGTCGCTGTTCGACCACGACCCGGCCATGCTCGCGGCGGGCAGCAGCTACCTGCGCACCGTGGGCCCGCTGTACGGATTCTTCGGGCTCGGGCTGGTGCTGTACTTCGCGTCGCAGGGCGCGGGGCAGCTGCGCTGGCCGGTCATCGGCAACCTGTGCCGCCTCGGCGTGGCCACTGTCGGCGGTCTGGCCGCCGTGCACTGGGGCTGGGGTCTGGCAGGCGTCTTCGTCGCGCAGGCGGTGGCCCTGATGGTGTACGGCACGGTCAACGCCGCCACGATCGCCGGCGGCGCATGGTTCGGGCCGTTGCGGTGGCGGATGGCGGCGTGGCGTTCGGCCTGATCGCCGCATCGGATCGGCCGACCCGGTGGCCACAGGGCCTCGCCGTCGGCCTGGCCGTCGGCGCGTCGCTGGCCGTGCATGGGATCGTGCTGCTTGGACTGGCCAGACTGTCCGCCACGCCTTCCCTGCCGTCACTGCCCTTGCCTGCGCCGCCGATGACGACGGTGCTGTTGCTGCCTTCGCTCGCCGCGCCACAGCCTTCGGCACCGCCGGCGCCGGTCATCACCCGAGCCCCGCAACGGGCGACGATGCCGAGCGTGGCCGATACACCGCCGACTCGGGCCGAACAACCCCCGGCCAGCCAGGCTGCGCCTGCTGCCCCCACGGCCGCCGAATGGGCCTTTGCCGCCCGCTACCCGCTGAAGAACAGCAAGGGCTACCGCTACAGCTGGGGTCAGCAGGTGCGCAGCCTGATGGGCACCGCGGTGGCCGGGCCGGACCAGGGTCACGTTCGATTCCGCGTGGAGATCGCACCCGATGGCCGTCTAGCCCGCCTGGAGACGCTGTGGACCACCTCGGCCGTCGCCGAGCAGCGTGCGCGCCTGGCGATCCGGCAGATGCCGCCGCTGCCGCCGACACCGACCGGCCGCCCCCTGGTCTTCGAGCGCACGATCTCGTTCACGCCCGATGCGACAGACGGCCCCCCGATCTACCGGGACGACTGCCTGCCCGACCCGCCGGCCTTCCGCAACCCCTTCGTCTGGAATGGCCAGGGCGAACCGCCGCGCGTGACGCGGGTGCCGACAGCGTCGACCGATGCGGACCAAGCGGCCGCGGGCCTGTCGATGGAGGAATGTCTGAAGCTGCTGCCGCAGGACAGCGTCGAGGCCGAGGCGGCGCACGATCGGCGCCTGCGGGACCAGTGGGATTCCAGTGCCCTGAAGCGCTGACCGCAGGTGGCCACGGGGCCTGCCCGCGCGCTACCGCCCCCCATCCGGCTCGCTGCGCGCCTCCACCGCGAACACCGCCGCCTCCACGCGCGAGCTCAGGTTCAGCTTGGCCAGGATGTGGCGCACGTGCAGCTTCACCGTGTCGTGGCTGATGTCCAGCGCGCGGGCGATGGCCTTGTTGCTCTCGCCGCGGGCCACGTGGTCCAGGATCTCGCGCTCCCGTTCGGTCAGCGACGCCAGCTGGCCGCGGCGGTCGGCACCGGCCGCGGGGCCGCCTTCGAGCATGCGCGCGAGCTTGAGCGTCATCGCCGGCGCCACGACGAGTTCGCCACGCGCGCAGCGCTCGATGGACGCGATCACCATCTCGGGTTCCATGTCCTTGAGCAGGTAGCCGCGCACGCCCAGGCGCAGCGCCGCCGACAGGTCGGCCTCGGCATCGCTCATGGTCAGGATCATCGCCGGCGTGTCCACGCCTTCGACGCGCAGACGGCGCAGCAGGGTCAGGCCGTCGATGGCCGGCATGCGCAGGTCCAGCACCACCAGGTCGGGGCGCTGTTCGCGCAGCACGCGCAGCACCTCGTCGGGGTCGGACAGCGCCGCCAGCACCTGCATGCCGCCACGGTGGTGCAGCAGGTCGGTCAGGCCGGTGCGGCACAGCGCATGGTCGTCGACCAGCACCAGGCGCAGAGGGGTGGCCGTGGCTTCCGTCATGACGGTGCCCCGTCCACCGGGAAGTGCAGCCGCACGCAGGTGCCGCCTTCCTGCCGGCGCGCGATCTCGATGTCGCCGCCGAGCAGCGCGGCCCGCTGGCGCATGATGTCCAGGCCGTAGTGGCGCTCGTCGATGCCCGGCGGGCGGTCGGGCAGGCCGCGGCCGTCGTCGTCGACGCGGATCTCGAGTTCGCCACCGCGGCGCTCGATGCTCAGCCACGCGTGCTGCGCCCCGGCATGGCGGGCGATGTTGGTCAGCGCCTCCTGCACGATGCGCTGCACCTGGTGGGCCTGCGGCGGTGGCAGCTGCAGGTCGGGCACGTCGTCGCGCACCTCCAGCGCCACCGCAGCCTGCTCGCGCAGCGCGCGCCGGCCGGCATCCAGCAGGTGCCGCAGGCCCGGAGATTCCATCGGCTCGCGCAGGTGGGACAGCACGTTGCGCAGGTCGCCGTGCGCCTGGCCGACGGCACTGCGCAAGTCGCCGATGTAGCGGCGGGCAGCTTCGCTGTCGCCGCCGTCCACCGCCGCGGCCAGCAGCGGCAGCCGCATCTTGGCGAACGACAGCGTCTGCGCGATCGCGTCGTGCACCTCGGCGGCCATCATCTGCCGCTCGGCCACCACCGCGGCCTGCAGCGCCTGCGCCTCCATGCGCGCGCCATGCAGCGCCAGACCGACGACCTCGCCCAGGGTCTTGAGCAGCGCCATGACCTGCGCGCTGACGTCCACCCCCGGCCCGAAGAACAGGCTGCACACGCCCAGCACACGCCCGCGGTGGGCCAGCGGCACGGCCAGCACGCGGCGGCCGGGCGCCGCCAGGAAGGGGTGCGGGTGGCGTCGCGCGCAGGCATTGCCGGCGTCGCTCCATGCCACCTCCAGCGAGCCGGCCACTGCGCCACAGACGCCGCAGTCGGCGTCCACCGCCATCTCCAGCAGGCGCAGGTCCGGCGGCAGACCCTGGTCGGCCACCAGCTCGAAGCCGCGGCCGTCGGCGGAGAGCACGCGCATCACGCCGGCTTCGGCGCCGCACACCGCCACCATCTGGGGCAGGAAGCGCCGCAGCAGCGCGGTGGGGTCCGCACCGCCGGCCAGGTCGGCGGTGATCTGCGCCAGCAGGGCCGGGTGGCCCGGCGGCGCATCGGTGGTGACAGGGGCGTTCGAAGACATGGGCACGGTTGCGCCGACCGCGGCCCTCCGCGGTCGACCAGCCCGCATTGGACGCCGTTCCCGGGCGCTTGACCACCGGACGATCCCGACACCCACCTAGGTATCTACCCGAAGCCCGTGCACTTGTTGACGAACGTCAAGCTCTGCCCGGCCGGCAGGCCTAATGTCGTGCCCATCGGATGCCCCCTGGGGTGCCCGCCACAGCATGGAAGAGGTGAGGATGGACCTGCTCGACTTTGCCCGCGGCCCCGGCTGGGTGCTGGCGGTGACGGTGTTCCTGCTGGGCGTGGCCTGGCGGCTGTGGGGCCTGTGGCGCCTGCCCTCCCAGCGTGACCACTCGCCGCCGCGCGAAGGCGCCCCCAGCCCGATGGCCGGTGCCGCACAGGCCATCCTGCGCGGCCTGTGGCCCCGGCGCGAGTTCGGCCAGAGCGCGATGGTGACCACCGTCAACGGCTATGTGCTGCACATCGGCCTGGCACTGGTGGTGCTGGCCTATGCGCCGCACATCGCCTTCATCCGGCATCACCTCGGCGTCGGCTGGCCGGCCCTGCCCGACGCGGTGATGTACCTGTCGGCCGCCGCGGTGATCTACGCGCTGCTGTTCGCGCTGTGGAGCCGGCTCGACGACCCGGTGCGGCGTCGCCTGTCCAGCGGCGACGACTACGTCACCTGGGTGGTCACCTTCCTGCCCTTCGTCACCGGCATGGCGGTGGCCAGCGAGCCGTCGGCGCAGATCCTGGCGCGCGACGCAGTGCTCTACCGGCTGCCGCTGGCGCTGCACCTGCTGTCGCTGGAGCTGCTGCTGGTGTGGTTCCCGTTCGGCAAGCTGATGCATGCCGTGTTGTTCCCGCTCTCGCGCGCCGCCACCGGCCGCCGCTTCAGCCATCGGGGGGTCAGCGCATGAACGCCACCGCCACGACCACTGCACACGCCAGCTACGACAGGCAGGGCGAACGTCCTGATGCGGAACGCGTCGCGCAGGCGATGACCAGCTTCGCCAGCCAGTTCGGCCGCACCTCGGCGATCCACATGGAGGCCTGCGTGCACTGCGGCCTGTGCGCTCAGGCCTGCCAGTTCTACCTGGCCACTGGCGAAGCCAAGTACACGCCGGCGCTCAAGCTCGAGCCCTTCCGCCGCACCTACCTTCGCGAGGCCAGCCCGCTGGCGCCGCTGGTGAAGGCACTCGGCCTCGTCAAGGCGCCAACGATCGACGAGCTGCAGCAATGGCAGGAACTGCTGTACGACAGCTGCAACATGTGCGGCCGCTGCACGATGGCCTGCCCGATGGGCATCGACATCGCGGAACTGGTCAAGGAGGCACGTCACGGCATGTACAAGGCCGGGCTGATGCCCGATCGCCTGGCGCTGATGGACCGCACCGCGCGCCAGTGGAACAGCACCGCCACCCCGGGCGACGACCTGGCCGACATCCTGGCCGAGACGGCGCAGGAACACGGCGTGGAGATCCCCTGCAACCTGGCGCAGGCCGACGTGCTGGTCACCGCCGCACCGGCGGAACTGGGCGAGCACACGGGCGCGCTGGCCGCGGCGGCGAAGGTGCTCAACCGCGCCGGCGTGCGCTGGACGATGCACAGCGAGGGCTTCGATGCGTCGAACATCGGCTTCACCAACGGCGACCTGGAACTGCAGGAGAAGCTCACCCGCGCCCTGATCGACACCGCGGTGAAGATCGGTGCCAAGACCGTGCTGTTGCCCGAATGCGGCCACGCCTACGGCGCCGCGCGCTGGGAGGCGTCGCGCTGGTACGGCAGCGCGCTGCCGGTGCGGGTGGTGCACATGACCGAGTTCCTGGACGAACTGATCGCCAGCGGCCGGATCCAGGTGCGCAAGGTCGACCCCACCAGCGCCACCTTCCACGACCCCTGCCAGATCGTGCGCCGTGGCGGGCTGGAGGCCGCGGCGCGGCGGATCATTGCCGCGCTGGGCTTCGAGCTGCGCGAACTGGCGCAGCACGGCACCACGGGCATGTGCTGCGGCGGCGGGGGCGGCGTGGTGTCCAACGTGCGCGCCACGCCGCTGCGCCACAAGGTCTTCGCGCTCAAGCAGCAGCAGGTGGACGCCACCGGCGCCGAGCACTTCCTCACCAGCTGCGGCCAGTGCCGGATCACGCTGGAGCAGGGGGCGCGCCACGCGAAGTGGAGCAAGTCGCCGGAAAGCCTGCTGGAGCTGGTGGCGGCGCAGCTGGCGGACTGAGCGGCCCCCGGTACCCCGCATGGCCACACCCGCCCGCGAGGAGACCGACGCCCAGGCCATGGCGCGCGTGCTGGCCGCCGAACGCGACGCCGCCACGGCCGTGGCGCAGGCGCGGCACGACGCCCAGGCGCAGGTGGACACGGCGCGCGACGCGGCGCGTGCGCTGGTCGAGGACAGCGCCGCACGCATCGCGGCGCGCCAGCGGCGCCATGCCCGGGCGCTGACGCAGCGCCTGGAGCGGCTGCAGGCGCGGGCCGGGATGCCTTCCAACGCTGCCAGGCCGCCGGACGATGCGGCCCTGGCCGCCGCAGTGGCCCGCGTGGCCGCCCAGCTGACCGGCGGCGTGCCGGCCCGCTGACCCGGCCATGACGGCGCACGCAGACCTGGCGTACGCGCTGGCGCGGCTGCAGGCGCGGCTGGGTGCGCGGCCGTTCGAGGTGCACTGGCGCGCGCTCGAAGCGACGCAGACCACCGCCCAGGCCTTGTCGGTGGCCCACCAGGGCCCGCTGGCGCATTGGCTCGACGGCGTCGCGCAGGCCGACGACGCGGCCGCCCTGGAGCAGCGGTTTCGCCAGCGCTGGGCCCAGGAGGTGGCCACGGTGGCCGGCTGGCTGCCGCCGCGCTGGCGCACCGCGGTGCACCTGCAGGGCCGCCTCGCGCCCTGGCCGCTGGCGGCCGGTGACGCCGCCGATGTCGACGCCCCCGACCCGCTGGTCGCCTGGGCCGCGGCCTGGCCACGGGCACTGCCCGCGGATGCCGCGGCCGGTGTGCCCTGGCGCGCCGCGGCCGAGCAGTTGTGCCCGCGCCTGCGCGGCGACACCGTGGGTCGGCCAGCCCATTCCGGCGCCTCGGAGCAGGCCCTGGTGCGGCTGTTCCGCCGCCACGCCGGCAGCGCGCTGCCGGCCTTCGCCTACCTGGCGCTCGCGTCGCTGGACCTCGAGCGGCTGCGCGGCAACCTGGTCGCGCGCGCGATGTTCGAAGCTGAGGCAGAGGCGGTCTGATGCTGCGTCCGCAGGCCTGCCGCTGGTTCGAGCTCGTGGCGCCGCGGGACACGCTGGCGCCGGTGCTGGAGGCGCTGGCGAAGGCCGGCCAGGTCGAACTGCAGGCGCGCGTGGAAGCCGTCGCGCCCCCGCTGGTGCTGGCCGACGCCGCGCCGCTGCTCGAACGCTTTGCTGCCCTGGCCCGCACGCACGCGGCGCACTGGCCGCCACCCGCCGCCGGCCTGCCATCCGCCACGCTCGCCGACCCGGCTGCGGCACTGCACGACGCGATGGCGCGCCTGGACGCCTGGCGCGACGAGGCCGACCCGCTGCTGGCCGAGGACGAACGAGGGGCCGCCCGGCGACGCGGGCTGCAGGACCTGGCACGCGTGGCCGCGGCGGCGCAGCGACAGCCGAACGCCTGGCCCGGCCCGGCGCTGATCTCGGCCGCCGGCACCTGCCACCTGGGCCGCCGGCTGGCCGTGGGCCCGGCGGCAACACCCGCGGCCGACCTGCCGGCCGACGTGCTGCGCGCCGTGCTGCCGCTGGACGCGGACGCGGCGACCCCATCCCAAGCCGACGGGGCCTGGGCCGCGCTGCTGATCGGTCCGGCCGCGACGATGGCGGCGGTGGACGCGCGGCTGGCGGCCGTGCAGGCCCGCACCCTGCCCTGGCTGCCCGGGCTGGACGGCGATTGGGCCGCGGCCACCAACACGATCGCGGCCGCCGAGGCCGGCGCGGCACGGGCCGCCGAGGCGCGCTCACGCGCGCTGCAGGCGCTGGCCACCCGCCACCGCCTGGCCGACGCACTGGCCACCGTGAACCGCGTGGCATGGCTGGTGCAGCACGGCCGCGCCCTGGCGGCCAGCACGCGCCTGGTGTGGATCACCGGCTGGACCACCGCGCCCGACGCCGACGCGCTGTGCGCACCGCTGCGCCAGGCCGGTCTGCACGGCCTGGCCCAGTTCACGCCGCCGCCGGACGACGCCGAACCGCCATCGCGCCTGGCGAATCCGCCCTGGGCGCGGGCCTTCGAGGCCTTGGCGCAGCTGCTCGGGCAGCCGGGCCGCGACGAGGCCGACCCCAGCCGGCTGCTGGCCGTGATCGCCCCACTGCTGTTCGGCTTCATGTTCGGCGACGTCGGCCAGGGCGTGGTGCTGCTGTTGGCCGGCCTGGCCTTGCGCCGGCGGTGGCCGGCGCTGGCGATGCTGATCCCCGGCGGCATGGCCGCCATCGGCTTCGGCGTGGCCTTCGGCAGCGTGTTCGGCCGCGAGGACCTCATCCCGGCCGCCTGGGGCCACCCGCTGGCGCACCCGGTGGACCTGCTGATCGCCGCGGTGGCGCTCGGCGCCGCGATCCTGCTCGCCGGGCTGGCGCTGAACGCGCTCTCGGCCGCCTGGCGGCGCGACCTGCGCGGCTGGTGGGCCCGCGACGCGGCCCTGGTGCTCGCGTACGCGGGCGCACTGGCCGCGCCGTGGTGGCCGGCAGCGCTCGCTGCCGTGGCCGTGGGCGCGCTGTGGATGGCGCTGGGCACCGCGGCCGCCGCCGAACACCGGGGCCATCGCACCGGCGGCTTCCTGCGCGGGCTCGCGGCCTTCATCGAGCAGGCGCTGCAGCTGGCGGTCAACACCGTGTCCTTCGCCCGCGTGGGTGCGTTCGCGCTCGCGCACGCCGGGCTGTCGGCGGCGATCACCGGCATCGCGGACGCCGCCGGCCCCATCGGCCAGTGGCCGGTGATGGTGCTGGGCAACCTGCTGGTGCTCGTGCTGGAGGGCCTGGTGGTCGGCATCCAGACCACACGGCTGCTGCTGTTCGAGTTCTTCCTGCGCTTCCTCAGCGGCCGCGGCCGGGCCTTCCGCCCGCTGGCGCCGCCGCCCACCCCGCATCCGCTCAGCCCCTGACCCGGAGATCCGCCATGCCCCTGCCCGTCCCCGCCGGCACCCGCCGCGCCGCGCCCCTTGTCCTGCTGGTGATCGCGCTGGCGATCGTCGGCACCGCGGTGGCCCTGATGTTCGCGCTGCCGGCCAGCGCGCAGATCGCTGTCGCGCCAACGGCCGGCGCCACCGACCCGTCGGTGCTGCGCTGGGCCTTTGCCGCCGCGGCGGCCGCGGCCGGCCTGGCCACGCTGGCGGCCGGCTACGCGGTGGCCGTGGTCGGTAGCGCCGCAGTCGGCGCGCTGGCCGAGAAGCCGGAGCTGCTGGGCCGGGTGCTGATCCTCGTCGGGCTGGCCGAAGGCATCGCCATCTACGGGCTGATCGTGGCCATCCTGATCCTCAACCGGACCTGAGCCATGGCGCCCGCGACGGTGGTCCTGATCGGCGACGACCTGGCGTGCGCCGGCTTCCGCCTCGCCGGTGTGGACGCGCGGACGACCGCAGCGGCCGACGTGCCGGCCGCGTTCGACACCGCCCTGCGCCATGCCGGCCTCGTGCTGCTGGCCGCCAGCGCCGCAGCCGCACTGCCGCCGGCAGTGATCGACGCCGCGCGGCGGCGCGGGCAGCCGCCGGTGGCGGTGTTGCCGCCGCTGTCCGCGCCGGCTGCGGACGCCGGCTTCGTGCGCAGGCTGCACCGGCTGATGGGGCTGGACGACACCGCCGGGAGGCCGGCATGACCGCACCCCCGGCCACGCTGCAGGCCGACGCGCTGGTGAACGCCATCGCCCAGCGCCGCGACGCCGAGGTGGGGGCAGTGCGGGCCGGTGCCGAGGCCGAGGCCACCGCCTTGCTGGCCCAGGCCCGCGACAAGGCCCGGCGTCAGCGCCGGCAGGCCGCGGGCGCGCTGCGCGACGCCGCCCGGCAGCGCCTGCGACAACTGCAGGCCACGCAGGAAGCCGAAGCGCGCGCTGCCGAGGCGGCACGGACGGTGGAGACCCTGGCCCGCGCCCGCCCGCTGCTGCAGGCTGCGCTGGTGGCGCGCTGGCAGCAGCCGGCGGCGCGGCAGGCCTGGGCTGCGGCGCTGGCGGCAGTGGCCGGGCCCCGCCTGGCCGCCACCGGGCGCGTGCTGCACCACCCGGCCACGATGCCGGCCGACGAGGTGGCCGCGCTGGCGGCGCAGCTCGGGGCGGCACCGCAGGCCGACCCCGCGCTGGACGCCGGGCTGCGGGTGGACGCCGACGGGGCCTGGGTGGACGCCACGCCCGCGGCACTGCTGGCCGACCGCGCGCAGGTCGACGCACTGCTGCGCGCCGCGCTGGAGGGCGAACACGGACTGGAAGGCACCACGCCATGAGCCGCGCCCGCATCATCGCGCTGCACGGCCCGGTGCTGCACGCCCTGGTCGAAGGCCCGTTCGCCGTCGGCGAAGCGGTGGCCGTGGGCGAGCACGCGCTGCCGGGCGAGGTCATCCGGCTGGAGGGCGACCACCTGGTGGCTCAGGTCTACGACGACACCACCGGGCTCAGGCCGGGCGACGCCGTCGCGGGCAGCGGCCTGCCGCTGTCGGTGCCGCTGGGGCCGGGGCTGCTGGGCCACATCTACGACGGTCTGCTTCGCCGGCTGGATGGTGACGACCCCGGGCCGCGCCAGCGCTTCGTGCCGACGGCACGGCCCGGCGACCGGCTCGCCCCCGGCAGCGCCTTCGGCACCCTGCCGGACCGCCCGCACGCCAGGCTGTGCCTGCTGCCGCCCGACGTCGGCGGCACGGTGCAGGCCATCGCCGCCGAAGGCGAAGTCGGCGACGACGACGTGCTGGTCACGCTGGCCGACGACGCGGGCCGCACCCGCACCGCCGGCCTGTGGCAGCGCTGGCCGGTGCGCGACCCGCGGCCGGTGGCCGCGCGGCTGCCGGCCGACGAACCGCTGGTGACCGGCCAGCGCATCCTGGACACGCTGTTCCCGGTGGCGCGCGGCGGGCGGGCGGCGATCCCGGGCGGCTTCGGCACCGGCAAGACAGTGCTGCAGGAGACCCTGGCCAAGTGGTGCCACGCGGACATCATCGTCTACGTGGGCTGCGGCGAGCGCGGCAACGAGATGGCCGAGGTGCTGGAGGAGTTCCCGCAGCTCGCCGACCCGCGCACCGGCCGCGCGCTGATGGAGCGCACGGTGATCGTGGCCAACGCCAGCAACATGCCGGTGGCCGCGCGCGAGGCCAGCATCTACACCGCGGTGACGGTGGCCGAGTACTTCCGCGACCAGGGCCTGCACGTGGCGCTGATGGCCGACTCCACCAGCCGCTGGGCCGAGGCGCTGCGCGAGGTGGCCGGCCGCCTGGGCGAGCTGCCGGGCGAGGCCGGCTATCCGGCCTACCTGGGCTCGCGGCTGGCCGAGTTCTACGAGCGCGCGGCGCGCGTGCGCACGCTGGCCGGCGGCGAGGGCTCGCTGACCATCATCGGCGCCGTCAGCCCGCCGGGCGGCGACTTCTCCGAGCCGGTGACCAGCCACACCAAGCGCTACGTGGGCTGCTTCTGGGGCCTGGACCGCGAGCGCGCGCAGGCGCGCTTCTACCCGGCCATCCACCCGCTGCAGTCCTACGCGCTGGATGCCGAGCGCTTCGCGCCGTGGTGGACGGCGAACGGCAACGCCGAGTGGGCCGTGCAGCGCGGCCGGCTGCTGACGATGCTGGAACAGCAGGCGCACCTGGAGCGCATGGCGCGCATCGTCGGCAAGGACGCGCTGCCGCCGGAGCAGCAGCTGACGCTGGTGGCCGCCGAGCTGGCCAACGAGGCGCTGCTGCGCCAGTCGGCCTTCTCGCCGGTGGACCGCTACTGCTCGCCGGCGCGGCAGAGCCAGATGCTGCGCCTGGTGATGCGCTTCAGCGCGCTGGCGCGCGACGCGGTGGCGGCCGGCGCCGCCCCCGGGGCCATCGGCGCGCTGCCCGTGGTGCGCCGGCTGCGCCGCATGGGCGAGGAGATCGGCGAGGACGCGATGGACGGTTTCGACGCGCTGTGGTCGCAGCTGGAACGCGAGTTCGGCGCGCTGGCGCCGGCCGCGGCACCGGTGCCGGAGACAGGCGCCTGAACATGGGCATCGAGACCGCCACCCGCGACACGGTGCAGCGCATCGACGGCCCGCTGCTGTTCCTGCGCCGCAACGTGCAGGCCGGCCTGGGCGAGGCGGTGGAGGTGCAGCTCGGCGACGAGGCGCCGCGCATCGGCCGCATCACCGGTCTGGACGAGGAACGCATCGTCGTGGAGGTGCTGGACCGCACGCAGGGCTTGCGGCTGGACGGCGTGCGCGTGCGCTTCCGCGGCGAGCCGCTGCGCCTGGGCGTGGGCCCGGGGCTGCTGGGCCGCGTGTTCGACGGCCTGGGCCGGCCGGCCGACGGCGGCCCGCCGGTGGCGGCGCACGCTTGGCGGCCGATCGACGGCCGCGCGCTGAACCCCGCCGAGCGCGCGCTGCCGCGCGACTTCATCGAGACCGGCATCTCCGCCATCGACCTGATGAACAGCCTGATCCGCGGCCAGAAGCTGCCGGTGTTCTCCGGCGGCGGGCTGCCGCACGACCGGCTGGCCATCGAGATCGCGCGCCACGCACGGCTGCGCGGCCCCGAGGCCGAGGCCTTCGCCATCGTCTTCGTGGGCATCGGCGTGTCGTACGACGCGGCGGAGGGCTTCCGCCGCGCGATGGCCGACTCCGGCGCGCTGGGCCACACGGCGATGTTCCTCAACCTGGCCAGCGAGCCCAGCCCGCAGCGCCTGCTGACGCCGCGCGTGGCGCTCACCGCGGCCGAGTACCTGGCCTACGACGAGGGCCGTCACGTGCTGGTCATCCTGACCGACATGACGAACTACTGCGAGGCGCTGCGCGAGGTCTCGGCACGCCATGGCGAGATCCCCAGCCGCAAGGGCTACCCGGGCTACATGTACTCCGACCTGGCCACGATCTACGAACGCGCCGGCTCGGCGCGCGGCCACCGCGGCACGGTCACGCAGCTGCCGATCCTCACGATGCCGGCCGACGACATCGGCCACCCCGTGCCCGACCTCACGGGCTACATCACCGAAGGCCAGGTCGTGCTCGACCGCGCGCTGGACCACCGCGGCGTGTACCCGCCGATCCACGTGCTGCCCAGCCTGTCGCGCCTGTTCGACCAGGGCACCGGCGAAGGCTTCACCGACGCCGACCACCCGGCGCTGGCCAGACAGTTGTTCGCGTCCTACGCGAAGGCGGTGCGCGTGCGGGTGCTGGCCAGCGTGGTCGGCGCCGACGGGCTGACCGACGACGACCGGCGCCACCTGGCCTTCGCCGAGCGCTTCGAGCACGAGCTGGTGGCGCAGGACGACCCGCGCACGCTGGAACAGAGCCTGGCGCTCGCCTGGCAGCTGCTGCGCGCCTTGCCGGCGGCGGACCTGACGCGGCTGTCGGACGCGCAGATCGCGCGTCATCTTGGTCCGGACCCGGCCGCGGAGGCCGGCGATGGCTGACCTGCCCGCCACGCAGGCCAACCGGATGGCGCTGGCCGACGAGCGCACGCTGATGCGCCAGGGCCACACCTTCCTCGACGAGAAGCGCGTGCTGCTGGCCACCGAGACGATGCGCCGGCTGCGGGCGCACCAGGCCGAGGAGACGGCGCTGGTGCAGGCCCTGCAGGCCGCGGCCGCTGCACTGCGCGCAGCCCTGCAGCGCCACGGGCGCAGCGGCCTCGCGGCCCAGCCTGCGGCGCCACCGGCCGTGGCGCCCGGCCTGGAGCAGGCGCGCTTCCTGGGCGTGACGGTGCAGGCGGTGGCAGCGGCCGAAGCACCGGACGGCGGCGTCGACACCCGCCAGGCAGCCGACCCCTCGCCCGAGGCCGAGGCCTGCCGCGCCGCGTTCGCCGGCCTGCTGGCGCCGCTGGCGGCGCTGGCGGTGTCCGCCGGCAACCTGGAACGGCTGGCCAGCGAGTACCGGCGCACCGAGCGGCGCGCGCTGGCGCTGGAGAACGTGCTGCTGCCGGAGGTCGCGCAGGCGCTCGGCCGCATCGACGAGCAGCTGACGCTGGCCGACCAGGAGGAGGCCGTGCGCATCCGGCAGGCGGCACGCACGCAGACCGGGTCCATCACCCAGATGGGCTAGACGCCGCTACCCGTACCGGTAATAGACGCCAGCAGGGGCACTCGCGCCCAATGGGTTCCACAACAGAGACTGCCGCGGGCGCATGCACCGCGGCCCACCGACACCGATGGAGACAACCCTGCCCGACCGGGGGGCTGCGTGAGCCGCAGGCGCGCCCGTGCGGCCACCGCCCTGGCCCTGCTGACCACCAGCGCGCCGGTGCTGGCCGCAGCACCTGCGGGCGCGACCCCGGTCTGGGTCTGGCCTCTGGCGCTGTTCGCCGCCTGCTTCGTGATGGGCCTGATCGCCGTGCCGGCGGGCATCGGCGGTGGCACGCTGTTCGTGCCGCTGGTGGGCAGCTTCTTCCCCTTCCACCTCGACTTCGTGCGCGGGATCGGGCTGATGGTGGCGCTGGCCAGCGCGCTGGCCGCAGGGCCCACGCTGCTGCGCGGTGGCCTGGCCAGCCTGCGGCTGGCGCTGCCGCTGGCGGCGCTGGCGTCGGCCAGTTCCATCGTCGGCGCGCTGGTCGGGCTCGCCCTGCCGGCCGACGTGGTGCAGGTGGCGCTGGGCGTGGTCGTGCTGGCCATCGTCGGCGTGATGCTGATGGCGCGGCAGTCGGAGATCCCGCGCGTGCCGGCGCCCGACGCACTGTCGCGCGCGCTGTCACTGCACGGCGTGTTCACCGACCGCGCCAGCGGCCGCACCATCGAGTGGCAGGCGCATCGCACGCTGTCGGGCCTGGTGGCCTTCACCGGCATCGGCGTGCTGGCGGGGGTCTTCGGCATCGGTGCCGGCTGGGCCAACGTGCCGGCGCTGAACCTGCTGATGGGCGTGCCGGTGAAGGTGGCCGCCGGCACCTCGGGCCTGGTGCTGGGGCTCGTGGACTCGTCGGCCGTGTGGGTCTACATCAACCATGGCGCGGTGCTGCCGGTGCTGGCGGTACCGGCCATCGCCGGGATGATGCTGGGGGCTCGGCTGGGTGCACGGCTGCTGGGCGTGCTCAAGGGCGCGTCGGTGCGGCGCATGGTGATCGCGGTGCTGCTGTTCGCCGGCGTGCGGTCGCTGTTGAAGGGGCTGGGCTGGTGAGCGGGACGCCACCGGTCCGCCTGGACGCCGGTCACGACGCGGTGCAGCAGCGCTACGCGTGCTGGCTGGAGTGGGGCGCCCGCACCAGCCTGGCGGCGATGGCGGTCGGCTTCGTGCTCTACGTGACCGGGCTGCTGTCGCCGCTGCTGCCGCTCGACCGGCTGGGCGCACTCTGGGGGCTGCCGGTGGGCGAGTTCCTGGCGCAGACCGGCGCACCCACCGGCTGGGCCTGGCTGCGCCAGCTGGACCACGGCGACATCGTCGGCGAGCTCGGTGTGGCGATGCTGGCGCTGTGCTCCCTGCCCTGCGTGCTCGGCGTGGCGCTGCTGTACCGGGCCCACGGCGACCGGCTCTACGCCGGGCTGTGCGTGGCCCAGGCCGCGGTGCTGGTGCTGTCCGCCTCGGGGGTGATCCATGTCGGCTGACACCGTGCGCGCCCCGTTCGAGCGGCTGCTGCTGGCCACCGAACATTCCGAGCACGACCACGGCGCCGAGACGCTGGGGCTGGCGCTGGCCCGCCACTGCGGCCTGCCGCTGCCGGTGGTGATGCCGGTGATCTCCAACCCCGAGTACGAGGCCACCACGCCGCAGGCGGCCGCGCGTGCCGATGGCGCCGCCGCCGAGCGGCGGCAGGCCTTCGTCGGCGAAGCGGCCGCCGCCGGCATCACGCTGGACCTGCAGGTGCGCCATGGCCTGCAGCTGTGGCGCGAGATCGTCGAGCAGGCGCGCGACCAGGGCAGCGAGCTGCTGGTCATCCGCCGCCGCGGCCGGCCCGGCCTGCTGGCCAACGTGCTGATCGGCGACATGGTCAGCAAGGTGCTGGCGCATGCGCCCTGCCCGGTGCTGGTGTGCCCGCGCGCCGCGCGCATGTGGCAGCGGCGCGTGCTGGTGGCGCTGGCCCCCGGCGAGCCGGACGACGGCCCGCTGCGCGTGGCCGCCGGCATCGCCCGCCGCTGCGGCCTGCCGCTGACGCTGCTGAGCGTGGGCCCGGAATCGCTGCGCGCCGGCCTGGAGGTGCAGGCCCGCGCCTGGCGCGCCGGTGGCCTGACGGTGGACGTGGTGCTGCGCGACGGCGCGCCGCACCGCGAGATCGTCGACGCGGCGCGCACGCTGGGCGCCGACCTCGTCGTCGTCGGTCGCCACGGCGGCGACTTCCTCGGCCGCGCGTGGATCGGCGGCACGGCGCAGAAGGTGGTGGGGCTGGCGGAGCACCCGGTGCTCGTCGTGCCGCCCGCCGTGGACTCACCCGACACCTGACCGACCATGAGCGACGCCCTCGCCTACCTCGTCAAGGCCCGGCCCGACGCCGTGGGCCACTACTTCGCCTTCCTGAAGGCCTGCGGCACGAAGCTGGACCCGAAGACGCGCAACCTGATCTCCGTGATCACCAAGGTGCACGCGCAGACGGAGCGCGGTTTCCGCCAGTACCTGGGCCGCGCGCTGCGCGAGGGCGCCACGCCGGCCGAGGTGCTGGACGCGCTGCTGATGGCCTTCCCGACGCTGGGGCTGGCGAAGATCGTCTGGGCGGTGGACATCATCCTGGCGATGGACCTGCCGGAGTTCCAGCCGGCGGCCATGGGCGCCGAAGGCAGCTGGCACGACGTGATGGCCACCAAGGGTTTCAAGGTCGGCCAGACCACGCGCGTGGACTGCGACGGCCGCGGCCTCTTCGTGCACCGCCGGGCCGACGGCTGGCGCGTCTACGACAGCCGCTGCCCGCACCAGGTGACCAACATCCCCGACCTGGCGCTGCGGGGCGACACGCTGACCTGCCCCAAGCACCAGTGGCAGTTCGACATCCGCAGCGGCGACTGCACGGCCAAGGGCGACTGCCCGCTCAAGCAGTGGGACTGCAAGGTGGTCAAGGGCCGCCTGCTGGCCCGCTGGTGATGGCCCGCGTTCAAGGCCCCGACTCCCCCTCCGTCACTCACCCATCACCGACCCCGACAAGGAGACCACCATGCGGACGTTCCGGCACAACCAGGGCCTGCCCTGCGCCCTCACCCTCACGGCGCTGGCCGCCGGCCTGCTGGCGACGCTGCCCGCGGCAGCCACCAACGGGATGAACATGGAGGGCTACGGCCCCATCTCCACCGGGATGGGCGGTGTGTCGCAGGCCATGGACCACGGCACCGCGGCGATGGCGCAGAACCCGGCCACGCTGGCGCTCGGCGGGCCGGGCGCGCGGGTGGACGTGGCCCTGGGGCTGCTCGGACCGGACGTGAGGAGCAGTGCCGGCCCGTTCAGCGCCAAGTCCGGTGGCACCTCGTACGTGATGCCGGCGTTCGGCTACGTGCGGCGAAACGGTGACCTGACCTACGGCCTGGGCATGTTCGCGCAGGGCGGCATGGGCACGGAGTACAGCGCCAACAGCTTCCTCGCGGCCGGTTCCGGCGAGAAGGTGCGCTCCGAGCTCGGCGTCGGCCGCGTGCTGCTGCCGCTGGCCTGGAACGTGACGCCGGACTTCGCCGTCGGCGCCACGCTGGACTTCATGTGGGCCGGGCTGGACCTGCGCATGGCCGCCCCGGCCAGCGACCTGGGCGCGCTGGTGACCGGTGGCAGCGGCAACCTGATCGCCGGCCTGGGCGCGACGCTGCCGACGCTGCCGGCCGGCACGTGGGCACGCATCGACTTCAGCGACGGCAGCGACTTCACCGGCAAGGCCAAGTCCACCGGCTGGGCGGCCAAGCTGGGCATGGTCTGGCGCACCAGCCCCACGTTCACGGTCGGCGCCTCGTACCAGCTGGAGTCCAGCCTGGGCGACATGAAAACCGGCCGCGACGGCGCCGGCCTGAGCATCCAGGGCATGGGCACGATCCCGGGCCGCATCACGGTGGTGGACTTCCAGTGGCCGTCGATGCTGGCCGTCGGCGCCGCGTGGCAGGCCACGCCCACGGTGCTGCTGGCCGCGGACGTCAAGCGCATCGGCTGGAAGGGCGTGATGAAGGACTTCCGCATGAAATTCGACAGCACGGCCGCGCCCTTCGACGGATCGGTGAGCTTCGCGCTGCCGCAGAACTGGAAGGACGAGACCGTGACCAGCCTGGGCGTCGCCTGGCAGGCCACGCCGGCGCTGACGCTGCGCGCCGGCGCCAATCTCTCCAGCAACCCGATCCCCGAGGCCTTCGTGAACCCGCTGTTCCCGGCCACCGAGGAGGACCATTACACGCTGGGCCTGGGCTACCGGTTGTCGGGCGCCGGCGAGATCAACGCGTCGCTGACGATGGCGCCCAAGGTGACGGTCACCAACGGCCAGGGCGTGACCGTGACCCACCGCCAGACGAACGTACAGTTGATGTACAGCCACCGCTTCTGACCGGGACAACCCCATCATCCGGATGGGTGATGGGGCGCACGCCATCGCGGTGATGGACGCGCCCCCCCGCCCGGCCCGCCAATAGGACATTCGCATGCACCTGCGCGGGCACCGGCATCGCGGCCGGCTGACCCTTCCACTCACGGAGACCCCTGCATGAACCACGACAAGGAATTCGACGCCTCCGGGCTGGCCTGCCCGCTGCCCATCGTCAAGACGAAGAAGTCGCTCGCCGACATGACCCCGGGCCAGGTGCTGCGCGTGGTCGCCACCGACCCCGGCTCGGTCTGCGACATGGCCGCCTTCGCCGAGCAGACCGGCAACCCGTTGCTGGAATCGAAGGAGGAAGGCGGCAAGTACGTCTTCTTCATCAAGAAGGGCTGAGTCAGGACACGAAGAGGTCCCTGCGGACCTCTTCGTGCCTGACGAAGCGATCCGCCCTGCAAGGCGGATCGTGCGAGTAGACGAAGCGCCCGGCCTTGCAAGGCCGGGCGTGGGAGGGCGTTGACGGGCCGCTGGGCGTCGGCACACCTCGACAACGACTGACTGACAACCTCGGAGACCACCCCCATGCCGACCAAGAAGATGGCGATCATCGCCACCAAGGGCACGCTGGACATGGCGTACCCCCCGCTGATCCTCGCCTCCACGGCCGCCGCGCTCGGCTGGGACGTGCAGATCTTCTTCACCTTCTACGGCCTGCAGCTGCTGCGCAAGAACCTCGACGGCATCGCGATCAGCCCGCTGGCCAACCCGGCGATGCCGATGCCGGTGCCGATGCCGGTGGTGGTGTCGGTGCTGCCCGGCATGGAGGCCATGGCCACGTCGATGATGAAGGCCAAGATCAAGAAGAAGGGCGTGGCCTCGCTGCAGGAACTGCGCGACCTGTGCATCGAGGCCGACGTCAAGTTCATCGCCTGCCAGATGACGGTGGACCTGTTCGACTTCACCCGGGACATGTTCATCGACGGCATCGAATACGGTGGCGCCGCGACCTTCATGAAGTTCGCCGGCGAGACCGACGTCTGCCTGTTCATCTGACCTGACCGCACGCGCGGCGAGCACCCGCAGAGGTGCCGCGGCCACCCGAGGAGACACCGCGTGAAGAGACTCCTGGCCGGCCTGGCCACGCTGCTGCATACCGCGCTGGCCCTGGCGGTCAGTCCCTACATCGCCGGCGAACGCCGCCCGCCCGCGCCGGTGGCCGAGCAGATGGCGCCGCTGGCCCAGCGGCTGCAGGCCGAGGGCTTCACGGTGGTCGGCCGGCACCTGCCGCCGCGGCTGGCCGGGCACGGTTCGCTGATCGTCACCGACCCGGCGCTGCTGCGCGCCATCGGCGCCGCCGGTGGCGCGGCGATCGCCGGTGCCGGCATCCGCGTGGGGGTGCGCGCCGACGGCAGCGTCTCCTACATGAACCCGGACTACTGGTACCGGGCCTACCTGCAGCAGGGTTTCGGCGCGGCGCAGCCGGCGGTGCGCGACGCCGCGCAGCGGCTGGCGCGTGCGCTGGGCGTCGGCGCGCCCTTCGGCGGCGACGTGCCTGAGGTCGACCTGCCCGAGTACCGCTACATGTTCGGCATGGAGCGCATCGACTCCGGCAAGAACGTGCTGCAGCGCCACCCCGGCTTCGACGAGGCGCTGCGGGCGGTGCAGGCCAACCTGGGCAAGGGCCTTGGGCAAACGGCCAAGGTCTACGAGGTGGTGCTGCCGGAGCGGCAGCTGGCCGTGTTCGGCGTGGCGCTGAACGACCCGGAACAGGGCGAGGGCTGGTGGGCCGGTACCATCGGCGCCGACCACGAGGCTGCGCTGCCGTACGAGATCTTCATCGTCGGTGGCGAGGTGCGTGCCTTCTACGCCCGCTACCGCATCGCACTGGCCTGGCCCGCGCTGGGCATGGGCCAGTTCATGCGGATCATGCAGGCCCCGGAGGCCATCCACGCCACGATGCAGCGCCTGGCCGGCAACCCCTGAGCATCCCACCGCGACAAGCGACCGACGGAGACCGTCTCCATGAGCGAACCCACCGACCTGTCCAACCTCGTCATCGGCAGCGGCCTGGCCCTGGGCGTGGCCTTCGGCGCCGTGGCCAACAGAACCAACTTCTGCACCATGGGGGCGATCTCCGACGTCGTCAACATGTCGCACTGGGGTCGCATGCGCATGTGGATGCTGGCCATCGCCGTGGCCATCATCGGTACCACGGCACTGGGGGCCAGCGGGCTGGTGGACCTGTCGAAGGCGGTGACGCAGCGGCCGGTGCTGACCTGGCTGTCGCTGCTGGTCGGCGGCCTGACCTTCGGCGTGGGCATGACCATGGCCGGTGGCTGCGCGAACAAGAACCTGGTGCGCGTGGGCGGCGGCAGCCTGCGCTCGGTGGTCGTGCTGGTGTTCATGGCCATCGCCGCCTACATGACGATGCGCGGCCTGTTCGGCCAATGGCGCGCCAGCTTCCTGGACCCGGTCGCCATCAACCTCGGCGACGCGGGCTGGGCCGACCAGGGCCTGGGCACCGCGCTGGCACGCGCCACCGGCATGGCACCCGGCACGGCGCTGTGGACGGTGGCCGCCGTCGTGGCCGGCGTGCTGGCGGTGTTCGCGTTCAAGGACGCACGCTTCCGCGGCAACACGGCGCAGTGGCTGGGCGGCGTGGCCATCGGACTCATCGTGGTGGCCGGCTGGTACGTCAGCGGCCACCTGGGCTACGGCGAGCACCCGGAGACGATGGAGCAGGTCTTCTTCGCCACCAACACGCGGGCGCTGGAGTCGATGAGCTTCGTCGGCCCCACGGCCTGGGCGCTGGAACTGCTGCTGCTGTGGACCGACAGTTCGCTGCACCTGAGCTTCGGCATCGCGACGCTGATCGGCGTGGTGGCCGGCTCTGCGGCGGTGGCGCTGCTCACGGGCAAGTTCCGCTGGGAGGGGTTCGCCAACTTCACGGACCTGCGCCAGCAGCTGATCGGCGCCGTGCTGATGGGCTTCGGCGGCGTCACCGCGCTGGGCTGTACCGTGGGCCAGGGCCTGAGCGGCATCTCCACGCTGGCCATCGGCAGCTTCATCGCCGTGGCCGGCATCGTGGCAGGATCGGTGGCATGGCTGAAGTACACGCTGTGGCGGGAGGAGAACAGCTGAGGCGTCACCGCCTCGGGCCGGCGGGGCCGGCCCGGCTGTGTGCCCTCCTGGGCGCCCTGCTGGCAGGCTGCGCCGTCGAAGGCCCCCCGGCCCCTCAGCGCAGCGCCGAGGCCGTCCAGGCCGACATCGAGGCCCTGCTGCCGCCGCGCGTGCCGCAGCGCGCGGCCTGGGCGGTGGACCTGCAGCTGGTGTTCGCCGGCCTGAACCTGGCGCCGACCCCCGAGAACGTCTGCGCCGTGCTGGCGGTGACGGAGCAGGAATCCACCTTCAACCCCGACCCGCCGGTGCCCAACCTGGGCCGCATCGCGCGCGAGGAGATCGTGCGCCGCGCCGGCCGCCTGGGCGTGCCCGAGGTGGCCGTCACGCTGGCCCTGCAGCTGCGCTCGCCCGACGGCCGAAGCTATGCCGACCGCCTGGCTGCGGTGAAGACCGAGCGCGAGCTCAGTGCCATCTACGAGGCCTTCATCGGCCAGGTGCCGCTGGGCCAGCGCCTGTTCGCCGGCTTCAACCCCGTACGTACCGGCGGGCCGATGCAGGTGAGCATCGACTTCGCCGAGGCCCACGTGCAGCAGCGGCCCTACCCGTTCCCGGCGGCGGAGACCGTGCGGCATGAGGTCTTCACGCGCCGCGGCGGCCTGTACTTCGGCACCGCGCACCTGCTGGACTACCCGGCCGCGGCCTATGGCGGCACCATGCTCTACCGCTTCGCCGACTTCAATGCCGGCCGCTGGGCCAGCCGCAACGCGGCCTTCCAGCAGGCGCTGGCGCTGGCCAGCGGACGCAAGCTCGACCTGGACGGCGACCTCTTCCTGACCGACCCCACGCAGCCCGGTCAGACCGAAACCGCCGCGCGCAGCCTGGGCGACGCGCTGGGCATGAGCGACCGTGCCATCCGCCGTGACCTGGAACGCAGCCGTGGCGAGGACTTCGACCGCAGCAACCTCGCCATCAAGGTCTTCGCGCTGGCCGAGCAACGCAGTGGCAAGGCGCAGCCTCGCGCCGTGCTGCCGCGCATCGTGCTGCAGAGCCCGAAGATCACGCGCCGACTGACCACCGAGTGGTTCGCGCGGCGGGTCGACGAGCGGTACCGGCGCTGCCTGCAGCGGGCCAACGGCTGACCCGGGTCAGTGGGTGAGCGGCGGAGGGTCCGACGGGCCTTCGGCCGCCACGACCGGCAAGGGCACCGCGTTGGGCATTGGCGCCGGCAATGGATCGGTGGGCGGATCGCCGGGACGTCCACCGTCGATGCCGAGGTCCAGGCCGACCTCGATCCCCAACGGGGGCAGACCATGCCGCCGCCGGGCCCGCTGGCACTTGTCCTCGCCCGGCTGCAGTTCCCGGCAGGGCGACGGGCGCTGGTCGTAGACGGTGCAGGCCACCGCGCTGCCGACGTCGCCGGCCAGCGCCTCGCAGCGCGGGCGCGGCTGCTCGGTGCCGGCCATGCAGGCGTACCAGCGGCCCAGCGGCCGGGTCAGCGTGGCCGGCAGCGGCTCCGCCTCGGCCCAGTAGAACGACACGCGGTAGGTGGCGCAGCAGGCACCGCAGGTGGTGCAGGGCGACGGTTCGGACATGCGGACTCGCAGCGGGACCCGGGAGCGGGCGCGCGATTCTGCCCGGGCGCGAACATCCCGGGTCGGCAGTCGACTTCAGGCGGCGATGGTGCCCTCGGCGCCGTTGCGCTGCACGTCCACCAGCACGCCATCCTCCAGGTGGTACACGGTGTCGAAGCCGGCGATCATGCGGTGGTCGTGGGTGACGGTGATCACCGCCGAACCGCGCTCGCGCGCGATGCGCCGCAGCAGCGCCATGACCTTGTTGCCGCGGTCGGTGTCCAGCGCGGCAGTGGGCTCGTCGGCCAGGATCAGCGGCGGCTCGTTGGCCAGCGCGCGGCCGATCGCCACCCGCTGCTGCTCGCCGCCGGACAGCCGCGCCGGCAGCATGTCCGCCCGATGGTCGATCTCCAGGTAGGCCAGCAGTTCGCGCGCGCGGCGGCCGGCTTCGCGCGCACCCACGCCGTTGAGCTGCATCACCAGCGCCACGTTCTCCTGCACGGTCAGGAACGGGATCAGGTTGTGCTGCTGGAAGATGAAGCCGATGTGCTCGCGGCGGAAGGCGCGCGCGTCGACGCCGGTGGGGCCGTCGTCCCAGAGCACGCGGTCGCGCACGACGATGCGGCCGGTGGTCGGCGGCGTGATCAGGCTGATCGCCAGCAGCAGCGTGCTCTTGCCCGAGCCGCTGGGGCCCAGCAGCGCCACCAGTTCGCCGGCCTGCACGGCGAGGCTCGTCGGCTTGAGGGCCTGCACCGCCGTGGCGCCGCTGCCGAAGGTCTGGCTGACGTGGTCGATCGACAGGATCGGATTCACGTTCAACCTCCCAGCGCCAGCTGCGGCGGCGTGCGCAGCGCATGCCAGATCGCCATGCCGCTGGCCAGCACGCCGCCGGCCAGCATCACGGCGAACGTGATCGCGGTCTCCGACGCCGCAAAGCTGAGGGTGCGCGGGAAGCCCGGCGCGATCAGGTTGCGCAGCAGCCAGGCACCGCCGAAGCTGGCCAGCGTCAGCGCCAGCGACTGCTCCAGGATCAGGCGCACGATCACGCGGTTGGGCGCGCCGATGAGCTTGAGCGTGGCGATGGACTTGATCTTCTCGATCGTCAGCACGTAGACGATGAGCGCGATGATCACGATGGACACCACCACCAGCAGCGTGCGGAACAGGCCCAGCACGCCGGAGATGCGCTTGAGCCGCCCCTCCAGCATCAGCGTGCGTTCCTCGTCGGTGGTGTAGACGTTGACGTACAGCCAGTCGCGCAGGTGCTGCGCCACCGCCGCACGGTCGGCGCCGGGCAGCAGGCGTACGAGCACGGCATTGACCTGCGCCGGCGCGCCGTTCACCAGCGGCAGCAGCCGCTCGGCCTGCGCGTCGGCATAGCCGGCAGCTTCCAGCCGCTGCAGCGTGGCCGCGCGCGACTGCTCCACCGCGCGCGGGTCCTGCTCGAACTGCACGTCCTGCGCGTCGGCCAGCGACATCCACAGCAGCGGGTTGCCCGAGGCGTCCACCGCGCCGGCGCTCACGCCCACCACGGTGTAGGTGTCGCCCGACAGCACGAAGCGGTCGCCCAGCGCCAGGCCCAGCTTGCGGTCGGCCACCACCTCGTAGTGCGCGGCGGTGATCGTGCGCCCTTCCACCAGCCGGCCCGGCCCGCCCAGGCCGCCGAAGACGTCGTAGCCGATGACAGTGAACTGCTGCTCGGCGCCGCGCCCCAGGGCCCGCTGCGCGGTGTAGAGCACCAGCGGACTGGCCTGCGCCACGCCCGGGGTGGCGGCCACGCTCTTGAAGCTGTCCAGCGGCAGGCGCGACGGTTCGTTGAACGGCCCGCCGCGGCCGCGTTCCACCACCCACAGGTCGGTGCGCAGGTTCTCGATCAGCCAGACGCCGTCGGCGATGTTGCCGCGGTAGATGCCGTTCATCACCAGCACGATGGCCAGCAGCATCGACACGCCGACGATGGTGGCGACGAACTTGCCGACGTGGCGGCGGATGTCCTTGACCGCGAGGTCCATGGTGGACGCCGATCAGTCGAGCGGGCGCACGCGCATGCCGTCGCGCACGCCGGCGGCCACGGCCACCACGGCAGTACCGGGCGCCGGCCCGTCGGCCAGCAGCAACTGCTCACCGTCGGTGGTGCCGGGCTTCACCGGCACGAAGCGCGTGCGGCCCTCGGCCACCGTCAGCACGCCGGGGCGGCCGTCGCGGTCGCGCAGCAGCGCGCCAGCCGGCACGCGCAGGCCGCGCTGCTCGCCGGCCATGACCGTGACCTCGGCCTCCTGGTCGATGGCAAAGCGCGCCGGTACGGCGTCGAAGGCGACGTGGACCTCGATCTCGCGCGTGGCCGGGTCGGACTGCCGCGCGATGCGCGCCACGCGGCCCGCGTGTTCGGCGCCCGAGCGCAGACGGATGCGTGCCGGCTGGCCGGGCTGCAGCGCGGCCAGCCGGGCTTCATCGACGCGCATGCCCACCCAGACGCTGGCCGGGTCCACCAGGCGCAGCAGCGGGGTGCCGGGCACCACGGTGCTGCCCGGCTCCACCAGGCGCTGTACCACCAGCGCGTCGCTCGGCGCGCGCAGCTGGGCGAACGACGCCGTCACCTCGGCGGCGGCCAGGTCGTGCGCCGACGCGGCCAGCTCGGCCCGGCGCGCGGCCAGCGTGGCGGCGGCGCTCTGCTCGGCGGCCACGGCGGCGTCCAGCGCCGCCTGCGTGCTGTCCAGCCCGGCGGTGGAGACGAAGCCCTGCGCCTGCAGCGCGGCGTCACGCTGGGCACGGCTGCGCGCCAGGGTCAGGTCGGCCCGGGCCTTGCGCAGCGCCGCCTCGGCAGCCTCGATGTTGCGCGCCTGGGTATCGCGCTGCGCGGCCACGGTGTCGCGGCGCGCGCGCAGGTCGCGGTCGTCCAGCGCCACCAGCAGGTCGCCGGCGCGCACGGTGTCGCCGATGTCGGCGTTCACCGCCGTGACGGTGGCCGTGAGGCGCGCCGCCAGCGTGAGCGGCACACGGGCCTGCACGGTGCCCGGCCCGGCCACGCGCACGGCCACCGTACCCTCGGCCACGGTGGCCACGGGCACCGCCACGGCCCGGCCAAAGCGCCACCAACCCGCGCCAGCGGCCACGGCCACCACGGCCACGGTCGCCAGGGCCGCGGCCCACCGCTGTCGGTTCATCGTCTGCGCCTATACGTCTGAGGGTATGGCGCGACTCTAGGCTTGGCCGGTGCCTGCCGGCTTGATCCGGATCAATCGATGCGGGTCACTGCGCTGCGTGCGCCCAGCTGCCGGGACAGTTCAGCCGCACAGGCCTTCAGCGCCTGCGCCGGAGGGCCGTCGGGGCGCACGTCGAAGCTCGCGCTGGGGCCGATGGCCGTCAGGCTCAACACCAGGCGGTTGCCGGCGTCGAACACCGGCGCCGCCAGCGCCGACACGCCGGCCACCACACCGTCGTTGGCGGTGGCGATGCCGGCGTCGCGCACGGCAGCCAGTTCGCGTTCGAAGGCCGCATCGAACACCGCCGTCGGGTCGCTGGCGCGGATCTCGGCGTGCGGCAGCCAGGCCGCGAACAGCGTGCCCGAGGCCGTGCCGCGCAGGCTCATCACCGTGCCGTGGCGCATCGCCACGTGCACCGGCAGCGGGCCGGGTTCGGTGCGCACGATGGTGGCGCCGCGTGGGCCCCAGACCGCGATGCCTACCGTTTGCCCCACCACTTCCGCCAGCCCAGGCAACTGGGCGCTGGCCAGCCGCACCGGGTCGCTCTGCTGCAGGCTGATCAGGCCCAGCTGCATGGCCAGGGGCCCCAGGCCGTAGTGGCCACTCGCTTCGTCCTGCACGATCAGGCCCAGTTTGCCGAAGCTGACCAGGTAGGGGTGGGCCTTGGGCGGTGCCATGCCGGCGGCCTGGGCCAGGTCCTTCAGCGCCATCGGCCGGCCCTCGTGCACCAGGGCCAGCAGCAGCCGGCCGCCGACCTCCACGCTCTGGATCCCGCGTTGTTCCTTCATGCTCGGGTTTTCGCTGATGTTGAATGCGTTGGACATGATTGAACGATTGACGGAGAATCCCGTCAAGTTCAATATAGACAAACGCGTTCAACAGGAGTCTTTGCGATGACGACAAAAGCCTTCGCCAGCCAGGCCGACCTCGAGGAAAAGAAGGTCAGCTTCACCAAGCTGTCGGACCACGCCTACGCCTACACCGCCGAGGGCGACCCGAACACCGGCATCGTGATCGGCGACGACGCGGTGATGGTCATCGACACCCAGGCCACGCCGGTGATGGCGCAGGACGTGATCCGCCGCATCCGCGAGGTCACCGACAAACCGATCAAGTACGTGGTGCTGAGCCACTACCACGCGGTGCGCGTGCTCGGCGCCAGCGCCTACCAGCCGGAGCACATCATCGCCAGCGAGGACACGCTGAGCCTGATCAAGGAACGCGGCGAGCAGGACAAGGCCAGCGAGATCGGCCGCTTCCCGCGCCTGTTCCGCAACGTGGAGAGCGTGCCGCCGGGCCTGACCTGGCCGACGATGACCTTCACCGGGAAGATGACGCTGTGGCTGGGCAAGCTGGAAGTGCAGCTGATCCAGCTCGGCCGCGGCCACACCAAGGGCGACACCGTGGTCTGGCTGCCGCAGGAAAAAATCCTGTTCAGCGGCGACCTGGTGGAGTTCGACGCCACGCCGTACGCCGGCGACGCGTACTTCAGCGACTGGCCGCAGACGCTGGCCAACATCGCCGCGCTGAAGCCCGAGAAGCTGGTGCCCGGCCGCGGCGCCGCGCTGCAGACGCCCGACGAAGTGGCCCAGGGCCTGGCCGGCACGCGCGCCTTCATCGCCGACGTCTACGCTGCCGTGAAGGCCGGCGCCGCCGCCGGCAAGGACCTGAAGGCCGTCTACCAGGAGACCATGGCCGCGGTGCGCCCGAAGTACGGCCACTGGGTCATCTTCGACCACTGCATGCCGTTCGACGTGACGCGCGCCTTTGATGAGGCCACGCAGTACCGCGACCCGCGCATCTGGACCGCCGAGCGCGACATCGAGATGTGGAAGGCGCTCGAGTCCTGACACCCACCACTTGATCCGAAGGAGGCCCGTCATGGCCATCGAACGCATCCACCACGTCGCCTACCGCTGCAAGGACGCCAAGCAGACGGTGGAGTGGTACCGCCAGCACCTGGGCATGGAATTCGTGCTCGCGATCGCCGAGGACAAGGTGCCGTCCACGCACGCGCCGGACCCGTACATGCACGTGTTCCTGGATGCGGGCCACGGCAACGTGCTGGCCTTCTTCGAGCTGCCCAACTCGCCCGACATGGGCCGCGACGCAGCGACGCCCGAGTGGGTGCAGCACCTGGCCTTCAAGGTCGGCAGCGTGGCCGAGCTGGAGGCCACGAAGGCGAAGCTGGAGGCCGCCGGCATCCCGGTGGTGGGCGTGACCGACCACACCATCTTCAAGTCGATCTACTTCTTCGACCCCAACGGCCACCGGCTGGAGCTGGCCTGCGACACGGCCACGCCCGAGATGAACGCCAAGCTGGACGCGGTGAAGTGGGAGATGCTCGACGAGTGGGCGAAGACCCGGCGTGCGCCCAAGCACGCCGCGTGGATGCATGAGCAGGAATTCGCGGGGTCCTGACCATGCTCAGCACCTACACCTGGCCCAAGTTCCCCGCCAGCCCGGCCCCCGAGGTCGGCGGCCCGGTGCGGCGCGTGCCGCTGGTCATCGTCGGCGCCGGCCCGGTGGGCCTGTGCGCCGGCATCGACGCCGCGCTGCGTGACCTGCCGGCCGTGCTGCTGGACGACGACGACACGGTCTCCGTCGGCTCGCGCGGTGTCTGCTACGCCAAGCGCACGCTGGAGATCCTGGACCGCCTGGGTGCCGGCCAGCGCGTGCTGGACAAGGGCGTGACCTGGAACGTGGGCCGCACCTTCGAAGGCGAGCGCGAGGTCTTCAGCTTCGACCTGCTGCCGGAATCGGGCCACCAGCGCCCGGGCATGGTCAACCTGCAGCAGTACTACCTTGAGGAATACCTGGTCGACCGCGCGCGCGACCTGCCGGCGCTGGACCTGCGCTGGAAGCACAAGGTGGTGTCGGTGGAAGCGCGCGACGACGGCGCCATCGTGCAGGTGGAGACCGCGCAGGGCCCGTACACGCTGCACGCCGACTGGCTGATCGTGGCCGACGGCGCGCGCAGCCCGATCCGCCGTGCGATGGGGCTGGACATCGAGGGCCACGTCTTCCAGGACCGCTTCCTGATCGCCGACGTGGTGCTCGACGCCGAGCCCTTCCCGCTGGAGAAGACCGAGCGCCGCTTCTGGTTCCACCCCACCTTCTTCGCCGGCCAGAGCGCGCTGATGCACCGCCAGGCCGACGACGTCTGGCGGCTGGATTTCCAGCTCGGCTGGGAGGCCGACCCCGAGGCCGAGAAGCAGCCCGAGCGGGTCGAGCCGCGCATCCGCCAGGCGCTGGACCAGCAGGGCTTCGCCCACATCGGCTTCAAGCTGGAGTGGGTGAGCGTCTACACCTTCCAGTGCCGGCGCATGACCGACTTCCGCCACGGCCGCCTGCTGTTCGTGGGTGACGCGGCACACCAGGTCTCGCCCTTCGGCGCACGCGGCGCCAACTCCGGCATCCAGGACACGGACAACCTCGTCTGGAAGCTGGCCGCGGTGATCCGCGGCGAGGCGCCGGAGACGCTGCTGGACAGCTATGCGGTCGAGCGTGAACTCGCGGCCGACGAGAACATCCTGAATTCCACGCGCGCCACCGACTTCATGACGCCCAAGAGCCGCGCCGCGCAGACGCTGCGCGACGCCGTGCTCAGCCTGGCCGGCACGGTGCCGGGCGTGCGCGCGCTGGTCAACAGCGGGCGGCTGTCGGTGCCCAGCACCTATGGCGGGTCGCCGCTGAACACGGCCGACGGCGAGGACTTCGACGGCTGGATGCTGCCGGGCGCACCGATGGACGACGCGCCGGTGCAGGGCCCGCGCGGGCCGTGGCTGCTGCCGCACCTGGGCGACGGCTTTGCGCTGCTGTACTTCGGCACGCCGGATGCCGCCACGCAGACCGCGCTGAAGGCGCTGCCGCTGGCCACCCTGCTGGTGGACGGCGAGGCCGCGGGCTTCACCACGGTGAAGGATGTCGAAGGCCTGGTGGCCCGCCGCTGCGGCCTGCCTGCCGGCGGCTGCCTTCTGGTGCGCCCCGACCAGCACGTGGCGGCGCGTTGGCGGGCCTTCGACGCCGATGCCGTGCGCAGCGCGCTGGCGCGCGCCACGGGCCACTGAGGAGCCGACACGATGAACACGACCCATCTCAACACCCGCCCCAACTTCGGCATCCCCGGCGAGCGCTACCGCCACCCCTACATGCCGGGCGACGCCTTCTACGACCGCCTGGTCAGTGCCCACCGCGACCTCAGCGACGCGCAGAGCGAGATGCTCAACGCCCGCCTGCTGCTGCTGCTGGCCAATCACATCGGCGACCTGCGGGTGCTGGACGAAGCGATCGCCCTGGCCCGCGACGGCGTCGAGCAGGTGCGCCCATGAGCGCGCCGGGCCGTTCCCAAGCGCTCATCCCGGAGTGCGCAGCACGGAGGGTAGTCCAGTGACCCTGTCGTATCTGACCGGCTTCGGCAACCAGTTCGCCACCGAGGCCGTGCCCGGCACGCTGCCGGTGGGCCGCAACAGCCCGCAGCGCGTGGCCCACGGGCTGTACGCCGAGCTGCTGTCGGGCAGCGCCTTCACCGCGCCGCGCGCCGAGAACCGCCGCACCTGGATGTACCGCCGCCAGCCCAGCGTGGTGGTGGGCGGCTACGAGGCCATGGACCTGCCCTTCTGGCGCACCGGCGCCGCCGCCGGGGTGGACGTGCCGCCGGACCCGCTGCGCTGGCACCCGGCCGCGGCGCCCGAGGGCGAGTACGACTTCATCGACGGCCTGCGCACGATGGTGCTCAACGGCGACGCCGACGCGCAGACCGGCGTGGCCGCGCACGTGGTCTTCGCCAACCGGCCGATGGACCGGCGCGCGCTGGTGAATGCCGACGGCGAGATGCTGGTGGTGCCGCAAAGCGGCCGATTCACCTTCACCACCGAGCTCGGCATGTTGCAGGCCGAACCCGGCCAGGTCGTGCTGCTCCCGCGGGGCCTGGCCTTCAAGGTGGCGGTCGATGGCCCCAGCACCGCCTACGTCTGCGAGAACCACGGCGCGCCCTTCCGCCTGCCCGAACTCGGCCCCATTGGCAGCAACGGCCTGGCCAACCCGCGCGACTTCGAGCACCCGGTGGCGGCCTTCGAAGACACGCCTGGCGCGTATCAGATCGTCAAGAAGACCGGCGGCCGGTTCTGGCGCGCCACGCAGGACCACACGCCGTTCGACGTGGTGGCCTGGCACGGCAACCTGGCGCCCTGCCGCTACGACACGCGGCACTTCATGGTCATCGGCTCCATCAGCTTCGACCACCCCGACCCCAGCATCTTCACGGTGCTCACCAGCCCCAGCGACACGCCGGGGGTGGCCAACTGCGACTTCGTGATCTTCCCGCCGCGCTGGCTGGTGGCCGAGGACACCTTCCGCCCGCCCTGGTACCACCGCAACGTGATGAGCGAGTTCATGGGGCTGGTCTACGGCCAGTACGACGCCAAGCCCGAGGGCTTCCGCCCCGGCGGCGCCAGCCTGCACAACAGCATGGTGCCGCACGGGCCCGACACCGACGCGTTCACCAAGGCCAGCAGCGCCGCGCTGGCGCCGCACAAGCTCGACGCCACGCTGGCCTTCATGTTCGAGAGCCGCTGGCGCTTCAAGCCCACGGCGTGGGCGATGCGCGACGGCGCGCGCGATGCGCGTTACGCTGACTGCTGGTCAGGACTCGCCGACAACTTCAAGCGCCCATGAACCTCACCGACGCCACCCACGACCCGAAGCTGCGTAGCTGGGTCGATTCGGCCAACGCCGCCGACACCGACTTCCCGATCCAGAACCTGCCCTACGGCCGCTTCCGCCGCGCGAAGACCGACGAGCCCTGGCGCATCGGCGTGGCCATCGGCGACCAGATCCTGGATCTGAAGCTGGCCGCCGAGCAGTGCCCCTGGGGCGACGGCGTGCCCGAGCTGCTGCGCCCGCTGGCCGACGGCGACCTCAACAGCTTCATGACCATGGGCCTGGACGCGCGCCAGCGCCTGCGCGAAGCGCTGTCGAACGCGCTGACCGAAGGCAGCGACCAGGGCCCGTTCCTGGAGCTGTGCCTGCTGCCGCAGGCCCAGGCGGAGATGGCCCTGCCCTGCGCCATCGGCGACTACACCGACTTCTACACCGGCATCCACCACGCCACCGCGGTGGGCAAGCTGTTCCGCCCCGACAACCCGCTGCTGCCCAACTACAAGTGGGTGCCCATCGGCTACCACGGCCGCGTGTCGTCGATCGGCGTCAGCGGCCAGCAGGTGAAGCGCCCGATGGGGCAGACCGCGCCGGCCGCCGGCGAAGCAACGCCGTCCTTCGGCCCCTGCAAGCGGCTGGACTACGAGCTGGAGCTGGGCATCCTGGTGGGCACCGGCAACGAGCTGGGCACGCCGAAGACGATGGAACAGGCCGAGACCGACTGGTTCGGCTTGGTGCTGCTCAACGACTGGTCGGCGCGCGACATCCAGGCCTGGGAATACCAGCCGCTGGGGCCGTTCCTGTCGAAGAACTTCGCCACCACGATCTCGCCCTGGGTGGTCACGCGCGAGGCGCTGCTGCCCTACCGCGTGCCCTTCGCCCATCCGTCGGGCGAGCCGCAGCCGCTGCCCTACCTGAACGCGGCGCTCGACGCCGCCGCCGGCGCGCTGGACATCACGCTGGAGGTCTGGCTGCAGACCCAGGCCATGGCCGCGCCGCAGAAGCTGATGCAGAGCAACTTCCGCGACAGCTGGTGGACCGTGGCGCAGCTGCTGACCCACCACACCGCCGGCGGCTGCAACCTGCAGCCCGGCGACCTGCTGGGCAGCGGCACGCAGAGCGGCCCCGCGCCCGGCCAGGGCGGCTCGTTGCTGGAACTGACGAACGGCGGCAAGGCCCCGCTGACGCTGAGTTCCGGCGAGACCCGGACCTTCCTGCAGGACGGCGACACCGTGATCCTGCGCGCGGTGTGCAACGGGCCGGGCAAGGCCCGCATCGGGCTGGGCGAGGCGCGCGGCACCGTGGTGGGCTGAGCCCGGACGCAGAACAGTCCCTGCGGACTGTTCTGCGCCTGGCGAAGCGACCGAGCTCTGCGAGGTCGTGGGAGCCCCGATTCAGCGCAGCGCGTACCAGTCCACGCGCCGCGTCAGCCACATCGTGGCGGCCACCGCGGCGAACAGGCCCAGCGAGCCGATCAGCAGCGACGTCTGCTCGCGCTGCAGCAGCGCGTACAGCATCGCGTAGAGCAGCGCCATCGCGCCGCCGAAGGTCCAGCCGTCGCGCGCGCGGCCAAAGGCATGTCCGGCGTACAGGCCCAGCAGCGGCACGCAGGCGGCGCTGGCCGCGGCGTAGGCCCAGCCGAAGGCCAGGTGTTCCGACAGGCTCAGCAGCAGCAGGAAGAACAGGCACAGCACCAGCCCGACCAGCGCGTACTGCACCGGATGCACGCGCCGCAGCCTGCCGCGGCCCAGCGTCTCGGCCAGGCCCACGGCCACGAAGGTCAGCACCACGAACAGCAGCCCGTACTTGATGGCGCGGTCGCTGAGCACGTACGGGTTCACCGGGTCGACGAAGTCCACCGCCATCGTGTCCACGCAGTCGGGTTCGGCGCTCTGCAGGCAGCGCGCCTTGCCGGCGAGCAGGTCCGCGCCGGCCGACGACGCCAGCGCGCTCAGGCGCCATCGGGCGTCGAACCCGGTGCGCCCGACCGCGCGCTCCTCGGGCAGGAAACGCCCGGCAAACGAGGGATGCGGCCAGTCGCTGCGCAACGACCAGGTGCTGGCGGCCGCGGCCGGCACCAGCGCCAGGCGCTCGGTGCCCACCAGGGTCAGCGACAGGTTGGCGTCCAGCGCGGGTGGCACGGCCTCCGGCGCGCTGCCGAAGCCACCGGCCAGCTCGGCGTGCAGGCCGCGCAGGCCGTTCTCGTGGCCCACGCCGGGCCGCACGGCCAGGGCCCGGCCGTCGACCTGCAGCGTGGCCTCGCGCAGGCCGCGCACGTCGCTGGTGGCCAGCCACAGCTGCGCCGGCCGGCAGCTCAGCCGGCTGTCGGCGTGCTGGCGCGACGGCACCAGGGCCGCCAGCGACGCGAAGCGGGCCTGCACCGCCAGCTGCGCCTGGTAGCCGTTGACCTTGAACAGGCCGCGGTAGCGCAGTTCGGTGCGCGCGTCGCCATCCACCGCCAGCTGGTCGGGCAGCGCCTGCAGCACCAGCACGCGGCGCTGTTCGACGCCGCGCGGGCGCTCGGCGTCGCCGCCGTCCTCGGTCCAGGTTTCCTCGCACACGCGGCGCAGCACCGGCCCCACCAGCGTCTGCGCGCCGGCCAGCGACCGCTGCACGCTTTGTGTGGCTTCGCGCTGGTAGCCCATGCGCTCGTCCACCAGGAAGCCGATGCGGGCCAGCACGATGCCCAGCCCCAACACCGTGGCGGCCACCGCCACGCCCTTGCCTGCCCACCCACATCGCGCCATCCCGAGCTCCATCCATTGACGATGGCGGCAGTCTGCGCAACGGTCGTGCAGCCCGTGCGTGCTGCGTGAAGCGGGCGTGAAGTCAACGGCTGCGCGGCAGCGCGATCTCCACCCGCAGGCCGGGCCGCGCGTCGTCGAAGCGCAGGTGGCCGCCGTGCAGCGCGACCACCTGGGCCACGATGGCCAGCCCCAGGCCGCTGCCGCGCCGGTCGCCGGGCCCGGCCAGCGCGAAGAAGCGTTCGCCCAGCCGGGCACGGGCAAAGTCCGGCACGCCCGGGCCGTGGTCGCGCAGGCTCCAGCACACCTGGCCGGCGCCATCGATCGCCACGGCGGCCTCCAGCGTGGTGCCCGCCGGCGCATGGGCGATGGCATTGCTCATCACGTTGGACAGGGCCAGCGCCAGCCGCACCTCGTCGCCGGCGGCCGGGGCCGCGTCGCGCCGCCCCCAGCGCAGCGCGAGGCCGCGCTGCTGCAGCGCCGCGGCATGCTGTCGGGCGACGGCGTCGGTCAGGGCCACCAGGTCCACGGGTGCCGGGTCGGCCAGCGCGGGCAGGCCCTCGAGCTTGGAAAGCTCCAGCATCTGCTCCACCACGTGCTGCGTGCGCGCCACCTGGTCCTCGATCTGGGTGACGAAGCGCTGCCGGTCGGTGGCCTGCAGGTCCTCCTGCAGCAACTCGGCCGCGCCGCGGATGGCCGACAGCGGGCTCTTCAGCTCGTGGGTCAGGGCGCGCACCTGATGTTCCAGCCGGTCACGCCCGGCCAGGCGCTCGCGCATCTGCGCCATGGCGCCAGCCAGTTCGCCCAGCTCGCCGGCCAGCGCGGGCGGCGGCAGCGGATGGTCGGTGCCGGCGGCGCGCGCAAAGGCCTGCAGGCGGCGCACCGAGCGCACGGCCCAGGCCGTGACCGCCACGCCGATCAGCAGCGACGCGCCCAGCAGCAGGGCACCGGCGAGCAGGATCTTGTCCTGCGCCCGCTCGACGAAGGGCCGCACGGTGGACATGGGCTTGCCGACGCTGAGCACGCCCAGCAACTGCCCGTCGGCGCCGCGCACCGGTGCCGCCACGTACATCACCGAGCCGCCCGGGTCGGCCGGGTCGGCACTGGAGCGCGCACCGTACTCGCCGCGCAGCGTGCGCGCCACGTCGCGCCAGCGCGAATGGTCGGCACCCACCGCCGACGGCGTGCCGGAGTCGAACACCACGCGGCCCGTGGCGTCGGTCAGCAGGATGCGCAGGTCCAGCGTGCGCTTCTGCAGCGCCCAGATCGAGGCGTCCACCGGCCGCTGTGCGTAGGCGCGGCTCGCCCGCGAGAGCGCGCCGTCGCCGCCCAGCGGCACGCCCGGTGCTGCGGCGGCCAGTTCGGGCCCGGCGATCTCGGCCAGCAGGTTGGCGGTGTCGACCATCAGGTCCTCCATCGCCTGCTTGGTGCTGGGCTCGACCTCGGTGACGAACACGCGCAGCACGAAGAACGCCGCCAGGCCGGTGATCGCCAGGAAGCCGAAGAGCAGCCGCAGGCCCAGGTGCATTGGCGCGCCGGCGTCGATTCAGCGCAGCGAGTAGCCCATGCCGCGGTGCGTGACGATCGGGTCGTCGCTGGTCGGGCAGGCCTCGCGCAGCTTGGCACGCAGGGTCTTGACGTGGGTGTCGACCGTGCGGTCGGCCGCGTCGGACTGGTCGCCCCAGACGCTGACGAACAGCTGCTCCCGCGCCAGGATGCGCCCGCGGCTGCGCAGCAGCGCGCGCAGCAGGCCGTACTCCAGGCGGGTCAGCGGCAGGGGCACGCCGGCGAAGCTGATGCACTGCCCCGCCTCGTCCAGAACGAAGTCGGCCGCCGGTGCCGGCGGCATGGCCGCGCGCCGCAGCAGCGCCCGCACCCGGGCCGCCAGTTCGCGCGGGCTGAAGGGCTTGGGCACGTAGTCGTCGGCGCCGGCTTCCAGGCCCAGCACACGGTCGATCTCCTCGCCGCGCGCGGTCAGCAGCACGATGGGCAGGCGGGCCAGGCGCGGGTCCGGGTCGCCGCGCCAGCGGCGGCACAGGTCCAGCCCCTGGCCGTCGGGCAGGCCGATGTCCAGCACGGCCACGGCCGGTGGTTGCCGCCGTGCAGCGGCGTCGGCATCGCGCACCAGGCCCACCGACCGGACGACGAAGCCCTCGCGCTCGAGCGCGAAGGCCACGGTGCCGGCAATGGCCGGGTCGTCCTCGAGCAACAGCACGTTCGGCTTCACGGCAGGCATTCTGCCGTGCCACTTCGGGCGCCCGTCGACTTGGACCCGCCTCGGAATGCGCTGGCACTTCACGAACCTGGCGGCGTGTCCGATGGCATCCGCGACGCCAACGGCGGACCCGCTGTCCGCGCAGATTCCGAGCGACCTGTGCCTCTGGCCGGCTCGACGGCAGGTGGAAGGCTCGGCAGACACCCAGGCCAACCGACTTTCCGGCCACGGCGTCGGGACCGTCGCTCAGCCGCCCCGCGGTCGGCTCCGGGTTGTTCCCCATGCCACCCGCGGGGTGCACACATAATATTCGTACATTCGAATATAGTCGTTGGGTCATCGACCTCGATGCCGATTCCCGCCATGAACCCCCTGCGCGCCTGGCTCCTGCTCGGCGGCCTGTTCTGGGCCGCCTGCGCCGCCGCATGGGCGCAGGTGCCCAAGGCGGAGGAGGTGGCGCCGGGCGTGTGGTTCGTGCAGGGCGTCTCCGCGCTCGGCTCGGCGGCCAACCGCAACTTCATCTCCAACGCCGCCTTCGTGGTCACGAACGACGGCGTGGTGGTGATCGACGCGCTGGGCTCGCCGCCGCTGGCACAGGAACTGCTGGCCGAGATCAGGCGTGTCACCGACAAGCCGGTGCGCCAGGTCATCGTCACCCACTACCACGCCGACCACGTCTACGGCTTGCAGACCTTCCAGGCCGCCGGCGCGGAGATCGTCGCGCACGCGCGCTCGGCCGAGTACCTGCAGTCCGACACCGCCCGGCTGCGCCTGCAGGCCAGCCGCGAGGACCTGTTTCCCTGGGTGGACGAGACCACCCAGCCTCGTGCCGCCGGACCGTCGCCTCACCGGCCCGGCCACGCTGGCACTCGGTGGCCTGCACTTCGAGATCAGCCATGCCGGGCCGGCGCACACGCCGGAGGACATCGTCGTCTGGGTGCCCGAGAAGCGCGTGCTCTTCGTCGGCGACCTGGTCTTCCGCGGCCGCATCCCCTTTGTCGGCCTGGCCGACAGCGGCGCCTGGGTGCAGGCGCTGGACCGGTTGCTGGCCTACGACGCGGCGCTCATCGTGCCCGGCCACGGCGCCGTGTCGGCGCAGGCCAGGGACGACCTGCAACTCACCCGCGACTACCTGCTGCACCTGCGCAACAGCATGGGCCAGGCGGCGGCCGACCTCGAGCCCTTCGAGGACGCCTACGCGCACACCGACTGGTCGCGCTTCGAGCACCTGCCGCTGTTCCGCGCCGCCAACCGCATCAACGCCTACAACACCTACCTGCTGATGGAGCGGCAGGGGCAATGAGTCCACCGTGAAGCGACGCGACCTGCTCCTGGCCTCGGCCGGCCTGGCCTTCGCCGGTGGCGCGTCGGCCACCGCGCGGGGCGACACCGTCGCCTGGCCGGACGGCGTGACCCTGCTGGACGGCGGCGCCTGGGCGCCGAAGCCCGGCCATGCCCAGGTCATCGTGCGCTGGGCCACCTGGTGCGGCTTCTGCCGCCGGCACAACGCGCACGTGAACGCGCTGCTGCGGTCCCTGCCTGCCGACGCGCCGCTGCAGGTGCTGGGCGTGGCCGCCGACCGCGACCCCGAGGCCGTGCGGCGCCACGTGCGCGCCGAGGGCTACACCTTCCCGGTGACCCTGGACGCGGCGGGATTTGCCGCACTGTCGCCTCGGCGGGTGATTCCGCTGACAATCACGGTCGACCGCCAGGGACGCCTGCGCGAGATCATTCCAGGCGAGATGGCCGAGGCCGACGTGATGGCCCTGGCCGACCTGGCCCGATGAAGTACTGTTTCCTCAACCCCCGTTCGACAAGGAAGTCCTCGATGTCCCGTCTGTCTCTTGCCGTCGCCGCGCTCGCCCTGGGTGCCGCCGCCACCCCGGCCTTCGCCAACCTGGCGCTGGCGCAGAAGAACGCCTGCATGGCCTGCCATGCGGTGGACAAGAAGCTGGTCGGCCCGTCGTACGCCGACGTGGCCAAGAAGTACGCGGGCCAGAAGGACGCCGTCGACAAGCTCAAGGCCAGCATCAAGGCCGGCGGTTCCGGCAAGTGGGGCCCGGTGCCGATGCCGCCCCAGGCGCAGCTCAGCGACGCCGACCTGACCACGCTGGCCACCTGGATCGCTGGCGGCGCCAAGTGATGGCCGGGGCCCGCGCAACCTCACTGACGCGGGCCCTGGGCCGGGCCGCCGCCCTGGCGGCCCTGCCCCTGTCCGCGTTCGCGGACGCCGGCACGCCGGCGCTGTTCCATGGTGCCGACCTGAAGCTCGGCGAGCAGTTGATCGCCGAGCACCAGTGCACTGCCTGCCATATCCGCCGCGTCGGCGGCGATGGCAGCGCCATCTACAAGCCGCAGGGCCGCATCAACACGCCGGGCGCCCTGCGCGGCATGGTCGACTACTGCAGCACCGAACTCAACCTGGGCCTGTTCCCGGAAGAGGTCACCGCCGTGGCCGCCGTGCTGCAGCGCGACCACTACCGGTTCAGCCCCCGTCCGCCGGCCCGCTGAACGCGGGCTTGACGGCCTGCGTTCGCGCACAACATCATCGGAGCCGAATAGATGGATATGCGCATGAAATCAGAGGCTGATGGAGCACCGGTGGTCGTGGACGAGGCGCTGGGCGAATCCGACGAGGTCTTTTCCTCGGCCGCCGAACTGTTCCGGCTGCTGTCCACGCCCATCCGGCTGAAGATCATCAGCGCGCTGTGCCAGACGGAGAAGAACGTCTCGCAGCTGCTGCACGAGATCGACACCACCCAGCCCAACATGAGCCAGCACCTGTCGACGCTGTACCGCGCCGGCGTGCTGAGCCGCCGGCGCGACGCCACGCAGATCTACTACCGCATCGGCAACGAGCGCGCGGCCACGCTGTGCCGGGCCGTGTGCATGCAGATCGCGCTGGAGGCCGACGACGACGTCGATCTTCCGGCCGCCGATCGCCTGACCCTGCAGCCCGGCGATCGCGCCTGAGCCCGGCGGACGGACAGGCCTGAGCGGGCCGCTCCGCGGCCGCCTGCCTGTCGCCTGCGCGACGCGCCGCCAGCGGGCTTTCCCGATGCTGGATCCGGGCGTGGGCCGCTAGCCTGTGATGCCCGGCTTGACCGGGCCAAAGCAGTGCAGGAGACACCCATGACCCCGACCCCCTTCTTCCGCCCGGCCGTGCTGGCCGCCGCGGTGCTGCTGGCCGCCTGTGGCGGCAGCGACGACAACGGCCCCAGCGTCGAACCGCCCGTGGCCGAGGAGACGCGCGAGCACGACGCCCGCGTCTTCACGGCCGACGTGGCCTCCACCACCTTCGCCGCGCTGACCGCGGGCGCCGGTGACCAGACCAACGTGGCCAACACCAGCCGCTGGGCCGGCGTGATCGACGGTGCCGCCTACCGGGTGGAGGTGCCGGCCAACTGGAACGGCCGCCTCGTGATGTACGCCCACGGTTACGCAGGCAACGGCCCCGATCTGGCGGTGCAGAACCCGTCGATCCGCCGCCACCTGGTGGACAACGGCTACGCCTGGGCGGCGTCGAGCTACCGCGCCAACTACTACGACGTGCGCGCCGGCGTCGAGGACACCAACGCCCTGGCGCTGGCCTTCAATCGCATCGCCGAAGCCGCCGGCCGGCCGCTGGCGGCGCCGGAGCGCATCTACATCATCGGCCACTCGATGGGCGGCCACATCGCCGGTGCCGCGGTGGAGGCCGAGACCCTGGCCACGGCCGTCAACAAGGTGGCGTACCACGGCGCCGTGCCGATGTGCGGCGTGATGGGCGACACCGAGCTCTTCGACACCTTCGCCGCCGTGCAGGTGGCCGCGCAGGTGCTGGCCGGCGTGCCCGACCACCCCACGGCCGACTGGACCGGCATCGTCGGCCCGGTGACGGCCACGCTGTTCAGCAGCTTCCCCAACCCGGCGGCACCGCAGGCACAGATCGCGCCCACCACCGCCGGCCTGCCCTTCGTGTCGGTGCTGCAGAACCTGACCGGCGGCCCGCGGCCGATGTTCGACCTCGGCCTGGCCTTCGGCGGCAGCTTCCCCTTCATGTGGGGCAACCTGGGTGGCGACGGCACGATCACCGGCATCCTGAACAAGAACGTGCTCGACACGCAGGACGTGGTCTACACCATCGACGGCCAGCCCGATGCCAGCGCGGCGCTGAACGCCGCGGCGCAGCGCCTGGTGGCCGAACCCGACGCCAACCGCCTGCGCACCGACGGCCTGCGCTGGATCCCTCAGGTCAACGGCGAGTTCAGTGTGCCGGTGGTCACCATCCACACGCTGGGCGACCTGTTCGTGCCCTTCAACATGCAGCAGGTCTATGCCCAGCGCGCCGCCGCCAACGGCAGCAGCGGCATGCTGGTGCAGCGCGCCATCCGCGGCGTGAGCCACTGCGACTTCACCATCGCCGAGCAGGTGCGCGCCTTCGAGGACATGGTGGCCTGGGAGCAGGGCGGCGACAAGCCCGCGGGCGACGACATGCTGGACGCCGCCACGGTGGGCGCCAGCGACTACGGCTGCCGCTTCACCGACAACACGCTGGGCGCCGACGACAGCGGCACGACGCAGGCGCTGCGGCCCACCGCGGCGGCGCTGCGGCCCTGCCCGGCGAGCTGATCCGGCGCGCGGTGTGACGGGCCCGGCCGCCGCGGCGGCCGGAGATCACAGTCGCCCGGCGGTGCCGAACCCGAACAGCCGCGTCAGCAGCCGGGTCGGCCACTGCCGGGCGGCGTCGTTGTAGGCCTGCACCGCGTCGTTGAACAGCTGCCGCGCGAAGGCCAGGCGCGGCTCGGCCTCGCGCAGCGCCTGCACGTGCGGTGCCACCTCGTCGCTGGCGCGCAGCTCGGCCTGCAGGTCCAGCAGCGCCAGCACACGCGCACTGGCCGCGGCCATCAGCGCCTCGGCTCGCACCAGTGCCTGCGCTGCATCGGCGATCACGGGTCGGGGCCGCAGGCCGTCGGCCGCCGCGGCCACCTGCGCCTGCGCCGTCAGCAGCGCATCCAGCGCCGCGCCCTCGCCCACCAGACCGTCGCGCACCGCGGCCACCAGCGGCGCCACGGCCTCGCCGCGGCGTTGCAGTGCCTCGTCCACCTGCTGCCAGGCGGCACCCACCTTGTTGCGCAGCCCGACCAGCCGGTTGTAGGCGCCGACCATCCAGAACACCAGCACCGCGGCGGCCGCGAGCGCGGCGACCTGGCCCCCGGTCACGACCGGATCTCGCCCTGCCCCAGCACCACCCACTTCATCGACGTGAGCCCTTCCAGCCCCACCGGGCCGCGGGCGTGGAACTTGTCGGTGCTGATGCCGATCTCGGCGCCCAGGCCGTACTCGAAGCCGTCGGCGAAGCGCGTGCTGGCGTTGACCATCACACTGGCGGAATCCACCTCGCGCAGGAAGCGCATCGCGTTCGGGTGGTTGGTGGTCAGGATCGCGTCGGTGTGGTGCGAGCCCCAGCGGTTGATGTGCGCGATGGCCTCGTCCAGCGAATCGACGACCTTCACGCTGATCACCGGCGCCAGGTACTCGGTGGCCCAGTCGGCCTCGGTGGCCGGCACCGCCTGCGGCAGCAGCGCGCGCGTGCGCTCGCAGCCGCGCACCTCCACGCCCTTGGCGGCGAACACCGCGCCGATGCGGGGCAGGAAGTCCGCCGCCTGGGCCGCATGCACCAGCAGGCTCTCGGCCGCGTTGCAGGGGCTGTACTTCTGCGTCTTGGCGTTGTCGGTCACGGTGACGGCCAGGTCCAGGTCGACCTCGGCGTCGACGTAGACGTGGCAGTTGCCGTCCAGGTGCTTGATCACCGGCACGCGGGCCTCGGCGCTGATGCGCTCGATCAGGCCCTTGCCACCGCGCGGGATGATCACGTCCACGTGCTCGGGCATGGTGATCAGCCGGCCGACGGCGGCGCGGTCGGTGGTCTGCACCAGCTGCACCGCGTCGGGCGGCAGGCCGGCGTCGGCCAGTGCCGCCTGCACCAGCGCCCACAGCGCCAGGTTGCTGTGCAGCGCCTCCGAGCCGCCGCGCAGGATGCAGGCGTTGCCGCTCTTGAGGGCCAGGCTGGCGGCCTCGATGGTCACGTTGGGCCGGCTCTCGTAGATCATGCCGAACACGCCCAGCGGCACCCGCATCTGGCCCACGCTGATGCCGCTGGGCCGGCGCTTGACGCCGGTGATCTCGCCGATGGGATCGGGCATGGCGGCGATCTGCTCGCAGCCTTCGGCCACCGTCTCGACGACCTTGGGCGTCAGCCGCAGGCGGTCGACCATCGGTGCGGCCAGGCCGGCGGCTTCGGCGGCGGCGATGTCGCGCGCATTGGCCTCGGCCAGCACCGGCCCGGCGGCGCGCAGGCGCTGTGCCAAGCTGCGCAGCGCGAGGTCCTTGGCGGCCGTGGGCGCGGCGGCCATGGCGGTGGACGCGGCGCGTGCCGCCGCCCCCACGTGGGCCATGTAGGCGGCGATGTCGTCGATCTGCATGGGCCGATTGTCGTCCAGGTGGCGGCCACGGGCAGCCGCGACAGACAGGCGTCCGCGCCCGACGCGGCGGCAGCGTGCCCGGCGGCGGCACCAACGGCAGCAGCGTCACCTGCGAAGGCGGCCGCTGCACCTTCAACCGACGCGAGCGCGGCATGCGCGCGCCGTCCCACCCCCCATGGCGCAGGCCGCCCCGGCCAGCGAGCGTGGCGCCATGGCCGCATAACATGCGGCGATGCCTGTCGGAACGCAAACCGCCCGGTGACCGCGCCGGGCCAGCCGCCTGCACCTGGCGCGCCGGCCAGCGCGCACCTGAGCCTGTTCGGCCCGCCCATCCTGCGGGTCGACGACCACGACTGGGTGCTGCCCACCAACCGGCGCGGCCAGCTGCTGGCCCTGCTGGCCGCCCACGCCGACTGGGTGCGGCGCGACCAGCTGGCCACCTGGCTCTGGCCGGATCACACCCAGGCCGCGGCGCGGGTGAACCTGCGCAACCTGCTGCTGCGGTCACGGCAGCTGCTGGCGGCCATGGGTGCGCCCGCGTTGCAGGAGCAGGGCGACGCGCTGCGCTGGCCGGTGGCCAGCGACTGGCAGCAGTTCCGCGCCGACCTGGCGCAGGGCCGCTGGTCCGCCTGCCTGGCGGTGCCGTCCGCCCCGCTGATCGAAGGCATGGACGCGCAGGGCAACGATGTGCTGGACGAGGTGCTCCGCCGACTGCGCGGCGAAGCCGACGACGGCTGGCGCCGTGCCGTGGCGCAGCAGCTGGAACTGCAGGCGCACGACCCCGACGCACGCGCCGAACTGGCACGCCGCCTGCTCGAACGCGACCCGCTCGACGAGGACGCGATGCTGCTGCGGCTGCGCGCCCTGCACGACGCCGGGCAGGCCGGCCAGGCCGAGCAGGCGCTGCAACGCTACGCCCAGCGGCTGCACGATCAACTGGGCATCGGCCCCTCGCTGACCGTGCAGGACGCGGCGCGCCCGCGGCAGGCGCCAGCGCCACCGCCGGCCGCACGGGCCGTGCTGCTGGGACGGGACGCTGAACTGCAGACACTGCGCGACTGGCTGACCACCCCCGACGCACGGCTGCTCAGCGTGGTCGCGCTGGGCGGCATGGGCAAGAGCGCCCTGGCGCAGGCGCTGTGCCGCGAGGTCATGGCCGACGCGGACGTGCCTTCGCCGTTCCTGGGCTGGGTGGCGTTCGAGCCCGCGGCGGACCTCGCCAGCGCGTGGCGGGCGTTCGCGCAAGCCCTGTCGGTGACGACAGCGCCGCGCGACGACATGGGCAGCGCGCTGCTGCGCCAGCTGGCCCAACGCCGCGGCTGGCTGGTGCTCGACGGCGTCGAGCATCTCGCCGATGCCCTGGCACCCTGGCTGGCCACGCTGCTGGACAGCGCGCCAGCGCTGCGGGTGCTGGTCACCTCGCGCGTGCGCCTGGGCGTGCCCGGCGAAGCGGTGCTGACCCTCGGGCCCCTGGCCCTGCCGGCGGCCGACCGGCCGGCCACCGAGGCCGCGGCGGCACCGGCGGTGGCGATGTTCGAACGCACCGCTGCCGCCGTGCAGCCGGGCTACGACACGGCCGGGCACCGACGGGCAGCGGCCACCATCGTGCGTGCGCTCGAGGGCATCCCGCTGGCCATCGAGCTCGCCGCCACCTGGGTGTCGACGCTGGGGGTCGAAGGCGTGCTGGCGGCGCTGAACGAACCGCTGGTGCTGCTGACCGACGCCTCGGACCTGCGCGGCCGCAGCCTGGGTGCCAGCCTGGCCCGGTCTTGGGCCCTGCTGGCACCCTCCCAGGCCGCGGCCATGGGCCGCCTGGCCTGGCTGCCCGGCCCGTTCGACCATCGGCTGGCCGCGGCGGTGGCCGACGTGCCGCTGGCCCTGTTGCGATCGCTGGTGGACCGTTCCCTGGTGCGGGTGGACGCGGACGGCCGCTTCACGCTGCACGCCCTGGTGCGCAGCCATGCGCAGTCGCAGGCGCCGGCCGCCCGCAAGGGCGTGCAGCGCCGCCATGCCCGCCTGATGGCCGAGCGGGTCGAGCAGCTGGCACAGCACCCACGCGGCAGCAGCGCGCCGATCTGGGCCACCGACTGGCCCCACCTGCTGGCCGCGTGGCGCTGGGGCGTGGCGGAGCGCGACACCGCCGTGCTGCAGGCGATGGCGCAGCCGTTCACGCGGCGCTACTTCACCAGCGGCCCGCTGCCCGAGGGCCTGGGCCTGCTGCACGAGGCGCTGGCCACGGCACCGGAGCACGCCCACCTGCTGCGCATGGAGCTGCATGTCGGGCTGGGCTGGCTGAACGACCGCGCCGGCCACCCCGACGAGGCCCAGCAACACGGCCGTGCGGCGCTGGCGCTGGGCCGGCAGCTGCGCGCGCACGGGCGGCTGCACGAGAGCCTGCGCCTGCTCGGCGGCATCGCCATGGCCCGCCTGGAACTGGACCGCGCCGCCCGGTACCTGGCCGAAGCGCTGCGGTCGGGCGAACGGCATGGCATCCCACGGGCCATCATGGGCGCCGCGTCCGGGCTGGGCGCCGTGCTGCGCATGCGCGGCGACCTCGCAGGCGCCAGCGCCCAGTACGAACGCGCGATGGCGGTCGCCCAGCAGCACCCCGACCTCGCGCCGGCCGAGTGGCGGGCCGGCATGCTGAACAACCTGGGCTCGCTGTACCGCGAGATGGGCGACGCACCGCGGGCCCTGGAGACCCTGGCGCAGGCGCTCGCCATGGCGCAGGACCTGGGCGCCGTGGCCAGCCAGGGCTATGCCGCGCTGAACCTGGCGCTGACGCACGGCGAGGCCGGCGACTGGGCGCAGGCCGCCGACTGGGCGGCGCGCGCGCACGCGTTGGCCGAGGCCGCCGGCGAGCGCACGGTGGCCCTGCGGGCCGAGGCGCTGTCGGTGCGCGCCCTCCTGCAGGGGGCGGGCCCCGCGCGCTGGCGTGGCGGCCGCGCAGGCGCGGTTGCAGGCGCTGGTCGCGCGCTGCGCGGCAGACGGGCCAGCCGTCCACGGCACCGGCGGTGCTGCTGGCCGTGGCCGAATGGCTGGCAGGCGGCGGCGGCGACGCGCCGGGGGCGCGGGCGTTGACCGGTTCCGTGTTCGCCTGGCCCGACGCCGACACGCTGGACCAGCGTGGCCATCGCCAGCTGCGCGAACGCCTGGACTCGGCCGGGGTGGCCGAAAGCGACCCCACACCGCCCGTCCCGGACGAGGCGCTCGCGTGGGCGGCGCAACGGGTCGGCACCCTCGGCCACCCGGCCCCGAACGCCCCCTAGCCTGCGACGGAAGGGCGCGCCGGGCGATACGCCGCTGATACGCCCTGCCGCCTAGTGTCGGGGCACGCGGCCTGCGTTGGGCCGCGCGGAGGACCCGATGCACCCCTTGACCCCATCCAACGGCACCGGCGCCGACGCCGAACTGCTTCGCCAGCGGCTGGCCGCGGCGCGTGACCGCATGCAGCAGCACCCGGTGTTCGCCGCCGTGCAGACGCTGGACGACCTGCGCCACTTCATGGCCTGGCACGTCTTTGCCGTCTGGGACTTCATGTCGCTGGTCAAGCGGCTGCAGCGGGTCTACACCGGCACGGCACTGCCCTGGCGCCCGCCCGCCGACCCGCGTGCCGCACGCCTGATCAACGAGATCGTGCTCGGCGAGGAGTCCGACCTCGGCTTCGGTGGCGGCCACCTGAGCCACTACGAGCTCTACCTGCAGGCGATGGCCGAGGTCGGCGCCGACAGCACGCCGGTGCGCCGCTTCCTGCGGGCGCTGTCGCCCGAGGTGCCGGCCCTGGAGGCCCTGCGGCGTGCCGGCGCGCCAGCGCCGGTGCAGGCCTTCGTGGCGTCCACGCTGGCCACCGCCCTGCACGGCCGGCCCGAGCAGGTGCTGGGCAGCTTCCTGCACGGCCGCGAGGACGTGATCCCGGCCATGTTCTCGCGCCTGCTGGCGCAGTGGGGCCTGACCGAGGCGCAGGCGCCGGCCTTCGTGTTCTACCTGCGCCGCCACATCGAGCTCGACGGCGACAGCCACGGCCCGGCGGCGCAGGCCCTGGTCGACGACGCCGTGCGCGGCGACCCGGCGGCCGAGCAGCGGCTGCTGGCCGCCGGCCTGGCCGCCGTGCAGCAGCGCATCGCGCTGTGGGATGCGCTGCAACGGCACCTGGCGCAGCCGCCCCGCACCCACGCGCCGGCGACGCTGGCGGAGGCGGCACCATGACGCTGCTCTGGCTGGCCCTGGCCACCGCCCTCACGGTGCTGGGCGACCTGCTCATCAAGCTGGCCTCCACCGGGCCGGGGCTGGCGTCGTGGCAGTTCGTCGCGGGCGCCCTGTGCTACGGCTCGCCGGCCATCGCCTGGTACCTGCTGATGCAGCAGCACCACCTGGCCACGCTGGCGGTCTTCTATTCGGTGGCCACCCTGGTGATGGTGGCCGGCCTGGGCGTGGTCGTCTTCCGCGAACCCTTCACCTGGCGCGAAGTGGCCGGCGTCGGCCTGGCGCTGGCCGCCGTGCTGGTGATGCACACGGGGCGGGAGGAGGGATGAGCGCCGTGCTGCGACGCGTGGTGTGCATGGGCTTCGGCAACATCGGCCAGGCCCTGGCACCGCTGCTGCGGCGGCGTTTCGGCGACCTGCCGGTGCAGGTGGTCGACGAACGGATGGACGCGAGCCAGGTCGCGATCGCCGCGGCCCACGGCTTCGCCTGGCAGCGCCGGCAGCTGCGCGCCGACAACTTCGAGGCCGTGCTGCAGCCCTGGGTGGGTGAAGGCACCCTGCTGCTGAACCTGGCCACCTCGATCGACAGCCTGACGCTGATGTGCTGGGCCCAGGCCCGCGGCGCCTGGTACCTGGACACCTGCATCGACCCCTGGGTCTACCGGGACGGCGAACTGGCCTCCGACGCCAACACCAACTACCGCCTGCGCGCCGCCGTGATCGCGCGGCAGACGGCGCAGCGGCAGGCCGGCCAGCCGCTGCCCACGGCGGTGGTGGCCCATGGTGCCAACCCCGGCATGGTGTCGGTGTTCGTCAAGGAAGCCCTGCTGCGCATGGCCCGGCGCTGGCTGCCGACGCAGGCCGCACCGGTGGGCCGCACGGCCTGGGCGCAGCTCGCCCAGGCCCTGGGCGTGCGCGTGATCCAGGTCTCCGAGCGCGACACCCAGGCAGGCACCGTGCCGCGCGCGGACGGCGAATTCGTCAACACCTGGTCGGTGGACGGTTTCGTGGCCGAGGCCCTGCAGCCGGTGGAGATGGGCTGGGGCACGCACGAGGTGCACGGGCCCTGGCAGCAGCGCGTGCGCGGCCACGGCGTGGCCGACCGCTGCGGCGTCTTCGCGCCGCAGCTGGGCGTGCACACGCGGGTGAAGACGCGCACCCCGGCCGCCGGCGAGGTGACCGGCTGGCTGATCAGCCACAACGAGGCCTTCTCGATCGCGTCGTGGCTGACGCTGTCGCCAGGCGGCCAGCCGACGTACCGCCCCACCGTCTACTACGCCTACCACCCCTGCGACGAGGCCGCGGCGAGCCTGGCCCTGCTGGCCGATGGCGACCGCACCCGCGTGCGCAGCGCCCGCGTGCTGAAGGACGAGATCGCCGGCGGCATGGACGAGCTGGGCGTGCTGCTGCTGAGCGACCGCCACCCGGCGCTGTGGTTCGGCTCGCAACTGACCGACGCCCGGGCGCGCACGATCGCGCCCCACAACAACGCCACCAGCCTGCAGGTGGTCGGGGGCGTGATGGGCGCCATCGCGTGGCTGCTGCAGCACCCGCGGGCCGGCATCGTCGAATCCGAGGACCTGGACCACGCCCTGCTGATGCAGCAGGCCGCGCCCTTCTGGGCGCCGCTGGTCGAGGCCGTGTTCGACTGGCATCCGGCCGGCGATCACGCCGCACGCCACCTGCCGGCAGCCCGGCGCTGGTGCCTGGACGCCTTCGTCGTGGACAGCCCGCCACGGCCGGCACGGCCGCAACGGTCGCCGGTGGCCCCACCGTCGACACCCACCCCGGCCCCGGCCGGCCAGACCCATCGGCCACTCACCCTGGAGGAATGACCATGCATGCCCCCTTCGCCCGCATCCGCACGCTCGCCGCGGCCACCGTGCCCGGCCTGTTCGCCACCTTGGCCATCCCCATCGCCTTGGGCGTCACGACCGCGCCGGTCGCGGCGCAGACGGCCACGCTGCCGCCGGTCGGGATCGAGACCTCGGCCTCTGCCAGCTACGACGGTGTCGTGGGCAGCATGACCGACAGCGCCGGCAACCCGGGCTCGGCGAGCAGCTCGGTGAACGTCGGCCCGGGCGGACCCGGGCTCAACCTGTTCTTCTACGGCCCGGTGCTCGACGCGTCGCTGGCCGATGCGCGGGCCGGCCTGCCCGGCACCATCGGCAGCCGCGCCCTCGCCGGCGGCTTCAACCCGAGCTTCGGCCCGGGCGGCAGCACCGATGCCTTCGCGACGGCGCGCACCGTCACGCACTGGGTGGCGAGCAGCAACGACCCCGCGTTGGGCAGCGTGCCCATCGACGTGCTGGCCTTCTTCGACGGCGTCCTGGTCACCGCGGACTTCGCCGGCGCCAGCTTCAGCGCCACCGCAAGGGCCGAGATGGCGGTGTGGACCGCTGGCGGCCGCAGCGTGGTGTTCGCCGGCGAGGGCACGCTGAACTCGAGCGGCGCGCTCAGCGCGACCGGCGAGTGGATCGGCGAGTTCACGCTCGGCAGCAACGCCAGCGGCTCGGTGCGCTTTGCCGAACTGGACTACACGGAATTCTTCGCCGACGCCTTCGTCGTCAACGTCAACGTGCCCTTCGCCTGGGAGGTGATCCTGACGACCCAGGCCGCGGTGCCTGGCCCGTTCGAGCTGCATGCCATCGCGGACTTCTTCAACACCGGCTCGACCGACCTCTCGGTCGACACGCAGGGCGTGATGCTGACGCAGATCGGCGTCGTTCCGGAGACACCGGTCTGGCTGGCGATGCTGCTGGGGCTGCCGCTGGTGCTGCGGCGGCGGTTCGGTGCCCGCTGAAAGGCGGTTCCGGCCAATATGGCCGATCCGGCCGCGATGATGCCGCGCGCCTTGCCTCCGGACGGCGTCGGGCCCGAGATGTCCGGCAGCGACGCCAGGCCGCGCAGCGCCGTGCCGTGGCCCGCCGTGCAGACCACGCAGACGGCGGCGTTGTCGATCGGCGTACGACGCACGCCGCGGAGCCTGCCTGCCGGCCCCAGGTCGCGATCCGTGGGCACTCAAGTGGCAGATGCCCCTGCCGATATCAGGGATTACGACTTCACTCCGCAGAGACGACGCGATGTCCCATGTCTTGCCCCAGGCCGCGCTCGTCGAGCGGGCGCCCGCCGAACCCCACGACGCCGGCTTCTTCACCTACCACGGCGCCTGGGCGCCCGGCGTGCGGCTGTTCCGCCAGATGCGCTTCGGCCACAAGGCACTGATCATCTCGCTGGCCTTCGTCGTGCCCCTGCTGGCCCTGGTGGCCTGGCTGCTGGTGACGGTGGAGAGGGACGCCCTGGCCGACCGCCAGGACGCCACCCGGCAGCACGTGGAGGTGGCGCACGGCGTGCTGGCCTGGGCCCATGCCAAGGAACGCAGTGGCGAGCTCACGCGCGCGCAGGCCCAGCAGCTGGCCCGCGACACCGTGGCGTCGCTGCGTTACGACGGCCAGGAGTACTTCTGGATCAACGACATGCACCCGCGCGTGGTGATGCACCCGATGAAGCCGGAACTCGACGGGCAGGACGTCACCGCGACGAAGGACCCCAATGGCAAGGCGCTGTTCGTGGCCTTCGCCGAGCAGGTGCGTCGCCAGGGTGCCGGCTTCGTGGAATACCAGTGGCCGCGCGAGAAGGGCGGCACGCCGGTGGACAAGCTGTCCTACGTCAAGGGCTTCGAACCCTGGGGATGGGTCATCGGCTCGGGCATCTGGGTCGGTGACCTGCGGGCCGCGTCCCGCGCCCGCCTGACCTGGGTGGCCGGCGTGGTGCTGGCGTCGCTGCTGCTGGCCAGCTACCTGTTCCTGAGCTTCTACCGCGTGATGGAGGGTGGCCTGAAGGAGACCCGCCGCCACCTGCGCGCGATGACCGAAGGCGACCTGACGATGTCGCCCACGCCCTGGGGTCGCGACGAGGCGGCGCAGCTGATGCTGGACCTGCGCACGATGCAGGCCGCGCTGCGGCGCATGGTGCAGCGCGTGCGCCACTCGTCCGACGAGATCGTGCACTCCAGCAGCGAGATCGCCAGCGGTGCGCTGGACCTGTCGTCGCGCACCGAGCAGGCGGCCGCCAGCCTGGAACAGTCGGCCTCGGCGATGGAGCAGATCTCGGCCACCGTGCGCCAGACCTCGGACCACACCAACGAGGCCGCCACCGTGGCCCGCCACAACGCCGAGGTCGCCGCCGAGGGCGGTCGCACGATGCAGCAGGTGATGCAGACGATGGAGGCCATCCGCGGCTCGTCGGCGCGCATCGGCGAGATCATCGGCACCATCGATGGCATCGCCTTCCAGACCAACATCCTGGCGCTCAACGCGGCGGTGGAAGCCGCACGCGCCGGCGAGCAGGGGCGCGGCTTTGCCGTCGTCGCCGCCGAGGTGCGTTCGCTGGCGCAGCGCAGCGCCGGTGCGGCGCGGGAGATCAAGGCGCTGATCGGCCAGAGCGTGGAGCAGGTGGAGGCCGGCAGCGACGTGGTGCGCCGGGCCGGCGCCACCATCGACGACATCGTGCAGTCCTCGAGTCGCGTCAATGCGCTGCTGGGCGACGTGGCCACCGGCGCGCGCGAGCAGTCCGGCGGCATCGGCCAGATCGGCGAGGCGGTGCAGGAACTCGACCGCATGACACAGCAGAACGCGGCCCTGGTGGAAGAGACCGCCGCCGCGGCGGCCGCGATGCAGGACCAGGCACGCACGCTGGCCGACGAGGTGGCGCGCTTCCGTCTGCCGGCCGGCGGCGAGACGCTGGCCAGCGTGGTGAAGGTCGACGACTTCGACTTCGACGCCGCGATCCAGGCCCACCGCCAGTGGAAGGTGAAGCTGCGCCAGGCCATCGGCCAGCAGGAGCGGCTGGATGCCGACACGCTCTGCCGCGACGACGCCTGCCCGCTGGGCCGCTGGCTGCATGGTCCGGGCGGTGCACGCTGGGGCGGCAAACCCTCCTTCGTCGAGCTGGTGGACCGTCACGCCGATTTCCACCGCGCGGCCGGCAGCGTCGCGCGCCAGATCAACGCGGGCGACTACGACCGTGCCGAACGCCTGATCGGCGCCGGCTCGGACTTCGCGCGGGCCTCCACCGAGGTGGCCACGTTGCTGACGCGGGCCAAGCGAGGGCTGTAGGCGCGGGCTGTGGACGCGGGCTGCAGGCGCGGGCTGCAGGTCAGCCCAGCAGCGCCAGCACGCCCAACCACGCCGACGCACTGAGCACGAACAGCAGCGTGGAGACCACGATGGCCGCCGTGGCCTCGGTAGCCCCGGTGTCGTAGCGCTGCGCGAAGATCAGCGCGTTGCTGCCGGTGGGCAGGGCCGCCATCAGCACCACCACCGCCAGCGGCAGGCCGGCCAGGCCGAAGCCCCAGTGGGCGATGGCCACCACCACGGCCGGCAGCACCGCCAGCTTCAGCGCACTGAGCTGCAGCGCGCCGCGCCACTGGCCCTGCACACCGTAGTAGGCCAGGCTCAGGCCGATCAGCACCAGGCACACCGGCACCACGGCCGAGCCCAGCGCCGCCAGTGTCTCGTCCAGCACCGCCGGCAGCGGCAGGCCGGCCAGGTTCCAGGCCAGCCCGGCCACCACCGGCAGCACCACCGGGTGCACCAGCGTGTTGCGCACCGTGCTGCGCAGCGTGGCGGCGATGTCGCGCGGGCCGGGCTGGGCGCGTGCCAGGTCCAGCTCCACCAGCACCGTGGGCAGCGTCAGCAGGATCAGCGCGTGCAGGCTCACCAGCGTGATGTGGATGGCCAGGCCCGGCTCGCCGAACAGTGCAGTGGCCATCGGGATGCCCAGCTGCACCGAGTTGCCGAAGGAGGCCGTGACCATGCGCGCCGCCGGTGTCGCCGGGGCGGTGGCCGCGTCGGCACGACGGCGCTGCCAGAGGTACACGGCCAGCGCGTACAGCACCGCCGGCACGAAGAACGCGGCGATGATGCGCCAGGGCAGCGCAGCGAAGTCCAGCCGCGCCGTGGTGCGGAACAGCAGCGCCGGCACGAAGATCGTGAACGCGGCGTTGCCCAGCACGCGCGCCGGGTCGCGCGCGTCGGCGCCGCTGTCCAGCCAGCGCAGGCGGCCGGCCACCCAGCCGACGCCGACGGTCAGGAAGATCGCCAGCAGCTTGTGGAAGACCGCGGCGGTCACCGGCGCCGCCCGGCCGGGGTCATTCCGGCTTCACGTTGCCGCAGGAGGCGCCCAGCCAGCGGCCACTGCCGTTCCAGGCCATCTGCACGCGGCCGTCGGCGGCCACCTTCAGCCCCGGCATGCCGCCCATGTCGCCGGCCATGCGGCCGGTGCCCGTCCAGCGGCCGGTCCAGGCCTTGGCGCTGCCCATCGTCATCTCGCCGGCGATGTCGCCGCTGAAGCCGTCGGGATCGGTGCAGCGGCCCTTGAAGCTGACGGTGCCGCCGCTGATCTTCACCGGCTCGTAGCGGCAGGTCGGCGCGTCCTTCTGCAGGTCGGCCAGCATCGTGCGCGCGTCGCTGCGGCGCTTGGCGGTCTCGGCGGTCAGGCATTCCTGCTGCGGGCCGCCCATCATCGCGCCGCCCTGGGCCTTCATCATCTGCTCGGCCATCGCGCGCTGGTCCGCCGGCATGTCCTTCATCGCCGCGGCCATCGCGTTCTGCATCGCCGCGCCTAGGTCCTGGCCGTTGACGGTGAGCTTGAACTGCGTTTCCCACAGGCCGGGGGCCGGGGCCGGATTCAGGGTCTGCGCCACCGCCGTCGAGGCCAGCAGCGCCGAAGTCAGGGAGAGGGCAAGTGTCTTCATGGCGGCGATTTTGTCAGGCCGCCTTCTTCGCCGCGACCTTCTTTGCGGGGGTCTTGCCCGCCGGCCGCGCCGCGCGCGGTTCGAACTCGAAGCTCACCTTGCCCTCCTTCGGGTCCCAGGCCATGAAGGCCTTGAACTTGCGCTTGGTGCGGTTGGAGACGAAGCCGTCGAGCAGCGAGGTCTTGCCGGTGGCCAGCAGCTTGCCGAGCTCCTCGTGCGAGATCGGCTGCTGCAGGATGATCTTGCCGGTCTTGAAGTCGCAGGTCTGCTTCGGGCCGACGGCGTGTTCGCACACGTAGTTGGTGCCATGTTCGTAGACGTGGCCCTTGCACTTGGGGCAGGGGCCCAGGCTGGCCTGGCCGCTGAAGTCCACGGGCTCGCCGTCGGCCTCGGCCTGCTTGGCGTCGTCGCCGAAGTCGAACTCCAGCTTCCAGTTGCCGATCTCCTCGTCCATCACCAGCTTGAGCTCCGCCGTGAACGGCCAGCCGGCCTTGGAGCGGAAGCCTTCCAGCGGCCCGACCTTCTTGTCGCGCAGCAGGGCCTCGGCCTCGGCCACCTCGAAGGCGCGGCCACCGGGGATCTTGGGGATGCTGAAGTCGCACGCGCCGCCGTCGGCGGCGCCTGGGTGCCCAGTGCAGGCGAACCTCCGGTAGTTCTCCTTGACCACGCCGCCGCAGTGCGGGCAGGGCGTGGCCAGCGTGGCGTAGTCGCCGGGGATGGTGTCGCGGTCGTACTCCTTGGCTTTCTTGACGATGCGCTCGGCCATCCTGGCGATGTCGGCCATGAAGGCCTCGCGGGCCAGCTTGCCGTGCTCCATCTCGGCCAGGCGGTGCTCCCAGGCGCCGGTGAGCTCGGGCTTGGTCAGGTCCTCCACGCCCAGCCCGCGCAGCAGCGTCATCAGCTGGAAGGCCTTGGCCGTGGGGACGAGCTCGCGGCCCTCGCGCAGCATGTACTTCTCGGCGATCAGGCCCTCGATGGTCTGCGCCCGCGTGGCCGGCGTGCCCAGGCCCTTCTCGCGCATGGCCTCGCGCAGCTCGTCGTCGTCGATCAGCTTGCCAGCGCCTTCCATCGCGCTGAGCAGCGTAGCCTCGGTGTAGCGCGCCGGCGGCTTGGTCTGCAGCGCCTTGACGTCCACCGCCTCGGTGCGCACCACCTCGCCGGCCGTCACGGGGACCAGGTTGGCGTCTTCGTCCTGCGCCTCCTTGCCGTACACCGCCAGCCAGCCGGGGTTGACCAGCACCTTGCCGTTGGTCTGGAAGTGGTGCGTGGCACCGGCCGCGGCCACCTTGCTGATGCGTGTGGTGACCAGGAACTCCGCACTCGGGTAGAACACCGCCAGGAAACGCTTGACCACCATGTCGTAGAGCTTGAGCTCCAGCTCGCTGAGCGACTTCGGCGCCTGCAGCGTGGGGATGATGGCGAAGTGGTCCGAGACCTTGGCGTTGTCGAACACGCGCTTGCTCGGCTTCACGTAGCCGGCGTTGAGCGCCTTGCGCGCGTGCAGCGCGATCTCGCGCATCGGCCCGGGCAGGTCCTCGTCGGCCAGCATGCCGATGGTCTGCTTCACCGTGCCCAGGTAGTCCTCGGGCAGCGCGCGCGAGTCGGTCCGCGGGTAGGTCAGCACCTTGTGCTTCTCGTACAGCGCCTGCGCGATGCTCAGCGTGGTCTTGGCACTGAAGCCGAAGCGCGAGTTGGCCTCGCGCTGCAGCGTGGTCAGGTCGTACAGCAGCGGGCTGGCCTGCGTGCTGGGCTTGGCCTCCTCGCTCACGTGGGCCGGCTGCGTGCGGCAGGCCTGGGCGATGGCCTGCGCGTCCTCGGCGGTCCACAGGCGGTCGGCGCGCTTCTCCGGGTCGCCGGCATCCTTCTTCCAGGTCGGGTCGAACCACTTGCCCTCGTACTCGCCGGCCTGCGCGGCGAAGGTGGCGCGCAGCTCCCAGTAGTCGCGCGGCACGTGCTTGCGGATCTTCTCCTCGCGCTCGACGACGATGCTCAGCGTGGGCGTCTGCACGCGGCCCACGGTGGTCAGGAAGAATCCGCCGTCGCGGCTGTTGAAGGCCGTCATCGCGCGCGTGCCGTTGATGCCCACCAGCCAGTCGGCCTCGCTGCGGCTGCGCGCGGCATCCGCCAGGCCGCGCATCTGCTCGTCGCTGCGCAGCTGCTCGAAGCCCTCGCGGATGGCCTGCGGCGTCATGCTCTGCAGCCACAGGCGCTTGACCGGCTTGCCCAGCGTGCCCTTGGCGCCGGCGGCGTACTGCTCGATCAGGCGGAAGATCAGCTCGCCCTCGCGCCCGGCGTCGCAGGCGTTGATGAGCTCGTCCACGTCCTTGCGCTTGCACAGCTTGACCACCGCGTTCAGCCGCGACTTGGCCTTGTCGATGGGCGCGAGGTCGAAGTGCGGCGGCACCACCGGCAGGTGGGCGAAACTCCACTTGCCGCGCTTGACGTCGTAGGCCTCCGGCGCCTTGATCTCCACCAGGTGGCCCACGGCCGACGTGACCACGTAGCGGTCGTTCTCGAAGTGTTCGGCGTGCTTCTCGAACTTGCCGGCCACCGGCGTCAGCGCGCGCACGATGTCCTGCGCCACGCTCGGCTTCTCCGCAATGATGATCGCCTTGCCCATGCGTTCCTGGTCCTCGGGTTCCTGCCGGGTCCGTGCCCGGTCCATGCCTACAATGCCGTCGCTCTCGCGCGCACGCACACACGCGCGCGCCCACCAATTCAATGTACCGAATGACGAAGACCGCGCAAGCCGCCGGCGGAAAGCGGGCCACGGCACGTGGCGTGAAGGCCGCCACGCCGCGGGCGGCCGGACGGCGCATCCAGGTGCGCCGCTCCGGCGTGCACGGCAAGGGTGTCTACGCGGTGCAGCCCATCGCCGCCGGGCAGCGCATCATCGAATACACCGGCGAGGTCATCTCGTGGCCCGAGGCGCAGCGCCGCCACCCGCACGACCCGGCCGACCCGAACCACACCTTCTACTTCCACGTCGACGACACGCGGGTCATCGACGCCAAGTACGGCGGCAACGCCGCACGCTGGATCAACCACGCCTGCGCGCCGAACTGCGAGTCGGAAGTGGCCGACGACGGCCGCGTCTACATCAAGGCGCTGCGTGACCTGCACCCGGGCGAGGAACTGTTCTACGACTACGGCCTGGTGATCGACGAGCGCTACACGCCCAAGCTCAAGCGCGAATACGCCTGCCGCTGCGGCAGCCCGGATTGCCGCGGCACGATGCTCGCGCCCAAGCGGCGCTGAGCCGCGACCCCGCCATCGCCACGCCTGCGACGCCCGATGACGGAGTTCCCCCCGCCGCCACCGCACCTGGACTGGCAGGCCGAGGCGCTGTGGCAGCGGCTGCAGCCCATGCTGCCCGGCCTGAACATTGAAGTGCTGGCCAGCGTGGGGTCCACCAACGCCACACTGCTGGCGCGGGCCCGTGGCGAGCCCGACAGCACCGGCGGCGCCGATGGCACGCCGCGCCTGGGGCGCCGCCAGGCCGATCTGCAGCCCGCCCTGCTGGTGGCCGAGCAGCAGACCGCCGGCCGCGGACGCCAGGGCAAGGGCTGGCAGTCGGCGGCAGGCGCCTCGCTGACCTTCTCGCTGGCACTGCCGTTGGCACCGGCCCACGGCTGGTCCGGGCTGTCGCTGGCCGTGGGCTGCGCACTGGCCGACGCGCTGGACCCGACCGATGCCCGGGGTGTCCACGCCGCGCCGGCACTGATGCTGAAGTGGCCCAACGACCTCTGGCTGCGCGACGACGACGCGCCGGGGGGTGGCCGCAAGCTCGGCGGCATCCTGATCGAGACCGCGCCGGTGGGCGCACAGCGCCTGGTCGTCGTCGGCATCGGCCTGAACGTGCATGTGCCGGCCGCGCCCGAGCCGGCGCAGCTGTCCAGCGGCCTGGGCTGTGTCGACGAACTCGACCCAGCCGCCACGCCACCCGCAGTGCTGGCCCGCGTGGCGCCGCCGCTGGTGCAGGCGCTGCGCCGGTTCGAGGCCGGTGGTTTCGCCCCGTTCGCCGCCGCGTTCGCGCGCCGCGACCTGCTGGCCGGCCGGCCGCTGCGCACTCAGGGGGCGGTGGTGCTCGAAGGCACCGGTGCCGGTGTCGATGCCCAGGGCGTGCTGCAGCTGCGCATGGCCGACGGCCGCCTGCACGGCGTGGGCAGCGGCGAAGTCAGCGTGCGGCCATGCTGAGGGCGCTGCTGGTGCTGCTGCTGGCCGCCAACGCCTTCTGGTGGGCGGCGACGCACGGCTGGCTGCCGATGGCCTGGCTGCCCTTCCCCGACCCGGACGCCCAGCGCGAGCCGCAGCGGCTGCAGCAGCAGATCCGGCCGGAGGCGATCACCGTGCTGCCGGCCAAGGCGGGCGGCAACACGCCGGCCGCGGCGCCGCGCACGACGGCCTGCCTGGAAGCCACCGGGCTGCCCGACGCCGCTGCCCGGTCGGCCGCCGAAGGCCTGCTGCGCAGCGCCGGCATCGACGCGGCGCGCTGGACGTGGCCGGACGGGGACGATGGCGCCACGCTGCGCGTGCAGGGCCTCGCCAGCAATGAACAGGAGGCCTTGCGCGCCGCCGCAGCGCTGGCGGCTGGTGCGCCGGCGTTCAGCCCCTGCCGTTGACGCGCCGCAGCGACCAGGCGGCACCGGCCAGGGCCAGCAGCCACAGCGGCTGCACGGCACCGCCGCCGGACGAACCACCGGTGCTCGGCGGCGTCGGCGTCGACGTGCCGGGCGACGCCGCCACCGTCACCGTGGTCTGCGCCACGGCTGTCGCCCCCTGATCGTCGGTGACGGTGAGCGCCACCGTGATGCTGCCCGCGCCGGTGGGCAGCAGGCTGGCCTGGGCCGCGTTGGCCGCGCCGCTGAAGCCGGCGACGATGCCGCCGCCATCGACGATGCGCCAGGCGTAGCCGGCCACGGTGCGCCCCACGGCCACCAGGCTGCCGGCACCGTCGAGCTCCAGCAGCGCGTCAGCGGTGGGCGAGGCCGTGCGCACGGCGATGCGGGCGAAGGCACCATCGGCGGCCGCCACCGCGGCCGCGGCATCCAGCATGCCGGTGCCGCACAGGCCGACCTGGCAGTAGCACTGCAGCTGCTCTGCCGTGCTCGGCGCCACGCAGGCGGGCACGGGGTCGCTGCTCAGCGGCTCGTTGGTGGCGCCGTCCTGCGGGAACGGCCGCGCCGTGGCCTGCAGCACCTGCTTCACCTCGGCGGGCGTCAGCGTCGGCCGCTGGGCCATCACCAGCGCGGCCGCGCCGGCGACGATGGGCGACGCGAAGCTGGTGCCCACGCCGTAGTCCACGCTGTCGGTCCAGGTGGACGCCACGGGCCGCTGCAGGCCGGTGTTGGTGCCGGCCAGGATGGGGTAGGTGCAGGGCTGCTGGTTGTTGTCGAAGACGCAGTTGCCGCCGGGCGCGCTGAGCGCAATCTCGGGCCCCAGGTCGCTGAAACCCACCTTGCTGCCGGCGTGGCGCAGGCCGCCGATGCCGATCACGCCCGGGCAGTTGGCCGGCGTGCCCACGGCCTTGCCGACGTCGTTGCCCGCGGCGGCCACCACCACGGCGCCGGCGGCGTTGATGCGCTGCACGGCGTCCACGTAGGCCGCGGTGCAGGCGCCGGAGCCACCCAGGCTCATGTTCAGCACCCGCGCCGGGTTGGCGTTGGTGACGCCAGCCACCGGCTCCAGCCCGGCCGCCCAGAGCATGCCGGCAATGATGTCGGAGTCGTAGCCGCCGCACTTGCCCAGCACGCGCACCGGCACGATGCGCGCGCCGGGCGCCGCGCCGGCCATGCCGTTGTCGTCGTTGCTCAGCGCAGCGGCGATGGTCGACACCTGCGTGCCGTGCCAGGAACTGATGCCCTCCGGGCAACCGGCCAGCGGCCCGCTGCGGCCCTCCGCGGCCGTGACCCAGTCGCCCGGGTCGGAGGCGTCGGTGTCGGCACCGTCGCCGTCGTTGGCCGTGGCCAGCTCGTCGATCGTGTCGATGCCCGGCAGCAACCGCCCCTGGAGGTCCGGGTGTTCCGGCCGCACGCCGGTGTCGATGACGGCGATGACCACGCCGTTGCCGGTGCTGCGGTCCCAGGCCGCCTCCAGGTTGGCGGCTGAGCGCACCGTGGCGTCCGGCGCGCGCAGGTACCACTGGCCCGCGTCCGGGCCCTGCGGGCGTGAGCCATCGCTCACCGCGGGGTAGAGCGGGTCGTTGGGTGCGGCCAGCGCACGGCGGCGATGGTCGGGCACGGCCCAGGCCACGTCCGGGTGTGCCGCCAGGCGCGCGGCCAGCACGGCACTGTCCACGCCATCGGCCTGCAGCACCTGCCAGCGCTCGGCCACGCGGCGGCCGGCGCGCAACGGACGGCCGGCCACGGCCGCCAGCGCGTCGGCGCGTCGCTGCAGGCGCTCGGCCGTGCGTGCTGCGTTGTCGGACGCCAGCGCCCGGGCGGAACCCTGCAGTGCGGCGGCGCCGGGCTTGAAGGCGACGATGACACGCGCGGTGGCCGGTGGTGTGGTCGGGGCAGCCCAGGACTGCAGGGGAAGGGTCAGCACCGAGGCCAGGATCGCGGCGAGGGGCAGTCTGAGGCAACGCATCGGACGAGTGTAGGCGCCGGGCCAGACCCGGCAGAAACCGGAGGTAGCCGGCTGAAGCCCGCCTGATCGTCGGCCGTGCCGGGCCGCCCCCGGCATAGGGGTGTTCAGCGCGTACCTGCCCGAACATCATCGCCGTTTTTCGACGTTGGAGATTCCCACCGTGAAGCTGCGCACCCCGTTGACCCTGCTGGCCATGGCCACCATCGCCCTGCTGGGCACCGCCCATGCCCAGGGTCGCCCCGACCTCGTCGCGCAGTCCCTGGCGGCCGGCGCGGCCCACGTGCCGGGCGAACTGCTGGTGCAGTTCAAGGCCGACGCCTCGCCCGCCGCCCGTGCCCGGGCACTGGCGCGGGTGGACGCCCGCGTACTGGCGCGCCTGAAGGCCGCTGCCCAGCGGCGCGATGGCCGTGGCGACCTCGAGCGGGTGAGCGTCGGGTCCCGCCTGGCGTTGGCCGCGGCGCTGCGCGCGCTGCAGGCCGATCCGGCGGTGGACTTCGCCGAGCCGAACTGGCTCTACACGACCCAGGACACCTCCGACGACCCGTACTACACCAGCGGTCAGCTCTGGGGCATGCAGGGTGCCGGCACGACACCGGCCAACCCCTACGGCAGCGGCGCCGCCACCGCCTGGGAAGCCGGCAAGACCTGCAGCAGCGACGTCGTCGTCGGCGTGATCGACGAAGGCATGCACGTGCGCCACAAGGACCTGCGCGACAACGTCTGGGCCAATCCGGGCGAGATCGCCGGCAACGGCATCGACGACGACGGCAACGGCTACATCGACGACGTCAACGGCTGGGACTTCTTCAGCAACGACGCCAGCGTCTTCGACGGCCGCAGCGACGACCACGGCACCCATGTGTCGGGCACCATCGCGGCCAAGGGCGGCAATGCCCAGGGCGTGGCCGGCGTGTGCTGGAACCTGCAGCTGATCAGTGCCAAGTTCCTGGGCGCTGGCGGTGGCACCACCGCCGACGCGATCCTGGCCGTGGACTACATGACCGACCTGAAGACCCGACACGGCCTGAACCTGGTGGCGACCAACAACAGCTGGGGCGGCGGTGGGTTCTCGCAAGGCCTGAAGGACGCCATCGACCGCGCCGGCGCCGCCGACATCCTCTTCGTGGCCGCCGCCGGCAACAGCGGCGCGAACATGGAGATCACCAACTTCTACCCCGCGGGCTACGACAGCGAGAACATCATCTCGGTGGCCAACATCACGTCCGCCGGCAACCTGGCGGGCAGTTCGAACTACGGCGCCACGCGCGTGGACCTGGGCGCGCCGGGCACCGGCATCTGGTCCACGGTGCCGGGGCGCTTCAAGTTCCAGTCGAAGTACGCGTCGTACACCGGCACCTCGATGGCCTCGCCGCACGTGGCCGGCGCGGTGGCACTGTACAAGTCGCTGAACCCGGGCGCCACCGGCGCGCAGGTCAAGGCCGCGATCCTGGCCGCGACGATCCCGACGCCGTCCCTGGCGGGCAAGACGGTCACCGGCGGCCGGCTGGACGTGAGCGGCTTCTGACCCACGGCGCGCGCCATGACAAACGGGGCCCGCGGGCCCCGTTGTTCATCGTGCTGCAGAAGCGATCAGGCAGCGATCACTTCGCCATCACGCGCACCATCTCCAGCACCTTGTTGGAGTAGCCCCACTCGTTGTCGTACCAGGCCACGACCTTGACGAAGGTCTTGTCCAGCGCGATGCCGGCGTCGGCGTCGAACACGCTGGTGCAGGGCTCGCCGCGGAAGTCGGTGGCCACCACCTTGTCCTCGGTGTAGGCCAGCACGCCCTTCATCGGGCCGGCGGCGGCGGCCTTCATCGCGTTGCAGATGTCCTCCCAGCTGGCTTCCTTGACCAGCTCGGCGGTCAGGTCGACCACAGAGACGTCGCTGGTGGGCACGCGGAAGCTCATGCCGGTGAGCTTCTTGTTCAGCTCGGGGATCACCACACCCACCGCCTTGGCCGCGCCGGTGCTGCTGGGGATGATGTTCTCCAGGATGCCGCGGCCGCCGCGCCAGTCCTTGTTGCTCGGGCCGTCCACGGTCTTCTGGGTGGCGGTGGCGGCGTGCACCGTGGTCATCAGCCCGCGCTTGATGCCGAAGCTGTCGTTGAGCACCTTGGCCACCGGGGCCAGGCAGTTGGTGGTGCAGCTGGCGTTGCTGATGATGGCCTGGCCGGCGTAGGTCTGGTGGTTCACGCCGTAGACGAACATCGGCGTGTCGTCCTTGCTGGGCGCGCTCTGGATCACCTTCTTCGCGCCGGCGTCGAGGTGCTTCTGGCAGGTTTCCTTGGTCAGGAACAGGCCGGTGGATTCGACGACGATGTCGGCGCCCACGTCGCCCCACTTCAGCGCCGCCGGGTCGCGTTCGGCCGTCAGGCGGATCTTCTTGCCGTTGACGACCAGCGTGTTGCCGTCGACGCTGACCTCGCCCTTGAAGCGGCCGTGCACGCTGTCGTACTTCAGCATGTAGGCCAGGTAGTCGGGCTCGAGCAGGTCGTTGATGCCGACGACTTCGATGTCGGAATGGTTGGCGACGGCGGCGCGGAACACCATGCGCCCGATGCGGCCGAAGCCGTTGATGCCGATCTTGATGCTCATCTCAGGGGTCTCCTAGCGTAGCGTTCAACGAACCGAAAGAACCTTGCGCACCGTGTCAGCCACGTTCTGCGCGGTGAAGTGGAAGTGCTCGAACAGCACGTTGCCCGGGGCGCTCTCGCCGTAGCGGTCGATGCCGATCACGGCGGCGCAGCCGTACTTCCACCAGCCGTCGGTGACACCCGCCTCCACGGCCACGCGCGGCAGTTTGGGCGGCAGCACGGCGGTCTTGTAGGCCGTGTCTTGGCGGTCGAAGGTGGTGGTGCTGGGCATGCTGACCACGCGCACGGCGATGCCGGACTTGGCCAGCTCGGCCTGCGCGTGCAGCGCCAGGTGCACCTCGGAGCCGGTGGCGACGATCACCGCCTGGGCCTTCTTCTTCAGCCCCACCTCGGCCGGCTCGGCCAGCACGTAGGCGCCCTTGGCGATCTGATCGAGACCGGCCTTCGGCAGGTAGGGCAGGTTCTGCCGGCTCAGCAGCAGCGCGGTGGGCCGGTCCTCGTTGAGCAGGGCACGGGTCCAGGCCACCGCGGTCTCGGCGGTGTCGGCCGGGCGCCAGACGTCCAGGTTCGGGATCAGGCGCAGGCTGGCGGCATGCTCCACGCTCTGGTGCGTGGGGCCGTCCTCGCCCAGGCCGATGCTGTCGTGCGTGAACACATGTACCACGCGCCGCTTCATCAGCGCGGCCATGCGGATGGCGTTGCGGCTGTAGTCGCTGAAGGTCAGGAAGGTGCCGCCGTAGGGGATGTAGCCGCCGTGCAGCGCCACGCCGTTCATGATGGCGGCCATGCCGAACTCGCGCACGCCGTAGTTGATGTGCCGGCCGCCGTTGGGCGTGCCGTCGGCGTCCACGCGCAGGGCCGGCGTGTGCGAGGTGTTGGTCAGGTTGGAGCCGGTCAGGTCCGCCGAGCCGCCCAGCAGTTCCGGCAGCGCCGCGGTGAAGGCCTCCAGCGCGATCTGGCTGGCCTTGCGCGTGGCCACGGTGGCCGCGGCGGTGTGCGCGGCGATGGCGGCGTCCACCGCCACCTGCGCGAAGTTCGCCGGCAGGCGGCCGGCCATGCGGCGCTCGAACTCGGCGGCCAGGTCCGGGTGCGCCGCGCGGTAGGCGTCGAACCGGGCTTGCCAGGCCGCGGAGCTGGCGGCGCCCGTCACCTTGGCGTCCCACATCGCACAGACCTCGGCCGGGATCTCGAACGGCGGGTGCGACCAGCCGATGGCCTCGCGGGTGAGCTTGATCTCCTCGGCGCCCAGCGCCTCGCCGTGTGCCTTGGCGCTGCCGGCGCGGTTGGGCGAGCCCTGGCCGATGGTGGTCTTGCAGATCACCAGGGTGGGCTGGCCGCGGTGCGTCTTGGCAGCCGCCAGTGCGGCGTCCACCGCGGCGGCGTCGTGCCCGTCCACCGGGCCGATGACATGCCAGCCGTAGGCACGGAAGCGGCCCGGCACGTCGTCCACGTACCAGGGGGCCACCTGGCCGTCGATGCTGATGCCGTTGTCGTCGTAGATGGCGGTGAGCTTGTCCAGCTTCCAGGCGCCGGCCAGGGCACAGGCCTCGTGGCTGATGCCCTCCATCAGACAGCCGTCGCCCAGGAAGGCCCAGGTGCGGTGGTCGACCACGGTGTGGCCGTCGCGGTTGAACTCCCTGGCCAGCAGCTTCTCGGCCAGCGCCATGCCCACGGCATTGGTGATGCCCTGGCCCAGCGGGCCGGTGGTGGTCTCCACGCCGGGGGTGACGTCCACCTCCGGGTGGCCCGGGGTCCGGCTGTGCAGCTTGCGGAAGTTGCGCAGCTCGTTCATCGGCAGGTCGTAGCCGGTGAGGTGCAGCAGCGCGTAGATCAGCATCGAGCCGTGGCCGTTGCTGAGCACGAAGCGGTCGCGGTCGGCCCAATGCGGCGCCCCCGGGTCGTGCTTCAGGTGGCCGGCCCAGAGGGCCACGGCGATCTCGGCCATGCCCATCGGCGCGCCGGGGTGGCCGGAGTTGGCCTGCTGCACGGCGTCCATCGCCAGGGCGCGGATGGCGTTGGCCATCAGACGGGGATCGCGGTCGGACGGAAGCGGCATGCGGGCCTCGGGATCGAACTTGGGGAAAGCCCGCGATTCTACGAGGCCGCCGGTACACCAAGGCCCTGCGCCTTGACGTGGCGCAAGACGGCCGCGCGCCCGGCTTGCGAACCTGCGGACTGTACAGGAGACCCGCATGAGCATCCGCACCCTCGAGATCATCCGCGACGAACATCAGGCGCTGGCGGCGATGCTGCGCTCGCTGTCGATGCTGCTGGCGCACGCCCGCCGCCACGGCGCCCTGCCCGACTTCGACGTGCTGCGGGCGATGATGTTCTACATCGACGAGTTCCCCGAGCGGCTACACCACACGAAGGAAAGCGAACTGCTGTTCCCGTTGCTGCGCGAGCGCGCCCCGGCCATGGCCCCGGTGCTCGACCAACTGGACCGCGACCATGAACGCGGCGAAGCCGCGATCCGCGAGCTCGAGCATGCGCTGCTGGCCTTCGAGGTGATGGGGCCCTCGCGCCGCGAGGCCTTCGAGGCCGCGGTGCAACGCTACATCGGCTTCTACCTCGAGCACATGGCCATCGAGGAGAGCCAGGTGCTGCCCGCGGCCCGCGAGGTCTTCGACGCCAACGACTGGCTGGCCCTGGACGCTGCCTTCGAGGCCAACCGCGACCCGCTGACCGGCCACGAACCGGGCGACGAGTACCGGGCCCTGTTCCACCGCATCGCGATGGCCGCCCCCGCCCCGATCGGATTGGGGTGAGTCAGGACACGAGACCGTCCTGAGGGCGGTCTTGTGCCTGACGAACGACTGCCCGCGTCTCGCGCGGGCAGGCTGGGGCAAGCCCGGACGAGAAACAGTCCCTGCGGACTGTTTCTCGCCTGGCGAACGGCGATTCGCGTCTCGCGCGAATCGGCTGGGGGCGACGAACGACCATCCGCGTCCCGCGCGGATGGGCTGCGGCAAGCCCGGACGAGAAACCGTCCTGAGGACGGTCTCGTGCCTGACGAACGACTGCCCGCGTCTCGCGCGGGCAGGCTGGGGCAAGTCAGGACGTGAGCACCCGCCCCGCATAATCGGCGCATGGACAACGCGTGGCCATATGTGCTGGCTGTGCTGGTGGCCGGCGGCTTGCCGCTGCTGGCGGCGGTGCACTGGCACGGTCGGTGGCGGCGACTGCAGCGCAGCGTCGAGGCAGAGCGCCTGCAGTCACAGCAGGTCTTCGACGCGCTGGACATCGGCCTGCTGGTGTTCGACGCTGAGGACCGTGTCGTGCAGTGGAATGCCGACTACCTTCGGCTGTACCCGGAACTGGCCGGCGAGCTTCGGGTGGGCATGCGTTTCGAGGACATCCTCCGCGCGGCCGTGCAGCGCGGCGGGGTGCCTGCTGCCGTCGGGCAAGAGGAGGCCTGGATCGCCGAGCGCATGGCGCAGCACCGCCAGCCCCGCGAGCCTCTGCTGCGACAGATGGTCGATGGCCGCTGGCGGCGCATCACCGAACGCTACCTCGCCGACGGCGGCATGGTGTCCTACAGCATCGACGTCACGGCCCTGGTCACTCAGGGCCAGGCCCTCGAGCAGGCGCGTGCCGATGCGGACCTGGCGCGCGCCCGCCTGATCGAGGCCATCGAGGTCCTGCCCGCAGGCATCGAGTGGTTCGACGCGGACGACCGCCTGGTGCTGGCCAACGGCCATTCGCGGGCCATGTTCCCGCTGGTCCAGGACCTGATGGCCGAACAGCCGACCTTCGAACAGCTGGTGCGCGCCAACCACGCCGCCGGCGGCCTGCCCAACCTGCAGGGCGACCTGGACACCTGGCTCGCCCGCCGCCTGGCGCAACGCAGCGCCGGTGACACCGACAACCTGATCGATGTCACCGGGCGTTGGGTCCGCCTGTACGAGCGGCACACCGCCGAGGGCGGCATCATCAACGTGCGCGTGGACGTGTCGGACGAGGTCGCCCAGCGCCAGGCCGCGGAGACGATGCGCGAACAGTTGCAGGACGCCATCGAGTCCTTGCCCGACGGCTTTGCGTACTACGACGCCGACGACCGCCTCGTGCTCTGCAACGAGCGCTACCGGACGATCTACCGCGAATCCGCTCCGGCGATCCACCCCGGCGCGGCCTTCATCGACGTGCTGCGCTACGGGCTGGCCCATGGCCAGTACCCGCAGGCCGCCGGCCGCGAGGAAGCCTGGCTGGCGGAGCGCGTGCAGGCGCACCGGGAACCCGGCCCACCCGTGCTCCAGGAGCTGCCGGGCAACCGCTGGCTGCGCATCGACGAGCGCCGCACGCGCAGTGGCGGCGTGGCCGGCGTGCGCGCCGACGTGACCGCACTCGTGCGGCGCGAACAAACGCTGGCCGCGCTGAACCGGCAGCTCGACCATGCCAATGCCCGCCTGTCCGAGCTGCTGGGGCAGGACCCCGACACCGGGGCCGCCAGTGCGGCGGCGCTGGAGCAGGCGCTGACGCGCGAATGGGCCCGGTCCCGCCGGCATGGCACGCCGCTGGCCCTGCTGCGTGTGCACGTCGAAGCAGCCGGAGGCGAGGCCGATGGTGACGCGCCGATGCAGGCGCTGGCACGGCACCTGGCGGGCTGTGCGCGTCGCCCGGGCGACCTGCTGGCCAGGACGGCACCCCGCGGCTTTGCGCTGCTGTTGCCGCACACCGGCACGGCCGCGCTCGCGGCCCTGGTGCAGCGCTGCAGCGAGGGCTGCCGGCAGGTGGCCGCGGGGTGGACGGTGCACGTGGGCGCCGCCGCCAGCGACGAGTCCCCGGTGCCCGATTCGCCCGACGACCTTCAGGCGCGGGCCGTACCGGGACGCTCCTCGGCGGCCAGCAACCGCGCCGCCGCGTGACGGCCGGCGCGCTGATCCTGGCGGCCGGGCGTGGCGAGCGGCTGCGGCCCCACACCGACCACTGCCCCAAGCCACTGCTGGCGGTGCGTGGCCAGCCATTGATCGCCTGGCACCTGCAGGCCCTGGCGGCAGCCGGCGTGCGCGACGTGGTGATCAACACCGCCTGGCTGGAGGAGCAGTTTCCCGCTGCGCTGGGCGATGGCGCACGCTGGGGCCTGCGCCTGCACTACTCGATGGAGGGACGCGACCACGGCGGTGCGCTGGAGACCGCCGGCGGCATCGCCAAGGCGCTGCCGTTGCTCGACGAGGTGTTCTGGGTCGTCTCCGGCGACGTGTTCCTGCCCGGCTTCCCCTTCACCGGCCGGCTGCCGGACGACCGCGACTGCCACCTGTGGATGGTGCCCAACGCGCCGCACCACCCGGGCGGTGACTTCGGCCTCGCGGCCGACGGCCGGCTGGTGGCCGGCGGCGACGGCCCGCGCCTGACCTGGGCCAGCGTGGGTCTCTTCCGCCGTACGCTGTTCGCCGACATTGCGCCGGGCACACGCCTGCCGCTGCGCCCCGTGCTGGACCGCGCCATCGCCGCCGGGCGCGCCGGCGGTGAGCGCTGGGCCGGCGACTGGACCGACGTGGGCACCCCCGAGCGCTGGGCGGCGCTCGACGCCGGCCCGACCGGCGGCGCCTGATCAGGCCGCCGGCACTGCCTCGGCCACCGGCACGCGCACGCGGTGCGCCGGCAGCAGGATGCGGAAACAGGTGCCGCGGCCGGGCTCGCTGTCCACCTCCAGCTCGCCGCCGTGGCGCTGCACCACGTGCTTGACGATGGCCAGGCCCAGTCCGGTGCCACCGGTCTCGCGCGAGCGGCTGGGGTCCACGCGGTAGAAGCGCTCGGTCAGGCGCGGCAGGTGTTCGCGGGCGATGCCTGGGCCGTCGTCGGCCACGCTGAGTTCACCGCGGCCGTCGTCGCGCTGCCGCCAACCCACGCGGACGGTGCAGCCCTCGGGCGTGTGGCGCAGCGCGTTGCTCACCAGGTTCCAGCCGGCGCTGTGCAGCTCCGTGGCGTTGCCGCCGATCTCGGCACCATCGCCTTCGACGACCTCGAGCCGATGGCGGCCCTGATCCAGTGCCTGGGCATCGTTGTGCATCTGCCGCAGCCAGGTCGCCACCGGTAGCCAGCGGTCCAGCGCCGGCCGCGGCGCCCCCTCGATCTGCGCCAGCGTGAGCAGGTCGCTCACCAGCGACTGCATGCGCGTGGTCTGCTGCTGCATCAGCCGCAGCGCGTGGTCACGTTCACGGGCCACCAGCGGCAGCGTCTGCAGCGTCTCCACGAAGCCGCCGAGCACGGTCAGCGGGCTGCGCATCTCGTGCGACACGTTGGCCACGAAGTCGCGCCGCATGGCGTCGGCCCGTTCGCGCTCGGTCACGTCCTGCGTGATCAGTAGGGTCTGGCCGTCGCCGGTGGGCCTAGCCTGCAGTTGCAGCTGCGTACGTCCGTCCGGCGCGGGCACGACGGCGGCGGGCCGCGGGTCAGGCTGCTTGAGATAGGCCACCACCGCCGGCACACGCACCAGGTGGGTCAGGCGCTGGCCGCTGTCCCGCGCCGGGTCGAGCCCCAGGTGGGCCGCCGCCATGGCGTTGAACCAGCGGATCTCGCCGTCGCCCCCGAGCAGCAGCACGCCATTGGGCGAGGCGTCGATGGCGGTGACGAACTGCAGCCGCCGCCGAGCCTCGGCCTGGGTCTCATCGCGCGCGCGCCGCAGTGCGCGGTCCACACGGGCCGCCAGCTCGTCCCAGGGGCCGGGCAGGGCCACGGGTGGCGGCCCCTCGGGGTCACGGGTCCAGGCGGTGACGCGGGCCAGCGCCTGGGCGTCGGCCACGCACCAGGCCAACGCGGCCACGGCGACGCCCAGCGCGGCGCCAGCGGCGGCCAGCCCGAACAGGACGCCGGCCAGCCCGCCCAGCGCGGCACCGGCCGCCATCGCCAGCGCCAGCGCGCCGGCGCGTGGCCAGGCGGGGTTCACTGCAGGACCTTCGCCCTTGAAGGGCTCCGGTATGAGCGCTTGGGGCGGCCCGGCGCGCTCATGTCACAGGCAGTTCCGTCGGCCGCGTCAGCCGGTAGCCCGCGCCGCGCACGGTCTCGATCAGCGCCGCGCAACCGGCCGGCTGCAACGCCTCGCGCAGGCGCTTGATGTGCACGTCCACCGTGCGCTCCTCGATGAAGACGTGGTCACCCCAGACGCGGTCGAGCATCTGCGCGCGGCTGTGCACGCGCTCCGGGTGCGTCATCAGGAAGTGCAGCAGGCGGAACTCGGTGGGGCCGATCTTCAGCTCGCAGCGCTGCCCGTCCACCAGGCCGGTGACGCGGCGCGTGGCCGGGTCCAGCTTCAGGCCGCCGATCTCCACCGCCGCGTCCAGCGCCTCGGGCGCGCGGCGGCGCAGCACAGCGCGGATGCGCGCCATCAGCTCGCTGGGCGAGAACGGCTTGGCGAGGTAGTCGTCGGCACCGCCGTCCAGCCCGGACACGCGGTCGGCCTCCTCGCCGCGGGCGGTGAGCATGATCACCGGCAGCTCGCGCGTGCGCGCCTGCGAGCGCCAGCGCTTGAGCAGCGCCAGCCCGCTGGTGCCGGGCAGCATCCAGTCCAGCAGCACCAGGTCGGGCAGCACGCGGTCCACCGCCGCGGCAGCGTTGTCACCATCGGCGGCCAAGGCCACCTCGAAACCGGCGTGGCGCAGGTGCAGCGCCACCAGTTCGGCGATCGCGGGTTCGTCTTCGACGACGAGGACTCGGCTCATCGGGATTCCTGTGTTCAGCGGACGACGTGCTCGACCTGCGCCACGGTGGCGTGGCGGACGTCGGCGCCCTTGACGATGTAGATGGTGGCTTCGGCCAGGTTCTTGGCATGGTCGCCCACGCGCTCGATGGCCTTGGCGACGAAGACGAGGTCGATCGACGCGGAGATCGTGCGCGGGTCTTCCATCATGTAGGTCACCAGCTTGCGCATCAGGCCGTCGAACTCCTGGTCGATCTGGTTGTCCTGCTCCAATACCGACAGCGCCTGTTCCGCATCCAGGCGCGCGAAGGCGTCGAGCGACTTGCGCAGCGCGGCCGAGGCCAGCTCGGCCTCGTAGCCCAGGTCGCCCACCGGCACGCGCAGGCGCGACGACACGCCGGCGCCCACCAGGCGCTGCACGGTGCGCGCGATGCGCGCCGCCTCGTCGCCCACGCGCTCGAGGTTGGCGATGGTCTTGGAGATGGCGATCAGCAGCCGCAGGTCCACGGCGGCCGGCTGGCGCATCGCGATGATGCGCTGCAGGTCGCCGTCGATGTCGACCTCCATCTGGTTGAGCTTCTCCTCCTGGCGCAGCACCTGGGTGGCGGTCTCCGCGCTGAAGTGCGTCAGCGCATACATGGCCTGCGCCACCTGGGCCTCGGCCAGGCCGCCCATCTCCAGCACGCGGGTGGAGACGTTGCGCAGCTCGGCGTCGAACTGGCTGGAGATGTGCTTGTCCGGCATGGGGTGGTTCCTTGCGGATCAGCCGTAGCGGCCGGTGACGTAGTCCTCGGTGCGGCGTTCGCGCGGGTTCATGAAGATCTGCGACGTGGCACCGATCTCGACGAGGTGGCCGAGGTGGAAGAAGGCGGTGCGGTCGGCCACGCGGCCGGCCTGCTGCATGTTGTGGGTGACGATGACGATGGTGTAGTTGCGCTTGAGCTCGGTGATCAGGTCCTCGATGATCCCGGTGGCGATGGGGTCGAGCGCCGAGCACGGCTCGTCCATCAGGATCACGTCCGGGCTCACCGCAATGGCGCGCGCGATGCACAGCCGCTGCTGCTGGCCGCCCGACAGCCCGGTGCCCGGCGCATCCAGCCGGTCCTTGACCTCGTCCCACAGGCCGGCCTTGCGCAGGCTGGACTCGACGATCTGCTCCAGGTCGCTGCGGTGGCTGGCCAGGCCATGCAGGCGCGGGCCGTAGGCCACGTTCTCGAAGATCGACTTCGGGAACGGGTTGGGCTTCTGGAACACCATGCCCACCTGCGCGCGCAGCAGCACCACGTCGAGGTTGCGGTCGTGGATGTCGCGGCCGTCGAGCGTGATCTTCCCGGTCACGCGTGCACTGGCCACCGTGTCGTTCATGCGGTTGAAGCAGCGCAGGAAGGTGGACTTGCCGCAGCCCGACGGGCCGATGAAGGCGATGACCACGTTGCTGACGATGTCCATCGAGACACCGTGCAGCGCCTCCTTGTCGCCGTAGAAGACGCGCACGTCTTCGGCCTTCAGCTTGACGCTGCCGGCGGCCGTGGCTGCCTCACTGCGGGCCACCGAGACCATGGACGGCATCGTGGTCGCCCCTGCTGTCGTTCCGACGGAACTCATCACCACCTCACTTCGAATCGTTTGCGCAGCCAGATGGCCAGCGAATTGAGGGTCAGCATCAGCGCCAGCAGCACGATGATGGCCGCCGAGGTGCGCCCCTCGAAGAAGTTGCGCAGCTCGTTGCCCTGCCACAGGTAGATCTGCACCGGCAGCGCGGTGGACTGGTCGAACGGCGTGGCCGGCACGCTGGCGACGAAGGCGCTCATGCCGATCAGCAGCAGCGGCGCGGTCTCGCCCAGGGCCTGCGCCACGCCGAGGATGGTGGCCGTCAGGATGCCCGGCAACGCCAGCGGCAGCACGTGGTCGGTGATGGCCTGCACCTTCGACGCCCCGATGCCCAGCGCCGCCTCGCGGATCGACGGCGGAATGGCCTTGAGCGTAGCGCGGGTGGCGATGATCACCGTGGGCAGCGTCATCAGCGTGAGCACCAGGCCACCGACGATGGGTGCCGACAGCGGCAGCTTGAACCACAGGATGAACACCGCCGCACCCAACAGACCGAAGACGATGGACGGCACCGCGGCCAGGTTGTTGATGTTGACCTCGATGAGGTCGGTGAGCCGGTTCTTCGGCGCGAATTCCTCGAGGTAGATCGCCGAGGCCACGCCGATGGGCACGGCCAGCAGGATCACCAGCATCATCATCATCAGCGAACCCATGAAGGCGCCGGCCAGGCCGGCCGAGGCCAGTGAACTGCGCGAGTCCACGTTCATGAAGATCGCGGTGCTGAACTGGTTCCGGATCACGCCGCTGGCGTGCAGCTGGTCGGCCCAGGCGCGCGTACGGGCACTGAGCTGCTGCTGCGCGTCGGGCAGGCTGCGGTCGATGTTGCCCTTCAGCCAGACGTCGACGTTGGCGTCGGCCAGCAGTTCCAGCTTCAGGGTCTTGCCGACGATGGACGGGTCGGCCTCGACCCTGTCGCGCAGCGCGAAGCGCTCGCCGCTGGTGACCAGGCGCAGCGCGTCGCGCGGGTGTTCGGCCGTCTCGGGCAGCACCTTGGCCAGCGCGTTCAGGATCAGCTGGTTGAAGTCGATGAAGCCCAGCTCGGTCTGCCAGGCCTGCAGGCGCTGCTGGTAGGCCGCCGGCGTCTCGGCCGGCTCGGGCACCGGCTTCGGGCCGATGCCGACCACGTCGGGCGAGAACTCGACGTCCATCACGAACGTGGCCTGCCAGAAGGCCGGCAGGCCCTTGCCCAGGATGGTGACGAACAGCAGCGCCACCAGGGCCAGCGATGCGGCCACGGCCGCCAGGCCGATGGCCCGGAAGCGCGCTTCCTTGCGCTTGCGGCCCTTCAGCGACGACTCCACACGCTGCTGCACGGCCGCGTAGCCGGCGGTCTTCGTGAGCTCACTCATACTGTTCCCGGTACTTGCGCACGACCACCAGCGCCACGACGTTGAGCACCAGCGTCATCACGAAGAGCGTCAGGCCCAGTGCAAAGGCCACCAGCGACTGCGCGCTGGCGAAGTCCTGGTCGCCGGTGAGCTGGTTGACGATGGAGACGGTGACCGTGGACACCGCCTCGAAGGGGTTGGCCGTGAGCACCGGCGCGTTGCCGGCGGCCAGCACGACGATCATGGTCTCGCCGATCGCGCGGCTGACGGCCAGCAGGATGGCGCCGACGATGCCCGGCAGCGCCGCTGGCAGCACCACCTTGGCCACCGTCTCCGAACGCGTGCCGCCCAGCGCCAGCGAACCGTCGCGCATGGCCTTGGGCACCTGGGTGATGATGTCGTCGGACAGCGACGAGATGAAGGGATGATCATGATCCCCATCACCACGCCGGCGGTCAGCGCCGACGTGGCGCGGATCTCCAGCCCCAGCAGCGTGCCCAGGCCGTTGAGGGAGGGGCCCACCGTGACCAGCGCGAAGAAGCCGTAGACGATGGTCGGGATGCCGGCCAGCACCTCGATCGCCGGCTTGACCCAGGCGCGCGTGGCGTGGGCGGCGTATTCCGACAGGTAGATGGCCGTCATCAGCCCCAGCGGCACGGCCACCCCCATCGCGATGCCGGCGATCATCAGCGTGCCGGCCATCAGCGGCAGCATGCCGAAGCCGGTCTGCGCCGCGCCGTCCACGGTCTGGAAACGCGGGTTCCAGACCGTGCCGAAGAAGAAGTCGGCCGGGCTGACGATGCGGAAGAAGTTCAGCGCCTCGCCCAGCATCGACAGCACGATGCCCACGGTGGTGAGGATGGCCACCGCGGAGCAGGCGATCAGCGCCACCTGGACCGCACGCTCGACCTTGTTGCGCGCCCGCGTGGCCGGCGTGGTGCTGCGCCACGTCCAGGCCAGGCCGGCAGCGGCGGCGGTGGCCATGGCCGCGGCCACGATCGCCTGGCCCGTGGCCTGCAGGCGCGCCAGGGTCTCGGCCGCAGCCTGCTCGAATCCCCTGCGCCTCGCCCATCAGCCCGAAGCCCGAGGCCAGGTTGGCGATGCGCTGCAGCAGCGCCTGACGCTGGAAGTCGTCCGTGGGCAGGTGTTCGGCGGGGATGCTGCCGAGCACCATGCCGTCGATCAGCGGGCCACCGACGGCACGCCAGATCACGTAGACCGCCGCGGCGGGCACGGCGGCACGCAGCACCGCCAGCAGGCCGTGATAGCCCGGCCGCGAGTGCATGCGCTCATCGAGTGCGGCACCGGCCACACGGCGGCTGCGCACGAGGCCGACCTGGTAGGCCAGCGCCACCAGCAACAGCAGCACGGCGGCGACCATCAGGGAGTTCATGGGTCTGGCAGCGGGAAGATGCTCTTCAGGACACGACCGGGCGGTCGGATGGACACGCCGGTCGGCAGTCGGGGTCAGGCCCCGATCACAGGCTGGCGCGCGACTTGATCTTGGCCAGGATCTCGGCCCGCTCCTTGTTGTTCAGCGGGATCAGGCCGGCTTTCTCCAGCGGGCTGCCCATGCCGGAGACCTGCGGCGACAGGAAGTACTGCGCGTACTCGAGCAGGCCCGGGATCACGCCGACGTGCGCGTCCTTGATGTAGAAGAACAGCGGCCGCGAGACGGGGTACTTGCCCGACTCCACCGTCTCCAGGCTGGGGACACGCCACTGATCGTGGCGACCTGCAGGCGGTCCTTGTTCTGGTCGTAGAAGCTCAGGCCGAAGACGCCCACGGCGGTCTTCTGGGCGTCCAGGCGGGCCAGGGTCTCGGTGTAGTCGCCGGCCACCTCGATGATGCGGCCGTCGGTGCGGATGGCCTTGCAGAAGTTCTCGCCCTTCTTCTTGTCGGCCTTCATCATGGCCTTGACTTCGTCGAAGCTCTCGCAGCCGTGGATCACGGTCTTCTCTTCGTAGACCTCGCGCGTGCCATGGTTGCTGCCCGGGATCACGAGCACGATCTCCTGGTCGGGCAGCGACTTGTCGATCTGCGACCACTTCGTGTACGGGTTGGCCACCATCTTGCCGCCCTGCGGCACTTCCTTGGCCGCGGCCAGGAAGATGTGGCGCGGCTCGAGGGCGAAGCTGCCACCGTCGCGCGCGCGACGCGAAGACGATGCCGTCGTAGCCGATCTTGACCTCGAGGATCTTGCTCACGCCGGCCTTGGCGCAGGCCTCGACCTCCGACGACTTGATCGGGCGCGAGGCGTTGGCGATGTCGATGGTGTTCTCGCCCACGCCCTGGCAGAACTGGCGCAGGCCGCCCGACGAACCGCCGGAGCCGACCACCGGCGTCTTGAACTGGCTGAAGGAGCGGCCGAACTCCTCGGCCACGATGGAGGCGAACGGCAGCACGGTGGACGAGCCGGCGATCTGGATGGTGTCGCGCGCGGCCTGGGCCTGGGTGGCGCCGAACAGGCTGCCGGCAGCCACGGCCGCGGCGATCAGGGTGTGACGGAAGTTCATGGGTTCAGCTCCTGCAGATCGTGTGGTGGGCACCCGGCGTGATCCCGGGCGACAGGTCGGCATGCTGCCGATCGAATAAGAAGGTTTCGTGACAGCGGCGTGCCGGTTCCGTGACAGTCATGCGTCGATGTCGGCCGCGCGCAGGTCGATGCGGTAGCCGACGCCGCGCACGGTTTTCAGCGCCGCGTCGGCGCCGACGGCCGCCAGGGCCTCGCGCAGCCGGCGCACGTACTGGTCCACGGTGCGCGCATCGACGTCGGCGCCTGCACCCCAGACGGCGCCGACGAGGTCGGCGCGCGAATGCGTGCGGTCGGGCTGCAGCATCAGGTGGTGCAGCAGCCGCAGCTCGGTGGGCGCCAGGTCGGCCCAGGTGGCCGGCCCGCCGTGCTGACGCACGGCACGCAGTTCGAAGTCCAGCTCCAGCGCGCCGGCCCGCAGCCGCCCGGCCGACGGCAACGGGCGCGCAGGGGTCGGCTGCCCCGCCTGCAGCAGGCGGTGCACGGCATCGGCCAGGGCCTGCGGGCGATAGGGCTTGGCGATGCGCAGTTGCGGCGCCAGCCCGCCGGCGCTGGCCCCGGACTGCAGCAGCACCAGCGGCAAGGGGCGTCGTCATCCGCACCGCGCAGGCAGGACAACAGCGCGGGGTCGCGCGCGGAGTCGGTGTCGCCATCGAGCAGCACGAGGTCCGGCTGCACCTCGGCGATCAGGCGGCAGGCGTCGGCCGCGCCGGCGGCGGCAGCACGATGTGCCCCTGGTGGCGCAGGTGCGCGGCGATGAGTTCGCGCAGCGCCGGATCCTCGACGATGACCAGCACGTCGCGCGCGGCGACCTGGCGGCGCGGAAGGGTCTCGAGGGCATGGATCGGCATCACGACGGCATCGTGACGCCGTTGTGTGACATTCGTTTGACAGCCCGGAACGCAAGACGGCCGGGCAGGGCCCGGCCGTCGTCACAGGGGCCTCGCGGCCGTCAGCTGCCGATGATGCCGCCGTCGTCCTTGGTGATCACGACCACGCTGGAGCGCGGGCGGCCGGGGCAACGACGTCACGCCGTCGGCCTTCAGCGCCCACTGGCTCTGCGGCCAGCTGGAGAACTCGGTCGGATTGGCGGCCGTGGCGTCCTCGCCCGGGTGCTGGATGCCGACGAACATCGTGCGGCCGTCCGGCGTCATCGTCACGCCGGTGACCTCCGACCGCGGCGGCGCGGTCAGGAAGCGGCGCGTGAGGCCGGTGTTCGGGTCGGCGCAGACCATGCAGTTGGCGCCGATGTTGACCCAGTCGCCCGAGGCCTCGCCGGCCTGGTCGGTCTGCACCCACAGGCGGCCGAAGTCGTCGAACCACAGGCCGTCCGGGCACCGAAGTCGGCGCTGCCGGCCGGGTCGGCCACGATGTTGCCCCTTGTAGTCGTTGGTGGGCAGCGGGGTCTTGGTGGTCTGACTGTCACCGGCCTGCACGAACAGGTCCCAGGTGAACGTGGTGGCGGCCACGCTGCGGCCATCCTCGCGCCAGCGGATGATGTGGCCGTAGTCGTTGTCCTCGCGCGGGTTGGCGGCGTCCACCGGCGGGCGGGCGCTGCCGGCGGCGGTGCTGCCGTCGGCGGCGTTGACCGTGGTGCCGGTGCCGCGGCGGTTGTTGTTGGTCAGCGTGCAGTAGACCTCGACCTCCTCGAAGCCGCCGACGCGCGGGCGCGCACCGGTCCACTCCGGGCGGTCCATCATCGTCGCACCCACGGCGTCGGCCGCCATGCGGGTCTTGATCAGGATCTTGGCCTGCACCTCGGCGTCGTCGGCGCCGGCGAAGTTGGGGTTGTCGCGCAGCGCCACGCCGTCCACGCCGACGGTGCCCGGCACCAGCGGCAGCCAGGCGCCGGTGCCGTCGGCATCGAAGCGGGCCACGTACAGCGTGCCGTCGTCGAGCAGGCCGCGGTTCAGGAACTTGCGCTGAGCGTTGTACCTGCGGCGCGCCACGTACTTGTAGATGTACTCGTTGCGCTCGTCGTCGCCCATGTAGAAGGCGATGCGGCTGTCGGCATCGACGACGTACTGCACGCTCGTGCTTGAAGCGGCCCATGGCCGTGCGCTTGACCGGCGTGCTGGCCGGGTTGAACGGGTCGATCTCGACGATCCAGCCGAACAGGTGCGGCTCGTTCGGGTTGATGCTGACGTCCCAGCGCGGGTCGGTGGTGTGCCAGCGGTAGCCGAACCCGCCCGCGCTGATGCCGTAACGGCGGTTGAGCTTGCCGATCTCGGTGTCCGGGCTGGTGTCCACCGCGCCGGTGCCGCCGAAGTTGCCGTTGAAGTTCTCCTCGCAGGTCAGGTAGGTGCCCCAGGGGGTGTAGCCGTTGGCGCAGTTGTTGACCGTGCCGTAGACCACGCGGCCGTTGGTGGTGCCGCCGGTGGGCACGCTGGCCTCTCGTCGGTGATCGTGAACTCACGGGCCTGCAGCAGCGCGTGGCCGGCGGCCGGGCCGCTGAGCGCCATCGGGGTGTTGGCGGTGATCTTGCGGCCGTAGCGCGAACGGGCGTTGACCGTCCAGTTGCCGCGGAAGTTGCGTGCCTCGAGGATGGACACGCCGTGCGCCGTCTGCGACTTGCGGGTCTTGGCGATGGTGTAGCCGGCACCGACCTGGCCGTCGGTGAACAGGATCTCCTCGTGCGTGTACTCGTTGTTCACGCACAGCAGGCCGCGCTTGCTGGCATCGGCACTGCCGGGTTCGAGACCGGGAAGAAGTGCATGCCGTCGTTGTGGGTGCCGAACTGCAGCGCGCCTGGTCGGCGGCCGTCTCGGACGCGTCGCCGACGAAGGCCTTGCCGCCCGGGGCGATCGGGTCGCCCCAGCAGACGAAGGCCTGCACGGTGTAGCCCTGCGGCACGGTGACGCGGTCGGCCACCGGCGCCAGGCTGGGCGGCACACGCTCTCGAAGCCGATGCCCGGGAAACCCAGCGACGGCGGCACCGGCGCGGCGTGCACGGTGTTGACCGAGGCCGCCGAGCGTCAGGCCGCCGGCGGCGGCGAGTGCGGCACCGCCGACGCCACCCTGCACGAAACGGCGGCGGGTGACGTCGACGCGGTCGATGACGTCGTAGATCGAGGGTTGCCCGACGGGTTGATCGTCAGGTCGTTGGTCGGGTGGGACTTGCCCTTCATCGCTGGCTCCTGCTGGCAACAGTGGTGTGGCATCGGTGCGGATGCACCGGCCACGCCACTGTGCGCAGGCGCCGTGACAGTCTCGTGAATGCCCCCGCAGGTCAGGCAGCCAGCGGCGCCGTGACGGCGTCGATGCGCGCCTTGACCTCGGGCGTCAGCTTGTCCAGGACCGCCAGCGCACCCAGGTTGTCCTGCAGTTGCGAAACCTTCGAGGCGCCGGTGATCACGCTGCTCACGCGTGGGTTGCTCGCCACCCAGGCCAGCGCCAGTTGCGCCAGCGAGCCGCCGAGTTCGGCCGCGATGGGTTCGAGCTGCGCCACCGCGGCGTTCTTCGCCGCATCGGTCAGGCCGTCGCGCAGGAAGGCCATGGTCTCCATCGCACCGCGGCTGCCTTCGGGCACGCCGCTGCGGTACTTGCCGGTGAGCAGGCCGCTGGCCAGCGGGCTCCAGGTGGTCAGGCCCAGGCCGATGTCGTCGTAGAGCCGCGCGTACTCCTGCTCCACACGCTTGCGGTGGAACAGGTGGTACTGCGGCTGCTCCACCACGGGCTTGTGCCAGCCGTGGCGGTCGGCCACGTCCCAGGCGGCGCGGATGTCGGCCGCGCTCCACTCGCTGGTGCCCCAGTACAGCGCCTTGCCCTGCACGATGAGGTCGTTCATCGCGCGCACCGTCTCCTCCACCGGCGTGTGCGGGTCGGGGCGGTGGCAGTAGATCAGGTCGATGTGCTCCAGGCCGAAGCGCTTCAGGCTGCCGTCCACCGCCTGCATCAGGTACTTGCGGTTGAGCGTGTCCTTGCGGTTGACGGCGTCGCCCTGGCGGTCCAGGCCCCAGAAGTACTTCGACGAGACCACGTAGTTCAGGCGCGGCCAGCCCAATGCTTTCAGGGCCGCGCCCATGATCTCTTCGCTGTGGCCGCCGGCGTAGGCCTCGGCGTTGTCGAAGAAGTTGACGCCGGCATCGAAGGCCGCGGCCATCATCTCGGCCGCCGACTTCACGTCGACCTGGTTGTGGTAGGTGACCCAGGACCCGAGCGACAGCGCGCTGACGCGCAGCCCGGCCCGGCCGAGACGGCGGTATTGCATGGAAGGCTCCGTGGAAACGAAGCCGGCGAGCTTACCCGGGCCGGTGACGGCGCGCCGGCGGTGCCAGCATGCCCCGGCGCACGACGAAGCCGCAGGCGCCCAGCGTCAGCGCGGGCACCACGAAGCTCAGCAACGGGTCGATGTCGTGCTCGCCACCCAGGCTCAGCGACAGGCTGATCAGCGTGCCCATGACCGCGCCCAGGGCCAGCAGGCTGGCCGCGGCCAGGTAGCTGCCATGGCGGCTGCGTCGCGCCCGCGGCGTGCGGTGCGACATCATGGCCAGCGGCAGGGCCGGCAGCAGCAGGAAGATCTGCAGGGTGGCGATGAAGGACGACATGACCGGGCGAAGCATAAGTGCGGCACCGAATTCGTCAGCCCCCGGAATCGGTGACCTCCCGACGCAGGGCGCCATCCCTGCCCCTGGTTCCCGGGGGGTCAGAGGAAGCGAGCAATGTCGGCCACGTCCTCCGGGAACAGCTGCCCGGCCTCGGCCATCACGAGCCTGCCGTCCCTCCCGCGCACCAGCGTCACCGGCAGGCCCTTGGGTTTGGGCAGGGCCTTGGCCAGTTCGGGCGACACCCAGGCGCTGGGAAAGTCGTAGCCGCGCTTGGCCAGGTAGGCCACCGCGTCCTGCGGCTTCTTGTCGATGGACAGGCCCAGGAAGCGCAGGCCGCGCGACGCGTGCGCGCGCCAGAGCTGGTCCATCAGCGGCGAGACCACGGCACAGAACGGGCACCAGCTGGCCCACCAGTACAGCACCAGCACCTGGCCTTCGGCGCTGGCGGGGTCGAAGCGGCCGCCGTCCAGCAGCGGCACGGCCGGCACCGCCAGCGGGCTGCCCAGCGCGGGCAGCGGCGGTGCCTTGGCCTCGCTGGCCGGCGGGGTCTGGGCGTGCAGGGGCAGGCCGGCCCAGGCGGTCAGGCCCAGGGCCCCGGCGGCTTGCAGGCAGGCGCGACGGTCGAAGGTGGACATGTTGACTTCCGCACCGGCACTCCGGCGCCACGCTCCGTATCATGCCCGGATGTCCCTGCGCATTGCCGTCATCGGTGCCGGCCCGGCCGGCCTGGCGCTGGCCCTGCACGCGGCGCGGCAGCTGCCGCGGGCGGCCATCACCGTCTTCGACGCCCGCCCGGCGGACCGCGACGTGGCCGGCGACCCGCGTACGCTGGCCCTGTCACTGGGCAGCGTGCAGTGGCTGCAGCAGCTCGGTGCCTGGCCGGCCGCGGCGGCCGAGCCCATCCTCACGGTGCACGTGTCGCAGGCGCCGCCGTCCTTCGGCCAGGCGCAGGTGCGCATCACCGCGGCCGAGCAACAGGTGCCGATGCTCGGCGCCGTGGTGGCCTACGGTGCGCTGCTGGCGCCGCTGCAGGCGGCCTGGCTGCAGGCGGCTGCCACTGCGCCGCAGCGCCTGCACACGCGCTTCGGCACGGCGGTCACGGCGGTCAAGCCGGTGCCCGGCGGCGTGGAGGTGGATGCCGGCATCGTCGAAGGCTTCGACCTCGCCGTGGTTGCCGAAGGGGGTGTCTTCGCCGACCAGGCGCGCAAGGCCATCGCCCGCGACTACGGCCAGACCGCCTGGGTGGGCACGGCCACGCTGGACGGCGGCACGCGCGGCCTGGCGGTGGAGCGCTTCACGCGCCAGGGCCCGGCCGCGCTGCTGCCACTGCCCACGGCCGCCGATGGCACCCACCGCGCCGCGCTGGTCTGGTGCGTCGATGCGGCCGACGACCCGGTGCGCGGCCTGGACGCCGCACAGCGCCTGGCGGTGCTGAACACGGTGTTCCCGCGCGAGGCCGGGCGGCTGGTGGCGCTGAGCCCGCTGAAGGACTTCGTGCTCGGGCTGAACGCCGAGCGCACGCTGGTCGACGGCAGAACCGTGCGCATCGGCAACGCCGCGCAGACCCTGCACCCGGTGGCCGGCCAGGGGCTGAACCTGGGCCTGCGCGACGCCCACCAGCTGGTGGAGGTGCTGCGCTTCGAGCACGACGTGGATGCTGCCTTGCGGCGCGTGGAATGGGCGCGCGCGCCCGACCGCTGGGCGATGATCGCCGCCACCGATTTCCTGGCCCGCAGCTTCACCTGGCGGCTGCCCGGTGCCTCGCTGCTGCGCGGGCTGGGGCTGGCGGCGCTGGAGCGTGCGGGCCCGGCCAAGGCGCTGCTGGCGCGGCGGATGATGTACGGCAGCCGTTAAGCTTCGCGCATGAGACTGATCGTTCGATGGCTGCTGCTGGCGGCTGCCCTGCTCTTCGTGGCCTATGTCTACCCCGGCGTGGCCGTCGTCAGCTTCGGCAGCGCGATGATCGCCGCGCTGGTGCTGGGCCTGCTCAACACGCTCGTGCGGCCCATCCTGGTGATCCTGACGCTGCCGGTGACGCTGATCACCCTGGGCCTGTTCCTCTTCGTCATCAACGCCGCCATGTTCTGGGCCGCGGCCAACGTGCTCGACGGCTTTGCGGTGCGCGGCTTCGGCGCGGCGCTGATCGGCTCGCTGATCTACAGCGTCTGCGGCATCGTGATCGACGCCGCGATCGAGCGCTTGTTCAGCAGCAAGGGCCGCGACTGAGCGTCATGGGCCTTCAAAGCCGTCGGTGCGCCAGCGCCGGCAGCCGCGTGCGCACGTCGGCCAGGCGCGCCGGGTCCACGTCGGCGAAGACCACGCCCTCGCCTTCGGGCTGCACGGCCAGCACCTCGCCCCAGGGGTCGACGATCATGCTGTGACCCCAGGTGCGGCGGCCGCTGGCGTGTTCGCCGCCCTGCGCCGCGGCCACCACGTAGCACTGGTTCTCCACCGCCCGCGCGCGCAGCAGCAGTTCCCAGTGCGCGCGCCCGGTGGGCACGGTGAAGGCGGCCGGCACGCTGAGCAGGTCGCAAGGCGGGTGCATCAGCGCGCGGTACAGCTCCGGGAAGCGTAGGTCGTAGCAGACCGACAGGCCCACGCGCAGCGCACCGGCCTGCAGTGCCACCGGTGTGCTGCCGGCGCTCAGCACGCGGCCTTCGTCGTAGCGCTCGCTGCCCTGCTCGAAGCTGAACAGGTGGATCTTGTCGTAGTGCGCCGCCAGCGTGCCGTCGGGCGCCCACACGGTGTTGGCGTTCAGCGCCCGCGCCGGGTCGTCGGTCTTCAGCGGCAGCGTGCCGCCGACGACCCACATCGCGTGGCGCCGCGCCGCGTCGGCCAGGAAGCGCTGGATGGGGCCGTCGCCCGGGGTTTCGGCCACGGCCAGCTTGTCGGTGTCGCGGCGGCCGATGAGGCAGAAGTACTCGGGCAGCACCGCCAGCCGGGCGCCGCCGGCCGCGGCATGGGCCAGCAGCCGGCCGGCCGCCATCAGGTTGTCGTCGACCTCGGGGCCGGACACCATCTGGATGGCGGCGATGCGGGTGGGGGCGTCCATGGCGTCGTGCTCAGGGGGTGGTGGTGGCGCGCACCGCGGAGGCCGGGGAAGAGGCGGCTTCGGCGCTGCGCGCCTCGGTGTTTTCCACCCGGACCACCTTGGGTTCGCCCCAAGGCCCGGTGACGTGGAACTCGCGGGTGGCGGCGGCGGTGACCGGCTTGTTCAGCAGCAGCTGCGCGACGAAGGCGCCGATGCCCACGGCCGGGTTCAGCGCCGCCCAGGCCAGGCTGGCGCCGGCGGTGTTCAGTTCGGGCACGGCGACGATGCGCAGGTCCTGCGTCTCGCGCACGATGTCGGCCTGGCCCTCCACCAGCACCGCCGCCTGCACGCCGAGCACGCGCAGGTTGCTGGTGCGCGCCAGGCCGTCGGCCAGTGTGATCTCGCCGTCGATGCGGTCGAAGGCGAAGCCCTGCTGGAACACGTCGCGGAAGTCCAGCAGCAGCCGGCGCGGCAGGGCCTGCAGGCTGAGCACGCCGAACAGCCGCGCCACGCCGGGCTCGGCGTCGAGGAAGCGGCCTTCCTTCAGCGCCACCTTGAGCTCGCCGCGCACGCGATCCAGCGCCGGTGCCAGTGGTGACCCGGGCCAGGACAGCTCGCCTTCGAGCCGCCCCGCCGCCCCCTGCATGGCCTTGCCCGCGCCCAGGCGTTCGAAGAAAGCGCCGCCGTCGGTCAGGCTGATGTCGAAGGCCAGCGAGCTGCGCTGGCCGGCGCGCCACAGGCCGCGGCCCAGCAGCGTGGCCTCGGGCGTGGCCAGGCGCAGTCGGTCGAGCTGCCACTCGGTGCCGCCGCCGTCGCCACGCCGGTTCTCCGCATCCACCTCCAGCCGGCCCAGGGCCTTGCCACGCCACTGCAGCGCGTCGACCACCAGCGACAGCGACGGCACCCTGGCCACCGCGGCGCTGGCCGCCGCGTCGGTGTGCGGCAGGCCGGCCTCCGGGGTCTCGCGCTCGGGCAGGCTCAACCGGATCAGGCGCGCGCGCACCCGCCCCGGTGCGTCGGGGCCCAGCCCCGGCTCCCACTCGATCCAGCCCTCGCCCTGCTCGGCCCGCCCCTCGGCGCGCCAGACACTGACGCGGCCCGCAGCCCGCTGCTGCAGCGTCAGCGCCACCTGCTGAAGGCGGCGGCCATCCAGGCGCAGCTCCGGCGTGTCCAGCGTCACCTGCAGCGGCAGCCCGTCGCCTGCGGCCATGCCGCCGGGCGGTGCGGCCGCCTGCCAGGCGTCGAGGTCGACCCGCGGCGCAGCCAGGCGCAGGTCGAAGCCCGTGGACGGCAGGCCCGGCGCCGCGGTGCCGACACCGGCGCTGCCGCGCAGCAGCTGCCCGCTGTCGGCCGTGCGTTCCAGCCGCACCTGGGCCCGGCCCTCGACGTCAACGCTCAGCAGTTCCACGGCCGGCCGCCCCGCCGGCGACGCCAGCCGGGTCTGCACCCGCAGCGGCCAGGTCGCGGTGGCCGGCTTGGCCAGCGGTGCCGGCAGGTCCAGCGCCAGACCGGTCAGCGGGCTGGTCACCAGCCACTCCGGCCGGCCCTGGCGCAGGTCCATCTGCACCGTGTAGGCCGCCTGCCCGCGCAGGCGCGGCCGGGCCGCGGCGGTGGTGTCCACACCGGCCCAGGGCAGCAGCGGTGCCAGCGGCAGCAGCGCGCCGGGCCGCAGCAGGGCCTCGGCCGTGGCCTGGCCCTGGCCGCGGAAGCGCAGGCTGCCGTCGGCCTGGGTGCCGCCGTCGAACGCCAGTTCCCCGCCCAGCACCTGCGCCCGCGACGGCTGCACGGTGAAGCCACGTTCGGTGAAGTCCACCCGCCCGCGCGCCTGGCCGAGCAGCGGCGCCTCGGGCAACAGGCGCAGGTCGTTGCCCGCCAGCTGCAGGCCGCCGCGCACCTTGGCGGCCGCCGGGTCGGGCAGGGGGATGGCCAGCGACAGGGTCAGGTCGGCCGCACCCGTGGCCTGGGCCTGGGCCAGGGCGCCACCGGTCCAGCTGCCCACGGGCGTGGCGTTGACGAAGCGCAGCATGTCCTGCAGCGTGCCACGGGCCTGCCCGTCCAGGCGCAGCAGCTGGGTGTGGACGAGGTCCTCGATGCCGCCGGCCACCCCCGTCAGCGCCACGCCGCCCAGCGTGGCCTGGGCGTCCACGATGCGCATCGCGGCGCGGTCGAACTCCAGGGTGCCGGTCACGGCGTCCAGCGCCGGCCAGGGCGAGGTCCAGCCCGGCTCGCTGGGCACGAAGGCATAGCGCACGCCCTCGACCTGGGCGCGGATGCGGAAGCGGCCGGGGCTGCCATCGATGAAGGGGAACTGCCACAGGTCGCCGTCGACCACGAGCTCGCCACCGGTGACCCGGCCGGCAGTGAAGGCGCGCTCGACGTAGCGGCGCGAATGTTCGGGCACGCCCAGCGGCAGGTAGCGCGCCACCCGCGCGGCGTCGCCGCGCAGCAGCCGGCCCTGCAGCGCCAGCGCACCCGGCAGGCGCTGCCCGGTGCCGAAGCCGGTGCCGGGCCCGGTGCGCCAGCGGCCGTCGACCGCCAGCGCCAGGTCGGCATTGGCCAGCTGCGCGTCGCGCACCTCCAGCACCACCGCCGGCGGTGCACCGTCGGCGCCCGCGGCCACCGTCCAGACGAGCTCGGCGCGCGCGCTGTCCAGCGACAGTTCGGGCTGTTCGAAGACGCCGGGCAAGGTCACGGCGCCGGCGGCCAGCGTCAGCTGCGCCTGGCCGCCCTTCTCGGTGGCTTCCAGCTGCACGGTGGCGCCCCGCAGGCCGGGCCGCCCGGCGGTCTGCGGCAGGCCATAGGCCGGGGGGCCGGGTGGGCCAGCCTGCAGCGCCAGGCCGGCGATGCGGGCCGCGGCGCGGTAGCGCCACGGGGCCTGCGGCGGGCCGCTCCAGTCCAGCGCCAGCGCACTGACCTCACCCTGCGGGGCCAGGTCGACGAGGGCCCGGTGGGCGGCCGGCGGCAGCGGCAGCCGCGCCGCCAGGCGCGCCAGCGGCGCCAGCGACAACTGGTCGAGCTGCAGTTCGCCGCTGGCCCAGGGTGCGTCGGCGGTGGCCGCCGGGTCGCGCTTGAGGGCCAGTCGCAAGGTGCTCGGGGCCCAGGCCTGGCCGTCGTCGGTGGTGAAGCCCAGCTGTTCGATGGCCAGCGCCAGCCCGCCGGCGTCCTGCTGCGCCTGCACCCGGCCGCGCAGCTCGGCCAGCGCCAGCGGCGGCAGGTCCGCACCGAGACGCAGCACGACGGCGCTGAGCGCCAGATCGGCGGTGGCGGCGGCGGGCCGGCCGTCGGCCCAGTCGAACCAGCCGCGCAGCGCGCCCCGGCCCTGCTCGAGCGCGAAGGGCAGGTCGACGTGCCGGCGCAGCTGCGAGACGTCGGCCTCCGGCAGCTCGGCAAAGAGCGTGCCCTGCCAGCGCGCGAAGTCCGAGGGCCGCGACGCCAGCGGCCGCGTGAAGCTGCCCCGCAGCGCAAAGCGCTGGCCCCAGTCGGCCGGGGGCGTGGCGTCGATGCGCAGCGTGTGCTGGCGGCGCCCGTTGCGCAGCACGATGTCCACGTCGGACAGCACCAGCGGCGGTGCGGCGCGCAACTCGTCGGTCCAGCGCAGTGCACCGGCCCGGATCACGAACTCCTGCTGCTGCAGGAACCAGTCCAGCAGCACCGGGTCGCTGCGGTCCGCCGCCTCGGGATCGCCCAGGTCCAGCCCGGCCACGCGCACCCGGCCATCGGCGGCGCGGCGCACGTCCAGGCCCACGCCCTGGAGGTGCAGCTGCGCGAAGCGCGGCTCCAGCGCCCACAGCGACTGCGGCGACAACGCCGCCGAGACCTTGCCCAGGCGCAGCGCGACGCGGCCTTCGCGGTCGAGCAGGCGCACGTCGTCGACCTCGAAGGCCGGCACCCAGCCGCCGCTGCGCACGCGGATGGCGCCGATGGACACCGGCACGCCCAGGGCCTGGCCCACGCGCTGCTCGATCTGCGGGCGCCAGCCGTCCAGGCGCGGCAGAATGCCCCAGTGCAGCGTCAACCACCCGATGAGCGCGACACTCCACGCTGCAAGCAGGACACCGGCGGCCACGCGGGCCGCGGTGCGGAGGAACGGCAGTGACGACATGCGGACGAGGGGGCAGGCGCACAACGGACGGCGACCAGACGGCCGGCGGCAACACGCCGGCGGGCCGCCGATGGATCGCCACCGGGCACGCGAACCAATCTAGCACAGGGGCTTTGCCCCGCCGTTGCTGATGGCCGCCGCCCTGCCGCCGCGCACGGCCCGCGCCGACCACAGCCGATTCGTGCAGCGCGTGCGCCGCCGCTGGGGCGACGAAACCACGCTGCTGCCGCCCGGTGCGCCGGATGCCGCCGGTGTCGATGCCCTGGTGCAGCGCCTGCTCGACGGCGGGCGCGACCTGCCGGCCGCGCTGCGCGTGGCCCGCCACCTGGTCATCGAGCGCCTGGCGGTGCTGGACGTGGAGCAGCGTGCGCCGCTGGAGGTGGTGACGCACGCGATGTCGGCGCTGGCCGAGGCGACGCTGGAACGCGCCCTGGCGCAGGCGCTGGCGGATGCCGACGCCCGCTTCGGCGCGCCGCGCAACGACGCCGGCGAGCGCATCGACTTCTGGGTCGTCGGCATGGGCAAGCTCGGTGCGCGCGAGCTCAACGTCTCGTCGGACATCGACCTCATCTACGTCTACGAGGAGGACGGCCAGACCGACGGCAGCGGCAGCAGTGGCAGCACGTCCGCCCACGAGTACTTCGCCTTCGTGGCCAAGCGGCTGTACGCGCTGATCGGCGACACCACCGACGACGGCTTCGTCTTCCGTGTCGACCTGGCGCTGCGGCCCAACGGCAACTCCGGCCCGCCGGTGGTGAGCCTGGCGATGCTGGAGGAGTACTTCCTGGTCCAGGGCCGGGAGTGGGAGCGCTTTGCCTGGCTCAAGAGCCGCGTGGTCGCGCCCCGCGCCGCCGTGGCCAGCGGCCGCGCGCTGCAGTTGCGCGATCTGGTCACGCCCTTCGTCTATCGGCGCTACCTGGACTACGGCATCTTCGAAGGCCTGCGCCAGCTGCACCGCAAGATCCGCGACGAGGCCCAGAAGCGCGCCGCCGGCCGGCCCGAGCGCGCCAACGACGTCAAGCTCTCGCGCGGCGGCATCCGCGAGATCGAGTTCATCGTGCAGCTGATGCTGGTGGTGCGGGGCGGGCAGTTTCCGGAGATCCGCACGCGCTCCACGCTGCGCGGCCTGCGGCGCGTGGTGGCGCAGGGGCTGATGACGGCCGAGACCGCCGCCGCGCTGGCCGACGCCTACGTCTTCCTGCGCCAGGTGGAGCACCGCATCCAGTACCTGGACGACCAGCAGACCCACCTGCTGCCGCAGGCCGACGGCGACCTCGGCTGGATCGCCGCCAGCCTGGACCTGGCCTGCAACGCAGATGCCTGCGAATTGCTGGACCGCCTGGGCCAGGTGCGCGAACTGGTCGCCTCGGAATTCGACGCCCTGCTGCACGACGGCCAGTCGCCCGCGCCCGGCGCCGACAACGGCTGCAAGCGCTGCGGCCCCGGCCCGGCGCCGGTGGACAGCGACACCCTGCTCGACCGCCTGCCCGAGGCGCTGGCCACGCGCCTTCGCAGCTGGGTGCAGCAGCCGCGCGTGGCGGCGCTGCGCGACGAGAGCCGGCTGCGCCTGGGCCGGCTGATGCAACGCGCCGGCCGCTGCATGGCCGACGGTGCCTGCACACCCGATGCGGCGCTGCGCTTCGTCGACTGGGTGGAGCCGCTGCTGCGCCGGGAGAGCTACCTGGCCCTGCTGGCCGAGCGGCCCGAGGTGCAGCAGCGCCTGCTCAAGTTGCTGGGCCTGGCGCGCTGGCCCATGCAGTACCTGATGCGCCACCCGGGCGTGGTCGACGAACTGGCCGACGGCCGGTTGCTGCACCAGCGCTTCGACCGCGCCGCCTTCGCCGCCGAACTGGAGGACCGCCATGCCGCGCTGTCCCGCGCCGGCGAGGCCGACGAGGAGGCGCTGCTGGACACGTTGCGCCGCGCCCACCACGCCGAGGTCTTCCGCACCCTGGTGCGCGACCTGGAAGGCGACCTCACGGTGGAGCAGGTGGCCGACGACCTGTCCGCGCTGGCCGACACGGTGCTCGAGGTCACGATCCGCTGGGCCTGGGCGCGGCTGACCAAGCGGCACCGCGAGACGCCGCGCTTCGCCGTCATCGCCTACGGCAAGCTCGGTGGCAAGGAGCTGGGCTACGGCAGCGACCTGGATGTCGTCTTCCTCTACGACGACAGCGACGAGGCCGACGCCGACCAGGCGCAGGAGGTCTACGCCGCCTTCGTGCGCAAGCTCATCACCTGGCTGACGCTGCGCACCGCCGCCGGCGAGCTGTTCGACATCGACACAGCATTGCGGCCCAACGGCAACTCGGGCCTGCTGGTGACGTCGATCGCCGCGTTCCGCCGCTACCAGGCAGGCCGCGGCAGCAACACCGCCTGGACCTGGGAGCACCAGGCCATCACGCGCGCCCGCTTCGCCGCCGGCGATGCCGGCATCGGCGCCGCCTTCGAGGACGTGCGCCGCGCGGTGCTGGCGGCGCCGCGCGACCCCGACGCGCTGCGCGAGGAGGTGCAGGCCATGCGCGAGAAGGTGCGCGAGGCGCGCCCGGTGCCGGCCGACCGCTTCGACGTCAAGCACAGCCCGGGCGGCATGATGGACGTGGAGTTCGCGGTGCAGGTCCTGGTGCTGGCCCATGCCGCGGCGCACCCGCCCCTGCAGGACAACGCCGGGAACATCGCACTGCTGCAGCGCGCAGAGGCCGCCGGGCTGCTGCCCGCCGGCGTGGGCCAGGCCGCGGCCGACGCCTACCGCGAACTGCGCCGCGCCCAGCACGTGGCGCGGCTCGACGAGAAACCCACGCAGTTCGAGCCCGCGCGCTTCCAGGTGCAGCACGACGCTGTGCGCGCGCTGTGGCAGGCGGTCTTTGGCTGACCGGGAGGCCGGCCGCCACGCCTGGCTGAGCCTGTGCGCGCTGGCCGCGGCCGGCGCCGGCATCGGCTGGCTGGCGTCGGCGATGGCCCTGGACTGGCAGCCGGCGCAGCTCGCCGCCGAGCCCTGGCGGCTGTGGACCGCGGCCTTCGTGCACTGGAGCCCGCTGCACCTGGCCGCCAACCTGGCTGGCTGCGCGGTGCTGGCCGCCCTGGGTGCCGCAGCGGCCCTGCCTTTGCGAGCCACGCTGGCCTGGGGGCTGGCCTGGCCGCTGACCCATGCGGCGCTGCTGGTGCAGCCCGCGCTGGCGCATTACGGCGGGCTCTCGGGCGTGCTGCACGCGGGCGTGGCGGTGGTGGCGGTGGCGCTGATCGCGCGGCGTGGGCGCGAACGCGCCATCGGCGCGGCCATCGCCGTCGGCCTGCTGGCCAAGCTGCTGCTGGAGCGCCCCTGGGCCGGCCCGCTGGCCCACCCGGCCGGCTGGGACATCGCGGTGGCGCCGCTGGCGCACGCCGCAGGCGCGGTGGCCGGCACGCTGTGCGCACTGGTGCTGGGGCTGGGCCGGCGCGTGCCGCCGACAATCGCGCCCCGATGACCGACCGCAAGCTCGCCCTGGATCCCCGCGCCGTGGCCCTGGTGGTGCTGTGCACCGCGCTGTGGGGCGTCAACCAGGTGGCGGCCAAGGTGGCGCTGGCGGAGATCCCGCCGCTGCTGCAGGCCGGCGTGCGTTCGCTGGGCGCGGCGCTGCTGCTGGTGGCCTTCGCCCAGGCGCGCGGGCTGCCGTTGTGGCGGCGCGACGGCACGCTGCGCGCCGGGCTGCTGGCCGGCGGCCTCTTCGCGGCGGAGTTCGCCTGCATCTTCCTGGGCCTGCAGTACACGTCGGCCTCGCGCATGGCGGTGTTCATCTACCTGTCGCCCTTCGTCGTCGCGCTGGGCATGCCCTTCATCGCCGCCAGCGAACGGCTGGACCGCTGGCAGGCCGCCGGCCTGGTGGCGGCCTTCGGCGGCGTCGTCTGGGCCTTTGCTGGCGGCTTCACCGCGCCCACCGCCGGCCCGCAGCAGTGGTGGGGCGATGCGCTGGGCATGGTCGCGGCGCTGCTGTGGGGCCTGACCACGCTGGTGCTGCGCGGCAGTGGCCTGGCCACGGCGCTGCCGGAGAAGACGCTGCTCTACCAGCTGGCCGTGTCGGGGCTGGCGCTGACCGCGGCCTCGTTCGCCGTCGGCGAGCCCTGGCCGCTGCAGTTGACCGGCGCGTCGCTGTGGCCGCTGGCCTTCCAGACCGTGGTCGTCAGCTTCGCCAGCTACCTGACCTGGTTCTGGCTGCTGCGCCACTACCCGGCCACGCGGCTGTCGGCCTTCACGCTGCTCACGCCGGTGTTCGGCCTGCTGGCCGGCGTGGCGCTGCTGGGCGAGCCGGTGACGCTGCGCCTGGTGGTGGCGCTGGCCGCGGTATCGTTGGGGATCGCGCTCGTCAACAAGGTCGGGCGTCGCTGAAACCTGGAGACATGACGATGCTGACGCTGTGCGGTTTCCCGATCTCGAACTACTACAACAAGGTCAAGCTTGTGCTGCTGGAGAAGGGCCTGCCCTTCGAAGAGCAGCTGGTGATGACGCGCAGCACCGACGAGGCGGTGCTGGCCTGCTCGCCGCTGGGCAAGATCCCGTTCCTGCGCACGCCACAGGGCGCGCTGTGCGAGAGCCAGGTCATCGTCGACTGGCTGGAGGCCGCCTACCCGGAACCGGCCCTGGTGCCCAGCGACCCGTTCGAGGCTGCCAAGGTGCGCGAGCTGGCCACCTTCGTCGACCTGCACCTGGAGCTCGTCGCCCGCGACCTCTACCCGCAGGCCTTCTTCGGCGGCACGGTGGACGAGGCGACCCAGGCCCGTGTGCGCAAGCTGCTGGCACGCCACATCGGTGGCTTCCAGCGCCTGGCCAAGTTCGCGCCCTACGTGGCCGGCGAGCGCTTCACGCTGGCCGATGCCTCGGCCTTCGTCAGCCTGCCGCTGGTGGCACTGGCCACCAAGCTGGTGCTGGGCGAGGACATGCTGGCCGCCGCCGGCGTGGACTGGAAGGGCTACGTGAAGCTGGTGGGCGACCGCCCGAGCGCGCAGCGCGTGGTGGCCGACCGCAAGGCCGCCGAAGCGGCAATGGCGGCCAAGGCGCAGGCCAAGACCTGACCGCGTGAGCCGGCAGGCGGCCGTGCGCGACCGTCAGGGCTGTCGCGCGCGCCAGTCGGCCAGCGCCGGCAGCAGGTCCTGCAGCGCCTGGAACGGCAGCACGCCGTCCACCGGCCGACGGTGCAGCGCCGGCGCGTTGCCGCCCACCCACAGCGCCACGCCGGCCGGCAGCTTGCTGCGCAGCTCGGCCAGGGCATCGACCATCGGCGTGGTACCCGTGGTGCCGCTGCAGGCCAGCAGGACGATGTCGGCGCGGTAGGCGTCGGCGGCCAGCACCAGGTCCCAGACCGGCGTCTGCGGCCCCAGCGGCACGCAGACCGCCCCTTCGGTGGCCAGCAGTGCCTCGGCCAGCAGCAGGGCCAGCGCATGCGGCTCGCCCGGTAACGTGCCCAGCAGCACGCGCGGCGTGGCCAGCGGCTCGGCCGGCGGCAGCGCGGCCAGCGCCCCGCGCAGCACCGACTGCAGCACCTCGGTGCAGGCGTGCTCCTCGAAGACCTGCATCTGCCCCCGCAGCCAGGCATCGCCGATGGCGCGGGTCAGCGGCACCGCGCGCTCGAGCACGAAGGCCGGCAGGCCCAGGCGGGCCAGATCCCGCCCGAGCTGGCGGCGCAGGCCGATCAGGTCGTGCTGGCGGATGTGCGCCAGGCACTCGTCCACCGACTCGGCGCTGCCCGGCGCCAGCGGAGTGGCCGGCAGCGCCTCGGCGCCGCTGGCATCGACCAGGCGCTGCAGGTCTTCGACCTCCAGTGCCACCACGCGCCCCGGGCGGTGCCCCACGTCCAGCAGGCGCTTGACCAGCCGCAACCGCTCGACCTGGTCCAGCGGGTAGGCGCGTTCGCCACTGCCGTCGCGTTCGGGGTTGGGAAAGCCGTAGCGGCGCTCCCACACACGCAGCGTGTCCTTGCTCAGCCCGGTGTCGCGCTCGACAGCAGCGATGGACAAGGTGAGGACACTGCGGGGGGTCGGATCGGTCATCGAGGCTCCTTGTGGCGTTTGTCCAGGACAGACTGGCCAACTGTGTCGCAGCAGGCAGTCTATACCGATCAGTTCATTTCTGATACCTTGCGGTCTAACGTCGCATCCGATGCGAAGCCAGCCGCGTAGAAAGACTGGCAAGCGCCCGCCCGTTGCACCGCCAGGCCAGCCGATGCGTCGGCAGAACCCGAGTGGCCAGCAGGGTCAAGGGTTCTCGATCTTGTCCGAACAACACTACTCAGTCACATTACGACTGTCGAGTTCACGCCCAATCCGCACCATGACAAGCCTCGCAGGGAACTTCAGCGCACCGGTCGGGTCACATCGGCCAGGGTGTGACGGCCTGCAGCACGGTCTGCGGTGTGACACCACCAAGGTTTTCCTGCCGCGCAGCCGCCGTGACGCCACGGCTGCAATCCCGGGGTTCCTCTCCTCCTCCTCCCTCCCTCCCTCGTTGACCCCGGGGCGCTGCGCGGCAGATCTTCTTCCGGCGGAGGGCGCGTGATGCGCCGCGTCGCCGTCATCGGTTCCGGCGTCTCCGGTCTGGCGGTCGCGCACCGCCTGGCCGGCGAGGCGCAGGTGACCCTGTTCGAGGCCGCCGACTGGTTCGGTGGCCACGCGCACACGGTGGACATCACGCTGCCGACGCCGCCGGGGCCGGTCACCCATGGTGTGGACACCGGCTTCCTGGTCTTCAACCACCGCACCTACCCGAACCTGGTGCGCCTGTTCGAGACGCTGGGCGTGGAAACGGCGGCGTCGGACATGTCGTTCTCCGTCCAGGCCCGCGCGTCGGGCCTGGAATGGAGCGGTTCCGATCTGAACAGCGTCTTCGCCCAGCGCCGCAACCTGCTGCGCCCGGCCTTCCTGCGCATGCTGGCCGAGATCATGCGCTTCAACCGGCTGACCACGGCCATCGCGCAGGCCAGCCGCGAACAGGACCTGCAGGAGCCGATCGGCGACTTCCTGGACCGGCACGGTTTCGGCGACACCTTCCGCGCCTGGTACTTCCTGCCGATGATCGGCTGCATCTGGTCCTGCCCCACCGACCAGATGCTGCGCTTCCCGGTGGCGACGATGATCCGCTTCTGTCACAACCACGGGCTCATCCAGGTCAGCGACCGGCCGCAGTGGCACACCGTGCGTGGCGGCTCCAGGCACTACGTGCAGCGCATGCTGCAGCGCATCCCCGATGCGCGCCTGCGCACCCCGGTGCGCGGCATCAAGCGCCTGCCGCCGGGCCAGGGCCACGCCGGCGTGATGGTGCGCACCGACGCCGGCAGCGAACACTTCGACGACGTGGTACTGGCCTGCCACAGCGACCAGGCCCTGGCCCTGCTGGACGACGCCACGGCCGGTGAGCGGGCCGTGCTCGGCCGCATCCGCTACCACGGCAACCGCGCGCTGCTGCACACCGACGCGTCGGTGATGCCCAGCCGGCGCCGGGCCTGGGCGGCCTGGAATTACGAACGCGCGGGCGATCTGCAGCAGGAGCAGGCCGCGGTCTGCCTGCACTACTGGATCAACCGGCTGCAGCCACTGCCGTGGTCCACGCCGGTGATCGTGTCGATGAACCCGGCGCGCCCGATCGACCCCGCCGCCGTGCTCGGCGAATGGCACTACGACCACCCGGTGTTCGACCTCGCCGCCATCGAGGCCCAGCGCCAGCTGCCGCAGATCCAGGGCCGGTCGCACGTGTGGTTCTGCGGCGCCTGGGCGCGCTACGGCTTCCACGAGGATGGCCTGTCGTCGGGCCTCGAGGTGGCCGCCGCGCTGCGCGCGCGCTGGGCCGAGATGCCGGCCGACACCGCGAGGGCGGCGTGAGCCTTCCGCTGCCCGCACAGCCCCTGCTGGCCACCGGCGAGGTGCGCCACACGCGGCTGCGTCCGGCGCGGCACGCCTTCGCGTACCGCAACTGGTTCGTCCTGCTGCCGATGCGTGCCCTGCACCGGGAGCCCGCCACGGCGCTGCCGCGCAACCGTGCCGGGCTGGTCAGCTTCCACGACGCCGACCACGGCGACGGCAGCGCCGACGCGCTGGCCTGGGCCGAAGGCCTGCTGGCGGCCGAAGGCATCGACGACGCCGACGGCGAGATCTGGCTGCAGACCTACCCACGGGTGCTGGGTTATGCCTTCAAGCCGGTGAGCTTCTGGTACTGCCACCGCGCCGACGGCACGCTGGCCGCGGTGCTGGCCGAGGTCAACAACACCTTCGGCGAACGCCACGTCTACCTGCTGGCCGGTCCTCAGCTGGGTTTCGGCCGCGAGCAGCAGGCACGCAAGGTCTTCCACGTCTCGCCCTTCTGCCGCGTCGAAGGGCGTTACCGCTTCCGCTTCATGCGCACCGCCGACCGCATCGTCGCCCGTGTGGATCACGACGACGACGCTGGCGCGCTGCTGCAGACCAGCGTCAGCGGCCGCCTGGAACCACTCACCGCTGTCGCCACGCGCCGCGCGCTGCTGGGCATGCCGCTGATGACGCTGGGCGTGATCGCCCGCATCCACTGGCAGGCCCTGAAGCTCTGGCGCAAGCGCGTGCCCTTCTTCACCAAGCCCGAACCGCCGCAGGCCTTCGTCTCACGTTGACCTCCCCGATGCACGCCAACACCACCACCGCGCCCCACACGCTGCCCGCCGGCACACCAGCTTCGGCACGCCGCATCCTGGCTTTGCTGCAACGCCTGCCCGTGGGCACGCTGGACCTGCAGATGCCCGATGGCACGCAGGCCCGATTCGGCCACGGTGCCGAGCCGCGCGCCGCGATCCGCCTGTTCGACTGGACCGCCTGCAGCATGGCGCTCAAGCGCGGCGACATCGGATTTGCCGAGGCCTTCATCGAAGGCCGCTGGACCAGCCCCGACATCGTGGCGCTGCTGAAGCTGTTCCTGGCCAACCGCGACGCGCTGGAGCAGGTGGTCTACGGCAGCTGGTGGGGCGGCCTGCTGGCGCGTGCGCGCCACCTGCTCAACCGCAACTCGCGCCGCGGCAGCCGCCGCAACATCCATGCGCACTACGACATCGGCAACCCGTTCTACCGCCTGTGGCTGGACGAGACGATGAACTACTCCAGCGCGCTGTTCGAGGGCGACACCACGCGCCCGATGGCCGACGCGCAACGCGCCAAGGTCATGCGCGCGCTGCGCGAGGTGCAGCTGCAGCCGGGGCAGCGCGTGCTGGAGATCGGCTGCGGCTGGGGCGCGCTGGCCGAATGCGCGGCCGGCGACTTCCACGCCCGCGTGGTCGGCCTGACCCTGTCGGACGAACAGCTGGCCTTCGCCCGCGAGCGCATGCAGCGCACCGGCCTGGCCGACCGCACCGACCTGCGCCTGCAGGATTACCGCGAGGTCATGCACGCCGAGACCGAGCCGTTCGACGCCGTGGTCTCCATCGAGATGTTCGAGGCCGTCGGCCGCGAGTACTGGGGCGACTACTTCCGCACGCTGCGCAGCGCGCTGAAGCCCGGCGGCCACGCCTGCATCCAGAGCATCACGATCCGCGACGACCTGTTCGAGCGCTACGTGCGCTCCACCGACTTCATCCAGCAGTACATCTTCCCCGGCGGCCTGCTGCCCAGCGCCGAGGCCTTCCGCGCCGAGGCGGCCAAGGCCGGCCTGGAGGTGGTCAACGAACTGGCCTTCGGTGCCGACTACGCCGAGACGCTGCGCCGCTGGCGCGCCGCCTTCCTGGCGCGCGACGGCCAGGTGCGCCAGCTGGGCTTCGACACCCGGTTCATGCGCATCTGGGAGTTCTACCTGGCGTATTGCGAAGCGGCATTCGCCACCGGCAACACCAACGTCGTGCAGTTCACGCTGCGCCGGCCCTGAGCCGATCGGTCCGACAGGTCATGCTGCGCCGCCGCCCTCTGCTGACCGCCCTGCCCGCCGCGCTGCTCGCGTGGCCGGCGATGGCGTCGCTGCGGCCGCCCGAACTCGCGCAGGCCCTGCCCGACGCGCGGCTGCAGGGCGAAGGCCGGCTGCGCTTCTTCGGCCTGCAGGTCTACGACATCCGCCTGTGGGCGCCGCAGCCCGTGGGGGCCGATGACTGGGCGCAAGCCCCGCTGGCGCTGGAGCTGTCCTACGCGCGCACGCTGTACGGCCAGGCCATCGCCGAGCGCTCGCTGGAGGAAATGCGCCGGCAGGGTGACATCGCCACGCCGGTGGCCGAACGCTGGCTGGCCGAGATGACCCGGCTGTTCCCGGACGTCAAGGACGGCGACCGCCTCACCGGCGTCCACCTGCCCCAGGCAGCGGCGCGCTTCTTCTACAACGGCGCTTTCCGCGGCGAAGTGCGCGACGCCAGCTTCGCGCGCCGTTTCTTCGGCATCTGGCTCGCCCCGCAGACCTCCGAACCGTCGCTGCGCGAGCGCCTGCTGGCGGGGGGTCGATGACGGCCGGCGTCGGCGCGGTCGCCGCCGGCTGGCGCGGCGGGCTGGGCGACGGCCTGCGCTACGGCGCACTCGGCCTGCCGCTGGCCTTCGTCGCGCTGCCGCTGTACGTGGTGCTGCCCAACCACTATGCCGAAGCCTTCGGCGTGCCGCTGGCCACGCTGGGCGCACTGCTGCTGGCCGCCCGGCTCTTCGACGCCGTGGCCGACCCCTGGATCGGCCGCCTCGTCGACCATGGCCTCTCGGGCCCGCGCACCCGGCTGCTCGCCGGCATGGTGATCGCCGCCGTGGCCCTGGCGCTGGGCTTCCGCGGCCTGTTCTTCCCGCCGGTCACCGACGGGCCTGCGCTGCTGGCCTGGGCAGCGGCGCTGCTCGTGCTGACCTACCTGGCCTACAGCATGCTCAGCGTGCTGCACCAGGCCTGGGGTGCGCGGCTGGGCGGTGGCGAAGGTCAGCGCGCGCGCATCGTCTCCTGGCGCGAGGGTCTGGCGCTGCTGGGCGTGCTGGTGGCCAGCGTGCTGCCGTCGCTGGCCGGGCTGGGCGTGGCCACCACCGTCTTCGCCGTCACGCTGGCGGCCGGGGTGGCGCTGCTGGCCGTCGCGCCACGCCCGCAGGTCGACGTGCCGCAACCGCCGCTGCCGATGACGCTGCCGCTGCGCACACCGGCCTTCCGCCGCCTGCTGGCGATCTACCTGGTCAACGGCATCGCCAGCGCGGTGCCGGCGACGCTGGTGCTGTTCTTCGTGCGCGACCGCCTGCAGCTGCCGACCTGGGAGCCCGCCTTCCTGGCTGCGTATTTCGCCGCCGGCGCGCTGTCGATGCCGCTGTGGGTGCGTGCTGTAGCGCGCTGGGGCCTGTCGCGTTCGTGGCTGGCCGGCATGGCCTTGGCCATCGCCGCCTTCGTCTGGGCCGCCACCCTGGGCGCCGGCGACGGTGCGGCCTTCCTGGCCGTGTGCGTGGCCACCGGCGTGGCCCTGGGGGCCGACCTGGCCCTGCCCGGCGCGCTGCTGGCCGGCGTGGTGCAGCGAAGCGGCCACCAGGGGCGGCTGGAGGGCGCGTACTTCGGCTGGTGGAACTTCGCCACCAAGCTCAACCTGGCGCTGGCCGCCGGCATCGCGCTGCCGCTGCTGGCGGCCTTCGGCTACACGCCCGGCAGCCGCGATGACGGCGCCCTGAATGCCCTGACCCTGGCCTATTGCGCCCTGCCCTGCGCCCTGAAGGCGCTGGCCGCGGCGCTGCTGTGGTGGCGCTGGATCCGCCACCGCGACACCGTTCCCGAGGAGACTTCCCCATGAAACGACGCCTGCTGATGCTCGCCGCCGGCAGCGCCCTGCTGGCCGGCTGTGCCGGCCCCACGCCCGCCGACTACGCCGCCGAGAAACCGGTGCTCGACCTGCGCCGCTACTTCGACGGCGAACTGGTCGCCCATGGCATGTTCACCGACCGCAGCGGGCGCATCGTGCGCCGCTTCACGGTGGACATGACCGGCACCTGGCAAGGCAGCCAGGGCACGCTGGACGAGCGCTTCACCTACAACGACGGCAGCACCGAACGCCGCGTCTGGCGGCTCACCGACCTGGGCGGCGGCCGCTGGGAGGGCCGCGCCGACGACGTGGTCGGCGTGGCCACCGGTGTGGCGGCCGGCAATACGCTGAACTGGCGCTACACGCTGGCGCTGCCGGTGGACGGCCGGGTGTGGCACGTGCAGTTCGACGACTGGATGGTGCTGATGGACGACCGCGTGATGCTGAACAAGGCGGTGATGAGCAAGTTCGGGATCACGCTCGGCGAGGTCACGCTCTCGTTCACCCGGAAGCAGCCATGAACCCGGCGTTGAAAGACTGGACCGGCCAGGTGGTGTGGCTGGTGGGCGCGTCCACCGGCATCGGCCGCGCCACGGCGGCACGCCTGCATGCCGCCGGCGCGCAGGTGATCGTCTCGGCACGCAACGCTGCGGCGCTGCGGGCCTTCGCGCAGCAGCACCCGGGCAGCGTGGCGCTGCCGGTGGATGCGACCGACCGCGACGCGATGCGCGCCGCCGCCGCCGACATCGTGGCGCGTCACGGCCGCCTCGACATGGTCATGTACTGCGCCGGCACCTACCGCGCGATGCGCGCCAACGAGTTCGCGCTCGACGTGGCCCTGCAGCACCAGCAGGTCAACTACGTGGGGGCCCTGCACCTGCTCGACGCCGTGCTGCCGGTGCTGCTGAAGCAAGGCCGTGGGCACCTGAGCCTGGTGGGCAGCGTGGCTGGCTACCGCGGCCTGCCGCAGGCGCTGGCCTACGGGCCGACGAAGGCCGCGCTGATCAACCTGGCCGAGATCCTGTACATGGACCTGCACCCGCGTGGCATCGGTGTCTCCGTGGTCAACCCGGGCTTCGTGGAGACGCCGCTGACCGCGCAGAATGCCTTCCACATGCCTGCCCTGATCACCCCCGAGGAAGCGGCCGACGAGATCGTGCGCGGCTGGCGGCGCGGCGACTTCGAGATCCACTTCCCGAAGCGCTTCACGCTGTGGCTCAAGGCGCTGCGCATGCTGGCCTACCGGCCCTACTTCGCGGCCGTGCGGCGGTCGACCGGGCTGTGAGCGAGGCACACGGCGCAGCGGCCGACGCGCGCGTGGCGCGGGTGGTCGCCGCCTTCGAGGGCCTGGCGCCGGACAACCTGGACGCCCTGTGCCGGCTCTACGCCGACGACGCGCGCTTCAAGGACCCGTTCAACGACGTGCGCGGTCAGGCCGCCCTGCGGGCGATCTTCGTCCACATGTTCCAGGCACTGGACAACCCACGGTTCGAGATCCGCGAGCGCGTGGTGCAGGGCGACCAGTGCTTCCTGACCTGGGACTTCCGCTTCCACATGAAGCGCTTCGACCGCAAGGAACAGACGATCCAAGGCGGCACGCATCTGCGCTTCGGTGCCGACGGTCGCATCACGCTGCACCGCGACTACTGGGATGCGGCCGAGGAACTCTACGAGAAGCTGCCCGTGGTGGGCGCGTTGATGCGCTGGCTGAAGCGGCGGGCCGGGAGCTGAAGACCCGATCACCTGCGCCGGCAGGACCCTACTTCTGACCCTCGGTCAGCGTCATGACCTGGAAGTTGCCGGACTTGTCGACGAACCAGACCTCGGACACCGTGCCGGCACCCAACTTCGCCGGTGCGGGGAATGGTGCAGCGCGCTTGATCAACTGTACGATGAAGGGCGCCACGGCTGCCACGGCAGGCGGACGGCGAACGGCCACATCGACCACGTTACCCTGCTCGTCCAGTTGCGTCTCCGTCATCATCACGCTGTAGAGCAGCGGCGGCAACATCCCCCGATAGATGCGCATCGGGTAGGCCTTGTAGATGTGGGTCGCAAAGTCCTTCTTGTAGTCGTCGGCCGACTCGGCCTGCGACGGCGCCGGCGTGCCCTGCGTCAGCGGCGCGGGCACGGCGGCAAACTGCGCGCGCGCCGTGCCGGCAACCAGCATCAGCGTGGCAGTCAGGGTCAGCAGGACGTTCTTCATCGGCAGCCTCAGTCTCCGGCAGGCTGGAATCTAGCGCAGCGCCGGGGGCGCGGCGTCCTCCTGGCAGGCGAGCTTTGCGACAAATGCAACACCGTCAGCGCAGCCAGCCCTTGCGGCGGAAGAACAGGAAGGGCGCGGCCACCGAACAGACCATCAGCGCCAGTGAGAAGAAGTAACCGTAGCGCCACTCCAGCTCGGGCATGAAGCGGAAGTTCATGCCGTAGATGCTGGCGATCAGCGTCGGCGGCAGCAACGCCACGCTGGCCACCGAGAAGATCTTGATGATCTTGTTCTGGTTGATGTTGATGAAGCCGACGGTGGCGTCCATCAGGAAGTTGATCTTGTCGAACAGGAAGGCGGTGTGCGAATCGAGCGAGTCGATGTCGCGCATGATCTGCCGCGCCTCCTCGAACTGCTCGGCGTTGAGCATCCGGCTGCGCATCATGAAGCTCACCGCGCGCCGCGTGTCCATCACGTTGCGGCGGATGCGGCCGTTGAGGTCCTCCTCGCGGGCGATGGCCGACAGCGCTTCGCCGGCGGTGCGGTCGTCCACGTCCTGCTTGAGCACGCGGGCGCTGACGGCCTCCAGCCGGTCGTAGATGCCCTCGAGCACGTCGGCCGAGTACTCGGCGTCGGCGTCGAAGAGCTTGAGCAGCACGTCCTTCGCGTCCTCGATCAGCGCCGGGATGCGGCGCGCACGCAGGCGCAGCAGCCGGAACACCGGCAGGTCGTCGGCGTGCAGCGAGAACAGCACGTTGTTGAAGAGGATGAAGGCGACCCGCACGTTCTGCGCCAGCGCGCCGTCGGGGCTGCTGTCGCCCTCGATGAGGAAGTCGCTGCGGATGTGCAGTTCGCCGGCGTCGCCCTCGTAGAAACGGGCCGATTCCTCGAGGTCGTCGTCGTCCACGTCGGCCGGGATCGCGAGCCCGAACCGGGCCTGGATCCAGCCCTTCTCCTCGGGCGAGGCCGCCTCCAGGTCCACCCACACCGGCTGCAGGCTGGCCAGCGCCGACGGATCGTCGATCTCGTGCTGGATCAACCGGCCGTTGGCCAGCGTGAACACGTTGAACATGGTGAAGGCGACAGGGCTGTCCGCCAAGGCGGCGGGGAACCCGGGGATTATCGCGCCGCGGCATGCGCCCGCGGCCCGGTGGCAGACTGCGCGCCATGGCTGCGCCATCGTCTTCGCCTTCGTCGGCACCGCACCGTGCCTGGCGCTGGCTCTGGCTGGCCATGCCGGTCGGTGCACTGCTGCTCGCAGCCGCCACACTGTGGCTCGCCACCGAGCCGGCACCACAGGTCAGCGGCAACAGCGCCGCCACCGCCGGTGCCGGCACGCACCTGCGCCACTGGCTGCGCCAGCACGACCCGCGTCGCATGCGGGATGGGCGGGTGCTGTGGGTGCGGGCCAGCGCGGAGGAACTGGAGCTGCTGGCCGACCAGGCCGCCCATCTGGCCGGCGGCGCGGCACGCACGCGGCTGGCGGCCGGCCGCCTGGACCTGCAGTTCAGCCTGCCGCTGCGCTGGCCCGGCGCAGCGGCGCCTTCACGCTGGCTGAACGTGGACCTGGTGCTGCGCGACGGGCGGCAGCTCCCCGCGATGGTGGAGACGATCCGCGTCGGCCGCCTGCACCTGCCGCGGCCACTGGCCAGCACCGCCGTGAGGCTGGCCCTGGCCTGGTGGGACCGGCCGGCGGCAGGTTCGGCGCCGTGGCACACCATGCTGCAGGCGCTGCGCCTGCAACCGCAGCAGGTGCTGCTGAGCTACCGCTGGCGCGCCGACCTGCCGCAACAGCTGGCCGCCTGGGTGATGCCGGCAGACCGGCTGGCCACGCTGCAGCCGTATCACGACGCGCTGCGCTCGGCGGTGCTGCGCTCGAACAGGCCACAGCAGCTGACGGCGCTGATGGCGCCGCTGTTCGCGCTCGCCGCGCAGCGCAGCGTGACTGGCGATGCCGCCGCCGAAAACCGCGCCGCGCTGCTGGTGCTGGCCGCCTACGCCAGCGGGCAGCCGGCGGCGCGCTGGTGGCCGCAGGCCGGCGACTGGCCGCGCGTGCCGCCGCGCGGCGCACAGTTCGGCGGCCGCGGCGACTTCGCGCAGCACTACCTGGTCTCCGCCGCCCTGGCCGCCGAAGCCGGCGGGCCACTGGCCGATGCGCTGGGGGCGATGAAGGAGGTGGGCGACACGCGCGGCGGCAGCGGCTTCAGCTTCACCGACATCGCCGTCAACCGCGCCGGCGCGCGCCTGGGCGAACTGGCGGTGCGCGACCCGCGCCGCGTGCAGACGCTGCTGGCGGCAGCGCCGCCGGACCACGACCTGCTGCCCGCCGTGGCCGACCTGCCCGAGTTCATGGGCCGCGCCGAGTTCGAGGCGCGCTTCGGCGCCGTGGGCGCACCGGCCTACCAGGCCATGCTCGCGCGCATCGACGCGCGGCTGGACGCGCTGGACGCCTACCGCTGAGCGCCGGCCGGCTCGGCCGCCGACTCCGCAGCGATCTGGCGCAGCGCCTGCAGGTAGACCGCCGGCGGCTGCCCGCCCTGGATCAGGTGCCGGCCGTCGACCACCACCGAAGGCACGGCACGGATGCCCTGCTGCTGCCAGTGGCGCTCGGCGGCGCGCACCTCGTCGGCATGGCGGCCCTCGGCCAGCACCGCCTGCGCGGCGGCGCGGTCCAGCCCTGCGGCTTCAGCCGCATCGGCCAGCACGGCAGCGTCCGACGGGTTGCGGCCATCACCGTGGTAGGCCTGCAGCAGGGCCCGCTTGAGCGCCAGCTGCGCAGCCGCGCCCTGCAGGCCCGCCCAGTGCAGCAGCCGGTGGGCGTCGAAGGTGTTCCAGGTGCGCGTGCGCGGCCCGAAGGCGAAGCCGACGGCGGCACCGCGCTCGCGGATCATGGCCTGCGTCTGCGCGATGTCCTGCGGCGACTTGCCGTACTTCTCGCCCAGGTACTCGACGATGTCCCGGCCCTCGGGCCCCATGTCGGGGTTGAGCTCGAAGGGCTGGCAGTGCAATTCGACATCGATCTCGCCGTCGAGCTGGTCGAGGGCCTGCTGCAGGCCGGCCAGGCCGATGGCACACCAGGGGCAGGCGACGTCGGAGATCAGGTCGATGCGCATGCGCGGCAGTGTAGGCGCGCCGGTGGCGGCCGTCACGGCGACAGGGTCTCCAGGAAGGCCACCAGGTCCGCGACCTCGTCGTCACGCAGTTGCAACGGCACCAGGATGCGCTCGCCGTCGGCATGCAGCCGTTCGGGATCGAGGGTCGAGTAATGCCGGACGACGTCCGTCAGCGTCGCGGCGCTGCCGGCGTGGAAGTACGGCGCGGTCTGGCGCAGGTTGCGCAGGCCGGGCACACGGAACTCGCCGAAGTGGCGGTGCTCGCTGCGCAGATGGCGGGTGGCGACACCGCTGGCGCCGCCGTCGTCGGCGAACGGGCCGAGGCGATTGAAGCGGCTGCCGCGTACCTCTGCCAGCCCCGCGTGGCGCCCGGGATCCACGCCGCCGGGCACGAAGAAGGGCACGCCGATGTCGGCGAACTCGCCGTGGCTGAAGCGCGGGCCGACATGGCACAGCTGGCATCGGCCACGGCCCACGAACAGGCGCAGGCCGCGCTGGGCCGGCAGCGAGTAGCGCGCGGCGGCCGCATCGTCGCCACGGACCAGGGCATCGCGGAAGTCATCGAAGGCCGTGCGCGGCGAGACGAGCCGGGCCTGGAACGCAGCCAGCGACTTGGCGGCCGCCACCAGGCGGGCATCGCCTTCGGGCACCGCGGCGAGCGCGGGTTCGCGGGCCAGCCGGCGCTGCAGCGCGGCCTCGTCGCCGCCCATCTCCGCCGGGTCGCGCAGGGCGCGCAGGCTGGCAGCCCACAGCGAGTCGGCGTTGCCGCCCCAGCCGAACCAGCGCTGGCCCGCCACGTCCATCAGGCCGGGTGTGTTGCGCACGCCCGGCCCCTGGCCGATGGCCACCGGGCGGCCGTCCTGGAAGGCCCGTGCCGGCACGTGGCAGCTGGCGCAGGACACCTGGCCGCTGGCCGACAGACCGGCGTCGAAGAAGAGGCGGCGGCCGAGGGCCGCGGCCTTGGCGTCAGGCTGCCAGCGGTTGCTCGGGTCGGTCGCGGTCGGTGGCGGCCAGGGCCCGTGGGCGGCAATGGCCTGGCGCTCTTCGGTGGAGAAGTCGAGCAGGCCCTCCGCAGCCTGCGCACCGCAGACCAGACTGGCCAATGCCAGCGCGGCCATCGCACGCGCCGGGGCGACACGGCGCCATGCGCGGAACGCTGCCGGCCACATCACTGCAGGTCGACGCTCTGCTGCAGCATCTGGGTGCGCCCGTCCAGCCGCACCTCCAGCCGCAGCGACCAGGTGCCGGGCATGTGCCACAGCAGGCCATCGACCCGCCAGCGGCCGCCGCCGAGCGCCTGCAGCGACGGCCGGTAGTTCATGCCGTGGCGGTGCGCCGGCATCGTGGCGTCGACGGCCAGCAGTTCGGCCTGCGGCGGGCACAGCCGCACCTGCAGCGCGAAGGGCGTCGCCAGCGGTGGCGCCGCATCGGCGGGGCCATCGTCGTGCACCCGCCAGGCCAAGGTCACACCCTCCCCCGCCACCCGCCAGCCGTCGTCGGCCTGCAGTGGGCAGGCACCGGCACCGGGCAGCATCAGCAGGCCGACGCTGGCCGCCAGCAGGGAACGCCAGCTCACCGCTGCAGCGCCGCCCGCATCGCGCCGAACAGGCGTTCGCCGTTGCGCCAGGCGATCTGCTCGGCCACGTCGGCGGGCAGATCGGCCAGCCAGGCGCGGCTGAACTGCGCGTGCGGCACCACGTAGTGCCAGCGTTCCGGCGTGAAGGTGTCGGTGCCGACGAGGAAACGGTCGGGAAACGCCAGGAAAACGGCGCGCCACGCCGGGTCGACCTTCCCGTCACTGGCATGGTCGCTGCGGAAGGCCAGGTCGCACCACAGGTTGGGGTGGCGGCGCAGCATCTGCGCCACGCGCTCCGGCGTGTCGAAGCCGGCATGCGCCCAGAGGATGCGCGCCTGCGGGTCCTGCCGGAACTGACGCTCGACCGCGTCGGCGTCACCATGCGCATGCAGGTAGAGCCCGTGCTCGCGTGCGAGCTGCACCACGCGGCGCATCACCGGCGTATCGGCCTGATCGCCATACGCATGGAATTCGCCGATGGCCACGTAGCGGAAGCGCCTCAGGCGGTCTTCCAGGTAGGGGATGACCGACGGGTCGTGCATCCAGGTGCCGAGTTCACCGCGCTGCCGGTAGGGCCGCAGCGCTGGCAGCACGATGTCGGGGGCGGCAGCGTACAGCTGCTGGGTGCCTTCGTCGCTGCTGCTGGACACCAGGGCCGCCTTCAGTCCGGCCTCGCGCAGCAGGGCGGCGGCACGCGCCGGCGGGAGCTGGTCCCAGGCATCGTGGCTGTAGTGCAGGTGGGCGTCGAAGAGGGGCAGCGCGGGCGGCGCCGCGAACGCCGGGGCGGCCGGCCACGCCAGCACCACCCAGCAGAGCGAACACACGCGTGCGGCCGCGCCACGGCAGCCGAAGATCAGGTCGAGAAGCACGGCCAGGCACCCCCCCGGAGAACGCGCAGACGACCTTACTGCCAATCCGTGCATCCTGCCGCGAAGGGCGGGATTTCACAAGCTTGTCACGGGGGTGCTTCGGGCGCACACTGGGTCTGTCGGGTGGCTTGACAGATGGCCCGACACGAGACCCCAATGACCTGAAAGGAAGCCCTGATGAACCTGACGATCAGCGGACATCATCTCGAAGTGACGCCGGCTCTGCGAGAGTATGTGCTCACCAAGCTAGATCGGGTGACGCGCCACTTCGACCAGGTGGTCGACGTGACCGTGCTGCTGACCGTGGAGAAGCTGAAGGAGAAGGAACGCCGACAGAAGGCCGAGGTGACCCTGCACGTCAAAGGGCGGGACATCTTCGTCGAGCAGTCCCACGAGGACTTGTACGCCGCCATCGACCAGTTGATGGACAAGCTCGACCGCCAGGTCGTCCGCCACAAGGACCGCCTGCAGGACCACCATCACACGTCGCCCAAGCGGCTGGGTGCGGAACTGTCCTGAGCGCCGATCTCCCTTTTCTGCGTGCGGCCTTCGGGCCGCTTTCGTTTGCCGGAAACTGTTGTCCCCGTGCCGCGCCGCCGTTGACTTCCACCGACATCGGTGGTGCAGTGCACACAAACGCCGGACCGCGATTCCTATAATTCCTACTCACTTGTAACGAGATCCGCGGTGGCGCACGCATCACCGACCCCATGAACCGTCTTGCCGCCATCCTGCCGGAAGGCAACGTGCTGGTGAACGTGGAGGCGAGCAGCAAGAAGCGTGTCTTCGAGCATGCCGGCCTGCTGTTCGAGAACCTGCACGCCATCGCCCGCAGCACCGTCACCGACAACCTGTTCGCCCGCGAACGCCTGGGCTCCACGGGGCTGGGGCATGGCGTGGCGATCCCGCACGGGCGCATCAAGGGGCTGAAGAACCCGCTGGCGGCCGTGCTTCGCGTGCAGCAGCCCATCCCGTTCGACGCGCCCGACGACGAGCCGGTGCTGTTGCTGATCTTCCTGCTCGTGCCCGAGGCGGCGACCCAGCGCCACCTGGAGATCCTGTCGGAGATCGCCGAGATGCTGTCCGACCGCGACCTGCGCGAGCGCCTGAAGACCGAGCCCGATGCGGCCGGCGTGCACAAGCTCATCCAGGACTGGGAACCGCTGAAGTCGGTGGCCTGATGTCCACCGGCGGCAACCGGCCGTCCGCGCCATGAAACCCACCTCGATGAGCGCCGAGGCGCTCTTCGAACAACACCGCGCAGCATTGCGCTGGGAGTGGGTGGCCGGCCACGCGCAGCCCGATCGCCGCTTCGACGAGGCCGCGGTGCGTGACGCACGCTCCGCAGCCGACCTCGTCGGCTACCTGAACTACATCCACCCCTACCGGGTGCAGATCGTCGGCGAGCGCGAGGTGGCGTACCTGAAGGCCTCCTCGCCCGAGGACCAGGAACGGCGCATCTCGCGCATCGTGACGCTGGAGCCGCCGGTGATCATCGTCGCCGACGGCCAGGTGCCGCCGGACCGCCTGGTGGCCATCTGCGACCGTGCCGAGATCCCGTTGTTCGTCACCGCGGAGTCGGCGGGCCACACCATCGACGTCGTGCGCGGCTGGCTGGCGCGGCTGTTCGCCGACCGCACGACACGCCACGGCGTGTTCATGGACATCCTGGGCCTGGGCGTGCTGCTCACCGGCGAATCGGGCCTGGGCAAGAGCGAGCTCGGGCTGGAGTTGATCAGCCGCGGCCACGGCCTGGTGGCCGACGACGCGGTGGACATCTACCGCATCAGCCAGACGGCGCTGGAGGGGCGCTGCCCCGAACTGCTGCTGAACCTGCTGGAGGTGCGCGGCATCGGCCTGCTGGACATCAAGGCCATCTTCGGCGAGACCGCCGTGCGGCGGAAGATGCGCGTGCAGCTGATCGTGCACCTGGTGCGCAAGGAAACCATGGAGCGCGAATTCGAGCGCCTGCCCTACGAGCCGCTGTACGAGGAGGTGCTGGGCATCCCGGTGCGCAAGGTGGTGATCGCGGTGGACGCCGGGCGCAACCTGGCCGTGCTGGTGGAAGCCGCCGTGCGCAACACCGTGCTGCAGCTGCGCGGCATCGACACCTACCAGGAGTTCGTGGCGCGCCACCAGCGCGCGATGGAAAAGGGCGAGCCGCTGAACTGACGCGGCAGCGCCCGAGACGGCAGCCTACTTCGCCCCGCGGTGCTCGCAGTCCGTCTTCGTGCAGTTGGCATAAAGGGCCAGCGAATGCTCCTGCAGCTGGAAGCCGCGCGACTCGGCCACCGCACGTTGACGGGCCTCGATCTCGGGGTCGAAGAACTCCTCGACCCGACCGCAGTTCAGGCACACGAGATGGTCGTGGTGCTGGCCCTCGTTGAGCTCGAACACCGCCTTGCCCGACTCGAAGTTGCTGCGCGACAGCAGCCCGGCCTGCTCGAACTGCATCAGCACGCGGTAGACCGTGGCCAGGCCGATGTCGGAACCGTCGGCCAGCAGCGCCTTGAACACGTCCTCGGCCGTCATGTGGCGGCGCTCGGACTGCTGGAAGACCTCCAGGATCTTGATGCGGGGCAGCGTGGCCTTCAGGCCGCTGCTCTTGAGTTCTTCGACGTGCGTCATGGCCAATCTCGCGGGCAGCCCGGCGGGCAGGGGCCCGCTAGAATCAGCCGATCATAGCCAGCCCGTCGGCGCAAACCTCCGTTGCGCGCGGGGAACCCATGATCCGAATCCTGTTGTCCACGGCCGCAGCCGCCCTCCTGGCGGGCTGCGCGTCGCAGTTGCAGACCAGCCAGACCCTGTTCGGCCTGGTCACGCCCTACCGCATGGAACTGGTGCAGGGCAACGTCATCACGCAGGAACTGCTGGCGCGCGTGCGCCCTGGGCTGAACCGGCGCCAGGTGCGTGACCTGCTCGGCACGCCGCTGCTCACCGACGTCTTCCACGGCAACCGCTGGGACTACGTCTTCGTCATCGAACGCCAGGGCCGGCCGGCGCAGCGGCGCAACATCGTGCTGCGCTTCGACGGCGACGTGCTGGCCAGCATCGACGCCGGCGAGCTGCCCACCGAGCAGCAGTTCGTCTCGTCGATCACGCGCGAGGCGAAGTACCCCGACCGCAAGCTCGAGCTCACCGAGGAAGAGCGCGCCGCCCTGCCCAAGCCGCCGGCGCGTGCCGCGTCGGCGGCCGAGCCCAGCGGGCCCGTGCGGCCCTACCCGCCGCTCGAAGGCGAGTGATCGCCGCCGAGGGCAAGACGATGAAGTTCTGCATCGCCGGCGCGTCCGGCCGGATGGGCCGCATGCTGATCGAAGCCGTGATGTCCAGCCCTGGCGACGCGCTCAGCGGCGCGCTCGACCACGCCGCCAGCCCGGCGCTGGGCGAGGACGCCGCGGCCTTCCTCGGGCGTCCCTGCGGCGTCGCCATCACGGCCGACCTGGCCCAGGGCCTGGCCGGCGCGGATGTGCTGATCGACTTCACCCGGCCCGAAGGCACGCTGGCCCACCTGACCGCCTGCCGCGCCGCCGGCGTGCGCATGGTCATCGGCACCACCGGGTTCGACGATGCCGGCAAGGCCGCCATCGCCGACGCGGCACGCGAGATCCCCATCGTCTTCGCCGCCAACATGAGCGTGGGCGTCAACGTCGCGCTCAGGCTGCTGGAGATGGCCGCCAAGGCGCTGGCCACCGGCTACGACGTCGAGATCGTCGAGGCCCACCACAGGCACAAGGTGGACGCGCCCAGCGGCACCGCGCTGGCGATGGGCGAGGCCATCGCGGCGGCGCAGGGCAAGGCGCTGAAGGACTGTGCCGTGTATGCCCGCGAAGGCCACACCGGCGAACGCGAGCCCGGCACCATCGGCTTTGCCACCATCCGCGGCGGCGACGTCATCGGCGACCACCAGGTGATGTTCCTCGGCACCGGCGAACGCATCGAGATCGCGCACCGCAGCAACAGCCGCCAGGGCTACGCGCAGGGCAGCCTGCGTGCCGCGCACTTCCTCGCCAGCCGCGCGCCCGGCCTGTACGACATGGCCGACGTGCTCGGCCTGCGCTGACGGCCAGGTCTACGATGTCGGGCTGGCAAGCCTTCTGGGCCTCGACCGACGCCGTCGGCGCTTTCGTGGCCGTGCTGCTGCTGGGCATGTCGGTCAGCGCCTGGGTCGTCATCCTCTGGAAGGGCTGGGTGCTGCGGCGCGCTGCGCGCGACATCCGCCAGGCCGTGCCGGCCTTCTGGGCCGGGTCCAACCTGGCCGACGGCCGCAAGCGCCTGTCGGCCATGGACCGTGAACGCGTGCTGCTGCCGTTGTTCGATGCCGCCGTGGCCGCACCGGCCCGCGGGTCGCTCGAAGCCAACGGCGCCCGCGAGGACCAGCTCACCCGCCGCCTGCGCGACGCGCTGCACCGCGGCCTGGCGCACCTGCAGTTCGGCCAGGTGCTGCTGGCCTCGGTGGGCAGCACGGCGCCCTTCGTCGGCCTGTTCGGCACCGTCTGGGGCGTCTACCACGCGCTGGCGGGCATCGCCGGCGCCGGCGCGATCGGCATCGACCAGGTCTCCGGTCCCATCGGCGAGGCCCTGATCATGACCGCCGCCGGCATCGCCGTGGCGGTGCCGGCCGTGCTGGCCTACAACCTGTTCGGCCAGTGGATCGCGGCCAGCGAGGCCGAGCTCGAGGGCTTCGCGCACGACCTGCGGCAGATGGTGATGCAGTACCGGCCAGCAGCGGCCGACCCCGCGGAGCGCGCCTGATGGCCTTCGGCCGCCTGGAGCGCGCAGCCGCCTCGCGGCCGATGAGCGACATCAACATGACGCCGCTGATCGACGTGATGCTGGTGCTGCTGGTGATCTTCATCGTCACCGCGCCGCTGATCGGCCAGAGCCTGAAGCTCGACCTGCCGACGACGGCCGCCGGCACGCCCAACGAGACGCCGGCCTTCGTGGCGCTGGCGCTCGACGCCCAGGGCCAGCTGTTCCTGGCCGGCAACCCGGCCACGCCCGAGGCCGTGGCCGACGCGGTGCGCGACGCCGCCCGCCGCGACCCCGAGACGGAGGTCCAGCTGCGTGCCGACCAGGCCGTGCCCTACGGCCGCGTGGCCGAGCTCATCGGCCTGGTGCAGCAGGCCGGGCTGAACCGCATCGGCTTCGTCACCGAGGCGCCCGCGGCCGTTGCCGCACCGCCGAAATAGCGGGCCCGCTCCCTACAATCCGGGCATGCAAGACAAGTACGTGCCCGCCGAAGTCGAGGCCGCCGCCCAGGCGCACTGGGATGCGCAGAACCTGTCGCGCGTGACGGAGGATCCGTCGCGGCCGAAGTTCTACGCCTGCTCGATGCTGCCCTACCCCAGCGGCAAGCTGCACATGGGGCACGTGCGCAACTACACCATCAACGACATGATGGCGCGCTGGCTGCGCATGAAGGGCCACAACGTGCTGATGCCGATGGGCTGGGACGCCTTCGGCCTTCCGGCGGAGAACGCGGCCATCGACAACAAGCGGCCGCCGGCGGACTGGACGCGCGCCAACATCGCCGACATGAAGGCCCAGATGAAGCCGCTGGGCCTGGCCATCGACTGGAGCCGCGAGGTCGCCACCTGCGACCCCGGCTACTACAAGTGGAACCAGTGGTTCTTCCTGAAGATGCTCGAGAAGGGCATCGCCTACAAGAAGACCCAGGTCGTCAACTGGGACCCGGTGGACCAGACCGTGCTGGCCAACGAGCAGGTCGTGGACGGCCGCGGCTGGCGCAGCGGCGCCATCGTCGAAAAGCGCGAGATTCCGGGCTACTACCTGGCCATCACGCAGTACGCCGAGGAACTGCTGGCCGGCGTCACCGACCCGGCCCACCCCGACTACCTGGCCGGCTGGCCCGAGCGCGTGCGCCTGATGCAGGAACACTGGATCGGCAAGAGCACCGGCGTGCGCTTTGCCTTCACGCACGAGGTGCGTGGCGCCGATGGCGCACTGATCGACGACGGCCGCATGTACGTGTTCACCACGCGTGCCGACACCATCATGGGCGTGACCTTCTGCGCCGTGGCGCCGGAGCATCCGCTGGCGCAGCACGCCGCGGCATCGGACCCAGCGCTGGCTGACTTCATCGCCGAGTGCCAGAAGGGCGGCACGACCGAGGCCGAGCTGGCGCTGAAGGACAAGGAAGGCCGCGACACCGGTCTGACCGTGACCCACCCGATCACCGGCGCGGCCGTGCCGCTGTGGGTGGGCAACTACGTGCTGATGAGCTACGGCGACGGCGCGGTCATGGGCGTGCCGGCGCACGACGAGCGCGACTTCGCCTTCGCACTGAAGTACGGCCTGCCGATCCGGCAGGTGGTGCAGGTCGATGGCGAGGCCTTCGACGCGACGCGCTGGCAGGACTGGTATGGCGACAAGGCGCGTGGCGTCACCTGCCAGTCGGGTGAGTTCGACGGGCTGTCGCACGCCGCCGCGGTGGACGCCATCGCCGCCGTGCTGTCGGCCAAGGGCCTGGGCGAGAAGAAGACCACCTGGCGCCTGCGCGACTGGGGCATCAGCCGCCAGCGCTACTGGGGCACGCCGATTCCCATCATCCACTGCGACGACTGTGGCAGCGTGCCGGTGCCGGAGCAGGACCTGCCGGTGGTGCTGCCCGAGGACCTGGTGCCCGACGGCAGCGGCAACCCGCTGAACAAGTGCGCGGCCTTCCTGAACGTGCCCTGCCCGCAGTGCGGCAAGCCGGCGCGGCGCGAGACCGACACCATGGACACCTTCGTCGACAGCGCCTGGTACTACATGCGCTACACGTGCCCGGACAGCACCGATGCGATGGTCGACGCGCGCAACGACTACTGGATGCCGATGGACCAGTACATCGGCGGCATCGAGCATGCGGTGCTGCACCTGCTGTACGCGCGCTTCTGGACCAAGGCCATGCGCGACCTCGGCCTCGTGAGGTTCGGCGAGCCGTTCACCAGGCTGTTCACCCAGGGCATGCTGGGCATGGAGTGCTTCTACCGCGAGGAGGCCAGCGGCAAGCGGCGCTGGTTCTACCCGTCGGAGGTGGACATCGAGTACGACGACCGCGGCGCACCGGTGCGCGCCACGGCCAAGGCCGACGGCCTGCCGGTGGTGCTGGGCGGCATCGAGAAGATGTCCAAGAGCAAGAACAACGTCGTCGAGCCCAAGGACATCATCGCCCGCTTCGGCGCCGACACCGCGCGCCTGTTCGTGATGTTCGCCGGCCCGCCGGACCAGAGCGCGGCCTGGAGCGACAGCGGTGCCGAAGGCGCGTTCCGTTTCCTGCGCCGCGTGTGGGCGGCTGCGCACCGCCAGCAGGCGCTGATTGCCGGTGCCGGCAGCAGCGTCGACGGCTGCAGCGACGCCGCGCGCACGCTGCGGCGCACGATGCACGAGCTGCTCAAGCAGGTCAGCGCCGACTACGAGCGCCTGCAGTACAACACCGTGGTCTCCGGCGCGATGAAGATGTTCAACGCGCTGGAAGACGCCACGCTCACCGACAGCGCCGCCGACGCCGCGGTGCGGGCCGAGGGCTACGGCATCCTGCTGCGCACGCTGTACCCGGCCGCGCCGCACCTGGCGCACGCGCTGTGGACGCCGCTGGGTTTTGCCGCGCGCCACGGCGACCTCGTCGACGCGCCCTGGCCAGCGGTGGACGAGGCGGCGCTGGTGCGCAGCGAGATCGAGCTGGTGCTGCAAGTGGGCGGCAAGCTGCGCGGGTCCATCACCGTGCCGGCGTCGGCCGACTTGGCCGCCATCGAGGCCGCCGCGCTCGCCAACCCCGATGCGCAGCGCTTCATGGACGGCAAGCCGGTGCGCAAGGTCGTGATCGTGCCCGGGCGGCTGGTCAACATCGTGGTCTGACGGCATGCGCCGTCGCCATGTGCTGACGACCCTGGCCGCCACGGCGGCATCGGCCCTGACAGCGGGCTGCGGCTTCCGCCTGGCCGCGCCGCCGAGCTACCCGTTCCGCAGCATCGCGCTGGTCGGTTTCGCGCCCGGCTCGCCGCTGGCCGCCGACCTGCGACGCGCGCTCGCCGGCCGTGTCGAGGTCAAGGCGGTGCCGGCCGAGGCCGAGGTGGTGCTGCAGGCGCTGGTGGACCGGCGCGAGCGCAGCGCCGCCGCCGCCACGGCCGCCGGCCAGGTGCGCGAACTGCAGCTGCGCCTGCTGGCCACCGTGCGCGCCGACACGCCCACCGGCCGGCCGCTGCTGCCGCCGGTGGCGCTGCGCCTGGTGCGTGAACTCAGCACCACCGAAGCCGCCACGCTGGCCAAGGCCGCCGAGGAGGCGGAGATCTTCCGCGAGATGCAGGACGACGTCGTGGCCCAGCTGCTGCGACGGCTGGCGGCGCTGCCGGTGTAGGGTCGGTCAGATGCAGATCCGCCCCGACCAGCTGGCCGCGCAACTGCAGCGCGGCCTGCGACCGCTGTACACCGTGCATGGCGACGAGCCGCTGCTGGCGCAGGAGGCCTGTGACGCCATCCGCGCCGCCGCGCGCGCGGCCGGCTACACCGAGCGCAAGGTCTTCGCCGTGGGCGGTGCGCATTTCGACTGGGCGGGCGTGCTCGGCGCCGCCCAGTCGATGAGCCTGTTCGCCGACCGCCAGCTCATCGAGATCCGCATCCCCGGCGGCAAGCCCGGCAAGGAAGGCTCCGAGGCGCTGCAGCGCTACTGTGAGCAGCTCGGCGACGACGTGCTGACCATCGTGCAGTTGCCGCGCCTGGACGGCCAGCAGCTCAAGAGCGCCTGGTTCGCGGCCCTGGATCGCGCCGGCGCCACCGTGCGCGTGGAGCCGGTGGAGCGCCGCGCGCTGCCGGCGTGGATCGCGCAGCGGCTGGCCGCACAGGGCCAGCGCGTGGCCGATGGCGAGGCCGGGCAGCAGGCGCTGGCCTTCTTCGCCGACCGCGTCGAGGGCAACCTGCTGGCCGCACACCAGGAGCTGCAGAAGCTGGCGCTGCTGTACCCCGAGGGCGAGCTGAGCTTCGACCAGATCGAGGCCGCGGTGCTGGACGTGGCGCGCTACGACGTCTGGCGCTTCACCGAGGCCGTGCTGCAAGGCCAGACGGCACGCGCGCTGCGCATGCTCGACGGCCTGCGCGCCGAAGGCGAGGCAGCGGTGCTGGTGCACTGGACACTGGCGGCCGACCTGCAGGCGCTCAAGCGCGCGCGCGACGCGCTCGACAGTGGTCGGCCGCTGCCGATGGCGCTGCAGGAGGCGCGCGTGTGGGGCGCCCGCCAGCGCCTGTTCGAGCGCGTGCTGCCCGGCCTGCCGGCGCACACGCTGGCCCACCTGGTGGAGGCCGCCAGCATCTGCGACGGCCTGGTCAAGGGCCTGCGCCACCCCGACTGGCCGGCCGAGCCCTGGGACGCATTGCGCCAGCTGGTGCTGATGGCGCTGCAGGCCGTGATGGCCACCCGCACCACCACGCCACGCGGCCAGACCGCCACGCGGCTGGTGCTGCACGCCGGCTGATCACCCAAGGCCCGGGCGGCATTCAGTAGCCGCGGCTGCGGTCCACCAGATGGGCCAGCGGGCGCCCGTCGACCAGCGCCTGCAGGTTGGCCGCCACCACGGCCGCGGCGCTGCGCGGGTCGGTGGCCGCGGCCACGTGCGGCAGCACGGTCACGCGCTCGTGGGTCCAGAAGGCGTGGTCCGGCGGCAGCGGTTCCTGCGTGAACACGTCGAGCACCGCGTGCTGCAGATGGCCGCGGTCCAGCGCGGCCAGCAGGTCGGTGTCGACGACATGCCCGCCGCGCGCCAGGTTCACCAGCGCCGCCCCGGCCGGCAGCCGCGCCAGGAAGCGGGCATCGATCAGGCTGCGCGTGGCCGGCGTCAACGGCAGCAGGTTGATCACGATGTCGGCCTGCGACAGCGACGAGTCCAGATCGTCGCCGCGCGCCCAGTAGGCCACGCGGTAGCCGGCATCGGCCAGTCGCCGGCCCACGGTGCGGCCGAGTTCACCACGGCCGAGCACCAGCACGCGCACCTCGTCGGCACGCCGCTGCGGGTGCGGCAGCCACTGCCGCTGGCGCTGCTGGCGGGCATACGCCAGGAAGTCGCGATGCAGCGACAGCACGGCCCAGTGCGCGGTCTCGGCCATGGCCACGCTCATCATGGGGTCGACCATGCGCGCCAGGGGCACCCCTGACGGCAGCGTGGGGTCGGTCACCAGGCGCTCCACGCCGGCCCACAACGACTGCACCAGCGCCAGGTTCGGCAGCCCCTGCAGCGCGCCGGGTGGCGGGTTGGCCACCACCGCAGCCCGCACCTGTTCTGGTGCAGCCCGGGCCCCGGCCTCGTCGAGCCAGTGTCCCTGGGGCCACGCCGCCGCCAGCGCCGATCGCCAGAGTTCACGTTCGCCGGTGTCGAATCGGCCACAGAGCAGGATGTGCATGGACGAGGAGGCTAGCGCAGACCAGAATCCACGGCATGCGCCGCCTGTTGCTGTACCTGTCGCTGGCTGCGGGGTCGATGGCGCACGCCGCCCCTGCGCTGACCCTGCACTACCAGGAACGCCCGCCCTATTCCGCCACCGACCCCCAGGGCCAGGTGAGCGGTCTGGTGGCCGAGCCCGCCGCCCGCGCACTGCAGGCCGCCGGCATCGCGTTCGCGTGGGCGCGCACCCCCAACCAGCGGCAGCTCGCGCTGATCCAGGGCGAGGCCACGGGCCTGCACTGCGGCGTGGGCTGGTTCCGCAACGCGGGTCGCGAGGCCCTGGGCCGCTTCAGCGCGCCGCTGTACCGCGACAGCCCGCTGGCCGCCCTGGTGCGTGCCGGCGCCTGGCGCGAGCCCTCGGCCACGGCCGCCACGCTGCTGTCGGCACCCAGTCTGCGGCTGCTGGTGAAGGACGGTTACTCCTACGGCCCCCGCCTCGACGCGCTGATCGCCGCAGCGGCGCACCCGCCGCTGCGCACCAGTGTCGAACCGGTGCAGATGGCGCGCATGCTGGCCTCCGACCGCGCCGACTGGATGCTCGTCGCCCCCGAGGAGGCCGAGATGCTGACGGCCCCCGGCCTGCGCCTGCTGCCGCTCACCGACGAGCCCAGGGGTCAGACGCGCCACCTCTATTGCAGCCGCGCCGTGCCCGCCGAGTGGATGGCGCGCATCGACCGCGCGCTCGCCGCCATCCGTTGATGCATCTGCCCCGCTTGTCGCTTCGCGGTGCGGTCCTGGCAGCGATCGTCGCCGGTGTGGTGCTGCCTGCGGGCCTGGTCATCGTCATCGGCGACTACACCGCCCGTCGTTCCCAGCAGCCGGTGGTCGACCGCACGCGCAGCGCCGTCGTCGCGCTGGCCACGGCAGCGCTCACCGAACCGGCATGGACCCTCAGCCAGCCCGGATTGCAGGCGGCGATCGAGGGCATCCTGCGCGAGCCGTCGGTCTGCGGGGTCGAGGTACTGGACGTGCAGCCCACGGTCGACGCACCGGACCTCCGTCGCGACCATTGCCCGACATCGCCGCAGGCCGTGGTGCGCGAGGCGTCCGTCCGTTACGAAGGCCAGACGATTGCCCGCGTGCGCGTGCACTTCGACGACCGCGAACTCGACCGTCTGTTGGTCGAGCGTCGCCTGAGCACGCTGTGGCTGGTCGCGCTGCAGGTGCTCGCAGGTGGCGTCGTCATCGCGGGGCTGATGTCGTCGCGCCTGGTGCGGCCCATCGAGGCGCTGAAGCGGCAGGCCGACAGCCTCACCCACCGCCGCGCCGATCCACGGCCCGACTGGACGGACGACGATGAACTCGGGCAGCTCGGTCGGCACCTGACCAGCGTGCACACGCAGGTCTGGCAGCTGATCGACGAACTCGAGCACAAGAACGAGGCACTGCGCCAGATGGCGATGCACGATGCGCTCACCGGCCTGCCGAACCGCACGCTGCTGCGCGAGCTGTTCACGGTGGCAGCGGCACAGGCACGGCGCGAGGGCGGGCGCCTGGTGCTGATGTTCGTCGACCTCGACCACTTCAAGGCCGTCAACGACACCCACGGCCACGCGGCAGGCGACGCACTGCTGCAGGCCGTGGCCACCCGCCTGCGGCAGTGCCTTCGCGAGTCCGACGTGGTCTGCCGCATGGCGGGCGACGAGTTCCTGGTGCTGATGCCCGATTGCGACGATACCGCCGCCGACCATGCGGCCGCCCGCGTCATCGAGCAGCTGCGGCAGCCGCAGCCGCTGCACGGCGTGGCCGAGGCGCTGCGCATCGGCAGCAGCATCGGCATCGCGCGCTTCCCCGACGACGCCGAAGACTTCGACGCCCTGGTGCATGCCGCCGACGTGGCCATGTACCGCAGCAAGCAGCTCGGCCGCGGCCGCCACGGTTTCTATCACGTCGACATGGACACCGAACTGCGGGTCCGCCGGACCCTGGAGCGGGAGCTCGCCGACGCGATCGACGCGGGGCAGCTGCGCCTGCACTACCAGCCCGTGGTCGATCCGCACGACGGCCGCATCGTCGGTGCCGAGGCCCTCGCCCGCTGGGCCCACCCGGTGCACGGCCTGCTCGGTGCCGACCGCTTCATCGACGTGGCCGAGGGCTGCGGCCTGGTGGTGCCGCTGGGCAACTGGGTGCTGGAGACGGCCTGCGCGCAGCTGGCGGCCTGGCGTGCCTCGGGCGCCGAGGGCCTGCAACTGGCCATCAACGTCTCCGCACTTCAGCTGCGCGACGAGGACTTTCCGGCGCGGGTGGCGGCGGCCGTGCGCCGCCATGGCCTGCCCCGCCATGCCCTGGAACTGGAGCTGACCGAGGTCACGCTGCTGGCCGATGGCGACGCCACGCAGCGCGCCGTGGCGGCGCTGCGTGCTGCGGGCGTGCGCCTGGCGGTGGACGACTTCGGCTGCGGCTACTCGTCGCTGGCGACGCTGAAGATGCTGCAGCCCGACCGCATGAAGATCGACCGCAGCTTCGTCCGCGACCTGCCCCACAGCTCGGGCGACGGTGCGCTGGTGCAGGCCATGTTCGGCATGGCGCGCGCGCTGGACGTCGAGGTGGTGGCCGAAGGCGTCGAGACCGAGGCTCACCGGGCCTGGCTGCTGGGCTGCGGCCCGCATCTGCAGCAAGGCTGGCTGTGGGCGCGCGCCCTGCCAGCCGACGAGTTCGCGACCCTGCTGCCGGCGTTGACGCTGTCCGTCAGCTGACGGGTCCGGTACGCTGCAGCAGGCGCAACAGCGCGGCGGCCACCGTCTGCGCGCGCACGGCATCGCGGTCGCCGTCGAGCTGCAGCCGCTCGGCCGTGGTGCTGCCACCGCCGGCCACCGCCAGCCACACCGTGCCCACCGGCTTGCCCGGCACCGCACCGCCCGGGCCGGCGATGCCGGTCACCGCCACGGCCAGCTGCACCGGTGCGTGGTTCAACGCACCCTCGGCCATCGCGCGTGCCACGGGTTCGCTGACCGCACCGTGCGCGGCGATCAGCGCCGCGTCCACGCCCAGCATCGTGGTCTTGGCGGCGTTGCTGTAGGTGACGAAGGCGCGCTCGAACCAGTCGCTGGAACCGGCCACTGCCGTGCACGCCGCGGCGATGGCGCCGCCAGTGCAGCTCTCGGCCGTGGCCAGCATCCAGCCGCGGGCGCGCAGTGCCTCGCCGAGCACCTGCACGTCGGGTTCGAATCGCATCAGTTCCATGCCACCGTCCACAGGGCCAGCAGCAGCAGCGTGCAGGCCGCGGCCACCAGGTCGTCGAACAGGATGCCGAAGCCCTCGCGCCAGCCGATGGCGGTGCCGGGGCGCAGCTTGTAGCGTGCGTCGGCCCAGCCCACCGGCGGCGGCTTGGCGGCGTCGAAGAAGCGGAACAGCGCGAACGCCGCCAACTGGCCGACGAAGCCTGCCGGCGTCCAGATCCACAGCACCAGCCAGAAGGCCAGGATCTCGTCCCAGACGATGGCGCCGGGATCGCCCACGCCCAGGTGCTGCGCGGTGCGCGTGCAGGCCCACCAGCCGACGCCGAAACCCGCCACCAGCAGCAGCGCCCAGCCGCGGTCGTCGAGCCAGCGGTCCAGCACCAGGAAAGCCACCCAGGCCCACAGCGTGCCCACGGTGCCTGCCGCCTTGGGCGCCAGGCCGCTGCCGAACCCCAGCGCGATCCACCGCGCCGGGTGGCGCAGCATGAAGCCGGCCGTGGCGCGGGTCACGGCGCAGGCGCCGTGGTCTCGGCGGCGAAGTGGTCGAAGCCGCGCAGCGGCGCGGCAACGGCCCGGCCTTGCGCATCGCGCAGACGCAGGCCCGGCTCGGTGTCGATGCGGCCGATGGCCGTCACCGCCACACCGGCCGTGGCAGCCGCAGCCATCACGGCAGCGTCACTCTCGGCGGGCGCGGTGAACAGCAGTTCGTAGTCGTCGCCACCGTGCAGCAGGCAGGTGCGGCGCCACGGAGTGTCCAGGGCAGCGACGGCATCGCTGCAGGGCAGCGTCGCCTCGTCGAGCGTGGCGCCCACGTGCGAGGCCTGCAGCACATGGCCCAGGTCGCCGAGCAGCCCGTCGCTCAGGTCGATGGCGCTGCTGGCCACGCCCCGCAGGGCAACGCCCAGGGCCACACGCGGCTGTGGCATCTCCATGGCGCGACGCGTGCCGGCAAGGACGTCGCCGGGCACCGCGAGCGTGCCGCGGAACACCTCCAGCGCCAGCCGCGCATCGCCAAGCCGGCCACTGACCCAGACGCGGTCGCCGGCACGGGCACCGTCGCGCCGCAGCGCTTGGCCGGCCGGCACCTCGCCCATCACCGTGATGCACACGTTCAGCGGTCCGGCGGTGGTGTCGCCACCGACCAGCGCGATGCCGTGCGCATCGGCCAGCGCGAACAGGCCGCGGGCGAAGGGTGCCAGAAAGGCCTCGTCGGCCCGCGGCATCGACATCGCCAGCGTGAAGGCCAGCGGTTGCGCACCGCAGGCGGCGAGGTCCGACAGGTTCACCGCCAGTGCCTTGTGGGCGAGCCGCTCCGGCGCCACCGTGGACAGAAAGTGACGCCCTTCGACCAGCATGTCGCACGACACGGCGAGCTGCATGCCGGGCCGCGGCGCGAGCAGCGCGCAGTCGTCGCCAATGCCGAGCACCACACCCGATGTCGCGTCCGCCGCCGCGCCGGTGCGGCGAAAGAAGCGATCGATGAGCTCGAATTCCCCCATGACGCGGATTATCGTCAGCGCGCAGGTGGGCCGTCGCCACAGCGGCGCGCGCGACCTCGCGGGGTAAAGTCGGGTTCCCTACAACACGCAATGGACACACGTATGGCAACCCGCAAACCCGCCAATCCTCAACTCGCCAAGGCCGTGGACGATCTCGGCAGCGCGGCACAGCACGTGCGCCAGGCCCTGCAGGGCAAGATCGACGACCTGCGTGGCGCCGCGTCGAGCGAACTCGACAAGGTCAAGGCCGCCGCGCGTGGCAAGACCGACAAGGTGCAGGGCAAGGTGGAGACGGCGCTCAAGCGCGCGGAGTCCCGCCTGCACAACATGATCGCCAAGGCGCAGAAGGCGCTGGACAAGGCGGTGCAGCAAGCCGAGAAGCGCGCCGGTGGCGCCAAGAAGGCCGCCGCGCCCATGCCGGCAGCGAAGAAGGCAGCACCGGCCAAGAAGGCGCCGGTGAAGAAGGCCGCGCCAGCGAAGAAGGCCGCGGCAAAGAAGGCACCGGCGAAGAAGGTTGTCGCCAAGAAGGCCCCCGCCAAGAAGGCGCCGGTGAAGAAGGCCGCGGCAAAGAAGGCCCCGGCGAAGAAGACGGCCAAGTAAGCCGCTGTGGTCAGCCCGCCGTCGTCGCCAGCCAGCGGTCGACGGCGGCCAGCAGCGTGGGCAGGTCCAGGGGTTTGGTGAGGTAATCGGCGAACCCTGCGGCCTGCGCCCGCTGTGCATCCGCGGGCATGGCATTCGCACTGACCGCCAGCACCGGCACCGCACGCAGCGCAGGTTCGGCGCGCATCTCGGCCAGCGCCTCGTAACCGCTGGCGCCGGGCAACTGGATGTCCATCAGCACCAGGTCGGGCCGTTGTCGCCGCGCCTGCGCCAGGCCTTCGGCGGCCGTGGCGGCAAGCGCGAGCTCGACATGCGGCCGGTGGGACAGCATGCCTTGCATCACCAACTGGTTGACCGGGTTGTCCTCGACGTAGAGCACGTGCCGGCGAACGCCGCCCGCGGCACCCGGTACCGATGCCGCCGCCATGGATGGCGATGGCGCCACGGCGTCGGCCCGTGGCAGCTCGATCCAGAACGTGCTGCCTGCGCCCAGCGCGCTGCGCACGCCAATGCGGCCCCCCATGGCCTCCATGAGCATGCGGCTGAGCGCCAGGCCGATGCCGCTGCCCTCGATGGCGTCACGGTCCGCATCCAGGCGCTCGAACGGCTGGAAGAGGCGCTGCTGCTGCGCCTCGTCGAGCCCGGGCCCGGTGTCGACGATGTCGATGTGCACGTGCTCGGCACCGACCCTGCACACCAGGCGCACGTCGCCGCCGGCACGGTTGTACTTGATGGCGTTGGCCAGCAGGTTCAGCAGCACCTGGCGCAGACGCGTCACGTCCGCCTGCACCATGCCTGCCGACCCGTTGCGCGGCAGCAGACGCACGGGCCGCTGGGCCGCCACGGGTGCCACCAGTTGCAGGCAGTCGTCGGCGACGGCATCCGCATCGACCGGCCCCACGTGCACCGGCAGGGCACCGGTCTCCACACGCGCAAGGTCCAGCACCTCGTTGATCAGGGCCAGCAGGTGCTCGCCACCGCCCAGGATCTGCTGCAGACGCTGCCTCTGCGTCGGGGCGAGCGGCTGTGACGGGTCGCTCTGCATCAGCTGGCCGAAGCCGAGGATGGCGTTCAGGGGCGTGCGCAGCTCGTGGGACATGCGCGACAGGAACACCGACTTCGCGCGGTTGGCCCGCTCGGCCTCGTCGCGTGCCGTCACCAGCGCGGCCGACGCCTGCACCTCGGCCGTGACGTCGGTGTAGGTGCGCACCTGGCCGCCATCCCGGCCCAGGTGCGTGCGGATCTCGAGCACGCGCCCATCGGGTCGCCGGCGCCTGTACAGCACGGGCTCGTCGCCCGCCGAATGCTTGTCGGCGATGTGCCGGCGCACGGCATCGCGGTCGGCATCGTCCTCGATGAGGTCCATTTGCTGGCCGAACACACCGTTCGCCAGTTGCCAGCGGCCGATCTCGATCAGCGTGGGGTGAGTCGACAGCAGTTCGACCGGCAGTTCCAGCAACTCGACCGCGCGCTGGTTCCAGCTCCGCAGTCGCAACTCGGCATCGAAGCCCATCACGCCCTGCGACAGGCTGTCGAGCGTCAGCGCCAGCACGCGGGACTGTTCCGCAGCCAGCGCCATCGCATCGCGCGCGGCGGCCGAGGCCTGGCGCTCGGCGGTGACGTCGGAGAACAGGCCGATGGCACCGATCTTGCGCCCCTGCGCGTCGTGGATCGGGGTGGCGTTGTTGACACAGGTGACACGCCCGCCATCGGCCCGCGTCAGCGTGATCTCGTAGGTGTTGGCACGACCTTCGTCGCGGCGCGCGACCTGGGCCCGGAAGATGGCCTCGTTCTCGGCGTCCACGAACTCCCAGATCGTGCGGCCGAGGAGCTCGTCGCGCGACAGGCCCAGCATGCGGCACATCGCGGGGTTGGCATCGGTGGTGCGATGCGCGTTGTCGATGAACCAGAAGCCTTCCTCGGTCTTGGCCAGGAGGACTTCCAGCGTCCGCCGGTTCTCGAACAGCGCCGCCTCCGAGGCCAGGCGCTCAGTGACGTCCACGCACACCATCAGGAAACCACCATCGGGCAGCGGCGTACGGCGTGTCTCGATCATGCGACCGTCGGGTCGCGCACGTTGCACGATCTGCTGCTCGGGCTGGGCCAGGCGCTCCAGCCGCCAGGCGATCTCGTGCTCGACGTCGGCCGTGCCATAGTGACCTGTTTCGGCCAGATGGCGCAGCCACGCCCGCAACGGTGTGCCGGGCACCAGCAGCGACGCCGGCAGGCCCAGCACCTCGCCCACGCGGGGATTGGCCGAGCGCAGCATCAGTGCGGCGTCGAACTCGCAGACACCGTCGCCGACGTGCTCGAAGACGAGCTCACGCCCTTGCGCCGGGTCGGGTGATGTCGTCATGCTGGTGGTTCGGCCGGCACGGGTCGTGCCATGGCTCGATTCTGGCGCGTTTGCCATCGCGCCTTGCTAGCATTTCCGGCATTGATCCCGTCCACTTTTCAGGCACCTTCCCATGCGCTCTCGCGACGCCGGCGGTCTCGTGTACTCCACCGAGGCCGGCCGCACCTGCCCGAACTGCCGGCAGGCGCTGGCCGCCTGCCGCTGCGCCGCCGCGGCGCGCCAGGCCATCCTGGGCGACGGCCGCGTGCGCGTGTCCCGCGAGAAGGCCGGGCGCGGCGGCAAGACGGTCACCGTGGTGCGCGGCCTGCCCCTGGCCGCCGACGACCTGGCGACGCTGGGCAAGCGCCTGCGCAGTGCGTGCGGCACCGGCGGCACGGTGCGCGACGGCACGCTGGAACTGCAGGGCGACCATGCCGAGCGCGTGACGGCCTGGCTGCAGGCCGAAGGCTTCGAGGCGAAACGCTCCGGCGGCTGAACCGCTGTTCGACCTAGGCTGTGGGTTGCACCGCCACGCGGAAGCCGCCTTCAGCCGGGGCCGTGCCACCCGCGCGCAGCCGCACCGCGCAGTACTTCAGCTCCGGGATGCGCGCCACGGGGTCCAGCGCCGGGTTGGTGAGCCGGTTCACCGCCGCCTCGTACCAGCAGAAAGCCACGAACACGGTGCCGTCGGGCATGCCCTCGTCGGCGCGCGCATAGAGGCTGACCTCGCCACGGCGGGACTGCAGCGTCAGCAGCCCACCGGGGTTGAGGCCGTGGCGCGCCAGCTCCGCCGGGTGCAGCAGCGCGACCGGCTCCGGCTCCAGCGCGTCGAGCACCGCAGCGCGGCGCGTCATGCTGCCGGTGTGCCAGTGCTCGAGCTGGCGGCCGGTGATCAGCACCAGCGGGTAGGCGTCGTCGGGCTGCTCGTCGGGCGGCAGGACGTCAGCGGGCACGAAGCGGCCACGGCCGTCGGCGGTGGGGAAGCGGTCGATGAAGACGATGGGGTGGCCGGGTTCGTCCTCGCGCGCCACCGGGTAGGTGACGCCGCCGTCACGGTCCAGCCGCGCCCAGCTGGCGCCGGCGATGCTGGGCATCAGCGTGCGCATCTCGTCGAACACCGCCGCCGCGGCAGCCTCGCAGTCGTGCGGCGTGGCGCCATAGTGGCCCCAGTCGAGGTCGAACCAGCGCGCCAGCTCGACGATGCACCACAGGTCCTGCCGCGCCTGGCCCGGGAGCGACAGCGCGCGCCGGCCGCGCTGCACCAGGCGGTCGGTGTTGGTGAACGTGCCGTCCTTCTCGGCGAAGGCGCTGGCCGGCAGCACCACGTCGGCCAGCGCCGCGGTCTCGGTGAGGAAGATGTCCTGCACGACCAGCATCTCCAGCCGGGCCAGCGCGTGGCGCGCGTGCTGGGCGTCGGGGTCGGACATCGCCGGGTTCTCGCCCATGATGAACATGCCGCGGATCTCTTCGCGGTCGATGGCCGCCAGGATCTCCACCATCGTCAGCCCGGGATGTGCGTCCAGCCGCTCGACCGGCAGGCCCCAGGCCTGCGCCACCTGTGCCCGCGCCGCGGCGTCGTCCACGCGGTGGTAGTCCGGGAACATCATCGGGATCAGCCCGGCATCGGACGCGCCCTGCACGTTGTTCTGCCCGCGCAGCGGGTGCAGCCCGGTGCCGGGGCGGCCGATCTGGCCCGTCATCAGCGCCAGCGAGATCAGGCAGCGCGCGTTGTCGGTGCCGTGCACGTGCTGCGAGACGCCCATGCCCCACAGGATCATCGCCGCCGGGCTGGTGGCGTACAGCCGCGCCACCGTGCGCACCGTCTCGGCGTCGATGCCGGTGACCGTCGCCATCGCTTCCGGTGAGAAGGCGCGCACCTTCGCCGCGAGCGCGTCGTAGCCGCTGGTCCGGTCGGCGATGAAGGCGTCGTTCACCAGGCCCTCGGTGACGATGACGTGCATCATCGCGTTGAGCAACGCCACGTCGCTGCCCGGCCGGAAGGCCAGGTGGTGCGTGGCGTGGCGCGCCAGTTCGCTGCGCCGCGGGTCGATGATGACCAGCCTGGCACCACGCCGCGCCGCGTTCTTGATCCAGGTGGCCGCTACCGGGTGGTTGACCACCGGGTTGGCACCGATGACCACGATGACGTCGGCCTGCGCCACGTCGGTCACCGGGTTGCTGACGGCGCCGGAGCCGATGCCTTCGAGCAGCGCCGACACGCTGCTGGCGTGGCACAGCCGCGTGCAGTGGTCGACGTTGTTGCTGCCGAAGCCGGCGCGCACCAGCTTCTGGAACAGGTAGGCCTCCTCGTTGCTGCCCTTGGCCGAGCCGAAGCCGGCCAGCGCACGTGGGCCGTGTGCGTCGCGCAGCCGGCGCAGGCTGCCGCCGGCGCGCGCCATGGCTTCTTCCCACGTGGCCTCGCGGAACCACTGGCGGGCCACGGCCGGGTCGGTGGAGGTGTCGGCGTCTTTCGGCGCGTCGTCGCGGCGGATCAGTGGCACCGTCAGCCGCTGCGGGTGGCGCGGGTAGTCGAAGCCGTAGCGGCCCTTGACGCACAGGCGGCCGTGGTTGGCCGGGCCGTCGCGGCCTTCCACGGCGACGATGCGGTCGTCCTTGACCTGCCAGGTCAGCGCGCAGCCGACGCCGCAGAAGGGGCACACGGAGTCCACGCGCTGGTCGGGCACCTCGGCCGCCGCCCCGTTGGCCGGCGCCAGCGCGCCGGTGGGGCAGGCCTGCACGCACTCGCCGCAGGCCACGCAGGTGGACGCGCCCATGGCGTCCCCAAGGTCGAACGTGATCTGCGAATGCTCGCCGCGGAAGGCCAGGCCGATGACGTCGTTGGCCTGCACGTCGCGGCAGGCGCGCACGCAGCGCGTGCACTGGATGCAGGCGTCCAGGTTCACCGCGATGGCCGGGTGCGAGCGGTCGGCGTCGATGGACGCACGGGCCGGGTAGCGCGGCGTGCCGACATCGAGTGCCTCGCACCAGCGCGCCACCTCGTCGTCCACCTTCAGCGGCGTGGGCGGCAGGTCGCTCTTCAGCAGTTCCAGCACGCCACGCTGGGCGCGCCGCGCGCGTTCGCTGGCGCTGTGCACCACCATGCCTTCACGCGGCGCGCGGCAGCACGACGCCGCCAGCGTGCGTTCGCCGTCCACCTCCACCACGCAGGCGCGGCAGTTGCCGGCCGCACCCTGGGCGTCGCTGAAGCACAGGTGCGGGATGGCGATGCCTTCGCGGCGGGCCACGTCGAGCAGGGTTTCGCCGTCATCCGCGCTGACCGCACGACCGTCGAGCGTGAAGGTGATGCTCATGCCAGCTCGTCCGGGAAATGCTTCAGCACGCTGTCGAAGGCGTTCGGCGCCGCCTGGCCCAGGCCGCAGATCGACGCGTCGCGCATGACCTGGCCCAGTTCGTCCAGCAGCGGCGCGTCCCAGGCCGGGCCCTGCATCAGCGCCAGCGCCTTGGCAGTGCCGGCGCGGCAGGGCGTGCACTGGCCGCAGCTCTCGTCACGGAAGAAGCGCATCGCGTTGCGCGCCACGTCCACTGCGCGGTCGTGCTGGGACAGCACGATCACCGCCGCCGATCCGATGAAGGCACCGTGAGGCTGCAGGGTGTCGAAGTCCAGCGGTACGTCGGCCAGACGCGCCGGCAGGATGCCGCCGCTGGCGCCGCCAGGCAGGTAGCCGTAGAGCGTGTGGCCGGGGGGCATGCCACCGGCGAATTCCTCCACCAGTTCGCGCAGCGTGATGCCGGCCGGTGCCAGGTGCACGCCGGGCCGGTTGACGCGCCCGCTGACCGAGAAGCGACGCAAGCCCTTGCGCCCGTGGCGCCCCTGCGACGCAAACGCCTCGGGCCCCTGCTCGACCAGTTCACGCACCCAGAACAGCGTCTCGCCGTTGTGCGCCAGCGTGGGCCGGCCGAAGAGACCGACCTCGGCGACGAAGGGCGGCCGCAGCCGCGGCAGGCCGCGCTTGCCCTCGATGGACTCGATCATCGCCGACTCCTCGCCGCAGACGTAGGCGCCGGCGCCGCGCCGCAGGTCCAGCGTCGGCAGCGGGTGCGGCGCCCAGGCGCGCAGTGCGTCGAGTTCCGCCGCCAGCATCGTGCGCAGGCCCGGGTATTCGTCGCGCAGGTAGAACCATGCCGCGTCGATGCCGACCACGTGGGCGGCGATCAGCAGGCCCTCGAGCATGCGGTGCGGATCCTGCTCGAGGATCCAGCGGTCCTTGAAGGTACCGGGTTCACCCTCGTCCAGGTTCACGGCGAGGTGCCGGGGCGCCGGCATGTCGCGCACGATGCGCCACTTGCGGCCGCTGGGAAAGCCTGCGCCACCCAGGCCGCGCAGGCCGGCGGCGTCGAGCACGTCGATCACCGATTCGGACCTGCGCCGGCCTTCGACGAGGTCGCGCCACAGCGTGTAGCCGCCGCCGGCGAGGTAGGCCTCGAAGCCCACCGTCGGCGTCACCTGCTCCTCCCGCTGGCCGGCTTGCACGGCGGCCTGCACCGCGTCGACATCGGCCTGCGGCACCGGGTGCCGGTGCACCATGGCCGCCGGCGCGGTGTCGCAGCGGCCGATGCAGGGTGCGGCGACCACGCGCACCTCGGAGCCCAGCACCGCGGGCAGCCGCGCCAGCAGGTCCCGTGCGCCGGCCATCTCGCAGGCGATGCCGTCGCACACGCGCACCGTCAGCGCAGGCGCGGCGGGCAGGCGGCCGTCGGCGTCCTCGTGCACGACCTCGAAGTGGTGATAGAAGCTCGCCACCTCGAAGACCTCGGCCATCGACAGCTTCATCCACGCCGCCAGCGCCACCAGGTGCGGCGCCGGCAGGCGGCCGCAGCGGTCGTTGAGCACGTGCAGCGCCTCGATCAGGCGGTCGCGCGGCCAGGGGGCCTCGCCCAGCCAGGCCACGATGTCGGCCCTTGCCGCCGGGTCGACCTGCCGGCCCTTGGGCTGGCGCCGCCGGCGCTGCTGGACCGAGGAAGCGTAAAAAAAGGTAATGGGCTGCATGCTGCGACCGGATGTTGCCGCAAATATGCACTATGTTGCGTGTCTTGTCACGCACTTCACCGCACTTCGGCCCGCACCACCAGCGCCAGGCCCGCCAGCACGGCCACCAGCCCGGCCACGGCCATCCCGCCCGGCCGCTCCCCCACCACCACGACCGCCAGCCCGAAGGCCGTGACCGGCTCGAACAGCGCCAGCGACACCCCGGTGGCGCCGCTGATGTGGCGCAGGCCGTGGCTGAACAGCAGGTAGGCCACGCCGGTGCTGGCCACGCCCAGCCAGGCCACGACCAGCAGGTCGCGCGTGCCGATAGACGGCACGCCGGCCATGGCCAGCGCCGCCGGCACGGCCAGCAGGGCCGCCAGCGTGAAGACTGCGCCGGTGACGCGGCCCGGCTCGGCGCGCGCCACCAGACCATGGTTGAGCAGCGCGAAGGCGGCGTACGACAGCCCGGCGGCCAGGCAGGCCAGCACGCCGCCCAGCGAGACCGAGGCCGTGCGTGCGCCTTCGCCCACCAGCAGCACGCCGCCGGCGACCGCCAGCACCGTGCCCAACCACCACACCCCGGTCGGCGCCCGCCGCGCGAAAACGCCTTGCAGCAACCCGCCCCACAGCGGGCCGCTGCCGATGGCCAGCGCCGTGCCCACGGCCACACCGAGCGCGCGCACGCCGGCGAAGAAGGCGAGGTTGTAGGCCGCCATGCAGGCCGCAGCGGCCACGACGAGCTGCCACGGCAGCGGCGCAGTGGGCGGCTCGGCCGCGCCGCGCCGCGCGTGCACGATCGCCAGCCAGACGCCGAAGAACAGCCCTGCCACGGCCAGCCGCAGCGCCCCCACCCACACGGAAGCCAGCTGTGGCGGCGCCAGGCTCTGCGCGGTGCCGGTGGTGCCCCACAGCGCCGCGGCAGCGAGCACGAGCGCGACCCCGCGCAGCGGTGACAACGTCATCGTGATCGTGTGGATCTCGCGCGCGTGATCAGGCCGGCGCCAGCGGCACGGCACTCAGCGCCTGCAGCGCGTCCAGCGTCATGCCGTCGCACATCGCCAGCACCCGCACCTGCCCTCCCTGCAGCACCAGCACCGCCAGCTCGGTGTAGACGCGGCTGACGCAGCACAGGCCCGTGACCGGGTAGCTCAGCGCCGGCACCAGCTTGGGTTCACCGGCCTTGGTGCGCCAGTCCATCATCACCCAGGTCTGGCGGGCGCCGATGGCCAGGTCCATCGCGCCACCCACCGCCGGGATGGCGTCGGGCGCGCCGGTGTGCCAGTTGGCCAGGTCGCCATTGGCCGCCACCTGGAAGGCGCCGAGCACGCAGACGTCGAGGTGGCCGCCGCGCATCATCGCGAAGCTGTCGGCGTGGTGGAAGAAACAGCCGCCGGGCTTCAGCGTCACCGGTTGCTTGCCAGCGTTGATGAGGTCGTAGTCCTCCTGCCCCGGCGGTGGTGCCGGGCCCATGCCGAGCACACCGTTCTCGCTGTGCAGCAGGATCTCCTTGCCCGGCGGCAGGTGGTTGGCCACCGCGGTGGGCGCGCCGATGCCGAGGTTGACGACGGCACCGTCGGGCAGGTCGGCGGCCACGCGCTGCGCGATCTGCGCGCGGCTCCAGGGGGTGTGTGCGGGGGTGCTCATCGTCAGGCCGACTTCGCGAAGCCGCCGGCGCCGACCGCGCCAGTCGCGCGGCGCGGCACCGGCACCACACGCTGCACGAAGATCCCCGGCGTGACCACCGCCTCGGGGTCGAGCGCACCGGGTTCGACCACCTCGTGCACCGAGGCCACGGTGCACTTGGCGGCCATGGCCATGATGGGCCCGAAGTTGCGGGCGGTCATGCGGTACGTGAGGTTGCCGAAACGGTCGCCGCGCTCGGCCTTGATCAGCGCCAGGTCGGCGTGCAGCGGCGTCTCGAAGACCTGCCAGCGGCCGTCGAGGAAACGCGTCTCCTTGCCCTCGGCCAGCGCGGTGCCGTAGCCGGTGGGCGTGAAGAAGCCACCGATGCCGGCGCCGGCGGCACGGATGCGCTCGGCCAGGTTGCCCTGCGGCACCAGTTCCAGCTCGATGCGGCCTTCGCGGTAGGCGCGGTCGAAGTGCCAGGAGTCCACCTGGCGCGGGAAGCTGCAGACGATCCTGCGCACGCGCCCGGCGCCGATCAGCGCCGCCAGCCCGCCGTCGCCGTTGCCGGCGTTGTTGTTGACCACGGTGAGGTCGCGCGCGCCCTGGTCGATGAGCGCCTCGACGAGTTCGTCGGGCAGGCCGGCAGTACCAAAGCCGCCGATCATCACGGTGGCACCATCGCGCACGTCGGCCAGCGCCTCGGCCGGGGTGGAAACGATCTTGTCGATCATGGGCGGACAGGATAGCGTGCGACGACTTCCTGCTTGCCCAAGGCCGTACCTTCGATGCACGTCGACTACTACTTCACCCCGGTGTCGCCCTGGGCCTACCTGGGCCACGCGCGCTTTGCGCAGTTGCTGGAGCAGCACGGCGCCACGGTCAGCGTGCGGCCGGTGGACTACGGCCGCATCTTCCCGGTCTCCGGCGGCCTGCCGCTGCCCAAGCGTGCGCCGCAGCGCCAGGCCTACCGGCTGGTCGAACTGCGTCGGTTTGCCGACCACCTGGGCGTGCCGCTGAACGTGCAGCCGAAGCACTTCCCGGTGGACGCCGGGCCGGCGTCTCGCCTGATCATCGCCACCGCGCAGACGCAGGGCGACGCCGCGGCGCTGGACCTCGCCGGGCGCTGCGGGCGCGCGGTGTGGGCCGAGGAGCGCGACCTGGCCACGGCCGACACGCTGCAGGCGCTGCTGGCCGAGGCCGGTCTGCCGGCCACGCTGATGGACGCGGCGGCCGCACCCGCTGTGGCGCAGGCCTTCGACACCTTTACCCAGCAGGCCATCGACGCCGGCGTGTTCGGCGCGCCCAGCTACGTGATCGACGGCGAGATCTTCTGGGGCCAGGACCGGCTGGACTTCGTCGCGCGGCGTCTGGCGGGCGGCTAAGAGGGTAGAGCCAGCCTGATCAGGCCTGTCGCAGCAGGTTGGCCAGCTCCACGGCCGACTTCACGCCCATCTTGTCGAACACGCGCGCCCGGTGCACCTCCACCGTTCGCACGCTGATGCCCAGGGCGTCCGCGATCAGCTTGTTGGGCCGGCCCTCGATGACCAGCCGCATCACGTCGCGCTCGCGTTCCGTGAGTTCGCCCAGCAGGCGCTGCACCGCGTCGACCTGCCGGCGCGCAGCGAGCGTGTCGGCGCTGGCCTGCAGCGCGTGTTCGACACGGTCGACCAGGGTGTTGTTGGAGAAGGGCTTCTCCACGAAGTCGAAGGCGCCCCGCTTGACCGCCGACACGGCGGTGGGCACGTCGCCGTGGCCGGTGAGGAAGATCACCGGCAGCGCCGCCAGCAGCCCGCGCTCGATCAGCCGCTCGAACAGCACCAGGCCACTGGTGCCCGGCATGCGCACGTCCAGCACCAGGCAGGACGGCGCCGACGGGAAGGGCTCGGGCTGGTCGGCGACATGCGCCTCGAAGGCCTCGGCGCTGGCGAAACCTTCCGACAGCAGGCGGCGCGAGCGCAGCAGCCAGGCCAGGGCGTCGCGCACCACGTCCTCGTCGTCGACGAGGTAGACCATCGGGATGCCGAGCGCAGGGTCGAGGGTCATGGGGTGGCGGTGGTCGAGCTGTCCACGGGTCGAGACACCGAGGATGCCACGCGCGGCGCCGGCAGCGTGAAGCGGAACACCGTGCCGCCACCCGTGGGGGTGGCGGGGCCGAAGTCCAGCGCGCCGCCGTGCTGCTCGATCACCGTGCGGCACAGGCTCAGGCCCAGGCCCATGCCCTCGCGGCGCGTGGTGAAGAAGGGGGTGAACAGGCGGGCGGCCACGTCCGGCGGGATGCCCGGGCCGGCGTCGGCCACGCTGAACGTGACCCAGCGCGGGTGCGTCTGCTGCACGCCGATGCGCAGCACGCGCTCGGCCACCGGCGTCGTGCCGTCCATGGCCTGGATGCCGTTGCGCGTGAGGTTGAGCAGCACCTGCTCGACCATCGTGCGGTCGCAGCTCACGCGTGGGGCGGGGGTGGGCACGTCGAGCTCGATGCGGGTGCCGCTCTTGCGGGCCTGCAGGCGCACCAGCGGCAGCACGGCGTCGAGCAGCTGATCGACGCCGATCGCCTCGTGCAGTTGCTCGCGGCGACGCACGAAGTCGTGCACGCTCTTGATCACGCGGCCGGCGCGCTCGGCCTGCTCGGCGATGCGGCCCAGCGCCTGCCGCAGCATGGCCGGGGTGTCGGCGTCGGGCGCGTCGAGCAGGTTCAGCGAGCCGCTGGCGTAGCTGGCGATGGCCGCCAGCGGCTGGTTCAGTTCGTGGCTGAGCAGCGAGGCCATCTCGCCCACCGTGGCCAGGCGCGCGGTGGCCTGCAGCCGTTCCTGCTGCTGGCGCGAGAGCTCCTCCACGCTGCGCTGCGCCGACAGGTCGAGCACCGCGCTCATCCAGCCCGCCTGCGCGCCGCTGCCGTCGACCAGCGGCGCCTCGTAGATCATGACCGGGAAGCGCTCGCCGTTCTTGCGCATGAACTCGGTCTCGAAGCCCTCGCGCGCGGCGGCGTTGATCGCGGCCGCCTCGGGGCCCAGGCGCGTGGCCTGGCGACGGCGGTAGTCGTCGCGGTGCTCGGGGGGCCAGTACGGCGGCTCGTCGGCCGCCAGCAGTTCGTCGGCGCTGAGGCCGACCATGGTGCAGAAGGCGGGGTTGACGTAGGTGATGCGGCCCTGCAGGTCGCGCGCGCGCAGGCCGGTGACCAGCGAGTCCTCCATCGCCTTGCGGAAAGGCCAGCGCTTCGGCCAGCGCGCGTTCGGCCAGCGCGCGCCGGCGCACGTCGTAGGCCAGCAGCGCCACCAGCGCGAACAGGCCCAGCGACAGGCCCAGCACCAGGGCCGTGGACAGGTTGGGGATCAGCCGCGGCGCGCCGGTGGCGCTGTCCACGCGCAGCTGCAGCGTGGTGCCGGGCAGGTCCACCAGGCGCTCGGCGCGGAAGACGCCGGCACCGCGCGGCAGGCCACTGCGCACCAGCCGTGTGCCGTCGCCTTCGACGAAGCTCAGCTCATGGCCGCGCGCCTGCGCGGTGGTGGTGGCGGACTCCAGCACGGCGCCCAGCGCCAGGGCGCCGACCACGTACCCCTGCACCTGCCCCACGGCCGCCACCGGCACGCACAGGTCGATCAACTCCTGGCCCAGCCCCCCCGGCAGCGGCACGAAGTAGCTGCGCGAGAACGCCGGCACCAGCGACCGCGCGCGGCGGCGCAGGCCAGTTCGGTCTCGACATCGCTCTCCTCGCGGCGGATGCTGAGGAACGGCGGCGCCTGGAACGGGGAGTCCACCGCCGCCGCAATCTGGTCGGCCGCGTCCCGGCGCTCCAGGCGCACCAGCGTGCGGTGCCGCCGCAGCAGCGTGTTCGCGGCGGCGGACCAGGCGTCGGCCGGCTCGGCGGCCAGGGCCTGCAGCTGCTGCTGCAGCGCCAGCAGTTCGCGCCGCGTCTCGCCGGCCACCTCGGCAGCGACCGCCTCGGTGGCTTCCTGCGTGCGCGTGGCCTCGTAGTTCAGCGTCAGCGCCACCAGCAGGCTCTGCGCCACCACCAGCCCGGTCAGCAGCGCCGACCACAGCAGCATGCGCCGCCGGCGCGTCCAGCGGGGCGGCGGGGTCATGGCGGCGTAGGGCGCGGGGGGCACGGGCGGCGGCAGGGGCGGAGTCGGGTGCTGGCCGGCACAGGCGGAGGACGAGCCTTGCCAGCGTCGCCGAGAATAGGACGCCTCAGGTCAGGAGTGCTACGCAGTTTCGCGCATGGGTGGCGCGCAGCGGCCGGCGCACACTGCAGGCCCCCCGGAGCCGCGGCCGACCCGCGGACTGCCCCAGGACGAGACAGGAAGAGCGAATGTCCGAAGCCGATGACAAGCGTGCGGCGCTGCGCCGCGCCGCGCTGGAGTACCACGAGTTCCCCGTGCCGGGCAAGGTGGCCATCCACGCCACCAAGCCGATGTCCAACCAGCGCGACCTGTCGCTGGCCTATTCGCCCGGCGTGGCCGCGGCCTGCGAGGAGATCGTGGCCGACCCGGCCAATGCCTTCCGCTACACCAGCCGCGGCAATCTGGTCGCGGTGGTGACCAACGGGACCGCCGTGCTGGGCCTGGGCGACATCGGTCCGCTGGCGTCCAAGCCGGTGATGGAAGGCAAGGGCGTGCTGTTCAAGAAGTTCGCCGGCATCGACGTCTTCGACCTCGAGATCCAGGAGAAGGACCTGGACAAGCTGGTCGACATCATCGCCGCGCTGGAGCCCACCTTCGGCGGCGTGAACCTCGAGGACATCAAGGCACCGGACTGCTTCTATGTCGAGCGCAAGCTGCGCGAGCGCATGAAGATCCCGGTCTTCCACGACGACCAGCACGGCACGGCCATCGTCGTCGGCGCGGCGCTGCTCAACGCGCTGAAGGTCTCGGGCAAGAAGATCGATCAGATCAAGCTCGTCACCAGCGGCGCCGGCGCCGCCGCGCTGGCCTGCCTGGGCCTGCTGGTCAAGCTGGGCGTGCCGCGGCAGAACATCTGGGTGACCGACCTCGCCGGCGTGGTCTACAGCGGCCGCACCGAGCTGATGGACGAGGACAAGGCGCAGTTCGCGCAGGACACCGCGGCGCGCACGCTGGCCGAGGTGATCGACGGCGCGGACGTGTTCCTGGGCCTGTCGGCCGGCGGCGTGCTGAAGCCGGCGATGGTGGCGGCGATGGCCCCGCACCCCATCATCTTCGCGCTGGCCAACCCGACGCCGGAGATCCTGCCGGAGGAGGCCAAGGCCGTGCGCCCGGACGTGATCATGGCCACGGGGCGCACCGACTACCCGAACCAGGTCAACAACGTCCTGTGCTTCCCGTACATCTTCCGCGGTGCACTGGACTGCGGCGCGACCACGGTGACCGACGAGATGGAGATCGCCGCGGTGCGCGCCATCGCCGAGCTGGCGCAGGCCGAGCAGAGCGACGTGGTGGCCGCCGCCTACGCCGGTCAGAACCTGGCCTTCGGGCCGGAGTACCTGATCCCCAAGCCCTTCGACCCGCGGCTGATCGGCAAGATCGCGCCGGCGGTGGCGCAGGCCGCGGCCGAATCCGGCGTGGCGCTGCGCCCGATCGCCGACATGGCGGCCTACCGCGAGAAGCTGCAGTCCTTCGCCTATGCCTCGGGCCAGCTGATGCGGCCGATCTTCATCGCGGCGAAGAACGCCACGAAGAAGCGCGTGGCCTACGCCGAGGGCGAGGAGGAGCGCGTGCTGCGCGCGGTGCAGATCGTCGTCGACGAGAACCTGGCGCGGCCGACGCTGATCGGCCGGCCGGCGGTGATCGCGCAGCGCATCGAGCGCTTCGGCCTGCGCCTGCGCGAGGGCCTGGACTACGACGTCGTCAACGTCGACCAGGACCACCGCTACCGCGACTTCTGGCAGACCTACCACCGCATGACCGAGCGCAAGGGCGTGACCCAGCAGCTCGCGAAGATCGAGATGCGGCGGCGGCTGACGCTGATCGGCGCCATGCTGCTGAAGAAGGGCGAGGTCGACGGCATGCTCTGCGGCACCTGGGGCACCACGGCCAACCACCTGCAGTACATCGACCAGGTGATCGGCCAGCGCGCCGGCGGCAGCCCGAGCACGCCGCAGGACGTGCGCGTCTACGCCAGCATGAACGGCCTGCTGCTGCCCGGGCGGCAGGTGTTCCTGGTCGACACCCACGTCAACGTCGACCCGACGGCCGAGGAACTGTGCGAGATCACGGTGATGGCCGCCGAGGAGATGCGGCGCTTCGGCCTGCAGCCCAAGGCGGCGCTGCTGTCGGCGTCGAACTACGGCAACCTGGAGATCCCCAGCGCGGCCAAGATGCGGCGCACGCTGGCCCTGCTGCGCGAGCAGGCCCCATGGCTGGAGGTGGACGGCGAGATGCATGGCGACATCGCGCTCGACGCCGCCGGCCGCCAGGCGCTGATGCCCGGCAGCGCGCTCACCGGTGAAGCCAACCTGCTGGTGTTCCCGAACATCGACGCCGCCAACATCGCCTACAACCTGTTGAAGACGGCCGCCGGCGGCGGCATCGCCATCGGCCCGGTGCTGCTGGGCGCGGACCAGCCGGTGCACATCCTGACCGCCTCGGCCACCGTGCGCCGCATCGTCAACATGACGGCCCTGACCGTGGCGGACGCCAACGCAATGCGTTGATTTTCGTTACGTGAGCGCATACTTCTTTGCCTGGAATCGCCCCGGAATGGGGCGGGCGACTTGAGCTTTTAGGGGGTTTCCGGTACCATCTCGGACTGGTTTTCAGGGTATTCCCGTGTCTCCTGAGGTTCCGGTCCGGATGTCGGTCGGCGCGTCGAAACAGCCCGCCCAGGTCGCCAGCAAGTCAGTGCTTGCTTCGTGGTTGACCCATGGCGTTGTGGCTGGTGTGGCATTGGCAGGTGCGTTGCTGGCGGTCTCCGCCCCGACACCTGTCGTTGCCCGAGAAGCGCTGCTGAAGGATGGTGAAGCGGTGGTGGCGTTGGCCACGTTGCCGCCACAGGCCCGTCAGACGCATGCGCGCATCCTGGCTGGCGGTCCGTTTCCGTACCCGCACAAGGACGGATCCGTGTTCGTCAACCGTGAGCGCCTGCTGCCGTTGCACCCCAGGGGCTACTACAGGGAATACACCGTGAAGACCCCCGGGGTGAGTCACCGCGGCGCCCGTCGCATCGTCTGCGGCGGGCAGCGGCCGACCCTCCCCGACACCTGTTACTACACCGCCGACCACTACGCGAGCTTCAGCCGCATCGTGCAGTGAGCAGCGGCCCACCGGTTCCGAGCATTTCTGACCATCGAAGGATCGCGACCATGATCTTGCAGACCGTGCGTCCGAACATCGTGCAGGCCATCCGTGCCTACCACGTGGACGACCTGATGCGGGCCGCCGAGCAGGCGGGGCAGCACTTCCTGTACGTCAACCTGGCCGACATGCAGTCCAAGCAGGACGTGCTCGAGGGCATTGCCACGGCCTTCATGTTCCCGGCCCATTTCGGCAAGAACCTGGACGCGCTCTACGACTGCCTGACCGACCTGGTGCACAAGGCCGGCCCGCAGCCGGGCTTCGTCGTCGTGCTCGAGCAGTTGCCCGACAGCCCGCGCTTCGACCGCGAGGCACGCGAGCAGTTGCTGGACGCCTTCCGCGACGCGGCCGACTTCTGGGCCGACCGGCGCATCGCGTTCCGCTGCTTCTACTCGTTCGCCGTCAGTCGCAGCCAGGACAGCAGCGCCTGGGACGGCAAGGGCGGTGAAGCCACGCCCATCGCCGCCCCCGCCAAGCCGGCGGCCAAGGTGGCCAGCAAGAACGGCGTGAACCCGAACTTCGGCATGAACATGCCGATGATGAGCAGCGCCTTCGACACCGCGATGTGGCTCAACGCCGCCTGAGGGTCGTCGGCTCGCCTGATCATGCCAGGGGCCCCGCGGGGCCCCTCGTCACGTCCGGGTGTCGGGGTCGCCGTCGCCGCTCAATGGACGCTTCGTTCAGCGCCCCGTTCGGCACCCAGTTCCTCGGCCAGCGCCGTGTAGGCCGCCACCGGCACCTCCTCGGCCCGCCGCTGCAGGTCGAAGTGGCCGGTGTAGCCGCGCGCCTCGAGCCAGCGCCCGAGGCTGTGGCGCAGCAGCTTGCGGCGCTGCGAGAAGGCCGACTGCACCAGGGCCTCCAGCACCGCCGGGTCCACATCGGCCGGCTGCGGCCACGGCAGCATGCGCACGATGGCGGAATCCACCCGCGGCGGCGGGTCGAAGGCCTCGGGCGGCACGTCGAGCACGCTTTCCATGTGGTATCGCCACTGCAGCATCACCGACAGGCGGCCGTAGTCCTTGCCGCCCGGCGTGGCCACCATGCGGTCCACCACCTCCTTCTGCAGCATGAAGTGCTGGTCGGCCACCCGGCCGGCCCAGGGCAGCAGGTGGAACAGGATGGGGCTGGAGATGTTGTAGGGCAGGTTGCCCACCACGCGCAGCGGCTTCGGTGCCGCGGCATCGGCCAGGGCGCCGAAGTCCACCGTCAGCACGTCGGCCTCCACCACCTGCAGCCCGGCCCGCGCCCGCAGGCGCGCGGCCAGGTCGCGGTCCAGCTCGATGACGGTGAGTGCGCCGCAGCGCTCCAGCAGCGGCTGGGTCAGCGCCATCAGGCCCGGGCCGATCTCGACCAGGGCCTGCCCCGGGCGCGGGTCGATCTCGCGCACGATGGCGCCGATGATGGCGCTGTCGGTCAGGAAGTGCTGGCCGAAGCGCTTGCGCGCGATGTGGCCCGTCTGGGGCGCGCTGTGGCGGCTCACCGGCGCGCCGTGGCGAGGTCCGGCTCGCGGACCTCGACGTAGGCGCGGGCGCGCAATTCGTCCACCCAGTCCTGGTAGGCCTGCTGGAACTTGCGCTCGCGCAGGAGGTTGCGCACCTGCTCGCGCCGCTGGGCTGGCGCCAGTGCCGTGCGCCGGCGCTCCAGCACCTGGATCAGGTGCACGCCGAAACGCGACGCCACGGGCTCGGAGATCTCACCCGGCGCCAGGCGGCTGGCCGGCTCGTCGAACTCCGGCACCATCACGCCGGGGCCATACCAGCCCAGGTCACCGCCCGCGGCGGCAGAACCGTCCTCCGAAACCTCGCGCGCCACGTCCTCGAAGCGGCGTTCGCCGCTTTCGATCTGGCGCTTGAGGTCGCGCAGCCGGCGCGCAGCCTGTTCGGGCGACGCCTGCGCCGAGGTGCGCAGCAGGATGTGCCGGGCGCGGGTCTCGAGCACCGCGTCGTCGGCCGCCTGCGACTGCCGCTCGACGAGCTTGAGCACGTGGAAGCCGGCACCGCTGCGCACCAGCGCCGGGGCCACTTGGCCCACCTCGAGCCCGCGCACCGCGTCGACGAACAGATCCGGCAGGCGCTCGGGCGGGCGCAGGCCGAGCTCGCCACCACGCTCGCGGCTGGCATCGTCGGACAGCTCGCGCGCCACCGCGGCGAAGTCCTCGCCGGCGCGCACGCGCGACAGCGCCTGCTCGGCGCGCAGCCGGCGCTCGGCCAGCGCCGTGCCGTCGGCACCGTCGGGCACCGCCACCAGGATCTGCGCGATGTTGACCTCGGCATTGGCGCGCGAGGCCTCGCGTTCGGCCGCCAGCTCGCGGTCGACCTCCTCCTCGCTGACGACGATGCGCCCGATGACTTCGCGCTCGCGGGTGCGCTCCACCGCGATCTGGTCGCGCAGCTGGGCGCGAAAGCGCGTCATGTCCAGGCCCTCGATCTGCAGCCGCTCGCGCAGCTGCTCCACCGTCATCTGGTTCTGCGCCGCCACGCTGGCCACGGCGCGGTCGATCTCGGCCTCGTCGATGCGCCAGCCGAGGTCGCGCGCGTGCGTCACGATGACGCGCTCCTCGATCAGGCTCTCCAGCGCCTGTGCGCGCAGTGCGTCGGCCGGCGGCACCGGCTGACCGGCGCGCAGCGCGCCCTGGCGGATCAGCGCCTGCCGGCGGCCGAGTTCCACCGCCGTCACCAGCTCCTGGTTGACCACGGCCACGATGTGGTCGCCGGGCGTGGCCACCACACGCGGCTCGGCCACGCGCTGGGCCGCGACCGGCGCCAGCGTGCTGAGGACGGCGCAGGCGGTCAGCGCCTGGCGGAGAAGGGAGTGTCGGGTCATGGTGTCGGGGCCGCGCCGGCGGGCGCATCGTCGGCTTCACGCAGCAGGCGGTAGCCGGGGATATTGTCCTTCAGGACCTGCAGCGGGCTCGGTCCGAGTCGCGACAGGCCCACGAGTTCCAGTTGCAGCATCAGCCGCGTGGTGGCGGCCGACACGCCGGTGGACTGGCGCTCGGCCACCATGCGCAGGATCCAGCAGCCGGCGTCGTACTCGGCGCCGACCAGCGAATCGGTGATCCGGCTGTCCTTCAGGCTGTAGTTGATGCGGCCCACGCCGTACCAGGTGCCGCTGCAGCTGCTGCGCGGGCGGCTGCCGGCAGACGGCGCGTTCAGCGGCCACTGCCAGCCGAGCTCGAACTGCTCGCTGACCCCGCGCGCCAGGCGGTAGCGACCGCTGACCGTGCGGTACGGCCCGGCCAGGTAGCTGGCGCCCGAGGATGGAGCGCTGCAGGCGGCCGATGTCGGGGCTGTACTGCATGGACGCGTCCAGCGTCCAGCGCGGCAGCAGCGTCGTCGACCCGAACAGCAGGATGTCCGACAGCCGCTGGTCCTGCACCGGACCGTCGACGTCGCCGTCGGCCTGCGGCGCCACGCGCTGGTCGGCAAAACGGAAGCGCTGCACGATGCCCACGCGCAGCAGCTCGGCGCCGTCGCCCGGGTCGATCAGGCGGCTGGTGACACCGGCGGTGAGCTCGTTGGCATCGGAGACGCGGTCGATGCCGGAAAAGGCGTTCGTGGTGTAGATCGAGCTGAGGTTGAAGTCCTTGCCGTAGGCGTCGAAGTTGGGCAGGTGGTCCTGCCGCTTGTAGGGCGTGCGCACGTACAGCAGGCGCGGTTCCAGCGTCTGGCGCAGCGACGTGCGGCCGAACCAGCCTTCGGCGTCGCGCTCCAGCCGCAGGCCGGCATCGACGGAGAAGGTGCCGATCAGGCGCCCGGCCTCGCGGCGGCCGTCGGCCATCGGCTCGTCGGTGCGGTAGCGGGCCGCGTTCAGCGCCAGCCGCGGCACCAGGCTCACGCCGCCGGCCCGCCATGGCCACGCCACCTGGCCCAGCGCGTGCCAGCGCCAGGCCTCGGGGCGCAGGCCGCCGCTGTCGTCGTCCGGGCGCTCGAAGCGGTTGAGTTCGAGTTCGCCGCTGACCTCCAGCGGCCCCAGCCAGCCGCCGCGGCCGCGCCCGGACAAGCCCAGACGCGGCGCACGGGCGTAGGGCGCGACGATGGGCGCCTCGGCGTCCTGCAGCACCTGCCAGTGCTGCACCTGCGCGTAGGCGTTCAGCGCCAGCGGGCCCAGGGTCCAGGGCCGGTCCAGCCGGGCCGACGCGTCCAGCAGGCGTGGCGTGAGCAGGCGGCCAAAGCGCGGGAAGTCCTTCCACCAGTCGTCGTCGGACACGCGCACACCGTCCACGCGCAGCGTGCCCAGCGCGCCCAGCGCGTGCTCGTGGCGCAGCGCCAGCAGGCCGCGTGCGCGGCCCGCCACGCGGTCGTCGGGCAGCCACTGGGTGTCGACCTGGCCCTCATGCTCTGGCGCCAGCCAGCGCAGCTGCGTGTCCAGGCCCACGCCGCGGCGCGTGAGCACGCGTGGCGTCAGCGTCAGGTCGCGGTCGGGCGCGAGGTTCCAGTACCAGGGCACGGCCAGCTCCAGGCCGCTGCGGCTGTCCAGGCCCACCGTCGGCGGCAGCCAGCCGGTCTTGCGCGCCCCGGTGACGGGAAAGCTCAGCCGCGGCAAAGCCAGGATGGACACGCCCTGGAAACGCAACCGCGCGCCCTCGGCGCGGCCTTCGTTGGCGTCGAAGTCCATGGTCACGGACCGTGCCTGCAGCTGCCAGTCGGGCTCGCTGCCGTCCTCGGGCCGCGGGCAGCTGGTGTAGCGCGCGTCGGCCGCCGTCAGCTGCGTGCGGCTGGCGAAATCGATGCGCGAGGCCTCGCCGCGCGTGCCCAGCAGCGGGAAGTCGAACTGCGGCGCCACGAACCAGCCGCTGAAGTCGCGCACGGTCAGCTCGGCGGCATCGCCGCGGAAGATGGCGCCCTCGCGTTCGAGCCGCACACCACCACTGGCGGCCGCACGGTCGGTGGGCGGGCGGTAGCTCAGCCGGTCGGCGCGGATCAGCAGGCCGCCCTGGCGCAGGCGCACGTCGCCCTCGGCCACGGTCTCGCGGTCGGTGGTGACGGTGAGCCGGTCGGCGCTGAGTTCGATCGGCAGCGCAGCGGCAGGCCTGGTCGGCGCAGGCTCGGCCGCCCGAGCCGTCGGCAGGCCGATCACGGAAGCCGTCAAGGCCAGCCAGGCGAGCCGACGCAGGGCAAGGCGGGGAACCAACATTCGTAGAATGAATTATCCATGCCCCCTGCCGCCGAACCCGCCGCCGCCGAACCCGCGCCCGCCACCCTGATCACGTGGGCCGACGCGGCGCGTGAAGCGGCCTTCGAGGCCTGGTTCGCCGGCGTGGCGCCGGCCCACGGCCTGCGGCGCGAGACACTGGCCCCGGCCTCGGCCGATGCCAGCTTCCGCCGCTACTTCCGCGTGGCTGGCAGCGAGGGTTCCTGCATCGTGATGGACGCGCCGCCGCCGCAGGAAGACGTGCGCCCCTTCGTGCGCATGGCGCGCCGCATCGCCGACGCCGGCCTGAACGCGCCGGCCGTGCTGGCCGCCGACGAGGCCCAGGGCTTCCTGCTGCTGGGTGATCTGGGCCGCGAGCTCTACCTTCATCGCCTGCAGCACTGCGACGCGGCCGAGGCCGACCACCTGATGCGCCAGGCGCTGCAGGCCCTGGTGCACTTCCAGCAGCACGTGGCGGCCGACGACCTGCCGCCCTACGACGAGGCCCTGCTCGCCCGCGAACTGGCCCTCTTTCCCGACTGGTGCGTGCAGCGCGAGTTCGGCATCACCTGGTCCGACAAGGAGCGCGCGGCCTGGGACCGCATCTGCCGCGTGCTGATCGACAGCGCGCTCGCCCAGCCGCAGGTGGCGGTGCACCGCGACTGGATGCCGCGCAACCTGATGCTGGCCGACCCCAACCCCGGCATCCTCGATTTCCAGGACGCGGTGCGCGGCCCGGTGACCTACGACGTGGCCTCGATGCTGCGCGACGCCTTCCTGTCCTGGGAGGAGGAACGCGAGATCGACTGGGCCGTGCGCTGGTGGGAACAGGCGCGGCGTGCCGGCGTGCCGCTGGGCGAGGCGATGGCGCACGACTTCGGCGAGTTCTGGCGCGCGCTGGAGTGGATGGGCCTGCAGCGCCACCTGAAGGTGCTGGGCATCTTCTGCCGCCTGAAGCACCGAGACGGCAAGCCGGCCTACGTCGCCGACCTGCCGCGCTTCTTCGCCTATGCCACCAAGGTGGCCAACCGCTACGCGCCGCTGCGCCCGCTGCTGCCGCTGCTGGCGCCGATGAGCGGCCAGCGCGTCGGCGAAGGCTTCACTTTCTAGGCGCCGCCATGCCCTCCCTGTCCTGGGCGCGCCTGCGCCCCACCGCTGTTCCCGCCAGCGCGCCGCCGACCGGGCTGTGGGCCTTCTACTGGCACTTCATCCGCCAGTCGCGGGGCTGTACGCGGCGCTGTTCGTCACCGGCCTGGGCGTGGCGCTGATCGACACCGTGATCCCGCTGTTCATCGGCCGCCTGGTGCGGCTGATGGAATCGGCCGACCGCGCCGCCGCCGTGCAGGGCGCGCTGCCCATGCTGCTGGGCATGGCCGCGCTGGTGCTGCTGGGCCGGCCGCTGGCGCTGCTGGCCGACAGCGTGGTGCGCAACATCATCGTCGTGCCCGGCGTGACCAGCCTGATCCGCTGGCAGAGCCACTGGCACGTGGTGCGCCAGAGCTGGCCCTTCTTCCAGAACGACTTCGCCGGCCGCATCGCCAACCGCGTGATGCAGACCAGCAACGCGGTGCGCGAGAGCGTGGTCTCCAGCATCCGCGGCGTCTGGTACATCGTGGCCTACGGCATCACCGCGCTGGTGCTGATGGCCTCGAGCGACTGGCGCCTGGCCCTGCCCACGCTGCTGTGGTTCGCCGGCTACGTGGTCTTCCTGCGCCACTTCGTGCCCCAGGTGCGCGACCTGTCCAAGACCAGCAGCGAACTGCGCAGCAAGGTCATGGGCCGGGTGGTGGACAGCTACACCAACATCCTCACCGTCAAACTGTTCGCCCGCGCCCGCGACGAGGACGCCTACGTGCGCGACGTGATCGACGAGCACACCGGCGCCATCCGCGCGCACATGGCGCTGATCACGCGCTTCATGACCACGCTGTCGGTGCTCAACGCGCTGCTGCTGGTGGGCACCGGCGCCATCGGCGTGTGGCTGTGGGCCGCCGGCACCATCGACGCCGGCACCGTGGCCACCGCGCTGCCGCTGGCCTGGACGATCGCCAACGTCGCCGGCTGGGTGAGCTGGGAGGTCACCAGCGTGTTCGAGAACATCGGCGTGGTGCAGGAGGGCATGGAGACCATCGCCGTGCCGCACACGATGGTGGACGCGCCCGACGCGCGCGAACTCGAGGTCCCGGAAGGCGGCATCCGCTTCGAGCACCTGACCTACACCTACGGCCGCAGCGACGGCAAGCGGGTGCTGGACGATTTCGACCTCGCCATCCGCCCCGGCGAGCGCGTGGGCCTGGTGGGCCGCTCCGGCGCCGGCAAGAGCACGCTGGTGAACCTGCTGCTGCGCTTCCACGAGGTGGAGCAGGGCGCGATCCGCATCGACGGACAGGACATCCGCGGCGTCACGCAGGAAAGCCTGCGCGCGGCCATCGGCATGGTCACGCAGGACACCTCGCTGCTGCACCGCTCGATCGCCGAGAACATCCGCTACGGCCGGCCCGGCGCGACGATGGACGACATCGTGGCCGCGCGCGAAGAAGGCGCAGGCGCACGAGTTCATCCTCGGCCTGCAGGACTGGCAGGGCCGCACCGGCTACGACGCCCACGTGGGCGAGCGCGGCGTCAAGCTCAGTGGCGGCCAGCGCCAGCGCATCAGCATCGCGCGCGTGGTGCTCAAGGATGCACCCATCCTGGTCCTGGACGAGGCCACCAGCGCGCTGGACAGCGAGGTCGAGCTCGCGATCCAGGAACAGCTGCTGGGCCTGATGGAGGGCAAGACCGTGATCGCCATCGCCCACCGGCTGTCGACCATCGCGCGCATGGACCGGCTGGTCGTGCTGGAGTCCGGGCGCATCGTCGAGACCGGCACGCACGCGGAACTGCTGGCCCTGAAGGGCCACTACGCGGCGCTGTGGGCGCACCAGAGCGGCGGGTTCCTGGGCGAGGACTGACGAGGGGGTTGCTCGATGGCACGCGCGACATGGCTGATGCTGACGATGACGCTGGCGCTCACGGCGACGCCGGCAGCCTGGGCGCAGCAGCATGGCCAGGTGCCCGGCCAGGTGCCCGCGTCGGCCCCGGCCTCGGCGCCCGTGCACACGGCCCTGGATGTCGTCACTGCAGTCGGCGTGGACCTCGGCGCACCGGACTCGCCGCGCGCCTCGCTGGCCCGCTTCTTCGGTGACGTGCGCAGCGGCCGCTGGCAGGAGGCGGCGCGCTACCTCGTCGTGCCGCCGGCGCAGGCGGGACGCGGTGCCGAGCTGGCCCGTCGGTTGAAGGCCGTGATCGACGACACCGGCTGGATCGAGCTCGAGACCGTCTCCGACGCGCCGGCCGGCCGCCTGGACGACGGCCTGCCGCCGCAGCAGGAGGAGATCGCCCGCTTCACGCTCGACGGTCGCGACGAGGTGCTGCGCATGGTGCGCCGGCGCGATGCGCAGGGCGACCACTGGGCCTTTTCGCCCGCCACGGTGGCCAGCATCGACGACTGGTACGACCGCCTGCCCGACCGCTGGCTGCGCGACGCCTTCGTGCGCAGCGGCGCCACCGACCTGCTGCGCCCGGGCCCGCTGGAGCTGCTGTGGTGGCAGTGGATCGCGATGGCCGGCCTGCTGGCCGTGGCCTGGCTGGGCGCCCGCGTGCTCGGCGGGCTGGCGCAGTGGGTGCTGCGCGCGATCACCCGCCGCACGCCCACGCCCTGGGACGACCGCCTCGTCGACGGCCTGACGCGCCCGCTGCGCCTGGCCCTGGGCCTGGGCATCGTCAAGGCCGGCACCGGCGCGCTGATGCTGGTGACGCCGGCCTTCCGCTTCGTCGACGGCCTCACCGCCGCCGGCCTCGTGTTCTGCGGGTTCTGGGCGCTGTGGCTGGCGGTGGACGTGTGGTCCCGCCAGCTGATGGAGCGCAGCTGGTCGCGCGGCAGCACTTCGGCGCACACGCTGATCTCGGTGGGGGGCAACCTGGCCCGCGGCGCGGTGGCGTTGGCCGGCCTGCTGACGGTGATCTCCGCGCTCGGCTACCCGGTGGGCACGCTGCTGGCCGGCCTGGGCATCGGCGGCCTGGCCATCGCCTTCGGCGCGCAGAAGACCATCGCCAACCTCTTCGGCTCGGTGTCGATCGCGGTGGACCAGCCGTTCCGCGTGGGCGACTTCGTCGAGGTCGACGGCGTCAAGGGCGTGGTCGAGCACATCGGCCTGCGCTCGACGCGCCTGCGCACGCTGGACCGGACGCTGGTCAGCATCCCCAACGGCGTGCTGGCCGACCAGCGCAGCGAGTCCTACGCGGCGCGCGACCGCTTCCGGCTGGCGACCACGATTGGCCTGACCTACGGCACCACCCGGGCCCAGATGACGCAGGTGCTGGCCGGGTTCGAGCGCACGCTGCGCGAGCACCCGAAGATCTGGCCCGAGAGCATCGTCGTGCGTTTCGTCGGCTTTGGCGCCAGCTCGCTCGACATCGACGTCATGGCCTGGTTCGTGGTGCCGACCTTCAACGATTTCCAGATCTGCCGCGAGCAGGTGCTGCTGGACTTCATGCAGGTGGTCGAGGCCGCCGGCGCCGACTTCGCGTTTCCGACCCGCACCGTGCACCTGGCCAACACCGCGCCGGCACAACCGCCCGCGATGCCGGGTTGACCGCTGCGGCGGTTCAGCCGGGCTTCAGGCTGGCCGCGCACGCTGCAGCGGCGCCGAGGATGGCGTCAGGAGCAGGACATGGACACCCGGTCGATACGGCATGCCGCAGCAGCAGCGCTGCTCGCCGCGCTGGCCACCACGCCGGCCCGCGCCGACACCCCGGTGCAGGTCGGACCGAGCGGGCGCACCTTCGCGTCGGCCGCCGTGCTTTGCCTGCCCGACGCGGCGGTGCCCGGTTCGGCGCATGCCGCCGTGCAGGCCGGCCTGCTGGCAACCGGTGTCCGCTCCCGCGGCACGGTGCGCCTGGATGGCCGACGCGTCGCAAGGGTCACGACGACGCGACCTTCGGTGACGCTGACGCTGCCCGACGGACCCCATGACCTCGAGGTCACAGTGGGTCGGGGCCTGGCGGACCACTACGCGTTCGTGGTGGCCCCGGGTCAGTGTGTCCTCCCCGACACCAGCGGCAACACGATGAGCCCAGACGGCACGCTCGAGACCGCGGCCAGCGGCCACTCGACCGCCACCGTCACGCCCGGTTGCGCGCTGAACCCCGCCACCGGCGAGGTGCAGCCCTTCGTCAACCTGTTCGCCAACGGCAACGTGCTGCTCAACGTCTCGGTCAACGGCGTGCCGCTGACCCAGCTGGGCCCCACCCACCCCAGCACGCCGGTGTTCCTGCAGGCGGGGCTGAACATGCTGTCCGCCGCCGCTGGCGGTGGGGCGGTGGACCACTACGTGCGCGACGCCGGCGACGGGCGCTGCACGATCAATCCCTGACGCCGGCGCCGGGCCGCGTCAGGGCAGCACGACGCTGTCGATGACGTGAATCACGCCGTTGCTGGCCACGATGTCGGTCTTCACGACGTTGGCCGCGTCGACCTTCACGCCGCCGGCGGTGGACACCGTCAGCGTGCTGCCCTGCACCGTCTTGACCTCGCCGGCCTTGACGTCGGCGGCCATCACCTTGCCGGGCACCACGTGGTAGGTCAGCACCGCGGTGAGCTTGGCCTTGTCGGCCAGCAGCGCGTCGAGCTGCGCCTTCGGGATCTTGGCGAAGGCCTCGTCGGTGGGGGCGAACACGGTGAACGGACCCGGGCCCTTGAGCGTGTCGACCAGGCCGGCGGCCTGCAGCGCTGCAGCGAGCGTCTTGAAGCTGCCGGCGGCGACGGCGGTGTCGACGATGTCCTTGGCCTGCGCGGCCAGGCCGAACGCGGCCACGGCCGCGGCGATGACGAACTTCTTCATGGTGTCACTCCTTGAGGAGAGGTTGGCGGAACGAACGGGAAACGGATTCAGGCGGTGGGCAGGATCACGCGGTCGATCACGTGGATCACGCCGTTGCTGGCCAGCACGTCGGTGGCGACGATGTTCGCGGTGCGGCCGCGGCCATCGGTGATCACGAGGCCGGCGTCGACGCTGAACGTGCCGCCCTGCAGCGTGGTGATGTCGGCGCCCACGGGCACCTCGGCGGCCAGCACGCGGGCCGGCAGCACGTGGTAGGTCAGCACCGTGGTCAGCAGGCCGGTGTCGGCGAGCAGGTCGTCGGCGGTGACGCCCAGCTCGTCCAGCAGCGCAGCGAAGGCCTCGTCGGTGGGCGCGAACACGGTGAACGGCCCGGCGGCCGACAGGGCGTCCACCAGACCGGCGGCCACGACGGCCTGCACCAGGATCGAGAAGCCCGGCGTGGCGATGGCGGTCTCGACCACGGTCTTGTCCGCCGGCAGCAGCACGCGGTCGATCTTGTGGATGACGCCGTTGCTGCAGCCGATGTCGGCCGCAACCACGTTGGCCGTGCGGTTGCGGCCGTCGACCAGGCCCAGACCGGCACTGGCCGCGAACGGCTTGACGATGCCGCCTTGCAGCGTGGTCACCGGGCGGCCGACCGGCACGTCCGCGGCCCGCACTTCGGCGCCCAGCACATGCGTGGTCAACACCGCGGTCAGCAGCGCGGTGTCACCGAAGACGGCGTCCTTGGTGGTGCCCAGCTCCGTCAGCAGGGCGACGAAGGCCGCGTTGGTGGGCGCGAACAGCGTGAACGGGCCGCTGCCGCGCAGCGTGCCTTCCAGGCCGGCAGCGCGCACGGCCTCCAGCAGCAGGGACAGGTCGGCATCGATCTCCAGCGCCTCGATCAGGTTCGGGTCGCTGTCGCCGCCGCAGGCGGTCAAGAGCACGGCGGCGCTGGTGGCCAGCAGCAGGTGTCGGCGTTGCATCGGGTTCTCCTGGCGTTTCCGGGTTGAAGGGCGGCCGTGAACAGCGACCGTCTGAGGGCCAGTTTGAACCGATTGGTATCTCCGATGAACTGTGCGGTTTTTTCTAGACTGTTTGGTTACGTCCTGATGCAAGAGCGGGGCCCGCAGGCCCCGCCGCCCCCGGGTCGCGCGGCGCTCAGGGGCAGGCCGCGATCACCTGCGCCACCGCCGCGGTGAGCTTCTTGGCGTAGGGCACGTGCAGGAACTCGTTGGGCCCGTGGGCGTTGCTCTTCGGGCCCAGCACGCCGCAGACCATCATCTGCGCCGCCGGGAAGCCCTGCTGCAGCATGCTCATCAGCGGGATCGTGCCGCCCTGGCCGATGTAGCCGCACGGCGCGCCGAAGTGCGCGGTCGACGCGGCGTTCAGCGCATCCTCCAGCCAGGTCGACAGCTCCGGCGCGTTCCAGCCGGTGGCACCCAGCGCACCGGCACGGCCGTCGGGGTGGAAGGTGACCTTGGCGTTGTAGGGCGCGTTGTCCTCCAGCAGCGCCTTCAGGCGCACGCTGGCCTCGTGGCCGTCCACCAGCGGCGGCAGGCGCAGGCTGAGCTTGAAGGCGGTGTGCGGGCGCAGCACGTTGCCGGCGTTCTTCAGTTCCGGGAAGCCGTCGACGCCGGTGACGCTGAGCGTGGGCCGCCAGGTGCGGCGCAGCAGGCCTTCCACCGGGTCCGTGGTGGTGGGCAGCACCGGGCCGCCGTCGGCACCGCAGGCCCAGGGCATGCGCTTCCAGACCTCGTCGCCCAGGATGGCCGCAGTGGCCTGCGCCTGCTCGACACGCGACGCGGGGATCTCGCAGTGGAAGAAGCCGGGCAGCAGGTTCCCGGTCTCGGCATCCTCCAGCCGGTCGAGCACCTGGCGCATCACGCGGAAGCTGCTGGGCACCAGGCCGCTGGCGTCGCCGCTGTGGATGCCTTCGGTCAGCACCTCCACCTTCAGCACGCCGCTGACCATGCCGCGCAGGCTGGTGGTGAGCCACAGCTGGTCGTAGTTGCCGGCGCCGCTGTCCAGGCAGACCACCAGGCCCACGTTGCCCAGGCGCGGGCGCAGCACGTCCAGGTAGGCCGGCAGGTCGTAGGAGCCGCTTTCCTCGCAGGTCTCGATCAGGCCCACGCAGCGCGGATGCGGCAGGCCCTGGGCCTGCAGCGCCTCGATGGCGCTGATGGCGGCGTAGACCGCGTAGCCGTCGTCGGCGCCGCCGCGGCCGTAGAGCAGGCCGTCCTCGTACTTGGGCGTCCAGGGGCCGAGGTCGCGCCGCCAGCCGGTGAACTCCGGCTGCTTGTCCAGGTGGCCGTACAGCAGCACGGTGTCCGAGGCATCCGCCTTCGTGGCCGGCACCTCGAAGAAGATCACCGGCGTGCGGCCTTCCAGGCGGATGACCTCCAGCCGCAGCCCCGGCACGCGGCGCGATTCCACCCACAGCGCGGCGTCGCGCACCACGCGCTCGATCAGGCCGTTGGCCGACCAGTCGGCGTCGAACATCGGGCTCTTGGCCGGCACGGCGACGTAGTCGGTCAGCGCCGGCAGGATGCGTTCGTCCCAGGCGGCGTCGGCGAAGCGGCCGAGCGCGCTGGCCTCGTCGGGTTGCAGCGGCAGGTTCGGGTCACGGGCGTTCATCGGGCTCTCCTTCGACAGGCACACACTGTGGCACAGCGTGCACGATCATGCGGGCGCGGCCGGCCGGGTGCCGGGCAGCGTGGGGCCGCTGATGCCAGCCAACCACTGGGTCAGTTGCCCGAGCACCTCGGCACGTTCGGGTTCGTTGAAGATCTCGTGCGCCAGGCCCTCGAAGCATCGCGCCTGCACCAAGGGCTTCGGCGCCGCAGCGGCGAAGGCCGCGGAACCCGCGGGCGCCACGCAGCGGTCGGCGCCCGCCCACATCAGCAGCGTGGGCACGCGCCAGCGCGGTGCGGCATCGCGCACGGTCTCGCCCTCGCTGACGATGAAGCGGGCCAGGCGGGCGGTGATGCGGTCGTGCACCTGCGGGTCGGCCACGTAGTCGCGCACCGTCTGCGGGTCGCGCGACACCCAGTCGGGCTTCAGGCCGTTGGGCATGGGCCGGTCGGGCAGCAGGTGTTCACCCAGCCACAGCTGCGCACGCTGGGCCGCGCTCAGGCCGGTGTCCAGCGCCGGCGACGACAGCACCAGCGCATCGACCGGCCGCGACCAGGCCGCGGGTGACGCGGCCAGCGCCTCGGCCACGAAGCGTGCCGCCACCAGGCCGCCCATGCTGTGGCCCAGCAGCACGAAGGGGCCGCCGAACGGCCCTTCGTCGCTGCGCAGGTGGTCGATGACAGCCGCCAGGTCGGCACACAGGCTGTCGTGCTGCTGGATGCCGCCGCGGACGCCGTCGCTGTCGCCGTGGCCCCGCTGGTCGTAGCCGATGCTGGCCCAGCCGGCGTGCGCCAGCGCCTGCGCCACGTGGGCGTAGCGGCCGCCGTGTTCGCCGAGGCCGTGCACGATCAGGACACGGCCGTGGGGCCGGGCCGGTGCCGGCCAGGTGCGCAGCCGCAGGTGCGTGCCGTCGGCCAGCGCGAGTCGATCCAGGCTTTCCATGGGCGGGATTGGAGCACGCCGCCGCTATGCTGGCGCCATGGACAGCCCCGATTTCCGCATCGACACGCCGGCCCACGGCATCGCCCACCTGCAGCTGTGCCGGCCCGAGCGGCTGAACGCGCTGACGCCGGCCTTCTTCCGCAGCCTGCGCGCCGCGGTGCAGGCGCTGGACGACGCCGGCGACACGCGCGTGCTGGTGATCTCGTCCACCGGCCGCCACTTCAGCGCCGGCATGGCGCTGGAGACCTTCGACGGCGGCCTGCCGATGCTCGACACCGGCTCGGCACGCAAGCGCCTGGCGTTCCAGGACGGCCTGCGCCGCCTGATGCAGACGGTGGACGTGCTCGAGACGGCGCGCTTCCCGGTCATCTGCGCCGTGCAGGGCGGCTGCGTCGGCGGCGCGCTGGACCTGGCCACGGCCTGCGACATCCGCGTGGCCAGCAGCGATGCCTTCTTCACCGTGCAGGAAATCCACATCGGCATGGCCGCCGACATGGGCGTGCTGCAACGGCTGCCGAAGATCGTGCCGCCGGCCATGGCGCGCCAGATGGCCTACACCGGTGAGCGCGTGGGCGCCGAGCGCGCGCTGGCCATCGGCCTGGTCAACGCCGTGCTGCCCGACCCCGAGGCCCTGCTGGCCCATGCGCTGGACCTGGCGCGGCAGATCGCCGAGAAGTCGCCGCTGGCCATCGCCGGCAGCAAGCGCGCCCTGAACTACGCGGTGGACCACCCCACCCACGAAGCCTTGCAGCAGATGACGCTGCTGCAGAGCGCGATCTTCGACCTCGACGAGATGCACCGCGCGATCGCAGCCTGGAAGGCGAAGACGGCGGCGGACTTCGACCCGCTGGGCGGGATCCCGACGGTCTGAACGCCGGCCGGTCAGGCCGGCGAAGCAGCACGCGCCTCGTCGACCTCACGCTCCAGCAGCCGGTCGTGACCCCGTCGGGCTTCGTGCAAGGCCGCGGCGAAGTGCGCGTCGGCGCGGTCCACGTCACCGGCTGCACGCTCCAGCAGACCCCAGACGAGGCAGACCCGCCCGCCGTCACGCACGTTGCCGGTGCGCAGCGCCATGGCCTGGGCATGACCCAGGAGTTCCCGCGCCTGGTCGAGCGCCCCCAGCTGCACGCGAGCCTGGGCCAGTCGGGTCAGGGCCGTGCACTCCAGCGCGCGGTCCTCGGTACGCGCTGCGGCGGCAAAGGCCAGTTCCAAGTGCACGATGGCCGCCACTGCGTTGCCGGCCAGCAGTTCCGTCAGCCCAAGGCCCGCCCGCGCATAGGCCGACATGCGCACCTCGCCGACCTGCTGCGCGAGCCTCAGGCTGTCGAGCCCGACAACCCGCGCTTCCTCCCATCGACCGAGGGCGCGCAATGGGGTGGCCTGATTCCCGAGCGACCCGGCGACGCCATCGGCATCGCCCGCCGCTTGGCGCAATGCGCAGCACTGGCGATGGGCCTGGAGCGACGCCTCGTGGCTCCCGCGGTTGCTCAGCGCGATGCCCAGCAGGTTGAGCGCTTCTGCTTCGCCGGCGTCATCGCGCAGCGCACGCATGCTGTCCACACAGGCCTGCAGCTGCGCCAACTCGGTGTCCTGGTCGAGGGCCAGGATGTGCTCGCACACCGCCAGCCGCAATGCCGCCCAGGCCGCACCGACGGCGTCGGCCCGCACCCTGGCGAGGTCCAGCGCGCGCGCCGCCGCGCCCCGTGCCTGCCGGGTGTCCTCGTGGCGCAGTCGCCAGGCGCGCGAGATCAGTTGAGCGATGTCGGCATGTGCCGCGTATCTGAAATCGTCCGCGCCCATCCTTCCCCAGCCCTCCAGGCCCTGCGCCATGCGCCATGCGCCATGCGCTTTCAGCATACATCGGGTTCGACCCGATGCCTGGGGCGCGACGGTCGCAGAAATTCCTGGCCCGTGGCTTGCTACCCTCCGGAGACGCACCGGATCGGTGCCGCCACGCTGATCACTCATCACAGGAGCCAAGATCCCATGACCCGTTTTGCCACCCGTGCCGTGATGGCCGCCGCGTTCGTCGCCGTCGGCTTCGGCGCCTCGACACCCGCCTTCGCCGGCAAGGACCTCGATGCCATCAAGTCCCGCGGCACGCTGGTGTGCGGCGTCAACACCGGCCTGGCGGGCTTCTCGGCCGCCGACAGCCAGGGCAAGTGGACCGGCCTGGACGTCGACTACTGCCGCGCGCTGGCCGCCGCCATCCTCGGCGACCCCAACAAGGTGCGCTATGCCCCGCTGACGGCGCAGCAGCGCTTCACGGCCCTGCAGTCGGGCGAGATCGACGTGCTGTCGCGCAACACCACCTGGACGCTGACGCGCGACGCCTCGCTGGGCATGCACTTCGTCGGCGTGACGTTCTACGACGGCCAGGGCTTCATGGTGCCCAAGAGCCTGAACGTGAAGAGCGCCAAGCAGCTCAAGGGTGCGCAGGTCTGCGTGCAGTCGGGCACCACCACCGAACTGAACCTGACCGACTACTCGCGCGCCAACAACCTGCAGCTCAAGCCGATCGTGTTCGAGAAGCAGGAGGCCGCCACCGGTGCCTACTTCAGCGGCCGCTGCCAGGTCTTCACCACCGACGCCTCGGGCCTGGCCTCGGTGCGCAGCAAGGAAGCCAAGAACCCGGCCGACCACGTGATCCTGCCGGAGCTCATCAGCAAGGAACCGCTGGGCCCGTCGATCCGTCGCGGTGACGACGAGTTCTTCGCCATCGCGAAGTGGACGCTCAATGCGCTGCTGGAAGCCGAGGAATACGGCATCACCGCCGCCAACGCCGACAAGATGCGGGCCGAGAGCAAGAACCCCGGCGTGATGCGCCTGCTGGGCGCCGGCACCGAGGACACCGGCAAGGTGCTGGGCCTGGACAAGGAATGGGCGCTGCGTGCCATCAAGGCCGTGGGCAACTACGGCGAGATCTTCGAGCGCAACGTCGGCGAGAACACGCCGATCGGCCTGCCCCGGGGCACCAACAACCTGTGGACCAACGGCGGCCTGATGTACGCGCCGCCCGTGCGCTGACCTTCGGCTGAGCCCGCCAGGGCTTTCCTGGCCGGCGTGGCACCCGCGTGCCCGCCGGCCTGCCTCTGACCTTCCGAAAGCGCCGCTTGAGCACCCGAGAGCCCCCGCGCAAGAAGACCGTCTGGTCGCTGCGCAGCCGAGCCGTGCGCGGCTGGCTGTACCAGGCCCTGGCGCTGGCCGCCGTGGCCGCCGTCGTCGCCTTCCTGGCCCACAACACGCAGGTCAACATGCGTGAGCGGGGCATCCAGAGCGGCTTCGACTTCCTGGGCCAGTCCGCCGGCTTCGACATCGGCGAGACCATGGTCGCCTACGACCCCAGCGAGACCTACGGCAAGGCGCTGTGGGTCGGCGTGCTCAACACGCTGCGCGTGGCCGTGATCGGCATCGTGCTGACCACCCTCGTCGGCGTGCTGATGGGCATCGGCCGCTTCAGCCACAACGCGCTCGTACGCGGCGTGTGCTACGCCTACGTCGAGACCTTCCGCAACGTGCCCATCCTGCTGCAGCTGCTGATGTGGTACCTGTTCTTCGTCGAGGTCCTGCCGCCGCCGCAGGAGGCCTGGAATGCGGGCAACCTGTTCTACCTGAGCAAGGGCGGCTTCGCGTTCCCGTCGCCGGTGTGGGCCCAGGGCCATGCGTGGATGGCGCTCGGCGCGCTGGTCGGCCTCGTCGCCGGCGTCGGCTACCGGCGCTGGGCGCAGCGCGAATTCGAACGCACCGGGCAGGACCGCAACCGCTGGGCGCTGCCGCTGGCCGCGGTGGTGCTGGGTGCCGGCCTCGGCTGGGCCGGCGGCGGCGCGCCGCGCGAGTGGTCCATCCCCGAACAGCTGGCCTTCATGGTCGACGGCGGCATCAGCGCCACGCCGGAGTTCCTGGCCGTGCTGATCGGCCTGACGCTCTACACCGGCGCCTTCGTCGCCGAGGTGGTGCGCGGTGGCATCCAGTCGGTCAGCCACGGGCAGACCGAGGCCGCCAGCGCGCTGGGCCTGAGCCCGCGCCAGCGCATGCGCCTGGTGGTGCTGCCGCAGGCGATGCGCGTGATCATCCCGCCGCTGACCAACCAGTACCTGAACCTCACCAAGAACTCCTCGCTGGCGGTGGCCATCGGCTACCCCGACGTGGTCTCCATCGCCAACACCACGCTCAACCAGAGCGGCCGCGCGGTGGAGTGCATCGCCATCATCATGCTCGTGTACCTGACCACGTCGCTGAGCACCTCGGCGCTGATGAACTGGTACAACAAGCGCGTGGCGATCCAGGAAAGGTAAGCCGGTGGCCGACACCTTCACCCCCATCGCCCCTCGCCCGGCCCCGGTCAACACCGAGGGCTTCGTCCCCTGGGTCAAGCGCAACCTCTTCGGCGACTGGAAGAGCGCACTCACCACGATCGTGCTGCTGGGCGTGGCGCTCTACCTGCTGCCGCAGGCCGCGAACTGGGCCGTCGTGCAGGCGGTGTTCGGCGCCGACGCCAACGCCTGCCAGGCCGCACGCGGCAGCGGCGCCTGCTGGGGCGTCGTCACCGAGAAATGGCGGCTCATCGTCTTCGGCCGCTACCCGTTCGAGCAGCAGTGGCGCCCGGAGCTGGCCACCGCGCTGATGGTCGGCGCCCTCGTGATCAGCTGCATCCGCTGGTTCTGGAAGCCCTGGCTGGCCGCGCTGTGGGTCGGCGTGCTGGCCGTGTTCTTCGTGCTGATGGGCGGTGGCGTCTTCGGCCTGGAGCCGGTGCGCACCGACCTCTGGGGTGGCCTGCCGCTGACGGTGATGCTGGCCACGCTGTCGATCTTCCTGGCCTTCCCGCTGAGCGTGCTGGTGGCGCTGGGCCGGCGCAGCAACCTGCCGGCGATCCGCACCGTGTGCGTGGTCTACATCGAGCTGATCCGCGGCGTGCCGCTGATCAGCGTGCTGTTCATGGCCAGCTTCATGTTCCCGCTGTTCATGCCGCAGGGCACGACGATCGACGTGCTGGTGCGGGTGCTGGTGGGCATCACGCTGTTCGCCGCGGCCTACATGGCCGAGATCGTGCGCGGCGGCCTGCAGGCCATCCCAAAGGGCCAGCTGGAAGCCGCGGACACACTGGGCCTGAGCTACTGGCAGACGCAGCGCAAGATCGTGCTGCCACAGGCGCTGGCGATGACGGTGCCCAGCATGATGAACAACTTCATCAGCATCTTCAAGGACACCTCGCTGGTCACCATCGTGAGCCTGTACGAACTCACCGGTGCACTCGGACTGGCACTGAACTCCGACGTCGACTGGCGGCCGTTCAAGCTCGAGGCCTACTTCTTCATCACCGCCATCTACTTCACCTTCTGCTTCGCGATGTCCCGCTACAGCCTGTGGGTCGAAAAGCAAGTCGCCGTGAGCCGCGTGCGCTGACCGGAACACCCCATGCCCAACGAAGACGCCATCATCCGTTTCGACAAGGTCAACAAGTGGTATGGCAACGCCTTCCACGTGCTGCGCGACATCGACCTGTCGGTGCGCAAGGGTGAACGCATCGTGATCTGCGGGCCGTCGGGCTCCGGCAAGTCCACGCTGATCCGCTGCATCAACGCGCTGGAGGCCTACCAGGAAGGCCAGATCACCGTCGACGGCATCGCGCTGACCGACGACGTCAAGGCCGTCGAGCAGATCCGCAAGCAGGTCGGCATGGTGTTCCAGCAGTTCAACCTGTTCCCGCACCTGACGGTGCTGGAGAACCTGACGCTGGCACCGATGTGGGTGGGCCACGTGCCGAAGAAGGAGGCCGAGGAGCGCGCGATGCAGCAACTCACGCGCGTGCGCATCGCCGAGCAGGCGAAGAAGTACCCGCTGCAGCTCTCCGGCGGCCAGCAGCAGCGCGTGGCCATCGCGCGCGCGCTGTGCCTGACACCCAAGATCATGCTCTTCGACGAGCCCACCTCGGCGCTCGACCCGGAGATGATCAAGGAGGTGCTCGACGTGATGATCGAGCTCGCCGAGCAAGGCATGACCATGCTGTGCGTGACGCACGAGATGGGCTTCGCCAAGGCCGTGGCCGACCGCGTGATCTTCATGGACCAGGGCCAGATCGTCGAGCAGAACGACCCGCACAACTTCTTCGACCACCCGCAGAGCGACCGGACGAAGGACTTCCTGGCCAAGATCATCGGCCACTGAGGCCTGCTGGACGGCTGCGTCCCGCGGGGTCTCAGCCGGCGGCCGGCTCGTGCGCCGCCATTGCGTCGCGCGCGGCAACGCCCACGGGCGGCATGCGGCGCACCAGCGCATCGACGAGATCGCGCCCGCGCAGCGCGGCGGTCGCCTCCATCACCTGCTCCGGCGGCAGTTGGCCATCGCTGCCGCCTTCGCGCATCGCCGCACGCACCGCGGCCCGGTCGGTGCTGCGATCGACCAGGAAGACCGTCCGCGGCAGCGCCCCACAGCGCGCCAGCAGCCCGATCTCGTAGGCGGTGCCGCGCCGCTCGGCGTTGAAGCCGCGCAGGTCGAGCACCACGGCATCGCTCACGTCGAGCAGCCGCTCCACCGCCTCCTTCCACAGGTCGTCGAAGCAGTAGAACTCGTTGACGCGGTAGCGACCATCCGGATCGGGCTCGTCGTCCATCGCCGCCACGCGCTTGTGCAGCACCTGGCGGCTGGGCACGAAGGCATCCTTGATGCGCAGGCGCAGCAGGCCGGCCGCCTTGGCGGGGTCGATCGTGCGCGCCGCCATGTCCGGGCCGCCGATCAGCACGATGGGGCCGATGAAACGCCAGCGGTACTCCAGCGCGTCGAGCAGGCGCTCGCCCCGGCTGTCCTGCGCGAACACGCGCAGCACCAGCAGCCGACGGTCGGTGCGCAGTGGCTTGACGAACCAGCGCGTCAGCACCCAGTAGGCCAGCAGCGCCAGCCCCGTGGCGGCCGCCAGCTGCAGGTTGCGCGCGTCGTGGATCAATACATCCTCGTAGGCCAGGGTCTCGACGAAGATCACCACACCGGCCACGGAGATCATCCAGCAGAAGACCTGGAACTGCGCGTCGCTGAACAGCTTGCGCTCGTAGGCCAGGCCAATCCAGCTCAGCAGGAACCACGCCACCAGCAGGGCCACGCCGAGCCCGACGGTCACGGCCACCACGAGGTGCTCGCCGCCGTCCCGGGCCAGCCACCACTCGTGCATCGCCAGGCCCACGGCCATCGTCACGACCACGATGACGAACAGCGCGGCGGCCAGCAGCGGCACCACGATGCGCTTGCTGCGGTCCACCAGGGTCACGTAGCACAGCGCGATCGCCACCGCAGCCAGCGCACAGCCGAGCGTCAGGTCGCGCGTGAACTCGCGCGCGTGCGCCGCCCGCAGGTCCAGTTCCTCGACCACCTTGTCGCCACCGACCTCGATCAGACCGATCAGCAGCAGGAAGGCCAGGGCGCCGACGATGCCCGCGCGCCAGCGCCTCGCCGCCAGCCAGTGCCGGGCAGCCCGGCGCCAGCGTGCCGGCAGCGCCGCCCTCAGCACGACCCCGATGCCGGTGAGCGCCGCGATCGCGCCGAGCACGGGCAGCAGGTCCGGCGGCGACTCGGCGTTGGCGAAGTCGGCGCCGCGGGCCACGACGATCTGTGCCGCCACCGCGGCGAAGGCCGCCGGCGCGAAGTAGGTCCAGAAGTGGCTGGCGAAACGCGACGCCGACACGCCCAGCAGCACCACCGGTGCGCTGAACGAGGCGAAGAGGCACCAGGACACGGCCAGCGAGATGAGCTCGTTGCGGTCGCTGGCGTACTCGAAGCGGTAGAACCAGGCGGCTGCAGCGGCGTACAGCGCGACGACCCCGATCAACACCCACAGCACGCGCAGGCGCCGCCGCTCGGCCGCGGCCAGCAGCACGCCGGCGGGCCAGCGGCGCTCGCGCGGCTCGATCGCCCGCGCTCCCACGGCATGACGCGCGCTCTCGCCCATCAGCCGCGTGAGCAGGCGCCGGTACAGGCGCAGCGCCGCGGGCGCCAGCAGCTGCGCCAGCACCAGCACCGCGATGCCCAGTGCGGTGACGGCCTCGCTGAACAGCACCCAGCCGTCGTCTTCGGCCTCGGCGCCCGGCGTCGGCGCCGCCTCGGTCGCAACCTCGACCACCGACTGGGCGGCCGCGGCACAGAGGCCGATCAGGCAGGCGGCATCCATGCCTCTCCCCCTCGTCTTCTTGGACCGGCCAGGTCGAGCGTGCCTGCACCGGGCCTGCAGTGTGCGCGCCATCGTGATCCCTGTCATCCGGCACCACGTGCGACTCGTCGCAGGGGCCCGTGCCGGGACACCACTAGCGCCGCCGCGCCATCGCCACCTTGTGCAGCAGTTCCACCAGCATCGCGCGCTCGGCGGTGCTGAGCGTGTGCAGTGCGTCGGCCTCGGCCTGCACCACCTGCTGCACCGCCTTGCTCACCAGCCGTGCACCGGCGGGCGTGCAACGGATGTGCTGCACCCGGGCGTCCTGTGTGCTGCGTTCGCGCGCCACGTAGCCGCGCGAGACCAGCCGCTCCAGCCAGACGGCGATGTTCGGCGGCGTCACCGCCAGCGCGCGCGCCAGCTGTCGCGCCGTCACGCCCGGGTTGCCCTGCACCAGGGCCAGGATCGTGAACTCCACCTTGCGCAGGTCGCCGGGCCGGCCCACCTGCGTGTCGAAGATGTGGTCGGTGACGATGGCCGCCTGCGCGATCTGGTAACCCAGGATGCCATGCATCGGCGATTCGGTCAGGCGGGCCGCCGGCGTGCGGTCGGCGTCCGGCAGGGATACGGTGCGGGGCTTGTTCGGCATCGGGCGGCGAGTCTGCCGCGGTTCGGGGCGCCGGCCACCGCGGGATTTCCCGCTCGCCTTGATCGAGATCGATAAGTAACGTAACGATCGACATCGATCCCGGTGTCCGCCATACCCACGATTCCGAGGAGACCTCCATGCCCCGTTCCCTGCCACGCCCGCGGGTGCCGTTCGCGCCGGTGGCCGCCGCGCTGCTGTTCGCGGCGGCGCAGCCGGCCCTCGCCGGCGGCCGCCTGCCACCGATCCCGCAGCTGCCGCCAGCCACACCGGCCGACCTGGTCGGCAGCTGCGAGGACCTGGTCAGCCGCTTCACCGGCCTGCCGGCCACCACCATCACCGGCAGCACCACCGTCGCTGCAGGCGCCCTGATGCTGGCCGGCCAGCCGGTGCCGGCGCACTGCCGCGTCACTGGCCGCATGAACGAGCGCGTGAGCCCGGTGGACGGCAAGACCTACGCCATCGGCTTCGAGATGCGCCTGCCCGTGGCCTGGAACGGCCGCTTCTTCCACCAGGGCAACGGGGGCATCGACGGCAACGTGTCCACCGCCGTGGGTGCCAGCGGCGGCGGGCCGCTGACGCATGCGCTGATGCAGGGCTTCGCGGTGCTGAGCTCGGACGCCGGCCACAGCAACGCCCAGGGCGGCCCGGCCTTCGGCCTGGACCCGCAGGCACGGCTGGACTACGGCTACCAGGCCGTGGGCACGCTCACGCCGATGGCCAAGTCGGCCATCGAACTGGCCTATGGCAAGGGCCCGGACCGCTCCTACTTCGGCGGCTGCAGCAACGGCGGGCGCCACACGCTGGTGGCCGCGTCGCGCTATGCGGCCGATTACGACGGCTTCCTGGCCGGCGCGCCCGGCTACAACCTGCCGCTGGCCGCGCTGGCCAACATCTGGGGTGCGCAGCGCTACGCCACCGTGGCCACCGGCGACCCGCTGACGCCACCCGGGCTGGAAACCGCCTTCACCGCCACCGAGCGCCAGATGGTGGCCGGCCGCGTGCTGGCCCGCTGTGATGCGCTGGACGGCGCCGTCGACGGCCTGGTGCAGGACACCGCCGCCTGCCAGCGCACGTTCAAGCTGATGCGCGACGTCAACACCTGCGCCCGCGACAACCGCGACGGCACCTGCCTGACCATCGCGCAGAAGCGCGCCATCGACCCGATCTTCCGCGGCGGTGCACGCACCTCGGACGGTGAACGCTTCTACGCCGGCTTCCCGTACGACCCGGGTGTTGGCGGGGGTGGTATCCCGTTCTGGGAATTCACGGCGCCGCTGGCGCTGGACACCAGCGCCGTGGGCGTGATCTTCAAGGTGCCACCGGCGCCGGAATCGCTCACCAACGGGGCCGCCTTCGCGCTGGGTCTGGACATCGACGCCACCCTGGCGGAGCTGTACGCCACCGACACCACCTACACCGAGTCGGCGATGTCGTTCATGACGCCGCCGAACCCGACGGACCTGTCGGCGGTGCGCGACCGCGGCGCCAAGGTGCTGGTCTACCACGGCGTGGCCGACCCGATCTTCTCGGTCAGCGACAGCGAAGCCTACGTGCGCGGCGTCAACCGTGCCAGCCGCGGCCAGGCCGACGCCTTCCTGCGCCTGTTCCGGGTGCCGGGCATGGGCCACTGCTCGGGCGGCCCGTCCACCGACCAGGCCGACTACCTGACGCCGCTGGTGGCCTGGGTGGAGCAGGGGCAGGCGCCGAATCGCATCGTGGCCACGGCGCGCGGCGCGGGCAACCCGGGCGGCACCAACCCCGAGGTGCCCGCCGGCTGGGCGCCCGACCGCACGCGGCCGCTGTGCCCGTTCCCCGCGGTGGCCCGCTACGACGGCACCGGCGACGTCGAGCGAGCCGAGAGCTGGGCCTGTGTGAACCCGCGCGGCGCGCGCTGAAGCAGGCGGCGGCGCAGCGGCCGGCTCACCCGGCCGGCGCCGCCTGCAGCGTCCGCCAGGGCTGCCGCGTTTGCCACGCCAGCAGGCCGGCGCCCACCAGCGGCACCGCCAGGTAGGCCGGCTCCAGCGCCGGAAACCACCTGCGCAGGTGCATGGCCAGCAGCAGCACCGCCATCACACCCCCGATCCGGCGCGCTGACGCCGTGGCGTCGGGCATCAGCGCCGCCGCGCCCAGGAAGACGGCCGAGGCCACGAACACCAGCGTGAACAGGGTCTCGACCATCGGCGCGGCCGCCCCCGCGCTCCACCACTGCAGGCGGAACGGCGCCCAGGCCAGGCAGCCCAGCGCCAGCACGGCGGCCAGCGCCCGCGCGCGCCGCGCCGCGGCGCCATCGCGCTCCGGCGTCAGCGCCGGCCGGATCAGCGGCAGCAGCGCCAGGCACAGCAGGCCGGTCAGGCCGTCGATCAGCAGCGTGCGCGGGTAGCCGATGGCCTCGGCGGCAATGCCCTGCCAGGTCGCCGAGTACGAGATCACCAGGTTCATCATCGCCATGTAGGCGGTGAACTGCGTGGCCGCCACCTTGGCGTTCGTCACGTCCATGAAGATGGCCGAGCGCGTGCCGTACATCAGGCCCTGGCCGACGGCGTAGCTCAGCGTGGCGATCCACAGCGCGGTCACCAGCACCGGCGGCACGACGCGCGTGGCGCGCTCGGCGGCGTCGACCGGCATCACCCACTGGTGCACCTGCAGCTGCCACGCCAGCCACAGCACCGGCAGGCTCATCAGGACGACGTAGACCGCCAGCGTGCGCCGGCGGCCCCAGCGGTCGGACAGCCAGCCGCCCAGCACCATGCAGCCCGCAGAGATGACCTGCGTCCACAGGTTCAGCCAGGCCACGCTGTCGTCGTCCAGCCCCAGCTCGACCGCGAGGTTGGACTGCAGAGCCAGCCCCAACGCCATCGCGCCGGCCGGCAGCAGCGCGAAGCCCAGGCCGGCGAAGGCACCGCGCGTGCCCAGGAAGGCACGGAAGGCGTCGACCGCGAAGCGCCGCATCTCGGCCGCGGCGGCGGCCCATCCGGCGGCGCGGCGGGCCGCGGCGGGCGTGGGCGCCTCGCGCAGCGGCAGCACGATGAACACCGTCACCGCCACGATGCAGCCAGCGACGAAGACGAAGCCGCCGGGCACGCCGATCCAGCCCATCATGAACAGCACGCCGGCGCCGCCCAGCGCCATGCCCAGGGCCGCGCCGGCGAACATCACGCCGTTGGCCAGGCCGCGCTCGTCCGCATGCAGCGTCTCCACCGCCAGCGCGTCGATGGCCACGTCCTGCATCGCGCCGAAGCTGTTGTGCACCAGCAGCACCGCACTCAGCAACCCGAGCTGCGACACCGGGTCCAGCGGCACGCAGACCAGCAGCGTGGCCACCAGGCCGATCTGCGTGCCCAGGATCCAGCCGCGCCGCCGGCCCAGTCGTTCCGACACGAACACGTCCACGAAGGGCCCGAAGGCCCACTTGAAGGCCCAGGGCAGGTAGAAGGCACCGACGAAGGCGCCGATCTCCGCCGGCCCCACGTCCTGCCGCCGCAGCTGGGTGGCGATGGCCACCGCGCCGAAGCCCAGCGGGATGCCTTCGGTGACGTAGAGGAAGAAGAACGCGACCAGCCGGCCGAGCCGCGTCTCCAGCAGGTTGGGCAGCCGCACGGCGCGCCGATCGGCCCGCAGGCTACTTGGCGAACAGCTGCGAACGGTCCTTGAAGGCCTTGAACTCCAGCGCGTTGCCCGACGGGTCGCGGAAGAACATCGTGGCCTGTTCGCCCACCTGGCCGGCGAAGCGGATGTAGGGTTCGATCACGAACTTGACGCCGTGGTCCTTCAGCCGCTGCGCGAAGGCATGGAAGCGGTCCCAGTCGAGCACGACACCGAAGTGCGGCACCGGCACGTCGTGGCCGTCCACCGGGTTGTGGTGGTCGGGCGCCCGGCCGGGCGACAGGTGGGCAACGATCTGGTGGCCGAAGAGGTCGAAGTCGATCCACTCGGCGCTGCTGCGCCCTTCAGGGCAGCCCAGCAGGCCGCCGTAGAAGCTGCGTGCCGCGGCCAGGTCGTGCACCGGAAAGGCCAGATGGAAGGGGGAGATCTGCATCCCTGGCAGCATAGCGCGATGACCACCTCTTCCACGAACTCTTCCGCTGCCCTCTTCGAGCCCTGCACCGTCGGTGCGTGGCGCCTGCCCAACCGCGTCGTGATGGCGCCGCTGACGCGCAACCGCAGCCCCGGCGGTGTGCCGCCGGCCCGCGTGGCCACCTACTACGCCCAGCGCGCCACGGCCGGGCTGCTGATCAGCGAGGCCACGGCCATCACGCAGCAGGGCCAGGGTTACGCCGACGTGCCCGGCCTGTACGCGCCGGCCCAGCTGGCCGGCTGGCGCGCGGTGACCGACGCCGTGCACGCTGCCGGCGGCCGCATCGTCTGCCAGCTCTGGCACGTGGGCCGCATCTCGCACGTGGCGCTGCAGCCCGGCGGGCGCGACCCGGTGTCGCCATCGGCGATACCGGCGAAGGCCAAGACCGTGCTGCTGAAGGACGACGGCACGGCCGAGTTCGTGCCGGTCTCGCCGCCGCGTGCGCTGTCCCGCGCCGAGATCCCCGGCATCGTGGCCGACTACGCGCGCGCCGCGAAGGCCGCGGTGGCCGCCGGCTTCGACGGCGTGGAGATCCACGGCGCCAACGGCTACCTGATCGACCAGTTCCTCAAGACCGGCAGCAACCACCGCGACGACGACTACGGCGGCCCCATCCCGCAACGCGCGCGCTTCGCACTGGAGGTGGCGCAGGCGGTGGCCGCGGCCATCGGTGGCGACCGCACCGGCATCCGCGTCTCGCCGGTGACGCCGGCCAACGACGCCGACACCGAGGACACGCAGCCGCTGTTCGAGCACCTGCTGCGCGGCCTGGCGCCGCTGGGCCTGGCCTACGTGCACGTGATCGAGGGCTCCACCGGCGGCCCGCGCGAGTTGCCGGACCGCCCGTTCGACTACGCCGCGCTGCGCCAGACCTACCGCGACGCCGGCGGCACCGGCGCCTGGATGGTCAACAACGGCTACGACCGTGGGCTCGCCGATGCCGCGCTGGCCGGCGGCGCCGACCTGGTGGCCTTTGGCCGCCCCTTCATCTCCAACCCCGACCTGGTGCGCCGGCTGCGCGACGGGCTGCCGCTGGCCGAACCCGATCGCAAGACCTTCTACGGCGGTGGCGACGCCGGCTACACCGACTACCCGGCCGTGCCCTGACCCCGCGATCCCGGGGCCGGTGCGGGCCGGCCGGCCCTCCGGCTGGACGGTGTACTAGTGAATGCGTACACTACGTCATGTGGACACCCCCATCCGCTTCCAGGTCAACCCCGGCGCACCGGAGCCGATCTACCGCCAGCTGATCGAGCAGCTGCGGCGGCGCGTCGCCGCGGGGCAATGGGTGGCAGGCCAGGAACTGCCCTCGGTGCGTGAGCTGGCGCTGCTGCTGGCGGTGCACCCGATGACGATCTCCAAGGCTTACAGCCTGGCCGAGATGGAGGGGCTGCTGGCGCGCCGGCGCGGGCTGCCGATGGTGATCGCCGCCGGCCACCGCAAGCCGAGCGCCGCACGCGAGCGCCTCGAGCAGCTTCGCCCGGCGCTCGAGCGCGCCGCCGATGCGGCGCACGAACTGGCCATCCCGAAGGCGCAGGTGTTGGACCTGCTGTCCAAGCTGCTCGATGCGCGTGAACGAGGAAACGAATCATGACCCTTGCCCTGCCCTGGTGGCGCACCGCGCGCCGCCCGTCGCCCGCCGCCAGTGCGGGCCTCGCGCTCTCGGCGACGCTCCCGCAGCCTGCCGCCAGCGCCGAGATCCACGGCCTGCGCGTGGCCTACGGGGCGCAGCCGGTGCTGGACGGCCTGGACTGGTCGCTGCAGCCCGGCCAGGTGGTGGGTCTGCTGGGGCGCAATGGCGTGGGCAAGACCACCTTGCTGGAGTCGCTGCTTGGGCTGCGCGATCCGCAGGCGGGCACGGTGACGCTATTCGGCCAGCGCGCCGACCGGCTCGACGACGCGGCGCGGGCGCGCATCGGCTACGTGCCGCAGCGCGCCGACCTCTTCGAGGACCTGCGGGCCGACGAGCTGCTGGGCTATTTCCGCAGCTTCTACCCGCGCTGGAACGCCGAGAAGGTGGCCGCGTTGATGGCGCGCTGGAGCGTGCCGCGCGACATCCCGGTCGGTCAGATGAGCGGCGGCGAGCAGCAGCGCCTGTCGATCATCCGCGCACTGGCGCACGAGCCCGATCTGCTGGTGCTCGACGAGCCGGTGGCCAGCCTCGACCCCCTGGCGCGGCGCGATTTCCTGCGCGAACTGGTGGAGCGCGTGCTGGACCGCGGCACCACCGTGGTGTTCAGCACCCACATCCTCAGCGACCTCGAGCGGGTGGCCTTCAACGTCGCCTTCCTGCAGCGCGGGCGCATCGCGCTGCAGGCGCCGCTGGATGCGCTGCTCGACGAAGTGCTCTGTGCCCGCGGGCCGGCGGCCGCGCTCGATGCGCTGCCGCCGGACGCCGTGCTGGCGCGTGGCGACGGGCAGGTGCTCGTGCGCGGGGTCGACGAGGCCGCCCTGCCGGCGGGCCTGATCGCGCAGCGCGTGTCGCTCGAAGACCTCTTCGAGGCGCTGACGTGAACGCCGACGTCCTGGCGGCGATCCATCGCGTGCCCTGGCAGGTGCGCCGCGGGCGGAGGGCCGGCTGGGTCTGGCTCGCGATCCTGCTGGCGCTGCCGCCGCTGGTGGCCTGGCGCATGGCGCATTCGCCGCTGCAGACCCTGGGCGCGGCCGCCGTCGTGCTGGCCGTCTGGTGGTGGTGGGTCCAGGTGGACAGCCTGCTGGCGCAGAACCACCCGAACCATGCGCGCCTGGTGCCGGGCCACGGGCGCGCCCTGCGCACGGCGCTGCTGGCCCATGCGGCGCTGGCCGGCGCCTTGGCCTGGGCCGGCGGCGCGTTGCTGGCCGGCCCGAGCCTGGCATGGGCCCTGTGGGTCCTGGCCGGCCTGCCGCTGCTGGCCTGGACCCAGCGCCAGCCCTGGGTCTGGCTGCCGCTGAGCCTGTTGCCGGTGTTGCCCTTTGCGGTGCGCGGCACGGCCGTGCGGCTGGCCGACGCGCCCCTGCCCTTCTGGCGGCTGGTGGCCGCGGCGGCAGTGGCCGGCCTGCTGGCACTGCTGGGGTCGGGTGGGGCCCGTCACCAGCAGGTGCATGTGCGGCTGCAGCGTTGGCGCCACGCTGCGCGGCGCGCCACCGAGCAGCGCGGTGTCTCGGCCACGGCCAGGCTGCCCTGGCTGCGCCGGCTGCTGCTGCCGGTGACCTGGCCCGAGCAGGCCTGGCGGCGCCACCTGCTGGCACGGCCGACGCAGGCCAACGCCGTGCCGCGGCTCGATCTCGCGCTCCAGGCGGGTGGCGGCGCGCCGATGCTTGCCTGGCTGATCGTGCTGGTGTATGGCGGTCTCAATGTCGTGCTCGTGGTCGGAAAGGCGCTGCGTCCGGACCTGGCGTGGGCGGGCATGGTCGACGGCAGTCGCCTGGGCCTGGGCATGGGCCTGGTCGGCATCGTTGCCGGCACGCCGATCGGGCGCCTGACCCTGCTCTGGGCGCGGCGACGGGAGCAGGCCCTGCTGGCGCTGCTGCCCGGCCCGCCGGCCGGCGCCGGTCTGGCGGCGGCGCTCGAGCGGCACTGGCGGCGCGACGCGGTCGCGCTGTGGTTGCTCAGCGGCCTGCTCCTGCTCGCCATTGCCGCGCACGGCAGCAACGGCACGTTGCACTTCGTGGGCGGCCTGCTCGGCGCGAGCCTGCCGCTCGGCCTGTGGACGGAGGCGCAGTGGCGCCGGATGGAGGGCCGCGCCCGCACGGCCCTGCCCGCGCTGGCACTCTTCGGCGGCTCGCTGCTCGCCGCGGCAGCGGCGCAGCACATCGGTGTCCCGCCCTGGGTCAGCATCCCGATCGGCGTGCTGTTGCACCAGGGTGCCCTGCAGCTTCGCGGCGCACCACCCGGACCCTTGCTGCCCATGGGTCGGGGCGGGCTCTGACACACTGGCCCGATGCCGCCCCTGATCCTTCTCCCTGGCCTGGCGTGCGACGCCGAACTCTTCCGCGACCAGCATCCGGCGTTGGCGGCCCTGGGGCCAGCGCGGGTGAGCAACGTACACACCCGCGAGGCCACGCTGCCGGCGATGGCCGCGCGCCTGCTGGCCGAGCACCCCGGGCCGCTGGCGCTGGCCGGGGCGTCGATGGGCGGCATGCTGGCGCTGCACGCCTGGCGGCAGGCGCCGGACCGCGTGCGTGGCCTGGCACTGCTGGGCACCACGGCGAGGGCCGACACGCCGGCGCAGATCCGCCTGCGCAGCGAAGGTATCGCGGCTTTCGAGGCCGGGCGCATGGACGAGATCCTCACGGCCAACCTGGTGTTCGCGTTCCACGCGTCGAACGCCGCACGGCTGGCCGCCGACTACGGCGCGATGATCCGCCGCGCCGGCGTGGCCCAGCTGGTGGCGCAGAACCGCGCGGTGATGGCGCGCGAGGACCTGCGGCCCGACCTCGCCGACATCGCCTGCCCGCTGCTGGTGATGGGCGGCGACAGCGACGGGCTCACGCCGCCCGAATGCGCCCGCGAGATCGCGGCCGCGGTGCCGCAGGCGCAGCTGGAGATCCTGGCCGATTGCGGCCACATGCTGACCTGGGAGCGGCCGGGACCGGTCACCGAGGCCCTGACCGCCTGGTGGCGGTCGCTGGCGTGATCGTCAGCGGCCGGTGCGGTCGGTGCCGCCGCCGACCCGCCGGTGCCGCACGGCGCCGGCCACCAGCGCCAGCCCGCCCAGCAGCAGGTGCGCCGACGCCGGCAGCGGCACCGGGCTGGCCAGGATGCTCAGGCTCAGCTCGCCAGCGCTGGTGACGCGGGTGTACTCGCCCGGGGTCAGCAGGGCGAAGTCCAGGTCGAGCAGCCGAATGGCCTCGCCGGTGGTCAGGTTGTCGTCCGACGAGACCAGGCCGTCGAAACGCAGGGTGAGGTCGTCCTGACCGCCGGGGATGTCGCCGTCGCTGTCCAGCGTCAGGCCGATGAGGCTGATGCCGGAGAAGGTCTGGATCGGGTCGAAGTCCACGCGGAAGAACTGCAGCGCGTCGTCGAACGGGTCGCCGCCGATCAGGTTGGCCCAGGTGAGGTCGCTGCCGGCGCCCAGCCCCTCCGTGGACCCCACGGCAGTGAAGGCCATCCGCGTCCGGCCGTCGAAGTGCGGCGTCAGCGTCAGGTTGAACGATGCGGCATGGGCCGTGGCGGCCATGGCCGCGAGTGCGGCAGCGGCAGCCCACCGGGCGAGGCGGGGGCGAGGAGAGGTCAGGGTCATGACGATGGCTTCCGGGTGGCGCGGCGTGCGCCAGACGACCTGAGGCTAGCCGGTCCGCCCGCCGGCCGTCCTGAGTGCGCACACGCAGTTTTCGCGCCACCGGCAACCGCCGGCCCGTCGGCTCAGCCGGTGATCACGCCCCCGCCCAGGCAGACCTCGCCGTCGTAGAGCACGGCCGACTGCCCGGGCGTGACGGCCCACTGCGGCTGGGCGAAATCCAGCGCAAAGGCACCGTCGCCCTGCGGCGCGAAGCGGCACGCGGCATCCGCCTGCCGGTAGCGCGTCTTCGCGCCGTAGGTGCGCGGTGGCGGCGGCTCGCCGGCGACCCAGCTGGTGTCGGCCGCCTGCAGCGTGGACGACATCAGCAGCGGGTGGTCGTGCCCCTGCACCGCCACCAGCACGTTGCGCGGCAGGTCCTTGCGCGCCACGTACCAGGGCACGTGTTCGCCGCCCCCCTGCTTGAGCCCGCCGATGCCCAGGCCCTGGCGCTGGCCCAGCGTGTAGAAGCTCAGGCCCACGTGCCGGCCGATCCGGCGGCCGCGCTCGTCCTCGATGTCGCCCGGCTGCTGGTGCAGCCAGCGGTTGAGGAACTCGCGGAACGGTCGCTCGCCGATGAAGCAGATCCCCGTGGAGTCCTTCTTCCTCGCGTTCGGCAGGCCGATGCGCTCGGCGATGGCGCGCACCTCGGTCTTCGCCAGTTCGCCCACCGGGAACAGCGTGCGCGACAGCTGCGCCTGGTTCAGCCGGTGCAGGAAGTAGCTCTGGTCCTTGGTGTTGTCCAGGCCCTTCAGTAGCTCGAACCGGCCATCGCGCTGGCGCACCCGCGCGTAATGCCCGGTGGCGATCTTCGTGGCGCCCAGGCGCATTGCGTGGTCCAGGAAGGCCTTGAACTTGATCTCCGCGTTGCACAGCACGTCGGGGTTGGGTGTGCGGCCGGCCTGGTATTCGCGCAGGAATTCGGCGAACACGCGGTCGCGGTATTCGGCCGCGAAGTTCACGTGCTCCAGGTCGATGCCGATCACGTCGGCCACCGCCGCCGCATCCACGAAATCGGCGTTGCTGGAGCAGTATTCGTCGTCGTCGTCGGCCTCCCAGTTCTTCATGAAGATGCCGACCACCTCGTAGCCCTGCTGCTTGAGCAGCCAGGCGGTGACGGCGGAGTCGACACCCCCCGACAGCCCGACGACCACACGTTCGCCGCTCACGCCATGCCCCGCAGCACGTCCAGCGGGAACCGCAGCCCCGCCCGGTGTTCGTCGATGCAGCGCTGCACCAGCACGCTGCGGTGTTCGGCCGCGCGCGCGGCGATCTCCTCGGGCGTGAGCCACAGCGTGCGCACGATGGGCGTGTCCAGCGCGCGGCCGGGCACCGGCGCCCCCACCGTGCCGCAGAAGGCGAAGCGCAGGTAGGTGATCGTCTCGGCGGCCCGGGTGAACGTCGCCAGGTGCACGCCCAGCAGCGCCTGCGGCGTGAAGTCGCAGGCGGTTTCCTCGCGCACCTCTCGCACCACGGCCTGCAGCAGGCTTTCGCCCGGGTCCAGGTGGCCGGCAGGCTGGTTCAGGCGCAGGCCCTCGGGCGTGTGCTCCTCCACCAGCAGGTAGCGGCCGCCCTGTTCGATCACGGCGGCCACGGTCACGCTGGGGCGCCAACGTTCGTCGCTCATCCCGGAATGCTAGCCCGGGCGCTCGCACGGCGCCGCCGGAGGCTCTCCCCGTAAACTCGGCGCCCAACCCCAGACGGAACCCAGGCCGGCGCCGCCGGCCGACGACACACCCCCGAGGAGCGAAACCATGCCGTTGCGGATCGGAGTGCCCCTGGAGACGACGCCGGGCGAGAAGCGCGTCGCCACCGTGCCCGACGTGGTCGCCAAGCTGATCAAGCTGGGCTTCAGCGTGAGCGTGCAGAGCGGCGCCGGCGACGCGGCGAACTGCGACGACGACAGCTACCGTGCCGTCGGCGCCGAGGTGGTGGCCGACGCTGCCGCGCTCTGGGCCGCCAGCGACATCGTCTTCAAGGTGCGCCCGCCCAGCCTGGACGAGGTGGCGCTGATGCGCCAGGGCGGCATGCTGATCGGCTTCGTCTGGCCGGCGCAGAACCCCGAGCTGATGCAGGCGCTGCAGGCGAAGAAGGCGACCGTGCTGGCCATCGACGCGCTGCCGCGCCAACTGTCGCGGGCGCAGAAGATGGACGCGCTGACGTCCCAGGCCGGCGTCAGCGGCTACCGCGCCGTCATCGAGGCCGCCAACGCCTTCGGCCGCTTCTTCAACGGCCAGATCACGGCCGCGGGCAAGGTGCCGCCGGCCAAGGTCTTCATCGCCGGCGCCGGCGTGGCCGGCCTGGCGGCCATCGGCACCGCGGCCAACCTGGGCGCCATCGTGCGTGCCAACGACACGCGCGCCGAGGTGGCCGACCAAGTCGTGTCGCTGGGCGGCGAGTTCGTGAAGGTCGACTACGAGGAAGAGGGCTCGGGCGGCGGCGGCTACGCCAAGGTGATGAGCGAGGGCTTCCAGGCCGCGCAGCGCCAGATGTACGCCGAACAGGTGAAGGACGCCGACATCGTCATCACCACCGCGCTGATCCCCGGCAAGCCGGCACCGAAGCTCATCACGGCCGAGATGGTGAAGACCATGCGCCCGGGCAGCGTGATCGTGGACATGGCCGCCGAGCAGGGCGGCAACTGCGAGCTCACCGTGCCCGGCGAGGCCGCGGTGCGCCACGGCGTGACCATCATCGGCTACACCGACCTGGCCAGCCGCCTGGCCAAGCAGTCGTCCACGCTCTACGCCACCAACCTGCTGCGCCTGACCGAGGACCTGTGCAAGGCCAAGGACGGCACGGTGGACGTGAACTTCGAAGACCAGGCCATCCGCGGCCTCACCGTGATCAAGGACGGCGAGCTGACCTGGCCCGCACCGCCGATCCAGATGCCGGCGGCACCGCCCAAGCCCAAGGCCGCGGCGGCCCCCGCGGCCAAGGCGCACGGCCACGGGCCCGGCGAGCCGATGTCGGCCAAGTCGCTGGCCATCGTCTTCGGCGTCGGCGCGGCGCTGTTCGCGCTGGTGGGGGCCTTCGCGCCGGCCAGCTTCCTGGCGCACTTCACGGTCTTCGTGCTCGCCTGCTTCATCGGCTACATGGTGATCTGGAACGTGACGCCGTCGCTGCACACGCCGCTGATGAGCGTGACCAACGCCATCAGCTCCATCATCGCCATCGGCGCGCTGATCCAGGTGGCGCCGCCCTTGCTCGGCGACGGAGGGCGACCGGCCCTCGGGGCTGATCCTGGGCCTGTCGGTGCTGGCCCTGGTGCTCACCGCCATCAACATGTTCGGCGGCTTCGCGGTCACGCGTCGCATGCTGGCGATGTTCCGCAAGTAAAGCGAAGGGCACGAAGATGTCTGAAGGTCTGGCCACCGTCGCCTACATCGGCGCCATCGTCCTGTTCATCCTGAGCCTGGGTGGACTGTCCAACCCCGAGACCGCCCGCCGCGGCAACCTGTTCGGCATCGTCGGCATGACGATCGCCGTGCTGGCCACCGTGCTCGGCCCGCGCGTCACGCCCGCCGGCTATGCCTGGATCATCGGCGCGCTGCTGATCGGCGCCGTCGTCGGCCTGACGGCGGCGAAGAAGGTGCAGATGACGCAGATGCCCGAGCTCGTGGCGCTGATGCACAGCCTGGTGGGCCTGGCGGCCTGCCTGGTGGGCTTCGCGAGCTACGTGGACACGTCCACCGTCTTCCCCACGCCGGCGGAGAAGACCATCCACGAGGTCGAGGTCTACATCGGCATCCTGATCGGCGCGGTCACGTTCTCCGGCTCCATCGTCGCCTTCGGCAAGCTCTCCGGGCGCATCGGCGGCAAGCCGCTGCTGCTGCCGGCGCGCCACTGGCTGAACCTGGTGGCGCTGCTGGTGGTGATCTGGTTCGGCCGCGTGTTCCTGCAGGCCGAAGGCCACGGCGCCGGCATGACCGCCCTGCTGGTGATGACGGTGATCGCGCTGCTGTTCGGCATCCACATGGTGATGGCCATCGGCGGCGCGGACATGCCGGTGGTGGTGTCCATGCTCAACAGCTATTCCGGCTGGGCCGCCGCGGCCACCGGCTTCATGCTGAGCAACGACCTGCTGATCGTGGTCGGCGCACTGGTGGGCTCGTCGGGCGCCATCCTCAGCTACATCATGTGCCGGGCGATGAACCGCAACTTCATCAGCGTCATCGCCGGCGGTTTCGGCACCGGCGGCGGCGCGCCCACGCCCGCGGCCGGCGGCGCGCAGCCGGCTGGCGAGGTGCAGCCCATCAGCGCGGTGGAGACGGCCGAACTGCTGCGCGAGTCCAAGAGCGTGGTGATCGTGCCCGGCTACGGCATGGCGGTGGCGCAGGCGCAGCACACGGTCAACGAGATCACGAAGATCCTGCGCGAGAAGGGCGTGACGGTGCGTTTCGGCATCCACCCGGTGGCCGGCCGCATGCCGGGCCACATGAACGTGCTGCTGGCCGAGGCCAAGGTGCCCTACGACATCGTGCTGGAGATGGACGAGATCAACGACGACTTCCCCGACACGGACGTCGCCATGGTCATCGGCGCCAACGACATCGTGAACCCGGCCGCGCAGGAGGACCCGGGCAGCCCCATCGCCGGCATGCCGGTGCTGGAGGTCTGGAAGGCGCGCACCAGCATCGTGATGAAGCGCAGCATGGCCAGCGGCTATGCGGGCGTGGACAACCCGTTGTTCTACAAGGACAACAACCGCATGCTGTTCGGCGATGCGAAGAAGATGCTGGACGAGGTACTGGTCGCACTGAGCACCTGAGCGGGTGACCTCCCGGGCCCCGAACGCGGGCCCGACCCGATATCGAATCCCCTGATGGCGCCACGTCAGCCCACCGTCAGAATTGGCGGCGAGGAGAGGACGTGCCGTCGATGGACAGACCCTGGCTGCAGCAGTATCCGCCGGGCGTGCCGGCAGAGGTGGACGTGCACGCGTATGCATCGCTGCCGGCCCTGCTGGACGAGAGTTTCGCGCGCCACCCCGACCGGCCCGCCCTGCGCTTCATGGGGCACGACGTGCGCTATGCGCAGCTCGACGCCGACTCCCGCGCGCTGGCCGCGTGGCTGCAGGCGCAGGGGCTGGTGCGCGGCGACCGCGTGGCGCTGATGATGCCCAACGTGCCGCAGTACGCGGTGGCGGTGGCCGCGGTGCTGCGTGCCGGGCTGGTGGTGGTCAACGTCAACCCGCTGTACACGGCGCGTGAGCTCGAGCACCAGCTGAAGGATTCGGGCGCCCGCGCCATCGTGATCCTGGAGAACTTCGCGGCCACGCTGGAGCAGGTGCTGCCCCAGGTGCCCACCAAGACTGTGCTGCTGGCCAGCATGGGCGACATGCTCGGCCCGCTGAAGGGCGCCGTCGTCAACCACGTGGTGCGCCGGATCCGGCAGCTGGTGCCGGCCTTCCGCCTGCCCGAGGCGGTGCGCTGGCGCGAGGCCCTGGCCGCCGGCCGGCGCGGCGTGTTCCAGCCGCCGACGCTTGGGCCCGACGACATCGCCGTGCTGCAGTACACCGGCGGCACCACCGGCGTGAGCAAGGGCGCGGTGCTGCTGCACCGCAACCTGTTGGCCAACATGCTGCAGTCCGAAGCGTGGAACCAGCCCGCGCTGGCGCAGCTGGCGCCGGACGAGCAGTTCGTGACCATCTGCGCGCTGCCGCTGTACCACATCTTCGCCTTCACCACCTGCCTGCTGCTGGGCATCCGGCTGGGCGGGCTGAACGTGCTGATCCCCAACCCGCGCGACCTGCCGGCCACCATCAAGGCCCTGGCGGCGCAGCGCTTCCACAGCCTGCCGGCGGTGAACACGCTGTTCCAGGCGTTGGCCCACCACCCCGACATCGCGCACGTGGACTTCGGCGCACTGAAGGTCTGCATCGGTGGCGGCATGGCGGTGCAGAGCGCCACCGCGCGCCTGTGGCTGGAGAAGACCGGCTGCCCCATCGTCGAGGGCTACGGCCTGTCGGAAACCAGCCCGTCGGCCACCTGCAACCCGGTGGACAGCACCAGCTTCACCGGCACCATCGGCCTGCCCCTGCCGGGCACCGACGTGGTGCTGCTCGACGACGACGGCCGCCCCGTGCCCCCGGGCACGCCGGGCGAGATCGCCATCCGCGGGCCGCAGGTGATGGCCGGCTACTGGCAGCGCCCCGACGAAACCGCCAAGGTGATGACGGCCGACGGCTTCTTCCGCACCGGCGACATCGGCACCCTGGACGACCGCGGCTGGCTGCGCATCGTCGACCGCAAGAAGGACATGATCCTGGTCAGCGGCTTCAACGTGTACCCCAACGAGGTCGAGGACGTGATCACGCAGATGCCCGGCGTGCTGGAATGCGCGGCGGTCGGCATGCCCGACCCCAAGGCTGGCGAGGCGGTGAAGGTGATCGTGGTCAAGCAGGATCCGGGCGTGACCGAGCACGACATCCGTGCCTTCTGCGAAGCCAACCTCACCGGCTACAAGCGGCCGAAGGTGGTGGAGTTCCGCGCCGAACTGCCGAAGACGCCGGTGGGTAAGATCCTGCGGCGCGAATTGCGCGACGCTGCCTGACTTCACCGAGTGACCCTGCGCCTGTTCGTCGATGCGCCGGCACCGCTGGCCACCGGCCAGGTGCTGGACCTGCCGCCCGGCCCGGCGCGCCACGTGCAGGTGCGACGCCTGCAGCCGGGCGACGCGCTCACGCTGTTCGACGGCCGTGGCGGCGAGTGGGACGCCACTGTGCAGCAGATGGGGCGCACCCAGGTCACGGTGCTGGTGGGCGCGCACGACCCGGTGGAACGCGAGGCGCCCTGCGCGGTGACACTGGCCGTGGGCATGCCGGCCAACGACCGCATGGACTGGCTGGTGGAGAAGGCCACCGAACTCGGGGTGGCCGAGATCCGGCCGCTGGTCACCGAGCGTTCGGTGCTGCGCCTGGACGGTGAACGTGCCGAGCGCAAGCGTGCGCACTGGCAGGCCGTGGCCGTGGCGGCGGCCGAGCAGTGCGGCCGCACCCGAGTGCCGGTGGTGCACCCCGTGCGCGCGCTGGCGGGGGCTGACGCCTTGCCGTCTGTCGGAGCCGGTGGCCAGGGTTGGGTGCTCAGCGTGGCGCCCGGTGCGATGCCGGCGGCGGTGCTGCGCGGCGTGACGGGGTCGCACTGGCTGCTCAGCGGGCCCGAAGGTGGCCTCACCGACGCCGAACTGGCGCGGGCGCAGGCCGCAGGCGCGCAGGCGCTGTCGCTGGGCCCGCGCGTGCTGCGCGCGGAGACCGCGCCGCTGGCAGCCCTGGCGCTGCTGACGGCGGGCTGATACCGGCACCTGCCCGCCAGCACCTGTCATGGCGCTTAGGATCGACGCTTCTTTCACGACGCCAGGAGATGGACATGGGACTGCTCGATGCCGTGGTGGGTGCGATGGGTGGCGGCGGTGACGGCCAGCCGGATCTGATGCGCCTGGTGATGGCACTGGTGCAGCAGGCCGGCGGCCTGGAAGGGCTGATGGCCAAGCTGCAGCAGGGCGGGCTGGCCGATGCCGCGGCCTCATGGGTCTCCACCGGGCCCAACCAGGCCGTGTCGCCGGCTCAGCTGGAAGGTGCCTTGGGTGGCGACCTGCTCGGCAACCTCGCCAGGCAGTTCGGCATGGGCCAGGGCGACCTGGCCGGCCAGCTGTCGCAGATGCTGCCGCAGGCAGTGGACAAGCTCTCGCCTGGCGGCCAGTTGCCGTCGATGGGCGGCGGGCAGGACCTGGGCGCGCTGCTCGGTTCGCTGTTGCGCTGAGCCTCCGCCGGACGGCCGACGGCGCTCAGGTGGCGGGGTCGGCGACGGCCTGCCGCCGCACGCGCCGGGCCTTCCACATGGCGTGAACCAGGGGCAGCAGCGACAGGGCCACGATGGCCAGTGTGACCTGGCTCAGGTGCGTGCGCACCCATGGCCGGTCGCCCAGCAGACGTCCGGCCAGCACCAGCGTGCCAACCCACAGGCCGCCGCCAGCCACGTTGAAGGCCGCGAAGGCCCGGTAGCGCATGTGCGCGGCGCCGGCAAGAAACGGCGCCAGCGTGCGCACCACCGGCACGAAGCGCGCGATCACGATGGTCGCGCGGCCGTAGCGGGCAAAGTAGCCCTCGGTGGCCTGCAGATGCTGAGGCCGCAACCAGCGCCCCTGCAGCCACGACAGCACCTTCGGTGCCGCGTGGCGCCCGACCTCGAAGTTCACGGCATCGCCTGCCACCGCGGCAGCCCAGAGCACGACGACGGTGAGCACCGGGTCGATGCCGGCCGTGGCGCCGACCATGCCGGTCACGAACAGCAGCGAGTCCCCGGGCAGGAATGGCGTCACGACCAGGCCGGTCTCGGCGAAGACGATCAGCGCCACGGCGGCGAGCGCCCAGGCGCCGTAGACGCCCACCCACTGGGCCAGGGTCTGGTCGAGCGCGGTCAGCAGTTGAACGAGGTTGGTCAGCATGTCACGGGCTTCCAGCGGCTTCGTCGCACGAGGTCGACTCGAGGCCAGTCATCCTGCCCGAGACACCTGAAGCGGCGGTGAACGGCTCAGCGGGCGTGCGCCCCGGCCACCAGGTCGAATCGGAACAGCCGGCATTCGATGGGCCCGTTCCACATCGGCACGCGGCGGGCTTCCTTCAGCCGCATCAGGCCCGGCAGCTTCATCTCCGGGCTCAGCAGCCAGGCGGTCCAGCCCGGGTAGTGGTGCTTCCAGTGCGACGCCAGCGCGGCGAAGAACTCGCCGGCGCTGCCGCCGCCATCGAAGCCCTCGCGCGCGGCACGGTCACCGCCCTGGCCCTGGCCCTTCGGCGCGATGCGCTCGCCATACGGCGGGTTCATCAGGATCGTGCCGGCAGCCACCGGCGGCGGGCGCTGCAGCGCGTCCATGGTCTTGAATTCGATGGACCCCTTGACGCCGGCCCGTTCGGCATTGCGGGTGGCGAAGTCGGTCATGCGGAAGCTCACGTCGCCAGCGAAGATCGGCACCGGGCTGGGGCGTACCCGCGCCTGCGCCGCGCGTTTCAGGTCGCGCCAGGCCGCCTGTTCGCTGCGGAACGGCATCTGGCCCTCGAAGGCAAAGCGCCGCTGCACGCCGGGTGCGATGCCGCAGGCGATCTGCGCCGCCTCGATGGCGATGGTGCCGGCACCGCAGCAGGGGTCCAGCAGCGGTCCGTCCTCGGGCCGACCCTGCCAGCCGATGGCCGCCAGCATCGCCGCAGCCAGCGTCTCCTTCAGCGGCGCCTCGCCCTTGGCCTCCCGCCAGCCGCGCTTGAACAGCGCCTCGCCCGAGGTGTCGACGTAGAGCGTGAAGTGCTCGGGGCCGACGAACAGCGCCAGCGGCAGGTCGGGCCGGCGGGTGTCGACGCTGGGGCGCGCGCCGGTGGCGTCACGCAGCGTGTCGCACACCGCGTCCTTGATCCGCAGGGCGGCGAAGTTCAGGCTGGTCAGCGGGCTGCGTTGTGCCGACACGTCCACGCGCAGGGTCTGTGCCGGGGTGATCCAGGCCGTCCAGTCCACCTCGCGGGCGGCACGGTAGAGGTCGTGTTCATCCCGGTAGCGGCCTTCGGCCACCGGCCACAGCACCCGCTGCGCGAGACGAGACTCCAGGTTCAGCAGCATGGCCGTGCGCGCGTCGCCGCGCACCCAGACGCCGCCGCGGGCCGTTTCGGCGCGGGCCCCGGTCAAGCGCTGTACTTCGTCGGCCAGCAGCGGCTCGACGCCGCCGGCGCAGGGCAGGAACAGCGCGGATTTCACGCGCAGCCCCCCTTGGCTCCGGGATGGGCAGGCGGGCACACCGGCGCTGGAATCGGGCAGTTCACGTCTGGAGGTTGGCCATGTTTCGCACCCCGCATGTTCTCACGCTGGCCGCCGCCCTCCTGGGCACCGCCGCGCTGGCACCGGCGGCCGCCCAGACCCTGGGGACCGGCTTCACCGACGACTACAGCGTCACCAACCTCGGCTCGGTGGCCGGCCTGCCGAACAACTACGGCGGCCTGACCTTCCTGGACACCGACACGATCCTGATCGGCGGCGCCGCCAACAACGCCAGCGGCAGCCTCTACACCATCGACGTGGTGCGCGACACCGAAGGCGCCATCACCGGCTTCAGCGGCACCGCCCAGCGTTACGGCGGGCCCGGCGGCACGGTGGGCGAGTACAACGACGGCGGCGTGACCTTCGGGCCCGGCGGCGTGCTGTTCACCGCCCGCTGGCCCATCAATGGTCTCGGCCAGACGCTGCCTGGCAGCATCGACGAGGACAAGATCATCGACCTGGCGCCGCTGGGCGTGGTCAGTTCGCTGGCGGCGATCAACTTCGTGCCGGCCGGCTTCGGCGGCGCGGGCCAGATCAAGCTGGTGTCCTGGAGCGGCGGCCAGTGGTACAGCGCCGGCCTGAGCCCGGACGGCAACGGCACCTACGACCTCGTCGGCCTCGCGGCCGTGGACCTGGACTTGCTGGCCGGCGGCGTGCAGAACGTGCCCGGCGGGCCGGAAGGCTTCGTCTACATCGCGGCCGGCAACGCCGGTTTCGCGGCCAACAGCATGCTGATCTCGGAGTATTCCGCCGGCATGGTCGGGGCCTACGAGGTCGACGCGCAGGGCAATCCGCTGGTGGCCACGCGGCGCACCTTCATCAGCGGCCTCACGGGCGCCGAAGGTGCGGCCATCGACCCGGTGACCGGCGACTTCCTGTTCTCCACCTTCGGTGGCGGCAGCCGCATCGTGCGCGTGTCGGGCTTCATCGCCCCGCCGCCGATCCCGGAGCCGGGCACCTGGGCGCTGATGGTGGCCGGCCTGGCGGCCGTGGGTTGGCGGGCGCGCCGCCGAGGCTGACGGCCGGCCGAGCGCGGCGCCAGCGCGCCGCCCTGTTCAGAGGGCCTTGCGCAGCGACGCCGGTGCGATCTTCAGCGCCTCGCGGTACTTGGCCACGGTGCGCCGCGCGACCTGGATGCCCTGCTCCTCGAGCATGGTGCTGAGCTGGCTGTCCGACAGCGGCTTGGCCGGGTCCTCGGCGTCCACCAGCTGCTGGATCAGCGCCCGCACCGCGGTGCTGCTGGCGTTGCCGCCGGCCTCGGTGTTGAGGCTGCTGCCAAAGAAGTACTTCAGCTCGAAGGTGCCGTGCGGCGTGGCCATGTACTTGGCGGTGGTCACGCGCGAGATCGTGCTCTCGTGCAGGCCCAGCTCGTCGGCGATCTCGCGCAGCACCAGCGGCTTCATCGCGATGGCGCCGTGGGTGAAGAAGTTGCGCTGGCGGTCGACGATGGCCTTGCTCACGCGCAGGATGGTGTCGAAGCGCTGCTGGATGTTCTTCATGAACCAGCGCGCCTCCTGCAGCCGCCCGCTCATGCCGCCGCCGCCGCCACGCTGGCCGCGCATGGCCTGGGCGTAGAGGTCGTTGATGCGCAGCTTGGGCATCACGTCCGGGTTCAGCGCCACCTTCAGGCCGCGGCCGCTGCGGCTGACGATGACGTCGGGCACGATGACGTTGGATTCGGCCTCGGAGAACGGCCGCCCCGGCTTGGGCTCGCAGCCGCGGATCAGCGCCTGGGCGTCGCGGATCAGGTCCTCGTCGGCGCCGGTGGCGGCCACCAGGCGCTTGATGTCCTTGCGCGCCAGCAGTTCCAGATGGTCGCGGGCGATGGCCATGGCCACCTCGCGCGCCGGCCCGGGCTCGCGCGTGCGCAACTGCAGCAGCACGCACTCGGACAGCGACCGCGCGCCCACCCCGGTGGGCTCCAGGCTCTGCAGCCAGCGCAGCGCGCAGCGCAGGCGGTCCTGCAGGTCCTCGCGCGCCTCTTCGCCGTCGAGATCCAGCATCTCGGCCAGGCGTTCGGCGATCTCGTCCAGCGGGTCGGCCAGGTAGCCGTCACCGTCCAGCGAATCGATCAGCACCTCCAGCGCGGCCGCGTCCTCGGGCGACAGGCGCAGGCCCAGGGCCTGGCGACGCAGGTGGTCGGCCAGGCTGCCGGCGCCGGCGCCGCGCTCGCGGCCCTCCATCTCGTCGTCTTCGCCCTGGCCACCGCCGGCCGAGGGCACTTCGGAGATGCCGTCGAAGTCGTCGCGCTCGGTGCCGTTCTCCCAGTCCTCGCGCTCGGTGGTGCCGAACTCGCCGGCGCCGATCTCGGCCACGGGCGCGTCGGCGTCGCCACCGCCCGAGAGCTCCGCGCTGTCCTCGCGCTCGGTCTGCTGCGATCGCTCGACCGGCGGCCCGTCGAAGGCCGTGCCACCCTCGTCCTCGGTGTCGAGGAAGGGGTTCTGCTCCAGCATCTGCTCGACTTCCTGGTGCAGCTCCAGCGTCGAGAGCTGCAGCAGGCGGATCGACTGCTGCAACTGGGGCGTGAGCGCCAGATGCTGGCTGAGGCGGACCTGCAAGGAGGGCTTCACATGACCCTCACATCCGGAAGTGTTCGCCCAGGTACACCTTGCGCACCTGCGGGTTGTCGACGATCTCGGCCGGCGTGCCTTCGGCGAGCACGCTGCCTTCGCTGATGATGTAGGCGCGGTCGCAGATGCCCAGCGTCTCGCGCACGTTGTGGTCGGTGATCAGCACGCCGATGCCGCGCGCGCGCAGGAAGGCGATGATGCGCTGGATCTCCATCACCGCGATCGGGTCGACGCCGGCAAAGGGTTCGTCGAGCAGGATGAAGCGCGGCTGCGTGGCCAGCGCGCGGGCGATCTCCACCCGCCGGCGTTCACCGCCGGACAGCGCCGGCGCCGGGGAGGCGCGCAGCTTGGTGATGGACAGTTCGTCGAGCAGTTCGTCGAGCAGCTTCTCGATCTGCGCCGACGGCAGTGCGCGGCCGTCGGGGCCGAGCTGCAGCTCGAGCACGGCGCGGATGTTCTCCTCCACCGTCAGCTTGCGGAAGATCGACGCCTCCTGCGGCAGGTAGCTCAGGCCCAGGCGGGCGCGGCGGTGGATCGGCAGGTCCTGGGCAGGCCGGCCGTCGATGTGCAGCGTGCCCGCGTCGGCGCGCACCAGGCCCACGATCATGTAGAAGGTGGTGGTCTTGCCGGCGCCGTTGGGGCCGAGCAGGCCGATCACCTCGCCGGCATTCACCGCCAGGTGCACGTCGCGCACGACGGTGCGCGCGCCATAGCGCTTTTGCAGACCGCTGGCTTCCAGCCGGCCCACCGCGGCGGACGTTGCCGGCACGGCGCTCATCGGCCGCCAGGCGCCGACGCTGCGGCAGGCGCGGAGGCGGCCGCCTCGGGCAGCGGCGTGAGCACCGCGCGCACGCGCCCACCACTGGCCGCATCGCCACCGATCACGCTGAACTGCTGCGCAGCGTCGTCCCAGCGGATCTCGGCGCCGGTGATCTCGTCGGCCACCACGCCCGCCCGCAGACGGCGCACGGCGCCGTTGCCGACGAAGCGCAGGGTGCCGGCGGCCGCGTCGTACTCGATGCGGTCGGCCGAGCCTTCCACCACCTCGTCGACCCCGTCACGCTTCTGGCGGTAGGTGGCCGGCTGGCCGGGCGTGCCGGTGGCCACGGCGTTGCGCGTGCCGCCGGCCTGCTCGCGCACCTCGATGCGCTCGGCACGGATGATCATCGTGCCCTGCACGATCTGCACGTTGCCGTTGAAGACGATGACCTGGCGCTGCAGGTCCAGCACACCCGGCTTGTCGGCCTCGACGACGATGGGCTGGCGCCGGTCGGCCTTCTCGGCCTGAGCCACGGTGATGCCGGCCAGCAACAGGGCCGTCAGCAGCGCATGGGGCAGCAGGGGGCGGCGGGAGGGCAGACGGGGCATTGTGGCGGCACGAAACTTGCAGGCATTCTAGCCCCAAGCGCCCTCGCCACAAGGGCCATCGCGACCGGCGACGCGAACGACCCGCGGTCGGCGTGACCGGCGCCACGGGTGACGCCGCGCCGCGCCGCGCCGGTCAGCGCACCTGCTGGATCAGGTAGTCGGTGACGCGCAGGGCGCCAGCATGACCACCCGCACGGCCTGCCCCAGTATAGAAGCGGCCCTGGATGCCCATCGCCGGGGTACCGTCGATCTTGTACGCGTCGGACAGCTGCCGTGCACGGTTGGCCTTGGTGTTCACCGAGAAGCCGCGGAAGGCGTCACTGAACTTCTTGGCATCGCCGCCGTTGGCGGCGACGAAATCGGCATAGGCCTGCTCGGACAGCAGCTTGCGCCCCTGCAGGAAGATGGCGGCGAAGACACGCGAGTGCAGCGCGTCGAGCATGCCGATCTCCTCCATGGCGTAGAAGGCCTTCTGCGCGATCTGGTGGCGGGCCGTGAAGCCCACCGGCACGCGGCGGAACTCGACGTCCGCGGGCAGGCGCTTGACCCAGGCCTCGAGCAGCGGCTCGAAGTCGTTGCAGTGCGTGCACTCGTACCAGAAGAACTCGATGACCTCGACCTTCTTGCCCGGGGGCAGGCTCACGGGCACGGGCTGGGACAGCTTGACGTAGTCCCGCCCCTCGACCGGGGCACCCTGCGCACGCACGGCACCGGCGGCGGTCAGGGTCAGGCTGCCGGCCACCAGGGCCTGGGAGAACTCACGTCGCTTCATCGTCATCCTTTCAGGGCTTCTGCACGCGCACCAGCTGGCCTTCGATGCCGGCACCCTGCAGCTTGAGCTGCAGCGCGTCGGCCTCGGCCTTGGTGTCGAACGGACCCAGCCGCACCCGGTAGACGGTGCGCCCGGCCTGCTCTCGTTCGTGCACCTTGGCCGTGAAGCCCTGCATGGCCAGCGCAGCACGCTGGGCTTCGGCGTCCGGGGCCCGCGTGTAGGCGCCGACCTGGACGAGATAGGTGAACGCGGCCGGGGCCGATCCGGTGGACGGCGCCGGCGCCGTGGGCGCGCCGGACAGGATGGCTGCCGGGTCGCGCGCGCCGGGCGCACTGCCGGTGGTGGCCGGCGCGGCGGGCGAGGTGGGCGCCGTCGGGGTGGCCACGCTGGGCAGCGGCTGCGGGTTGGGCGCCAGCGGGGCGTTCGGGTCCCAGGTCTTGTTGCGCTCGGCCTCGGCCTTGTCCTGCTCGGCCGTGCGCTGCGGCAGCTTGTCGACGAAGGGCACCGGCACCTTGGCGATGTACAGCGCCACGCCCAGCGCCAGCGCCAGACCGACCAGCAGGCCGACGACGAGGCCGATGGCAAAGCCGCCGCGGCTGCCGGACTTCGGGGACTTCTTTGCACGTGCCATCACACCACCTCCGGTTCGCGCGCCATCTGCACGGGCGCCCCCACGCCCAGCACGCCCAGACCACTGGCCAGCACCTGGCGCGTGGCCGCCAGCAGCGCCATGCGGGCGATGGCCAGGCCCGCATCGTCGACCAGGAAGCGTTCGGCTGCGTACCAGCTGTGGAAGGCCGCGGCCAGGTCGCGCAGCCAGAAGGCCACGTCGTGCGGCGCGTGGTCGGCGGCAGCACGGGTCAGCATCTCCGGGTACTCCGCCAGCTTGAGCATCAGTGCGGTCTCGGTGGGCGCCGTCAGCCGCGTCAGGTCGGCCTGCGGCAGCGTGGCTTCGTCGCCGGCCTTCTGCTGCTGCCACTGGGCCAGCACCGAGCAGATGCGCGCGTGGGCGTACTGCACGTAGAAGACCGGGTTCTCGTCGCTGGCCTTCACGGCGAGGTCGACGTCGAAGACGAACTCGGTGTCGGCCTTGCGGCTGATGAGGAAGAAGCGCACCGCGTCGCGGCTGGTCCAGTCGATCAGGTCGCGCAGCGTGACGTAGCCGCCGGCACGCTTGGAGATCTTGACCTCCTGCCCGCCCTTCATCACGGTGACCATCTTGTGCAGCACGTAGTCGGGCCAGCCCTGCGGGATGCCGGCACCGGCGGCCTGCAGGCCGGCGCGCACGCGGGCGATGGTGCCGTGGTGGTCGCTGCCCTGCACGTTGATGACCTTGGTGAAGCCGCGCTCCCACTTGTGCACGTGGTAGGCCACGTCGGGCACGAAGTAGGTGTAGGCGCCGTCGGACTTGCGCATCACGCGGTCCTTGTCGTCGCCGTAGTCGGTGCTGCGCAGCCACAGCGCACCACCGTCCTCGAAGGTCTTGCCGGCCTCCACCAGCCGCTGCACCGTCTGTTCGACGCGCCCGCTGCTGTAGAGGCCCGACTCGAGGTAGTAGTGGTCGAAGCGCACGTCGAAGGCGCGCAGGTCCAGGTCCTGCTCGTGGCGCAGGTAGGCCACGGCGAACTGGCGGATCGCGTCCAGATCGTCGGCATTGCCGCTGGCGGTGTAGGCGCGGTCGTCGGCGTGCACGGTGGCGCCGGCGGCGTAGTCGCGCGCGATGTCGGCGATGTACTCGCCGTTGTAGGCCGCCTCTGGCCAGTCGGCGTCGCCCGGCTTCAGGCCCTGCAGGCGGGCCTGCACGGAGATGGCCAGGTTGCCGATCTGCACGCCGGCATCGTTGTAATAGAACTCGCGGTGCACCTGCCAGCCCTGGGTCTCGAACAGCCGGCACAGGCTGTCGCCCAGCGCCGCCTGGCGGCCGTGGCCCACGTGCAGCGGGCCGGTGGGGTTGGCGGAGACGAACTCGACCATCAGCCGCTGGCCGTTGGCCGGCTGACGACCGAAACACGCACCCGCGGCGAGCACCTCGCGCACCACGGCCTGCTTGGCCGCCGGGGCCAGGCGCAGGTTCACGAAGCCCGGGCCGGCGATCTCCAGCGCCTGCACCCAGCGCTGCACCGCCGGCTGCGCCTGCAGCAGGGCCACGAGCTCGGTGCCGAGCTCGCGCGGGTTGCGCTTGAGCGCGCGCGCCAGGCCCATGGCCGCGGTGATGGCCAGGTCGCCGTGGGCGGCCTGCTTGGGACTCTCGAAGGCGGCCTTCGGGGCGGCGCCGGGGGCCAGCTGGTCGAGCGCCGCCTGCAGCGCCTGCAGCAGCTGCTGCTTGGCTTCAATCATGTCAGTTCCGCCCGGCCGTTCCGAAGGAACTGACCGCCCCCGTGGGGGGCAGCGAACGAAGTGAGCGTGGGGGACAACACATGCCGGGATTCTACGGGTGGGGTCCGAAGCGGCAGGAAACGCCAGCCTATTCCGGCGACCACTCCGGCGGCGGCGGCGGCAAGATCCGCCCGACCATGTCCGCCGCCCTGCCCCCCGACGTCCTCACCCAGCCGCTGCCGGCGCGCATCGGCCCGTACGAGGTGCGGGCCAAGATCGGCGAAGGGGCGACCAGCGAGGTCTTCCTGGCCCGCGACAGCTTCCGCCAGCGGGACGTCGCCATCAAGCGCGTGCGCAGCGGCCAGGTGTTCGATTCGCGCGTGGGGCACTTCCAGGCCCACTTCTTCGCCGCCGAGGCGGCCCTGGTCGGCCGCCTGCAGCACCCGAACGTGGTGCAGATCTACGACGCCGTGCCCGACACCGAGGGCTCCTACCTGGTGATGGAGTACGTGCCCGGCATCACGCTGCGGCGCTTCTGCCGCGCCGACGCCCTGCTGCCGCTGGCGCAGATCGTGGAAATCGGCTTCAAGTGCGCCAAGGCGCTGGGCTACGTCTTCCGCCAGGGCCTGATCCACCGCGACGTCAAGCCGGCCAATATCCTGGCCGTGACCGACGGCGACGCCGTGGTCGACGTGAAGATCAGCGATTTCGGCAGCGTCTTCGCGATGGATTCGAGCGCACCCAGGTGTACCGCGTGGGCTCGCTGGCCTACATGTCGCCCGAGCAGCTGGACGGCGACACGCTGGACTGCCGGGCCGACATGTACTCGCTGTCGGCGGTGCTGTACCACCTGATCGCCGGCCGCCCACCGTTCGACGCCACGCAGCAGGCGGCGATCATGCATCAGATCTACAGTGCCGAGCCGCCACCGCTGAAGTCGCTGCGCGAGGGCGTCAGCGACGCGCTGCACGACCTGATCCACCGCGGCCTGGCCAAGGACCGCCAGCAGCGCTTTGCCAGCTGGGACGACTACGCCCAGGCCCTGTCGGACCTGGTGGCCACACAGGCCGTGCCGCGCGCCGCCGCCCAGGAGGTGCTGGACTCCGAGCGCTTCAACCTGCTGCGCACGCTGGACTTCTTCAAGGGCTTCGGCGACGTGGAACTGTGGGAGGTGGTGCACCGCGCCACCTGGCAGCGGCTGCCGTTCGGCCACGCCATCTACAAGAAGGGCGACGAGGGCAACAGCTTCCACATCCTGGCCCAGGGCCAGATCGAGGTCTACCGCGACGGCCAGCGCGTGGCGCAGCTGGGCGTGGGCACGTCGGTGGGCGAGATGGCCTACCTGGCACCCAGCCCGGCACTGCGCCTGCACAGCGCCGACATCCTGGTCACCGAACCGGCCACCACGATCAGCTTCACGCCCGGGGCGATGGAACACCTCAGCCCGAACACCCGCCACCTGTTCGACGCCGCCTTCATCCACGTGCTGGTGCGGCGGCTGCACGCGGCGCACGAGCAGCTGGCGCACCCGCGCAAGATCCTGTAGGTCCTCCGGCCGGCGCGCCGGGTCAGGCCGCAGTCCAGTAGGCCGTGTCGCCGTAGTGGTGCTTCAGGAAGTCGATCCACAGCCGCACCCGCAGCGGCAGGTGGCGCGCATGCGGGAAGACGGCATAGATGCCGTTGGGCGGCGCGGCGAAGTCGGCCAGCACCACCTGCAGCGTGCCGTCGGCCACTTCCTTCTCGACCTCCCAGGTGCTGCGCCAGGCGATGCCCAGGCCCTGCAGGCACCAGTCGTGCAGCACCTGGCCGTCGCTGCAGTCCAGCCGGCCGCCGGGGCGCAGGTGGGTCAGGCGGTCGTCCACCGTGAAGGCCCAGCCGCGGGTCTGGCTGGCGTCGGAGGACAGCGTCAGGCACTGGTGGCGCATCAGGTCGGACGGTGACTTCGGCACGCCGGCGCGCTTCAGGTAGGCCGGTGCCGCCACGCACAGCCGGCGGTTGTCGGCCAGACGCACGCTGATCAGGCTGGAATCGGGCAGGTCGCCCACGCGCACCGCGCAGTCGAAACCCTCGTTGACCATGTCCACCACGCGGTCCGACAGGTTCAGCGACAGGCTCACGTCCGGGTGCTCGGCCAGGAAGCGTGGCACCAGCGGCGCCACGTGGCGGCGGCCGAAGCCGCCGGGCGCCGTGACACGCAAGTGGCCGCTCGCTTTCACACCGCCGGCGCTGACACTGGCTTCGGCACTGGCCAGGTCGGCCAGCAGACGCTGGCAGTTCTCCAGGAAGGCGCTGCCTTCGTGGGTGAGCGTGATGCGCCGCGTGGTGCGCACCAGCAGCTTGACACCCAGACGCGCCTCCAGGGCGTCGATGCGGCGGCCGATCACCGCCGGCGCCACGCCCTCGGCATGCGCCGCCGCCGTGAGGCTGCCCTTGGCCGCCACGGCGACGAAGGACTCGATCTGCTTGAGCCGATCCATGCTCGGATTATGCGCACTCGACACAAAGATCAAAGCCAGTGCGGGGAATTAATGTCGCTTCAGCGGTGGAATACAGTGGCGACATGGACACTGGCCGTTCCCCTGCCGCCGCGCCCAAGGCCGTGCTGTTCGACGCCTACGGCACGCTGTTCGACGTCTACAGCGTCGGCCTGCTGGCCGAACAGCTGTTCCCGGGCCAGGGCGACGCGCTGGCCCAGGTCTGGCGCGACAAGCAGATCGAGTACAGCCGCCTGGTGTCGATGAGCGGTGGCCAGGGCCAGCACTACAAGCCGTTCTGGGACATCACGCGCGCCGGCCTGCGCTTCGCCGCCGCGCGCCTGAAGCTGACGCTGGGCGACGAGGCCGAGGCGAAGCTGATGAACCAGTACCGCCACCTGTCGGCCTTCCCGGAGAACCGCGAGGTGCTGCTGGCGCTGAAGGCGCGCGGCATCCGCGCCGGCGTGCTGAGCAACGGCGACCCCGACATGCTGGGCGTGGCCGTCAAGAGCGCCGGCTTCGCCGACCTGCTGGACCCGGTGCTCAGCGTGCACGCCACGCGCCGCTACAAGACCGACCCCGCCACCTACGCGCTGGGCCCGCAGGCGCTGGGCCTGCCGGCGCGCGACATCCTCTTCGTGTCCAGCAACGGCTGGGACGCCATCGGCGCCACCTGGTACGGCTACACCACGCTGTGGGTCAACCGCGGCGGCCTGCCGCTGGAGGCGCTGGACACCGAACCCACCCGCATCGGCACCAGCCTGCGCGACGTGCTGTCTTTCTTTCCTTCCTGATCCTTCCCGAGTGAGTCTTGCCATGACCGACCGCACCTCCGTCCACGGCCTGAAGGTCGCCACCGTCCTCAAGGACTTCATCGACCAGCAGGTCCTGCCCGGCAGCGGCCTGGACGCCGCCGCCTTCTGGGCCGGCTTCGACAAGCTGGTGACGGACCTCGCGCCGAAGAACGCCGCCCTGCTGGCCGAGCGCGACCGCCTGCAGGCCGAGCTCGACGCCTGGCACCGCGCCAACCCGGGCCCGGTGAAGAAGGCCGCGGCCTACCGCAAGTTCCTGCAGAAGATCGGCTACCTCGTGCCCGACCCGGGCCCGGTGAAGGCCACGACGAAGAACGTGGACGCCGAGCTGGCGCGCCAGGCCGGCCCGCAGCTGGTGGTGCCGATCACCAACGCACGCTATGCGCTCAACGCCGCCAACGCGCGCTGGGGCAGTCTGTACGACGCGCTCTACGGCACCGACGTGCTGCCGGAAACCGACGGCGCCGAGAAGGGCAAGGGCTACAACCCGGTGCGCGGCGCCAAGGTCATCGCCTACGCGCGCCACGTGCTCGACCGCGTGGCGCCGCTGAAGAAAGGCAGCCACCTTGACAGCACCGGCTACGCGGTCAAGGCTGGCGCGCTGGTCGTCACGCTGAAGGACGGCAGCAGCCAGCCGCTGAAGCAGCCGAAGCAGTTCGTGGGCTACGAGGGCCAGGCCGACGCGCCGTCGGGCGTGCTGCTGGTGCACCATGGCCTGCACCTGGACCTCCGCATCGACCGCAGCACCGCCATCGGCAAGGACGACCCGGCCGGCGTCTGCGACCTGGTCATCGAGTCCGCGCTGTCGACCATCCTCGACCTGGAAGACTCCGTGGCCGTGGTGGACGCCGCCGACAAGGTGCAGGCCTACGGCAACTGGCTGGGCATCCTGGACGGCACGCTGACCGAGGAAGTGGCCAAGGGCGGCACCACCTTCACCCGCCGCCTGAATGCCGACCGCGTCTACACCGCACCCGAAGGGCGGCACGGTCACGCTGCACGGCCGCAGCCTGCTGTTCGTGCGCAACGTCGGCCACCTGATGACGAACCCGGCGATCCTGTGGGGCGCCGACGGCCAGGAGATCCCGGAAGGCATCATGGACGCGGTGGTCACCACCGCGATCGCGATGCGCGACCTGAAGAGCCGGCGCAACAGCCGCACCGGCAGCATCTACATCGTCAAGCCCAAGATGCACGGCCCGGCCGAGGTGGCCTTCGCCGACGAGCTCTTCGGCCGCGTCGAGAAGCTGCTGGGCCTGCCCAGGCACACCGTCAAGCTCGGCATCATGGACGAGGAGCGCCGCACCAGCGTGAACCTCAAGGCCTGCATCGCTGCAGCCAAGGCGCGCGTGGCCTTCATCAACACCGGCTTCCTGGACCGCACCGGCGACGAGATGCACACCGCCATGCAGGCCGGCCCGATGCTGCGCAAGGGCGACATGAAGACCACGGCCTGGATCCAGGCCTACGAGCGCAACAACGTGCAGGTGGGCCTGCAGTGCGGCCTGGGCGGCCGCGCGCAGATCGGCAAGGGCATGTGGGCCATGCCCGACCTGATGGCCGCGATGCTGCAGCAGAAGATCGGCCACCCGCTGGCCGGCGCCAACACCGCCTGGGTGCCCAGCCCCACCGCCGCCACGCTGCACGCGCTGCACTACCACCAGGTGGACGTGTTCGCGGTGCAGAAGCAGATCGCCAAGGCCCCGGTGGACGCCGACAAGCTGCTGGCCGGCCTGCTGACGGTGCCGGTGGCCCCCGAAGGCCGACTGGACCGACGAGCAGAAGCGCCAGGAACTGGAGAACAACGCCCAGGGCATCCTGGGCTACGTGGTGCGCTGGGTCGACCAGGGCGTGGGCTGCTCCAAGGTGCCCGACATCCACGACGTGGGCCTGATGGAGGACCGTGCCACGCTGCGCATCAGCAGCCAGCACATGGCCAACTGGCTGCTGCACGGCGTGGTGACCAAGGCGCAGGTGAAGCGCCACGCTCAAGCGCATGGCCAAGGTGGTGGACCGCCAGAACGCCGGCGACCCGGCCTACACGCCGATGGCCCCGGCCTTCGACGGCGCTGCCTTCCAGGCCGCCAGCGACCTGGTGTTCAAGGGCGTGCAGCAACCCAGCGGCTACACCGAGCCGCTGCTGCATGCCTGGCGCTTGAAGGTGAAGGCGGGCGCGAAGGCCTGATCTCGGCGAAGGCGCAGGGCGGCCGATTTCACTCGGCTGCCAGCCCCTCCAGCGCCTGCCGGAACACCTGCCGCGACCGGAACAGCACCATCTCCTGCCAGTCGGCGAACGGCGGGTAGAAGTGGTCGCGCAGTGCGTGGCGGATCGGCTCGGCCTCCGGCCCGCGCGGGTCGCCGTGCGTCCACAGCCAGGCGTCGTCGCGCAGCACCGCCGCGCCACGCGGCGGCGCATAGGTGCCGAACTCCAGCGCCACGAAGGCGATGTCCGCGTGCGCCAGCGCGCGCTCGTAGCCGAACTCGGTGAGCCCCCACTTGGGCTGGCTGCTGGACGTGCCCAGCAGCGGCTCGGTCACGCTGTCGCCCCACCAGCGTCGTGCGCGGGCCACGCGCTCGCCGCCCGGGGCATGGTTGCAGATCGGCTCGCCGTAGCCGTAGGGCCCGAGGCCGGTGTGCAGGTCGACGATGGCCACCGTGCACGCCCGGCCCAGATGGGCGGCCAGGATGGCCTCGCTGGTGCGGCGCGCCCAGGTCGGCCCGGTGCCGCCGAAGAACAGGCCGTCGGCGTGCGTGTACTGCCCGCTGCTGCGCGCCACGCGCTCGGCCTCGTCGCCGTGGCGGCGGCGGAAATCGGCGATCGTGGCCTCGGCGGCCGCCAGCGTGCCCGCGTCCAGGGCGCGCGGCACGTAGTGCGCATGCAGGTCGGCGTAGCCGGGGTTCTCCGGCAACGGCAGCGAAAAGTCGACCCAGTTGCGGTTGAGGTCGACGTTTTCCTCCGTCACGCGCCGCAGCCAGGCAAAGCCGTGCGGATTGACGGCATGCACCAGCAGCACGGCGGTGTCGACAGGCAGGGCATCCGGTTGGCGCAGCCAGTGCACCTGCGGGCCGCTGCCGGCCAGGCCTTCCACGCCGTGGGTGGCCGACAGCACCACCAGCACGCGCGAGGCGTCTTCCGGGCCCAGCCAGGCCGTGTCGGTGGCCAGGGCCTCGCCGGCCGGGCCGGCCATCGGGTGCGCGTGGTGACCCAAACGGGCGCCGGCTGCGTGGGCCGCGGCCAGGAACTTCTCCCGCGCCTCGGCGTAGGTGCGGGAGAAGGCGGTGAGGTCGAGTCGCAGGTCCATGAGTGGAGCTTACGGGCACGGCGCGAACGGCGCCGGGCGCGGCGTAGCATCGGCCCATGCTGAGGTGGGTGCTGGTCTTCGGCGCGCTGGGTGGCGTGCTCGTGGTGCTGCTGCGCTGGATCGAATACCGCTGGCTGGTCGTCGCCCATGCGGTGGAGATCTACGGCGCCCTCGTGGCGGCACTCTTCGCGGCCCTGGGCCTGTGGCTCGGCGCCCGCTTCTCGCGGTCGAGGCCGGTCGCCACGCCAACCCCGGCGCCGCCCGTCGTGCCGGCCACCGCGCCCTTCGAACGCGACGACGCCCAGGCGCGGGCACTGGGGCTCACGCCGCGCGAACTGGAAATCCTGGGCTTGATCGCCGAGGGACTGAGCAACCGGGAGATCGCCGCCCGGCTGTTCGTCAGCGAGAACACCGTGAAGACGCACGCCGCCCGGCTGTTCGACAAGCTCGGCGCGCGCCGCCGCACGCAGGCCGTGCAGCAGGCGCGGCAATGGCGGCTGATCGCCTGAACGGGTGATTTCCGGGGTCCCGAGCCCCGAATCATGCTTTCGGGTGACGCCGATGGCGGCCCCGGCACGGCACAACCGCGATCTCGAGCCACCGCCCATCCTGGAGTGCCCCATGCCTTCCCTCGCCGCCCGCACCATCCGCCGCCACGGCCTGATCGCCGGCGCCATCCTGTCCGCGGCCATGCTGGCCACCCTGCCCTGGATCGACGCCATCGGCTTCGACCGCGGGGCCCTGGTCGGCTACGCCGGCATGGTGCTGGCCTTCCTGATGGTGTTCTTCGGCGTGCGCGCCTGGCGCGACGGCCTGCGCGCCAGCCAGCCCGACCGGCGCGTGCGCTTCTGGCCGGCCTTCGGCGTCGGCGCCGGCATCGCCGCGGTGGGCAGCGTCTGCTACGCCCTGACCTGGCAGGTCGTGCAGCGCCTGTGGCTGCCCGACTTCGCCGAACGCTACGCGGCCTATGCCGTGGGCAAGGCGCGCGCGGCAGGGGCGTCGGCCGAGCAACTGGCGGCCCTGACGCGCGACATGGCCGACTTCGCACGCCTGTACGAGAACCCGCTGGTGAACATCGGGTTCTCGCTGCTGGAGCCCCTGCCGATCGGCCTGCTGTTCGCCGGCGTCAGTGCCTGGTGGTTCAGCCGCCGCTGAGCCCTCGGATCAGGTCGGCGTCGGCGTGCCGGCCATGCGGTCGAACTTCAGGAAGTACTGGCGCGCGAAGGCCACCAACTGGTTCTGCGTGGGCTGGTCCACGGTCTCGTAGCCCACCACCTGCCTGGCCAGCGCCGGGCGGTGCTTCTCGACGTAGTGCTTGAAGTCCGCCTGTGCCGTCTTCGAGCCCACGACCAGGACCTCGGCGATGCCGGTCAGCGCATCGCACACATGGCCGAAGAATTCGTGCTCGGTGCGCACGCCGCTGCCATGCTTGGCCGTGTGGTGGCTGTGCGCCTTGACCTTCTGCGCCTGCACGTGCTCGGCGTCGAACTGCAGGATCTCGGCGTGCTGGTGGTCGATGCGGACCACGGCATGGAATGTCGTCATCGTGTCGTCTTTCTCGGGGTCTGCAGGTTCAACGGGAATGCTGTTCGCGCTTCGTCGCGCAGGGCACGCAGCGCTCGGCCCAGGGCTCGACCTTCAGGCGGTCGAACGGGATGTCGGCGCCGCAGTCCACGCAACTGCCGAACTCGCCACGGCCCAGGCGTTGCAACGCAGCGTTCACGGCCTCGAGCTCACGCTGCTCGCGGTCGGTCAGTGCGGCGGCCATCGCCAGTTCCGGCGCGCGCTGCGGCGCATCGTCGCCATCCTGGGCCAGCCGCTCGGCGGCCCGCTCGGCGCGCGTCTGGCCGTGCAGGTGCTCGTCCAACTGGCCGCGCAACGCACGTTGACGCTGCTGCAGTTCGGCCTCCAGCAAGGCATGCTGGCCGGCGGTGAGGTGGGTGGTCATGCAGGTCTCCTTGTCTTCGGTGCCATCGTGCGCCGGGCCGCACCATCGCGCCTTGACTCGCATCAAGGGCCCGAAGCCCGCTCCTAGAATCGTCGCCCGATGTCCACACCCGAGCCCACCCTGCCCGCCCGCTGCGACGTGCTCGTGGTCGGTGCCGGCCCGGCTGGCAGCGCCTGCGCACAGGCGCTGGCGCGGGCCGGCCTGCAGGTGGCCGTGGTGGACCAGCACGCCTTCCCGCGCGACAAGGTCTGCGGCGACGGCCTGATCCCGGACGCGCACGCGGCGCTGCAGCGCCTGGGCGTGCACGACGAGGTCATGGCGCAGGCGCGGGCGGTCCAGCACGTCAGCTGCTTCGGCCCGCGCGGTGGCCGCGTGGACGTGCCCGGCCGCCTGGCCGTGCTGCCTCGACGCACGCTGGACCACATCCTGCTGCGCGCCGCGACCCGTGCCGGCGCCACGCTGCTGCCACCGGCCCGCTTCGAGGCGCCGCTGGAGCACGCCGGCAGAGTCGTCGGTGCCCGCCTGCGCATCGGCGACGCCGCGCACGACATCACCGCCCGCTGGGTGGTCCTGGCCACCGGCGCCGCCGCCGGCCCGCTGGAAGCCGCCGGCCTGTGCGAACGCCGCGGCGCCAGCGGCGTGGCGCTGCGTGGCTATGTGCGCCCCGCCGACCCGGCGGTGGCGGCGCGCATCGGCACGCTGCAGATCGTCTGGCACAAGGCGCTGGCCGGCGGCTACGGCTGGATCTTTCCTGCCCCCGGCGGCGCCTTCAACATCGGCGCCGGCCTCACCGGCGACTACGGCGCGAAGAACCTGCGCCAGGTCTTCGAGGCCTTCTGCCGCGTGCACCCCGACGCGCGCGCGCTGGTCGACGGCGGCACCTGGCTGGCCGAGCCCAAGGGCGCGCCGCTGCGCTGTTCGCTCGACGGCGCCCGCTGGTCGCGCCCCGGCCTGCTGGGCACCGGCGAGGCCATCGGCAGCACCTACGCCTTCACCGGCGAGGGGATCGGCAAGGCGCTGGAAACCGGGCTGCTGGCCGCCGAGGCCATTGCCGAAGGTGGCGACGACCCGGCCGTGCAGGCCCGCTACGCGGCCGCGCTGCAGGCGCTCAAGCCGCGCTTCGACCTGTATGCCAAGGCCGAGAACGTCAACCGCCACCCCTGGCTGGCCGACCTGGTGATCTGGCGCGCCAACCGCAGCGCCGGCATCCTGCGCCGCATGAGCGGCGTGCTCGACGAGACGCAGAACCCCGGCCGGCTGCTGAGCTGGCGCGGCATCGGCAAGCTGCTGTTCACCTGAAGGAACACGCGCGCATGTGCCAGCTGCTGGGCATGAACGCCAACACGCCCACCGACGTGATGTTCAGCTTCGCCGGCCTGTCGCACCGCGCCGACGAGCACAAGGACGGCTTCGGCATCGCCTTCTTCGAAGGCCGCGGCCTGCGCCTGTTCATCGACCCGCAGAGCGCGCGCGCATCGCCCGTGGCGCAGATGGTCAAGGACTACCCCATCCGCAGCCACCACGTCATCGCCCACATCCGCAAGGCCACGGTGGGCGCGGTGGCGCTGCAGAACTGCCACCCCTTCGTGCGCGAGCTCTGGGGGCGCTACTGGGTGTTCGCCCACAACGGCGACCTGAAGCACGCGCCGCTGGCGCAGGCCCTGCCGCTGCACGGCCACTTCCGCCCGGTGGGCGACACCGACAGCGAACACGCCTTCTGCTGGCTGATGCAGGAACTGGCCAAGGCGCATGCCGACGTGCCCAGCGTGGCCGAGCTGACGCACACGCTGCGCGAGCTGCTGCCGCGCGTGGCCGCCTGCGGCAGCTTCAACCTGCTGCTCAGCAACGGCCAGGCGCTGTGGGCGCACGCGTCGACGAAGCTGCACTGGGTGGTGCGCCAGCACCCCTTCGGCGCCGCCACGCTGGCCGACGAGGACCTGAGCGTGGACTTCGCCGCGCTGACCACGCCGGCCGACCGGGTGGCCGTGGTGGCCACCGAGCCGCTGACCGCCGACGAGGCCTGGACGGCGATGGCGCCCGGCGAGTTGCAGGTGTTCGTCGACGGCGCACCGCTGGCCACCGCCTGAGACCGCCGTTGAGGCGGCGGATCCTGCCGCTCGCCCGCCGGTCGCCTTGCCGCCACGGTCCGCTACCTACACTGGCGAGCGATGAGCACCCGTCCACTGTCCGAGGGCAATCGCCTGCAACGTGCCTATGCACGCTGGGCGGCGCCGCACTACGCACGCATGGCGCCAGAGATGCGCGAGCAGGTGGAACTGATCGACCGCTTCCTGTACAGCAAGCGTGGGCTGGGCTTCTGGCTCGGGCTGGCGGGCGCACTGGTCGGCACCACGCTGGGGTTGCGCCAGTCGGGCATGCCGCCCCTGGCGGCTCTGGGGCTGGCCACCTTCATCTGGGTGGCCGTGCCGATCTCGTTGCTCGGCGCCTGGCTGTCTCCCGGCAAGTACAACCTGACGACGCTGCGCCGCAAGCTTCCGGTGATCCTGATCCTGGCCATGGCCGGCGGGCTGACCGGGTTCGTCGTCGGGCACGTGGTGCGCCACGGCAGCCTGGACTGGACACGGCTGTTCGACGTGCTCTGGCGCGGCCTCGGCGTACTGGTTCCAGCCGTGATCGGCGCCGCCGCCGCCATGCTGTTCCTGGGCTGGGGCGTGGCCCAGACGCGCCGGCAGATCCTGGAGCGCACCGTTGAACGCGAAAAGCTCGCCCGCGAACGCGACACCGCGGCCCGCCACGCGGCCGAGGCACGGCTGAAGCTGCTGCAGGCCCAGATCCAGCCGCACTTCATCTTCAACACGCTGGCGGCGCTGCAGCACTGGGTGGACGTGGGCGACCCCCGCGCCCCCGGGCTTCTGCGCACGCTCACGGCCTTCCTGCGTGGCTCCACCGAACTGCTGGGCCGCGACACGGTAACGCTGGGCGAGGAGTGCGAAGCCGTCGGCCAGTACCTGCAGATCATGCAGGCACGGCTGGGTGACCGGCTTTGCAGCGAGGTCCACGTCGATCCGGCCTGCGCCGACCGCCGCCTGCCACCGGGCCTGCTGCTGACGCTGGTGGAAAACGCCATCGAACACGGCATCGCACCGGCGCTGGACGGCGGCACCGTGCGGGTGGACGTGCGCTGCGACGCGCAGGGCACGACGGTGACCGTGCGCGACGACGGCGCCGGCCTGGCCCCGGGCTGGCAGGACGGCACCGGGCTGGCCAACTGCCGCGAGCGCCTGCGCCACCACGGCAGCGGGCACGGCACGCTGACCTTGCAAGCGCTGGACCGCGGCACCGAAGCCGTGTTGCACCTGCCGGAGACCGCATGAAGAACCCGCTGTGCACGCCGGCCGCCGACCGCGCCGACCGCGTGGACTGGAGCCAGGTCTGGTACCCGGGCCCCACGCGCATCTTCACGCCGCAGGAACTGGCTGCGGCCGGCCAGGACCGACCCAGCCGCACGCTCGCCATGGCCGTGATGGTGAACTACGCGCTGTTCGGCTTCATGGTGATGCAGGCGGCACCGTCGGCAGCCACCGCGGCGCTGACCCTCGTGCTGGCGCTCGGCGGCCTCATCGGCTGGCAGGGCGCGCTGAGGCTGTGGCGCCACCCGACCCGCCGTGGGTTGGCCGTCTGGACCTTCGCCGGCGTGGTGGTGATCATGGCCCTCGTGTCGGCGACGGTCGAGCTGAAGTCCCTGCCGCGCGGCAGCGGCGAACGCGCCTGGACGCTGGGCGCCGGCGCGATCCTGTCGCTGCTGCTGTCGGCGGTGTGGTGGTTCGTCGCCGTCTACCGCGCCCACCAGATCGAGGCCCGCCTGCGCGAGCAGGCCGAGCAGCAGCGCGCGCTCGACATGGCGCGCCAGCTGGCGGCCGCGCAGATCCAGCCGCACTTCCTCTACAACGCGCTGGCCGCGCTGCAGCACTGGGTGCAGGCCAAGGACGACCGCGCCGCGCCGATGCTGGCCGCGCTCACCGGCTTCCTGCGCGCCACGCTGCCGCTGTTCAACCGCGAACGACTGGCCCTGGGCGACGAGGCCGAGGCCGTGCGCCAGTACCTGGCCGTGATGGCGCTGCGGCTGGGCGACCGCCTGCGCTGGTCGGTGGAGCTGCCAGCCGAAGCCGCGCGCGCCGCGGTGCCACCCGGCCTGCTGCTGACGCTGGTGGAGAACGCCGTCGAACACGGCGTGCAGCCGGCGCTGTCCGGCGCCGAGGTCCGCGTGCAGGCCACGGCCGCCGACGGCCGTGTGCGACTGACCGTGCGCGACACGGGCCCTGGGCTGGACCCTGCCGCCACCGACGGCGTCGGCCTGGCCAACAGCCGCGCCCGCCTGGCCCAGGCCTTCGGCGCCCGCGCCACGCTGCGGCTGGACAATGCACCCGACGGTGGCTGCCTGGCCACGCTGGACATGCCCCTGGAGGAGAGTTCGACCCGATGAGCCGCATCACCGCCCTGATCGCCGACGACGAGGAAGCCCCGCGCGAGCAGCTGCGCGCCGCCCTGCTGCAGGCCTGGCCGGGCCTGGAGATCGTGGCCGAATGCCGCAACGGCGTCGACGCCTGGGACGCCTGGCTGGAGCACGAACCGCAGGTCTGCTTCCTGGACATCCGCATGCCCGGCATGACCGGCATCGACGTGGCGCGGCGCATCGACGGCCGCACGCCGGTGGTCTTCGTCACCGCCTACGGCGACCACGCACTCGCGGCCTTCGACGCCGGCGCAGTGGACTACGTGATGAAGCCGGTGGATGCGCAGCGCCTGGCGCAGGCCGTGGAGCGCGTGCGGCCCCGGGTCGAAGCCCCTGCCCCAGCCACACCGGCACCCGACGCGCTGCAGGCCCTGCTGGCCCAGCTGGCCGGCCAGCAGCGCCGGCCTGCGCCACTGGACATCATCCAGGCCAGCGTGGGCAAGGAGGTGCGCCAGATCCGCGTCGACGACGTCATCTACTTCGAGGCCGACGCGCGCTACACGCGCGTCGTGTACCGCCAGGACGGCGCAGGCGATGCCGACGCCGAGGCGCTGATCCGCACGCCGCTGAAGGAACTGCTGGCGCAACTGGACGAACGCGCCTTCCTGCAGGTGCACCGCTCGGTGATCGTGGCGCGCCGCCACGTGGCCAGCGCGGTGCGCATCGACGAGGGCCACATGCACCTCACGCTGCGCGGCCGGCCCGAGACGCTGCCGGTGTCGCGGCCGTTCCAGGGGCTGTTCAAGGGGCAGTGAGGCTGTCCTCCTCCGGGCGCAGGGCATCCGGCAGGCGCGCGACAATCGCCCCATGCCTGCCATCCCCGTCCCCCGCTTCGACCAGTTCTACCGCCACCCCGAGCTGACGCGCCTGCTGCAGGACTACGCTGCGGCGGCGCCCCATCTCGTCGAGCTGCAGAGCCTGGGCCGCAGCCACGAAGGCCGCGACATCTGGCTGGTGGTGGTCACGCACCAGGCCACGGGCGACCACGCCGAGAAGCCGGCGATCTGGGTCGACGGCAACATCCACGCCGCCGAGCTGACCGCCAGCACCGCCTGCCTGTATTGGCTGCACCAGCTGGTCTGCGGCCACGGCCACGACCGCGAGATCACGCAGCTGCTGGACACGCGCACCGTCTACCTGGTGCCGCGCCTGAACCCCGACGGCGCCGAGCTGGCGCTGGCCGACCGCCCGCGCCACATCCGCAGCAGCACCCGCCCCTACCCCTGGGACGAGGACCCGGTGGACGGCCTGACGGTGGAGGACGTGGACGGCGACGGCCGCATCCTGAGCATGCGCATCCCCGACCCGCACGGGCCGTACAAGAAGCACCCCGACGAGCCGCGGCTGATGGTGCCGCGCGCACCGGGCGAGTTCGGCGGCGAGTACTTCCGCGTGGTGCCCGAGGGCCTGCTGGAGAACTACGACGGCCTGAGCATCAAGGTCAACAAGGACCGGGAAGGCCTGGACCTGAACCGCAACTTCCCCGCCTACTGGCGGCAGGAGTTCGAGCAGGTCGGCGCCGGCCCCTACCCCACCAGCGAACCCGAGGTGCGGGCGATGGTGGACTTCATCGTCAAGCACCCCAACATCGGTGCGGCGGTGAGCTTCCACACCCACAGCGGCGTGATCCTGCGGCCCATGGGCACGCAGAGCGACGACGACATGACGCCGGAGGACCTGTGGGTCTACCAGCGCCTGAGCGACCTCGGCGCCCAGCTCACCGGCTACCCGGCCATCAGCATCTGGCACGACTTCAAGTACCACCCCAAGGAAGTCATCACCGGCACCCAGGACTGGGTCTACGAGCACCTGGGCGCGCTGTTCTGGACGGTGGAGATCTGGGCGCCGAACAAGGAAGCCGGCATCACCGACTACAAGTGGGTGGACTGGTACCGTGACCACCCGGTGGAGGACGACCTCAAGCTGCTGAAGTGGAGCGACGAGCAGTGCGGCGGCCAGGCCTACGTGGACTGGCGGCCGTTCCGCCACCCGCAGCTGGGCATGGTGGAGATCGGCGGCTGGGACAAGATGAACTACTGGCGCAATCCGCCGCCCGCGCTGCGCGAGCGCGAGGCGGCGCGCTTCCCGGCCTGGCTGACCACGCTGGGCCTGAGCCTGCCGAAGCTGGAGGTGCTGCGCACCGAGGTGCGCGCGCTCGGCCCCGACACCTGGCGCGTGCGCTTCGCGGTGGCCAACGCCGGCTACCTGCCCAGCCACGTGAGCCAGCGCGCCATCGAGCGCAAGACCGTGCGCGGCACGGTCTTCACCATCCACCTGCCCGAAGGCGCCACCCTGGTCAGCGGCAAGCCGCGCGAGAGAAAAGGCCACCTGGCCGGCCATGCGCCCAAGGCCACGCTGCTGGCCTTCCTGCCCACGCGCGAACTCACCGGCGACCGCGCCGTGGCCGAGTGGATCGTCAAGGCCCCGGTGGGCACGAGGCTGGGGCTGAGCGCCAGCGCCGACCGGGCGGGGGCGGTGCACACGGAAGTGACGCTGGATTGAGACCGGCGTGGCGGCTTTCGACCCAAAGCGGGCGACCGTTTGTCCCCAACGCCGCCGTTCAGCGTTTTGGGGGTCGGGCAGGCGTTCTCCGGCCCACGCTCGCGGGGCGCTGCCCGCTGTGCTGCCACCGACGAGGCTTCAACACCGGCGTCTGTCTGTCGCCGACGAGGCGACCGCGAATGGGTCCTGCGCCCGCCAGGCCGAGACCCCGCCCTCTTCGTGCGCCGCGGCATCTGGCCTGAGGAACAGCGAGCAGGTGTCGCAGGGTGGCGGTGGCGCCCGCGGGCGCAGGACCCATTCGCGGTCGCCTGGACGCTGACGCACCACTGGCGGCGTTGAAGCCTCGGCCGCGGATGAACCATGGCAGCGCCCCGCGAGCGTGGGCCGGAGAACGCGGGCGACGCCGCCGCCCTGCTGCAGCGGCGGTGGAGCGCGAGGACCACGAGCGTTCAAACATGAAGGACCGCAACGGGTCGAAAGCTGCCGCAGACAGCTCGCACCGGGCCCAGTGACCATGCAACTCGACATCAACGGCCAGCCTCACGACCTCGACGATGCCCTCGCCGATCCGGCGATGCCGCTGCTGTGGGCCCTGCGCGACCTGCTCGGGCTCACCGGCACCAAGTTCGGCTGCGGCATCGGCGCCTGCGGTGCCTGCACCGTGCACGTGGACGGGCATGCGGTGCGCAGCTGCGTGACCCCCTTGTCGGCGGTGCAGGGCAAGCGCGTGCGCACCATCGAGAGCCTGCGGGGCGACGACGGGCCGCACCCGGTGCAGGCGGCCTGGATCGCCCACCAGGTGCCGCAGTGCGGCTGGTGCCAGAGCGGTGTGCTGATGGCCGCGGCCGCCCTGCTGGCGCGCCGGCCCAACCCCAGCGATGCCGAGATCGACGCCGCGCTGGGCAACCTCTGCCGCTGCGGCACCACGCCACGCTGGCGCGCCGCCATCCGCGAAGCGGCCGAACGCATGCCCCGCCGCGCGCCGCGGTTGCTGGGCTGAGCGCCCATGAAGCGCCGCACCCTGCTGCTCGCCGGCGCCGGCGCCACCGGCGCGCTGGTCGTCGGCTTCGCCGCGCTGCCGCCGCGCAGCCGGCTCGGCGAGCCCGACTCGCTCGAAGGCGCGCCGGAGGTGGCGCTCAACGGCTGGATCCGCATCGGCGCCGACGGCGCGGTGCAGCTGGTGATGCCGCGCTCGGAGATGGGCCAGGGCGTGCACACCGCGCTGACGATGCTGGTGGCCGAGGAGCTGGACGTGGCCGTGGACGCCGTGCAGCGCGTGCCCGCCGGCTTCGACAGCCTGTACGGCAACGTCGCGATGTTCGTCGGCGGCCTGCCGCTGCACCCGCGGGACCGCGAGCACCCCAGCGCCGGCGTGCGCGCCACCGAGTGGATGGTGCGCAAGCTCGCGCGCGAACTCGGGCTCAACGCCACCGGCGGCTCCACCAGCGTGGCCGACCTGTGGGAGCCGCTGCGCCTGGCCGCGGCCACCGCGCGCGCCAAGCTGCTCGGGGCCGCCTCGCTCGAATGGCGGCTGCCGGTGGCCGAGATGCGCTGCGAGAACGGCGTCATCCAGCATCCGGCCTCGGGCCAGCGCGCCGGCTTCCAAGAGCTGGCCGCGCGTGCGGCCCTCACGCCGGTCAGCGGGGTGCAACCCAAGCCCCGCCGTGCCTGGCGCGCGATCGGCCAGGCCGTGCCACGGGTGGACACCGCCGCCAAGGTCGATGGCAGCGCCGGCTTCGGGCTGGACGTGCGCCAGCCCGGCCAGTGGTTCGCCGTCATCCGCCACGCGCCAGCGCTCGGTGGCAGCCCGGGCGCGGTGGACGTGACCCCGGCCCTGGCCCTGCCCGGTGTCGAGCGCGTGGTACGGCTGCCGCCCTACGCTGCCGCCGGCGGTGCCGACGCCGCGATAGCGGTCGTCGGCCGCACCACTTGGCATGCGATGCAGGGTGCGCGCGCCTTGCGCGTGGAACCGCGCGGCCGACCGGCGGGCGACCTGGACAGCGCCGCCATTGCGCAAACGCTGGCCAAGACGGCGCGCGCTGGCGGTGGCCAGGCCTTCCACGCGCGCGGCGACGCCAGCGCCGCACTCGCCGACGCCGCGCGAAGCGTGGAGGCGCTGTACGAGGCGCCCTACCTGGCCCACGTCACGCTCGAGCCGCCGAACTGCACGGCCCGGGTGGCCGAGGGCCGCGGCACGCTGTGGCTGCCCACGCAGGTGCCGGGGCTGGCCCGCGCCGCAGCCGCCCGCGTGGCCGGCGTGGACGAGGACGCCGTGGACGTGCACGTCAGCTTCCTCGGTGGTGGCTTCGGCCGCCGGCTGGAGGTGGACGTGGTGGCGCAGGCCGTGCGCATCGCGATGGAGTGCGGCGGACGGCCGGTGCAGCTGGTCTGGCCGCGTGACGAGGACATCGGCCACGATTTCTACCGCCCGGCCGCTGCGGCCTGGCTCCGCGCCGGGCTCGATGCCGACGGCCGCTTGACCGCGCTGGATTGGCACAGCGCCGGAGATGCCATCAGCCCGCGCTGGATGGCACGCACGCTGCCGGCGCTGGCCGGCCCGTTCGACCTGCCGGACAAGACCACCGCCGAAGGTCTGTACGACCTGCCCTACGCCGTGCCGCACCAGCGCATCGCCCACACCGCCACGCGCAGCGGCGTGCCGGTGGGCTACTGGCGCGCGGTGGGTCATTCGCACAACGCCTTCTTCAGCGAGGGCTTCGTGGACGAGCTGGCCCATGCCGTAGGCGCCGACCCGCTGGCCTTCAGACTGAATCTGCTGGCCGACGCACCGCGACACCGCGCCGTGCTCACCCTGGCGGCCGAGCGTGCCGGCTGGGGCACGCCGCTGCCCGAGGGCCGTGCACGCGGCCTGGCGCTGCACGAGAGCTTCGGCAGCATCGTGGCCATGGTCATCGAGGTCTCGGCCCGCGACGGCCGGCCGCATGCCGAGCGCGTGGTCGCCGCCGTGGACTGCGGCACCGTGGTCCACCCCGACGGCGTGGCGCAGCAGCTGGAGTCGGCGGTGATGTTCGGCCTGGCCGCGGCGCTGCACGGGCGGGTGGACATCGTCGGCGGCGTCGTGCAGCAGAAGAACCTGCCGGACCTGCCGCTGCTCACGCTGGCCGACACGCCGGCCATCGAGACCCATGTGGTGGCCAGCGAGCACCCGCCCACCGGCATGGGCGAACCGGGCCTGCCGCCGGTGGCGCCGGCGCTGGCGAACGGCTGGTTCGCGCTCACCGGGCATCGGCTGCGCAAGCTGCCGCTGGGGACGCCCGCATGACACTGCCCGCAGAGATCGGCATCGCCGAGTTCGACGCGCTGCACGACGACCCGCCGCGCTGGCGCGACGACGTGGCCGCCATCGCGGCACGCCTGTCATCCGACGTGGTGCAGCCGATGACCGAAGGCACGGCGCTGGTGGCGCTGGTGGGCCCGGCGCATGTGCTCAAGGTCTACCCGCCCTTCCTGCACGACCACTTTGCCTTCGAGCGCGCGATGCTGCGCCATGCCGAAGGCCGGCTGCCCATCCCCACGCCGGTGCTGGTGGCCGACGGCACCGCCGGCGACGCAGGCGCATGGCCCTGGCTGTGGATGACGCAGCTGCGCGGCGAACCGCTGGGCGACGCATGGCCGCGGCTGGACGAACCGGCCCGCGAGGCGGTGTTGCGCCAGATCGGCGCCACGATGACCGCCGTGCATGCGCTGCCGGTCGACCCGCTGCGTCCCTGGGCACCGCCGTGGCCGGAGTTCCTGCAGCGCCAGCGCGATGGTTGCGCGCGGCGACAGACGCGCACCGGCCTGCCCGCGCACCTGCTGGCGCAGCTGGCGGGGTTTCTGGACGGTCCGCTGCCCATCTCGCCGGAGGAAGTCGACGTGCCGCTGACCGGCGAATACACGCCGATGAACCTGCTGCACGACCCGGCGCAGCCGGGCCGCCTGAGCGCGATGTTCGACTTCGGCGACGGTCTCGTGGGCCCGCGCGCCTACGACTGGCTGGGCCCGATGTGCTTCCTGGCCGCGGGCAGCGCGTCGCGGCTCGACGCGCTGTTCGACGGCTACGCTGGCCGGCCGTTCGACCGCACGCTGCGCGAGCCGCTGCTGCGCCTGCTGCTGCTGCACCGCTACAGCTGCCTGCCGGCGCAGATCGCCTGCCCGGGCTGGGCCGAAGCGCCGAACTTCCCCGCGCTGGCGGCACGGATCTGGCCCTGATCAGCCGGGGTCCGGTTTCGTGCGTCGCGCCCAGCGCGCCACCATGGCGCGCAACTGGGCCACGTCGGTGGGCTTGGGCAGGAAGTCGTTCATGCCGGCGGCCAGCGCCGCCTCGCGTTCGCTGACCAGCGCCGCGGCGGTGTGGGCGATGATGGGCAGGTCCTGAGGGCCGTGCCGGCGGCGCAGTTCGGCGGTGACCTCGTAGCCGCTGAGGTCGGGCATCTGCAGGTCCATCATGACCAGGTCGTAGGGGTCGCCGGCGGCCTCGGCGGCGGTCACGGCGTCCAGCGCCTGCCGTCCGTCGGCCGCCTGGCCCACGCGCACGCCGACCTGTTCCAGCTGGGCCACGGCCACCATCATGTTGACCTCGTTGTCGTCCACCAGCAGCACATGGGCGCCCAGCGCCGCGGCCGGGTCGGCTTCGGCCGCTGCAGCCAGCGGCGCGCCGGCTGCCACCGGCAGCGGCAGTTCGGCCCAGAAGCAGCTGCCGCGCCCGACCTCGCTGTGCACGCCCACCGTGCCGCCCATCAGGCTGGCCAGTTCGCGACAGATCGACAGCCCCAGCCCCGTGCCGCCGTAGCGCCGCGTGGTCGACTGGTCGGCCTGCGTGAAGGGCTGGAACAGCCGTGCCTGCGTGGCCTCGTCGATGCCGGGGCCGGTGTCGCTGACCTCGAAGCGCACGCGCTCGGCATCGAGCCGGCGGGCGCTCAGGCGCACTTCGCCGTGGTCGGTGAACTTCAGCGCGTTGCCCAGGTAGTTGGTGAGGATCTGGCGTACGCGCAAGGCATCACCACTGACCGGGCCGAGGTCGGGCTCCGCCTCCAGCCGCAGTGCCAGACCGCGCGCGGCCGCCAGCGTCGTGTAGCCCCGCTGCAGCGAATCGAGCAGCAGGCCCAGGTCGAAGGCGGTGGACTCCAGCGTCAGCCGGCCGGCCTCGATCTTGGACAGGTCCAGGATGTCGGAGACGATCTCGGCCAGCGATCGCGCGCTGTCGACGATCTGCTCCAGGTAGCCGCTGCGCCGGTCTTCGTCCAGCCCCGGTGTGCGCGCCAGCTGCGCCAGGCCCAGCAGGCCATTCAGCGGCGTGCGCAGTTCATGGCTGGTGTTGGCCAGGAAGGCGCTCTTGGCGCGGCTGGCCGCCTCGGCGGCGTCGCGCGCGCGCGCCAGGGCCTCGTCCATGCGGCGCTTCTCGGTGATGTCCTCGACCACCCAGATCGTGCCGCCGCGGCTGGGGTGCGACGGGTCCACCGCCCGCGCCAGCATGCGGCACAGGAAGGTGCTGCCGTCGCGCCGGCGGACCTCGCACTCGACCTCGATCTGCTCGCCCTTGGCCAGCAGTGGGCCGATCTGCTGCCCGATCTCGCGGTACGCCTCTTGGCTCGGCCAGACGCAGGCGCCCGGCTGACCGACGATGCTGCCGTCGGGCCAGCCCAGCATGGCCTCGAACGCCGGGTTGACCATCTGGAAGGTCTCCTCGCGCGTCAGCGCGATGCCGAGCGATGCGTTCTCGAGGATGGCCTCGGTTTCCAGGCGATGCCGCTCGACGTCGGTCATGTCGCGCGCATTGATCACCAGGTAGTCGCGGCGGTCCGCCTGAAAGCGCGCGCCGGAGACCAGCATCGGCACCGGCGTGCCATCGCGGCGACGGAAGCGCACCGGCATGTCCTGGATGCGTCCCAGGGTCTGCACCTGGTGCACGAAGCGCTGCCGGTCGCCAGCGTCGAACCAGATGCCGATCTCGCTGGACGTGCGGCCGATGACCTCGTCGGTGGGCCAGCCGGTGATGCGCTCGAAGCTGCGGTTGACCATCGCATAGCGGCCCGTGTCGAGCTCGGTCAGCGTGATCACGTCGGGGCTGCTGGCGAACAGGTGCGACAGCAGGGCCTCGGAGCGGCGCAGCACGTCCTCGGCCGCCTGGCGCTCGGTGTCGTCGACGTAGATGGACAGCACCGCCGCGCCGCGCTCGGTGTCCACTGCGACCCCGGTGGCGCGCACCTGCAGAAGGCGACCGTCGTCCTGGCGCAGGCGGAACTCGGTCACCGGCAAGGCCTCGCCAGGCGCCATGGTCTGCAATTGCTGCGCGCGACGCAGGGCACGTTCGCGGTCGCCCGGCTCATAGGCGTCGAGCAGCGAGCCGCCGATCATCTGCGGCAGGTCGTCGTAGCCGAACAGCGCCACCGCCGCCGGGTTGGCGTCGAGGATGCGGCCGTCGCGGTGCAGCACCAGCGGGTTGGGGATGCTGACGAAGAGATCGTGGTAGCGGGCCTCGGTGCGCGACAGCGCATGCTGCGCCTGCATCGTCGGCGTCACGTCGCGCGCCACGCCCCAGTAGCCCTGGAACACGCCACCGGGACCGAAGCGCGGCTCGCCACTGACCAGGAAGTGCCGCAGGCTGCGCCGCCCCTGCCAGGCCACCGCCACGTCGCGCAGCGGCTGGCGCGCGCCGAGGTCGGCCTGCAGGCTGTCCAGCACGTCGGGGTCGCAGAGGAAGTTCGGCAGTTCCCAGGGCACGGCACCCAGGGCCTCGCTGCCGGAGCGCACCGGTTCGCCGGAGCGCTCCAGCCGCAGGTCGACCAGCCGCATCGTGGGGTCGAGTTCCCAGTAGGCGTCGGCGGAGATGCGCAGCAGGCTGCTGAAGCGCTGCTCGCGCTCGTCGGCGGCCTGTGTGAAGCGGCGGATCAGCAATGCCGCCACACGCCCACCGGCCGCCGCCAGCGTGATCAGCAGCAGCTGCACCGTGACCACGAGCACCAGCGGTTGCCCGCTGGCCAGGCTGCCGAACCAGCCCTGCGACTGCCCGAACGCCAGCACACCGACCAGCAGCAGGCCGGCGCCGGCCACCGGCAGCCCGGCACGCAGGCCCCCCAGCGCCATGGTCAGTGCCGCGTGCAACGCCACGAAGCCCAGCCCGGGGGCCGGGACACCCCAGCCCAGGCCGGCCGCCGCCACGCCGATGGCCACCACCGCGGCCAGCGGCCCGACGGTCAGCGCCAGCACCGGCGCACGCGGCACGGCGAAGGCGGCAGCCGCTGCCACACCGCCTGCGAGCAGGCAGGCCAGTGCCACCATGGCATCGGGCCGCGCCGGCATCGCCGCCAGCCACAGCACTGCGCTGAAGAAAGCCAACGACGCCGCGGTGGCCCACAGGTAGACCCCGGCCAGCCGCCGCGTGAGCCGCCCCAGCCGCTCGCCGGCGTCGCCGCGCACCGGCGTGAACACCGCCGTCAGCAGCGACGGCGGGTCGTCACGGACGTCGACCGCATCGTCGGCGGCCCGCATGATCAGCCCGCCGACGTGGTGGCGGCCGCAGCCAGTTGCCGACGGGTGGCGTCGGCCACTCGGCGGGCGGCGGTGGCCCAGTCGTCGCCGGCGCTGGCGTAGAGCACGGCGCGCGACGAGTTGACCGCGATCGGCCCGCCGGGCCGCAGGCCGGCGCGCACCGTGGACTCGGCATCGCCGCCCTGCGCCCCGACGCCGGGGATCAGCAGCGGCAGCGTAGGCGCCAGCTCGCGCACACGGGCGATCTCGGCGGGGTAGGTGGCGCCGACCACCAACCCCAGCTGTCCGCCGTGGTTCCACTCGCCGGCCGCCAGCCGCGCGATGCGTTCATAGAGCTTCTCGCCGCCCTGCAGCGTCTGCGCCTGCAGGTCGTCGCCGCCGGGGTTGCTGGTGCGGCACAGCAGGATGGCGCCCTTGCCGTCCCAGCGCAGGTAGGGCTCGATGGAGTCGAAGCCCATGAAGGGCGACAGCGTCACCGCGTCCGCCTGGTAGCGCTGGAAGGCCTCGCGCGCGTACTGCTCTGCGGTGGCACCGATGTCGCCGCGCTTGGCGTCCAGGATCACCGGCACGCCGGGCGCCACGCGCCGGATGTGCGCCATCAGCCGCTCGAGCTGGTCCTCGGCCCGGTGGGCGTGGAAGTAGGCGATCTGCGGCTTGAAGGCGCAGACCAGGTCCTTGGTGGCGTCGACGATGCCGGCGCAGAAGTCGAAGATGCGCGCCGCGTCGCCCTTCCAGGCGCCGGGGAAACGCGAAGGCTCGGGGTCCAGACCGACACAGAGCAGGGATTCATGGCGCCGCGTGGCGGCGGCCAGGGTGTCGGTGAACTTCAAGCGGCCTCCTTCTTGGTCAGATGCGGCGCGCCAGTTCGGCGGCCCGCCCGATGTAGTTGCCCGGCGACATCGCTTTCAGGCGTTCCCGTTCGTCCATCGGCAGCGCCAGGCCGTCGATGAAGGCCGCCAGCGACTCGCGCGTGACATCCTTCCCGCGCGTGAGCGCCTTGAGCTGCTCGTAGGGGTTGGGCAGGCCGTGGCGGCGCATCACGGTCTGCACCGCCTCGGCCAGCACCTCCCAGCTCGCGTCCAGGTCGGCGGCCAGCGCGGCCTCGTCCACCTGTAGCTTGTCCAGGCCGCGGGCCAGGCTGTCGTGCGCCAGCACGGTGTAGCCCAGGGCCACGCCCATGTTGCGCAGCACGGTGGAGTCGGTCAGGTCGCGCTGCCAGCGGCTGATGGGCAGCTTTTGGCTCAGGTGGGTCAGGAGCGCGGTGGCGAGGCCCAGGTTGCCTTCGGCGTTCTCGAAGTCGATCGGGTTGACCTTGTGCGGCATCGTGGAGCTGCCGATCTCACCGTCCTTGAGCTTCTGCCGGAAGTAGCCCAGCGACACATAGCCCCAGACGTCGCGGGCGAAGTCGATCAGGATGGTGTTGCTGCGCACCACGGCGTCGAACAGTTCGGCCATCGCGTCGTGCGGCTCGATCTGGATGGTGTAGGCGTTGAACACCAGGCCCAGCCGCTGCTCGACCACGCGCCTGGCGAAGGCCTCCCAGTCGAAGTCCGGCCAGGCGGCCAGGTGGGCGTTGTAGTTGCCCACCGCGCCGTTCATCTTGGCCAGCAGCTTCACGTCGGCGATGCGCTCGCGCGCCGTGCGCAGGCGGGCCACCACGTTGGCGACCTCCTTGCCCACGGTGGTGGGGCTGGCGGTCTGGCCGTGCGTGCGGCTGAGCATCGGCACCTCGGCCATCGCGTGCGCCATGGCGGCCAGGCGGTCGACGATGCGGTCCAGCGCCGGCAGCAGCACCTGCTCGCGCGCGGCCTGCAGCATCAGCGCGTGGCTGGTGTTGTTGATGTCCTCGCTGGTGCAGGCGAAGTGGATGAATTCGCTGGCCGCCTTGAGCTCCGGCAGCGCCTCGCAGCGCTGCTTGAGCCAGTACTCCACCGCCTTGACGTCGTGGTTGGTGGTCTTCTCGATGTCCTTGATGGCCTGGGCGTCGGCCTCGGAGAAGCGCAGCACCAGGCCGCGCAGCAGGCCACGCGCGGCTTCGGACAGCGGCTTGAACTCGCTGAAGCCGGCGTCCGACAGCGCGATGAACCACTCCACCTCCACCTGCACCCGGCGGTGCATCAGGCCGAACTCCGACAGCAGCGGGCGCAGGGCGGCCGTCTTCGGCGCATAGCGGCCGTCCAGCGGCGAGAGGGCGGTGAGGGCGCTGAGGGAGGTGGGGGAGGACATGACGGGCCGCGCCGGCGGCAGGCAGGAGGGAAACCCCCCAATTCTAGGAGGCCACCGGGCCTCTGGCGGGCCCGTGCCTACCAGCGGACCTCGAACACGCACGCCGGGTCGCCGCAGGCCTCGCAGGCGGTTTCCACCACCGTGGCACCGCCGTGCACCAGGGTTCGGAACAGCACCTCGAACACGGCGCGGTAGTAGTCGCAGCCCGGCTCGGCGCTGAGCACGCCACGGCACAGTGGGTTATGCGCGATCGTCAGCACCACGGGCCGCGCCCGGTCGCCGGTGACCTGCGCCGAGAAGCGCCCACTGCCTGCAAACGTCCAGGCGTGGCCGCCGATGGCCCGGAGCAGCGCGCGCGCGGCCAGCCCCGCGGGCAGCACCTTGAGCAGGCGTTGCGCCGCCGCCGGGATGCGGTGCGCCAGCAGGTAGGTCGCCGTGCGGCAGCCGGCCTCGTCGGCCACGCGGCGCGCCTCGGCGGCGCCCAGGTCGGCGCGCAGCGCGGCATGCAGCGCGATGACCTCGCCCTCGTCCACCATCGCCTGCGGCGGCGACGCGAGGTAGGCCGTCAGCCCGGCTCGCCGGAACACCGGCCCGGCGCGCGCCGGGCCCAGCGCCTCCGCCACGCGGGTGATGGCGTTCGGGCCGATGCGGCCGGAGGCGGCGGCGCTCATGGGTGCCCTGCCCTGCCGTGCCGCTGCGGCGTCACTTCACCGCCGCCATCTGCGCGTCGCTGAGCTGCCCGGTGCCGCCGCCGCAGGCCATTGCCGCCTCGGCGATCTCGAAGTTCTCGTCGCCCTTGCGGCGCTTCATGGCGATCTTCGGCCCGTGCATCGTGACCCAGCCGTCGTCCACCTTCGCCAGCGCATCGGCCGTCTCCGGCGCAATGCGGCGATTGCCATCGAAGCTGAAGTCCACCGTCTTCTTCGTCTGCGGGCCCCAGTAGCCCACCCGCCCCAGGTCGTAGAAGGTGCGCTGGAAACCGCTCTTCGCAAAGGCCTTCAGGCAGCCCATCAGGTACTTGCGCTTGGCCTTGTCCTTCTCCCAGGGGTACTGGAAGAAGCTCTTGTTCATGAAGAAGCGGCGGTAGTTGCTCATCACGCGGTCGAGCAACTCGCCGCGGTCCATGGCGTCGGGCTTCATGATGGGCGTGACGAAGTTGTACTTCTCGAAGTCGAACACCTCGACCTTGTCGCCCAGTTCCTGGAACAGGTCGCTGAAGGGCCAGGGCGTGTACATCGCCCAGTTGGCCATGTCGGGGTTCCAGTCGCGCGCCATGCGGTAGGTCTCCTCCAGCGTCTCGGCGGTCTCGTTCTCCAGGCCGACGATGAACTGCGCCTCGGTGACGATGCCGGCGTCCCGCAGCAACTGGATGGCCTGCTTGTTCTGCGCGATCGTGGTTTCCTTGTTGAAGCGGTCGAGCTTGAGCTGCGCCGCCGCCTCGGTGCCCAGGCTCACGTGGATGAGCCCGGCCTTTCGGAACAGTGGGAGCAGCTTCTGGTCGCGCAGGATGTCGGTCACGCGCGTGTTGATGCCCCACAGCACGTCGAGCTTGCGCTCGATCAGCAGTTCACAGAACTGGATGAACTTCTTGCGGTGGATGGTGGGCTCCTCGTCGGCAAGGATGAAGAAGCCCACCTGATGGTTCTTCACCAGGTCCTCGATCTCGTCGACCACGGCCTTCGGGTCGCGGATGCGGTAATCGCGCCAGAACTTCCACTGGCTGCAGAAGCTGCAGGTGAAGGGGCAGCCGCGCGCGAAATTGGGGATCGCCACGCGCCGGTTCATCGGGATGTAGACGTACCGGTCCCATTCCAGGATGCCCCAGTCGGGCCTGATGCGGTCCAGGTCGGGGATCGGCGGCTCGGCCGGCGTGGCCACCACGGTGCCGTCGGCCTCGGCATAGGCGATGCCGCGCACGCCGCCGCGGTCGCGCGCGAAGCAGCCGTCGTCCACCGCGCGCACCAGGTTCAGGAAGACCTGCTCGCCCTCGCCGCGCACCACCGCGTCGATCCACGGCGCCTCCTTGAGCACCTGCGGGTACATGAAGGTGCCGTGGATGCCGCCGAGCACGGTGACGATCCCGGGGTTCACGGCCTTGGCCACCTGCAGCAGCCGCTCGGCCTTGTAGATGGCCGGCGTGATGGCGGTGCACCCGACAACGTCGGGTTGCAGTTCGACGATGCGCGCGCGCACCTGCTCGTCGTCGAGGTGGTGCGTCATTGCGTCGACGAAGCTCACGTCGCTGTAGCCCGCCGCCTTGAGGTAGCCCGTGAGGTAGGCCACCCAGGCCGGTGGCCAGTTGCCGGCGATCTCGGCGCCCCCGGAGTGGTAGTTCGGGTGCAGCAGCAGAATGCGCATCTCGGGTCTCCTCCTTTGGGGCCCATCGTCGGCGGCCGCCCGGGATGCGGATTTGCGCCATGTCAACTGTTCTTGACACTTATTCGTCCATGACTTCTGACACATCGCCCCGCGCACTGGTCTTTGACGTCTTCGGCACCGTGGTCGACTGGCATGGCTCGGTGGCCCGCGAGGTGCGCCACGCCGGCCTGCCCGTGGACGCCGAGGACTTCGCCCGCGCCTGGCGTGCCGGCTACGCGCCGGCGATGGACGAGGTGCGCCGGGGCGTGCTGCCCTGGACCACCATCGACGGCCTGCACCGGCGCATCCTCGACCGTCTGCTGGCCGAGCGCCGCCTCGACCTGCCCGAGGCGGCGCGCACCGACCTGAACCTGGCCTGGCACCGCCTGGACCCCTGGCCCGACGTGCCGGCGGGCCTGGCGCGGCTGAAGGCCTTGATGCCGGTGGCCACGCTGTCCAACGGCAACCTGCGCCTGCTGCTGGACCTGGCACGCCACGGCGGCCTGGCCTGGGATGCGCTGTTCTCGGCCGAGCTCTTCGGCCACTACAAGCCCGACCCCGAGACCTACCTCGGCGCCTGCCGCCTGCTGGACCTGCCGCCGGCCGAGGTCACGCTGGTGGCGGCCCACCCCGACGACCTGCGCGCCGCCGCCCGCTGCGGCCTGGGCACGGCCCTGGTGCTGCGGCCCGACGAGTTCGGCGCGGGGCGGGGCACGGCGGCCTACGCGGCTGAAGAGTTCGACGTGGTGGTCGACGGCTTCGATGCGCTGGCCATGCATTGGGGGACCTGACCCAGCCACCCACCACCAGGATCGGGTGACAGCGCCCAGAACACCCATCCGCCCGGGGCCCGGCGGAGGCGACCGGCGTGGGCACGGCGCTTGCGTCCGGCGTTCCTGACGCCACCACCTGGACATCCATGCGCAACCGTCCCCATCACCCAAGGCGCGCCAAGGTCGTTGTCGCCGCGGCCCTGGGCCTGCTGGCAGGCCCCGGCCTGCAGGCGGCCCAGGTCGCCCCGCCACCCGGCCCCGGCACGTGCATTGGCCAGTGCACCAGCATGCCAGCCACCGGCGACATCGGCCTCTCGCCGGCCGGCAGTGCCCGCTACGGCCTGGTGACCACCGCCGGGTCCGACGCCCTGGGCACCTCGCCGTTGCTGCTGGACGGCAACAGCCGCGGCAACGGCACCGAGACCAACGGTTCGCGCTGGACCTCGGCGGTATTCGACGTCGACGCCGGGGACACCCTGTCGGTGTGGTTCAACTTCGTGTCCACCGACGGCAAGGGCTACGACGACTACGCCTGGGCGCGCCTGGCCGATGCCGACGACGGCACCGTGGTGGCGTGGCTGTTCGCGGCGGCTGCCACCAACAGCAACACCGGCAAGGTGGTGCCGGGCGATGTGCTCGACAAGGCCGAGTTCGACCCCGACGAACGCATCGTGGATTTCGACGACTGGGCGTTCGTCAGCAAGTCGGCAGAGGACCCGGTGGACTGGGCGCCGCTGGGCGTGTCCAACGGCAGCTGCTGGAAGGACAACGCGCCGGGCTGCGGCTACACCGGCTGGATGCAGTCGCAGATCAGCTTCGCATCGGATGTCCGCCTGCGGCTGGAACTCGGGGTGGTGAACTGGGGCGACTGGGCCTACGACTCCGGGCTGGCTTTCGACTACGCAGGCTTCACCGCTGCCGTGCCCGAGCCGTCGCCCCTGGCCCTTTGGCTGAGTGGGGTGGCGGCGGTACCCTGGCTGCGGTCGCGCCGCGCCAGGCAGCGCTGATCAGGCCGCGGCTGCGGGCTGGCCGCCGGCTGCCAGCCAGCCGCCCGCGGCCTCGGCATCCAGAGGTCGCGCGAACAGGAAGCCCTGCAGTGCCTGGCAGCCGCAGGTCGACGCCGCCGCCACCTGCGCCGGGCTCTCGACCCCTTCGGCCACCACCTCGAGCCGCAAGGCCGCGGCCAGGGCGCATACGGCCTGCACGACGGCCTTGGCCTCGGCCTGCGGCAGCGGTTCGACGAGGCCGCGGTCGAGCTTGACCTCGGTCAGCGGCAGCGAGCGCAGCGTGGTCAACGACGACAGGCCGCTGCCGAAGTCGTCCAGCGACAACCGCACGCCGGCCTCGTGCAACGCGACGAGCTGGGCGCGGATGGCGTCCAGGTCGTTCATCGCGGCGGTTTCGGTGATTTCGACGATCAGGTCGGCTGGCGACAGGCCGTGCTCGTCCAGCAATTGCACGACGGTGGCGGCGAAGTCCGGATCGCGCAACTGCCAGCGGGAGACGTTCACGGCCACCGGCACGAGACGGCGACCCTCGGCCCGCCAGCGCGCCTGCTGCCGACACGCCGCCACGAGCACCTCACGGCCCAGCGACACGATCAGCCCGGTGCGTTCGGCCGCCGGGATGAAATCGGCCGGCGAGATCGTCTGCCCGCCGCGTTGCCAGCGCACCAGGGCTTCGAAGCCCAGCAGTGCGCCGTCCCTCGCGGCCACCTTGGGCTGGTAGACGAGGAAGAACTCGTGATGCGCAATGCCGCTGCGCAGCGCCTGCTCCGCGGCCAGCGACGTGCCGGAGCCGCGCTCGAAGCGCTCCTCGGCCCACTGCACCGCGGTGCCCGGCACCCGCTTGGCCTCATGCATGGCCGCGTTGGCGGCACGCAGCAGGCGCTCCGGATCGGTGGCGTTCAAAGGGTGCAGGGCAATGCCCATCGAGACATCGATGTGGAAGGCCTGCCCGGCGGCGGCCAACGGAGCGACCAGCGCTTCGGTCAGCGCCGCCGCCAAGTCGCTGGCCGCGGCCTGCGGATCATCCGCACCGGCCAGCAGGGCGAACTCGTCCTCGCCAAGCCGCATCACCGCCACCGCGCCGGGACGCACCGACTGCAGCCGGCGCGCCAGCGCGCGCAGCAGTTCGTCCCCGGTGGAGGGGCCGTGCGCGTCGTTGACCAGTGCGAAGCGGTCCACGTCCAGCACCAGCAGCGCGAACGGGCGCCCCTGCGGCGTCATCTCGTGCAAGCGCTGCAGCAGCGCGCTGCGGTTGGGCAGCCCGGTGAGTTCGTCGTGGGTGGCCTGGTGCAGGCGCTCGCGGAGCGCGTTGTGTTCGCGCGTGATGTCGCTGACCACGATCTGTTCTGCCGGCGCGCCATCCCAGTCCACGCGCCAGGCGGAAAAGCGCAGGCGCAGCGGCTTACCGTCGACGCGCTGGCGGTCGGCCTCCCACTCCTCGTGGTCCACCTCTCCGCTCATCAGCCGGCGGTGACGCTCGCGCGCCAACGCCTGGTCGGCCGCCGGAATGGTGGCATCTCGCCATCGCGAGGCGAACTCGGCCACGTCGCGCACACCGTAGATGCGGCAGGCCGCCGGGTTCATGTAGAGCACGGTCTCGCCCCGCATGATGCCCAGGCCTTGGTGCGAACGTTCGATCAGCCGCACGAAGCGTTCCTGGGCCGACTGCGCCCGCGCGGCGATGCGGCGCATGGCGGCATCGATCAGGCACAGGCCCAGGGCCAGCCGCACCACGGCGGTGGCGGTGGCCTGCCACTCGGCGGTGGCCAGACCGCCAAAGACGGTGATCATCTGCGACGCCCCCAGTGCCACGATCAGCACGCCGGCCAGGCGGTCGGTCAGCCCGCCGGCCCACAGCCATCGGATGGCCAGCGCACCGGCGGCCACGTGCAGCAGCGCCGAGGCCAGCATCGGCAGGTGCACGCCGCGCCCGAGCAGCGCCCCCAGGCCGACGAGCACGCCGAGGAACAGCCAACGCCCGCCGCGGCCCAGGTCACGCCCCGCCAGGCCGGCGCAACCCATCACCAGCGAGGTCAGGGCCGCGGCACCGGACACCAGCAGCAGCGCCAGCCCCGAGACATGGATCGCCGGCGTGGGCGATCGCCAGAGCATGAACCCCAGCGGCGCCACGGCCTGCCAGAGGAAGGCTGAGCCCAGGTACAGCGGAAAGCGCAGTGCCGGCTCGCGCCGCCATGCCAGCAGCAGCGCCAGCCCGACGAGCAGGCTGACGGTGCTGCTGAGCACGAGCGCATGGACCACGGGGTACCAGCTTACCCTGTCGGCCCGCGGTGCTGGGCGACGACACCCGGTCGCCGCGTGAAGCGTTGCCGGCCGTCCCGCTCAGCCTTGCAGGCCGCGCTCGCGCAAGCATGCGCTCGCCCCTTCGCTGGCGGCCGCCCCCGCGCAGGCGGGGTCGGCCGTCCCGCTCAGGCATGCACCATGCCGAAGATCATGTAGTACAGCAGCGCCGCCATCACCGCCGTGGCCGGCACGGTGATGACCCAGGCGGCGGCGATCTTCAGCACCTCGGAGCGCTTGACCAGCTGCTGCTTGTAGACCTTGCGCAGCTGCTTGCGCTCGAACTTGCTCAGCACCGCGGGCGCGGCGTGCCGCTTGAGCTGGTCGAGCAGTTCGCGCTTGCCCTCCAGCGTGGCGGCCTGGAACTGGTCGATGAAGCGTTCGACCACGGCCTTGTCCTCGCCGGCGTGGTGCAGCTTGATGAACTCCAGCGCGCCGGCGTGGCGGCGCTTGAGGTATTCCCGCAGGAAGCCGACGCCGAACACGCCGCCCACCGCGGTGTGGGTGGAACTCACCGGCAGGCCCAGCTGCGAGGCCACGATCACCGTGACCGCGGCCGACATCGCGATGCAGAAGGCCCGCATCTGGTCGAGCTCGGTGATCTCGCTGCCCACCTTGCGGATCAGCCGCGGCCCGTAGAGCAGCAGGCCCAGCGCGATGCCGATGGCACCGACGAACATCACCCACAGCGGGATCGGTGCCTTGCCGCCGATGGCGCCGCTGCGCACCACCTCGGCGATGGCGGCCAGCGGCCCGACCGCATTGGCCACGTCGTTGGCGCCGTGGGCAAAGCTCAGCAGCGCGGCGGAGAAGATCAGCGGCAGCGTGAACAGGCCGTTGATGCTGTCCTTGGTGTTGAACATCGACGGCACCTGGCGCTCGACCCAGGCCCGGCTGCCCAGCCAGCCCAGCACGCCCAGCACGGCGCCGATGGCCAGTGCGGCGCCGATGCCCACCTTCACCAGCTTGTTCAGCCCCTTGAGCACCAGGTAGGTGGAGAAGGCCGCCACCATCAGCGCAATCAGCAGCGGCACCAGGCGGCTCGCGGCCGCCACCATGTCGGTCTGCCAGGTGATGCCGCGCTTGATCCAGTACAGGAAGGCCGCGGCGATGCCGCCGCCGAGCAGCGGCGAGATCACCCAGCTGGCGGCGATCTCGCCCAGCCGGCCCCAGTTGGCCGCGTCCAGGCCACCGGCGGCCAGGCCGGCGCCGAGCACGGCACCGATGATCGAGTGCGTGGTTGACACCGGCGCGCCCGACGCGGTGGCGATGTTCAGCCACAGCGCACCGGCCAGCAGGGCCGCCGTCATCAGCCAGACGAAATGTGCCGGGTCGGCCACCGCGTCGGCCTTGACGATGCCCTTCTGGATGGTGGAGACCACGTCGCCGCCTGCGATCAGCGCCCCGGCCATCTCGCACACCGCCGCCAGCGCGATGGCGCCGACCAGCGAGATCGCGCGCGAGCCCACCGCCGGGCCGACGTTGTTGGCCACGTCGTTGGCGCCGATGTTCATCGCCATGTAGCCGCCGATCACCGCGGCGGCCACCAGGAACACGCCCTGCGGCCCGGCCACGCCCTGCGTGAGCGCGGTGTAGAGCATGATGGCCACCGCGAACAGCAGGCCCACGCCCAGGCGCATCGACTCGCCCCGGCCGCGCTTGCCGGCCTTCTCGAACTTCTTGAGGCTGCTGAATTCCATCACCCGCTCCCGATGTCGGGGCGGATTGTGACAGTCACGTCGCTGTCACCGGCCGAGCACGGCCTGAACCAGGGCCGGAACCGGCGGCGCGGTGTCCTGCACCGGCATCGCCGCGGCCACCTCGGCCATGGCCGCTTCGGCGCTGCGGGCATCCGTTGCGTGCACCCAGGCCAGCGGTTCTCCGGCGCGCACCGCCTCGCCCGGCGCGCGCACCTCGGCCAATCCCACGCGCGGGTCCACACTGTCGCCGGGTCGCCGCCGGCCGCCGCCGAGGGCCACGACCGCCAGGCCCAGCGCCCGCGTGTCGTGTCGGCCGATCACGCCGTCGCGCGCGGCTGGCACCGGGCAGCGCACCGGTGCCACCGGTAGCCCGGCATCGCGCCAGACGTCGGTCGGCCCGCCCAGGCCGGCCACCATGCATGCGAAACGCTCGGCCGCGTGGCCTTCGGCCAGCCGTGCCGCGGCCAGGGCCTGCGCGGCGCCCACGTCCGGCGCCAGCCCGCCGAGCACCAGTGCCTCGGCGGCCAGCGCCAGGCACAGGTCGCGCAGGCGGTTCAGCGCCGGGTCGTTGCCGTTGTCGCCGCGGAGCAGCGCCATCGCCTCGGCCACCTCCAGCGTATTGCCGGCGCTGCGGCCGAGCACGGCACCCATGTCGGTCACCAGGGCCACGGTGGGCAGGCCGGCCCCGCCGGCCACGTCCACGAGCGCCTGCGCCAGCGGCAGCGCCTCGGCCGCCGTGGGGCAGAAGGCGCCGTTGCCGCACTTGACGTCCATCACCAGCGCCTGCAGGCCGGCCGCGCGCTTCTTGCTCAGGATGCTGGCCACGATCAGCGGCAGCGATTCGACGGTGGCGGTGACATCGCGGATGGCGTAGAGCCGCCGGTCGGCCGGCGCGACGGCGGCGCTGGCGCCGACGATGGCGCAGCCGGCGGCGTGCAGCACCGTCGCCAAGCGCGCCCGCGGCACGTCCACGGTGTACCCCGGCAGCGCCTCGAGCTTGTCCAGCGTGCCCCCGGTGTGGCCCAGTCCGCGGCCGCTGACCATGGGCACGACCGCGCCGCAGGCCGCCAGCAGCGGCGCCAGCACCAGGCTGACCTTGTCGCCCACGCCGCCGGTGGAATGCTTGTCGAGCACCGGGCCGGCGAAGCCCTCGGCCGACCAGTCCAGCACCTCGCCGGAATGCGTCATCGCCTCGGTCAGCGTCACGGTACCGGCCGTGTCCAGCCCGCGCCAGAGGATGGCCATGGCCATCGCACCGACCTGCGCGTCGGACCAGCTGCCGTCCACCAGCCCGCGCACGAAGGCCTGGATCTCGGCGGTGGACAGCGCCTGACCGCTGCGCTGGTGGCGGATGACCTCGGCCGGCAGCAGCATCAGTTCAGCCGCGTGAGGCGGGGGCCGTCGTCCACCACGGCGCCGCTGCGCACGTGGGCCTCCAGGGCGTCGATGTCCATCACGCCGGTGCGCCGGTCGCGGCCGGCCTTGAAGCCGTCGAACAGGTCGCCGCCGCTGGCCAGGAAGCTGTTGACGGTGATGCGCAGCGGCTCGTCGGGCGCGATGGCGCGGCCGTGCAGGCGCAGGCTGCCGGGCACGATGCGCTGGCCCGGCGGGCGCGCAGCGTCCCAGGTGTAGCCGAAGCCGCGCGAGACCTGCAGCACGCGTGGCATCGGCTGGCCGGCCCACTGGCGCTCCAGCAGCGCCTGCAGCTCGGCGCCGGTGAGCGTCATCGTGACCAGGTTGTTGTAGAACGGCTGCGCCGCGAACAGGTCGCCGAAGGTCAGCGTGCCGTCGGCGCGCGGGCGCAGCGCGGTGCGCACGCCGCCCGGGTTCATCAGCGCCAGCTGCGCACCGCCGGCCTCGGGGGCGGCGGTGGCCGCCAGCTGGGCGTCGGCGATCAGGCGGCCGGCCGCCATCTCGCCGTTGGGCGCCGCCTCGTTCGGCAGCACCTGCGCCAGCTTGCCCACCGGGCGCTCCGCGAGCGGCCGGACCTGCTCGGCGTAGGCGGCCACGGCCGCGGCGATGCGCGGGTCGGCGGCGAAGCGCTCGGTGGCGACCACCACGTTGTCGGCCTTGGCATCGGCGATGTCGCGCGTGCGCCGGTCCAGCGTCAGCGTGATGGTCGACAGCACGGTGCCGTAGCGGTCGGCGCTGGTGACGAGGCGGCCGTCGATGCGGCAGTTGTAGGCACGGTGCGTGTGGCCGCTGATGACCACGTCCACGGCCCGGTCGAGCTTCGGCACGATCTGCGTGATCGGGCCCGACAGCGCCGGGCAGTCGTTGGGGCCCTGGGCCGGGAAGCCGCCTTCGTGGATCAGCAGCACGATGGCCTCGATGCCGCGGGCGCGCAGCCCGGGCACCAGCGCGTTGACGGTCTGCGCCTCGTCGCGGAACGCGAGCCCGGCCACGCCGTCGGCAGCGACGATGCTGGGCGTGGCCGCCAGCGTCAGGCCGATGAAGGCCACATCGATGCCGTCGAACCGGCGCACGATGTACGGCGGCAGGATCGTGCGGCCGGTGCGCGTGTCCACCGTGCTGGCGGCCAGCCACTGGAAACCGGCCTGGCGCTGCAGGTCCAGCAGCGCCTGGGCGCCGCGGTCGAACTCGTGGTTGCCCACCGCGCTGGCCACCAGGCCGATGCGCGAGAGCAGGTCCACCGTGGGCCGGTCCTGCGCCAGCGCGGAGATCAGCGGGCTGGCGCCGATCAGGTCGCCGGCGGCGACGAAGATGCTGTGCGGCGACGCGGCCATCGCCTGCTGCACCGCGGTGGCCAGGTGGGCGATGCCGCCGGCCGGCGTGGCCAGGGTCTTGGCCGGGTCGGCCGGGTCCGGCTGCCGGAAGCCGCCGCGCGGCGGCTCCAGGTGGCCGTGGAAGTCGTTGATGGCCAGCACCTGCACGGTGACCGGGCCGGGCGGCGTGGCGGCACAGGCCGCGAGCAGCAGGGCGGCAACCGCAGAGACCAGCAGACGCATCGGCCCCACCCTCAATAGGCCGAGGACAGGGCCGCGGGCGCCGATCCGCCCAGCACGGCCTCGATGTCATTCAGCAGCCCGCTGGCGCCCAGGCGGAAGCGCTGCGGTGTCAAAGCATCCACACCGAGGATGTCGCCGACCAGGCCGGCATACAGCGCCGCGTCCGCCACCGTGCGCACGCCGCCGGAGGCCTTGAAGCCGGCGCGGCAACCTGGCGTGGCCGCGATGGTCTCGAGCAGCGCCCGTGCCGCCGCCGGCGTGGCGCCCACGGGCACCTTGCCGGTGCTGGTCTTGAGGAAGTCGGCGCCCTCGGCCAGCGCCAGCGCAGCCGCGCGGCGGATGAGCGCGTCGTCGGCCAGTTCGCCCGTTTCCAGGATGACCTTCAGCACATGGCCGTCGCAGGCCCGACGCACGGCATGCAGCACAGCGGCCGCCGCGGCCTCGTCGCCGGTGGCGAACGCGCGCCAGGGCAGCACCACGTCGACTTCCTGCGCGTCGGACTCGACGATGGCGGCCGTGTCGCGCACCGCGGCGTCGACGTCCGTGCCGCCGTGCGGGAAGTTGGCCACGGCGGCGATGGCCACACCCGCGGGCGCCTCGCGCCGGGCAACAGCCGCCAGGCGCGGCCACACACACAGGGCCGCCGGCACGCCGAACGGACCACGCGCGCGCGCCGCCAGTGCCGCCACGTCGGCGTCGGTATCCCCGTCGTTCAGCGTCGTCAGGTCCAGGCAGGCCAGGGCCAGGCGCGCATCGTCCTGCAGGCTCATGGGTGGGTCTCCAGTGCCGGCAGCAACGCCGCCATCAGCCGCGCCGCATCCTCGGCCGCACGCGCCGCGCCGGCCAGCGTGTGGGCGTGGCTCAGCGCCTCGGGCGCCAGGCCGCAGCCCATGTTGGTGATCATCGACAGCGCCAGCACGCGCAGCCCGGCGTGGCGCGCAAGGATGGTCTCCGGCACCGTGCTCATGCCCACCGCCTGCGCGCCCAGGCGCTGCAGCATGCGGATCTCCGCCGGCGTCTCGAACTGCGGGCCCAGCACCCAGGCGTAGACGCCTTCGTGCAGCGGCACGCCGGCCCGCTGCGCGGCCTGCCGCGCCAGCGCGGCCAGCGCCGGGTCGTACGCCGCGGCCATGTCGACGAAGCGCCGGTCGTCGCGCTCGCCCACCAGCGGGCTGGCCTGCACCAGGTTGAGGTGGTCGCTCAGCAGCATCAGGCGGCCGGCCGGCATGGCCGGGTCCAGGCTGCCGGCGGCGTTGGTCTGCAGCAGCGTGGTCACGCCGGCCGCGGCCAGGGCCTGGATGGCGACCTTCATCGCGCGCGGGTCGCCGTCCTCGTAGGCGTGCTTGCGGCCCGACAGCAGCAGCACCTCGGTGCCGTGCAGCGTGCCCACGCGCACCTGCCCGACGTGGCCGCCGACGGCCAGCGCCGGGAAACCCGGCAGATCGGCGTAGTCCAGCACCGCGCTCGGCTGCAAGGTCGCGGCAAGCGGCGCCCAGCCGGAGCCCAGCAGCAGCGCCAGCCGAGGCACGTGCCCGTCACAGGCGCTGCGGATGCGCTCGGCGGCCAGGGTGGCGTCGCTGCCGTCGCTGCCCTCGCTCATGCCAGTGCCTCCGGGCCGAAGGACAGCGGCAGCAGCGCGCCCATCGTGGTGTCCAGCACCGCGCCGTCCACACTGCGGCAGTGCACCGGCACGGCGTCGCCAGCGAACTCGCGCAGCTTCTGCCGGCAGCCGCCGCAGGGCGTGGCCGGGCGGCCCTGGCCGGCCACCAGCGCCACGGCAGTGACGGCCCGCCCGCCGGCGGTCACCAGCGCCCCCAGCGCCACCGCCTCGGCGCACAGGCCCAGCGGGTAGGCGGCGTTCTCGACGTTGCAGCCCACGTGGACGCGCCCCTGCTCGTCGGCCAGCGCCGCACCCACGGCAAAGCCGCTGTAGGGCGCATGCGCATGCTGCCGCACCGCGGTGGCGGCGGCGGTCAGGCGGGTGCGCAGGTCGGCGTCCATCAGCCCTGCATTGTGCGGTGCACGGCGTCCAAGGGCACCCAGCGCACGGTGTCGTCACCGAGGGCATGGAGCCCGACGCCGAAGCCTTGCACCGGCAGCTGCGCGACCAGCCGGCCGTCCGGCGCCACGATGGCGCTGGCGCCGGTCAGCGCGCTCTCCTCGGGCCGGTTGAGCGCGTTGGGCCAGTTGCTCTGCACGATCCACGCGCCCAGGTCGCGTGCCAGTCGCATGGCGTCCTGCACGTGGGCCCAGGGTTCGACCACGGGCCTGTCGGGGTCGGGCCGCATCTGGCCGGGCCAGAACAGCAGCGCCGGCGCCGCATCGCGCAACTCCGCCAGCACGGCCGCATGGTCCTCGATCTCGCGGCAGATCACGGCGCTGCAGCGCAGCCCGGCCAGCGTGGCCAGCGGGCGCCCGGTGCCAGCCTGGAAGAACGTGGCCTCGGGCGCGGTGAGGCCGTTCTTGTGCACCCGGGCCTGCACCGCGCCGTGTTCGTCGATCAGCACATGGCTGTTGAAGCGGCCGGCCGGCGTGAAGCTGGGCGCGCCCACGGCCACGGCCAGTTCGAGTTCCGCCGCCCAGTCGGCAATGCACTGCAACGCCGGGTCCACCTTGGCCGGTACGCCCTCGGTGACGATGCCGCGGTGGAACCCCGTGACGGCCAGTTCCGCGAAGGCGCACAGCGCCGCGCCCGCGTCGGCCGCGAAGCACATGGCCGCCTCGATCTCGCGCAGGTTGGCTTCCAGCGTCCAGTGCATCGGCACCTGGGCAATGGCGATCAACGGGCCCGGCACTGACATTCCTTCCGGGTCACCGCGCCTTGACGTACGGCCGCCCCAGCGCCGCCGGTGCGCGCGAACGGCCGATGAAGCCGGCCAGCAGCACCACCGTCAGCACGTAGGGCAGCGCCTGGATGGCCTGCACCGGCACCTCGCCGCCACCCAGCCAGGCGGGCAGCGCCGCGCCCTGGAGCTGGATGGCCGACGCGTCCAGGAAGCCGAACAGCAGGCAGGCGGCCAGGGCGCCCACCGGGTGCCACTTGCCGAAGATCATCGCGGCCAGCGCCATGTAGCCGCGGCCGGCGGTCATGTTGGGGCTGAAGCTGGCGTTCAGCGCCATCACCAGGTAGAGCCCGGCCAGCGCCGCCAGCACGCCGTTGAGCGCCAGCGCCGCATAGCGCATGCCGGCCACGCTGACGCCGGCGGCGTCCACCATGGCCGGGTTCTCGCCGGTGGCACGCAGGCGCAGGCCGAAGCGGGTGCGGTAGAGCAGCCACCACACCGCGGCCACCGCCGCGAAGCTGCCGTAGACCAGGGCGTTGTGCGAGCCGAGCGCCAGCGCCAGCCCGCGCAGGCCCGCGGGCAGGGTGGCGGGGTCGACGGCCCACAGCGGCCGCAGGCGCAGCGCGTCGGGCAGCGCCGGCGTCTGCCCGCCAAGCTCGAACCAGGCCAGGCCCAGCACCACGGTCAGGCCGCCGGCGGTCAGCGTCAGCGCCATGCCCATGACGACCTGGTCGCCGCGGTGCGTGACGCAGCCCCAGCCGTGCAGCATCGACATCGCCACCCCCACCGCCAGCGCGGCGGTCAGGGCGACGGCGAAGCTGCCGCTGGCCGCGCCCGCGGCGCCGGCGGCGAAGGCCGCCATCAGCATCTTGCCCTCGAGGCCGAGGTCGATGACACCGGCCCGTTCGCTGAGCACGCCGGCCAGGGCACACAGCAGCAGCGGCGTGGCCATGCGCAGCGACGAGGCGACCAGCGCGCCGAGCTGCAGCTCATCCATGCGCCACCTCGCGAGGCCGGGCCATGCGCAGCAGCCGCAGCAGCCAGGGCGCGGCCAGGTGCGACAGCGCGCCGGCGAAGAGCACGATCAGCCCCTGCAGCATGAACACCATGTCGCGCGAAAAGCCCGGCACCTCGAAGGCGATCTCGGCGCCGCCCTGGTAGAGCGCGCCGAACAGCAGCGCCGCGGCCCACACGCCCAGCGGGTGGTTGCGGCCGATCAGCGCCACGGCGATGCCGGCAAAGCCGGCGCCGGCGACGAAGTCCAGCAGCAGCCGGCCGTGCACGCCGGCGATCTCGTTGACGCCCACCAGCCCCGCCAGCGCGCCCGACAGCGCCATCGCCGAGACGATCTGCGCCGGCGGCGCGATGCCGCCGTACAGCGCCGCCGACGGCGAGAAGCCGACCGCGCGCAGCGCATAGCCGGCGCCGGACTTCCAGAGGTAGAGCCACACGAGCGCCGCCGCGGCCACGGCCAGCAGCAGGCTGAGGTTCAGTGGCGTCGCCGGCCAGTCCACGCCCAGCGCACCTAGCAGCACGTGCACGCCGGGCATCAGCGCGCTGTCGGCGAAGGCGCGGCTCTCCACCGTCATGTTGCCCGGCTCCTTGAGCACGTTGACCATCAGCCAGGCCAGCAGCGCCGAGGCGATGAAGTTGAACATGATGGTGGTGATGACGACGTGGCTGCCGCGCCAGGCCTGCAACGCCCCGGGCACCGCCGCCCAGGCGGCGCCGAAGGCCATGGCCGCGAGCACCATCAGCGGCAGCATCAGCGGTGCCGGCAGCAGGTCGGACCACCACAGTGCCACCAGGCCGGCGCCCAGGCCGCCCATCAATGCCTGGCCTTCGGCACCGATGTTGAACAGCCCGCCATGCACCGCCACCGCCACGGCCAGGCCGGTGAAGACGAAGGTGGTGGCGTAGTACAGCGTGTAGCCGATGCCGCTGCGGCTGCCGAAGGCGCCCTTCACCAGCAGCGTCAGCACCTGCCACGGGTCCTGCCCCACGCCCCAGACCACGAGGCCCGCCACCGTCATCGCCAGCGTCAGGTTGATCAGCGGCAGCAGCAGCAGGTCCATCCAGCGCGGCAGCGCGTCGCCGTCATGCATGGGCAGCCTCCGTGGTGCCCTGGCCTGCACCCGCCAGACCGGCCATCAAGCGGCCCAGCGTGGTCTCGTCGCACTGCGCCACCGGGCGCTCGCCGGCGATGCGGCCGGCGTTCATCACGATCACGCGGTCGGCCAGTGCCAGCACCTCGTCGAGCTCCGACGACACCACCAGCACCGCGCCACCGGCGTCGCGCAGCGCGCGCAGCCGGGCGTGGATGGCCTCGATGGCGCCGATGTCCACGCCGCGCGTGGGCTGGCCCACCAGCAGCACCTGCGGCTGCGCCCAGGCCTCGCGCGCCAGCACCAGCTTCTGCTGGTTGCCGCCGCTGAATTTACGGCTGGACAGGCTGGGGTCGGGCGGGCGCACGTCGTAGCCCTGCATCATCGCCACGGTGGCGTCACGCATGGCCGCGGCGCGCATGAAGCCGCGGCGGCAGAAGGCCGGCCAGCGGTGGTAGCCCAGCACGGCCGATTCCCAGGCCGGGAAGTCCATCACCAGGGCGCGGGCGTGGCGGTCCTCCGGCACGTGCGCCAGCTTCAGCGCGCGGGCCCGTCGAGGGTCCAGCCAGTGGCCGGGCTCGAAGGTCTGGCCGCCGAGGGTCAGCCGGCCCTGCTGCGGCGCGCGCAGGCCCGACAGCAGGTCCAGCAGTTCGCTCTGGCCGTTGCCGGAGACGCCGGCAATGCCGACGATCTCGCCCGCGTGCAGCGCCAGCGACACGTCGTGCACGCGTGGCACGCCCAGCGCGTCGCGCCAGGTCAGGTGCTCGGCGCGCAGCAGGGCCTCGCCGGGTTGGGCGGCGTGCGTGTCGCGGCCCAGGTTCACGCGCCGGCCCACCATGGCCTGCGCCAGGGCATCGGCCGAGGTGTCGGCCACCGGCGTGTCCAGCACCACGCGGCCGGCGCGCATCACCGTCACCGCGTCGCACAGCGCCATGATCTCGCGCAGCTTGTGCGTGATCAGCAGGATGGTGGTGCCCTGCGCACGCAGCGTGCGCAGCACGCCGAAGAGCTGGTCGGTCTCCTGCGGCGTGAGCACCGCCGTGGGCTCGTCCAGGATCAGGATGCGCGCGCCGCGCACCAGCGCCTTGAGGATCTCCAGCCGCTGGCGTTCGCCCACCGGCAGCTGCGCCACCGGCCGATCCAACCGCACCGCCAGGCCGGTCTGCGCCATCAGCGCCTCGAGTTGCGCCCGAAGTGCGGCGCGCGCACGCGGCAGCTGCCAGTGCGGTTCGGCGCCGAGCAGCACGTTGTCCAGCGCGCTGAAGTCGTCCACCAGCATGAAGTGCTGGTGCACCATGCCGATGCCGGCGGCGATGGCGTCGCGCGCGCTGGCGATGCGCAGCGGTTGCCCGTCGATGGCGATGTCGCCGGCGTCGGCCGTGTAGAAGCCGTAGAGCACGCTCATCAGCGTGCTCTTGCCGGCACCGTTCTCGCCGACGATGCCGTGCACCGTGCCGGCCGGCACCGTGAGGTCCACGTCCTGGTTGGCCTGCACGGCGCCGAAGCGCTTGTGGATGCCGCGCAGGGCCACCGCCGGTGGCCGGGCGGGCGTCATCAGAACGGGCAGCTGTTCTTGGCCATGTAGTCGGCCACCTGGATGCGGCCGGCGATGATGTCGGCGCGCGCGGCGTCCACCTTGGCCTTCATCTCCGGCGTCACCAGCTTCGCGTTGTGCTCGTCCATCGCCACGTCCACGCCGCCTTCCTTCAGGCCCAGCGCGCTGACGCCGGGCTTGATGCCCTGGAAGGCGTTGTAGACCGCCACGTCCACGCGCTTGACCATGCTGGTCAGCATGGTGCCGGGCTGCAGGTGGTTCTGGTTGCTGTCCACGCCGATGGCCAGCTTGCCGGCGTCCTTGGCCGCCTGGTAGACGCCCACGCCGGTGCCGCCGGCGGCGGCGAAGACCACGTCCACGCCCTTGGCGAACTGCGCCTTGGCCAGTTCGCCACCGCGCGCCGGGTCGCCCCAGGCCGCGGGTGTGGTGCCGGTCATCGCCGCCAGCACCTCCACCTTCGGGTTCGCGTGCTTCGCGCCCTGCGCGTAGCCACACTGGAACTTGCGGATCAGCGGGATGTCCATGCCGCCGACGAAGCCGACCTTGCCGGTCTTGCTGGCCAGCGCGGCCATCATCCCGACCAGGAAGCTGCCTTCGTGTTCCTTGAACAGGATGCTCTGCACGTTGGGCAGGTCCACCACGTCGTCGATGATGGCGAACTGCAACTTGGGGTAGGCCTTGGCCATCTTGGCCACCGTGCTGCCCTGGCTGAAGCCGACGCCGACGATGGGGTTGGCGCCACGGTCGGCCATGCGACGCATGGCCTGCTCGCGCTGCGTGGCGTTGGCGATCTCGAAGTCCAGGTAGGTCTTGCCCGTCTCCTGCTTCCAGCGCTCGGCACCGCGGTAGGCGGCCTCGTTGAAGCTCTTGTCGAACTTGCCGCCGAGGTCGTAGACCACCGCCGGCGTGGCGGCGGCACCGAGGCTGGCGGCCAGCGCAGCGGCGGCCAGGGCGGGGCGGATCAGGGAGACAGCCATGGCGCGGATTCCGGTCGGGGACATGGCGGCGCAGGATAGCAAGGCGCGGGCCGGCCGGGCTACGATCCTTCATGCCCGCGCCTGCATCCCCGACATCCGACGCCGAGATCCTGGCCCGTCACAGCCCCAAGGTGCTGTTGCACGAGCACCTGGACGGCGGCCTGCGCGTGTCCACGCTGCTGGACCTGCTGCACGAACGCGGCCTGGACAGCCCGGCGCCCGACGTGCCGCGCCTGGCGCACTGGTTCGAGACCCACGCCTTCGCCCACAGCCTGGTGGACTACCTCAAGGGCTTCGACCTCACGGTGGCGGCGATGGCCAGCCTGCCCGCGCTGGAACGCGTGGCCTTCGAGGCCGCCGAGGACGCGCGCGCCGATGGCGCCGTGCTGGCGGAGTTCCGGATCGCGCCGCTGCTGTTCGAGCCGCACGGCGTGTCGGCCAAGGCCGCCATCGAGGCCATGCTGGCTGGCCTGGCGAAGAGCCCGCTGCCCAGCGGGCTCATCCTGTGCGGCATGCGCCACCAGTTCGACGGCCAGGTGGCGCGCACCGCCGAGCTGGCCGTGCGCTACCAGGGCCAGGGCGTGGTGGGCTTCGACCTCGCCGGGCCGGAAGCCGGCTTCCCGCCGTCGGCGCACGCCGAGGCTCTGCAGCGCGTGCGCGAGGCCGGCGTGCCGATCACGCTGCACGCCGGCGAGGCCGACGAGGCGGCACGGGTGCTGGAGGCGGCCGAGCACGGCGCGGTGCGCATCGGCCACGGCGTGCGCCTGGCCGACGCGCTCGCGGACCCGGTGCGCCGCCACCTGGTGGACGACGTCATCGCCCGCGGCCTGCACCTGGAGGTCTGCCCCACCAGCAACGTGCACACCGGCGCCTACCCGTCGCTGGCGGCACACCCGATCACGGCGCTGTGGCGCGCCGGCGTGTCGTGCTCGTTCCACACCGACAACCGGCTGATGTCGATGGTGTCGCTGGCACAGGAGGCGCAGAACATGGTCCGCCATTGCGGCCTGACGGTGCCCGACCTGCTGCAGATGACGCGGGCCGCGGCCGACGCGTCCTTCCTGCCGGCGGCGGTGCGTGCGGCGGCGCGGGCTCGGATCGACGCCTGGGCCGCCACCGTCGTGCCGTCTTGACGCTGCCCGTGACGTTGCCGATCCGCGCGATCGCCGCGCTGTCGCTGGCCGCCGGCGTCAGCGGCGTGGCGCTGCGCGTGGCCGACCCGATGCTGCCGCGGCTGGCGCAGGACTTCGGCACCTCGCTCGGCCAGGTGGCGCAGGTGGTCACGGCGTTCGCGGTGGCCTACGGTCTGGCGCAGCTGGTGTTCGGCCCGCTGGGCGACCGCTTCGGCAAGTTCCGCGTCATCGCCTGGGCCTGCGGCGCGTCGGGGCTGACCTCGCTGGCCTGCGCGCTGGCGCCGGGCCTGGGGGGGCTCACCGCCGCCCGGCTGGCCGCCGGCGCCACGGCCGCGGCGGTGATCCCGCTGTCGATGGCCTGGATCGGCGACGTGGTGCCCTACGCGCAGCGCCAGCCGGTGCTGGCGCGCTTCCTGATCGGCCAGATCACCGGCATGGCGCTGGGCATGTGGCTGGGTGGCTTCGCCGCCGAGCACCTGGACTGGCGCACGCCCTTCCTGGCGCTGGCCGCCGCCTTCGGCCTGCTGGCGCTGGGCCTGGTGCAGGTGCAGCGCCGCGTGCCGGCGGCCGGCGCCCGCCCGCCCGCGCGCCGCCGACGCGGCCGCGGCTGCGGGCCGAGTTCGGCGCCGTGCTGGCCCTGCCCTGGGCGCGCGTGGTGCTGGCCACGGTGTTCCTCGAGGGCGCGGCCCTGTTCGGCGCCTTCCCGTTCGTGGCCGCGCACCTGCACCAGCGCTTCGGCGTCTCGCTGGCCACCGCGGGTGGGCTGATGATGGGCTTCGCCGCCGGCGGCCTGCTGTTCGCGCTCGGTGCGCGCTGGTGGGTGGCGCGCCTGGGCGAGCGTTGGCTCGTGACCGCCGGCGGGGCCACGGTGGCCGCGATGCTGGCGATGGTGGCGCTGGCCCCGGCGTGGGGCTGGACACCGCCGGCCTTCGTGGCCATGGGCCTGGGCTTCTACATGCTGCACAACACGCTGCAGACCCAGGCCACGCAGATGGCGCCGGAACGCCGCGGCGCCGCGGTGGCCGCCTTTGCCGGCTGCTTCTTCCTGGGCCAGTCGGCCGGCGCGGCGCTGGGCGGTGCGCTGGTGGGCAGGTCGGCACCGCGGCCTTGCTGGCCGGGGCCGGCATCGCGGTGCTGGGCGTGGCGCTGCAGTTCAACCGCCGCCGGCGGCACCACACGGTGGCGGCCGCAGCCTGAGCAGCACCGGCGTCGTTCAGCGGCAGCGGTTGGCGGCGGTGTAGTCCACCACCGGCAGCGTGCCGGCCACGATGGCAGCGCGTGCTTCCTCGACCTTCGTCTTCATGGCCGGCGTGATCAGCGCGGCATTGTGGGCGTCCATCGCCAGGTCCAGCCCGCCTTCCTTCAGTCCCAGCGCAGTGACGCCCGGCTTCACGCCGTTGAAGGCCTCGAACACCGCCCGGTCCACGCGCTTGATCAGCGAGGTCAGCACCTGGCCCGGGTGCAGGTGGTTCTGGTTGCTGTCGACGCCGATGGTCAGCTTGCCGGCGTCGGCCGCGGCCTGCATCACGCCCAGGCCGGTGGTGCCGGCCGCGGCCCAGACCACGTCGGCGCCCTGGGCGATCTGCGCCTTGGCCAGTTCACCACCGCGCACCGGGTCCACCCAGGCCTGCGGCGTGGTGCCGGTCATCGCGGAGACGACCTTGACGGTCGGCACGGCCCAGGCCGCACCCTGCTCGTAGCCGCAGAGGAACTTGCGCACCAGCGGGATGTCCTGCCCGCCGACGAAACCGATGGTGCCGGTCTTCGTGGCCATGGCCGCCAGGATGCCGACCAGGAACGCCCCCTCGTGCTCGCGGTAGACGAAGCTCTGCACGTTGGGGCGGATCACCACCATGTCGACGATGGCGAAGCGGGTCTCCGGGAAGGCCGCGGCCACCTTGTCCACCGCGCTGGCCATCGGGAAGCCGATGGCCACCACCGGGCTGGCGCCGCGCTCGGCGAAGCGGCGCACCGCCTGCTCGCGCTGCGCCGGGCTGGCGATCTCGAACTCCAGGAAGGGCTGGCCGGTCTGCTGCTTCCAGCGTTCGGCCCCTTCCCAGGCGGCCTGGTTGAAGCTCTTGTCGAACTTGCCGCCCATCTCGTAGATGACCGCCGGCGCGGCGTGCGCGCCGGCGGTCATGGCGGCCAGGGTGGCCGCCGCGCACCACCGCCTCATCGTCAGAACAGGGCCTTGAACTGCACGCCCCAGGTGCGCGGCTCGTTGATGAACCCGGTGAGGTTGTTGAAGTCGATGCCGCCGACGATGCGCACGGTGTCGGTGATGTTGCGGCCGTAGATCGCGGCCTCGTACTTGCCGTTGCCCCAGATGTAACCCACGCGCAGGCCACCTTCCAGGCTGGCTTTGCCGGTGAATTCGGTGCTCTCGTACAGGAAGAAGTTGACCTTGCTGCGGTAGGCCCAGTCGGTGAGCACGTAGAAGTCGCCGCCGGCGAGTTCACGGCCATAGCGCAACACCAGGTTGGTCGTGACCTTGGGCGCCTGGGGCAACGGGTTGCCGTCGATCAGGGCCTGCCCACCGGGCGTGAGCGGGTCGGTCACGGTGCAGGCGGCACACACGGCCACCGCCAGCCCCGGATCCTTGATCTTGGTGTCGTTGTAGCCCACGCCCAGCGTCATCAGGATGTTGTCCGTCAGGTAGGCGGTGAGGTCGAGCTCGAAGCCCTGGCCGGTGGCCTTGTCGGCGTTGAGCAGGATGTTGGCGTTGGCTGCGCCGCCCACCGCGGTGAGCTGCAGGTCCTTGACCGTGTAGCTGAAGGCCGAGAAGCTGACGCGGGCGCGCTTGTCGAAGAGGTCGGCCTTGGCGCCGATCTCGAACGAGGTGTTGTTCTCCGGCCCGGCGACGGACTTGCCGTTGAACGCGCTGGCGCTCTGCACGCTGCTGGCACGGAAACCGGTGGCGGCGCGCGCGAAGAGGTTGACGTCCTTGTTCAGCGCGTAGACGGCGCTGAGGTCCCAGTTGGTCTTGCTGTCGCTGGGGCTGGCGGAGAGATCGCCATCGGGTTCCTGCGCCGCCAGTTCGGCCAGCGTGCACTTGCCCGACAGCACGCAGGGCACGAAGCCGCTGTTGGTGTACTCGAGCACGCTGAGCTTCTTCTTGTCGCGCGAGAAGCGCAGGCCACCGCGCAGCTGCAGCGCCGGCGTGGCCTGCCAGGTCAGCGCGCCGAACAGCGCCGAGGCGTCGTTGCTCTGGCGGATGCGCTGGTAGCCGTCCTGCGCGCCGCCGGCCAGCGAGTCGTAGCTGAAGCTCTCGACGTCGTAGCTTTCGTCGAAGAAGTACACGCCGGCCTGCCAGCCCAGCGCGCCGCTGCCGTTGGACTCGACGCGGAACTCCTGCGTGAGCTGCCGGTGCTTGGGGATGCCGTCGGCCGTCTCCGACGCGAACGGGATCGTGCCGGGGCCGGAATCGGGCAGGAAGCTGGCGCCGAAACCGCCGTCGATGTCGCCGCGGTTGAAGGTGTCCAGGCTCTCGTAGCCGGTGATCGAATGCAGCGTCACCGCGCCCAGGTTCCACTTCAGGCGCGCGCTGCCGCCCACGGTCTGCAGCTTGGACTCGTTCTTGCCGTCGTAGAAGACGGTCTCGCGGTCGAAGCCGTCGACCAGGTCGTTGGTGCCCGGCTCGATGATGTTGGCGCGGAACAGGCGGGCCGAGCCGTCCAGGTCGCGTGCGTGCAGGTTGAACAGCGCGCTGAAGTCCTTGCTCGGCTCCACCAGCAGCTGGGCGCGGATGGCGCTGTCGCGGTAGCCCTCGAGCTTCTGGGTCGGGCCGGCGTCGTAGTCGTTGTCGACCCAGTCGCTGCGGCGCTGGTCGAGCACCGAGATCCGCGTGGACACCGAGGGCGACAGCGGAATCGTCATCGCTCCTTCCAGGTTGGTGGTTCCCAGGGTGCCGATGCCGATGCTGCCGTAGCCTTCCATCGTGCGGCCCGGGCGCACCGAGTCGAACTTGACCACGCCCGCGGGCGTGTTGCGGCCGAACAGCGTGCCTTGCGGGCCGCGCGCCACCTCGATCTGCGCCAGGTCGAAGGCCGGGAAGCCCTTGAGGATCGGGTTCTCCTGCACCACGTCGTCGTAGACCAGCGACACCGGCTGCGACGCGTTGAGGCGGAAGTCGGTGTTGCCGTAGCCGCGGATGTAGAAGCGCGGGAAGGCGCGCCCGAAGGACGACTCGATGTTCAGGCTGGGCACCCGGCCCGACAGGCCGCGCACGTCCTGGCCGCTGGTGTTGAGCACGTCCAGGAACTCGCCGGCCAGCGTGCTGACGGAGTTGGGCACGTCCTTGATGCTTTCCTCGCGCCGCTCGGCGGTGATGGTCACCGTCTGCAGCTGCGTGGTCTGCTGCGCCCAGGCACCAGCGTGGGGCAGGGCCAGGACGGCCAGGGCGACCGCGTGGTGCGGTGGGAGCTTCTTCAGGGCGCGCATGGATCCTCCGGGTGTGGTCTGGGCGGGCGCGGCAGCAAGGCGCGTGCCGAAAGCGTGCATCATCGGCCGGCGGTGGCGCGCCTGCCAGACCCGTTGCACGATGACCACATGTTGAGCCCCGACCAGGTCCAGGCCTACCACCGCGACGGCTTCCTCACGCTGCCGGGGTTCCTGGCGCCCGACGCCGTGGCCGCCACGCGGGAGCGCGTCTGGTCCATCGTGGACGCGTGCCCGCCGCCGGGCGGCCGGGCCGCCGTCTTCTCGTCGGCGGAGCGAGCGCTCACCACCGACGCCGAACTCTTCGCCTCCGCCCGGGACGTGCGCTGCTTCTTCGAAGCCGAAGCCCTGGACGCCGCGGGCTGTCTGACGCGCCCGCTGCGCCAGGCCGTCAACAAGATCGGCCATGCGCTGCACGACCGCGACCCGTTCTTCGACCGCTTCTTCCGCGACCCGCGGCTGGCCGCCATCGCCGCGACCATCGGGCTGGCCGACCCGCTGCTGTGGCAGAGCCAGGTGATCCTGAAACCGCCGGGCATCGGCGGTGCCGTGCGCTGGCACCAGGACGCCAGCTTCTTCTACACCAGCCCGCAAACCGTGACCACGTTCTGGTGGGCACTGGACGACGCCACGCGCGACAACGGCTGTCTGTGGGTGCAGCCCGGCGGTCACCGCGGGCCGCTGCGCGAGCGTTTCGTGCGCGACGGTGACCGGCTGGTGCGTCAGGCGCTGGACGACACGCCCTGGCCCGCCGAGGCCGACCGCCGGCCGCTGCCCGTGGCGGCCGGCACGCTGGTGGTCTTCCATGGCCTGCTGCCCCATGGCAGTGCGGCCAACCGCTCGACCGCACCCCGCATGGCGTGCACCTTGCACGTGACCGACGGGCGGGCCCGGTACGCCGCGGAGAACTGGCTGCAGGGCGGCATCCATGACCCCGTTCGTGGATTCGGTCACACCTGACGGCGAACGTTTCTGAGATTTATTAGCAGGTCGCTCATTCCAGAGTTTTGACGCTCAAGTCTCGCCGGCACCGCACGATAAGCCGAGGACTGTCCTGCATGGGGGCCGCCGTATCGTCGGCCGCACGCCCCAGGGGACGATCCAAGAGGGCTTGACCGATGTCCAACGCTTCGATGGCCGCCCGCGACCGCAGCGGCTTCTTCACCCACCACGGGGTCTGGGCGCCCGGTGTCCGCCTGTTCCGCACGCTCGGGTTCAGCGCCAAGGCGTCGCTGCTCACGCTGTGCTTCCTGATCCCGCTGGCCGTGGTCACGGTCGCCTGGTTCAAGATCCAGACCAACAACATCGCGTTCTCCGAGAAGGAGCGCCTGGGCGTGGTGGCGGTACGCGCGGCCATGCCGGTGCAGCAGGCGCTGATGAAGCGCCGGATGTACGCGGCCCAGGCCGCCGCCACCGGGCAGACGCCGCCGGAACTGGCGGCCCTGGATGCCGAACTGCCGGGGCTGCTGAAGACGCTGGAAGCCGAGGCCGTGCCCGCAGGCGACCCGATGGGGATCGCCTCGGCCGTGTCGGCGCTCAAGACCCAGATTGCCGGCCTGTCGGGCGCCGACTTCGCCACCCACAGCGCCGCGGTGGATGCCACCATCGCCCTGATCACGCTGATCAGCGACGGCTCCAACCTGACGCTGGACCCCGACGTCGACAGCTACTACCTGATGGACGCTGCGGTGTTCCGCGTGCCGGGCCTGATCAACGACATCGGCGTGCTGAGAGGTGTGGCGGCGGCGGTGGCAGCCGGCGCGGAAGCGACACCGGCGCGTCACGACGCCATAGTGCGTGCCGAGTTCAACAGCGACCGCCTGGACGCCGACATGCAGGGTGGCCTGGCCAAGGTCGAGGCGCTGCACCCGGGCACGCTGGCCGCGCTGCGCTATGGCGCCGCCGAGCAGGCCATGCACCGCTTCCACGAGACCGCGCAGGCCAATGACGACGCTGCCAGGATCCAGCAGGAGGGCACGCAGGTCATCGACGCCATGCTGGCGTCCCAGTCGCTGATGCTCGACCAGCTGGACGGGCTGCTGGCCGCCCGCGTGGCCGGCATGCACGCCAACCAGGCCATGGTGGCCGCCGTGATCGTGGTGACGCTGTCGCTGGCCGCCTACCTCTTCTACAGCTTCTACCTGGTGATGAACGGCGGGCTGAAGGAAGTCACGCGCCACCTGCAGGCCATGACCGGCGGTGACCTGACGACCCACCCGGAACCCTGGGGCCAGGACGAGGCGGCGCGGCTGATGGTCAGCCTGCGCGAGATGCAGGCCTCGCTGCGCGCCATCGTGCACGAGGTGCGCAACGGCAGCGACGAGATCCTGCACGCCAGCAGCGAGATCGCCTCCGGCGCGATGGACCTGTCCAGCCGCACCGAGCAGACCGCGGCCAACCTGCAGCAGACCGCCGCGTCGATGGAAGAGATCTCCGGCACGGTGAAGAACACCGCCGCGCACGCCGAGCAGGCGGCCGACCTGTCGCGCACCAACGCGAATGCCGCGTCGGACGGCGGCCAGGTGATGACGCAGATGGTGCGCACGATGGACGGCATCGGCCAGTCGTCGGCGCGCATCGGCGAGATCATCGGCGTCATCGACGGCATCGCCTTCCAGACCAACATCCTGGCGCTCAATGCCGCCGTCGAGGCGGCTCGCGCCGGCGACGCCGGCCGCGGCTTCGCGGTGGTGGCCAGCGAGGTGCGTTCGCTGGCCCGCCGGTCCAGCGAGGCGGCGCGCGAGATCAAGACCCTGATCCAGACCAGCGTCGAGCAGTCGCAGGAAGGCACCAAGGTCGTCGGCCAGGCGCGCCAGGCCATGGAGCGCGTGGTCAGCAACGCCGGCGAGGTGAGCGCGCTGATCGAGCAGATCGCCACCGGCACCCGGGAACAGTCCCAGGGCGTGGAGGAGGTCGGCCGCGCGGCGCAGGAACTGGACCAGACCACGCAGAGCAACGCCGCGCTGGTGGAGCAGACCGCCGCCGCTGCCGCCGCACTCAAGGAGCAGGCGCAGACGCTGTCCGGCCGCGTGGCCCGCTTCAAGCTGCCGGAAGGCGGCCAGGACGTGGCCGTCGTCGAGCGCGAGCCGCAGGTCACCGACTTCGACTTCGACACCGCCATCGAGGCGCACCGCCACTGGAAGGTCAAGCTGCGCAGCGCCATCGAGAAGCGCGAACAGCTGGACGCCGCCACCATCTGCCGTGACGACCAGTGCCCGCTGGGCCGCTGGCTGCACGGCCCGGGCGGCGCGCGCTGGGGCAGCAAGCCCGGCTTCTCCACCCTGCTGCAGGCGCATGCCGGCTTCCACCAGGCCGCCGGCCAGGTGGCCCAGACGATCAACCGCGGCGCCTACGACCAGGCCAACCACCTGCTGGGCAGCGGTTCGAAGTTCGCACAGGCCTCCAACGAGACGGTGACCGCCATCCTGCGCGCCAAGCGCGGGTTCTGACCCGGGCACCGCCCACCGACAGTGCAGCCGGCCTCGACGCCGGCTGCACTGTCGCCTCATTTGTCCTATTGACAGGACAATGGAACCGGTTCAGTCTCGCGGCCCATGGCTTCCGCGATGCCGCTGCCCAAGTACCACCAGCTCTACCTGGTGTTGCGCGAGCAGCTGGCCGAAGGCCGGCACGACGCCGGCCTGCCGGGTGAACTGGCGCTGGCGGACCAGTTCGGCGTCGCGCGCGTCACCGTGCGCAAGGCGCTGGAGCGCCTGGCCGCCGAAGGCCTGATCGCACGCACGCCCGGCCGCGGCACGGTGCCCGTCAAGCACGGCGCGCCGCCCCCGCCGCCGGAGCAGGCGCAGCTCACCGGCCTGCTGGAGAACATCGTCAGCATGGGGCTGCGCACCGCCGTCAAGGTGCTGGCCTGCGACGTGGTGCCGGCCCCCGAGGCCGTGGCCCGCCCGCTGGCCCTGCCCACCGGCGCCCCGGTGCAGAAGGCGGTGCGCGTGCGCTCCACCCGCGAAGGCCCGCTGTCGCACATCACCACCTGGGTGCCCGAGCCGCTGGCGCGCGGCTTCGGCCGGCGCGAGCTGGCCCGGCAGCCCATCCTGCTGCTGCTGGAAGGCCAGGGCGTGCGCATCGGCCGCGCCGAGCAGGCCATCGGCGCCCGCCTGGCCGACGCCGACGTGGCGCGCCACCTGCAGGTGGACGTGGGTTCCGCCCTGCTGGCCGTGCAGCGCCTGATCTTCGACGCCGACGACCGGCCGGTGCAGTGGCTGCAGGGCCTGTACCGGCCCGACCGCTACCAGTACCAGATGCAGCTGTCGCGCGTGGGCACCGTCGACGCCAAGGTCTGGGTCAGCACCGCGCTGACCGCCCAGTTCCACTGACCCCCGTTCCAACCCCGAGGAGACCGCCATGAGCAACCGCCGCAGCTTCCTGAAGCACTCCGCCGCCGCCGCATCGGCGCTGTCGTTCCCGCTCGTCGCCGGCGCCCAGCCCAAGGCGGTGAAGGTGGGCATCCTGCACCCGGTGACCGGTGCGCTGGCCTACTCCGGCGGCCAGTGCCGGGCCGGCGCGCTGATGGCCATCGAGGACATCAACAAGGCCGGCATCAAGAGCCTGGGCGGCGCCAAGCTGGAGGTGCTGCTGGGCGACGCGCAGAGCTCGCCGCAGGCCGGCACCGCGGAGGTGGAGAAGATGAACGAGGCCGGCGCCTCGGCCATCGTCGGCGCCTACGCGTCGGCCATCTGCCTGGCCACCACGCAGGCCGCGGCCAAGTACGACATCCCGCACGTGGTGGACATCGGCGTGGCCGACCAGATCGTCAAGCGCGGGCTGAAGAACACCTTCCGCTTCGGCCCCGGCTACGCCACCTGCGCGCAGATCGCGGTGAACAACCTGCACGTGCTCAACACCGTGGCCGGCAAGCCGGCGAAGACGGTGATGATCATCCACGAGGAAAGCCTGTTCGGCACCGGCACCGCCAACCTGCTGGCGCGCGAGCTGCCGGGCTTCGGCTTCGACGTGAAGGAGGTCGTCAAGCACGCCAACCCGACGCGCGACTTCAACAACATCGTGCTGCGCATGAAGTCGATCAACCCCGACATCGTGATCCCGGCCAACTACTACAACGAGTACGCGCTGCTGGTGCGCACGATGCAGCAGCAGAAGGTGGTGCCCAAGGCCATCTACTCGGTGCTGGGCGGCGCGGCGTCGAGCTACAAGTTCGTCAAGGAGTTCCCGGACGCGGCCGAGGGCATCATCGACTGCAACCACTGGTTCAACCCCAACGACAAGCGCGCCTTCGCGCTCAAGCAGCGCACCGAGAAGCAGGGCCTGTTCTTCACCTACGAGGTGTTCAACACCTACACCGCGGTGATGCTGCTGGCCGATGCCATCGAGCGCGCGAAGAGTGCCGAGCGCGGCGCGATCACGGCGGCGCTGGCGTCCAGCACCTTCAGCAACCACTTCATGCCCTACGGCGACACGAAGTTCGTCGACGGCCAGAACACCGGCGCGCAGCCGCTGATGACGCAGGTGGTCAAGGGCGACATCAAGGTCATCGTGCCGCGCGACTACCGGCAGGTGGATCCGGTGTTTCCGGTCAAGGCCTGATCGGCAGCTTCGCGCCCAGACACCGCTCAGCAACAGCCGCCACCCGTGTACGGCTTCGACGTCCTGTTCCCCTCGGTCCTCAACGGGCTGACCACCGGCGCGGTCTACGCGCTGGTGGCGCTGGGGCTGACGCTGATCTACGGCGTGCTGCACATCATCAACTTCGCGCACGGCGCGCTGCTGATGGTGGCGCTGTACGCCGTCTACTGGCTGAAGGTGGCGCTGGGCGTGGACCCCTACCTGGCGCTGCCGCTGGTGGTGCCGGGCATGTTCGCGCTGGGCTACGCGCTGCAGCGCGGCATCGTCGGCCGCGCCAGCCACGGCAAGGACGAGAACATCCTGCTCGTCACGCTGGGCCTGTCCATCGTGCTGGAGAACCTGGCGCTGCTGTGGTTCCGCTCCGACACGCGCACCATCGACACCGCCTACACGCTCAGCACGGTGCAGATCGGCCCGGCCTTCATCGCCGTGGCCAAGCTGGTGGCCTTCGGCGGCGCGCTGGTCTTCGCCGCGCTGCTGATGGCGGTGATCACGCGCACCGACCTCGGCCGCGCCATCCGCGCCGTGGCCAGGGAGAAGCAGGGCGCGCGCCTGATGGGCATCGACGTGGACCACGTCTACGCGATGAGCTTCGGCATCGGCCTGGCCTGCCTGGGCGCGGCGGCCTGCTTCCTGCTGCCGGCCTACTACGTGAACCCGCAGGTGGGCTCGGGCTTCGTGCTGGTGGCCTTCACCATCGTCGTGCTCGGCGGCATGGGCAGCTTCGCCGGCGCGCTGCTGGGCGGGCTGCTGATCGGCGTGGTGGAGTCGCTGGGCGGGCTCTACCTGGGCGAGAGCCTGGGCCAGATCGGCATCTTCGTGATCTTCATCGCCGTGCTGCTGTTCCGGCCGCAGGGGCTGTTCGGGGCGCGCGCATGAGCCTCGCGCGCGACCTGACCGGCATCGCGGTGTTCGCCGCGCTGATCGTGGGCACCACGATCGTGGTCGAGTCCGGCGTCTGGCTCACCTTCGTGATGCTGGCGCTCTACGGCGCGCTGCTGGCCCAGGCCTGGAACATCCTGGGCGGCTTCGGCGGGCAGTTCAGCTTCGGCCATGCGGTGTTCTTCGGCACCGGGGCCTATGTGCAGGCCGTCGCGCAGCTGCAGTTCGGGTTCAACGCCTGGCTCGCCCTGGCGCTGGCGATGCTCGGGGCTGCCGTGGTCGGTGCCACCATCGGTGCGCTGAGCTTCCGCTACGGGCTCAAGGGCAGCTACTTCGCGCTGGTGACCTTGGCCTTCGCCGAGGTCTTCCGCATCGTGGCGCTGAGCGTGGACTTCACCGGCGGCGGTGTGGGCCTGATGCTGCCGCTGCAGGCCGCCGCGTCGAACCTGCAGTTCACGTCGCGCACGGGCTACGTGCTGGTGCTGGGCGCCCTGCTCGTGGCCGCCCTGCTCGTCACCGCCTGGCTGCGCCACTCGCGCTTCGGCGCCCGGCTGCAGGCGGTGCGCGACAACGAGGACGCGGCGCGCGCCGTCGGCGTGGACCCGTTGGCCACCAAGCTCGGCGCCATCGCGCTGTCGGGCGCCTTCACCGGCGCGGCCGGCGCCGTCTACGTGCAGGTGTTCCAGTACATCGACCCGGCCATCGCCTACGGCCCGCACGTCAGCGTGGAGGCGCTGGTGGGCGCCATCGTCGGCGGCATGGGCACGCTGTGGGGGCCGGTGCTGGGCGCCTTGGCGCTGCACACGCTGGCCGACCTGACACGCAACCTCTTCGGCGAACTGCCGGGCCTGAACCTGGTGGTCTACGGCACGGTGCTCGTGCTCATCGTGATGTTCATGCCGCGCGGCATCGCGGGGCTGTGGCAGCAATGGCAACAACGACGTCGCCGATCCTGAGTCTGCAGGGCGTGGGCATCGCCTTCGGCGGCCTGCAGGCGGTGCAGGACGTCAGCCTGGCCCTGCCCGCCGGCACGCTGGGCGCGCTGATCGGCCCCAACGGCGCCGGCAAGACCACGCTGTTCGCCATCGTCTCCGGGTTCCTGCGGCCGGACACCGGCACGGTGCAGTTCGACGGCCAGGACATCACCGGCCGCGCCCCGCACCTCAACGCCCGCGCCGGCATGGCGCGCACCTTCCAGATCGTGCAGCCCTTCGCGGCGCAGACGGTGCGCGAGAACATCGCCGTCGGCGCCCACCTGCACCTGCCGGGGCGCGCCGCCGCGCTGGCCGAGGCCGAACGCGTGGCCGAGCGCGTGGGCCTGGCACCGCAGCTGGACAAGCCGGCCGCCGACCTCACGGTGGCTGGCCGCAAACGGCTGGAGCTGGCGCGCGCGCTGGCCACGCGGCCGAAACTGCTGCTGCTGGACGAGGTGCTGGCCGGCCTGAACCCGCAGGAAATCGCCGAGATGGTGCCGGTGGTGCGCCGCATCGCCGACGACGGCGTCACCGTGCTGATGATCGAGCACGTGATGCAGGCCGTGATGCACCTGGCCGAACACGTGTGGGTGCTGGCGCAGGGCGCGCTGATCGCCGAAGGACCGCCCGCGGCGGTGACGCGCGATGCACGGGTGATCGAGGCCTACCTGGGCCATGGCACGGCGACGCGGCTGGCGGAGATGAACGCGTGACCCCGCTGCTGCAGATCGACGACCTGGCCACCGGCTATGGCCGTACCGAGGTGCTGCGCGGCGTGTCGCTGGCCGTGCAGCCGGGCGAGATCGTGGCCCTGCTGGGCAGCAACGGCGCCGGCAAGTCCACGCTGAACAACACCGTCAGCGGGCTGGTCAAGCCCTGGCGCGGCGCGGTGCGCTTCGATGGCGTCGACCTCACCGGCGCCCACCCGCGTGTCGTCGTGCAGGCCGGGCTGATCCAGGTGCCCGAGGGCCGGCGCGTGTTCCCCAACCTGACGGTGCTGGAGAACCTGGAGCTCGGCGCCTATGCCCGCGCGCGCGACCGTCGCCCGCGCAACCTGGACCGCGTCTTCACCACCTTCCCTCGCCTGGCCGAGCGCCGCACGCAGAAGGCCGGCACGATGAGCGGCGGCGAGCAGCAGATGCTGGCCATCGGCCGCGGCCTGATGGCCGAGCCCACGCTGCTGATCCTGGACGAGCCGTCGCTGGGCCTGTCGCCGCTGCTGGTGGAGGAGATGTTCACGCTCATCCGCCGGCTGCATGGCGAAGGGCTGTCTCTGCTGCTGGTGGAGCAGAACGTGGCGCAGTCGCTGGACATCGCGCAGCGCGCCTACGTGATGGAGAACGGCAGCCTGCGCTTCAGCGGCACGCCGGCCGAACTGCTGGCCAGCCGCGAGCTGAAGGCCGCCTACCTGGGCATGTGACATGCCGCCACGACCTCTCCGCGCCTGCACCCACCGGGGATCGACATGACCGCGCAGACCCTGGCCCAGAAGCTGATCGCGCGCGCCGCCGGTCGTGCCACGGTGCAGGTGGGCGAGATCGTCACCTGCCGCGTGGACCTGGCGATGTTCCACGACTCGTCCGGCCCGCGCCGGCTGAAGCCGATGCTCGACGCGCTGGGCGCGCGGATCTGGGACAAGCAACGCGTGGTGCTGGTGCTGGACCACTACGTGCCGGCGGCCGACGACGAGTCGCGGCGCATCGTGCACCTGGCGCGCGACTGGGCGCGCGAGCAGGCATTGCCGCATGTCTACGACACGCAGGGCATCTGCCACGTGGTGGTGCCGCAGCACGGCCACCTGCGGCCGGGCATGTTCGCGGTGGGCGGCGACTCGCATTCGCCCACCGGCGGTGCGTTCGGCACCTACATGTTCGGCATCGGCGCCACCGAGATGCTGGGCGTGGTGGTCACCGGGGAGATCTGGCTGCAGGTGCCGCAGACGATCTCGATGCGCTGGAGCGGGCGGCTGGCGCACGGCGTGTCGGCCAAGGACATGATGCTGGCCATGATCGGCCGCTTCGGCATGAACGGCGGGCGCTACCAGGCGGTGGAATACACCGGCGTGGCCGTGCAGGCCCTGAGCATGGCCGAGCGCATGACGCTGTGCAACATGAGCGCCGAGCTCGGTGCCCAGGTGGGCCTGGTGGCGCCCGACGCGGTGACGCTGGACTGGCTGGCCCGCCACGGCGCGCCGGGCCTCGACCCGGACGAGACGGCCCGCTGGTGCAGCGACGAGGACGCGCCCGCCGAACGCCATGCCTTCGACGCCTCGGTGCTGGCACCGCAGGTGGCACTGCCGCACAGCCCGGCCAACGTGCGCGCGGTGGACGGTCTGGAGCCGACCCGCATCGACGTGGCCTACATCGGCGCCTGCACCGGCGCCAAGCTCGACGACCTGCGCGCCGCGGCACAGGTGCTGGCCGGCTACCGCGTGGCGCCGCACGTGACACTGCTGGTGGCGCCGGCCAGCGTGAAGGACCGCGAGCGCGCCGAGAGCGAAGGCATCCTCAACCGCCTGCGCGACGCAGGCGCCACGCTGCTGCCCACCAGTTGCGGCGCCTGCGCCGGCTACGGCGCCGCGATTCCCGAGGGCAGCACGGTCATCAGCTCCACCGCGCGCAACTTCAAGGGGCGCATGGGTGCGGCCACGGCACAGGTGTATCTGGGGTCGCCGTACACGGTGGCGGCCTCGGCGTTGATGGGGCGGATTGCGGATGCGCGGGAGGTGTTGGGGTGATTTGGGGTGATGGCCTGGTGCGACCCGGTGTCCGTCTGTCGGCATTGCGCGATCGCTCGTGGTCCTCGCGGCCCCCTGCTGCTCCTGTCAGGCGGCCCAGACGTCGCCCGCGTTCTCCGGCCCACGCTCGCGGGGCGCTGCCTTGGCTCATCCGCGGCCGAGGCATCAACGCCGCCAGGGGTGCGTCAGCGTCCAGGCGACCGCGAATGGGGCCTGCAAGGCGGTGGTGGGTTGGCCTGTGGCGCGCAGCGACAGCGCCGAGCATCTGTTGTCGAGGACCGCGCGCCGCCGCGCGCTGCGAAGGGACGGACTCGCGGACGCCGTCCGCACGCAGCGAACGTAGTGAGCGAAGTCGGTTCACACCGACGCCGGTGTTGAAGCGCTCGTCGGTGGCAGCGCACGAGACCGCTCGACGAGCGCCAAGCGCCACAGGCCAACGCCTGCACCGGACCCCCGGCCACGCTGAACGGCGGCTTTGGGGGGCAATGGAACGTCCTCCCCGGGCCGCAACCCGCCGCTGGAGCCAGGTCATGAGAACCTGGCGCCTCCCCGCCGACGTGGACACCGATCAGTTGGCGCCCGGTCACACGATGAAGCACGGCCTCGAGGTCATCGCGCGTCATTGCCTGGAAGCCGTGCGGCCTGAATTCGCAGCCCACGTGCGGCCGGGCGACGTCATCGTGGCCGGGCCGAACTTCGGCATCGGCTCCTCCCGCGAGCAGGCAGCCGGCGCGCTGGTGCATCTGGGCATTGCCGCCGTCATCGCGCCGTCCTTCGCCGGCCTGTACTTCCGCAACGCCTTCAACCTGGGCCTGCTGCTGCTGACCTGCCCGCGTGCTGGCGAGATCGACGACGGCACGTCGCTGCAGTTCGACGCCCGCGCCGGCTGCGTCACCCTGGCCGACGGCCGCGTGCTGCCCATCGACCCCATCCCCGGCTTCCTGCTCGACATGGTCGACGCCGGCGGCCTGCTGCCGCAACTCCAACGAAGGTTCGCCCGTGAACACCCCTGAATACGACCTGCTGATCAAGAACGTGCGTGTCGTGCGCCCGCACGGCAACGTGGTGCACGAGGCCGACATCGCGGTCAAGGACGGCCGCTTCGCGCAGGTGGCGCCGGGCATCGACCCCGCACGCGCCAAGGCCGTGCACGATGGCCGCGGCCAGCTGGCCTTCCCGGGCGTGGTGGACGCCCACATGCACAGCGGCATCTACTCGCCGCTGGCCGAGGACGCGGTGACGGAGTCCAAGGCCGCGGCCATCGGCGGCGTGACCAGTTCGCTGAACTACTTCCGCACCGGCCAGTACTACCTGAACAAGGGCGGCGCGTACAAGAAGTTCTTCCCGGAAGTGCTGAAGATCTCGAAGAACCGCTTCCACGTGGACTACGGCTACCACCTGGCGCCGATGGACCGCACGCACATCGGCGAGATCCCGATGCTGATCGACAAGCACGGCGTCAGCAGCTTCAAGATCTTCATGTTCTACGGCTCGCACGGCCTGCACGGCAAGAGCGACAGCCAGCGCGAGTTCCTGATGATCGGCGAGGACGAGCGCTACGACCTGGCGCACTTCGAGTTCATCATGCGCGGCATCCAGGCCGCCCGCGAGCAGTTCCCCGACAAGGCGCGCCAGATCTCGCTGAGCCTGCACTGCGAGACGGCGGAGATCATGACCGCCTACACCAAGCTGGTGGAGAAGGACAGGTCGCTCAGCGGTCTGGCCGCCTACAGCGCGTCGCGCCCGCAGCACTCCGAGGGTCTGGCGGTGTTCATCGCGGCCTACCTCGCCAACGAGACCGCGCTGCCCAACATCAACCTGCTGCACCTGAGCTCGCGCAAGGCCGTGCAGGCGGCAATGATGATGGCCGAGGTCTTCCCGCACATCGACTTCCGGCGCGAGGTGACCATCGGCCACCTGATGCTGGACACCACGTCCAAGGCCGCGGAACTGGCCAAGGTGAACCCGCCGATCCGCCCCCGCGAGGACGTGGAGTTCCTCTGGGATGCGCTGCTCTCTGGCGAGCTGGACTGGGTGGTCAGCGACCATGCCTGCTGCCGCCAGGAGATGAAGATCCCGCGCCGCTACTTCGGCAACATCTGGATGGCCAAGAGCGGCTTCGGCGGCACCGAATACCTGCTGCCGGCGCTGGTGAGCGAAGGCACGCGGCGTGGCATGGGCTACAACCACATGGCCCGCGTGACCAGCTGGAACCCGGCGCAGCGCTTCGGCCTCAACCGCAAGGGCGACATCGACATCGGCTTCGACGCCGACCTCGCCCTGGTGGACCCGGCGAAGACGTGGACCATCCGCGCCGAGGATTCACCCTCCACCCAGGGCTACACGCCGTTCGAGGGCCTGGAGCTAAGCGCCGCGGTGACCACCACCTTCCTGCGCGGCATGAAGATCTGCGAGAACGGCGAGGTGCTGGGCAAGCCACGTGGCCAGTACCTGCACCGGCCCACGGCGTGACATCCCGATGGCCGACATCGACGTCGCCATCGTCGGCGCCGGCGCCTGCGGCCTGACCGCGGCCACCGCGCTGCGCGAGGCCGGCATCGGCTGCCTGCTGCTGGAGCGCGACGCCACGCCCAGCGGCAGCACGGCGCTGTCCAGCGGCTTCATCCCCGCCGCCGGCACACGCTGGCAGCGCGAGGCCGGCGTGCACGACAGCCCCGAAGCCTTCGCCGCCGACATCCAGGCCAAGGCGAAAGGCCGTGCCGCGCCGCACCTGGTGCAGGCCTACACCGAAGCCAGCGCGCCGGCGCTGGACCTGCTGGCGCGGCATGGCGTCGAGTTCGAGCTGCTCGACGGCTTCCTCTACCCCGGCCACCACGCCCGCCGCATGCACGCGCTGCGCGAGCGGACCGGCGCGGCGCTGATGGCGGCGCTGCAGCGCGCGGCGCAGGCCGACATCCTGACCGAGGCCCGCGTGGTCGGCCTGCAGCCGGAAGATCAGGGCTGGCGGATCACCGCTGTGCGCCCCGATGGCGCCACCGAGTCGCTCACCGCCCGCGCCGTGCTGCTGGCCTGCAACGGCTTCGGCGGCAACCCGGCCATGGTGCGCGAGTTCCTGCCCGAGATGCGCGACGCGCTCTTCGCTGGCCACGCCGGCAACGACGGCACGGCCATCCACCTGGGCACCGGCCTGGGCGCGGCCACCGCGGACCTGGGCGGCTACCAGGGACATGGCTCCTGGGTGGTGCCGCAGGGCGCGCTGATGACCTGGGCGGTGATGATGCAGGGTGGCGTGCAGCTCAACGCCCAGGGCCGCCGCTTCCACGACGAGACCGCCGGCTACAGCGAAGCCGCCGTGCACGTGCTGGCGCAGCCCGGCGGCGTGGCCTGGAACGTGTTTGCCGCGCCGCAGCTCGCCCTGGCACGCGGGTTCCCCGACTTCCGCGATGCCGAAGCCGCCGGCGCTCTGCGCGAAGCGGCCGACCTCGGCGCCCTGGCGCGGGTGATCGGCTGCGCCGACCTGGACCTGGGCGGTGCCGAGCTCGCCCCGCCCTACTACGCCGTCAAGGTCACCGGCGCGCTCTTCCACACCCAGGGCGGCCTGGACATCGACCACCGCTGCCGCGTGCGGCGCACCGATGGCAGCGTGTTCCCCACCCTGTTCGCCGCGGGCGGCGCGGCCCGTGGCGTCAGCGGCGACGCGGTCTGGGGCTACCTGTCCGGCAACGGCCTGCTCAGCGCCGTGGCCGGCGGGTTCATCGCGGCGCGCACGATCACGGAGGTCCTGTCATGAAGGCGAGGCTGCAGGAACCGCGTCCGCTGCTCGTACCGGGCATCTACGACGCGCTGAGCGCGCTGATCGCCGAGCAGGCCGGCTTCGAGGCGCTGTACCTCAGCGGCGCCAGCATCGCCTACACCCGCCTGGGCCGCAGCGACGTGGGGCTGACCACCGCCACCGAGGTGGCCGACACGCTGGCCCACATCACCGAACGCGTGCGCACGCCGGTGATCGTGGACGCCGACACCGGCTTCGGCAACGCGCTGAACGTGCAGCGCACGGTGCGCGCCTTCGAGCGCGCCGGCGCGGCGATGATCCAGCTCGAGGACCAGACCTTCCCCAAGCGCTGCGGCCACCTCGACGGCAAGGGCGTGGTGCCGGTGGCCGAGATGCAGGGCAAGCTGCGCGCGGCACTCGACGCACGCCGGAGCGACGCCACGCTGATCCTGGCGCGCACCGACGCGCTGGCGGTCGAAGGCCTGGACGCCGCGCTCGACCGCGCCGAGGCCTACCTGGCCTGCGGCGTGGACGCCCTGTTCATCGAGGCCCTGCGCACACCGGCCGACATGGACGCCGCCTGTGACCGTTTCGCCCAGCGCGTGCCGCTGCTGGCCAACATGGTCGAAGGCGGCAAGACACCAGTGCAGTCGGCCGCCGAACTCGGCGCCCGCGGCTTCCGCATCGTGATCTTCCCCGGCGGCACGGCGCGCGCGGTGGCGCACACGCTGCAGGGCTACTACGCCAGCCTGGCTGCGCACGGCAGCACCGGGCCGTGGCGCGAACGCATGCTGGACTTCGACGGCCTCAACCGCGTCATCGGCACGCCGGCGCTGCTCGCGGCCGGGAGGCGCTACGAGCGCTGACGCGCGCCGGCGCGCCAGCGGCCGAGCAGAAGCGCGGTCGAGCCCAGCAGGACCAGTGGCAGCGTTCCCGGCTCGGGCACCGGCAGCGTCGGAGCCAGCGCGGGCTCCACGCGGCCGCGGAGCGTCAGCCAAAGGGTGCCGACGGGGTCGGTGCCGGCCAGCGCACCAGTGCCCGTATTCGAGAGCGACAGGCGATAGCGGGCCTGGTAGTCACCCGCCAGACCGGTGTCGAAGAAGGCGAAGAACCCCATGCGGCCATCCGCCCCCAGGTCGGCGAACCGTTGCAGGTCGGTCTGGAGGATCGCGGTGTCTCCCTCGCCCAGGATGTCGTCGAGGTCCAGGCCGACCCGATCGCCTGCGCCGTTGAAGAGGCTGAAGGCCCGCGGCCCCACCGACGCCCCCAGCAGCTGGGTACCGAAGTCGATCTCCCAATGTGCCTGGGCGACACCGTCGAACGACGGCAGGGCGTGCAACCGGTACGTGTAGTCGACGGCCGCGGCGCCCGCCCACTGCACGCCATAGGTGGTCCGCTCCACGCCGGTGAAGCCGTTGGTCAGCTGTGTGGCGGTCACCAGCGGCGCCCACAGGCTCAGGCTCACGTCGCCGGCACCGATCCAGTCACCCAGGCGCGCCGCCGCCACGTCGACCGAGGCCGTGGTCTGGACGGCCGGCGCCGCCACGCTCGATGCACAGTTCCTGGCTGCCGAGCACGACCCGCTCGCACTGATCTGGCCCAGGGTGACGGCCACACCCGGCGCGTCGGCCCGCGCCGTGCTGCTGCCTGTGCCGGTGGTCGGCGACTTGGTCACGGCATTGCCCTGTGCCGTGATGCCCACAGACTGCGTGCGCTGGCCGCTGAGCTTGATCGTTGCGCCAGCCAGCACACCCAGCGCCGGGTCGAAGCGCTGAAGGTTGACGCTGCCCAGCAGCACGTTCGTGCGGCTGGTCGACGCACCACCCTCCTGATCCATGACCTCGGTCGAGACGCTGAACGCGGCGGGCGTACCCACCACGACGGCGGCATGGGTGGCCGGCACGGCGGCGGCCATTCCGAAGGCCGCGACAGCGGCTCGGGTGATGATGGGAGAACAAGCGGTTTTCATGATGGCTGATGCAAACAAGCCGTCCCGCTGATCGTGTGAAGCTGCGTGCTGATCGCCCACGCCGATTGCGCCGCATGAGATGCGCGGTACGAGTCAGTCGAAGGGGAGCAGAAGCGATGGCCCACCACAACGCGGATCCGGCGAGTCGTCTTCCGGGGCCGCGCGAATGCGCGGGCGGGACGCTCGGGCCACGGGGTCTGGGCAGCCTCGGGAGCAAGTCTAGCCGGACAGGCCGAAAGCTGCGTGCCGGTCAGCGCCGGGGGCGCCCTCCAGTTGAGGGGTAAGGCGCGATTTCCGCGGCCAATTCCACGATCTTGCGCTGGTCCTGGCGGGCCTGCGTGCGCAGGCGCTCGAAGGCCTCGTCGACGTTGCACCCGTGGCGCTCCGCCAGAACGCCCACGGCGGCGCTGATGGTGCGGCTGTCCCGCAGCGCGTCCTCCATGCGGGCCTGCTCGGCCACCAGGCGGCCAGCTGCGGCCAGCGCCGTGGTCACCACCGGCAGCAGCTGGGCCCCGGTGATGGGCTTGACGAGGTAGGCGTGCGCACCCATGGCCGCAGCGCCGGTCACCGTCGCCTCGCGGTCGTCGGCGGTCAGGAAGACCAGGGGGCCCGTGTAGCGGCGCTGCCGCAGCCGCTCGGCGCAGCCGACGCCATCGATGCCCGGCAATCCCACGTCCAGCAGCACCAGATCGGGCGCCAGCACCGCCGCCTCACGCAACGCCGACTCGCCGTCGGCGACCGTGCACACGTCGTGGCCCGCCTTGGACAGCAGACGGGCCATGCCCAGGCGGATAAGCGGGTCGTCCTCGACGATCAGGATGCGGGCCATGAGCTCTCCCCTTCAGGCAAACGGTCGGCGAGGGTCAACACGGCGGTCCACCGGCCCGCGCCATCGGGCCCGGCCTCGAGGCGACCGATGCCTTGCAACAGCGCCCGCGCCAGTGACAGGCCTTGGCCGGGCGCCTGCGCCTGCGCCTGCGCCATCGCGTTGCCGACAGTCACCCGAACCTCACCGGGCCTGGCGACCATCGTGATGCAAACCGTACCGGACCCGTGCTTGGCGGCGTTGGTCAGCAACTCGGAGAACACCAACGCCAGCGGCACCGCATGCCCTGGCGGGACCGTGGCGGCGTGCCCCTCGGCGGACCACACGGCCTTGACGTCCGGGTGTCCGGCACGAAACAGCGGCAACTGCTCCTGCAGCAGCTGGGACAGCCCGACCTGCTCGCCGGCGTTCTCGGACTGCATGCCGTGGACGCCGACCAGGGTCAGGACATGCCGGCGCATGGAGGCCAGCGCGCCCTGCGCGGCCAGGTCGGTCGCCGACTCGCCGTCGATGAACGCCAGCAGGCCCTGAAGATGGTTCTTGATGCGGTGATGCACCTCGCGGACCAAGGCGTCGCGCTGGGCCTGCAGCTGCGCGACCTGCTGGCGCTCGACGGCCAGTGCGTCGCGCGCCCGGCGCAGCCGTGCCCACAGCAGCAGCAGCAGTCCGGCCGTGGCCACCAGGGTGCCCAGGGCCAGCACCACGCGTGCGCGCTCGGTCCCGCTCAAGGTGTCCGCCATGCCCTGGTCGAGACGTCTCGCCTGGTGTTCGTACAGCGCATCGACGCGCGGGAGGTAGACGTCGAGCCGCTGCTGCAAGTCGAGCGTCAGGGTCACGGGCCGCTGCGCAGGATCGGGCGTGGCCAGCGCCTGCAGCGCGCCTTCGCGCGTGACCATCAACGCATGGCGCACGTCGACCAGATCCTCCAGGAGCCGGCGTGCAGCGGCGGTGTGGGGCCTGGACGTCAGATCGGCCAGCGCCCGCGCCGCCTGGCCTTCGGCCTCTCGGAATCGCGCGAGCTCGGTCTGGACCAGCGACTCGTCGCGCAGCAACAGGGCATTGCGCAGCGCAATGCTGGCCTCGAGGTCTTCCGAGCGCAGACGCTGAGTCGCCGCCAGCTTGGGCAGGCGTTCCCGCTCGATGCGCGTCACCCCGTCGATCACCTGGCCGATCGACCACACCGCCCAGGCCAGCGCGGCGATCACCAGGCCGCCGACCAACGCAAGACCCCAGCCGTCGCGAACGGGCCAGCGCCATGCGGCGCGGGCCGCCGGCACGTCTCCATCAACCTGTGTCGCCGGTGCTCGCGGTGCGGTAGTCATCCCCAGGGTCCAGGCGCCTCCGTCATGGATTATTCGGCGGCCCTTCCTGCCGGCCCGGCGCCAGACGGTCCGTGTTGCGGCTTATTGCCGCCATAGCACCGCCCGCGGCAGGCCAGGCCGCCCGGCGAGCCCCGGCGCTATGCTCGGCGCCCATGGCCAGCGGTGCACCTGGATTCGATCTTGCCGAGGATGGACGGCTGGTGCTGTCCGGCGCCTGGCGGCTGGCCAATCTGCCTGCCATCGAGTCACGCCTGACGGCCGGCCTCCCGGCGGCACCCGCCACCGTCGACGCCGGCGCGCTCCAGCAGATCGACAGCGCCGGCGCCCTGCTCTTGCTGCGCGCCCTTCGCCAGTCAGGCGGCATGCCCGCCCTGGACACCTGGCAGGGCCTGCAGCCGGCGCACGCGCGCACCCTGGGCCGGGTCGCCGCCCACCTGGAGGGGCATGGCGTGGCGCCGCCACCGCAGCGGTGGCGCGCGCTCGCCCGCCTGGGTTCAGGCACCGCGGCCGGCACACAGCTCGTCGCCGGCCATCTGGCGATGCTGGGCGAGACGCTGGCCGCCCTGGGCGAGGTCATGCGCCACCCGCAGCGCCTGCGTCTGCGCGAGCTGGCCGTGCAGGTCGAGCAGGCCGGCCTCTCGGCCCTGCCGGTGGTGGCCCTGGTGACGGCGCTGATCGGCGTCGTCATCGCCTACCTGCTGGGCCTGCAGGCGGAGAAATACGGTGCCAACCTCTTCGTCGTCGACGGCGTGGCCATCGGCGCCACGCGCGAGTTCGCGCCCATCATTGTCGCCGTCATCGTGGCCGGCCGCTCCGGCGCGGCCTTCACCGCGCAGCTGGGCTCGATGCGCCTGACCGAGGAGATCGACGCCATCCGCACCCTGGGCCTGTCGCCGCGGCAGGTGCTGGTGCTGCCGCGCGTGCTGGCGCTGGTGCTGGCGCTGCCGCTGCTGGTGTTCGTGGGCGACGTGGCCAGCCTGCTCGGGGCGATGGCCATCGCGCAGCCGATGCTGGACATCACGCCCGCGGCCTTCGTCACCCGGCTGCAGGAAGCCCTGCCGCTGCGCCACGTGCTCGTGGGCCTGGCCAAGGCGCCGGTGTTCGCGATCGTGATTGCCATCATCGGCGTGCGCATGGGCCTGGCCGCGCCGCGCGACACGGCGGCGCTGGGGCGGGCCACCACCTCCACCGTGGTCCAGTGCATCGTGGCCGTGATCCTGCTCGACGCGGTGTTCGCGGTGGTGCTGCAGGCGCTGGGCTGGTGAAGACGATGAGCCACGACGACACCTCGCTGCTCGTCGTCGACGGCATCGTCACTCGCTTCGGCGCGCAGACGGTGCACCGCGGCGTGGGCTTCAGTGCCGGGCGTGGCGAGCTGATCGCGCTCATCGGCGGCAGCGGCACCGGCAAGTCGGTGCTGCTGCGCGAGATCATCGGCCTGCAGCGGCCCACCGCGGGCACGGTGCGCCTGTTCGGCACCGACGTTTGGGCCGCGCCGGGCCGGGAGGTGGACGCCGTGCGCCGGCGCTTCGGCATGATGTTCCAGGACGGCGCGCTGTTCTCGTCGCTGACGGTGGCACAGAACGTGGCCGTGCCGCTGCGCGAGCACACCAGCCTGCCGGCCGACGCGGTGGACGCGCTGGTCGCGCTGCGCCTGGCCCAGGCCGGGCTGCCACCGGACGCCGCACACAAGGCGCCGAGCGCGCTCTCCGGCGGCATGCGCAAGCGCGCCGCCATCGCCCGCGCGATCGCGCTCGAGCCGGAACTGCTGTTCCTCGACGAGCCGACGTCGGGCCTGGACCCGATCACCGCGCGCGGCTTCGACCGCCTGGTGCGCAGCCTGGTCGACGACCTGGGCCTGACCGTGCTGCTGATCACGCACGACCTCGACACCCTGCTGGGCGTGGTGGACCGGCTGATCGTGCTGGCCGACGGCGTGGTCGCCGCGGACGGCCCGGTGGCGCAGGTCCTCCAGACCGACGACGCCTGGATCCGCAGCTACTTCTCGGTTCGTAGAATGGTCCACGAGAACCTGGACGATGGAAGCTGAAGCCCGCTACACCGCCGTCGGCGCCGGCGTGCTGGTGCTGGTGGCCCTGCTCGTCGCGGCCTTGCTGTGGCTGGGCGGCCAAGGCGACCGCGCCGGTTCGCGCCTGTACACCATCCACTTCGAGGAACAGGCGCTGGACGGGCTGGAGATCGGCGGCGAGGTGCGCCTGCGCGGTGTGCGTGTCGGCCGCGTGGAGGGTTATGCGCTCGAGGCCGACAGCGTCAACCGCGTGCGCGTGGACGTGCGCGTCGACGACCAGGCCTCGGTGCGCACCAACACCGTGGCCGTGGTCACGCGCAACCTCGTCACCGGCATCGCCAAGATCACGCTCGTGACGCCGGAGCCGCCGGGCGCGCTGCTCACCGACACGCCGGCCGGCGAACGCCACCCGGTGATCGGCGAAGGCCGCTCCGACCTGGACCAGATCGCCGGCCGTGTCAGCCAGGTGGGCGAGGCGGCCACGGTGGCGCTGACCCAGCTCAACGCCCTGCTGGCGCCGGAGAACCGGCAGACCATGATGGACACCGTGCGCAGCCTGCGCGCGCTGGCCGACGACCTGCGCGGCCGGCTGGACACGCTGGACACCGCCGCCACCCAGGTGGGCCGCGCGGCCGACCGCATCGGCGCCCTGGCCGCGCCGGTGCAGACCGCGGTGACCGACCTTGGCCGCGCCGGCGACCGCATCGCCGGCGTCGTGGAGCGCGGCGGCGCACGGCTGGACGGCACGCTGGGCGAGGCGGAGCGGCTGATGGCCGAGTCGCGCAGCGCCATCACCCGCCTGGCCACCGCCACGGAGACCCTGGAGCGCGAAGCCCAGGCCACCAGCCGCCGCCTGCAGGGCACCGCGCAAGGCCTGGACGACCAGCTGGCCGCCGCGGTGTCGGACCTGCGCCTGAGCGCCGACGCCGCCCTGCGCGTGCTGGACCAGCTGCAGGACCCGCGTGCCGCGCTGCTGGGGCCGGCACCGGTGCAGCTGGGACCGGGGGAGAAGACGCCATGACCCGTTCGTTGACGCGCCGCCGGGTCGTGCTCGGCGCCGGCCTGGTGCCGGCGCTGTCCGCCACCGGGCTCGGCGGCTGTGTGTCGCTGGGTCTGGACGGGCCGACGCAGGCGCAGCTGCAGTACCGCTGGCGCGACCTGGGGCCGCCACCGATCCGCCGCGAGCGCCCGCTGGTGAACGCGCTGCTGCTGCAGGCCATGCCGGGGGCGCCGGCGGCCGACACGCTGAACCTCGTCTACACGCGCGAAGGCGGCGCGCTGGCCACCTACCAGTTCGCGCGCTGGGCCGAGCGCCCGCTGCGCGTGCTGCCGCGGGCGCTGCAGCAGCGGCTGGAAGCCCGCGGCAGCGTTGGCGTGACCGCGCTGCTGGGTGACCCGCAGCAGGCCGACTGGCTGCTGACGCTCACCATCGACGAACTTCACCACGCCAGCCTGCCGGCCCCGGGCCGCGGCCGGCTGGCGGTGACCGCCGAGCTGTACGACCGGCGGGCCCGCCAGCGTGTGGCGCGGCGGTCGTTCGGTGCCGAACCGCCGCTGAGCGGCGAGGCCACGGCTGCCGCAGCGGTGCAAGCGCTCTCCCAGGCCCTGACCCAGGTGCTGGACGCGATGCTGCCGTGGCTGGAAGACGCGCTGGCCGCGGCCGGCCAGCGCTAGAACTCACCGGCGCCGAATGGGCGCCGTCCGAGTTCAGGCCGCCTGCTGGATGCCGGCGATGGCCCAATTGCGGCTGCCGTCGGCCGGGCGCACCAGGTGCCAGGTCTCGTCCACATCGGCCGGCGCGGCGTCGGCGCTTTCACGCACCTGGCCGGTGTAGCGCACGCTGACGATCTGGCGGCCGTCTTCCTCGGCGAAGTCCTGCACCTCGGCGGCAATGGCCAGCACGTCGGTGTGGTTGTCGGCCGCACCGCGGTCCTGCAGGTCCAGCCGGATGTCGGCGAACAGTTCCGGCGTGGTGAACTGGCGCAGGTCGTCCAGGTCGGCCGCATCGTGGGCCGCCTGCATGCGGATGAAGATCATCTTCGCGATGCGCTCGAAGCCTTCGCGGTCGAAGTCGGCCGGCAGCTGCCCGGCCGGCACGGCGGCGCCGATCTGCAGTCCGCCGAAAGCCGCCGGTGCCGCCGGTGCCGGCTGACCCGCCGAACCCGTGGCCGCCGCCGCGGGCGTCACTTGCTGCAGGGGGGTACGCGCCAGCGGCGTCATGCCACCAGCTGCACCGGTGCCCGCACCTGCGCCGGCACCGGCCAGCGCCGGCTGCGCACCGCCCATGCGCCGCATCACCAGGCGGATCACCACCACCGCGGCGATGGCCAGCAGCGCCAGCAGCATGAAGCTGGCCAGTTCCTCGCCGAAGCCCAGGTGGCTGGCCAGCGCCGCCAGGCCCAGGCCGGCGGCCAGGCCGGCCACGGGACCCAACCACGACCGCTTGGCCGCCGTGCCGGCCGCCGCAGCAGTGGCACCGGCGGTCGCTGCAGCCGGCGTGGCCGGCGTCTGCGGCGACTGGGTCGGGGTGGCCGGCTGCTGCGCCGGCGGCTGCTGGGGCGCCGGCTTGGCCGGTGCGCTACGCTGCATGCCCTTGCTCAGGCCGCCGCCGAAGCGCTTGGCCTCGGCCACCTCGGGCACGAAGGCGCCGGCCACCGCAGCCATCAGCACGCCCAGGAACCAGTTCTTCATCGGGACTCCTCTGTCGTTTCAGCGCCCATTGTGGGCGCGAGCGACGACAGTGACCCGGGGTGACCCCAGGAGTTCCCAGGCCTTGTGGGGTCCAGCCGTGGGAGCCGATTCCGCGCCGGCGCCCGCGCGCTCCGCCCTCAGGCGGCCAGCGCCCGCCGCGCCCGGTGCAGGCGCACGAAGAGGTTGTCCTCGGTGATCGCCAGTGCGCTGCAGACCTCTTCGGTGGAGCGCTCCTGCAGCACGCGCAGTTCGAAGGCCTGGCGCACGCCCGGCGTCAGCGTTTCCAGCCGCGCCATCGCCTGCGCCAGTCGCTGGCGGCAGGCGACCTGCTCGTCCGGCCCGGGCTGCGCGCTGACCAGGCCGGGCGCGCTGCCGAACCCGGCGTCGTCGGCGTCGGCCAGCGGTTCGTGCACGGCGCGCTCGCGCACCAGGTCCACGATCTTGTGCTTGAGGATGCCCACCAGCCAGGTGCGCAGCGCCGAGCGCCCGCCGAAGGCCGCGCGCCCGGTGGCCACGGCCTCGAACACGTCGTGCACCAGGTCCTCGGCCAGGCTGGGGTCCATCAGCTTGCGGCGGGCGTAGCGCAGCAAGTCGCCGCGGTAGGGCAGCACGTCGGCCCACGACAGGGCGGCGGGCGCGAAGGCGGGTGGAACGGCGGGGACGAGGGTGGCGGGATGGGCAGCGGTGGCGGTGTGCATGGGCAAGGCTCCACGGTCGATGGCCAGACTGTGGCGACCGCGGCTCACGTGCCGCTCACCGATCCTCACGGGAAGATCACATCGGTGTAAGGTCGCGCGCCATGCTGCGACCGCCTCGCATGCCACGCCGCATCCTCGTCGCCGAAGACCAGGCCGACATCCGCGACCTGCTGGTGATGAACCTGCAGCAGGCGGGTTATGCCGTGGACGCCGTGCCCGACGGCGCGGCGGCGCTGGATGCCGAGGACCGTCAGCCGCACGACCTGCTGGTGCTGGACCTGATGATGCCTGGGTTGGACGGGCTGGAGGTCTGCAAGGGCCTGCGCGCGCGCGACAGCGACACGCCGATCCTGATGCTCACCGCCAAGAGCACCGAGCTGGACCGTGTGCTGGGCCTGGAGCTGGGCGCCGACGACTACCTGACCAAGCCCTTCTCGATGGCCGAGCTGCTGGCACGCGTGAAGGCGCTGCTGCGCCGCGCCGAGGTGCGCGACGCCGCCCAGGCGGCGCGGGGTGCCGCCGGCAGCGAACGCCCGATCGTGCAGGGTGATCTGCAGATCTGGCCCACCAAGCGCACGGTGGCGGTGCGCGCGCAGCCGGTGGAGCTGACGGCGCTGGAGTTCGACCTGCTGCTGCACTTCGCGCAGCACCCGGGGCGGGTGTTCTCGCGGGCGCAGCTGCTGGACGCGGTGTGGGGCTACTCGCACGACGGCTACGAGCACACGGTGACGACGCACATCAACCGGCTGCGGTCCAAGCTCGAGCGTGACCCGATGCACCCGGAGTGGGTGCTCACGGTGCGGGGCGCCGGCTACAAGTTCAAGGAATGAGGGGGCTCCGCCCTCGCGCCCGATGACCGTCCGTGCCCGCCTGGCGCTGACCATCCTGCTCACCGGCCTGGTCACCGCGCTGGCGGTGATCGTGACGGTGGCCACCGCCTTCCAGCGCTTCCAGCACGAGAGCACCTGGGAGCGTGCCAACGGCTTCATCGGCCGCGTGGTGGCCACCCACCCCGACCTGCTGGAACTGCATGCGCGCGACCCACAGGGATTCACCGGCTTCCTGCGCAACCTGCTGCTGTTCGAACCCGACTCGCGGCTGTACCTGCTGGCGGCCGACGGCACGGTGCTGGCCAGCAGCGGCGACATGCCCATCACGCCGGGGCTGAAGGTCAAGCTTGGCCCGGTGCAGGAGGCCATCATGGTCGCCGGCGACCGCGCCCGCGCCGCCTACGTGATGGGCGACGACCCGCAGTACATGGCCGAGGACACGGTGATCGCGGCGCGCATGCTGCAGGCCAGCACCATCGCGCCCGGCGCCAACACCGGCGGCTACCTTTACCTGGTGTGCCAGAAGCGGCCGCTGCCGCCGGGGCAGATCGAGCTGCTGGGCAGCAGCGTGGCCGGCCCGGCGCTGGCCGGCGTGCTGGCCGTGGTGCTGCTGGGCGCGCTGATCGCGGCCTGGATCATCGGCACCGTGACACGGCCGCTGCGCGCGCTCAGCGATGCCGTCGACCAGGCCACGCGCGACGGCTTCGAGGCCGCCGCCGCGCTGCCGGCCGCTGCGCCGGCCGGTCACGACGAGTTCGCGCGCCTGCGCAGCGGCTTCGGCCAAATGCTGGCCACGCTGCGCGCGCAGTGGGACCGCCTGCAACGCCTGGACCGCTTCCGCCGTGAAGGCGTGAGCAACCTGTCGCACGACCTGCGCTCGCCGCTGACCGCCACCACCGCCTGCCTGGAGACGCTGCAGGCGCGCTGGGCCCACGACCCGGCGCGCGCCGACGACCGCGCGTTGCTGGACGTGGCGCTGCGCAACACCGGCACCGCCGCCGGCATGGTGCGCGCGCTCGGCGATTTCGCGCTGCTGGACGAGCCGTCCTACCAGCTGCAGCCGGTGGCGCTGGACGCCGCCGAGCTGATCGACGACCTGGCGCGCCGCTTCGCCGGCCGCGCCGCGCAGCAGGGCGTGACCCTGGTCACCGACACCGGCGACACGCCACTGCCCGCCCGGCTCGACGTCGAGCTGTTCGAACGGGCGCTGGCCAACCTGCTGGACAACGCGCTGCGCTTCACCCCGACCGGTGGCCGCATCGTGCTGCGGGGCAGCGTGGTGGACGGGGCGCTGCAGGTGCAGGTGCAGGACAGCGGCTGCGGCATCGCGCCGGAAGACCTGCCCCACCTGTTCGAGCGCTTCTACCGCAAGAGCGAGGGTGGCCACGGCCTGGGCCTGGCCATCGTGGCGCGCATCGTGGCCCTGCACGGCGGCCGCGCCACGGCCGCCAGCGCGCCGGGCCAGGGCACCACGGTCACGTTGAACCTGCCGGCAACCGCCTGAACGAGCCGCCGGCCGGTCGCGCGGCGGCGCCCAGCAGCACGGTGGCGCGCCCCGGCCGTCGCTGCAGGCGCCAGGCACGCCGGGCCCACGCACCGGGCATCACGCACCCCAGGGTTGACCCGGTTCACGGTCGCCGGCCCAAGGGGCTACGCTGCTCTGTATACGGAATACGCCATGGCCACCCTGCATCGCCTCGCCACCGCCCCCGACCTCGTCGACCAGGCCTACCGCGCCCTGGTGGACGCCATCAGCAGTGGCGCGCTGGCGCCGGGCGAGCGCATCGTGCAGGAGGCGCTGGCCGAGCAGCTGGCGGTGTCGCGCCAGCCGGTGCTGCAGGCGCTGCGCCTGCTGAAGGCCGACGGCCTGGTGCAGGACGCCCCGGGCCGCGGGCTGCGCGTGACGCCGCTGGACGCCGCGCTGATCGCGCAGGTGTATGCCGTGCGCGGCGCGCTCGACGGGCTGGCGGCCCGGCTGGCCGCGGCGCACCACGTCGCGCCTGCGGCAGCGGTGATGCGTGCCGGCCGCGCCGCCACGCGCAGTGGCGACGTGGCCGCGATGATCGATGCTGATCTTGCCTTCCACCAGGCCGTGTACGCCGCCAGCGGCAACCCGCTGATCGAGCGCAGCGCCGCGCCGCACTGGTGCCAGATCCGGCGCGCCATGGGCGCGGTGCTGCAGGACGGGCCGGCCCGCGCCGCCATCTGGGACGAACACGTGGCCATCGCCGCAGCCATCGCTGCCGGCGATGGCGACACCGCCGAACGCCTGGCCCGCGAGCACGCCGAACGGGCCGGCCACCACCTGGGCGCCGCGCTGACGGCGCCGTTGAAACGAGGAGACACCGCATGAAACTCAGCCCCGAGCAGATCGCGCAGTTCGAGCGCGACGGCTACCTGTTCTTCCCTTCGCTGTTCTCGCCCGACGAGGTGAAAACGCTCACCGACGCCGTGCCCGCGCTGTACGCGCGGCGCGAGGCCTACAACGTGCGCGAGAAGGGCAACGATGCGGTGCGCACCAACTTCGCGGCCCACCTCTACAGCGAGCCCTTCGCGAAGCTGGCGCGCCACCCGCGCATGGTGGAACCGGTGCAGCAGATCTTCGGCGAAGACCTCTACATGCACCAGTTCAAGATCAACGGCAAGATGGCCTTCGAGGGCGACGTCTGGCAGTGGCACCAGGACTACGGCACCTGGAAGAACGACGACCTGATGCCCGAGCCGCGGGCGATGAACGTGGCCATCTTCCTGGACGACGTGAACCCGTTCAACGGCCCGCTGATGTTCATCCCCGGCAGCCACCGGCTGGGCGTGGTGGACGCCAAGCACGACCTCACCACCACCAGCTACCCGCTGTGGACAGTGGACAACGCGCTGATCGCGCAGATGGTGCAACGCGCCGGCGGAAAGAACGGTGGCATCGTCTCGCCCACGGGCCCGGCGGGCTCGATGATCCTGTTCCACGGCTGCCTGCTGCACGCCAGCACCAGCAACCTGAGCCCCTGGAACCGCGTCAGCGTCTACCTGAGCCTGTGTGCGGTGACCAACCACATCCGCCGCTTCAAGCGGCCGGAGTACATCGCGCACCGTGACTTCGCGCCCATCCTGACGCTGCCGGACGACTGTCTGCTGACGGACGTGCCGGTGGACCTGCCCTGGAAGGACGGCATGCCGGCAAGCGCGCTGCAGACCTCCACCGACGAGCTGAAGGAAGCGGCATGAGCGCGCCGGGCCGCTCCCAAGTGCTCATCCCGGAGTGCGAAGCACGGAGGGCATTCCCATGAGCACGCCCCTCTTCGCCAAGCTCCAGCAGCGCGCCGCCGAAGGCCGGCCGGTGCGCGTGGGTCTCATCGGCGCCGGCAAGTTCGGCAGCATGTACCTGGCGCAAATCCCGCGCACACCGGGCGTGCAACTGCTGGGCATCGCCGACCTGAACCCCGACGGCGCGCGCCGCAACCTGGGGCGCGTGGGCTGGGACGCCGAGCGCCTGACCGCGCCCAGCCTGGATGCGGCCGTGAAGGACGGCCGCACCCACGTCGGCGACGACTGGCAGGCCCTGGTGCGCCACCCCGCCATCGACGTGATCGTGGAATGCACCGGCCACCCCATCGCGGCCGTGGACCACTGCCTGGAGGCCTTCGCCCACGGCAAGCACGTGGTCAACGTCACCGTGGAGGCCGATGCCTTCTGCGGCCCGCTGCTGGCACGCCGCGCGCAGGAGGCCGGCGTGGTCTATTCACTGGCCTTCGGCGACCAACCGGCACTCATCTGCGACCTGGTGGACTGGGCGCGCTGCTGCGGCTTCCCGGTGGTGGCCGCCGGTCGCGGCCACAAGTGGCTGCCGCACTTTGCCCAGAGCACGCCGCAGACGGTGTGGGGCTACTACGGCCTGACGCCGGAGCAGGCCGAGCGCGGTGGCCTGAACCCGAAGATGTTCAACAGCTTCCTCGACGGCTCCAAGCCCAGCATCGAGAGCACCGCGGTGGCCAACGCCACCGGCCTGGCCGTGCCCAGCGACGGCCTGCTGTATCCGCCGGCCAGCGTGGAGGACATCCCCTTCGTCACCCGGCCGAAGAGCGAAGGCGGGGTGCTGGAGAAGAAGGGCATGGTCGAGGTCATCAGCTGCCTGGAGCCCGACGGCCGCACCATCCCCTACGACATCCGCATGGGCGTGTGGGTCACGGTGGAGGGCGAGACGGAGTACATCCGCAACTGCTTCGAGGAGTACAAGGCCCACACCGACCCGAGCGGCCGCTACTTCACGCTCTACAAGCGCTGGCACCTGATCGGCCTGGAGGTGGGCTTCAGCGTGGCCAGCGTGGCGCTGCGCGGCGAGCACACCGGTGCCGCGTCGCAGTGGAACGCCGACGTGGTGGCCACCGCCAAGCGCGACCTGCAGCCCGGCGAGGTGCTCGACGGCGAAGGCGGCTACTGCGTCTGGGGCAAGCTGCTGCCGGCGGCCACCAGCGCGGCCATCGGCGGCCTGCCGCTGGGTCTGGCGCACGACGTGAAGCTGGTGCGGCCGGTGAAGCAGGGTCAGAGCCTGACCTGGGCCGACGTGGCCATGGACAACGGCACGCGGGCCTATGCGCTGCGGCGCGAGATGGAGCAGCTGTTCGCCCGCTGAACGGCAGGGCCCAGGATGGCCCCGGAAACGGCGCAGGGCCCCGAAGGGCCCTGCCGTGGGATTCGCGACGCCGAACCGCTGTCAGCCGTGCGCGCTCTGCGCCGTCGGCGTGCTGGCCAGCAGCAGGCCGGCGTGGCCCGGCGACGAGAGTGACACGACGCCGGAGAAGATCACCAGCGTGGTGAACAGCGACAGCGTGAAGGCGACGAAGCGTTGGGTGCGGGGGGTGGTCATGTCGGGCTCCTTGAAGAGGGGTTCAGCGTTGCGATGGATGAATCTTCGGCCCCTGGCACCCGCATCACCAGCCGCTTGCGATGAACCGCGGCGCAGGCCGTGCGAGTGGCCCGCAGCGGCGACGAACGGAATGGCCCGATGAGTGGCACCACCCGCACCTGGGCCGCGCCCGGCGTGCTGCTGGTGGACAGCATCACGCAGCTGGAACCCGGCGATGCCGGGGCGGTGGCGGTCAGCGGCTCGCATGGCGGCGTGAGCTCGGCCCAGTACGCGCTGGCCGTGCCACTGCGGCTGGCGGTGTTCAACGACGCCGGCATCGGCAAGGACGAGGCCGGCGTGGCCGCACTGGTACTGCTGCAGGCCGCGGGCCGTGCGGCGGTGACGGTGGCGCACGACTCGGCGCGCATTGGCGATGCGCGGGACCACTGGAACCATGGCGTGATCTCGCGCGTGAACGCGGCGGCAATGGCGCTGGGCTTCGCCCCTGGCATGGACCTGCGGTCCGCCATCGCGCACGTTCTGCCGCCCTGAAATGCAAACGCCCCGCCGAAGCGGGGCGCTGAACGTGCGACGCAGCCGGGTGATCAGGCCTGCGTCGAGGTGGGCTGCACCTTCACCAGCATCGCGTCGGCCTGCGACGGCGTGGAGAGGCGGTCGACGCCGGAGAAGATGACCAGCGTGCTGGCCAGGGCGAGGACGAAGGCGGCGGCTTGATGGCGGGCTTGACGGCTGAAGCGGGTGGTCATGATCGGGTTCCTTTCAGGGGCTGCGTCGTGTGTCGATGGGTGGACTGTGCGCCGATGCCCGCCGGACCGAAAGCCACCTGCGACGAAGCGTCGGGCGGGCGGATGAACCGTCGGCAGGGCGGATGAATGGGTGGCACCGCGAAGCGCGCTGGCCGTTGTCGATCTCGCCCTGCGTGCCGTGAACTTGCGTGGCGCGTAGCGGCGCGGCACCGTTGGACACGGTCCGTCGAGAACCCGCGTTGTCGCCGCTCAGGATCCAGCTAGGCGGCCATGAAAAAAGGGGCCCCGCCGAGGCGGGGCCCTTGTGTGCAATCGGCGCAGGTTCGCGCCGGCCGGGGTGTCAGCCGCGGTCGAGCACCACGCCCGTGGCCTGCACGAACAGCTGCTGCGCCGGTTCCACCGTCCAGAGGTCGGCCACACCGGCAAAGATGCTCAGCGTGGTGGCCAGGGCGAAGGCCAGTGCGGCGATGTGGGCGTGGCGGGCGGTGTTCATGGCGGTGTCCTTGTGCGTGCTGCGGTGCGTCTGTCGATGGTTGAACTGTGCCGGTGCGGCCCCGTGCGTGCCAGCGGCCTGCGACGAACCGCCGGTGCGGCGGACGAAGCGCTCGTCACGGGGATGAACCGTGCGTCTGATGTAGGGTTGAGACCATCCCAATACCCTGGAGGACCCCGATGAAGACCCGTGCCGCCGTCGCCTGGCAAGCCGCCGCCCCGCTGACGATCGAAGAAGTGGACCTCGACGGCCCGCGCGCCGGCGAGGTGCTGGTGGAGGTGAAGGCCACCGGCATCTGCCACACCGACTGGTACACGCTCTCCGGCGCCGACCCCGAGGGGCTGTTCCCCGCCATCCTGGGCCACGAGGGCGCGGGCATCGTGCGCGAGGTGGGCGCCGGCGTCACCAGCCTGAAGCCGGGCGACCACGTGATCCCGCTCTACACGCCGGAGTGCCGGCAGTGCAAGTTCTGCCTCAGCCGCAAGACCAACCTGTGCCAGAAGATCCGCGCCACCCAGGGCAAGGGGCTGATGCCGGACGGGTCGTCGCGCTTCTCGCTCGGTGGCAAGCCCATCCTGCACTACATGGGCACCAGCACCTTCGCCAACCACATCGTGGTGCCGGAGATCGCGCTGGCGAAGATCCGCGAGGACGCGCCCTTCGACGTCGTCTGCTACATCGGCTGCGGCGTCACCACCGGCATCGGCGCGGTGATCTTCAGCGCCAAGGTCGAACCCGGGGCCAACGTGGCGGTGTTCGGGCTTGGGGGCATCGGCCTGAACGTGATCCAGGGTGCAAAGCTGGCCGGGGCCGACAAGATCATCGGCATCGACATCAACCCGGCGCGCGAGGCCATGGCGCGCCAGTTCGGCATGACCGACTTCGTGAACCCGAAGGACGTGCCGAACGTGGTCGACGCCATCGTGCAGCTGACCGATGGCGGCGCCGACTTCAGCTTCGAGTGCATCGGCAACGTGGACGTGATGCGCCAGGCGCTGGAGTGCACGCACAAGGGCTGGGGCCGCAGCATCATCATCGGCGTGGCCGAGGCGGGTGCGGAGATCAGGACCCGGCCGTTCCAGCTGGTCACCGGCCGCAAGTGGGAAGGCTCGGCCTTCGGCGGTGCGCGCGGCCGCACCGACGTGCCGAAGATCGTCGACTGGTACATGGAGAAGAAGATCAACATCGACGACCTGATCACGCACCGCCTGAAGCTCGAGGACATCAACGAAGGCTTCGCGCTGATGAAGCGCGGCGAGTCGATCCGCTCTGTCGTGATCTACTGATGGCCGCCGCCATCGAGACCACTGCCGAGCACGCCTGCTTCGGCGGCGTGCAGCGTTTCCACCGCCATGCGTCGGCGGTGATCGGGCTGCCGATGCGGTTTGCGGTCTACCAGCCGCCGAAACCGTCGGGCGCCGCCCTGGTCTGCCTGGCCGGGCTGACCTGCACCGAGGAGACCTTCGCCATCAAGGCCGGCGCCCAGCGCCTGGCCGCCGAACTCGGCCTGACGCTGCTGATGCCCGACACCAGCCCGCGCGCCACCGGCATCGCCGGCGAGGACGCGGAATGGGACTTCGGCACCGGTGCCGGCTTCTACCTGGACGCCACGGCCGAGCCCTGGGCGCGCCACTTCCGCATGGAAAGCTGGCTGCTGACCGAATGGCTGCCAATGCTGGTGAGCGCGCTGGGGCTGGATGCGGCGCGCATCGGCATCACCGGGCATTCAATGGGCGGGCATGGCGCACTGACGCTGGCATTGCGTCACCCGGGGCGGTTCCGGTCGCTGTCGGCCTTTGCGCCGATCGCCGCGCCCGCCACCTGCCCCTGGGGCGAGAAGGCCTTCTCGCGCTACCTGGGTGACGATCGCGCCGCCTGGGCCGCACACGACGCCAGCGCGCTGATGCGGCAGGCACGGTGCCCGTATCCGGACGGCCTCCTCGTCGACCAGGGCCTGGCCGACAAGTTCCTGGTCGAACAGTTGAAGCCCGAGGCGCTGGAAGCGGCCTGCAGTGCAGCCGACCAACCGCTGACGCTGCGCCGGCACGCGGGCTACGACCACGGCTACTTCTTCATCCAGAGCGTCGTGGCGGACCACCTGCGCTGGCACGCCGAGCGCCTGGGCTGAGCCCGGGCGGCCGCGGCGAGCCGGCGGCAACGAGCCGCCGTCACGCGCACGTGTCGGGCACCGGCCCCAGGTGCCAGCGTGCGGCCAGCGCGCGCAGCCGCGACCACCAGCCTTCGACCGGCCGGTGGCCGAGGCGGGTGACTTCCACCTGCGTCGGCCCCTGCGCCTGCACGAGGGCACCGGCCGACCGCACCGGGAGTGCGTCGCCAGACTGCAGGAAGTGGTCGCGCGTTTCCCCCGGCTCGGTCAGCCAGACGCCGCCGTGCAGCACGCGCAAGCGGCCGGTGCGGAGGTCTTCCAGGATCAGCATCTGGTCGTGGTCCAGGTGCACGGTACGAACGGTCTCTGAGATCGGGGCCATGGGCTTCTCCATGCATCCGGCGCATTCATGGCCGGGTTGATGGCATTGCACCGCTTTCCAAATGCGGCGACAAACGAAAAGACTGCAGTTGATGCATGCGCTGTACGCATGTATGGTGGAGGCATGTCCACGCCCGCCGCGCCACGAAGACGCCCGACCCGCCCTGTCCGCCCAATTGGCCTGGCCGCCCTGCGTGGCTTCGAGGCCGCGGCCCGGCGGCTGTCGTTCACCGACGCGGCCACCGAACTGCACCTCACGCAGTCGTCGATCAGCCGCCAGGTGGCCACGTTGGAGCAGGAGGTCGGCCGGCCACTGTTCCTGCGCCGCACGCGTGCGCTGGAGCTCACCGCCGCCGGGCGGCAGCTGCAGCAGGCGGTGCAGCAGGCGCTGGCCGGCATCGACCTGTGCGTGGACGAGCTGCGCGGCCAGTCCGGGGCCCACCGCGTCACGCTGACCACCTATGCGTCGTTCGCGTCGCTGTGGCTGGTGCCGCGGCTGGCGCTGTTCCAGCGCGAGCACCCGGAGATCGAGATCCGCCTGGACGCGTCGGACCGCGTGGTGGACCTGAACGCCGAGGACGTGGACGTGGCCGTGCGCTGGGTGACGCTGGACCGTGTGCCGGTGGGCGCCACGTCGCTGATCGAGGACCTGGCCGCGCCGGCGATGAGCCCGCGGCTGCTCGAGGGCGTGACGCTGAGCGGGCCCGCCGACCTGGCCCGCTGGCCCCTGCTGGACCTGGACCACAGCGTGCCCGGCACGCGGCGGCTGAACTGGGCCACATGGTTCGACTTCGCCGGCGCCGGCACCGTGGCGCCACAGGCCGGGCGGCTGGTGTTCTCCTTCGCCGATCAGGCGGTGCAGGCCGCCATTCGCGGCCAGGGCGTGGCCCTGGTGCGCTCACCCTTCCTGCAGGACGCGGTGGCCAGCGGCGACCTGGTGATGCCCTTTCCGCAATGGCGGATGCCGGTGGGCTACCGGCATGTGCTCGCGGTCAACCCGGCCAGCCGCCGGCGGGCGCCGGTGGCCACCTTCGTGGAGTGGCTGAACGCGCAGTTCGCGCAGTCGCCGCTGCTGGCCGACTGACCGGAGTCCGTACCATCGGCCCCCTTTTCTGCATGCGAAGGGAGCTCATGTCGAACCCGGCCGCCCGCCCGTGCCGTCCACACGCCGCACGTGGCCGCGTGCGCAGCCTGGCCTTGGCAACCGCAGTCCTGCTGGCCGCCTGTGGTGGTGGCGGCAGCGCGCAGGACGAGGTGCCATATGGCGACCTGCGCAGCTACGTGGCCTCCGAAGGCCTGGTGGGCACCATCGTGGTCCGGAAGGACGGCGAGGACCTGATGCGGGCCAGCTACGGCTACGCAGACCGCGCGCAGCAGCGGCCCAACGACATGCAGACCCGGTACCGGATCGCGTCGCTGACGAAATCGTTCACCGCCGTGTCCACCGTCCTGCTGAAGCGGGCAGGCGCCATCGACAGCTACGACGACACGCTGTCGCGCCACCTGCCGGACTACCCGAACGGCTCCGCCATCACGCTGCGCCAGCTGCTGACGCACACCTCGGGCATCCCGGACTACATGGGGCGGGTGGACACCGGCGAGCCCCATTCGCCGCTCGACCTGGTGCGTGCGTTCGAGAACCTGCCGCTGGCGTTCGCGCCGGGCACGGACTTCCTGTACTCGAACGCGAACTACGTGCTGCTGGGGCACCTGACGGAGACGCTCAGCGGCCTGACGTACGCCGAGTTCCTGCAGGCGAACGTCTGGGGGCCGCAGGGACTCACCGACACGGAGTACGGGAGCCCGGCGCTCGAAGGATCGGCCTATGCGCTGGGATACACGGACCTGGCGCAGAGCCAGCGGGCGCGTGAGCACGACCTGAGCGCGGCCTACGCGGCCGGCGGGCTGGTGAGCACCGCGGACGACCTGATGCGCTGGGCAGCCTCGTTCACCGAGGACGGACTGCTCACCGCCGATGAGCTGGCGGAAGTCTTCGGTGACGAGCGCTACGGGTTCGGCTGGGTCACCGGCGAACTGGCGGGCAAGCCGGTCTTCGGCCACACCGGCGGCATCGACGGCTTCAGCGCCATCCTGGCGCTGTTCCCGGAACAGAACGCGGTCATCGTGGTGCTGAGCAACGTGGAGCACCAGCAGGCGCGGCTCGAGCGCATCGTGCGCACGATCGCGATACATGAGCTCTAGGCGGCCGCCGCGGCAGGGCGGTTCAGAACCCGCTCCCCGGTGTGGCCAGGTAGGCCTGTTCCGCGGCCGTGCTCTGGCGGCCCAGCGCCGCGTTGCGGTGCGGGAAGCGGCCGAAGCGGCGGATCACGTCGCGGTGGCGCTCGGCGTAGTCCAGCGCGCTGTCGAAGCCAGGCGCCTCACCCGCCAGCGCGGCGAACAACGCCACGCAGCGGTCCTGCAGCGCCAGGTCCTCGGCATGCTCCAGCGGCAGGTAGACGAACCAGCGCTGCAGCGGGTGCAGCGCGTGCTCGGCGCCGCTGTCGATCAGGCCCAGCGCCAGTGTGCGGGCCAGTGGATCGCCGGCGAAGGCGCGCGCCTGGCCGCGGAACAGGTTGCGCGGGAACTGGTCGAGCAGGATCAGACGCGCCAGCACGGCCTCCGGCCCGGCCGTCGGATCAGGCCCCGGCAGGCGGCCATCGATCGCGTCGTCGACCAGAGCGCCAAAACGTGCCCGGATGGCCTCGTCGAAGGCCGGATCCTTGCGGAACCATTCGGAACGCACCGCCAGCGGCGGCGCACCGAACCAGAACGCCAGGACCTCGGTGTCGGCAGGCGTCATCCCACGGTCACTTCACGTTGGCGCGGTAGCTGGTGAAGATGCGCGTCTGCAGGCGGCGGATGTCCTGCGGCACCGCGTCCGGCGGCGTCATCTTCTTCATGTCGGCGGCCGACAGGAACACCGTGGGGTTGGTGGCCACCGACTTGTCGACGAAGGGCTTGGAGGCCGCGTTCGGGTTGGCGTAGAAGACCGCGTTGGTCAGCGACGCGTGCACCTCCGGGCGCAGGATGTAGTTGATGAAGGCGTGCGCGTTCTTCGGGTGCGGCGCGTCCTTGGGGATGGCCATGGAATCGAAGAACAGCGTGGCGCCCTTGGGCGGGATCAGGGCCACGATGTCCTGCCCGGTCTTGCCCTCGATGGCGCGGTTGCGCGCGATGTTGATGTCGCCGGAGTAGCCCATCACCGCGCACAGCTCGCCCTTGGACAATTCGTCGATGTAGCCCGACGAGGACAGGCGCGTCAGGTACGGGCGTGCCGCCATCAGCACCTTGCGCGCGGCCTCGTAGTCCTTGGCGTTGGTGCTGTAGGGCTGCTGGCCGGCGTAGATCATGGCCACGGGCAGCACCTCGGAGGCGGAGTCGAGCACGCTGATGCCGCAGCTCTTGAGCTTGCCGGCGTACTCCGGCTTGAAGATCAGGTCCCAGGGGTTCTCCGGCATCGGCGTGCTGCCCAGCGCGGCCTTGACCTTGCCGGTGTTGATGCCCACCGTGACGTAGCCCCAGAGCCAGGTCACCAGGTGCTGGTTGCCCGGGTCCACGCTCTGCTGCTGTTCCAGCAGCGCCGGGTCCAGGTTCTTCCAGTTGGGCAGCAGCGACTTGTCCAGCTTCTGGAACAGGCCGCCCTGGATCTGCGTCTTCGCGAAATGCGCGCTGGGCACGACGATGTCGTAGCCGGTCTTCCCCGCCACCAGCTTGGCGTGCAGGATCTCGTTGGTGTCGTAGTTGTCGTACCGGACCTTGATGCCGGTTTCCTTCTCGAAGTTCTTCAGCGTGTCCTCGCCGATGTACTCGGCCCAGTTGTAGACGTTGAGCACCTTGGGTTCGGTGTTCTGCGCCTGCGCGGTGGTGCCGGCCCAGGCCAGCGAGGATGCGAGGGCGGCGACGAGCAGTCGGGGCGAGAGCTTCATGGCGGCGGTCGGGGCTGAGTTGAAGGAGAAAGGGCGGATTGTCCGGCAACAACGTTGTCAGCCGGCCGGCCGTGGACTCTCGGCGGTGTCCGCAGGTTCCCTGCGCCGCAGCATGCCCCAGCCTTCCATGGTCATCACCGGCTCGCCATGCTGGTTGCAGACCTCCCAGCGCTGCAGCACCAGGCCGATGTGCGGCTTGCTGGCCATCGGCCGCGCCTGCAGCACCGTCATGGTGCCGTGCAAGCGGTCGCCCACATAGACGGGCTTGAGCCAGCGGATGTTCTCCAGCCCCGGCGACCCGAGGCTGGCGCTGCGGTTGAGCCAGGCGTCGCACATCATGCGCATGGTCAGCGCACAGGTGTGCCAGCCGCTGGCGCAAAGGCCGCCGAACAGCGACGCGCGCGCCGCGTCCTCGTCCAGGTGGAAGGGCTGGGGGTCGAACTGGCGGGCGAACTCCAGGATGGCTTCGCGGGTGAGCGTCGCGCCACCGAAGGGGTGCACGGAGCCTTCGGGGAAGTCCTCCCAATGCAGGCGGGCGGCAGGGTCGGGCGCAGTCGTGGTCGTTTGGGGCATGGCCTGCCCAGGATAACGAGGGCCGGCTACAGTCCCCGCTTTCATCTCCCGCTCACGCCACTGTCATGACCCTGCTGATCGTCGGACTCGTGCTCTTCCTGGGCGTGCACTCGGTGCGCATCGTGGCCGAAGGCTGGCGCCAGCGCACCATCGCGCGTCTGGGCGAAGGGGCCTGGAAGGGCCTGTACAGCGTGGCTTCGCTGGTCGGTTTCATCGCCCTGGTCTGGGGTTATGGCCAGGCGCGCCTGGACCCCACGGTGCTATGGGCCACGCCGGTGTGGACACGCCACCTGGCGTCACTGCTCGTGCTGGCGGCCTTCGTGCTGCTGGCAGCGGCCTACGTGCCGGGCAACCACCTGAAGGCCAGGCTGCACCACCCGATGGTGCTGGCGGTCAAGGTCTGGGCGCTGGCCCACCTGCTGGCCAACAACACGCTGGCCGACCTGCTGCTGTTCGGCGGCTTCCTGCTGTGGGCGGTGCTGGACTTCCGCGCCGCACGCGGCCGCGACCGCGCCAACGGCACCGTCTACCCGGCCGGGCAAGGGGTGATGACGGCGATCACCGTGGTCGTGGGCGTCGCGGCCTGGGCGGTGTTCGCCTTCTGGGCCCACAAGGCGCTGTTCGGGATTTCGCCGTTCGGCCGCTGACGGCAGGCCGGGGCGCGAGCCGGCGGCGTGTCAGCCGACGTTGGGGATCGGCAGGATCAGGTCCTCGCCCTCGGCGCTGCCCCGGTTGACCACGCGGGACACCGGCCAGGCCTGCATCTCGGCCGGGTCGCAGGGCCTGAGCAATGGTGCGATGGCCGCCGGGTCCTGCGTGTCCCGCGCCAGCCATCGGGTCCAGTCTTCCCGGGCCGCCATCACCGGCATGCGGTCGTGGATGGGCGCCATCAGCGCGTTGGGCTCGGTGGTGATGACGCAACAGGTCAGGCGCCAGTCGTCGGCTTCGGACGCCCGCCAGGCCTCGAACAGCCCGGCCATCGCGAACGGGGCGCCGTCCCGGCGCGTGATGTACCAGGGCTGCTTGCCGCCGGGCGTGGCCTGCCACTCGTAGAACCCGCTGGCCGGCAGCAGGCAGCGCCGGCGTCGGATGGCCTGGCGGAAGCTGGGCTTGTCGAACACGCCTTCGGCGCGGGCGTTGTTGAGCTTGTTTCCCAGTGCCGGGTCCTTGGCCCAGTGCGGCAGCAGGCCCCAGCGCATCAGCGTGACGACGCGCTCGCCCTCGCGCGTCTCGTGCACCACCGGCACCTCGGACTGCGGCGCGACGTTCCAGCGTTTCGGGAACGGCGGCACGCGCACCACCGAGAAGCCCGAGACCAGGGTCTCGGGGTCGTAGGCGACGACGTAACGCCCGCACATGGGGGTGGATCTTCGCATCCCCCAGCCGGGTGTCGCCCCTCGTTCCTGCCGGCGGGCGATGGCCTGCAGGCGGTGGGCCGTCGACCATGGCGCCATCGACACCTGTTCGGAGCCCGCCATGCCACTGCTGTCCCGCCTGATTCGTTCGCGCGCCACGCCAGCGCGAAAGCCGATGCGCGTACGTCGGTCCGACGACACCGAAGCGCCGGCGCCCGGTGACGACCGCCCGCGAGGCTGCGGCTGGTTCGACTCCAGCCACGACCTCCACCGAGGACTGCAGGTGACGGAACACCGCGAGGTCGATGCGGTGGTCAACCAGATCCCGCTGTCCTGGTGGCTGGGCTGGGAACTGGACGCGGTGCGCACGCCTGTCCGCTGACGATGCGGCTCGTCGCGGTGGAGCCGCCATCCGTCGCAGTGGGGTGGCCGTCACCGGGGCCGACGCCTAGAGTCGACCTTGGTCCTGGATGGGACCACCACTCCTCCTTTCGGCGCCCGCGGGCTGGCACCCCGGGCGCCGCTTTTCTTGGGGACGTCTGACGCGGTGCAGTCGGGGTAGAGTGCCGCCATGCCGAACCCCACCCGCCCCGAGGTCTTGACCGGCCTGCGACGCGCCTGCACCGCGGCCCTGCTGGCGGGTTCCGCCCTCCTGCTGCTGGCCTGTGGCGGCGGCGAGGACCGCTCCAAGGCGCAGATCCGCCTGATCAATGCCAGCGTCGACCATGGCGCGCTGGACCTCTACGACGAGCGGGGGCGCCGCCTGAAGGCCGCCGTGGCCTTCGGCGGCGACGCCGGATACGCGGAGGTCGACCCGGACGACACGGATCTGGACGTCACGCGGGCTGGCAGCACCACGCCGCTGGCCAGCCCTGCGCCGACGCTGGCCGAGGGCGACCGCTACAGCCTGGTGGCCTACAGCAACGGCAGCAGCCTGGCCACGGTGGTGATCGACGACAACGTCAGTGCGCCGGACAGCGGCGAAACGCGCCTGCGGGTGCTCAATGCGGCGCCCGACGCCGGCGCCCTGGACGTCTACCTGACCGCGGAGAACGTCGACCTGGCCGACGCCGAGCCGATTCAGGCCAACGCCGCCGCCGGCACCCCGACGACGCTGGTGACCACCGACGCCGCCACCTGGCGGCTGCGCGTCACCGCGGCGGGCGACCGTGACGACCAGCGGCTGGACCTGCCTGCGCTGACCCTGGCCAGCCGCGACATCGTGACCCTGGTGCTCACGCCCGGCGCGGGGGGCGTGCTGGTGGACGCCCTGGTGCTCGTACAGCGTGAAGAGGTGACCCTGCGCCCCGGCGCGGCCGCTCGCGTGCGGGTGGTGGCTGGCGTGACCGACAGTGGCGCAGTGGCTGCCACAGCGGGCGGCGTGACGCTGATGAACGGCACCGGCGCCCCGGCCGCGGGCACCTACCGTCTGGTGCCCGCGGGCGATGCCGGGGCCAGCGCCAGCGTCGACGGTCAGGCGATCGACGTGCCGGCGACCTCGCTGACGGCCGGGCGCGACTACACCCTGCTGGTCTACGGCCCGGCCGATGCGGCAAGGGCCGCGTGGATCGCCGACGACAACCGGCTGCCCACGGTCAGCGGGCGCGCCAAGCTGAGGCTGGTGCATGGCCTGGCCGACGTGACGGATGCGATCGCGCTGACGCTGGATTTCAACCCGGTGGCCGACGGGGTGGCAGCCGGCACGGCCTCACCGGCCGCGCAGGTGGACGCCGTGACCACCGGCGCCTTGTCGGTGACCGCACCCGGCCGCGGCAGCCCGCTGTGGGCGGCCGACGACCAGGTGCTGGCGGCCGGCAGCGTGTACACACTGTTCGTCGTCGGTGCCGAATCCACCGCCACCGGCATCCTGCGCAAGGACCGCTGACGCGCCTGGCCGCAACTGTTGGAGACCGCATGAAGGCCATCTGGAACGGCGTGACCATCGCCGAGAGCGACGACACAGTGGTCGTCGAGGGCAACCACTACTTCCCCGAGGCGTCGTTGAACCGCGCCTACGTGACCTTCAGCAACCACCGCACCAGTTGCCCCTGGAAAGGCCAGGCCCACTACATGAGCCTGTTGGTGAACGGGGAAATGAACCCCGACGCCGTCTGGTTCTACCCGGAGCCGAGCGAGGCCGCCGCCGAGATCCAGGGCCGGGTGGCGTTCTGGAAGGGCGTGCAGGTCGTCGACTGACCTGCCGGCGGGCGGCCCCGCCGGACAGGCGGCCGGATCCCGGACCGCTGCGGACGAGGCGCCGCGGCTGAGGTTCAGGCGAGCACGCCGCGGCGGAAGTCCTCCACCGCCTGGAAGATCTCTTCCTTGCTGTTCATCACGAACGGCCCGTACTGGACGATGGGTTCGTTCAACGGCGCACCGGCCACGAGGATGGCCCGCGCGCCCTCCGGGCCGGCCTCGAGCACCACGCCGTCGGCGTCAGCCCGGTTCGCGAGGATGGCCATGCGCTGGCGTGGCACGGCGGTGCCGGCGATCGTCAGCGAACCACGGTAGACATAGACGAAGGCGTTGTGCGCGGGTGGCAGCACCTGCTCGAAGTTGGCGCCCGCTTCCAGAGTGATGTCCAGGAAGAGGGGCTCGGTGGTGTCTCGCTGCATGGCCCCGCTCGTGTCAGCCACCTGACCGGCAATGACGCGCACGCGACCGCCGAGCAGCGCGTGCTCCGGGATGTCGCCCGCCGGGATGTCGCGGTACCACGGCGCACGCATCTTCTGCGCCGCCGGCAGGTTGAGCCAGAGCTGGAACCCTTCCATGCGGCCGTCGGCCTGCTCCGGCATCTCGCTGTGGATCACGCCGCGGCCGGCCGTCATCCACTGCACGCCGCCTGGGCCGAGCAGGCCTTCATTGCCCGCCGAATCGCGGTGGCGCATGCGGCCTTCGAGCATGTAGGTCACGGTCTCGAAGCCGCGGTGCGGATGGTCGGGAAAACCGGCGATATAGTCGCCCGGGTTGTCGGTGCCGAAGGCATCGAGCATCAGGAACGGGTCGAGCCGCCGCTGCAGGTCCTGGGTCAGGACACGGACGAGCTTGACGCCGGCGCCGTCCTGGGTGGGCTGGCCGGTGATGAGACGCTCGACGGTGCGGGGTGCTGTCACGGTTGGGATCGTCATGGCAGCAAGGGTAGCGCCGACGCCCCGGCCAACCGTTGTCGCGGTTTGACGAACAGACTCAACCGATCAGAAAGCAGACGGGCCGGCGACAGCCGGCCCGCGTGAGACGGTCCCGCAACGTGCGGGCCGATGGTCCTGCAGGATCAGGCGGCCTGCTGGCCCCGACGGCGACGAACGCCGTAGACCCCCAGCACAGCCAGACCGGCCAGCGCCAGCGAACCCGGCTCGGACACCTGCCCGCCGCCACCACCGCCGCCTTGGTTACAGCCCGGCGCGTTCGAGTTCACGCAGGTGAACTGGCCCTTGATGGAATGCAGCTTCATGTAGTCCTTGGCCCCGTCCCAGTTCGGCGAACTGGCACCGTAGCGGCTGAAGGCGCTGACGATCCAGTAGCTGGAACTGATGGCGCTGCCGTTGACGGACCGATAGACCCCGTCGTCGAGGTTCTCGTAGTTGCCGACCAGATCCCAGCCCGTCGACAGCAGCGATGTCTCGGTCGACGAGGTCAGCGAAGCCAGGGCCTGGGACGGATCACCGGCGCCCGTCCATGCCAGGATGGAAATGTCGGTGTCGTAGGTGCTCGAGGGCCAGCCGATCTTCACGTCGCTCAGGGCAAAGCTCTCGTCGAAAGAGAACAGCAGCATCTCGAGCTTGCCGTCGTTGTCCATCGCGTGCTGCGGGCTGGATCCGGACTCACCCACGTACGACACGCCGAAGCCGCCGCTCCAGTCCTCGACCTTGGCCGCCGCGAACACGCTGCCCGTGGTGGCGGCATAGGCATTCACGTCCACCGTGTAGTCCCACGAGTTCTCGGCGGCGCACTTGTACGTGTTGCCGGTTCCGCCGGCCTGAGCGTTGCTGGCCTCATTGCACGCGCCAGGCAGCGAGTTGTACGGCAGGATGTACTCCTGGCTCACGGCCTGGGCACCATGCATGGCGCCGAAGCCGATGGCCAGCGCGAGGAGGTGACGTTGGATTTTCATGTTTCGGGACTCCCGACGAACCGTTGCTTGATCAGATACAAGCAAACAACGCGCCAACCAAATTAGTCTTTCGTTTTCAACAAGTTACGAATCAAACCGGATGAGTGCTCGCCAACCTGTCAAGTCCTCCGACAGCCATTGATCGCGCTGTCAGGGCAAAGATTTGAGCAGTTCACGGGCCGCGGCGTCACCCTCGAATCGCGGGGCAGCCGCCAGCGCCGCCTGCAGTTCCGTGCGGGCCTCCTCGTGGCGCCCGCCATCGGCCAGCACGGCGGCGAGGTGATAGCGGATTGTCGGGTTGCCGGGCTGTCGGAGACGGGCGTCGCGCAACAGCTGCAGGGCGCGGTCGCGCTGGCCATTCTTGAAGAGCACCCAGCCCAGGGTGTCGGTGATGGCCGCGCTGCCGGGCCCGGCAGCCATCGCCTGTTCGGCCACTGGCAAAGCCGCCTTCGGATCCAGCACGACCAGCACGTTGGCCAGTTCGTTCAACAGGCCAGCATCCCCGGGCCGCTGCTTCAAGAGTCGCTCCAGTGTCGTGCGGGCCGCAGCGTGGTCGCCACGCCGCAGCTGGACGCCCGCCAGCGCGCGCGCCGCCGTCAGGTCGTCGGGCTTGCTGCGCGCCCAGCTGACCAGCAGTTCATTGGCGGCGGCCGGCTTGCCGCCGATCTCCAGCGCCGCGCTGAGCTTGAGCAGGGTGGTCGTGCTCGGCTCGGCCCGATGCGCCTGGCGGTAGCGTTCGATCGCCACGCTGGACTGCTGACGCGCCCACGCCACGTCGCCCAGCAGTGTCTGGCCCAGCGCACGGGTGGGATGCTTCTCCAGGATGCGCCGCGCGATCCCCTCGGCCTGGTCGAGACGGCCGGAACGGGTCTCGACCTCCGCCAGAGCCGCCAGGGCCGGCAGGAAGTCGGGCCGACCGTTGAGGCTCTTGTCGAGGCTGTAGGCGGCGCCATCCAGGTTGCCCGCGGCGATCTGCAACAGCGCGATCTCGAGCTGGAGTTCAGGGTCGAAGTTGGCCAACCGGGTGGCAGCGCCCAGGCTGACCCGCGCGCCGTCCTTGTCCTTGCCGGCCAGTTGCATGCGGGCCACCGCCACCTGCGCCCGCGGATCCGAGGGCAGCTTGGTGGCCATGGCCTTGACCACCGCAATGGCCTCGGGCGCGCGGCCCGCCTTCAGGTGCAGGTCGGCCAGCGCCAGCACCGGGCGCATGTCCTGCGGGCTCCCGTGCAGGATCGCCTGCTCGAGCAGGCGCTGGGCCTCATCGCCGCGGCCGCGGCGCTGTGCCAAGGCAGCGAGCTCGAACAGCAGCTCCGCGTCGCGCTCGTTCTTCAGCAACAGGCCGTTGAGCCGGGCCTGCGCCGCGTCGAAACGCCCTTGTGCCGCATCCAGACGCGCCATCTGCACCTGGGCCGACCGCAGCCCCGGATCCAGGGTCAGTGCCGCCTCGAGCGCCGCGCGGGCCCCGGCGGCATCACGGTTGCCCATCCTGGCCTGCGCCAGCACCGTCTGGGCACGCGCATCCTTGGGCCGCCGCTGAACCAGCTGCCGGGCCAGGCTCAGCGCCTTGGTCGGGTCATCCCGCTGCAGGTACAAGCCCACCAGCGCCGCCGCCGCCTGGAACTGCCCCGGATCCTGCTTCAGGGCCGATTCCAGCTCACGCACGGCACCCGCGAGTTCGCCGCCACCGATCAGGCTGAGGCCCAACGCGGCCCGCAGCGCCGGGTTCTCCTGCGCCTGCAGGCCGGAGCGCGCCACCTGGGTGGCACGCCCGGTGCGTCCGGAGGCCATGAGGGCCGAGGCCATCAGGGTCTGTGCCTGGGCGTCGCGCGGGTTCGCCTGCAGGTAGTCGTCCAGCGCCTGCATGGCCGGCTCGACCTTGCCCTCGGCCAGCAGAATCTGCGCCAGCAGCTTCGAGACGCCGCCGCGCGGGTCCAGGTTGCGATAGGCCTCGAGGTACGGGATGGCCGCTTCCCGCTCACCCAGGCCATAGTGTGCAAGGCCCGCAAGCATCAGCACCTGCGCCTTGTAGCGGATGTAGTCGATCGGCACCGGGTCGACCAGCGACGTCACTTCCCTGAGCGCCTTGCGCGACCCTTCCAGGTCGCCGGACTTTTCGGCCAGCAAGGCGCTGAGGAAGGCGCCGCGCGGATCTGCCGCGGCCACCTCGCGCAGCCGGGTCACGTCCTGTCGCGCCTCGTCGACGCGACCCTGGTCGATCAGCAGCCCAGCCCGCGACAACAGTGCCTCGACATGGTCCGGCGACTTGCTCAGCGCGCGGCCGTAACCCTCCAGGGCGGACTTCAGGGCGCCACGCACGTGGTCGATCTGCGCCCGCTGGTAGATCACGTTGGCCGATGTCGGTGCCAGCGACAGCGCCTTGTCCGCTGCCGCGATCGCGCGGTCATAGGCACGGCTGCGAATCTGGAGCGTCACTTCCGCCAGCCAGGAATCGGGATCCTCGGGGCGCAGCTTGCGCGCCTCGTCGACCATGGCCATGGCCTCCCTGGCGTTGCCCAGGTCAGCGGCAGCACTCGACTTCAGCAGCAGCAGCCGGTACTGGGTCTCGGGCGGCAGCCCGGGCACGCTGAAGCGTGAATCGGCCAGCAACACGGCCGAGCGCCCCTGGTCCAGGACGCTCTGCGCCAGCGGCAGCACCGCTTCGGCGCGCGCCACACCCAGGCGCATGGCCTCGGCCAGCGCAGCCTCGGCTGCGGCGGGCTGCCCGTCCTCCAGCAGGGACCTCCCCATCAGCAGATGCACGGGCAGCAACGCCCGGTCACGTTCCAGCGCGTTCTTCAGCTGGATGATCGCGCCCTTGAAGTCGCGCTTGTCGAATCGCTGCAACGCGTCTTCGTAGAAGCGGGAGGCCTGCGGATCGGCCGCCGTGGCCTGGCCTGCAGCCAGGCACAAGGCCAGCAACAGACCCGGGCCCAGGCGACGGGAAAAAAGTCGTGGTTTCACGTCGGGCATGGTAGGCGAGAGGGCATCCACAGGGGCTCGATGAGGCGCGGGACGGGTGAAGTGCACGTGCGAATTGACGCGTGAGTGGGCACTTTGTTTCATCGGGCGCAGAATCGTCGCTCTGTCCGCCCAACGCTCGCCATCCATGACCATGCTGCGTGCCTTGCTGTCTGCCCTGCTCGTCGCACTTGCTCCCCTGCATGCCATCGCCGCAGGCAAGGCGCCCTCGACCAACATCACCTGGCTGGCCGCGGCAACCGGCTCCGACGTCGACACCGCCTTCGCGCAGGCCAAGGCGCAGAACAAGCCGGTCCTGCTGTACTGGGGCGCCACGTGGTGCCCGCCCTGCAACCAGCTCAAGGCCACCTTCTTCAACCGACAGGACTTTGCCCAGGCCGCCAGCGGCTTCATCGCCGTGCACGTGGACGGCGACCGGCCCGGCGCGCAGAAACTCGGCACGCGCTTCAAGGTCGGTGGCTACCCCACCGTGGTGCTGTTCTCGCCCGAGGGCCGCGAGATCACCCGCCTGCCCGGCGAGGCCGACCCGGAGCGCATGATGGCCGTGCTGCGGCTGGGCCTGTCCGGCGGCCGCCCGATGGCCGACGTGCTGGCCGACGCCCGCGCCGGCAAGCCGCTGCCGGCCGGTGCCTGGCGCATGCTGGCCTTCTATTCCTGGGACACCGACCAGGACCAGCTGGTGGCCGAGGCCGACCGCCCCGACGTGCTGGCCGACCTGGCACGCAAGGCGCCGGCAGCGGACGTGGACGTGGCCACCCGCCTGTGGCTCAAGGCCGTGGCCGCCAGCGACGACGGCAAGGGGCTGAAGGCCGACGCCGCGCTGCGCGCCCGTGTGCAGGCGGTGCTGGCGGACCCCGCCGCGGCGCGCCGCCATGCCGACGTGCTGTCCAACAACGCCCCCGAACTGCTGCGCGCGCTCAGCGAGGACGGCAGCACCGAGCGCAAGCCGCTGGCCACCGCGCTCGACGCCGCCTTGCAACGCCTGGCCCGCGACACGACCCTGTCGCGCGGCGACCGCATCTCGGCGCTGATCGGCCGCGTGCAGATCGCACGCCTGGGCCTGCCGCGGGATGCGGTCAAGGTGGACCTGCCATCAGAACTCGTGAGTGAAGTGCGCATGCACGTCATGGCAGACGACCGGGACATCCGCGACGGCTACGAGCGCCAGGCCGTGATCACCGCCGGCGCCTACGCGCTGGGCCAGGTCGGCCGCTGGGCGGAGAGCGATGCCCTGCTGCAGGCCAACCTGGCCAGGAGCCATTCGCCCTACTACCTGATGAGCCAGCTCGGCAGCAACGCGCGCAAGCAGGGCCGCACCGACGACGCCCTGCGGTGGTACGGCGAGGCCTACGCCAAGAGCGAAGGCCCGGCCACGCGGCTGCAGTGGGGCACGGGCTACCTGAGCGCGCTGGTGGACCTGGCGCCCAAGGATGCCCGGCGCATCGAGCAGACCGCCGCCCAGCTGATCGGCGAGGCGGCGCAGGACGACGGCGCCTTCAGCGGCCGCAGTGCCCGCGTGCTGCAGCGCCTGGGCCGCAAACTCAGCGCCTGGGGTGGTGACCCGGCCCATGCGGCCGTGCTGCAGCGGTTGCAGGTGCAGCTCGACGGCGTCTGCGCCAAGGTCGATGCCGCCGACCGCGCGGCCTGCAGCGCGGTGCTCAAGCCCGCGGCCAGCTGACGGCTGACGGCCGGCAGGGGCTGGTCGCGCCGCCGTTCATCGCCGGCTCCCGGCCGTCCGCCGCCAGGATCGGCGTTTCGCCCGTTGCGGCGGGTGTGTTCGGCGCGCACGCCCACAATCCGCCGCCATGCGACACCGCCTTGCCCCCCTCGGCCTGGTGCTCGCGCTGACCGGCGCTCCCGCGCTGGCGGCCGACACCCTGCCCACGCCCTGCCGGCTGCCCGGCGTCGAGCACGATGCCCGCTGCGGCAGCGTCTCGCGCCTGCTGGATCCCACCCGCGCCGACGGGCCGCGCATCGACGTGCACTACGTCGTGCTGCCCGCCCTGGCGCGCAACAAGAAGCCCGACCCGGTGTTCTTTTTCGCCGGTGGGCCGGGCCAGAGCGCCATCGCGCTGGCCGGGCCGATGAGCCGGCTGTTCACCCGGCTGGGCAACCGCCGCGACGTGGTGCTGATCGACCAGCGCGGCACCGGCCGCAGCGCGCCGCTGACCTGCGACACGCCCGACCCGGCCGCGCCGCTGCGCGAGCTGGCCGACATGGCTGCCGTGCGTGACCGTCTGCAGCGCTGCCGAACGGCCCTGGAGGCCCTGCCGCACGGCGACCTGCGCCAGTACACGACGACCATCGCGATGGCCGACGCCGACGCCGTGCGCCAGGCGCTGGGCGCCGCGCAGGTCAACGTGGTGGGCGGCAGCTACGGCACGCGGGCCGCGCTGGAGTACCTGCGGCAGTTCCCGCAGGCGGTGCGCCGCGCGGTGATCGACGGCGTGGCGCCACCGGACATGGTGCTGCCGGCCACCTTCGGCCCCGACGGCCAGGCCGCCTTCGACGCATTGGCGGCGGCCTGCCATGCCGAGCCAGCCTGCGCCGCGCGCTATCCCGACCTGGCGGGTCAATGGCAGCGGCTGCTCGACAGCCTGCCGCGCGAGATCGGCGTCACCCACCCCGTGACCGGCCAGCCGGAGCGGCTGACGCTGACGCGCGACATCGCCGGGTCGATGCTGCGCGGCCCGCTGTACGTGCCGGCGCTGGCGTCCGCGCTGCCGCTGGCCATCAGTGAGGCCGCGGCCGGGCGCTTCGAGGCGCTGTTCGGGCTCGGCGGCGCGCTCGGCGGCGGCCGCAAGGAGCAGCAGCTGGCCGAAGGCATGCACTTCTCGGTCGTCTGCGCCGAGGACGCGCCTCGTCTGGCCAGCGCGCCGGCGGCACCCGCCCCGGCCTTCGGCACCACCTTCGCCGACCTCTACCGCGACACCTGTGCCACGTGGCCGCGTGGCAGCGTGCCCGAGGCCTTCTACACGATGCCGCCGGCCCCGGCCGCCACGCTGGTGCTGTCCGGCGGCATCGACCCGGTGACGCCGCCCCGGCACGGTGAACGGGCAGCGCAGGCGCTGGGGACCAAGGCGCGCCACGTGATCGTGCCAAAGGCTGGCCACGGCGTGATGGGCATCGGCTGCATGCGCGACGTGCTGTACCGCTTCATCGACGCCGAGACCGACACCGACGCGCTGGCCGTGGACACCGCCTGCGTCGAATCCATCCCGCGGCCGCCGGCGTTCCAGCCGGTGCGCGCCGCCACCGCCGGGAGCGCCCGATGATCGAAGTCAATGCATTGACCAAGCGCTTCACCCAGGGCCGCGGGCGCAAGGCGCGGGTGGTGCAGGCCGTGGACGGCGTCAGCTGGAAGGCGGCCGACGGCGCCATCACCGGCGTGCTCGGCCCCAATGGCGCCGGCAAGACGACCACACTGCGCATGGTGGCCGGCCTGATCGCCCCCGACAGCGGCCGCTGCGCGGTGGACGGCCTGGACGTGGCCCGCGAACCGCGTGCCGCGCTGGCCCGCCTGGGCGTGCTCAGCGACGCCCGCGGCCTGTACCCGCGGCTGACGGCGCGCGAGAACATCGTCTACTACGGCCGCCTGCAGGGCATGAGCACGGCCGCCGCCGCGGCGCGCGCCGAGACCCTGGCGCACCTGCTGGAGATGACCCCGCTGCTGGACCGCCGCACCGAAGGTTTCAGCCAGGGCGAACGCATGAAGACCGCGCTCGCCCGGGCCCTGGTGCACGACCCGGCGAACATCATCCTCGACGAGCCGACCAACGGCCTGGACGTGCTGGCCACGCGCGCACTGCGCGAGACGCTGCGCCGGCTGCGCGACGAGCAGGGCAAGTGCATCGTCTTTTCCACCCACATCATGCAGGAGGTGGCCTACCTCTGCGACCGCGTGGTGCTCGTGGCCCACGGCCGCACGGTGGCCGAGGGCACGGTGGCCGAGCTCAACGCACAGGCCGGGCAGGCCGACTTCGAGGAAACCTTCGTGCAACTGGCCTTCGATGCCGCAGATCGTGAAGGAGCCACCGCATGATGCGCGACGCCTGGACCGTCTTCCGCAAGGAACTGCTGGACGCCCTGCGCGACCGCCGCACGCTGCTGATGGTGCTGCTGAGCTCGGTGGCCATGGGGCCGGTGGTGCTGGTGCTGCTGTCCACGCTGGTGTCCGGCATCGAGCAGCGCGCCGAGGCGCGCGAGGTGGTGGTGGTGGGCCGTGAGCACGGCCCCACGCTGGTGAACTTCCTGCAGCGCCAGACCTACACGCTCAAGGACGCCCCCGCCGACTGGGAGCGCCTGCTCACCGACAGCAAGCTCGGCGACCCGGTGCTGGTGATCCCGGCCGACTTCGAGACCGCCCTGGCCAGCGGCACGCCGCCGGTGGTGGAGGTAGTGGGCAGCAGCGGCAACCAGCGCGCCAGCACCGGCATGCGGCGCCTGGTCAACCTGGTGCAGGGCTACAACCGCGAGCAGGCCACGCTGCGGCTGGCCGTGCGCGGCGTGGCGCCCTCGGCGCTCGAGGCGGTGCAGGTGGAGGAACGCGACCTTGCCAACGCCGGGGCGCGCGCCGCGCAGTTGGGCACGCTGGTGCCCTTCTTCGTGCTGATGGCGGTGCTGTACGGCGCGCTGAACGCTGCGCTGGACACGACGGCCGGCGAACGCGAACGCGGGTCGCTGGAGCCACTGCTGATGAACCCGTCGGCGCGCGGCGCACTGGTGGCCGGCAAGTGGGGGGCCGTGGCGGTGGTCGCGATGCTGATCGCGGTGCTGTCGTGCTTCAGCTTCCTGCCGGGCCAGTGGCTGCTCAAGAGCGAGACGCTGGCGGCGCTGTTCCGCTTCGGTGCGCCGGAGGCTGCGCGCTTCGTGCTGCTGCTGCTGCCGCTGGCCGGAGCGCTGTCGGCGTTGCTGATGGCCGTGGCCATCCGCTGCAAGACCTTCAAGGAAGCGCAGGCCAACGCGACCATCGTGCTGCTGGTGGTGTCGATGCTGCCGTTGGCCACGATCTTCAACCAGGACGGCGAACAGCCCTGGCACCTGGCCGTGCCGGCGCTGGCGCAGATCACGCTGATGGGGCGGGTGCTGCGTGGCGAAGTCGTCGGCCCGCTGGACCACCTGCTGCCGCTGGCCGTGTGCGCGGGGGTGGTGCTGCTGGCGCTGGGCTACGTGGCACGGCAACTGCGCAGCGCTGCCGTGCGCTGAACCGGGCCCCGGGCCCGAAAAAAAGGGCGCCACCTCGGCCTCGGCCGGAGTCCGGGCCGAGGTGGCGCCACGTGGGCGGACGCATCCCGCGCCCGCCGCAAGACGGTGTGGCGGCATCACCAGGCCGCCGCACCGGGATCAGGCCGCCAGGCGCGGCTTCGCGTCCAGCAGCTGGCAGTCCGCCGGCACGACCAGTTCCGCCTGCCAGGGCAGCGCGTGCACGAGGTCGTTCAGCCACAGGATGCGCTGGCGTTCGTTCATCCAGCGCCCGTCATCGTGCTGAAGCTGGATGTTGGAGACCACCTGCATCGGGTCGGCCATGGCTATGATCTTCCGTGGCAGTTCGACCCAGTCCCAGGCCACGGCCACCTCGGTGCGCTGCAGGCGGCTGGCCCACAACACCTGTCCGTAGCGGACCATGTCCGACCCCGGCGAAGCACGGTGCGCGGTGAAGCTGACCGGCCGGAAGCTGCGTGCCGCGCCCTCGGGGTCGCAGTCGTTCAGCCAGACCATCGGCATCGATGTCACCGCCCAAGGCGGCAGATTGCTCATCGCAGTCATTTCAGACTCCCCTGCAAAGGGGTCCAATGTCGGACAATCCATGGTCAGCGGACAAGCTAGCAAATCTGACAGGGCATGAGACGCCAGGACCTCCTCGACGTGAGCGCCGCGGCCGACAAGGCTGCCCTGCACGCGCGCCTGGTCGGCGTCGCCCAGTCGCTGGGATTCCCGTTTCTCTCGGCTACGCTGGTCATCGAACAGCCGGGCGCGCCGGAGATCATGGTGTCCGTCGACGAGCGCCCTGACGGTTACCTCGAAACCCAGAAGAACGTGCCGAATTCACGGCGCGATCCTGTCCTGCAGCGGCTCAAGTCCAGTTCCACGCCCTTCGTCTACGACCAGGCCTTCTACGCTTCGGCGCAGGCCGGCGACCTCTGGGAGGAGCAGGCGGCCTTCGGCTACCGCAACGGCGTGGCCATGGCGCTGCACCTGCCCGGGGGCCGGCATTTCCTGCTCGGCGTCGACCGCAACGAGCACCTGCCGCGCAGCGAGAAGACGATGACGCGCCTGCTGGCCGACCTGCAGCTGCTGGCCGTGCACACCCAGGAAGCGGCCGTGCGCGTGCTGCTCGACGACGCCATGGCCGCAGGGGAGATCCCGACGCTGACGACCCGCGAGATCGAGGTGCTGCGCTGGACGATGGTGGGCAAGGACGCCTGGAGCGTCGCGCAGCTGCTCGAGATCACCGAAAGCACGGTCAACTTCCACCTGCGCAACGCCGAGCGCAAGCTCGGGGTGTCCAGCAAGTTCCAGGCGGTGCTGCGCGCCATGGCGCTCGGCCTGCTCTGACAGCGCGCCCGGTCGCGGGCACGCCGACCTCGCCGATCCACGGCGCCCACTCCCGCTGGCCATGCCGTGACGATCCATGGCCTGACGCCCACGGCGACGGGCAGGGCCGGGCGGCATCGGGTCAGCCCCGGGGACGGGGTTGGCGGGCGCGCGAAGTAGCAGACCTGCCGACCAGGCACAACACCTAGCAACTTTGTCAGGTGCGCTCGCGCGCACCTTCAGGTGAAATTCGGCCAGCTGTGCATTCCGTCACAGGTCCACCGGAGATCACCATGTCCCTCTTCATCGATGCCCTGATCGAAGCCTTCGGCCTGCCCCGCAACGGCGGCTGGCTCTGAACACGCGGGGGTCGCCATGTCTCTCTTCATCGACGCCCTGATCGAAGCCTTCGGCCTGCCCCGCAACGGTGGCTGGTGAGTCCATCGGCGGGCTGCGAGGTCAGGCGTTCGCAGCGGGCGCCTGAACCGCGGCCTGCTCGGGCACCAGCGGGGCGACCGGCTCCGGTGCCAGCAGTGAGCCGTCACGCAGCCCGCGCACGGTGGCGAAGGCCAGGCCCACGATCACCAACGACGCCAGCGCCAGCAGCACAGGCCCGAGCACGGCCATGGTCGTGCCCGGTTGGGCCAGGCGCAGCGTGAGCGCTGCCAGCGATGCCAGCGGGAACGACAAGGCCCAATGCGTCATGCCGAAGGGCATGGCGGCGATGGCCTTGGCGCGCGCACCGGCCCACAGCAGCGCGAACAGCGCCATGCCCCAGGTCATCCAGGCCAGCAAGGGAGGCGCCCCCAGTTGCAGCGCCGCCAAGCCCACCACGGCGGGCGGCGCGATGACGATGAACGCCGTCGGCGCCAGACGTTCCGGCCACGGCCCCTGAACGGCCAACCGCACGACGATCAGCGTCAGCACCACCGGCCAGAACAGCAGGCCGATGCCGAACTGTGCCGCCGACCAGTCGGCATGGCCCAGCGGCACGCCCGCCAGCGGCGCGAGCACGTTGCCGACGATGGGCACGAACAGCGCCGGCGTCACCGACGCCCACGCCGGTCGGCCCCACCAGCGGGCCAGTACCCAGACCGTGATGCCCAGCTGACCCAGGCTGCCCGCCCACCACAGCGCACGCGGCAAAGGGTGCACGCCGAACAGGGCCACGGCCACCGTGGCCACCAGCATGGCGCCGATCGGCAGTGCCGCAATGAAGGTGTGGCGGACCGGATGGCGCCTGTCCTCGGCCCAGGCCTCGGGATGCCGCCACCCGCGCAGCGCCGTGAACACCAGCAGCACACCGAACACCGCCGCACCCCCGACCCCGGCGATCAGGGCGATGGCCGACGCCATCTCCCCCATCAGCGGCACGGCCCTGTGCCAGGCCAGCGCCAGCCCGGTCAGGCCCATGACGATGGCGTACCAGCCCGGGTAGAGGTACTTCAGCGGGGTCGGATGGTGCACGGCGCGGTCTCCAGATCGCGCCAATATACCCCATACCCTATATGGATGCCGATCGCTGGCGGCGGCGCGCCCACAGGCCCGCCATCCCGGCCAGCATGAGCCACCCCGCCTCCGGCTCCGGCACCGCACCCGCGACGCGGGCATCGATCCAGTCGGCATACAGGAAGACGCGGGTGTCGGCGGCCACCTCGCCGAAGCTGGCATTGATCACGGCATCGCCATCGGCGGCCGAGGTGTTGATGAAAGAGTGGATGCCCACCAGGATGCTGTCGAGGAAGCTCGGCCCGCCGGAGTCGCCCGGCGCGATCATGGCCTCGCCGCGAACCGGGTCGCCGCTGAAGTCCCAGTCCACCTCCACCCAGTGCTCGCCGTAGCCCGGGATGAAGCCGGTGCCGTTGCGCCCGGTGGCGTTGTGCGCGGCGGTGTAGTCGTCGAAGTCGAACTTGTAGGGCGCGCGGGGCACGTCGGTCCACAGCGCGTCGTACTGGTTGAAGCCGGCGCGCAGCGTGCCGGCGGGGTACAGCGTGCCGTCGAGGGCGCCGCTGCCCGACAGGCCGTAGCCGGCCATCAGCAGGTACGGCGGGTCGTCGGTGCCCAGGTTGAACATGCCCACCCCGGTACGGTCGATGCCGTACCCGGCGGCCACCTGGGTGCCCAGCGGGATGACGGCCAGGTCGTATCCCTGGCTCACGTCGCCGGTCCAGTCGTGGTGCGCCAGACGACGGTCGACCGCCACCGTCGTGCTGAACCCGAGCGCCGGGAGGTGGATGCTGGCACTGACCGCCTCGAACCCGAGCACCGTGTCGTACAGGCAGTGCGCGGCGGTGAGCAGGTGACCGCCGCTCCACAGCACGGCGCCGCTGCAGGCGCTGGCCTCGCCCTGGGCGTCGGTCAGCACCAGGTGCGCCACGCCGTCGAACAGGCTCCAGGGCGTGCCGCCCACGGCCGCCACCTCGTACTGGTGCGGGCTGCCATAGGTGACCAGCGCGAACGACGGGGCCGTGGCCAAGGACAGGCCGAGGGCGACGGCGAGAGGGGCGTTCATGGTCGTGCTCCGTTGCGGTCCGAGGCCGCGACCAGCACAGGCTAGAGGGGCCCGGCCCGCCCCGCATGGGCGAGATCACCCGGTTTTCAGCGCACCCCCTCGGCCTCGCCCGCCGGTCGGCCGCGCCCTTCGGCCAGCAGCCGGGCCACCGCCTGCGTGCGCGTCTGCACCGCCAGCTTGGCGAGGATGGCCGAGACATGGTGGTCGACAGTGCGCACCGACCGCTTCAGGCGGTCGGCGATCTGGACGTTGCTCAGCCCGTCGGCCAGCAGGTTGGCCACCTGCGCCTCGCGCGCGGTAAATCCCCAGGGGTGGGTGGCCGCCGCACGGTAGGGCCCCCGGTTCGACGCCGCGCGCTCTGGCCGCGTGCGTTCCAGCCGACGCTGCAGCCGGCCGGCCAGCGCCGCCGCGCCCAGCGCCTGCGCGTCCTGCAGGGCCGCTTCCAGGGCCTCCCGCGATGGCGCCGCATAGCCCGCACCATCGGCCGCCAGCACCGCCATCGCCGCCTCGCCCGGGCAGCCCATGGCACGCCAGGCGGCGCTGGCGGCGGCGGGATCGCCGCGCTCCTCGGCCACGAACGGCGGCGGCAGGTCCGACGGGCTCGGGCCGGCGTCGCCGCCGCCCAGCCGCAGCCAGCGGCGAAGGCGCCCCTGGAGCCACGGCGAAGCGCCCTGGGCCTGGTCCAGCCCGCGTCGCGCCCAGCCCGTCATCTGCGCCGCCGGCGACACGCCACCGGCGACATCATCGTCGGCGCGCAGCCAGGCCGCCTCGGCGGCGTAGCCACAGGCATCGGCGAACAGGAACTCCGTCTCGCCGGCTTCGACCTGCGTGGCCGTCTCGCCCCACACGGCATCGGCCGCCGGCGCCCCGCGCAGCCCTTGAAGGCGCAGCCGGATCACCGCGGCGCTCGCGCGCGTGCGGGCCGGCGCGCCCGGCAGGGCGTCCAGCGCCTGCAGGTCCTCGTCGACGTCCGACCAGGGGCCGGTCTCCATCCGGGCCAGCGCGCGGCGCAGCAACAGCATGGCCAGCGCCAGATCCTCGTCGTGGTCGCGGCAGAACGGGATCCCGCGCGCCATGACCCCGTGGAGCCGCCGGTGCTCGGCCCGGGCCAGGCACAGGCTGGCCAGGTTGACCCAGGCGACGGCGGCCGCGCCGTGGCGCCGCCCCTCGAGGGCCAGGGCCAGGCCCCGTTCCAGCAGGTCGAAGCCGGCATCGTCGGCGTCCATCGCCAGCCGGACCGCGCCGCAGACCGACAGCGCCTGGCTCAGGGTCAGGGCATCACCGGCGCGCTCGGCGAGCGAAACGGCCACCTCGGCGTGCGGGCGCGCCGCCTGCGGGTCGCCGCGGTTGTGCAGCGTCAGCGCCAGCGCGTAGTGGGCCAGAGCCGACTCGACGCCGCCCAGCGGCAGCGCCAGCGCCCGAGCCGCCTCGGCTTCGGCCACCGAATCCGGGCGCGGGCTGAGCATCAGCGCCAGGTTGGCGGTCGCCCGCACCTCGGCGGACACGTCGCCGCAGCGCTGCGCCTGGGCGCGCACCTGCGCCAGCGTGGCCATGGCCTGCGCCACCGTACCGGCGCGGGCCTGATGGCGCGCCAGCGCCAGGCCCCACTGCACGCGCTGGCCGACATCGGCGCCCGCGGCGTCGGCCATGTCCAGCGCCAGCCGCAGCGCATCGCCCGCCGCCGACGGCGCGCCGGCCCGCTCCGCCTCTTCGGCCGCCGGCGTGGCCAACATCGCGACCTCGGTGGCTCGCCCGGCGCCGGCGGCGTGGTGCAGGCGGCGCGCCAGCAGACCGGGCCGCGGCGGTTCGTCGGCCAGCCGGTCGGCCAGCGCGGCGTGGAAGGCGGCGCGGCGCGGCACCGGCGTGGCCGCCTCGACGGCCTGGCGGACCAGCTCGTGCCGGAAGGCGGCCATACCGGGCTGCGGCAGCAGCCAGGGCGCCAGCGCATCGGTCTCCAGCGTGGCGGCTGCACCCGGCACCAAGGCCGCCAGCCCCGACAGCGGCAGACCACCGGGGACGACGGCCAGCGCCTCCAGCACACGCCGCTGCAGCGCAGGCAGCTGCGCCAGCCGGGCCACGACCGCGTCCCGCACGCCGCCGGGCAACTCGCCAGGCCGGCTGGCCAGCAGCTGCTGCAGGAACAGCGGGTTGCCGCCGGCCAGGCGCACCAGCGCAGCGTCGTCCCGCCCCCGTGCGACGGCCAGGCTTCGAAGGGCGCCGTCGGTCAGTGGTGGCAGCGCCACGCGGACCGTGGCGGCGGCGTCGAGCTGGGCCAGCGTTCGGGCCAGCGCAGGCGACGGCTCGTCGTCGCGGCGCGTCAGCAGCAGCAGCGCCGGCAGGCCGGCGATGCGCCGGCCGAGGTAGCGCACGCCGTCGAGCGTGGCCTCGTCGGCCCAGTGCAGGTCTTCCAGCGCCAGCACCGGCAGCGGCCGGGTGTGCGCCAGCCAGCTGGCGAGCTGGGGGAACAGGCCGTTGTAGGTTCGGGCCTCGTGCAACGCGGCGCCCAGCGCCGGGGGAAATCGGTCGGCCAGGTCCACCAGCGGCCCCAGCGGGCGGGGCGTGACCAGGGGGTCGCAGGCGGCGCCCAGCCACTGGACGGCCGACTGCTGCGCCTGCCAGGCCTGCAGCAGCCGCGTCTTGCCGATGCCGGCCTCGCCGCTGACCACCACGCAGCGCCCCTGCCCGGCACGGGCCGCGGCCAGCGCCGCATCCAGCGCCGCCAGCGCGTCGTCCCGTTCCAGCAGTGGCAACTCCGGGGCCATGCCCCGCAGGCTACTTCAGCAGCACGCCTTGCGCATCGCGCACCGACACGGCCACCGGGATGGCGCCGGACACGCTCTGCGTCACCGTGCAGTAGGCCTCGAAGCCGCCGAGCACCCGGTCCAGGTGCTGCAACTGCGCGGCCGGCACGCCCAGCGTCAACGTCACCTGCATGCCCAGCACCCGCAGGCGGCCATCGGCGTTACGGCCGACCTCGGCCGTGACCTCGGTGTGGATGGGCTCGGGCGCCTGCTTGAACTTGCGCAGCGCGAACAGCAGCGACGCGCTCAGGCAGTTGCCCACCGCGCCGGCCAGCAGCTGCACGGGCGACGGCCCGGTGCCCTGGCCCAGCGGCGGCGGCTCATCGGCGCGCAGCGCCGGCACACCGGCGCCGAAATCCAGGTCGAACTGGTAGTCCTGTGCCTGCACCAGGCGCACGCTGATGGCGCCTTCGCTCATCGGGGGTTCATCTCACCTTGCCGAGCAGGGTCTGCACGTCGTCGAGCATCGGCGCCAGCTGGGCCTGCACCGCGGCGTCGGTGCCCAGGCGGGCACCGAGCTCCTGCTCCATGAAGCACACCGTCATGCGCACGTAGGTGCTGTCCAGCGCCTTGCGCACCGCCGCCATCTGGCTGGCGATGTCCAGGCAGGGCTGGCCTTCCTCGATCATGCGCTGGATCCCCCGAAGCTGGCCCTCGGCCCGCTTCAGGCGGTTCAGCAGGTCGGTGCGGCTCTTCTCGTCGGTCAACACGGCCATGGCGCAATCCTCTTGGCGGATCAGGTCGTCGGAAAGCGCCATTGTGGCCTCCATGCTCAGTTGGCGCAGGCGAGCTTCGATTCCGGCACGCCGAGCTTCTTCAGGATCAGCGCCAGCGGGCAGAAGTTGGTGAAGCCGAACTGGAACAGGTTCAGGCCGACGAAGGCCGTGAAGGCCAGCCACCAGGGGCTGACGAACAGCGGGCTGGCCTCGACGCCCAGTGCCAGCGAGATCAGGATGAACAGGCCCGCGAAGATGCGGATGTAGCGTTCGACGGTCATGGGATCACTCCTTCGATGAGGAAAGTTGCCGGGATTCGAGGCGGCGCCGGTTCACCGCGTAGTACAGGACCGGGATGACGACCAGGGTCAGCAGCGTGGAGACGAAGATGCCGAAGATCAGCGAGATCGCCAGGCCGTTGAAGATGGGGTCGTCAAGGATGAAGAAGGCGCCGATCATGGCCGCCAGGCCGGTCAGCGCAATCGGCTGCGCGCGCACCGCGGCGGACTGCACCACGGCCTCCTTGAAGGCCACGCCGCGCGCCACCTGCAGGTCGATGAAGTCCACCAGCAGGATGGAGTTGCGCACGATGATGCCGGCCAGCGCGATCATGCCGATCATGCTGGTGGCGGTGAAGGGCGCGCCCAGCAGGGCGTGGCCCGGCATCACGCCGATGATGGTCAGCGGGATCGGCGACATGATCACCAGCGGCGTGCCGTAGCTCTTGAACTGCGCCACCACCAGCAGGTAGATCAGGATCAGGCCCACGCCGTAGGCGGCGCCCATGTCGCGGAAGGTCTCGTAGGTGACCTGCCACTCGCCGTCCCACTTCACGGCGTAGGCGCGGTAGGGGTCGCTGGGCTGCGAGATCCAGTACTCGCCCACGGCGCCGGTGCCCGGCAGCGCGGCCGTGGCCAGGCTGCCGCGCAGGCCGAACAGGCCGTACAGCGGTGAGTCGGGCGTGGCGCCGCCGGCCTTGACGTCGGCGAACACGTAGCTCACGCCCTGCAGGTCCTTGGTGTAGAGCGGCTTGTCGATGACGCCCTGCTCCACGCGCACCAGTTCCGACAGCGGCACCAGTTGACCGTTCGCCGCGCGCAGCGGCAGTGCCAGCAGCGCGTCCAGCCCCACCTGCGTGCTGCGCGGCAGCTGCAGGCGCACCGGCACCGGGTACTTGCTGCGGCCGTCGTGCAGCCAGGTCGCGTCCAGGCCCGACAGCGCGCCGGCCACCGTCTGTGCCACCACGGCCGCCGGGATGCCCAGCGCCTCGGCACGGGCCCGGTTGATGCGCAGGAAGGCCTGTGGCGCGTCGTCGCGCAGCGTGGTGTCGATGCCGGCGATGTCGGGGTGCTTCGCCCACTCGGCCGCCAGGCGGGCAGCCAGCTGCTGGCGGCCGGCCTCGTCGGGCCCATAGACCTCGGCCACGATCGGGCTCATCACCGGCGGGCCGGGCGGCACCTCCACCACCTTCAGCCGCGCGCCGTGCTGCGCAGCGATGCGCTGCAGCTCCGGCTGCAGGCGCTGCGCGATGGCGTGGCTCTGCTCGTCGCGGTGGTGCTTGTCGACCAGGTTGACCTGCAGCTCGCCCATCTCGGCGTCGGCGCGCAGGTAGTACTGGCGCACCAGGCCGTTGAAGGTGATGGGGCTGGCGGTGCCGGCGTAGCCCTGCAGGTCGCGCACCTCGGGCTGTTTCACCAGGTAGGCGCCCATCTCCTGCAGCGCCGCGGCCGTGTCCTCCAGGGCCGTGCCCGCCGGCATGTCGACCACGAGCGCGAACTCGCTCTTGTTGTCGAAGGGCAGCATCTTCAGCACCACCCACTGCACCACCGTCAGGCCCACCGACAGCATCAGCGCCACCAAGATGCCGGCCAGCAGCAGCCAGCGCTTGCGGGCGCTCTCCAGGAACGGGCGCAGCAGCGCGGAGAAGGTGCGCGCCAGCGCGCCGGCGATGCCCTTCTGCGGCGGGGCGTCGGCCGCGACGGCAGCGTCCTCGTGGTGCATCGCGCCGGCATGGTCGCCCGACTTCATCAGCTTCAGCGCCAGCCACGGCGTCACCGTGAACGCAATCGCCAGCGACAGCGCCATGCCCAGGCTGCTGTTGATGGGGATCGGGCTCATGTACGGGCCCATCAGGCCACTGACGAAGGCCATCGGCAGCAGCGCCGCAATCACCGTCAGCGTGGCCAGGATGGTCGGCCCGCCGACCTCGTCCACCGCCACCGGGATGATCTCGCGCAGCGGCCGGCCGGGCGTGAGCTGCTGGTGACGGTGGATGTTCTCCACCACCACGATGGCGTCGTCGACCAGGATGCCGATGCTGAAGATCAGCGCAAACAGGCTCACGCGGTTAAGCGTGAAGCCCCAGGCCCAGCTGGCGAACAGCGTGGCCGTCAGCGTCAGGATCACCGCGCCACCGACGATCACCGCCTCGCGCCGGCCCAGCGCCAGGCCCACGAGCAGGATCACCGAGCCGGTGGCGAAGGCCAGCTTCTGGATCAGCTTGTTGGCCTTCTCGGCCGCCGTCTCGCCGTAGTCGCGCGTCACGGTGGCTTCCAGCCCCGGCGGGATCACGGTGTTGCGCAGCTCGTCGACGCGCGCACGGGCGGCGCGGGCCACGTCCACGGCGTTCTCGCCCGGCTTCTTCGTCACGCTGACGGTGACGGCCGGGTACGCGCCGCCGCCGGCATCGCCCCCGGGCGTGTACCAGACATGGTGCTTCGGCTGGCCCGCGCCCGGGGTGACCGTGGCCACCTCGCGCAGGTAGACCGGCTTGCCGGCGTGCACGCCGACCACGATCTCGGCCACGTCGTCGGCGCTCTTCAGGAACTCGCCCGTCTCCACCGCCAGCAGGCCGGGGCCGGTGGGGTGGGCCACGCTGCCGGCCGGCATGGCCAGGTTGGCCGCCTGCAGCGCCTGCTGCAGCTGCATCAGGTCCACGCCGCGGGCGCGCAGCCGCGCCGGGTCCAGCGCCACGGCGATCACCTGCCCCGGGCCGCCGATGGTCTTGACCTCGCGCGAGCCCGGCACGCGCTTGAGCTCGGCCTCCATCGACGCCGCCACGCGCTCGAGTTCCAGCGCACTGGCGGCATCCTTGGACCACAGCGTCACCGCCAGCACGGGCACATCGTCGATGCCTTTGGGCTTGACGATAGGCGTCAGCGTGCCCAGGCCGGCGGGCAGCCAGTCCTGGTTGGCGTTGAGCACGTCGTACAGGCGCACCAGCGCCTCGGTGCGCGGCACGCCGACCTGGAACTGCACCGTCAGCAGCGCCATGCCCGGGCGGGCCACGGAGTACGTGTGCTCGATGCCGTGGATCTGGCCGAGCACCTGCTCGGCCGGGCGTGCCACGAGGTTCTGCACCTCGGTGCTGCTGGCCCCCGGGAAGGGGATCAGCACGTTGGCCATCGTCACGTTGATCTGCGGCTCTTCCTCTCGCGGCGTGACGAGCACGGCGAACAGGCCCAGCAACAGCGCCACCAGGGCCAGCAGCGGCGTGATGGCACTGGCCTGGAAAGCCGCGGCCAGGCGGCCGGAGACGCCGAGGGAGGGTTGGTCGGTCATGGCCACGGGGCGTCAGTTCGCGGGTTGCGCGCCGGCCAGGCCGGCCTTCACCGCATCGGTGGCGTAGCGCTCGCCGGCCTTCAGCCCGGCCAGCACCTCGATGCCGGCGTCGCCCTGCACCGCGCCCACCATCGCTCCGAGCCGCACCGGGCGCAGCACGAAGCGGCCGTCCTGCACCACGTAGACGGCGCTGAGCTCGCCGCGCTGCAGCACGGCCGCGGCCGGCAGCACTGGGCGGACCACGGCGCCGGCGGCCGCTGCGGCGGCGCCGGCGAAGCGCACCTGCACCGACTGGCCCGGCGCGAACGCCGCCGCCGCTTCCGAGGCAAGATCCAGTCGCCATTCCACCGTCTGCGCCACCGGGTCGGCCGACGGCAGTTCGGTGCGCGACACCGGCGCCACCCAGCGGCCGTCCGGCAGTTGCACCTCCACCGTGCTGGCGGCGCGCGCCAGCGCCGAGCGCGTGGACGGCACCTGGGCCACGGCGCGCAGCCGGCCGGGCGCATACAGGGTCACCAGCGCACGCCCGGGGGCGGCCAGGTCGCCGGCCTCCACATGGGTGGCCAGCACCACGGCATCGAACGGGGCCATCACTGCGGCGAAGCTGCGCGCCAGCGCGGCCTGCGACCGGCCGGCCCGGGCCTGGTCCTGGCCCGCCTGGGCGGCCCGCAACTGGGTCTCGGCCGCGTCCAGCGCCGCCTGGCTGACGAAGCCCTGGCGCTTGAGCTCGCGCGTGCGTTCGGCCTGGGCGCGGGCGTTGGCCAGCATGGCCTCGGCCTGCGCCACGCCGGCGTCGGCAGCAGCCAACCCGGCGGCGGCACTGCGCTCGTCGATGCGCGCCAGCATCTGGCCGGCACGCACGCGGTCACCGGCCTTGACGGCCAGTTCCAGCACGTTGCCGGCGGTCTGCGCCGCCACCGTGCTCTGGCGCAGGGCCTGCAGGGCGCCGGTCAGCACGAAACCGGCACGGTCGGGCGCGGCGGCCAGCACGGCCGTGGGCACGGCGCCGGGGGCAGCCTGGGCCCAGGCAGCGCCCACGGGCACCGCGCCGGCGATCAGCGCAGCAACCGCGGTGGCGAGAAGAGGGGTTCTGGGTGACATGGCGGGATGTGTTCGGATACCTTGGCAGGTATCATATCACATACCCACCAGGGTATCAAGTCAGTACACCGGCGCCGACCGGGAACTCCGCTTCAGCCTGGGCGCCGGACCAGGCGATCCAGTCTACGACCTCCAGCCGGCCGTTGGGGTGCTCCACCAGCGCGGTCAGGCTTTCCACCCAGTCGCCGTCGTTGGCATAGAGCACGCCGTCGATGTCACGCATCTCGGCATGGTGGATGTGGCCGCAGACCACGCCCTGCAGGCCACGCCGGCGTGCCTCGCGCGCCACGGCGACCTCGAAATCACCGATGTAGCTGACGGCGCGCTTGACCTTGAGCTTGAGGTACTTCGACAGGCTCCAGTACGGCAGGCCCATCCGCGCGCGCAGCGAGTTCAGGTGGCGGTTGAGCTTGAGCAGGAATTCGTACGACGTGTCGCCGAGGTAGGCCAGCCACCTGGCGTACTGGATGACGCCGTCGAACAGGTCCCCATGCGTGATCCACAGGGCGCGGCCGTCGGCGGTGGTGTGGATGGCCTCGTCGACCACGTCCACGCCGCCGAAGTTGTGCTCGACGTACTTGCGCGCGAACTCGTCGTGGTTGCCGGGCACGAAGACCACGCGCGTGCCCTTGCGCGCCTTGCGCAGCAGCTTCTGCACCACGTCGTTGTGGGCCTGTGGCCAGTACCAATTGCGGCGCAACTGCCAGCCGTCGATGATGTCGCCCACCAGGTACAGCGTCTCGCACTCCAGCGCGCGCAGGAAGTCCAGCAGCGGCACGGCCTGGCAGCCCGGCGTGCCCAGGTGGATGTCGGAGATCCAGGCCGTGCGCACGCGCAGCTTGGGCCCCGGCGGCTCGTGGGCGTCGCCGGTGTCCCCGGGGTCCATGTCGTCACGGCGCATGGGCATCCATGCTCGTGGCGGCGGATGACAGCGGCGTGTCGCCGTCGCTTTCGGGCGACGTCGTGGGCACCATCAGCAGGGCCTGCCCCATGCGGATGCGGGTGCCGGTGGCGATGCCGGGGGCGAACCGGAACCCTGGTGGCGCAAAGACGATGATGGTCGAGCCGTGCTCGAACCAGCCCAGTTCCTGGCCCCGGGTCACGGGCACGTCGCAGGGCAGGCGGTTCGGGCCGCGGTAGCGCAGGTGCAGGCGTACGTCCAGCGCGTGCAGGCGCAGGCTGGCCACCAGGATGGCGGCCACCGGCACCAGGGCGATGCGCGCGCCGGAAGGCAGCGTCAGCGGCAGCACCGCGCGTTCGTTGCGGCAGAACAACCGCTCCACACGCGCCAGCGCGATCGGGTTCACGTTCCAGGTGTCGCCGCTGAGGTAGGTCACGTCGCCCAGCCGCGCGTCGCACGGCGCGTGGAAGCGGTGGTACATGGCCGAGGTCAGGCGCAGCGTGACGTAGCTGCCACCGATGAAGTCGGCCGCCAGCGGGTCGCCACCGAACAGGTCGGCCATCGCGTACGGCATGCCCTTGGCCTGGAAGACCTGCCCGTCGCGCACCGCGCCACAGGCGCCCACGATGGCGTCGCAGGGGCTGACCAGCACGTCGGCTCGCGGGTCCACCGGTCGCGCGCCGGGTTTCAGCGCGCGCGTGAAGACGGCATGCAGGCTGTCGAAGTCGGACTGCGCCGCCTCGCTCAGGTCCAGCGGCGTGAACTGCCGCCACACGGCCACCGAAAGCCGTGTCAGCCAGCGGCTGCGGATGCGGCTGAAGCCGCCCATCAGCCGTGTCAGCAGGAGGCGGGGCACGCGGTTGGTGAGCAGGAAGTTCAGGTCTTCCTGCATCAGCAGGCGGTCGCGCCAGCGCGACGTCGGGAGAGTGGTCTCGGGGGTTTTCATTCGCCTGTCAACGCTTTGCAGTCAAGTGGTCCCCTTCGACACCTTCGAAGGACATCCATGGATGGAACCCTCGCGCTCGGGGCTGCTGCGGTGGCTGCCGCCGCCGTGCTGCCCAAGGCGCAGCGCCGGCTGGCGCTGTCGCTGGCCAAGCACCGGTCGCTGACCGGCCACGCGCGCATGGCGCAACGGGTGGCGCGCTGGCTGCCGGGCTACGCCTACGACGAGGCGCGGTTCTTCGCCTGCGACGGTGCGCCCGACGAGGTCGTTGCTCAGCGCCGTGCCGGGCTGGCGCGGCTGGCGTCGATCTACCGCGAGCGCTATCCGCAGACGCTGGCGCTGTCCGCCGAGACCGCCGCCCACCTGCCGGACCTGCAGCTGACCGGCGCCTACCGCGTGCCTTTCCAGTTCGCGCCGGTGCTGCGCCAGCACCTGAAGGTCGGCAGCTTCATGGCCCGCAGCGAAGGCCACATGCTCACCGACCTGGACGGCAACCGCTTCGTGGACCTGACCGGCTCCTACGGCGTCAACCTGTTCGGGCTGGATGTCTACAAGGCCTGCATCGCCGAGGGCAGCGCCCAGGTGGCCGAACTCGGCCCGCTGCTGGGCAGCCTTCACCCGGTGGTGGCGCGCAACGTGGAACGCCTGCGCAGGATCTCCGGCCAGGACGCGGTGTCGTTCCACATGTCGGGCACCGAGGCGGTGATGCAGGCCGTGCGCCTGGCGCGCTTCCACACGAGGAAGCGCTACCTGGTGCGCTTCAGCGGCGCCTACCACGGCTGGTGGGACGACGTGCAGCCCGGCCCCGGCAACCCGATGCCGCCGGGCAAGGTCTACACGCTGCAGGAGATGAGCGAGGCCACGCTGCGCGTGCTGCGCCAGCGGCGGGACATCGCCTGCGTGCTGATCAACCCGCTGCAGGCGCTGCACCCCAACAAGGCGGCCCCAGGCGATTCGTCGCTGGTCGACGGCAGCCGGCGCGCCGGCTTCGACAAGGCGGCCTACACCGCCTGGCTGCAGCAGTTGCGCGAGGTCTGCACCCAGCGCGGCATCGTGATGATCCTGGACGAGGTCTTCATGGGCTTCCGCCTGGCACCCGGTGGCGCACAGGACTACTTCGGCGTCCGGGCCGATCTGGTCACCTACGGCAAGACCCTGGGCGGCGGCCTGCCGGTGGGCGTGGTGTGCGGCCGTGCCGACCTGATGAAGCGCTTCCGCGAGGACCGACCGGCCGACCTGTGCTTCGCGCGCGGCACCTTCAACGCCCACCCGTACGTGATGGGCGCGATGAGCGCGTTCCTCGACCGTCTGGACACGCCCGAGGTCCAGGCCACCTACCGCGACCTGGACGCGGTGTGGAACGGTCGCGCCGCGCGCATGAACCAGGCCCTGCAGGCGGCCGGCCTGCCCCTGCGGGTGGCGAATCTGACCAGTGTGTGGACGGTGAGCTTCACCCAGCCCTCGCGCTACCACTGGCTGATGCAGTACTACCTGCGTGCCGCCGGCGTCGCGCTGAGCTGGGTGGGCACGGGGCGGCTGATCTTCACGCATGGCTTCGACGACACGGCCTTCGACGACGTGGTGCGCCGCTTCGTCGAGGCCGGCCGCGCGATGGCGGCCGACGGCTGGTGGTGGCGCGACGACGCGCTGACCGACCGGGCCATCCGCCGCGGCATCCTGCGCGAGCTGCTGCACGCGCGGTTCGGCCTCTGAGAACATGGTCGCCGCACCGGCGGCGGCCATCGCGATCAGCGCTGGCGTTCGACGGCGGCCTCGCTGTCGTCGCCAGCCAGCGGCGTGGCCTGTGCCGCCATCACCTGCCGCACATGGGTCATCGGATCCAGCCGCTCGCCGCGCAGCAGCGCCAGAGGCGCCTCGTGATAGAGGTAGATGTCGTGGAATGGGTCGGTGAGGATCTTGGTCATCCACACCAGGCCCTCCAGAGGGCTCTTCAGCGCGAACAGGTGCAGCGTGCGGAACAGCAGCCCGCCCACGCCCAGCGCCAGCCACAGCAGGCCCACGTCGTGCACCCAGCCAACCAGGCCCGTGCTTGGCTCGATCAGCCCGAGCAGGCTGCGGTCGAACCACAGCAGCCCCGGCAGCAGCACCCAGGCGCTCAGCAGCACCACCTTGCGTCGCAGGTTGTAGCCCACCTTGATCGCTTCCTTGTGTTCGTTCGTGGCCTGGTTGACGTGGTCGAACCCCAGCGGTTCGAAGAAGAAGTGGCCGGCCTGGCGCGTCGTCATCGACACCAGCCAGCCCACCAGGGCCGCGGCCGCCGGGTCGACGAACAGCAGCCCGTAGGCCACGAGGAAGCTCAACGCGCTGATCAGGTGCAGCGTCTGGTTGATGCGGCTCTGGTGGTAGTAGCGGTGGTCGTCCCAGCGCTGGACGGCGAGCTGGCGGCGGAATTCACGGATCAGGTCGGTCACACGGGCTCCTGTGGCGGCACACGATGTGTCCGCATCGTGACCAGTGGCGGTGAATCCGGCGTGACACGGCCGTGACGGCTGCGCGACACATCCGCTGTCATCGTTTTGAAGTGCGAGCACCACACCATCGGCGCATGAAGACGCTGGCCGCCGACGAGATCTGGGTCGAACAACTGGCGCCGGCGCAGCGCAGCCTGCGCATCGCCATGGTCACCGAGACCTGGCCGCCGGAAGTGAACGGCGTGGCGATGACGCTGGCGAGGCTGGTCGATGGCCTGCGGGCCCGCCACCACGCGCTGCAGCTCGTCCGCCCGCGGCAGACGCGCCAGGACAGCGGCGTGGCCGACGGCGCGAGGGCTGACGAGGGCTGGCAGGAGGTGCTGCTGCACGGCCTGCCGATCCCGCGCTACCCGCACCTGAAGATGGGGGTGCCCAGCAAGCAGCGCCTGGTCGAGCTGTGGACGCTGCAGCGGCCCGATCTCGTGCACATCGCCACCGAAGGCCCGCTCGGCTCGTCGGCACTGCAGGCAGCACGGTTGCTGAAGCTGCCGGTGGTGTCGGACTTCCGCACCAACTTCCACGCCTACAGCGCGCACTACGGCATCGGCTGGCTCAGCAAGCCCATCGTGGGCTACCTGCGCAGGTTCCACAACCGCACGCTGTGCACGATGGTGCCCACCGAGGCGCTGCGGCGCCAGCTGGCGGCGGCCGGCTTCGACAATCTGCAGGTGGTGGCGCGCGGCGTGGACACGCAGCAGTTCAGCCCGCTGCACCGCAGCGAGGCGCTGCGCCGCACCTGGGGCGTGGGCGACGGCGAACGGGTGGTCACCTGCGTGGGCCGGCTCGCGCCGGAGAAGAACCTGGGCCTGCTGCTGGAAGCGCTGGCCGCCATGCGTCAGGTCGACCCGGCGCTCCGGCTGGTGCTGGTGGGCGACGGCCCGGCGCGCGAGGCGCTGCGCCAGGCCTGCCCCGGTGCCATCTTCGCCGGCCAGCGCCGCGGGCCGGACCTGGCCGCCCACTACGCCAGCGCCGACCTGTTCCTCTTCCCCAGCGAGACCGAGACCTTCGGCAACGTGGTGCCCGAGGCCATGGCCAGCGGCCTGGCCGTGCTGGCCTACGACCTGGCGGCCGCCGGGCAGCTGATCACCCCCGGCGTGGACGGCCTGCTGGCGCCTGCCGGCCAGCGGTCGCAGTTCATCGCGCAGGCGGTCCGGCTGGCGCGCCAGCGCGCGTTTGCAGCCCAGCTCGGCCGTGAGGCCCACGCAACCACCACGACGCTGGACTGGGCCCATGTCGTGGACCGCGTGGAGCAGGTCTATCGCAGCGCCCTGGCGCTCGGGCGTCCATCGCCGGCGCCGGACGCCCTGCTGATGCACCCGCGGCCAGGCTGATCAACCTGGCCGCGGAGCGAGGTCGGGTCTAGAAGGGGATGTCGTCGTCCATGTCGTCGAAGCCGGTCGACGACTTGGCGGCCGGCTTGGGCGCCGGGGCGCGCGGGGCCGGCGCACTGCGCGCCGGGCGGCTGTCACGCGATTCACCCATGCCGCCGTCGTCACCGCCGTAGCCACCGCCACCGCCGCCTTCACGGCCGCCGAGCATCGTCATCTCCTGGGCGATGATCTCGGTGGTGTACTTCTCCACGCCGTCCTTGTCGGTCCACTTGCGGGTCTTCAGCCGGCCCTCCACGTAGACGGACTTGCCCTTCTTCAGGTACTCGCCGGCGATCTCGGCCAGCCGGTCGTAGAAGACCACGCGGTGCCACTCGGTCTCTTCCTGGCGCTCGCCGCTGTCCTTGTTCTTCCACTGGCGCGACGTGGCGATGGTGACGTTACAGATGGCCGAGCCGCTGGGGGCGTAGCGCACCTCCGGGTCGCGCCCGAGGTTGCCGATGAGAATGACCTTGTTGACCGACGCCATGGCGTGCTCCTGGGTGGTGTTGGCGGTGTGGGGGAGTGACGGGATTATCGCCGCCGCCCCGGCGCCGGCCATCCTCCGCAGGGGTTCGCCCCGGGGTGGGCCCCCGTCGGCGGGCCGGGGTGTCGGGGGGCGCCGGGTACGATCATGCCCGTGACCGCCGACCCTGCCACCGCCACCCGCCGCCCCGTCACCGACCCGCTGGCGATCCTGCACGAGGTCTACGGCTACCAAGCCTTCCGCGGCGCGCAGCGGGCCATCGTCGAGCACGCCATCGGCGGCGGTGATGCGCTGGTGCTGATGCCCACCGGTGGCGGCAAGAGCCTGTGCTACCAGATCCCGGCCATCGCCCGCCACCGCGCCGGGCGCGGCGTGACGGTGGTGGTGAGCCCGCTGATCGCGCTGATGCACGACCAGGTCGGCGCGCTGGACGAACTGGGCGTGCCCGCGGCCTTCCTCAACAGCACGCTCGACGGCGACGAGGCCCGACGCATCGAGCGCGACCTGCTCGCCGGCCGCCTGGTGATGCTGTACGCAGCGCCGGAACGGCTGCTGACGCCGCGCTTCCTGGCCATGCTGGATTCGCTGCACGAACGCGGCAAGCTCAGTCTGTTCGCCATCGACGAGGCGCATTGCGTGAGCCAGTGGGGTCACGATTTCCGCGCCGAGTACCTGGGCCTGAGCGCACTGCACGAGCGCTACGCCAGCGTGCCGCGCCTGGCGCTCACGGCCACGGCCGACGCGCACACGCGGGCCGACATCGTGGCGCGCCTGGCACTGGACGATGCCCGGCTGTTCGTCAGCAGCTTCGACCGGCCGAACATCCGCTACACCATCGTCGAGAAGGCCGACCCGAAGGCGCAGCTGCTGCGCTTCCTGCGCGACGAGCACGAATACGATGCGGGCATCGTCTACTGCCAGAGCCGGCGCAAGGTGGAGGAAACCGCTGCCTGGCTGGTGGGCGAAGGCGTGCCGGCCCTGCCCTATCACGCCGGGCTGGACGCCGACATGCGCCGCCGCCACCAGGACCGCTTCCTGCGCGAGGAAGGCCTGGTGATGGTGGCGACCATTGCCTTCGGCATGGGCATCGACAAGCCCGACGTGCGCTTCGTGGCCCACCTCGACCTGCCGAAGAACATCGAGGGCTACTACCAGGAGACCGGCCGCGCCGGCCGTGACGGCCTGCCCGCGGACGCCTGGATGGCCTACGGCCTGCAGGACGTGGTCAACCAGCGCCGCATGATCGACGAGGGCGAGGCCGGCGACGACTACAAGCGCCTGCAGCGCGACAAGCTCGACGCCCTGCTCGGCCTGGCCGAGGCGCACGACTGCCGGCGCGTGCGGCTGCTGGCCTACTTCGGAGAAGCCAGCGCACCGTGCGGCAACTGCGACAACTGCCTGCAGCCGCCGGCCACCTGGGACGCCACGGAAGCGGCGCGCAAGGCGCTGAGCTGCATCTACCGCTTCCAGCAGCATGGCGGCATGGCCTTCGGTTCCGGCCACCTGATCGACGTGCTGCGCGGCAAGACCACCGACAAGGTGCGCCAGCACGGCCACGCCCACCTCAGCACCTTCGGCATCGGTGCCGACATCAGCGAGGCGCAGTGGCGTGGCGTGCTGCGCCAGCTGATCGCGCTGGGCCACGTGCGCGCCGAAGGCGAGTGGCACACGCTGGTGCTCGACGAATCGGCGCGTGCGGTGCTCAAGGGCGAGGTGTCGCTGCGGCTGCGCCAGCCGTCGGAGGCGCGCCGGGCGAAGGCCGCCAAGGCCGGACGTCGAAGCGCCGCGGGCGCCGGCAAGGCTCCCCCGCTGCCGCTGGACGACGAGGCCCTGCAGCGCTTCGCCGCGCTGAAGGCCTGGCGCGGCGAGGTCGCCAAGGCGCACAACCTGCCGGCCTACGTGGTGTTCCACGACGCCACGCTGGCGGAGATGGCGCGCGCACGGCCGGCCACGCTGGACGCGCTGGGCACGATCAGCGGCGTCGGCGCGAAGAAGCTCGAGGCCTACGGGCGCGAGATCCTGCGTGTGCTGCAGGCGGGCGGCGCCTTCGCCGGGCCCGAAGAAGACGCCAGTGGCGCGCCGAATTGGCTGGATGACGCACCGCCGCCCGACTGGGACGAAGCCGGCCACGCCACCAGCGCGCCCGACTGATCAGCCCCCCGCGTCCGACTCCGCCTTCAAGGCCGCGGCCAGCGCGGTCATGTCTACCCGGGCATGGCGCGCGTCCAGCGGCTCCAGCACGGCTTCGCGCTTGAGTGCGGCCACCAGCCGGCTGGTGGTCTCCACCGTCAGCCCCAGCATCGTGCCCATCTCGCCGCGCGTGGGCAGCCACAGGCGGCCGTCGGGCTCGCCGTATTCGGTCAGCTTGAGCAGCAGGCGCAGCACGCGCCAGCGCGCGCTGCCGGCGCTGAGCTCGGTGAGCCACTCGTCGGCCTCGTCCAGCGCGCTCTGCCAGCGCTTCATCAGGTCGCGCAGCAGTTCCGGGCGGTGCTCTGCCAGTTCGTCCACCAGCGCGCGCGGCAGCCGGCAGGCCCGCACCGGCGTGCAGGCGATGGCGTCGGCCGCGTAAGTCTGGCCCAGCATGGCCTCCATGCCCACGAGCTGCGTGCGCCCGGCCAGGCGCACGATGCGGCGGTCGCCGCGTTCGCTGCTGCGCTCCAGGCGCAGCACGCCTTCACGGATGGTGTAGGCGGCGGTGCCACGGTCGTTGGCGTCGTAGAGGCGCTGGCCCGGTTCCAGCGCGATGTCGGCGATGCGGTGGTGGATGGCGGCCAGCTCCGCGTCGTCGAGCACCCCGAACAGCGCGAACCGGCGTACGCCACATGCCAGGCACACCTGCGCCTGCGGGTTCCAGGGCGAGGTGGGGTCGGTGCGCAGCGGGATCACGGTGGCTATGATGACCGGTTTTGCTGCTTCAGGTGCCGATGCCCTCTTCCCCCGCCGTGTCGCCGGAATCCCCGCTGCTGAAAGTCAGGGGAGCGCGCACGCACAACCTGAAGAACGTCGACCTCGACCTCCCCAAGCATGCGCTGGTGGTGATCACGGGGCTGTCGGGTTCGGGCAAGTCCAGCCTGGCCTTCGACACGCTGTACGCCGAGGGCCAGCGGCGCTACGTGGAGAGTCTGAGCGCCTACGCGCGCCAGTTCCTGCAGCTGATGGACAAGCCCGACGTGGACGTGATCGAGGGCCTGAGCCCGGCGATCAGCATCGAGCAGAAGGCCACCAGCCACAACCCGCGCTCCACGGTCGGCACCGTCACCGAGATCCACGACTACCTGCGCCTGCTGTATGCGCGCGCCGGCACGCCCTTCTGCCCCGACCACGTGCTGCCGCTGCAGGCGCAGAGCGTCAGCCAGATGGTGGACGCGGTGCTGGCCCTGCCCGAGGACACGCGGCTGATGGTGCTGGCGCCGGTGGTGCGCGACCGCAAGGGCGAGTTCACCGAGCTGTTCCAGGACATGCAGGCCCAGGGCTACGTGCGCTTCCGCGTCGGTGGCCGCGTGGTCGAGGCCGACGCGCTGCCGCCGCTGAAGAAGAACGACAAGCACGACATCGACGTCGTGATCGACCGCCTGAAGCTGCGACCGGACATGCGCCAGCGCCTGGCCGAGAGCCTGGAGGCTGCGCTGCGCGTGGCCGACGGCAAGGCCATCGCGCTGGAGATGGACACGGAACGCGAGCACGCCTTCAGCAGCCGCTTCGGCTGCCCGAAGTGCAGCTACTCGATTCCGGAACTGGAACCGCGGCTGTTCTCCTTCAACTCGCCGGTGGGCGCCTGCCCCAGCTGCGACGGGTTGGGCCAGGTGACGGTGTTCGATCCGGAGCGCGTGGTCGCCTTCCCGCAGCTGAGCCTGGCCGGCGGCGCCATCAAGGGCTGGGACCGGCGCAATGCCTACAGCCACGCGCTGCTGGAAAGCGTGACGGCGCATTACGGCGTCGACATCGAGACCCCGTTCGAGGCGCTGCCCGAATCCGTGCGCCAGGTGCTGCTCTACGGATCCGGCGACGAGGAGATCGCCTTCACCTACACGGCGGAATCAGCCGGCCGCGGCAAGGGCCGCAGCGTGAAGAAGCGCCACCCGTTCGAAGGCATCATCCCCAACTGGGAGCGCCGCTACCGCGAAACGGATTCCGCCGCGGTGCGCGAGGACCTGGCCCGCTACCAGGCCGCCAAGCCCTGCCCTGCCTGCGCCGGCAGCCGGCTGCGGCGCGAGGCGCGCCACGTGTTCCTGCAGCCGGCGGCCAGCGCCGAGCCCGGGCCGCCGCTGTACGAGCTGGAGCGCTGGACGCTGGCACGCTGCCGCGACTGGTTCGACACGCTGGCGCTCGAAGGCGCCAAGGCCGAGATCGCCGACAAGGTGGTGCGCGAGATCCGCTCTCGCCTGCGTTTCCTGGTCGACGTGGGCCTGACCTACCTGAGCCTGGATCGCGGCGCCGACACGCTCAGCGGTGGCGAGGCGCAGCGCATCCGGCTCGCGTCACAGATCGGCAGCGGCCTGTCGGGCGTGATGTACGTGCTCGACGAGCCCAGCATCGGCCTGCACCAGCGCGACAACGAGCGCCTGATCGCCACGCTGCAGCACCTGCGCGATCTCGGCAACTCGGTGCTGGTGGTCGAGCACGACGAGGACATGATCCGTGCCGCCGACCACGTGGTGGACATGGGGCCGGGCGCCGGCGTGCATGGCGGGCGCGTGATCGCGCAAGGCACGCCGGCGGCGGTGGAGGCCGACCCCGAATCGCTCACCGGACGCTACCTGGCCGGCGTGCTGCGCATCAGCGCCCCGCCGGGCCCGGTGACCACGCCCGACACGCCGGTGGTGCGCGTGGTGGGCGCGCGCGGCCACAACCTGCAGCAGGTGACGGCCGAGTTCCCGGTCGGCCGCTTCACCTGCGTCACGGGCGTCTCCGGCTCCGGCAAGAGCACGCTGGTCAACGACACGCTGTACGCCGCCACCGCGCGCAAGCTCTACGGCAGCCACGCCGAGCCGGCGCCGCACGACCACATCGACGGGCTGGAGGTCTTCGACAAGGTCATCAACGTCGACCAGAGCCCCATCGGCCGCACGCCGCGCAGCAACCCGGCCACCTACACCGGGCTGTTCACGCCGATCCGCGAGTTGTTCGCCGAGGTGCCGGCGGCCCGCGAGCGCGGCTACGGCGCCGGGCGCTTCAGCTTCAACGTGGCCGGCGGCCGTTGCGAGGCCTGCCAGGGCGACGGTGTCATCAAGGTGGAGATGCACTTCCTGCCCGACGTCTACGTGCCCTGCGACACCTGCAAGGGCCTGCGCTACAACCGCGAGACGCTGGAGATCCTCTACCGCGGGCGCAACATCGCCCAGGTGCTGGACATGACCATCGAGGACGCGCACGAGTTCTTCGGCGCCGTGCCCAACATCGCGCGCCGGCTCAAGGCGCTGCTGGACGTGGGCCTGGGCTATGTGCGCCTGGGCCAGAGCGCCACCACGCTGTCGGGCGGCGAGGCGCAGCGCGTGAAGCTGGCGCAGGAACTGGGCAAGCGCGACACCGGACGTACGCTCTACATCCTGGACGAGCCGACCACCGGCCTGCATTTCCAGGACATCCGGCTGCTGCTGGACGTGCTGCTGCAGTTGCGCGACGCCGGCAACACCGTGGTCGTGATCGAGCACAACCTGGACATGATCCGTTGTGCCGACTGGCTGCTGGACCTGGGGCCCGAGGGCGGCAGCGGCGGCGGCCAGATCGTGGTGGCCGGCACGCCAGCGCAGGTGGCGGCCTGCGCGGCCAGCCACACGGGGCGCTTCCTGCAGCAGTTGATGGCACGGCACGCGGGCTGAGAAGGTCAGAGGCCGCACGCGCCGCGCCGGCGCGATCACTTCAGGTGGTTGTTGATGAGCTTGGTCATCTCGAACATCGTGACCTGCGCCTTGTCGAACACCTTGTGCAGGTTGGCGTCGGCGTTGATCAGCGTCTTCTTCGCCTTGTCCTGCAGGTCGTGCTTCTTGATGTACTCCCAGACCTTCTTCGTGACTTCGGTGCGCGGCAGCGGGTCGGCACCGACGATGGCGGCCAGCGCGGCGCTGGGCGTCATCGCCTTCATGAAGGCGGCGTTGGGCTTGCGGGCAGGCGCGGCGCCTGCGGTCTTCTTGGCGGTGGCCATGGGTGTCTCCCAGTGGATTCGTGGATCGGGTGTCGGGTCGCGACCGGTCGGGCCGCGGCGGGCGGGATGGTAACTCCTCGCCGCGGTGCGCCTGTCACGGGCGGTGACGCCGGGCAGGCGGGCCGCCGCCGGGCCCGTCAGCGGCCGCGGGCCCGCGCTTCCTCCAGGCGCTGGCGGCGCTCGGCCTCCAGCACCCGCCAGCGCGACTCGACCACGTGCAGTTCGATGGCCTCGTTGCCGGCCGGCAGCCGGCGCGCCGCCTGCAGCGCAGCCAGCGCACCACCCAGGTCGCCGCTGGACCAGCGCGCCTCGGCCTCGGCACGCCCGGCGCGCACCGGCTGGCCCAGCAGGCGCGCGCCCTGCGCCAGCGCCCACCAGGCGCCGGCGTCCTCCGGGTGCTCGATCACCCAGGCCTGCAGCGCCTGCACGCTGGCGTCCAGCGCCGCGCGGGCGGGACCAGGCTGTGCCGCGTCCGGCTGGCCGCGCGCCACCTCGGCACGCAGCAGCAGCGCGGCTCGGGACCGGTCTGCCGCGTCCACCAGCAAGCCGGCCGGCTGCGGCCGGCCCAGCGCCAGCTGCAGCTCGGCGCCGAGCAGGCGCAGCGCTCGCGCCGCGTCCGCCGGCAGGCCAGGCTGCGCCCAGGCCTGCTGCAACGCCGGCCACAGCGCGTCGCCGGCGGCCGCGTCCTGCAGCCGGGCGGCGGCCAGCGCGCGCCGGTAGAGGCCGGGCAGGCCATCTCCGGGCGCCTGCAACCAGCGCTGCAGGGCTTCGGTGGACGGGTCCATCAGCACCGTGGCCCGGGCTCGCATGAGCTCGTGCAGCGGGGGGGCCGGCGGCACGGCGGGTGCCCCGTCGGGCACACGCGCACGCGCCTCCGCGATGCGCTCGGTGGTCAGCGGGTGGCTGCGCAGGTAGGGGTAGCTGCCGCTGTCGTTGAGCCGGTTGGCCGACGAGAGCAGCTCGAACATCGACGCCATGGCCGCCGGGCTGTGGCCGGTGGCCGTCAGCAGGCCAAAGCCGATGCGGTCGGCTTCACGCTCCATGTCGCGCGAGTAGTTCAGCTGCCCCTGCAGCATCGCCGCCTGGCCGCCGGTGACGGCCGCCTGCGCCAGGTCCACGTTGCCGCCGCGTGCCGCGATCACCAGGCCGGCCATCATGGCCGCCAGTGCCAGCAGGCTGGTGCGCTGCGTGCCGCTGATGCTGCGTGCGATGTGGCGCTGCGTGACGTGCGTGAGTTCGTGGGCCAGCACCGAGGCCAGTTCGTCCGGGTGCGCCGTCATCGCGATCAGGCCCAGGTGCACGCCGATCAGGCCACCGGGCATCGCGAACGCGTTGACGCTGGGGTCGCGCACGAGGAACGAGGTCCAGACGTAGGGGCGGTCGATGTCGGTGCCGATCTGCCCGCTGCGGCGGGCCGCATCCACCAGCGGCTGGAAGATCGATTCGAGGTAGCCCTGCAGCACCGGGTCGTCCAGGAAGGCCGGGTCGCCGCGCGCGCTGCGCAGGATCTCGCGCGCGATGCGGCCTTCCTCGGCCACGTCCAGCGCTTCGGAAGCGCTGTCGCCCAGGGCCGGCAGCGCGCCCGGGCCCGAGCCAGAGCCGCTACCCACGGCCTGGGCGTGCAGCGGCGCCACCGGCAGCGCGAGCGCGGCCGCCAGCAAGGTGCAGGCGGCGCGACGCCAGAAGGGGGCCGTGCGGGAGCGTGTCATGCGATGGCTATCATGACAGCGCCGCATTGCCCGCATGTTTCCGCCGCCGATGACCTCACCGCTGACCCATTTCGACGCTGCCGGCCAGGCCCACATGGTGGACGTGGCGGCCAAGGACGTGACCCACCGCGTGGCGCGTGCCACCGGCAGCATCCGCATGCAGCCGGCCACCTTTGCGCTGATCGCCGGCGGGCAGGCGAAGAAGGGCGACGTGATCGGCATCGCCCGCATTGCCGCCATCCAGGGTGCCAAGCGCACCGCCGACCTGGTGCCGCTGTGTCACCCGCTGCCGATCACGCGTGTGGTGGTGGACTTCGACCTCGACGAGGCCAGCAGCACCGTGCACTGCACGGCGCAGGTGGAGACCCTGGGCCGCACCGGCGTCGAGATGGAAGCCCTCTGTGCCGTGCAGGTGGGCCTGCTGACCGTCTACGACATGTGCAAGGCCGCCGACCGCGGCATGGTGATCTCCGACGTGCGCCTGCTCGAGAAGCAGGGCGGGAAATCGGGGCACTGGGTGGCGGCCGGCTGAACCTTCAGGGCCGCTGCAGCGCGCGCCAGTCCAGCGCCGGCGGCGGCTGACACGCCCAGGCACCGGGCGCGGACGCCGGGTCGTCGCACGGCGCGAAGAAGTCGCCGGCCCGCGCCGGGCCGAACTCGTGCAGGCGTGCGGCCACCCAGCGGGCTTCGCCCACGCGGCCTTCGCGCGCCAGGGCTTCGGCCCAGGCGCGCATCAGCCGCGTGTCCAGCAGGTAGTGGCGCGCACCGTCGAAAGCGCCCAGGCCGTCGGGTTGCGGCAGGCCGGTGGTGGCCGCCGCATAGTCGCCGTGGTGCGCGAACAGCAGGCTGGCACGGCCGTCGGCGATGCGCTGGGCCAGCGGCGCGGCGCCGGCGGGTGCCTCGAAGATGCGCACCACGCGCTGGTAGTCGGCCACCACGGCCAGCGCTGCCAGCACGGCTGCGGCGCCCAGGCCTGGGCGCAGCCTGGCGGCCACGGCCACGGCCGTTGCCGGTGACCGTTCGACCGCACCCACCGGCCGGCCAAGCGCAAAGCCCCACACCCAGGCCAGCGGCAGCAGGAAGTAGGCGTACCACAGCGGGTACTCGAGCAGGCTGTGCACACCGATCATGAGCGCGAACATCGCCGCACAGCGCTGCCACGGCGCCTGGGGGCCGGTTGCGGCGCGCAGCGCACGCCACAGGGCCCACCCCAGCAACACGCAGACGGCACCGCCCAGCGGCACGCCCAGTTCGGCCAGCAGGTGCAGCGGCAGGTTGTGCGCATGGTCGAAGAAGGCGGTCGGCCGCCCAGGGAACGGCGTCATCGACCAGGCGAGGTTGAACTCGCCGAAACCCACGCCGGTCCACGGCTGGCGGGCGATCAGCGCCCATGCATTGGCCCAGATGCCGAAGCGCGAGCTGGAGATGTCGGTCTCGCGCAGCCGGGCCTCGCCGCCGAAGGTCGCTCCCTCGGCATGCGCCCAGGCCCACATGACGCCCCAGGCCAGCCCATAGAGCAGCGGCGCGGCCACCAGCAGGCGGCGCACATCGCGCGCCAGCGCACGGTCCACCAGGCCCCAGCTGGCCAGCAGCAGCACGCTGACCAGGCCCGTGCGCGAGGCCGTGAGCACCACCCCGGCGACCAGCGCGGCGAACATCGCCGCCGCCGGCCGGGGCCGCCAATGCCCCATCTGGCGCAGCGCCACGACGGCCAGTGCCGACCACATCAGCAGGCTGCTCAGGTGGTTGGGCTGGCGCAGGTTGCCCACCGCACGCCCCGGCAGGCCCGAACGTGCCAGCCATGTGCCATCAGGCCACGCCGGCGCAAACACCTGCACGGCGGCGATGGCCAGGTTGACGCCTCCGGCCACGACCCAGCCCCAGCAGAAGGCGGCGAACAGGGCCTGGGCCGACACGGTGGCGCGTGCCGACGCACCGGCGGCCACCATCACCACGGCAGCGGCCAACAGGCCCAGTGCCGACAGCGCCAGGCTGGACGGCAGGGTGCCTGGGCCCCACGACCAGACCACCCCCAACGCCACGCCACCCAGCGCCAGCCCCAGCGGCCAGGCCGGCCGCGCCGCGCGCCAGGCGCCGGCCGCCACCGCGGCGAACAGGCCCCAGACCGCCAGCGCCAGCGCCTGGTTGAGCAGCGTGGGTGAGGGCGGCGGGTTGTAGGCCAGCAGGGACGGCAAGGTGGCCGCGATGACGGCGGCCAGGCGCTGGACGGACATGCCGTTGCTGTTCAACCGTCGGACCGGGGAAAGAAGCGCACCTGCGGCAGGCCCTCGAAATGGGCATCCTGCGTATAGACGGTGGCGCCATGGCGCAGGGCCGTCGCGTAGATCAGTGCATCGGCCATCGGCAGTTTGCGCTCCAGGCTCAGCTTGGCCGCGCCTATGGCCAACGCCTCGTCCAGCGGGACAACCTGCCCGTGCTTCAGGACACCGATCACCTGTATCGCCCGGCTCTCGTCGAATGCCAGGGCAATCTTCTTGAACACCTCGTAGATCACGATGACCGGTACCAGCAGGTGCTCGGTGTCTTCGATGGCGGCAGCAACGTGTCCCGCACGAGGACTGTCAGCCAGGTACTCCGCCAGCCCGAGGTGTCAACGATGTTCACGGTGCCAGGAGTCTGTCGTCATCGCGCTCGAAGTGCGTGTCCATGCCCTTGCACAGGCCGCGCGACTCCTGGACCGGCCGGACGGGAATGACCTCGATGCGATCGCCGAACTGGAGCACCTGCATGGGCATGCCGGGCGTCAGTTGCGTCGCTTCGTGGATGGCCTTGGGGATGACGACTTGGAACTTCGAGGACAAGGTCAGTTGGTTCAAGGCAACGAACTCCCACTCGTTGAACGAATTCTTTGCATCGATGCCGGAACCGGCGGATCAGACGGTCATCCTATCGCGGTCCAGTTGCCATCAAGAATCTGACCGACCTCTACTCACGTGATCCCGCACACCTGAAGTCTCTTCCATCATCCCGGGTGCCCGGTCGGGCTCATGACAGTTAGAACCAGCCGTGGGACCAGAACCGAGGTGAGTTCTGTTCGCTTGGATAGCGCACTCTGGCTGCTTCCAGGCTGCCAGGGAGGCCTGACCAATCGCGTGCGGTTATCACTGCCAGAGCTACCGGTTGGGACATGAGCACCAGAGCCAACAACCAGCCCATCCAGACCGCAGGATCTGCCCAACGCGCCGGCGCTGATCGGTTGGCGCCGGTGGCTTGGACTTGCCATGCCCAGCCTGCTGCTACTGCGATCCAAACCTGAGATACCGGCATCACCGCATTGCCAGAAAAGAGGCCATCGACCAACACGGCGACAACAAGCGCCAAGCCGCCTGCAGCAGCCGGCTTGTGGCGGCTGGCGAGCCACAGGCGGTACATGAAGCCGGCAACGAGTATCGAGGCTAGAGCTAGGGCCACGGCCCCCCATTCAGCTGCGAATTGCAGCAGCAGGTTGTGAGGGTGTGCGACGATGCCATTGAATCGTTGCGCCAGATGCATGGGCCCTATGCCAAACCACGGTGCCTCGCACCATGCCGACCAGGCCCAGGCCCACAGCGCGATCCTGCTTTGGTCGCCGGCCAAATGGTTCATGGCATGGTCCACGGAGGGGGCTGCAACCCGACCCCAGGTCAACGGCCAGAGTTGGAATACCGCTAGATGGAGCACTAGGCCAACCACGACGCATGCGGTTGCCAATCGCAGCAGGCGAGTTGAGCGAGCGGCCCAAGATGCGGCCAGGACGCCAGACAAGCCAGCGACGACTGTGGCGCGGCCGAAGGTCAGCACGAGCAGAGCCAACGAACAGATCGCAGCCAGGATCGCTAGGCGACGAAGCCGCCGGTCGCTAGCTTCGGTCGCGACCAGTAAGCAAAGGAGCACGGCCACCGTCTGCACGTGGTTGAAGTGGCGCCGATTGGCGTAGCCGAAGATCAGCTCGCTGTGCTGTAGCGGCGCATCCGCAACGCCCGCCATCAGCGCCATGGTCAGTACTGCCACGGCATACAAGCCGGTAGCCGCGACAACAGCCCACTGCAAGAGCCGGCGCAGTCGGGGCTGTGCCAAGGCCACCGCCACCGTCACGGCCACTGCGATCAAGCCGAGGTAGGAGGCTGCTTCTCGCCATGCCATTTCCAACCGGTCCGCCCGCAGCGTAGTCACCGCTGCGGCCAGAAGCAGAAACATGACGGGCCATCGCAAGCGCGCGGCGGCAACAGTCGGCAACGCGGCCAAGCCACAGAAGGCCATCAGGCCAGTTTGAAGGGCCCGCGATACATCGTGCGGCGTCGCGTTGCCGCCCAGAACTGGCAGCAGCAGTGGCACCACACACAACCATGCCGCGACGGCAGTCGCCCCGGCAACCGGCGATGCCGCGAAGATAGAACCAATGTGAAAAGGGGCCCCGAAGGGCCCCTCTTGCCGGGTCATATCCGAATCCAAATCACGAGCGGAAGTTGGCTGGCACGTACTTGTTGCAGGCCGAGTCGGCGGCGCCACTCCAAGTCAGTGAGTCGCCAGCGCCAGGAACAGGCGTGAACGTGATTGCTGCGGCGGCGGCATCACACGCGGTATCGATGCCAGTGACATTCACGGTGATCACCCCACCAGCGACGGTCACCGACTCAACGACAGCAGACGTGATATCGGTAGGCGCGGCCAGCCCAGCAGCAGTATTGTCGATACCGGTCAACGTTCCGCTCGAAGCATACGCTTCCGAAACACCGGTCTTTGCGGCTGCGATGAAGCCAATGGCTTCAGTCATCTTGGCGCGCTTCGTGTAGTCCTGATACGCCGGTAGCGCCACGGCGGCCAGGATGCCGATGATCGCCACGACGATCATCAGTTCGATGAGGGTGAAACCTTGTTGAACGCGCTTCATGGATGACTCCTACGGGAGAGGTGTTGGGGGCAGGGACACCCCCATGAATGCAGGGGCCGTGCCAGCTCGAAACGGCCGCTGACGCGTGAGGTTTGCACGCGGACTGACGCATAACGTCACCCTTGGGCGACGGGACACGGCCGCGGGTGACAGTTCCGGTCACCCGTGGCCGGCGGGATGCGTTGCCGCCGGCGCCCACGGACACCGGGGGCCCGCGGCTGGCGTCGAGCCGTTGATGCGTTGATGCGGTGATGCATCTGCACCTCGGCATTGCACTCACCGCATGCGAACAACCGTCGACCTGCCCGAACCGCTGCTGGCCGTGGCGCCACCTGGCCCGGCACACCGGCCGCAGCTTCAGCGCCACGGTGGCCGACCTGATGCAGCGCGGCCTGGAGTCCGGTGCGGGGGCCGATGCTGGAGGCTGCCCCACCACAGGCGGCCACAGGGATGCGCCTGCACCCGGTCACGGGCCCGCCACTGACGCGCAGCCGACGGGTCGTCACGCCGGAGGACGTGGCCAGCGCGCTCGAGGACATGGCGTGAGCCCGCGCGGCGCACGCCCGGTGCACCTGCTGGACGGCAACCTGCTGGTGGCGTTGACCGACACGGCCCATGTGCATCACAGGATCGCCAGCGCCCGGTTCGCCGGCCACGACGCGGCCGGATGGCCACCTGCCCGATCACCCAGGGGGCACGCTGCTGCGGCTGCAGATGCAGCTGGGCGCGGCACGCGACCATCGGCGAGGCGCTGGCGGTGCTGGCAGCGTTGACGTATGGCGCCCCGCGCCACACTTCTGGCCCGACAACCTGAGCTACGCGGAGGTGCGCATGCGGGGCGTGCACGGGCATTGCCAGGTCACGGACGCCTACCTTGCAGCATTGGCCCGTCACCACGGCGGCCGGCTGGCGACGCTGGATGCCGGCCTGGCGGCGCTGCATGCGGACGCGGCGGTGACCGTGCCCCTGCTGCCTGACTGACGCCACTGCTGGTGCAATTCAGGCTGAGAACTGGGTGAATTGATCCTGAGGCTCCGGCGGCCTGGCAGGCGACAGACAGTCCGCAGGGACTGTTCGTCGTCGTGGCTCAGCCCCCGTTGCCGACGGCGATGACCTGGCCGGTCTGCAGGGCGCGCAGCCGTCGCCCGCCGGCGAGCGGGGCCACCTCGGCCATCACGGCGCGCACCTCGCCCGGCTTGATGTGCGTGATCCACACCTCGGCCGTCTCTGGCAAGGGTGCCAGTTCGTCGGCCAGCGTGGCCGGGCACAGGTGGCCGCTGATGCGCGCCAGCGTCTGTTCGTCGTTGCCGAAGGCCGTTTCGATGACCAGGGCGCGCAGGTCCAGCGCGGTCAGCCGCTGGCGCAGCACCGGGCACGGGCCGGTGTCGCCGGTGTAGACCCAGGCGCCACCGTCGTCGGCGTAGACGGCAAAGCCGCAGGCCGGCACGGTGTGGCTCGCGGGCAGCACTTCCACCTGTCGCCCGCCCAGCGTCAGCACCTGGCCGACATCGAATGGCTCGAAGGCCAGCACCGGCTGCTCGGCCGTGGGCAGGCGCGTGAAGTCGGGCCAGATGACGCCGTTGAACACGTGCTGCCGCAGGGCGTCCAGCGTTTCGCGCAGGGCGTGCACGCGCACGGGTGGGCGGCCGCGCCGACGTCGGGTGACGCTGTCGGCCAGCAGGCCGATGGCCAGCACGTGGTCCAGGTGCGAATGGCTGAGCACGATGTGGTCGACGGCCGCCATCTCGTCGAGCGAGAGGTCGCCGACGCCTGTGCCGGCATCGACCAGCAGGTGCTGATCGACCAGGAACGAGGTGGTTCGGCTGCCGGCGGCAATCGAACCCGAACAGCCGAGGACACGGATGCGCATGGACCGAGGGACTCCTCGGGCGATTCTCGTTGGCCGGCGCTGGCGCCGGCGTCAGCTGGCAGAGGGACGCGTGACGCGCTTCACGTGACCCCGGATGCAGGTCGCCGGCGGCAACGCGCCGCAGGCGCGCCGGCCGTGGCGCCGGACCGTCAGGGGTGGATGAACTGCATCTGCGTGCCGGCGAGCTCGATCACGTCGCCGTTGCGCAGCGGGATCGAGTCGCTGGTCAATGGCACGCCATTGACGCTGGGGCGCGACGCACCTTCGACGTGGGCGAAGGCATAACCTCCGGGACGCCGGGTGATGGAGGCCACCTGCACGCCAGGCTTGCCGACGGTGGTGACGACCTTGGTCAGCGCCACCTCGCGGCCGGCGGCCGCGCCATTGAGCACCTTGATGGTGGCCGGCTGCATGGACGGCACCTGGCCCCCCGCCAGCGACCCGAAGCCGGAGTTGGCATGCGCCGCGGCCCCCGCGGCGGCGGCCGCTGCTGCACCGGGCCGCATGATCATGGTCTTCTCGTACTCGCCACTTTCGTCGACGAGGTACTTGATCTTGTACTTGCCGATCTCGACGGTGTCGTTGTGCGCCAGCAACTGCTTCTTGATGGCCTTGCCGTTGATGTAGGTGCCGTTGGTGCTGTTGAGGTCCTCGATGAAGACGTCGGCACCCACCATCTGCAGCACGGCGTGCTCGCCGCTGACGGCGAGGTTGTCGATCACGATGTCGTTGTACGGGCGACGGCCGAGCGTCGTCTTGTCCTTCGTGATCTGCACTTCCTTGATCACGACCCCGTCGAGCGAAACCACCAGCTTGCCCATCGATTTCCCCGTTGTTGCACGCAGCGCCTGCGGCGATGCGGCCTCCTTCTTGTCTGCCCGGGTGTTGGTGCCGGTCAGCGCCGGAACGGCCACCACGAGCGCGGCGCAGCCGTGGTGCCGCCACCGACGCGCACCAGGATCACCGAGATATTATCCTTTCCACCCGCATCATTGGCGGCTTCGATCAACGACGTGCACAAGGTCTCCAACGATTCGTGGGACTGCAGGATCTGCGCGATCGTGCTGTCGTCGAGCATGTCCGACAAGCCGTCGGAGCACAACAGGTAGACATCACCAGGCTGCACGTCGTGCTGGTGGGTCTCCAGCAGCACCGTGTCCTCGACACCGACGGCCCGCGTCACGAGGTTCTTGTTGGCAGAGAACGCGGCCTGCTCCGGCGTGATCAACCCGGCATCGATCTGCTCCTGCAGCAGCGAATGGTCACGCGTGATCTGCTGCAGGCGGCCAGCCCGCAGCCGGTAGGCCCGCGAGTCGCCCACATGGCCCACCAGCAGGCGGCCGTCGCGGAACAGGGCCACGACCAGCGTCGTGCCCATGCCGGCGTACTGCGGGTTGGAGTTGGCCGCGTTGAAGATGGCGCGGTTGGCGTTGTCCACGCAGATGTCCATCGCCCGCCGGACGTCCTGGTCGCTGGCCTGGGCGCTGGCTTCGCGCAGCCAGCGGCCGAGCTCGGTGCAGATGAAGGACGTGGCCATGTTGCTGGCCACCTCGCCGGCGTTGTAGCCCCCCATGCCGTCGGCCAGCACAGCCAGGGAGGTCTCGGGGTCGGTGGCGACCGAGTCCTCGTTGTTGCTGCGCGCACGGCCCGCGTCGACGGCGGCCTGGAGCTCGAGGGTCAGGGGCACGGTGGGGCGCTGGGGTGACGCGGAGTCTGGCGTGGGGGGCGATTGTGCATCCTAACGGCGCAGGCGCCGACGCGCGCGGGGGCCGCGCCCCCTCAGTCGTGCAGGCCGTGTGACTTTGGTCCCGCGGCGCTGGGGTCGGCAACCCCTGAGGCGTCGGCCGACGCCGCGTTCGGCAGCAGGGCGCGCAACGAGGCCGCCACCGCCGTGGCGTCGCACAGGCGCTCGTCCGGGCGCTTGGCCAGCAGGCGGGTGACGATGCCTTCCAGGGCAGGCAGTGTCGCGTCCTGCGGCGGGGGCACCAGCGGCGACAGCGCCGGGACCGGCGCCGTGGCCACCTCGCGCAGCAGGGCGCCCAGCCCCGGGGCCTCGAACGGCAGGCGCCCGGCCAGCAGCTGGAACAGCAGCACGCCCAGGGCATAGAGGTCGCTGGCCGCCGTCGGCGTCTGCCCCGCCAGCAGTTCCGGGGCCATGTAGCCCGGGCTGCCCAGCACCAGCCCCGTGCGGGTGCGTTCGGCATCGGCAGCCCGGGCCAGGCCGAAATCGGTGAGCACGACGCGGTCGCTGGCCCAGTCGATCATCACGTTGGCGGGCTTGAGGTCACGATGCACCACCCCACTGGCATGGGCACAGGCCAGGGCGTCGGCGATCCGTGCCCCGATGGCTGCCACCACCGGCGCAGGCAGGCGTCGGACGGAATTGGTGTACCGGGTCAGATCGGTGCCGGGCAACAGTTCCATCGTGAGCCAGGCCAGCTCCCGTGTCTCGCCGCAGTCGTAGACGCGCACGATGCCCGGGTGCTGCAACTGGCCGGCAACCGTCAGTTCCTGCAGCAGCCGCTGGCGCGCAGCCGCGCGCCGGGCTGAGTCGCCATCGTCCGAAGGCAGCAGCAGTTTCAGCGCGCGCCAGGCTTGAGCGCGTTCGTCGTAGGCCGCGTGCACGATGCTCTGTTCACCGCGTCCGAGCTCACGCGCGACGATGCAGCCGGCGAAGCGCTGGCCTTCCTGCAGCGGGCCTCGGGTGGTCACGCCGCGCCGGCCCCTGGTGACGGCGTCTGGCCGGCCCGTGCCGCCAGCCAGCGGCCCCAGGCCAGGACCAGCAGCGCACCGGCCACGCCGGCGGCGTATTTGACGGTGTCGGTTTGCGGCAGCTTGGGCACCCAGGTCCAGGCCTCGGGGTTGGCCACGGCCGGGTCGCTGATGGCCATGGTGCCGGCGATCCAGCCCAGCAGCATGCCGCCGGCGGTGATGATCAGCGGGAAGCGGTCCATCAGCTTGATCACGAGCTGGCTGCCCCAGACGATGATGGGGATGCTGACCAGCAGGCCGAAGATGACCAGCGGCATCTGATGATCGGTGTTGCCGGAGGCCTGGGCGGCGCCGGCGATGGCAATGACGTTGTCCACGCTCATCACGAGGTCGGCCACGATGACCGTCTTGACCGCGGCCCACAGGCGGTCGCTGGCCTGGATGTTGCCGTGTTCGTCGTCGTGCTCGGGCAGCAGCAGCTTGATGCCGATCCACACCAGCAGGATGGCACCCACGAGCTTGAGGAACGGGATCGCCAGCAGCGTGAGCGCGAAAAAGATCAGCACCACGCGCAGCGCGATAGCGCCGGCCGTGCCCCAGAGGATGCCCTGCGTGCGCAGCTTGGGGGGCAGCTTGCGGCAGGCCAGCGCGATGACGACCGCGTTGTCGCCACCGAGCAGGATGTCGATCATGATGATCTGGCCCACCGCGATCCAGAAGGCGGGGGTCAAGAACTCTTCCATGGGGAATCCTGCTGCAGCGGCGGAAATTGAAACGGCGCCGCAGTGTAGGCCGCGGCGCCGTTCGGGTGGTTTCGGGAACTACGCAGGCACAGGCGAACCGGGCCCGCGGCACGGGGCGCCTGGTGTCAGAGCAGGCCCTTGAGCAGGCGACCCATCTCCGACGGGTTGCGGGTGACGGTGAAGCCGCACTCTTCCATGATCGCCAGCTTGGCGTCGGCGGTGTCTGCGCCGCCGGAGATCAGCGCGCCGGCATGGCCCATGCGCTTGCCCGGGGGGGCGGTGACGCCAGCGATGAAGCCGACCACCGGCTTCTTCATGTTGGCCTTGCACCATCGGGCCGCCTCGGCCTCGTCCGGGCCGCCGATTTCGCCGATCATGATCACGGCGTCGGTGTCCGGGTCATCGTTGAAGGCCTGCATCACGTCGATGTGCTTGAGGCCGTTGATCGGGTCGCCGCCGATGCCCACGGCACTGCTCTGGCCGATGCCGAGCTCGGTGAGCTGGGCCACGGCCTCGTAGGTCAGCGTGCCGGAACGGCTGACCACGCCGACACGGCCCTTCTTGTGGATGTGGCCCGGCATGATGCCGATCTTGATCTCCTCGGGGGTGATCGTGCCCGGGCAGTTGGGCCCCAGCAGCAGCGTGCGCTTGCCGCCGGCGGCTTCCTTGGCCTTCATCTTGTTGCGCACTTCCAGCATGTCCTTGATGGGGATGCCTTCGGTGATGCAGATGGCCAGGTCCAGGTCGGCCTCCACCGCCTCCCAGATGGCCGCGGCCGCGCCGGCGGGCGGCACGTAGATCACGCTGACGGTGGCGCCGGTCTGCGCCTTGGCGTCCTTGACGCTGCCGTAGATCGGGATGCCCTCAAAGTCCTCGCCCGCCTTCTTCGGGTTCACGCCGGCGACGAAGCAGTTCTTGCCATTGGCATAGGCCACGCACATGCGGGTGTGGAACTGGCCCGTCTTGCCGGTGATGCCCTGCGTGATGACGCGGGTGTCCTTGTTGATCAGGATGCTCATGGTGTGTCCTCGCTGGGCTTTACTTCACGGCGGCCACGATCTTCGTGGCGGCTTCGGCCATGGTGTCGGCGGAGATGATGGGCAGGCCGGAGTCGGCCAGCATCTTCTTGCCCAGGTCCTCGTTGGTGCCCTTCATGCGCACCACCAGCGGCACGCTGAGGTTCACCGCCTTGCAGGCAGCGATGACGCCTTCGGCGATGGTGTCGCACTTCATGATGCCGCCGAAGATATTGACCAGGATGCCCTTGACGTTCTCGTTCTTCAGCATGATCTTGAAGGCCTCGGTGACCTTCTCGGCGGTGGCGCCGCCGCCCACGTCCAGGAAGTTCGCCGGCTCGCCACCGAAGAGCTTGATGGTGTCCATCGTGGCCATCGCGAGGCCGGCGCCGTTGACCAGGCAGCCGATGTTGCCGTCCAGGCTGATGTAGCTGAGGTCGAACTTGCTCGCCTCCACCTCGGCCGGGTCTTCCTCGTCGAGGTCGCGGTATGCCACGATCTCCGGGTGGCGGAACAGCGCGTTGCTGTCGAAGTTGAACTTCGCGTCCAGGGCCTTGATGTGGCCATTGCCTTCCAGGATCAGCGGGTTGATCTCGGCCAGGCTGGCGTCGGTCGCCATGTAGCAGGCGTAGAGCTTCTTGAAGACGTCCATCGCCTCGGCCTGCGAGGCCTCGGGGACGCCGATGCCGGCGGCCAGTTCCTTGGCCTGCGCGTCGCTCATGCCGGTCAGCGGGTCGATGAAGACCTTGAGGATCTTCTCCGGCGTGGCGTGCGCCACTTCCTCGATGTCCATGCCGCCTTCGGAGCTGGCCATCATGGCCACCTTCTGCGTCGCACGGTCGGTCAGCGCGGCGACGTAGTACTCCTTCTTGATGTCGGCACCTTCCTCGATCAGGAGCCGGCGCACCTTCTGGCCCTCGGGGCCGGTCTGGTGCGTGATCAGCTGCATGCCCAGGATCTGCTCGGAGAGGGCCTGCACCTCGTCCAGCGACCGGGCCAGCTTGACGCCACCGCCCTTGCCCCGACCACCGGCATGGATCTGGGCCTTGACGACCCAGATGCTGCCCCCGAGCTTCTGCGCCGCCTCGTGCGCCTCGCGCACGGTGAAGGCCGGGTAGCCCCGCGGCACCGGCACGCCGTGGGCGCGCAGCAGTTCCTTGGCCTGGTACTCATGGATTTTCATGGGAGGTCCCTCGTTCGTTCGGGAAGGGCAGTGGGGCGTGGGTCAGGCCGCAGCGGGCCGGAACCTGCCGGGAAATCGGTGCGGACGGGCGGCTGGAGCGCGCGGAAAGGCCCGTGCCTCGACACGACAGGGTGCGTCGAGCAAGCAGGGAACCTGGGCAGGCTGAAGCGGCATCGTCTGGAGCAGCAATGCACCCCTTTGGCTCCAACCTCGGGGGGCAGCCGGCGAATGTAGCATGCTGCAACGCAACAACAGCTTACAGCGGCGGTGCCGATTTGCAGGCTTCGAAACCCGTTGCGGAACCGTGGTGGAGGAGTCCGAGCCGTGGCAGCGAACCCGCCGTGGGTGCCCTCGCGCAGACGCGACGGCGTCAGGTGTCGTCGAGGCCGCGCACGACGCGGTAGATGACGTCAGTGGAAAAACCCCGCCCCGCCAGGAAGCGGGCCTGACGGGCTCGCTCCGCGGCATCGGCCGCTGGGGTGCCGAATCGGCGCTGCCAGACGGCCTGCGCACGCTCGAATTCACCGGCCGCCACGCCCGCCAGCGCCGCCGCGGCGGCCTCGGGCGCCACGCCGCGGGCGCGCAGCCGCTGGCGCAGCTGCATCGCCCCGAACCGGGGCGCCTGCGCCGACACCAGGGCGTCGGCAGCGCGCTGTTCGTCCAGCAGGCCGTGTGCGCTGAGTTCGTCCAGCAGGCGCTCGATGCGCGGCCCGGCCGGGTCTTCCGGGCTGTCCTCGGCATGCCGGGCCAGTTTGCGCGCCAGTTCGGCGCGCGAGTGCTCGCGCATCGCCAGGTAGCGCAGCGCGCGCGCCTTCAGCGACAGCCCGCGCGGGCTCACCGCCCTGCCCGGGGGCTCACTCGCCGTCGGCGGCGGCCGCCTGTACCGGCGCCAGCAGCGGCACGCCCAGGGCTTCGCGCACCTTGTTCTCGATCTCGCGGGCCAGGTCGGGGTTGGCCTTGAGGAACTCGCGGGCGTTGTCCTTGCCCTGGCCGATCTTCTCGCCGTTGTAGGCGTACCAGGCACCGGACTTGTCGACGACACGGGCATTGACGCCGAGGTCGATGATCTCGCCTTCGCGGCTGGTGCCTTCGCCGTAGAGGATGTCGAACTCGGCCGTCTTGAACGGCGGCGCGACCTTGTTCTTGACGACCTTGACCTTGGTCTCGTTGCCGATGACCTCGTCGCCCTTCTTGATGCTGCCGGTGCGGCGGATGTCCAGCCGCACCGAGGCATAGAACTTCAGCGCGTTGCCGCCGGTGGTGGTTTCGGGGCTGCCGAACATGACGCCGATCTTCATCCGGATCTGGTTGATGAAGATGACCATGCAGTTGGACTTCTTGATCGTGGCCGTGAGCTTGCGCAGCGCCTGGCTCATCAGGCGGGCCTGCAGGCCGGGGAGGCTATCGCCCATCTCGCCCTCGAGTTCGGCCTTGGGTGTGAGCGCGGCCACCGAGTCGACGACGATCAGGTCCACCGACGCCGAACGCACAAGGGCGTCGACGATCTCCAGCGCCTGCTCGCCGGTGTCGGGCTGGCTGATCAGCAGTTCGGTGAGGTCCACGCCCAGCTTCTGCGCGTACTGCGAATCGAGCGCGTGTTCCGCATCGATGAAGGCGCAGGTGCCGCCGGTCTTCTGCATCTCGGCGATGGCCTGCAGGGTGAGCGTGGTCTTGCCGGAGCTTTCCGGACCATAGATCTCGATCACGCGGCCGCGCGGCAGGCCGCCGACGCCCAGTGCGATGTCCAGGCCCAGCGAGCCCGTGGAGACGACCTGGATGTCCTCGACGGCCTCGCCGTCGCCCAGGCGCATGATGGTGCCTTTGCCGAACTGCTTTTCGATCTGCGCGAGCGCGGCCTGCAGGGCCTTGGCTTTTTCGGTGTTCAGGGCTTTCACGGGTGCGTCCATGGGCGTTCTCCTCGATGGCCCGATTATGGCAGAAGCTGGATGCCTGTACAGTGCTCTGCAAGCCTTGCATCCTGGGGGGTCATGTAATTGACCGCGGTCAATTCCGGCGGCCTGGCCGGTTTCCTAGAATCCGGCACGCGAACAGACCGGGCGCCCACGCCCGGCACACCAGGAGACAGCCGCATGCGCATCCTCATCGCCGAAGACGACCAGGTCCTGGCCGACGGCCTGCTGCGCTCGCTTCGCGCGTCAGGTTACGCGGTCGATCAGGTCAGCAGCGGCAGCGAAGCCGACGCTGCCCTGGCCTCGCACGAGTTCGACCTGCTGATCCTGGACCTGGGGCTGCCCAAGTTGCACGGCTTCGACGTGCTGCGCAAGCTGCGCGCGCGCGGCTCGTCGGTGCCGGTGCTCATCCTGACGGCGGCCGACAGCGTGGAGCAGCGCGTGAAGGGTCTGGACCTGGGCGCCGACGACTACATGGCCAAGCCGTTCGCGCTGCAGGAACTGGAGGCCCGCGTGCGCGCACTGACGCGGCGCGGCCTGGGCACCGCCAGCAGCGTCATCAAGCACGGTCCGCTGTCGTTCGACGCCACCGGCCGCGTGGCTTACCTGAACGACCAGATGCTGGAGCTCTCGGCACGGGAACTCAGCCTGCTGGAGGTGCTGCTGCAGCGTTCGGGCCGCCTGGTCAGCAAGGACCAGCTGGTCGAGCGCCTGTGCGAGTGGGGCGAGGAAGTCAGCAACAACGCCATCGAGGTCTACATCCACCGCCTGCGCAAGAAGATCGAGCACGGGCCGGTGCGCATCGCCACCGTGCGCGGGCTGGGCTACTGCCTGGAAAAAATCGCGGCCTGACGACGCGCGCGCGGCGGCCTCGGCGTTTTCCGGCACCATCGCGCCGTGCCGATGAGTTCACGCCCGCCCGAGCAGCGCTCGCTGTTCGGCGAGATCCTCGACTGGATGCTCGCGCCGCTGCTGCTGCTGTGGCCGATGAGCATCGCGCTGACCTATGCCGTGGCGCAGGGCATCGCCAACGGCCCCTACGACCGCGACCTGGCCGAACTGGCGCAGTCGCTGGCGCGCCAGGTGCGCATCACCGCGCCGGTGACCGGCAGCGGCCCGCCGACGGTGTCCATCCAGCTGCCCGACGCGGCCACGTCGATCCTGCGCAGCGACGACGTCGACACCATCTACTACCAGGTGCTGGGCGTGCGCGGCGAGTTCCTCAGCGGCGACTTCGACCTGCCGGTGCCCGACGAGACCATCGCCCCCGACACCGCGTTGCGCTACCGCGACGACGCGGTCAAGAGCGAGCCCGTGCGGGTGGCCTACCTGTGGCTGCCCGGGCCGCAGGGGCAGCCGAAGTACGCGGCCCTGGTGCAGGTGGCCTCCACGCTGGACAAGCGTTCGCAGCTGGCCACCGAGATCGTCAAGGGCGTGATCCTGCCGCAGTTCATCATTCTGCCGGTGGCGGTGGTGCTGGTGTGGTTCGCGCTGGCACGTGGCATCCGCCCGCTGTCGGACCTGCAGCAGCGCATCCGGCGCCGCGAGAGCACCGACCTGAGCCCGATCGCCGAACGCGACGTGCCCGACGAAGTGGTGCCGCTGGTGCGCTCCGTCAACGACCTGCTGGTGCGCCTGGACGACTCCATCGGCAAGCAGAAGCAGTTCCTGGCCGACGCGGCGCACCAGCTGAAGACGCCGCTGGCGGGCCTGCGCATGCAGGCCGAACTGGCCGAGCGCGAGATCGACCGCGGCCAGGGCGACCCGCAGTCGATGAAACACACGCTGCACCAGATCGCGCTGTCCAGCCAACGCGCGGCGCACATGGTGAACCAGCTGCTGTCGATGGCCCGCGCCGAGGAACGCACGCAGGCGCTGGGCTGGCAGGCGGTCAACCTGGAGGACGTGGCCACCGACGTGGTCCGCGACCTCGTGCCGCAGGCGCTGGACCGGCGCATCGACCTCGGCTACGAGAAGGCGCCCTCGCCCGGTGGCACCACGCTGCGCGGCCACCCGGTGCTGCTGCGCGAGATGCTGCGCAACCTGGTGGACAACGCGCTGCGCTACACGCCCACCGGCGGCACGGTGACGGTGCGCCTGATGGCCGACCCCTTCGGCCAGGTGCTGGTGCTGCAGGTGGAGGACAACGGCCCGGGCATCCCGGCGGCCGAGCGGGAGCACGTGTTCCAGCCTTTCTACCGCGCACTGGGCACGGACGTGGACGGCAGCGGCCTGGGCCTGTCCATCGTGCACCAGGTGGTGCGGCAGCACGACGGCACGATCGCGGTGGAGGATGCGCAGGAGCGGCCCGCCGTGCCTGGACGGCCCGGGGCGCGCTTCACGATCCGTTTTCCACTGCAGCCCGCGGCGGGCGCCGCCGCCGACGGCGCCGCGGCCTCCAGGCGCACCGACGGCAAGCCGCCGTCAGCCGCCAGTCCGGCCGCGCCAGAGCGCTGAATCGTCGGCGCTGGCCAGGCCGTCCCGGCAGGCGCTGGCAAAGGCGTCGGCCGCCTGCCCCGCCACCGGCAATGTCACGTCGGCGGTGACGGCCGCCGCCATGGCCAGCGCCGAGTCCTTGGCCAGCAGCGACATGTGGGCCCGCGGCGTGGCGTCGCCGGCCAGCACGCGCCGCGCACGGTCGCTGCCGATCCAGCTCTGGCCGCTGGACTGCTCGATGACGTCCAGCGTGCGCGCCGCATCCAGCCCCAGGGCATCGGCCAGGCGCAGCGCCTCGGCCGCGCCGGCCAGGTTGATGGCCGCCAGCAGGTTGTTGACGAGCTTGGTGCGCGCGCCGTCGCCCGGCCGCGTGCCGACTCGGAACAGGCGTGCCGCCAGCTGCGCCAGCAGCGGCCGCCAGCGCGCCCAGGTGGCGTCCTCGGTGGCCACCATCAGGCTCATCGTGCCGTCGCGCGCGCGCGCCGGGCCGCCGGACATCGGCGCGTCCAGCCAATGCAGGCCCCGGGCCGCCAGCGCGGCGGCGGCCTCGGCCACGTCCTCGGGCGCGATCGTCGGGCACAGCATCACCGCGCCGCCCGGGGCGAGGCCCTGCACGATGCCCTCGGCGCCGAACAGCACCTCGCGCGTCTGCGCCGCGTCGACCACGCTGACGATCACCAGCGCGCAGTGCCGGGCCAGCGCCGCCGGTGTCGGGTGCGCCATGGCGCCGGCAGCGACACACACCGCCTCGGCCTGCGGCCGGAGGTCTCGCACGGCCACGGCATGGCCCAGATCACGCAGGCGCAGCGCCATCGCGCCGCCCATGTTGCCGACACCGACGATGCCCACCGCCTCGGCGCTCATGCCTGTCCTCCGGACCCGTTCACGAGGGCATCAGCCGGCGCGCCCGCGCCACCGACATCAGGATGCCCAGCCCCAGCCCCAGCGTCACCATCGCCGTGCCGCCGTAGCTGATGAAGGGCAGCGGCACGCCCACCACCGGCAGGATGCCGCTGACCATGCCCATGTTGACGAAGGCGTAGGTGAACAGGCTCAGCGTGATGGCACCGGCCAGCAGGCGCGCGAACAGCGTCGGGCCCATGCCGGCGATCCACAGGCCGCGGCCGATCAGGGCCAGGTAGCCCACCACCAGCACTCCCACGCCGAGCAGGCCGAACTCCTCCGACAGCGCGGCGAAGACGAAGTCGGTGGTGCGCTCCGGCACGAATTCGAGGTGGGTCTGCGTGCCCTGCATGAAGCCCTTGCCGGTGACCCCGCCGGAACCGATGGCGATCTGCCCCTGCAGGATGTGGAAGCCCTTGCCCAGCGGGTCGCGCGTGGGGTCCAGCAGCGTGCAAACGCGGGTCTTCTGGTAGTCGCGCAGGCCAGGCCACTTGACGCCGTCCTGGCAGATCGCGTCGCCGAAGGCCACGATGGCCACGATGCCGATGGCGCCCGCGGCCAGCACCGGCACGATCAGCCGCCAAGACAGGCCGGCGAAGAAGATCACGAACAGCCCCGCCGCGGCCACCAGCAGCGAGGTGCCCAGGTCCGGCTGCTTGAGGATCAGCGCCACCGGCAGGCCCAGGATCAGTGCCGCCACGCCGAAATCAGCCACGCGCAGCTGGCCCTCGCGCTTCTGGAACCACCAGGCCAGCATCAGCGGCATCGCGATCTTCAGCATCTCCGACGGCTGGATCACCACGCCCACGTTGAGCCAGCGCGTGGCGCCCTTCTTCGTCACGCCGAACAGCGCGGTGGCGATCAGCAGCGCCACGCCCACGGTGTACAGCGGCACGGCGATCTGCATCAGCCGCTGCGGCGGCACCTGGGCGACGACGAACATCACCCCCAGCGCCAACGCGAAATTGCGCGCATGGTCGACGAAGCGCGTGCCGTGGTCGAAGCCGGCGGAATACATCACCACCAGGCCCAGCGCGCCGAGCCAGGCGATGGCGAACAGCAGCGGGCCGTCGAAGCCCTGGAACACGCGCCAGGTGCGGTGCACCAGCGAGGGCTGCTCGAAGACGGCACTCATGGCGCAGGCCCTTCGACGGTCACGGGGCGGCCTCCGGCGGGGTGTCGGTCAAGCCCGGCAGGACGTACTCGGCCGCCGGCCGCGGCGTGCCGATGGGCGCCCCCGCCTCGCCGCGCTGCACGGCGGCGATGTCGGCCTCGCTGGGCACGACGCCGGCCAGCAGGTAGTCCAGCGCCCGGCGGGCGATGGGTGCCGCGGCCGCGGCGCCGAAGCCGGCGTTCTCGACGATGACGGCCAGCGCCACGGTGGGCGCGTCGATGGGCGCCACGGCCATGTAGAGCGAGTGGTCGCGCTGGTACTCGGCCAGCTTGCGGGCGTCGTACTTCTCGTTCTGGCGGATGGTGACCGCCTGCGCGGTGCCGGTCTTGCCGCCACTGCGGTAGGCCGCGCCGGCGAACACGCGCGCCGAGGTGCCCTCCTGCGTCACCCCCTCCAGCGCGTCGAGGATGACCTGCACGTGCTGCGGCTTGAGCGCCAGTGGCGGCAGCGGCTCGGTGTCCAGCGGGCGGCGCTCGCCGGTCACCGCGTCCTCGACCTCGCGCACCACGTGCGGCTGGAAGCGCTGGCCGCCGCTGGCCAGCGTGGCCGTGGCGCTGGCCAGCTGCAGCATGGTGAAGTGGTTGTAGCCCTGGCCGATGCCCAGCGAGATGGTCTCGCCGGCATACCAGCGCTGCTGCTCCGGCCGCTTGTAGGCCGCGCGCTTCCAGGCGGTGGACGGCAGCACGCCGGTGAGTTCGCCGTCCAGGTCGATGCCGGTGCGCTGGCCGAAGCCGAAGGGCGCGAGCTGTTCGTGGATCAGGTCCACGCCCATGTCGTTGGCCAGCTCGTAGTAGTAGACGTTGCTCGACTTGACGATCGAGCGCTTCATGTCCACCGCGCCCAGGCCGACGTCGCCATGGCTGCGGAAGGTGTGGTTGCCCAGCGTGAAGGTGCCACCGTCATGGATCACCGTGTCGGCGCGCCGCTTGCCGGTGTTCAGCGCCGCGATGGCCATGAACGGCTTGTAGGTGGAGCCGGGCGGGTAGGTGCCCCGGAGGGCCCGGTTCAGCAGCGGCTTGTCCAGGCTCTCGTTGAGTGCACGCCAGCTGTCGTGGTCGATGCCATCGACGAACAGGTTGGGGTCGAAGGTGGGCTTGCTCACCAGCGCCAGCACCTCGCCGTTGCGCGGGTCGATGGCCACCAGGGCCCCGCGCCGGTTGCCGAACAGCTGCTCCACCAGCGCCTGCAGCCGGATGTCCACCGACAGCACCAACTTGTCGCCCGGCGTGGGCGGGTGGCTGCTGAGGCGCCGTACGGCGCGGCCGCCGGCGGTCTGCTCCACCTCCTCGAAGCCGGTGGTGCCGTGCAGCGCCGGTTCATAGCGCTGCTCCAAGCCCAGCTTGCCAATGACCTCGGTGCCGCGGTAGTTGGCCTGCGCCTCCTCGGGCCACTCGTCGATGCGCTTCTTTTCCGCGGCGTTGATGCGGCCGATGTAGCCCAGCAGGTGGCTGGCCGTCTCGCCCAGCGGGTAGTTGCGGAACAGGCGGGCATTGACGTCCACGCCGGGGAATCGGAAGCGCTGCGCCATGAAGCGCGCCACCTCGGCGTCGGTAAGCCGGTTGCGGATGGGCACGGCGTCGAAGCGCTTGCCTTCCTCCAGCAGCCGGCGGAAGCGGCGGCGGTCGGCGGCGTCGATGGGCACCACCTGCGCCAGCTCGTCGATCAGCGCCTCGAGCTCGGCGCGACCACCCACCTCCGACGGCGTGATCTCCAGCGTGTAGGCCGAGTAGTTGTTGGCCAGCACCACACCGTGGCGGTCGACGATCAGCCCGCGGTTGGGCACCACCGGCAGCACCGCGATGCGGTTGGCCTCGGCCTGTGTGGCCAATTCGTCGTGGCGGATGACCTGCAGCCACACCAGGCGCGCCACCACCAGCGCAAAGCACAGCAGGACCAGCGCTGCAGCGGCCAGCAGCCGGCCACGAAAGCGGTCGAGTTCGCTGTCGATGTCCTTCAGCGCCGGAGCGGCGGTGGTGAATCGGCGGGTCACAACGGTCGATTCTGGTCCGGATCGGGTGCGCGCCGCTGCGGAGCCAGCAACAGCAACGTGGCCACAGGCCACAGCAGGGCCTGGAATACCGGTGCCAGCCACATCGACCAGCCCGGGAACATGCCGCCGGCGGCGAGGCCGACGCCCAGCATCGTCACCTGGGCGAGCACGAACAGCGGCAGCACCTGCAGCATCTGCGCCGGCAGGTCGAACCACAGCAGGCGCCGGTGCATGGCCACCGCGCCGAACGACATGAGCGTGTAGGCCAGCGCATGCTGACCCAGGATCGCGCCCTGGTGCACGTCCATCACGACGCCGAAGACGAAGGCCAAGACGATGCCCACGCGGCGCGGCTGGTGCACGGCCCAGAACACCAGCACCAGGGCCAGCAGGTCGGGCATGGCCGGGGCACGGCCGAAGGGGAGCAGGTTGGCCCCCAGCGCCAGCAGCAGCGTCAGGCCGATGAACCAGGGGCTGGCCGGCAGCAGCAGGGCCTCGCCGCGGCGCATGATCATCGGGCGGCCTCCTGCGGCGAGCCCGCCGATGCCGCGGCCGACGCAGCAGGCGCAGCGGCGGCAGCCGCCTCGAGCGGGTCGATCACCAGCACATGGCGCACCCCGTCACCCGGCGCCGCGGGGGCCAGCAACACGCGCGCGAAGCCGCCTTCGGCACGACGCTCCACCTGGCGCACCGTGGCCACGGCCAGGCCGGCGGGGTAGATGCCGTCCAGACCGCTGGTCTGCAGCCGGTCGCCTTCGGCGATGTCGACGTTGGCAGCGACGAAGCGCAGTTCCATCGTCGCATCGCCTGCACCACGCACGCCACCGAACGCGGCCGCCCGCTGGCCGGTGCGCACATTCAGCACCGGGATCGCGGCATCGCGGTCGGACAGCAACGTGACCTCGGCGGACAGCGGGTACAGCCGCGTCACCTGGCCCAGCACACCGTCCGGCGAGATCACGGCCGAGCCCGGACGCAGGCCCTGGGCCTGGCCACGGTCGATGACGAGCTTGCGGCTGTAGGGGTCGGGCGACTCGAACAGCACCTCCGCCGCGCGCTGTCGCGGCACGCGCGCCGGCGCCAGCGCCAGCAGTTCGCGCAGGGCCTGGTTTTCGCGCGCCAGCTCGTCGGCACGCGCCGCCTGCTGCGCCAGCAGGGCCTGCGCCCGCCTGGCCTCGGCCGCCTCGGCCTGGGCCTGCTGCAGGCCCTGCAGGTAGCCGCCGCCGCCGCGCAGCAGTTCCACCGGCACCATCAATGCACGCTGCAAGGGCAGGAGCGCAGTGGCGACGGCGGTACGCAGCGGCGCGACGACGGTGAAGCGCGCGTCGGCCACCATCAGGAACAGCGCCAGCGCGGCGCATACCGCCAGCTTGGTGACGGCCGACGGGCCCTGGCGGAAGAAGGGCGGCGGCGTGCGGTCCAGGGTGCCCAGGGGCACGGCGCGGGCGCCTTATTCCGAGGTGAAGATCGAGCCCAGGCGCTCCATGCGTTCCAGCGCCATGCCGCAGCCGCGCACGACGCAGGTCAGCGGGTCCTCGGCCACCAGCACCGGCAGGCCGGTTTCCTCGGCCAGCAGGCGGTCCAGGTCGCGCAGCAGGGCGCCGCCACCGGTGAGCATCATGCCGCGCTCGGCGATGTCGGCGCCGAGTTCCGGCGGCGTCTGTTCGAGCGCGTTCTTCACCGCGCTGACCATCTGGTTCAGCGGGTCGGTCAGGGCTTCCAGGATCTCGTTGGAGCTGACGGTGAAGCTGCGGGGCACGCCTTCGGAGAGGTTGCGGCCCTTGACCTCCATCTCCTTGACCTCGCTGCCGGGGAAGGCACTGCCGATGTTCTTCTTGATCGCCTCGGCGGTGGGCTCGCCGATCAGCATGCCGTAGTTGCGGCGGATGTAGTTGATGATGGACTCGTCGAACTTGTCGCCGCCGACGCGGATCGAGCCCTTGTAGACCATGCCGCCCAGGCTGATGACGCCCACTTCCGTGGTGCCACCGCCGATGTCCACCACCATCGAGCCGGAGGCTTCCGACACCGGCAGGCCGGCACCGATGGCCGCGGCCATCGGCTCCTCGATCAGGTAGACGTCGCTGGCGCCGGCGCCCAGGGCGCTTTCGCGGATGGCGCGACGCTCGACCTGGGTGCTGCCACAGGGCACGCAGATGATGATGCGCGGGCTCGGCTTCAGGACGGACCGCGGATGGACCATCTTGATGAACTGCTTGAGCATCTGCTCGGTGACGGTGAAGTCGGCGATCACGCCGTCCTTCATCGGGCGGATGGCCTCGATGTTGCCGGGCACCTTGCCCAGCATGGCCTTGGCCTCGGCACCGACGGCCTGGATGGTCTTCTTGCCGTTGGGCCCGCCTTCGTGGCGGATGGCGACCACCGAAGGTTCGTCGAGCACGATGCCCTTGCCGCGGACGTAGATGAGGGTGTTGGCGGTGCCGAGGTCGATGGCGAGGTCCGTCGAGAAGTAACGGCGCATGGAGGCGAACATGAGAGCCTTGGCGGGCGGCCGGAGTGGCGCGATGTCGGGGTCGTGGCGGGGGCGCAGTGAAAGCGTGCGGGTCATGGGCCCACGCTAGCGAACAAACGCGGTTGGCCCGAGGCTTTCAGGTAACCGGGGATAATACTGCATCGCCCCTCGCAAACGCCCGCATCGTGCGCGTTTTCGCGGGTTTTCCGCTCCTGGCACCGACGCCCAGACCGCCCACCGAACCATGGCCCTGACCCCCGAGGACGTGAGCCGCATCGCCAGCCTGGCGCGGCTCGACCTCTCCCCCGCCGAACAGGCGGCGATGCTGACCCAGCTCGGCGGCTTCTTCCGCATCGTCGAGCAGATGAGCGCCGTCGACACCAGCGGCGTGGAACCGCTGTACACGCCGCTGTCAGCCGTGCAGCAGGTGGCGCTGCGCCTGCGAGACGACGCGGTCACGGAAGCCAACGAGCGCGACGCCAACCAGCAGAGCGCCCCGGCCGTCGAGGACGGGCTGTTCCTGGTGCCGAAGGTGATCGAATGAGTGCCGACCTGCACGACCTCGGGGTCGCCGAGGCCGCCCGCGCGATGGCCGACGGCCACGTCTCCAGCGCTGAACTGACGCAACATCTGCTGACGAGAGTTGCCGCCGACACCGAGCTCGGTGCCTTCCTCGCCGTCGATGCCGACGCCGCGCTGGCCCAGGCGCGCGCGGCCGACACGCGGCGCGCCCAGGGCCAGGCCGGGCCGCTGACCGGCGTGCCGGTGGCGCACAAGGACATCTTCGTCACCCGTGCCCTGCCCTCCACCGCCGGCTCGAAGATGCTCGCCGGCTACGCCAGCCCGTTCGACGCCACCGTGGTCCAGCGCCTGGCCGACGCCGGCACCGTCACCCTGGGCAAGCTCAACTGCGACGAGTTCGCCATGGGCTCGGCCAACGAGAACTCGGCCTACGGCCCGGCGAAGAACCCGTGGAACCGCACGCGTGTGCCCGGCGGCTCGTCCGGCGGTTCGGCCGCCGCGGTGGCGGCGCGCCTGGTGCCCGGCGCCACCGGCACCGACACCGGGGGTTCGATCCGGCAACCGGCCAGCTTCACCGGCGTCACCGGCATCAAGCCCACCTACGGCGTCTGCAGCCGCTACGGCATGATCGCCTTCGCGTCCAGCCTGGACCAGGCCGGGCCGCTGGCGCGCAGCGCCGCGGACTGCGCCCTGCTGCTGTCGGCCATGAGCGGCTTCGACCCACGCGACGCCACCAGCGCCGAACGCCCGCCACAGGACTTCCACGCCCAGATGCTGGCGCCGCGCGAAGGCGCCACCGCGGCCCGGCCACTCGCCGGCCTGCGCATCGGCCTGCCCGCGGAGTTCTTCCCGGCCGCGCTGGCCGCGGACGTGGCCGGCACCGTGCGCGCCGCGCTGGCCGAGCTGGAAAAGCTCGGCGCAACGCTGGTGGACGTGAGCCTGCCGCGCACGGAACTGTCGATCCCCGTCTACTACATCATCGCGCCGGCCGAGGCCAGTTCCAACCTCAGCCGTTTCGACGGCGTGAAGTTCGGGCACCGCGCCGCGCAGTACGACGACCTCGTCGACATGTACCGCAAGACCCGCGCCGAAGGTTTCGGCCCCGAGGTCAAGCGCCGCATCATGATCGGCACCTATGTGCTGTCGCACGGCTACTACGACGCCTACTACCTGCAGGCGCAGAAGCTTCGCCGCATGATTGCCGACGACTTCCAGGCCTGCTTCGCGCAGTGCGACCTGATCGCCGGCCCGGTGGCGCCCACCGTGGCCTGGGCCCTGGGCGACCAGGGCGACGACCCGGTCAAGGCCTACCTGGCCGACATCTTCACGCTGCCCGCCAGCCTGGCCGGCCTGCCCGGCATGAGCGTGCCGGCCGGCTTTGGCGCCGGCGGCCTCCCCGTCGGCCTGCAGCTGATCGGCAACTACTTCCAGGAGGGTGCGCTGCTGCACGCGGCGCACGCCTTCCAGCAGGCGACGGACTTCCACCGCCGCGCCCCGGAGGCCGCACGATGAACGCACCCACGCTCGTGCGCGGCTACGAGGTCGTGATCGGCTTCGAGACCCACGCCCAGCTGTCCACCGCCAGCAAGATCTTCAGCGGCGCCAGCACTGCCTTCGGCGCCGAGCCCAACACCCAGGCCTGTGCGGTGGACATGGCCTTGCCCGGCACGCTGCCGGTGCTCAACCGCGGCGCGGTGGAGCGCGCGATCCGCTTCGGGCTGGCGGTGGGCGCGAAGATCGCGCCGCTGTCGATCTTCGCGCGCAAGAACTACTTCTACCCCGACCTGCCCAAGGGCTACCAGATCAGCCAGTACGAGATCCCGGTGGTGCAGGGGGGCCAGGTGGCCTACCTGCTGGATGGCCAGGAGCGCAGCGTGCGTCTGGTGCGCGCGCACCTGGAAGAAGATGCCGGCAAGAGCCTGCACGAGGACTACCACGGGCAGAGCGGCATCGACCTCAACCGCGCCGGCACGCCGCTGCTGGAGATCGTGACCGAGCCCGACCTGCGCAGCAGCGCCGAGGCCGTGGAGTACGCCAAGGCGCTGCACCGCCTCGTGGTCTGGCTGGGCATCTGCGACGGCAACATGCAGGAAGGCAGCTTCCGCTGCGACGCCAACGTCTCGGTGCGCCAGCCGGGCGCGCCGCTGGGCACGCGGCGCGAGATCAAGAACCTCAACAGCTTCCGCTTCCTGCAGCAGGCCATCGATTTCGAGGTCCAGTGGCAGATCGACCGTCTCGAGGACGGCCTGCCGATCCACCAGGCCACCGTGCTGTTCGACCCGGACACCGGCGAGACGCGCGCGATGCGCAGCAAGGAAGACGCGCAGGACTACCGCTACTTCCCCGACCCCGACCTGCCGCCGCTGGTGATCGCGCCGGAGTGGGTGGAGCGCGAGCGCGCCGAGATGCCGGAACTGCCGGGCGCGATGGCGGCGCGCTTCCAGCAGGCCGACGGCCTGCCGGCCTACGACGCGGCCATGATGACGCAGAGCCTGGCCTTCGCGCGCTACTACGAGGTGGCGCGCGACGCTGGCGCGCCGGCGAAGATGGTGGCCAACTGGCTGATGGGCGAGATCAGCAAGCGCCTGAACGCGACCGATGCCGGCATCGAGGCCTGCCCGGTGCCGCCGGCACTGCTGGCTGCGCTGCTGCGACGGGTGCAGGACGGCACAGTCTCGCACAACGCGGCACGCCAGGTCTTCGAGTCACTGTGGTCGGGCGAGGCCGACGACGTCGATGCCGTGATCGCCTCCAAGGGCCTCAAGCAGATGAACGACGCCGGCGCGCTGGAGGCCATCGCCGCCGAGGTGCTGGCGAAGAACCCGAAGTCGGTGGAGGAGTTCCGCGCCGGCAAGGACAAGGCCTTCAACGCGCTGGTGGGCCAGGTGATGAAGGCCACTCAGGGCAAGGCCAACCCGGGCCAGGCCAGCGAGATCCTGCGCAAGCTGCTGGCGGGCTGACCGCCGGAGCGGGCCTGCCGGGGCGAACTATTCCCGGGGACGGCCGCCGCGGCCCGGCGCGACCGCCACGCTACCGATCGACCCCGCCGGCGCGCCGGCCCACAGCTTCTGCAGGTGGGCCAGTTCGGCGTCGTAGAGCCGGTTGATGCGCTCGACCTCGGCTTCCTGGGTGCGCATCGCGGAGCGTTGTGCCGCCACGGCGGCGTCGTTGGCGTCCAGCTGCGCCTTCAGCGCGGCCGGCAATGGCTTGCCGACGTAGAACTCGGCCTCGTCGAGCAACGGCTTGCGGTCCAGGCTCAGTGCCTCCAGCCGCAGTTCGGACGCCCGGATGGCCAGCCGCACCGTGTCCAGCGCCGCATTGCGCGCCTTGTCGTGCGCCGCCTGGTCGGGGAACCGGTTCATCAGGTTGCGGTCGCGGCGCACCGCGTCGGCCTGCGCGGCACGCGCCTCGGCAGCGGCACGCTCGCGCGCTTCCTTGGCGGCACGCTCCTCGGCGGTCAGGGTCGGCGGCAGCACGCCCTTGAGCGAGCCGTCTCGGTTGAGGATGCGCTGTTCCTTGTGCGTGCAGGCCGGGATCGGCCGGTCGGAGGTCAGGCGCCGCCCCTGGTCGTCGATGCAGGTGTAGATGCCGGGGCCGGCGGCCGAAGCCGGTGGCGTTCGCTGGGCCAGCGCCGGCAGGGCCAGCACGCCCGAGGCCGCCAGCACGAGGCAGCGGGCGGCGGGGGCGGCAACGGGACGGCGACGGTGGCTCATGGGCAAGGCTGGGCAGACTCCGGCAGCGGGCGATGGTTCACGCGGCCTGCGCACCGTATCGGCTGCGGTAGGCCTGCACGGGCGCCAATGCCGCCTGCAGGGCCGGATCCTGCCCGGATTGCAGATACTGAAGCAGGTCATCAAGGGTGGCAATCGCCGCTACTTCCAGTTTCAGACGCTGCCGGACATCCTGCACGGCCGACCAGGGCACGTCGGCGCCGTGCTCGGTGGCCATTTCCTGGCGGTCGAGCGCGATGGCCACGCCACAAGGGGTGCCGCCGGCGGCGGTGATCATCGCGATCGATTCGCGCACCGACGTGCCGGCCGAGATCACGTCGTCGATGATCAGCACGCGCCCGGCGACCTTGGCGCCGACCAGCGTGCCGCCCTCGCCGTGGTCCTTGGCTTCCTTGCGGTTGTAGGCGAAGGGCACGTTGCGGCCGAGCCGCGCCAGTTCGATGGCCACCGCCGCGGCCAGCGTGATGCCCTTGTAGGCGGGCCCGAAGAGCATGTCGAACGCGATGCCCGAGGCCAGCAGGCGGCGTGCATAGAATTCCGCCAGGCGGCCCAGCTTGGCGCCGTCGTCGAACAGGCCGGCGTTGAAGAAGTACGGCGACAGCCGCCCGGCCTTGGTCCTGAATTCGCCGAAGCGCAGCACCTGCGCGTCCACCGCGAAACGCACGAAGTCCTGGGCCAGGGGGTCGACCCCGTGGGCGGGGTTCTGTGTGCTTGTCATGGAGGTTCCCTTGTTCCGTCTGGTCACCCTCAACCTCAACGGCATCCGCTCGGCGGCCGACAAGGGCTTCGTCGAATGGGCAACGCAAACGGGCGCCGATTGTATGGGCGTGCAGGAAATCAAGGCCCAGGCAGACGTGGTGGGTGAGCGCTTCAGCAAGCTGGGCGACCTCGACGGCCACTTCCATTACGCCGAGAAGAAGGGCTACTCCGGCGTCGGGCTGTACACCCGCAAGGCCCCCAGCGACGTGATCGTGGGCTTCGACGGCGGCGAGTTCGACGGCGAGGGCCGCTACGTGGAGACCCGCTACGACACGGCCCGCCGCAAGCTCAGCGTGATCAGCTGCTACTTCCCCAGCGGCTCCAGCGGCGAGGAACGGCAGGCGGCCAAGTACCGCTTCCTGGACCGGATCTACCCGCACCTGCTGGCGCTGAAGGCCGAGCGCGAGTTCATCCTCGTCGGCGACATCAACATCGCGCACCAGGCGCAGGACCTGAAGAACTGGCGCAGCAACCAGAAGAACTCCGGCTTCCTGCCGGAGGAGCGGGCCTGGATGACCCGGCTGCTGGACGAGGCGGGGCTGGTGGACGTCTACCGCCGGCTGCACCCCGACACCACCGAGACCTGCTACACGTGGTGGAGCAACCGCGGCCAGGCCTATGCCAACAACGTGGGCTGGCGGCTGGACTACCACCTGGCCACGCCGAAGCTGGCGGCCAAGGCGCACAGCGCCGCGATCTACAAGGACCGCAAGTTCAGCGACCACGCGCCGCTGACCATCGACTACGACTTCAAGCTCTGAGCAGGCGCCCGGCCGCCGCGGCCATGAGTTCGGCAGGCGGATGGCGATGCCGCTCAGCCTTGCAGGCCGCGCTCGCCCCTTCGCTGGCGGCCGTCCCCACACAGGTGGGGCCGGCCGTCCCGATCAGGCCACCTGCGCCACCCGCTCGCGGATCAGCGCCCGGCCCTTGCGCAGCGCATAGGACATGGCGTCGTCCGCGGTGGCCCAGCGGTGCCCGCAGGACAGGCGGTCGTCGCTGAAGATCTCGCGGCCGCCGTGGCGCGGCTGTACCACGAGCGCGGCGGTGTAGCCGTCGCCGATCGGCGATTCGAGCGCGCCCACGTAGATTCGGTAGGCGCCCTCGGTGAGTTCCTGGAAGTGCACGGGGTTCTCCTTGGGTTCGGGCGAGCGCCAGGCGCTGAAGCCCGACGCGCACATGGTGCGCGCGCACGCCCGCGATGACCATCCACCGCAAGGTGGCCCCCCGACGGGGGACGCACGGGGCCCATGCCGGGATGCCCCCGGGCGTAAGCTCGCAGGGTTGCAGTGCCCCGTCGAGAGTCGCCCCAGATGCTGTCCCCGTACTTGCGCATGCCCACGATCGCCGGCGATCGGCTGGCCTTTGTTTGCGACGACGACCTGTGGACGGCCAGCGTCGGCGGTGGCGCGGCGCGGCGCGTCAGCAGCGGGCGGGGCGAGCCGGCGTGGCCCAGCCTGTCGCCCTGCGGGCAGTGGCTGGCCTACACCGGCCGCGACGAACGGCACGCCGAAGTCTTCGTGATGCCCGCCGCCGGCGGGCCGGCACGCCGGCTGACCTGGTTCGGCGCCGACACCCAGGTGCGCGGCTGGTTGCCCGATGGCCGCATCCTGTGCATCAGCACCGCCGGCCAGGCCTTCGTGCGCAACCACCAGGCCTGGGCCATCGACGTCGATGGCGGCGGGCCGGTGCCGTTGCAGCTGGGCCAGGTCAACCACCTGGCCCATGGCCCGGCTGGCGCGCGCGTGATCGGCCGCAACACGGCCGATCCGGCACGCTGGAAGCGCTACCGCGGCGGCACCGCCGGACGGCTGTGGGTCGACGCCACCGGCGATGGCGAGTTCCAGCCGCTGGCGCTGCCGGGCAACGTGACCTGCCCGATGTGGATCGGCCAGCGACTTTGGTTCCTGGGCGACCACGAAGGTGTGGGCAACCTCTACAGCTGCACGCCGCAGGGCGAGGACCTGCAGCGCCACACCGACCACGCCGAGCACTACGCCCGCCACGCGGCCACCGACGGCCGTCGCGTCGTCTACCAGTGCGCGGCCGAGTTGTGGCTGTTCGACCCGGCCACCGGCACCACCCAGGCCCTGCCGCTGGACGTGCCGGCCGCACGCGCGCAGACCGCGCCGCGCGCGATCGACGCCAGGGCCCACCTCGGCGCCGCGCACCTGCACCCACAGGGCCATTCGGTGGCGCTCGAGGTGCGTGGCAAGCTCGTCAGCTTCGGCCTCTGGGAGGGGGCGGTGCGACAGCATGGACCGGCCGACGGCGTGCGCCATCGGCACGGCCAGTGGCTGGCCGACGGCCGCACGCTGGCGGTGGTCACCGACGGCGGCATCGACGGTGAGGAGTGCGTGACGCTGTACCGGCCCGACGGCCACAGCGTGCTGCCGTGGCCGGCGGCATCGCTGGGGCGTGTGGTGGAGATGGCCGCGGCCCCGCGCGGCGATCACGTGGCCCTGGCCAACCACCGCAACCAGCTCTGGGTCGGCGACACCGGCAGCGGCGCGCTGAAGCTGGCCGACCACAGCGACGCCGGCCGCATCGACGACCTGGCCTGGTCGCCCTGCGGAGGCTGGCTGGCCTATGCCTGCTGGACCAGCGGCCGCCACCGTGCCATCCGGCTGCTGGAGCTCGCCACCGGCCGGATCACGCCCGTCACGTCGCCGGAGTTCCACGATTGGAGCCCCGCCTTCGACCCCGAAGGTCGCTGCCTGTACTTCCTGTCCAACCGCACCTTCGACCCGGTCTACGACAGCCTGCAGTTCGAGCTCAGCTTCCCCCGTGGCGCGCGCCCGTTTGCGGTGCTGCTGCGCGCCGACGCCACGTCGCCGTTCGAGCCGGCATTGCGCGGGCTGGCCAAGGCCGACCCCGACAAGCCTGCGGCCGCATCCAGTGGCCTGACCCGCATCGACCTCGACGGCCTGGCGCAGCGTGTGCTGCCGTTCCCGGTGCCCGAAGGCCGCTTTGGCCGCATCGCCGGGGCGGGCGGCGGTCGCGTGCTGTGGACGCGGCTGCCGATCGCCGGCGCCCACGGCCGCGGCGGCCACAAGGAAGGTCCGGGCACGCTCGAGCGCTACGACTTCGCCGCCGGCGAGGCCAAGACGCTGTGCGAGGGAGTCGACGCCTTCGTCGTCGCCGCCGACGCGACGACCGTGCTGCTGCGCATGGGCAAGCGCCTGCGCGCATTGGCCGCGGACACCGACCCGAAGGATCGGCCCGACGATGACAAGCCGTCGCGCCGCAGCGGCTGGCTGGACCTGAACCGGGTGCGCCTGATGCTCGACCCGCCGGCCGAGTGGCGGCAGATGCTGCGCGAGGTCTGGCGGCTTCAGCGCGACCAGTTCTGGGTCGAGGACATGTCGGGCATCGACTGGGACGCCGTCTGGCAGCGCTACGCACCGCTGCTGCCCAAGGTCGGCACACGGGCCGAACTGTCGGACCTGATCTGGGAGCTGCAGGGCGAACTGGGCACCTCGCACGCCTACGAGATGGGTGGCGACCACCGCCAGCCGCCGGACCTGGCGCTGGGCCAACTGGCCGCCGACGTCGCGTGGGACGGGCAGGGCTGGGCGATCACGGCGCTGGCCGAGGGCGATGCCTGGGACCCGGAGGCGACGTCGCCGCTGGCGATGGCCGGCGTGCAGGCGCGCGTGGGCGAGCGCATCGTCGCCGTCAACGGCCAGCCGCTGGCGGCCGACCGGCCGCCGCAGGCCCTGCTGCGCCGGCAGGCCGGCGCCAAGGTGGCGCTCACGCTGGCCGGCGAACACGGCACGCGCGAGGTGCTGGTGCAGCCGCTGGCCGACGAAACCCCCGCCCGCTACCGCGCCTGGGTGGAGGCACGGCGCGCCTGGGTGCACCAGCACAGCGGCGGCCGCGTGGGCTACCTGCACCTGCCGGACATGATGTCGGCCGGCTTCGCCGAGTTCCACCGCTACTTCCGCACCGAGTGCGACCGCGACGGCCTGATCGTCGACGTGCGCTACAACCGCGGCGGCCACGTCTCGGAGCTGCTGCTTGAGAAGCTGGCACGGCGCCGGCTCGGCTACGTGATGGCGCGTTGGCAGCGGCCCTCGGCCTACCCCGACGAATCGCGCGCCGGCCCGGTGGTGGCGCTGGCCAACGAACACGCTGGCAGCGACGGCGACATCTTCAGCCACGGCTTCAAGCTGCTGAAGCTGGGCACCCTGGTGGGCACACGCACCTGGGGCGGCGTCATCGGCATCTGGCCGCGGCACACGCTGGCCGACGGCAGCACGACCACGCAGCCGGAGTTCTCGTTCTGGTTCGAGGACGTGGGCTGGGGCGTGGAGAACCACGGCACCGACCCGCAGGTCGAGGTCGACAACGCGCCGCAGGACGCGGCGGCCGGGCGCGACCGGCAGCTGGAGACGGCCCTGGCCACCGTGCTGGCAGCCATCGAGCGCGACGGCGTCAGCCGGCCGGCCTTCACGACGCGGCCGGTGCTGGCGCCGCCGCCGCTGCCGCCGCGAGGCGCCGCGTCGTGACGCCTGGCGCCCTGGCGGCGCGTGGAAGGCTCAGCGCCCCGGCGGGGCGCTGAACAGCTTGGCGGCCCGGCCCTTGAGCTCCAGCAGTTCGCTGGGCGTCACCGAATAGCGGCCGGTGACCGCGTTGACCTCGACTCGGAATTCCACTTCCTTGCTGCCGTTGGACAGGATGCCGCAGCTGAACTCGTAGTCCTCGCGTTCGGCGGGAAAGCCCTCGGTGGCCACGTCGTAGTCCTGGTGCTTGACGTCGTAGATGTCGCCACTGGCGAGGTCGAGCACGCCGGTGGCCCGCACTTCGTCGTCGCTGAACTCGTCGACGATGGTGATGGGCAGTTTCAGGTCCATGGCGGGCTCGTTGGAACGGGCTTCACATTGTAGGCACCCCCGATTCGGGGGTCGGGGAATTGCCGGGGGCTTCCTGCTTCACCGGACGTGGGCCGTCGATGCCCGCGTCAACCAAGGAGCAGCAACGATGACCCGATTCAGCAAGAGCACCCTGGCCGCGGCGGCGGCCATGGCCCTGGCCGCCTGCGGTGGCGGCGGCGGCGGTGATGGCGGCGGCGGTGGCACCAGCAACACGCCGCCGGTGGCCAACGCCGGTGCCGACATACTGGCATCGCGCACCACGTCCGTCACCCTGGACGGCCGCGCCAGCAGCGACGCCGACGGCAACACCCTGACCTACCGCTGGCGCCAGACCGCCGGCGTGGACGTCACCGGCGGCTCCGGCGTGCTGGAAGGCGCCACGCCCAGCTTTACCGCGCCCACCGACGTGCAGACGCTGGAGTTCGAGCTGGTGGTCAACGACGGCACGGCCAGCAGCCCTGGCGACCGCCTGACGGTGCACGTGCTCGAGGATGCGGCCAATGCCCTCTTCGTCGACGCGACGGCCGGCAGCGACAGCAGCGGCACCGGCGCGATGGACGCGCCCTACGCGACGATCCGCCATGCGCTGGCCCAGGTGGGCAGCAGTCAGGGCGACCTCTACCTGCGCAGCGGCAGCGGTCAGTCCTACGACGAATCGGGCAGCACGCTGGCCATGCCGTCGGGCACCAGCCTGTACGGCGGCTACGGTAGCGGCTGGGTGCGCGACGCCGAAGCGCGGAAGGCCGAAGTCCGGACCAACTCCGCCGGTGTGCAGTACACGGCGCTGTCGGCCGACACCGAGGTCTCCGGCCTGGACATCCGGGCCGCCGGCTCGTCAGCGGCCGACGAGCCGGTGCATGCCGTCTCCGTGGCTGGTAACGGCAGCGTGCGGTTCACCCTGCGCGACAGCGTGGTCACGGCCGGCAGCGTCGGCCCAGGCGCCACCGGGGCGCCGGCGTCGAGCTACGGCGTGGCGCTGCGCGGGCTGGACTCGGCGGTGCTCAGCGACAACACCGTGACCGCCGGCGCTGGCGGCGCCGGGGCGTCGGGCAACACCGGCAGCCGCGGGGCGAACGGCAGCAGCGGCGCCAATGGCAACCGCGACGGCGGGCGACGCGCCGGCGGTGGCAGCAGGGGGCCCAGGCGCCAACGGCGGCAGTGGCGGCGAGCGCGGCGGCGGCATCAACGGCCGCGGCGGCGACGGCGCGGGCGGCGGATCCGCCGACGCGCCGCTGGGCGGCACCGTCGCCGGCGGCAGCGGTGGCGCCAACGGCAACGGTGGGCGCAACGGCCTCTTGGGCAACACCGGCGGGCGCGGCGTGCCGGGCGCCGCGCCGGCCAGGGTGCGGGCCGCATCTCCGGCAACCTGTTTGCGGCCAGCAGCGGCAGCAGCGGCGGCACCGGCGGCGCGGGCACCGGCGGTGGCGGCGGGGGCGGCGGCAGGCCAACGACGTGGGCGTCGTCGGCGGCGGTGGCGGGGGCGGCGGTGAAGGCGGCGGGGGCGGCACCGGCGGCGGCACCGCCGGCGGCGGCGGCGGCGCGTCGGTGGGCCTGTGGCTGGTCGCCGTCGACAGTGTCACCCTGACCGACAACACCGTCACTGCCGGCACCGGCGGCGCAGGGGCCTCCGGCGGCAGCGGCGGATCCGGCGGCAGCGGCGGATCTGGTGGCAATGGTGCGGCCGGCGACTCCAACATCTTCGGCAATGGCGCCGGCGGCGGCAACGGCGGCAGTGGTGGCAGTGGCGGCACCGGCGGCCGCGGCGGCGCTGGCGCCGGCGGGCCGTCGTTCGCCGTGGCCATCGGCCCCTTCGTGGCTGCCACGCTCAGCGGCAACCGCCTGACCAGCGGTGACGGCGGCGCCGGCGGCGCAGGCAACACCAACGGCAATGGCGGCGAAGGCGGCTACAGCTACACGGTGTTCGACTTCGACCCGTTCGACGGCGTGCTGCCGACGCTGGGCGACGGCAACATGTTCACGGTCGGCAACGGCGGTGGCGGCGGCAGCACGGTGGGCACCGATGGCACGGCCGGCGGCCCTGGGCGCAGCGGGCAGCGCAACTGGTGACGCCCCAGGCCTGGCGTGGCGCCAGGCAGCAGAGGTCAAGGGCGGTCGGTTTCGACCGCCCTTTTTTCGCGCCGTTCATGTCGCACCGAGGCGACGTCGGGCGCCACCGGGCTCAGCGCCCGCCTGCCGCCTTGATCGCCGCGGCCAGCTCGGCGACCGGTAGCGCATCGGGGCCCAATCGGCTGCGCAGCGCGGCCTGAACGACACGCGCCTGGTCCAGCGCTTCGGCGGTAGGCCGGGCCGTGAACGGCGGCAGGTCGTGCAGTACCGCCATGGCCTGGCGGTGCCAGTGCGACGATGGCAGGCGCTGCAATGCAGTGGCAGCCAGCGCACGGGCTTCGTCGCGCCGTCCCTGCAGCGCAATCGCCAGCGCCAGGTGCCATTCCAGGTCCACCTGTGCGCGCTGCGTCGGCACGCGCCGGTCGCGCCAGGGCTGCAGGCGCGCCTCGGCTTCCGCGGGCCGACCGCGCGCCAGCGCCAGTCGTGCATGTGCGGCGGCTGTCGTGGCGTGGTCCGGCGAGTCGGCAGTCACGGCCGTACGGCGCACTGCCTCGGCCTCGCGGATGGCCGCCTCGGCCTCGTCGAGCCTGCCCTGGCCCATCAGCGCGCTGGCGCGCTGCAGCCACTGGGACGCCTCGTAGCGGTGGCGCGGACCGAGGTTGCGCACCGCGATCTCGCGGGCCAGGTCGGCCTGCTGCAGGGCTTCCTCGAATTGACCACGGCTGAGGGCGATCGCGGCCAGCCGGTTGTGCAGGCCCACCGCGCTGCCGCCACCGTCGCCGCCATAGAGCTCGACCACCAGCGGCAGCAGTCCGCGCGAGAGCTGCTCGGCCTCCTCGATATGGCCCAGGTCGTCGAGCAGGGCCGCCATCGTCTCCTGCAGGTCCACCACCTGGGGCAGCCGGGTGCCCAGGCGGCGGTACATCGCCAGGGCCTCCTGGTAGCCGGCGAGTGCCGCCTCCAGGTCGCCGGCCCGGTAGCGGTTGTAGGCGCGGTACTGCAGGTAGTAGGCCAGTTCGAAGTGGTCACCGGGCACGGCGGCGCGCAGTTCGCGCACCGCCCGCTCCAGCAGTTCGCGCGCCTCCTCCAGCCGGCGCAGCGAATTCAGCGCCGCGCCGACATCGCCGATGGCGACGGCGCGCTGCACCGGCGTGCCCACCACGCGCCATTCGGCCTCGGCGCGGCGGGCCCAGTCCAGCGACTCGTCGAGCCGGCCCAGGCCGTGGGTGACGTTGCCCAGCGAGGTGTAGACCCGGGCCACGTCGACGTTGGGCTCCGGGTGCAGCTGGCGCAGCGTGGCCAGCGCCGCCTGCTGCTGCGCCAGCGCCGCCTCGTAGTCGTACCAGCTGTAGTAGGCGCGGCCGAGCACGTGGCGCAGGCGCGCGGCGACCTCCGGTTCGTCCGCCAGTTCGCTCTCGATGCGGCGGCGTGAGCGCTCGAGCATGTCGCGCACCGAGACCTCGGCCGAGCCGCCCTGCTCGGCCGTGGTGCTCTCCAGCAGCGACGCCACCACCTCCGCAGTGCGGCGCGTGCTGGTCTCGGCGGCGACGGCCCGGTCACGTTCGCGCGCCAGCTGCCAGGTGAAGGCGCCGGCGCCGCCCAGGGCCATCGCCGCCGCCAGCGCGCTGACCGGCACGGCCAACGGATGCCGGCGCAGGAACTTGGCGCCGCGGTACCCCAGCGTGTCGGGCCGGGCGCGCACCGGCAGGTGGGCCAGGCTGCGCTCGATGTCGTCGGCCAGGTCGGCCACGGTGGCGTAGCGCCGCTCGGGCTCCTTGCGCAGCGCCATCAGCACGATGTTGTCGAGGTCGCCGCTGAGTTCCTGCGCCAGCCGCTGCGGCGTCAGGCGCTCGCCGCGGGCGCGCGCGGCCGACAGCCGCCGGCTGCTGTGGCCCTCGGTCACTGCCGCACTGGGTCTCGGCGGCAGCGTCTCGACGATCTGCCGCGCCAGCGCCGCCGGTGGTGTGCCCGGGCCACCGTACGGTGCCCGGCCGGTCAGCAGGTCGTACAGCAGCACGCCCAGCGCATAGACGTCGGTGGCGGTGGTGACCGCACCGCCGGTGATCTGCTCCGGGCTGGCATGGCTGGGCGTGAGCACGCGCTCTCCGGTGCGCGTGACGCCAGGAGCGCCATCCACCAGCTTGGCGATGCCGAAGTCCAGCAGACGCGGCCGGCCCTCGGTGTCGACCAGGATGTTGGCCGGCTTCAGGTCGCGGTGCACCACCAGGTTGCGGTGCGCGTGGTCCACCGCGCGGCAGACCTGCACGAACAGCCGCAGCCGTGCGGCCGTGCCCAGGCTGCGGTGCTCGCACCAGGCGTCGATGGGTTCGCCGTCGACGTACTCCATCACAAGGTAAGGCACACCGTCGTCGGTCCGCCCGCCGTCGAGCAGGCGGGCGATGGCCGGATGCTCCAGCCGCGCGAGGATGCGGCGCTCGACCTCCAGCCGCGCCTTCGCGTCGTCGGACGCGAAGGCAGGATTCAGCAGCTTGATGGCGACCTGCTGCGCGTACTGCCCGTCGTCGCGCTCGCCGCGGTAGACGGCACCCATGCCGCCGTCGGCCAGGTGGGCGACCACACGCCACGGGCCCAGCCGCTGGCCGATGCGCGACGCCTGCCGCGTGCCCACCAGCCGCGCCGCGGCCTGGCCGATGGCGTTGCGCACGGTGGCGTCGTCGGCCGCGTCCTGGGCCAGCAGGCGACGCAGTGCGTCGGCCAGTTCAGCGTCGTCGGCCGCGACCTCGGCCAAGAACGCGTCCCGCGCCGGCGCGGGGCGGGACAGCGCCTCGCGGAACAGCTGCTGCAGTCGCGCCCACCGTGGGCCATCCATCGCCGCGTCTCCTTGACGTTGCCGCCTGACCTTACCATCGCGGCATGGCGACCTCCGCAACCCCCGGGCCTCTCCAGCCATGAGCGACGTGACGCAGCTGCTGGCCGCCTGGCGGGGCGGCGACGCCCACGCACTGGAGCAGCTGACACCGCTGGTCTACCGCGAACTGCACCGCCTGGCGCGTGGTGCCATGCGCGGCGAGCGACCGGACCACACGCTGCAGACCACGGCACTGGTGCACGAGGCCTTCATCGCGCTGGCCGACGCCAAGGTGGACTGGGCCGACCGCGCGCACTTCTTCGCCATCGCGGCGCGCCAGATGCGGCGCATCCTCGTCAACCATGGTGAAGCGCACCGTGCCGCCAAGCGCGGCGGCGGGATGGTCCACGCGCAACTCGACGACGCGCTGGACGTGGTGGGCACGCCCAGCGCCGAGATCAGCGACCTCGACGACGCGCTTCAGCGGCTGGAGGCCTTCGACACGCGCAAGGCGCAGATCCTGGAGCTGCACTACTTCGGCGGCCTGACCTACGACGAGATGGCCGCCGTGATGCAACTCTCGCCCTCCACCATCGACACCGAGCTGCGCTTCGCGAAGGCCTGGCTGCGCGATCAGCTGGCCTGATCGACGCGCCCGCCGTCGCCCATCAGCAGCCGCCGCCGGCGCATCAGCAGCGCGCCGCTGCCGGCCAGCATCAGCAGCAGCGACGCCGGCTCCGGCACCGGGGCCGCGAGCACCTCCACGCTGAACGCGGTGCCGGTGTCCAGCGGGCCGAAGGCGAGCTGGATCTCGGGGCTGCGGAACAGGTTCACGCCAGCGAGGTTGGCACGCAGGCGGTCGTCGGTGCAGGCGAAGTTGTCGTCGTCGGTGCCGAGGTCGCCGCAGTAGATGCCCACGCCGTATTCCACGTAGGCCAGCATGTCCATCGCGAACTGGGTCGTGAAGCGGTTGGCCAGGCTGAGGTCCAGGTAGCTGAAGTCCCAGGTGCCGGCGCTGCCGAGGTCGAAGCTCAGCCACTGCTCGGCCGAACTGTCCAGCGTCAGCGCCTGCAGCACCGTTTCGCCGCTGTCGCGGTGGCGCGCCTGCACCAGGCCGTTGAGACCGTCGAGCTTGAACTGCGCGTTCTGCCGCACGTCCAGGTCCACGCCGGCGCCGCCGGCCAGGCCGATGCCGAAGGTGGGCAGGCCGACGCCGATGCTCGCCGGCGTGAAGGCGTCGGAGCCGGTCAGCGACTGCGGCAGCGCCGCGGTGAAGCTGCGGTCGATGTCGAGCCGGTAGTCGACGTCCATCAGCGCCGGGTTCCAGCCGATGGGTACACCGAGGTTCAGGTTCAGGTGGGCGGAGACCTTGGCGTGCGCGCCGAGGTCGGTGTTGAACTGGCTGGCCAGGATGTTGCCGAAGAAGTCGAAGCCCACGTTGACTGCATTGCGCTGGTCCCAGGCCACGGTGTCGGCGAAGTCGGCGCCCAGCTGCGCGCCGACCTGTGAACTCACCGTGCCACTGCTGGCACTCAGGCTGTACGAAATTCCCAGCGAATGGTTGCCGATGGCATAGCCGCTGGCGCCGAAACCGGCCGATCCGTCAGCGCCCCAGATGCTCTGGGTGCCACTGTTGAACAGCAACGACTGTTGGGCCGTGGCCGCCGTCGCGGGTGTCGCGGCGACCAGGCACAGTGCGGCGGCGGCCGCCAGTTGCCGAAGGCGCAGTGGGCGTGACGGGGTGGGCGGGGTCAGGTCAAGGGCGGTCATGGTCTTCCTCCGAGGGGCCTCCACGCGGGCCCGTACCGGAGAAAGCAGCAAATCGCCGGAGATTCCCCGGCGCAGCGATCGTGTCAGCCGCGCTCGAAGTGGAACACCGCGGTGCTGGCGCGCCAGTTCGGCCAGCGGTCGATGCGCCGGCCCTCGTGCAGGCCGAAGGCGTCGAGCACGCGCAGGCCGCACTGGCGCGCCAGCAGCTCGAAGTCGGCGAAGGTGCCCACGCGGATGTTGGGCGTGTCGAACCACTGGTAGGGCAGTGCCTTGGTCACCGGCATGCGCCCGCGCAGCACGCTCAGACGGTTGGGCCAGTGCGCGAAGTTCGGGAAGCTGACCACCGCCTGGTGGCCCACGCGCGCCGTCTCGCGCAGCAGCTGTTCCGTGTGGCGCAGGTTCTGCAGCGTGTCGAGCTGCAGCACGACGTCGAAGCTGTCGTCGTCGAACAGGCTCAGGCCGTCCTCGAGGTTGAGCTGCAGCACCTTCACGTCGCGCCGGATGCACTGCGCCACCATCGCGTCGTCGATCTCGATGCCGATGCCGCGGCAGCCGCGCTCGTCGCGCAGCTGCGCCAGGAAGGCGCCGCTGCCGCAGCCCAGGTCCAGCACGCGACTGCCGCGCGGCACCAGCTCGGCAATGTGGGCGAGGCCGCTGCGCGCGTCCATCACGACACCTCCTTCGCGATGTTGTCGAAGTAGGCGCGCATGGCCGCGAAGTAGCGCGGGTCGTCGAGCAGGAAGGCGTCGTGGCCGTGCGGCGCGTCGATCTCGCAGTAGCTCACGCTGTGGCGGTTGTCCACCAGCGCCTTGACGATCTCGCGCGAACGCGCCGGCGCAAAGCGCCAGTCGGTGCTGAAGCTCACGAGCAGGAACTTGGCCGTCGCCGGCGCGAAGGCGCGCGCCAGGCTGCCGCCGTGCTCCCGCGCCGGGTCGAAGTAGTCCAGCGCCCGCGTGATCAGCAGGTAGGTGTTGGCGTCGAAGTAGCCGGCGAACTTCTCGCCCTGGTGGCGCAGGTAGCTCTCGATCTGGAACTCGATGGCCTGGGTGCTGTAGGCCAGGTGCTGCTCGCGGAGCTGGCGGCCGAACTTGGCCTCCATCGAGTCGTCCGACAGGTAGGTGATGTGGCCGATCATGCGCGCCACGCGCAGGCCGCGCGCCGGCACCACGCCATGGCGGTAGAAGTGGCCGCCGTGGAAGTCGGGGTCGGTGACGATGGCGCGCCGCGCCACCTCGTTGAAGGCGATGTTCTGCGCCGACAGGTTGGGCGCGGTGGCCACGGCCACGCAGTGGCGCAGGCGCGCCGGGTGGCGCAGGCTCCAGCTCAGCGCCTGCATGCCGCCCAGGCTGCCACCCAGCACCGCGGCCAGCTGGTCGATGCCCAGGCGGTCGAGCAGGCGGGCCTGGGCGTCCACCCAGTCCTCCACCGTCATCACCGGGAAGTCCGCACCCCAGGGCTCGCCGGTGGCCGGGTTGACGTGCATGGGCCCGGTGGAGCCGAAGCAGGAACCCGGGTTGTTGACGCCGATGACGAAGAAGCGGTCGGTGTCCACCGGCTTGCCCGGGCCGACCAGGTTGTCCCACCAGCCGCGCTGGCCGTCGGCATCGACACCGGCCACGTGGTGGCTGGCGTTGAGCGCGTGGCACACCAGCACGGCGTTGCTGCGCGCGGCGTTGAGTGTGCCGTAGGTCTCGTAGACCAGCGTGTAGTCCGCCAGTGCCGCGCCGCTTTGCAACGGCAGCGGCTCGGCGAAGTGCAGGCGCTGCGGTGTGACGAGTCCGAGGGAGGCCATGAACGAAGAAACCCGGTGCCGCCGGCAAAGGCGGACACCGGGTCGGCCTCCCCTTTTAGCGGCATTTGATAAAGCGCCCGCAATCCGGAACAAATCGGCGCATCGGGAGTATAGCGACCGCGGTTATCGTCGCGCGCAGCAAGACGGCCGCCTCCGACGGCCGAAGGAGACCGCCCCATGCACGAGTGGCTGCGCCGCCTGGACGCCTACTTTCCGGTGCGCTGGTGGGCCTGGCTGGCCTGCTCGGTGCTCTGGCTGCTGTCCACCTTCACCTGGGTGGCCTTCGGCGTCGGTGGCGGCCTGGCGCTGGTGGGCCTGTTCCTGACGTTGCTGGGCCTGCGCGACGCACGCCAGAAGCGCCATGCGGTGCTGCGCAACTACCCCGTCATCGGCCACCTGCGTTTCCTGCTGGAATTCATCCGCCCGGAGATCCGCCAGTACTTCATCGAGGCCGACCACGAGGCGGCACCGTTCTCGCGCCAGCAGCGCAGCCTCGTCTACCAGCGCGCGAAGTCCGAGGGCGACAAGCGCCCCTTCGGCACCCAGCTCGACGTGCAGGCCGAGGGCTACGAGTGGATCAACCACTCGCTGGCACCCACGCAGCTGCCCAGTCACGACTTCCGCGTGACCATCGGCGAGGGCCGGGCGCAGCCGTACTCGGCCAGCGTGTTCAACATCTCGGCGATGAGCTTCGGCTCGCTGTCGGCCAACGCCATCCTCGCGCTCAACGGCGGCGCGAAGAAGGGCGGCTTCATGCACGACACCGGCGAGGGCTCGATCAGCCGCTACCACCGCGCGCACGGGGGCGACCTGGTCTGGGAGATCGGCTCGGGCTACTTCGGCTGCCGCGACGAGCAGGGCCGCTTCGACCCCGAGCGCTTCGCGCAGCAGGCCGCCGACCCGCAGGTGCGGCTCATCGAGATCAAGCTCAGCCAGGGCGCCAAGCCCGGCCACGGCGGCATGCTGCCCGGGCCGAAGGTGACGCCGGAGATCGCCGAGACGCGCGGCATCCCGGTGGGCGTGGACTGCATCAGCCCGTCGGCGCACAGCGCCTTCACGACGCCGGTGGAACTGCTGCAGTTCGTCGAGCGGCTGCGCGAGCTCTCCGGGGGCAAGCCCACCGGCTTCAAGCTGTGCATCGGCCACCCCTGGGAGTGGTTCGCGATCTGCAAGGCGATGCTGGAGACCGGCATCCTGCCGGACTTCATCGTCGTCGACGGGGCCGAGGGCGGCACCGGCGCGGCGCCGCTGGAGTTCACCGACCATGTGGGTGCGCCGCTGCAGGAAGGCCTGCTGCTGGTGCACAACACACTCGTGGGGCTGAACCTGCGCGAGAAGATCCGCATCGGCTGCGCCGGCAAGATCGTCAGCGCCTTCGACATCGCCCGCGCGATGGCGCTGGGCGCCGACTGGTGCAACTCGGCACGCGGCTTCATGTTCGCGCTCGGCTGCATCCAGGCGCAGAGCTGCCACACCGGCACCTGCCCCACCGGCGTGACCACGCAGGACCCCTGGCGCCAGCGCGCCCTGGTGGTGCCCGACAAGGCCGAGCGCGTCTACCGCTACCACCGCCACACGCTGCACGCGCTGCAGGAGCTCACCCAGGCCGCCGGCCTGGACCACCCGCGCGCGTTCACGATGGCGCACATCGTGCGCCGCGTGAGCAAGAGCGACGTGCGTCTGCTGCGCAACCTGCTGCCGCAGGTGGCGCCGGGCGTGCTGCTGGCGGCCATGGAAGGCCGCGTGGACTGGCCGCACAACGTCTACCGGCTGTACTGGCCGCTGGCGTCCAGCGCCAGCTTCACGGCCGTGCCGGCCGAGGGCGAGGCGGCGGCGCTGAGCCGCTGACGCCGCTGCTCAGGCCACCGGCGGGGCCGAGTCGATGAAGCTCTGGCGCGCCGAGAGCTTGTCGTGCAGCTTCTGCAGGTTGGGGTGGCTGCCGCGCCAGTCGATCTGCGGGAAGCGGAAGTCCAGGTAGCCCAGCGCGCAGCCCACGGCGATGTCGGCCAGCGTGAAGCTGTTGCCGTGGCACCAAGCCTTGTCGCCCAGGCCCTGGCTCATGGCCTTGAGCGCCGAGTGCACGGCGCGCATCTGGCGGTCGATCCAGGCCTGGGAACGCTCGCCATCGGCCCGGCCGGGCCAGGTGGCTTCCAGGCGGGCCAGGATGGCGGCATCGAGCACACCGTCGGCCAGCGCCTCCCAGGTGCGCACCTCCACGCGTTCGCGCCCGCTGCCGGGGATCAGCTTGCCCACCGGGCTGAGCGTGTCCAGGTACTCGACGATGGCGCGCGAGTCGAACACCGCCTCGCCGCCTTCCATCACCAGGCAGGGCACCTTGCCCAGCGGGTTGTTCTTGATGACGGCGTCGCCGCTCCAGGGATCCTCGTAGGCCAGCTGGACCTCGAGCTTCTTCTCCGCCAGCACCACGCGCACCTTGCGCACGTAGGGGCTGGTCGGCGATCCGATGAGCTTCATGGACGGCATGTTATGGAGGCTTCCCTGACGCCAGCCATTCTATCGAGGGGGGTGTCGCGTGAAGTCCACGGACGAGGGACGGCCCGGCAGGTCCAGGGTCATGGTGGCCGGCGCGCCGCGCGCCACGATGCGCCCGCCACGCACCACAGCGAGGCGGGCCGCCCGCAGGCGGATCGCCTCCTCGGGGCTGCGGGCCTGCAGCAGCACCATGTCGGCGCGAGCGCCCACTTCCAGGCCGTAGCCCGCCAGGCCGAGCGCCCGGGCCGCGTTCACGGTCACGGCATCGAAGCACTGGCGCATCGCCGCCAGCCCGGTCATCTGCGCCACGTGCAGGCCCATCGAGGCCACCTCCAGCATGTCGCCGGAGCCGCCGCTGTACCAGGGGTCCAGCACGCAGTCGTGCCCGAAGGCCACGTTGACGCCCGCGGCCAGCAGCTCGGGCACCCGGGTCATGCCGCGGCGCTTCGGGTAGGTGTCGTGGCGGCCCTGGAGCGTGATGTTGATCAGCGGGTTGGCCACCACGTGCAGCTGCGCCTCGGCCATCAGCGGGATCAGCTTTGACGCGTAGTAGTTGTCCATCGAGTGCATGGACGTGAGGTGCGACCCCGTCACGCGGCCCCGCAGGCCCAGCCGTTGCGTGTGCAGGGCGAGCGTCTCGACGTGGCGCGACAGCGGGTCGTCGCTCTCGTCGCAGTGCATGTCCACGCGCAGGCCGCGTTCGGCGGCCAGTTCGCACAGCAGCTTCACGCTCTCGGCGCCTTCGGCCATCGTGCGCTCGAAATGCGGGATGCCGCCGACCACGTCGACCCCCAGGTCCAGCGCGCGCTTCAGGGTGTCCAGCGCGCCCGGGCTGCGCAGCACGCCGTCCTGCGGGAAGGCCACCAGCTGCAGGTCCAGGTAGGGCTTCACCTGCGCGCGCACGTGCAGCAGTGCTTCCACGGCCAGCAGCCGGGGGTCGCAGACATCCACGTGCGAGCGGATGGCGCCGATGCCGCGGGCCACCGCCCAGTCGCAGTAGGCCAGGGCGCGCTCGACGATGGCCTCCTGGGTCAGCAGCGGCTTGAGCTCGCCCCACAGCGCAATGCCTTCCAGCAGCGTGCCGCTGGCGTTCACGCGCGGCAGGCCGTAGGACAGCGTGGCGTCCATGTGGAAGTGGGCATCCACGAACGGCGGGCTCAGCAGCCAGCCGCCCGCATCCAGGGTCTCGGCGCCGGCAAGGGTCGGCAGGCCCGGGCCGATGGCGGCGATGCGGCCGTCCTGCAGCAGCAGGTCGACGCCGGTGCGACCGTCGGGCAGCGTGGCGTGGCGGATCAGCAAGGGAGCGGTCATCGGGTCTCCTCGGGGTCTGCAACGATGCTACGGCAGGCATCTGGCGCTACGATCTGCGGCACAAACCAACAACTTCGCCCCGGCAGCGCCAGCATGACCGGGCCTTCACCCGAGGGAGAACCGCACCATGGCGGTCGAGTCCACCGGCGCGGTGGCCGTGCCTGCTGCGCTGACGCTGTTCGAGCACCTGGCCGATGCGGTCTACCTGCTCGACCCGGAGACCTCGCGCATCGTCTGGGGCAACCGCGCGTCCTGGGAGAGCCTGGGGCTGGCCGCGCACGAAGTGCTGGACCACAGCGTGCTGAGCCTGCAGATGGACGTCACCGGCGCGCCGCAGTGGAGCGAGATCGCCGCGGTGATCCGCAGCGTGCCCTGCTTCACCTTCGTCGGCCGCCACCGGCACGCCGCCGGGCACGAGGTGGCGGTGGAGGTCAACACCACGCGCTTCGTCGACCAGGGCCGCGAGTACTTCCTGTCGGTGGCGCGCGACATCTCGCGCCGGGTGGCCCTGGAGGCCGAGCTCAAGACGCGCGAGAAGCAGCTCTGGTTCGCGCTCAACGAGGCCATGGACGGGTTGTGGGACTGGGACATCCCCAGTGGTGCCGTGTTCTTCAGCCCCCAGCTCAAGCGCATGCTGGGCTACGGGCCCGACGAGATGGCGCCGGACCTGACCACCTGGGCACACAACATCCACCCCGACGATGCGTCCCGGGTCCAGCACCTGCTGGACCAGCACCTGCAGGGCCGGCGCGCCCGCTACGAGGCGGAATACCGCCTGCGCAACCGCAACGGCCAGTACCTGTGGGTCATCGACCGCGGCCGCGTCTGCGAACGCGACGCCCAGGGCGTGCCGACGCGGGCCGTCGGCATGGTGCAGAACGTCACCCAGGAACGCGAGGCCCGTGCGGCGCTGCAGCGCAGCGAGATGGCGCAGCGCACCCTCATCGCGGCACTGCCCGACGTGATCATGCGGCTGGACCGCGACGGCCGGCACCTGTTCGTCTCCGAGAACATCACCACGCTGACGCCGATCCCGGTCAGTGCCATCCTGGGCCGCACCCACGAGGAGCTCGGCCTGCCGGAAGACCAGTGCCGTTACTGGGACGGCCTCCTGGCCGAGGTGCTGCGCAGTGGCGAGCCCCAGGAGTCGTCGTTCGAGATCGACACCCCGCGCGGGCGACGCACGGTGAGCTGCCGCACGGTGCCCGAGCGCGACATCGACGGCACGGTGCGCAGCGTGCTGGCGATCTGCCGCGACGTCACCGAACGCCGGCGCGCTCAGGCAGAACTGGCGCGTCACCGCGACCACCTGGAAGAGCTGGTGGCGCAGCGCACGGCCGCGCTGACCCAGGCCATGGCCGCAGCCGAGTCGGCCAACCGCGCGAAGAGCCGGTTCCTGGCCAACATGAGCCACGAGTTGCGCACGCCGCTGGGCGCCATCATCGGCACCGCGGGCCTGGCCCGCGACCGCGCCACCGACGCGACGCTGCGCCAGCAGCTCGACACCATGCAGCAGGCCTCCCAGCACCTGCTGGGCCTGATCAGCGACATCCTCGACCTGTCGAAGATCGAGGCCGAGCGCATGGTACTGCAGGACGCCGCGTTCGAGCTCGAGACCGTGCTCGACAGCGTGCAGCACCTGGCCGGCGCGCGCGCGCAGGAGAAGGGACTGACGCTGCAGCGCACGCTGGACCCGACGCTCGAGGGCAGCGTCTGGCTCGGCGACGCCCTGCGGCTCAAGCAGGTGCTGCTGAACCTCGTGGACAACGCCATCAAGTTCACGGCACGCGGCGGCGTGCAGGTCCACGCCAGGCTGCTGCCGGAGGACCTGCTGCGCTTCGACGTCGTGGACGACGGCATCGGCGTCGCCGACGCCGACCGGGAGCGCCTGTTCCGGCCTTTCGAACAGGCGGACGACGCGGCCGGTCATCGGCAAAGCGGCACCGGGCTGGGCCTGGCCATCGCGCGCGAACTGGTGCGCATGATGGGCGGCGAGATCGGCGTAGACAGCGAGCCTGGCCGCGGCAGCCGCTTCTGGTTCACCGTCCGCCTGCGTCGCGCCGGCAGGCTGGCCGGTGTGCCGGCACTGGCGGGCGCCGAGGATCCCGGGCTGCGCGACGCGCTGTCCCGGGATTTCGCCGGCAGCGCCGTCCTGCTGGCCGAGGACGACCCGGTGAGCCGGGAGATCTGCACCGAACTGCTGCAGCGCGCCGGGCTGGTGGTGACCTCGGCAGAGGACGGCGAGACCGCCGCGAAGCTGGCCGCGCAGCGGGCCTACGCGCTGATCGTGATGGACATGCAGATGCCGCGCCGGGGTGGGCTGGAGGTGACGGCCGGTTTGCGGGCCGCCGGCCCGAACCAGCACACGCCGGTGGTGGCCCTGACCGCCAACGCCTTCGACGACGACCGTCAGCGCTGTCTGGACGCCGGCATGGACGCCTTCCTGACCAAGCCCATCGACATCGCCCTGCTCTACGCCACCGTGGCCCGTCTGCTGGCCACCGGGCGAGCCGCGGCGCCAGGCATGCTGTCGGCACGCGACCGCGCGTAGACCGGCCTCACCGCCGTGGCCGAGCGCGGCTCAGCGCGTGCCGAACAGCCGGTCGCCGGCATCCCCCAGGCCGGGCAGGATGTAGCCGTGTTCGTCGAGCCGCTCGTCGATGGCCGCGGTGAAGATGGGCACATCCGGGTGGTGGCGTTGGAAGTTGGCCAGGCCCTCGGGTGCGGCGAGCAGGCAGACGAAGCGGATCGACTTCGGTGAGGTCTCCTTCAGCCGTTCCACCGCCGCCACCGCGGAGTTGCCCGTGGCCAGCATGGGGTCGAGCACCACGGCATCGCGCTCGTGCATGTCCTGCGGCATCTTGAAGTAGTACTCCACGGCCACGTGGGTCTTCGGGTCGCGGTACAGGCCGATGTGCCCCACGCGCGCGCCGGGCACCACCTCCAGCATGCCGTCGAGGAAGCCGCTACCGGCGCGCATGACACTGACGAAGACCGTCTTCTTGCCGTCGATCACCGGCGAGCGCATGCGCGCCAGCGGCGTCTCGATCTCGATGAGCTGCGTGGGCGTGTCGCGCGTGACCTCGTAGGCCATCAGCATCGCGATCTCGTGCAGCAGGCGGCGGAAGCTGTTGGTGCTGCGGTCCTTCTCGCGCAGCAGCGTGAGCTTGTGCTGCACCAACGGGTGGTCGACGGTGTGGATCACTTGACCTCCGGAGTCATGGACGCCCCCTGCGCCGCCGCCCACGATGGCGGCAGATCAGCACGCGAAGGAGCACACGATGAGCGAGTATCTGCCACTGGCCGTGGGCCACATGATCGGCCTCGGGGCCGTGGGGTCCTGCCTGGGCGTGGGGTTCCTGGCCTCGAAGTACGTGGAGGCCTCTGCGCGCCAGCCGGAGATGATGGAGCCGCTGCAGACCAAGGTCTTCCTGCTCGTGGGCGTGCTCGACGGCGCGTTCATCATCGCCACCGGCATCGGGCTGTGGTTCGCCACCGCCAACCCGTTCAAGGGCTGACCGGCGTCGGCGCGTCTTCGGCCTGCCAGCGGCGCAGCAGGGCGGCACTGGCCGGGTCGGCCGGCAGCAGCGTCTCCACCGCCAGCTCCGCCGTGGTCACGTCGTGCGGCGCACCGAACACGGTGACGGTGCTGACGAAGTGCAACGGCCCGTCGGGCGTGCGCAGCGACAACGGGATGACCACCGCATCGGCGCCGATCGGCGGCGTGTCGTCCGCCGGCACGGGCAGGGCCTGCAGCTCGGCGCGCAGGCGCACCAGGGTGCCGTCGCCGGTGGTGTCGATCTGCCGCTGCAGGCGGGCCAGCACATGGGCCTGCCATGCGGCCAGCCCCTGCACGAACGGGCCCAGGCCCTCGGGCGACAGCGACAGGCGCAGCACGTTCAGCGGCTGCGGCAGGGTACGGCCCGGCAGCAGCCGCGCCAGCAGGCGACCGACGGCGGCGTTGGCCGCGACCAGGTTCCAGTGGCGGTCCACGGCCAGCGCAGGCCAGGGATCGTGCGCGTCGAGCAGGTGCTGCAGCACCGCGCGGACGGTGTCCAGCGCCGGCGCCGACAACGCGTGCTCGGGGTACATCGCGGCCATCCCGGCGGCGCGCAGCCACCGGTTGCGCTCGCGCAGCGGCACGTCCAGCCGTTCGGACAGGCGCAGCAGCATCGCGCGGCTCGGCAGGGCACGGCCGGTCTCCAGCCAGGACAGGTGGCGCGTCGACACGCCGGCGTCCAGCGCCAGCGCCTCCTGCGTCAGTGCGCGGTGGCGCCGCCAGTGCCGCAGCAGCGTGCCGAAGTCCGCGGCGGCCACGTCCACCGACGCCGCCCCCGCTAGAAGATCGTGCCGTTGCTCGCCACGCGCACCGGCGGCGGGCCGCCGGGCCGGCGCTCCTGTGCGATCTGCCGCCCGGCCAGCCACGTGCCGCCCTCGAGGATGGCCGCCAGCGGCAGCGTGGGCTGGCCGAGCTCGGCGCGCACGCCGCGGGCCACCTCGTCGAGCAGGGTCACCGTGAGCGCCCGCCATTCGATGACCCAGGGGTCGGCCACGGTGTAGGCGGTGGCGGCGTACGCCGGGTCGCGGGGCACGATGACGCCGGCATCCAGCAGCAGGCCGCCGTTGCGGTATTCGGGCAGGCCGGTCAGTTCGTCCAGGCCCTCGACGGCGATGCCGGCCCACTGGAAGGGCTCGACCAGCGAGTACGCCAGCCACTGGCTGAGCTTGTGGAAGGGCACGCGGCCGGCGCTGGGCCCCTCGCCGCCGGCCATCGGGTGCGGCCAGGTGTCGCCGATGGGCCGCCCGCCCAGCACCTGGCCGCTGGGCCAGATGCCGCCGAAGGCCTTGAGCAGCGTGCGCAGGATCTGCGCCGCCGACACCCGCTTGACGGCGATGCGCTGCACCGTGGAGCCGGGCACGCCGACCATCGGATGCGTCAGCAGGTCGAACAGGTAGCCCGGCCGGCCAGGGTTGCCGAAGACGTCGGGCCGCTTCTTCAGCGCCGCGCCCAGGCGCTTGAGCAAGGCCACGCGACCGTCGAGACCGACCAGCGGGTTGTCCTCGCGCACCTGGAAGAGCCGGCCCAGCTGCGCGGCGTCCAGGCGCTCGAGCGCATTGGCGTCCACGCGCATCGGCACCCGCAGGTCCGACGAGAAGGCGCCGCCGACGAAGGCGTGGAAACTCGCCACCGCCAGGCCCTCGCTGCGCGCGTAGGCGCGGCCGGTGCCGGGCTCGGTGAAGCGCCAGTCGGGCCCGGCACCGGCATCCAGCAGCACGCTGACCACCGCCAGGTCGATGCGGGTGCGCGCCTGTTCGGCGATCGACAGGTCGGTGATGCGCGCGTCCAGCAGCGCCTTGCGGTCGACGCGCCCGGCCTCGAAGTGCCGCCAGCGGCTGTGCAGTGGCACCTCACCACCGGGGAAGCGCTCCTGCGTCAGCCGGGCCACGCGGCGCACCACGTCGGTCAGCCGCGCACGTTCGAGCCGGAAGTGTGGTGAACGGTCCGACGCCACCGCGGCACTGATGTTGGCGCAGCGCTCGCGCACCACGCTGGGCTTGCGCAGCAGGCGCACGGCCTCGGCCACCGCGTCCTTGCCCGTGCCTTCCAGGCCGGTGAAGCTGGTGTGTTCAGTCAAGGCCGCGCCCCTTCACGGCCGCCAGCGCGCCGGCGTCGGGCACCGCGCCGTCGGTGAAGTAGCCGGCGGCGATCTTGGCCTCGATCTCCACGCGGGCATCGGCCGGCACCAGCGCATCCGGGATCTTGATGCGCTCGTCCACGGCGATGCCGCTGCCGGTGATCGCGTCGTACTTGTCGTTGCTCATGCTGACCAGGCGGTGGATCCGGGTGATGCCGAGCCAGTGCAGGACATCGGGCATCAGTTCCTGGAACCGCATGTCCTGCACGCCGGCCACGCATTCGGTGCGCAGGAAGTACTTGTCGGCCGAATCGCCGCCGACCTGACGTTTCCGGGCGTTATAGACGAGAAACTTTGTGACCTCGCCCAGCGCCCGGCCTTCCTTGCGGCTGTAGGCGATGAGGCCCACGCCACCGCGCTGCGCGCCCTGGATGCATTCCTCGATGGCGTGCGTCAGGTAGGGCCGGCAGGTGCAGATGTCGGAACCGAAGACGTCGGAGCCGTTGCACTCGTCGTGCACGCGCGCGGTCAGCGTCACCGACGGGTCGGCCAGGTCCTGCACGCGGCCGAAGACGTACAGCGTCTGCCCGCCGATGGGCGGCAGGAAGACCTCGAGGTCGCTGCGCGTCACCAGCTCCGGGTACATGCCGCCGGTCTCCTCGAACAGCGCGCGGCGCAGGTCGGCCTCGCCGACGCCGAAGCGCCGCGCCACGCCGGGCAGCCACCACACCGGCTCGACGGCGATCTTGGTCACCGCGGCACTGGCGTCGTCGAGCAGGATGCGTCCATCCACCTGCAGGCGCTGGAAGGCCAGCGCCTGCTTGATCTCCGGCAGGTGCACGTGCGCCTTGGTGACGGCGATGGTGGGGCGGATGTCCACGCCGGCGGCGATCTGCGGCGCGAACACCTGCTGCACGCTGGCGCCCCAGGGGTCGATGGAGACGATGCGTTGCGGGTCGGCCCAGGCCGGGTGCGGGCCGATGGCGTCGGTGGGCGCGGTGTCGGTGAGATCGGCGCGGTGGCCGCGCACCATCTTGCCGGCGGCCACGGCCAGCGCGCGATAGACGCCGTAGCTGCCGCTGTGCGTGCCGACCACGTTGCGCTGCGCACGCTGCGTGGTGGTGCCCACGACCGGGCCGCGCGCCTGCGGGTCGGCCACCCCCCAGTGCAGCGGCAACGCGCCGCCGGCCCCCTGGCCGGGGTGCGAGGTCAGCCGGATGTGGCGGGGTGTCGGTGATGCGTCGCGGGGCGCGTCGGCCATCGGGTGCTCTCGTTCGCGCGAAAGGCCCATGATCGCGCAAATTGCCCGCGCATGGCGACACCGCGTGCCGGGGGCGCGACAGACGCCACGGGCGCCGCAGGCGCCATGGACGCCCTCAGCGCTCGCCCTTGCGGTACGGCTTCATCAGCGCCTGCGGGTAGCGCGCGCGGCGCGCCACCAGCACCAGCGCCACGATGGCCATGGCGTACGGCAGCATCAGGTAGACCTGATAGGGCAGGTCGAGGCCGAACACGCCCCCATCGCCCGCCTGCTGCAGGCGCAGTTGCAGCGCGTCGAAGAAGGCGAACAGCAGCGCACCCAGCAGCGCCATGCCCGGCCGCCACGACGCGAACACCACCAGCGCCACGCAGACCCAGCCGCGGCCGTTGACCATGTTGAAGTAGAAGGCGTTGAAGGCCGACAGCGTCAGGAACGCGCCGGCCACGCCCATCAGCGCCGAACCGGCGGCGATGGCGCCGGTGCGCAGGCCGGCCACACTGAGGCCCTGGCTTTCCACCGCGGCCGGGTTCTCGCCCACCATGCGCAGCGCCAGGCCCAGCGGCGTGCGGTTCAGGCCCCAGGCCAGCAGCGGCACCAGGGCCAGCGCCAGCAGCGTCAGCGGCGTCTGCGCATCCAGCACCGGGATCGGCAGGCTGCTCATCGGCGCAAAGGGCTCGACGGTCGGCGGGCTGTCCACCTTCGGGAAGCTCACCCGGTAGGCGTAGCTGGCCAGGCTGGTGGCCAGCAGCGTGATGCCCAGCCCCGCCACGTGCTGCGACAGTGCCAGGCCCACGGTGAGCCCGGCGTGCAGCAGCCCGAACAGTGCGCCGGTGAGTGCCGCAGCGGCCACGCCGGTCCACAGCCCCGCGCCCTGCCATACGACCAGCCAGCCGACGAAGGCGCCGGCGACCATGATGCCCTCGATGCCGAGGTTCAGTACGCCGGCGCGTTCGCACAGCAGCACGCCCAGCGTGCCCAGGATCAGCGGCGTGGCGATGCGCAGCACCGAGACCCAGAACGGCGCGGCGAGCACGAGATCCAGGGTTTCCGTCACTTCCTGATCCTGTACTGCGTCAGCATCGTCGCCACCAGCATCGCGATCAGCGCGACGGCGACGATGACGTCGGCAATGTAGGTCGGCACGCCCACCGCGCGGCTCATGCTGTCGGCGCCCACCAGCATGCCGGCGACGAACACCGACGCCGCCACCACGCCCAACGGGTGCAGCATGGCCAGCATCGCGATCACGATGCCGCTGTAGCCGTAGCCCGGGCTCATGTCCAGCGTGACGTAGGCGGTGCGGCCGGCCACTTCCACCGCGCCCGCCAGGCCGGCCAGCGCGCCGGACAGCAGCGCCACGCCCAGCGTGGTGGCGCGCACCGGCACGCCGGCGAAGGCCGCCGCGCGCGGGTTGGCGCCCACGGCACGCACGGCGAAGCCCGCAGTGGTGAAGCGCAACAGCGCCCAGCAGGCCACGGCCGCCACCCCCGCCACCACCAGCCCGGTGTGCACGCGGCTGCGCTCCAGCAGCCTGGACAGCTGCAGCTCGTCGGGCAGCGCGGCGCTCTGCGGCCAGCCCATCGCGGTGGGGTCCTTCATCGGCCCGTCGAGCATCGCCGAGACGAACAGCAGCACGATGAAGTTCAGCAGCAGCGTGGTCACCACCTCGTCCACGCCGAGCCGGCTCTTGGCCCAGGCCGGGCCCAGCAGCAGCAGCGCACCGGCCACCATGGCCACCGCCAGCATGGCCGGGAACAGCAGCGCCGGCGGGCCGTCCAGTGTGCCCACGGCCACTGCGGCCAGCGCACCGGCGTACAGCTGGCCCTCGGCGCCGATGTTGAACAGCCGGGCGCGGAAGGCCACGGCGGCGGCCAGGCCGGTGAGGATCAGCGGCGTGGCCCGGGTGAGGGTCTCGGTCCACGCGAAGCGCGAGCCGAAGCCGCCCTCGAGCAGCAGCGCGTACGCGCGGCCCACCGGCGCGCCGGCCCAGGCCACGAGCAGCGAGGTCACCGCCAGCGTGATCAGCAGCGCGCCGGCCGGCGCCGCGAGCAGCAGCGCGGCGGGGGTCTGGTCCCGGCGTTCCAGCCGCATCAGGCCACGGCCTCCGCGGTGGCCGCATGGCCGGCCATCGCCAGGCCGATGTCCGCCAGCGTCCACTGCGCCGCCGGCCGGGCCTCGGTGAGCTGCCCGGCATGGATGACGGCGATGCGGTCGGCCAGCGCAAAGATCTCGTCCAGGTCCTCGCTGATCAGCAGCACGGCCGCGCCGCCGGCGGCCGCGTCGAGCAGGCGCTGGTGCACGTCGGCCACCGCGCCGACGTCCAGGCCCCAGGTGGGCTGGTCGGCCACGATCAGCGTGGCGTCGCCGTCGATCAGCGCGCGGCCCAGGATCAGCTTCTGCATGTTGCCGCCGGACAGCGCGCGCACCGGCCGGTCGAGCCCGCCGCCGCGCACGTCGAAGCGTTCGACGATGGCCTGCGCATGGGCCCGCGCGGCGCCGCGGCGGATGACGCCGGCGCGCGCGAAACGCGGCGTGGCGTAGCGCTCGAGCACCGCGTTCTCCCACAGCGCCAGGTCGCCGACCAAGCCGACAGCGTGCCGGTCCTCGGGGATGCGCGCCACCCCGGCAGCCACGAAATCGCGTGGCCGGGCCGGCAGCGTGCGGCCACGCAGCAGCACGGTGTCGGGCCCGAGGCCGCACAGGCGTTCGGCCAGCGCCGCCTGCCCGTTGCCCGCCACGCCGGCGATGGCGACGATCTCGCCGGCGTACAGCACCAGTGGCGTGCCGGGCACGCTGCACACGGCTTCGCCGCGCGCGTGCTCTCGCCGGACCGCCGGCGCCACAGTGCGTCCCACCATGGCCTCGGCCAGCATCGGCTTGTCGACGTCGGCCGCCGGCAGGTCGGCCACCAGGCGGCCGCCGCGCAGCACGGCCACGCGGTGCGCAATCTGCAGCACCTCGTCGAGCTTGTGGCTGATGAAGATCAGCGCCACGCCGCTGGCCACCATCTGGCGCAGCGACGCGAACAGCGACGCGGTCTCCTGCGGCGTCAGCACCGCGGTCGGCTCGTCGAGGATCAGCACACGCGCGCCACCGCCCGCGGTTTCGGCGGCCGTCAGCGCCTTGAGGATCTCCACCCGCTGCCGCTCGCCGACGGACAGGTCGCCCACGCGGGCCTCCGGGTCCACCACCAGCCCGAAGCGCTGGGCCAGCGCCAGCAGCCGCGCGCGCGCCGCCGTGCGGCGCGAGAAGGGCTGCCACAGCGCTTCGCGGCCAAGCAGCACGTTGTCCAGCACACTGAGGTTGTCGGCCAGCGTGAAGTGCTGGTGCACCATGCCGATGCCCGCGGCCAGCGCTGCCCGCGGCTGGCCGGGCGGCAGCGTGCGGCCGTCGACCTCGATGGTGCCCGCGTCGGCCACGTAGTGGCCGAAGAGGATGGACATCAGCGTGCTCTTGCCGGCGCCGTTCTCACCCAGCAACGCCAGCACCTCGCCGCGCGCGAGCTGCAGCGAGATGTCGTCGTTGGCGGTCAGCGCGCCGAAGCGCTTGGTGATGCCCTGCAGGCGCAGGACCGGCGTCGTCACCGTCGAATCAATGAGCGATCACTTCGCCTTCGGCGGGTTGTCGTCCACCTTGACCTTGAAGCTGCCGGCCAAGATCTCCTTCTGGCGCGCGGCCACCTTGTCCTTCACCGCCTGCGGCACCTTGGCGTCGAAGGTGCCCAGCGGCGACAGCGTGGAGCCGCCCGGCTTCATCATCGAGTACGGGCCGTAGTCCTCGGCCTTGAACTTGCCGCCCTTGACGGCCTTGATCGCGGCGTCAATGGTCGGCTCCATGTGCCACAGCGCGCTGGCCACCACGGTGTCGGGATACTGGGCCTGGGTGTCGATCACGTTGCCGATGGCCAACACCTTGCGCTCCTTGGCCGCATCGCTGACGCCGAAGCGCTCGGCGTACATCACGTCGGCGCCCTTGTCGATCATCGCGAAGGCGGCCTCCTTGGCCTTGGGCGGGTCGAACCAGCTGTTGATGAAGGTGACCATGAACTCCGCCTTCGGGTTCATCTCCTTCACGCCGGCCATGAAGGCGTTCATCAGCCGGTTGACCTCGGGGATGGGGTAGCCGCCGACCATGCCGATCTTGCCGCTCTTGCTCATGCCGCCGGCGATCAGCCCGGTCAGGTAGGCCGGCTCCTGGATGTAGTTGTCGAAGACGCTGAAGTTGGGCGCCTGCGGCTTGCCGCTGCTGCCCATCAGGAAGCTGACCTTGGGGTAGTCCTTGGCCACCTTGCGTGCCGCGGCCTCCACCGCGAAGCTCTCGCCGACGATCAGCGTGTTGCCCTGCTCGGCGTACTGGCGCATCACGCGCTCGTAGTCGGCGTTGGCCACGTTCTCGCTGAAGACGTACTCGATCTCGCCTCGCGCCACCGCGGCCTTCAGCGCCTTGTCGATGCGGCTGACCCACTGCTGCTCCACCGGCACGGTGTAGATGGCGGCCACCTTGAGCTTGGCCTGGGCCAGCGCCGGGCCAGGCAGGCCCGCCAGCGTGGCGGTGGTGGCCAGGGCGACGCCCAGCGTGGTGCGGCGGGACAGGGTCATGGAGCGGCTCCTCGGGTTCGGTGATGACGACCCGGGAATTTAGCAATCGGCATGCCCGGCCGGGAGCGGGCTAACGCTGGGGCATCCAGGCATCGGGCATGCCGGGGCGGGCGCCATGGCCCGCCCCTGACGGCGTCACAGCCGCTCGAACACCGCCGCGATGCCCTGGCCGCCGCCGATGCACATCGTCACCAGCGCATAGCGGCCGCCGGTGCGGTGCAGTTCGTAGATCGCCTTGGTGGCGATGAAGGCACCCGAGGCACCGATGGGGTGGCCCAGCGCGATGGCGCCGCCGTTGGGGTTCGTCTTGGCCGGGTCCAGCTCCAGCCCGCGCGTCACCGCGATGGCCTGGGCGGCGAAGGCCTCGTTGCTCTCGACCACGTCGAGCTGGTCCACCGTCAGGCCGGCCTTCTTCAGCGCCAGCTTGGACGCCGGGATCGGGCCCTCGCCCATGATCTCGTTGGGCACGCCGGCCACGGCGTAGCTGACCAGGCGCGCCATCGGCTTGTGGCCGTGGGCCGCGGCCACCTTGGCGTCGCCCAGCACGAAGAAGGCGGCGCCATCGTTGATGCCCGAGGCGTTGCCGGCGGTGACGCTGCCGTCCTTCTTGAACGCCGGCTTCAGCTTGGCCAGGCTCTCCATCGTGGTGCCGGGCTTGCAGTGCTCGTCGGTGTCGAAGACCACCTCGCCCTTGCGCGTCTGCTTGACCACCGGGACGATCTGGCTCTTGAAGCGGCCCTCGGCGATGGCGGCAGCGGCGCGGCGGTGGCTTTCCACGGCCAGCGCGTCCTGCTCCTCGCGCGTGATGCCCCACTTGACCGTCAGGTTCTCGGCCGTGATGCCCATGTGGCCGACGCCGAACGGGTCGGTCAGCGTGGCCACCATCATGTCGATGAGCTTGGTGTCGCCCATGCGCGCGCCGGTGCGCATGGCCGGGCTGAGGTAGCCGCCGCGGCTCATGACCTCAACGCCGCCGCCGATGCCGTAGTCGCAGTCGCCCAGCAGGATGTTCTGTGCCGTGGTGACGATGCCCTGCAGGCCGGAGCTGCACAGGCGGTTGACGGCCATCGCCACGCTGTCCATCGGCAGCCCGGCCTGGATGCTGGCCACGCGTGCCACGTAGGCGAAGCGGCTCTCGGTGGGGATGGTGTTGCCCACCGTCACGTAGTTGATCGCCTTGGGGTCGACGCCGCTGCGCTCGACCGCCGCCTTCATCACCTGGCCGGCCAGTTCCGCCGGCTCGATGTCCGACAGGCTGCCGCCGAAGGTACCCACCGCCGAGCGCGCCACGCCCAGCACCACCACATCACGTTGGCTCATGCCTGTCTCCTTCCGGGGGAAAGTTGCGGGGAAACCCCGAGATTAGCGCGTCCGCCCTGTCGCGCGGCTGACGCCCCAGCAACGCACTTGACCGGGGTCAATCGATCGGGGCGGCGCGGCCGGCGTTGCGCAGGCGCTCGAAGAGGGCGCCGCCGGGGTAGGCCGACGGCGTGCGCACACCCCGTGCGACGTCGGCAGCCCAGGTGGCCGTGAGCTCGCGCAGCGCCTTCACGTTGCCGGGCCGGGGCGGGCCCTGGCGGCAGGCGACCCAGCCGAGCAGGTCGCTGTCGCCGCCCTCGGCGTCCACGTGGGTGGACGACTGCAGCAGCTGCGCACCGACGAAGCCGTCACCGCCGGCCGTGATGTCGTCCGCGGCCACGGCACGCAGGCCGGGGTAGGCGTTGTGCTGGGCATTGCAGCGACTGGCATTGGCCGTGACCGCGAGCACCGGCCGCTGGCCGAAGGCGGCCAGGCCACGCAGCTCGTCGACGAAACGAGCACCGGAGGCCACCGGGTCGAACAGCACCGCGCCGGCGATGCGGTCGGGAGCAGCCTGCGCCAGCCGCCAGCCCAGGCGCACGGCGAAGGCGCCACCGGCGCTGTGGCCGCCGACCACGGTGCGCGCCGGTACAGGCGCGCCGCCAGGCGTGGTCAGTCCTTCGGTGACCAGCAGCTCGGCCAGCGCGTCGGCCAGCGCCGGGTTGCCGGCCACCATCGATGCGTCGATGCACAGGGTCATCAGGCCGGCGTCGACCCAGGCCTGCAGCGTGCCGCGCAGGTTGTCGCAGCGCCGCGTGAAGCCGTGCTCGACGATGGCCAGGGCCAGCGGCTCGCCGGTCGGCACGCCCCAGCGCACGTCGTAGACGGTGCCGCCGATGAGCAGCGTGTCGGCCACCGTCTGGGGCTCGGGGCGCGGCTCGGTGGCGATGGCCGGTGCGGCGCAGGCGGCCAGGGTCAGCGTGGCAAGGGCGGCAAGGGATCTCATGGCCGGGATCTCCGAGGGGGCGACTGGGTGCGCATCATCGCGCCGCCGCTCGGTCTGCGGCGGTCAGCCGGGGCTCGTCCACGCCGCTGGCGCGGTTGAGCTGCATCAGCGTCATCGCGCCGGCCAGGCCGTCGGCGGTCAGGCCCTGGGCGCGCTGGAAGGCGGCCACGCGCTCGGCCAGGCTGCCGCCCACGCCGCCGTCCAGCCGCGCCAGGCGCTGGGCCAGCCAGTCGGCCAGCACCGGCTCGGCGGCGGTGACCAGCTGGCCTTCGCGGTAGCCCGGCGGCACCCGCCACAGGGTGGCGAAGTCGCCACGCCAGTGGCGCGCCAGCTCCACCATCGGCACACGAACCTCGCCGTCGGCCGCCGCCAGGCGCGCCAGCCCCTGCTGCTCGCCCAGCAGCACCACCTGCGCGGTGCGCCCGACATCGTCGGCCAGTGGCAGGATCACCGGCCGGTCCAGGGTGCGGATGACGGCCAGCCCGCCGCTGCCACGGTGACACAGCAGGCCCTGGGCGGCGGCAATGGCGCAGGGCTCGGCACCGGTGGTCGTCAGCCCCCACAGCGTGGCGAGGTGTCGCCAGGCTGCGGGCTCGTCCCAGGCACGGGCGTACAGGGCCGACGGCGCGACCTGGGGCACCGGGGGCGCTGCCGTGGCGTCCGCGTGGGTCGTCCCGGGATCGACCGCGCGCTCGGCCATCGCGGGGGCCGGCGCCGTCTTCACCGGCGGCGCCGGCACCACTGCCGTGGCAGGCACCGCCTGACCCGGGGCCGCCCACAGGCCGCGCACCCACGGTGCGACGATCACCCCGGCGATGCCGGCCACCAGCAGCCAGGGCCAGACGCGCATGGGCGCATGCGGCGGGGCCGGCGGCGGTGCGGGCTCGGCCACCTCGGGCACAGCCGGAGGCTGCGCGACGTCCTGGGCCGGCGCCTTGGTCTCGTCGGCCGCCGGCGGGTCGGCCTGGCGCAGGAACACCTGCGACGCCACGCCGGCCACCCGCCCGGCGCCGATGCGCGGCACGCGCGCCTCGCACGCGGCCAGCATGGCGCGGTTGCACAGCACGTTGATGCGACGCGGGATGCCATGGCACATCACGTGCACCAGGGCCAGCGCCTCGTCGTCGAAGGGCAGCGGGCCGCCGGCGCCGGCCACGGCCAGGCGGTGCGCGACGTAGCGCCGGGTCTCGGCTTCCGGCAGCGCCGGCAGGTGGTAGCGCGCCACGATGCGCTGCGCCAGCGGTTCCATCACCGGCCGGGCCAGCAGGTCGTTGAGTTCCGGCTGACCAATCAGCAGCACCTGCACCAGCTTGCGGTCGCTGGTCACCAGGTTGGTCAGCAGGCGCAGCTGCTCCAGCACGTCGTCGGACAGCGCCTGCGCCTCGTCGACCGCGATCAGCGTGCGCCGGCCCTGGGCGTGGCTGAGCAGCAGGTGGCCGTGCAGGGCGTCGATCGGGTCGAAGGCCGCCTCGGCGGCGCCTTCGGGCCGCGCCACGCCCAGGTCCTCGCAGACGCGCGCGAGCAGGGCCTCGACCTTCAGCCGCGGGTTGACCACGGTGGCGATGTCCACGTCCGGCGGCAGGGTCTCGAGGAAGGCGCGCCAGACGGTGGTCTTGCCGGCGCCGATCTCGCCGGTCAGCAGCACGAAGCCGCCGCCACCGCGCAGGCCGATGTCCAGGTGCTTCAGCGCCTCGCGGTGGGCGTCGCTGAGGTACATGAAGCGCGGGTCCGGCGCCACCGAGAAGGGCTCGTCGTGAAGGCCGAAGAACGACGCGTACATGGGCGTCGAGCATAGCCGCGGCCAGGCAGCGTTGCGGTTACGCTCGCGCCATGCCGCCCCATGCCGCCACCCTGGCGCCCACCACCCTGATCGACAGCGACCACCCGGCCGTGGCCGCCTTCGCCGCCACCCACGCGCGCGGCAACAACGATCGCGAACGCGCCGTCGCCCTCTACCTGGCCGTGCGCGACGGCTTCCGCTACGACCCCTACCGCATCGACCTCAGCCCGGCCGGCATGCGCGCCAGCACCGTGATCGCCCAGGGCCACGGCTGGTGCGTGCCCAAGGCCGCACTGCTGGCCGCGGCCTGCCGCGCCGCCGGCATCCCGGCCCGCGTGGGCTATGCCGACGTGCGCAACCACCTCAGCACCGAGCGCATGCGCCAGACGATGAAGACCGACCTGTTCGTCTGGCACGGCTACACGGAGGTGTGGCTGGACAATCGTTGGCTCAAGGCCACGCCGGCCTTCAACCTGTCACTGTGCGAGCGCTTCGGCCTGCTGCCGCTGGACTGGGACGGCCGCAGCGACTCGCTCTACCACCCCTTCGACGCCGCCGGCCAGCGCCACATGGAGTACGTGGCGCAGCGCGGCTGCTTCGACGACGTGCCGCTGGCGGCCATCGTCGAGACGTTCCGCACCACCTACCCGGGCTGGGGCGACGAGGGTCAGGCCCTGCAGGGCCAGGACTTCCAGGCCGACGTGGCGCAGGAGACGGTTCGATGACAGCGGCGACCGTGCCCGACGGCTTCCTGCCTGCCGCGCTGGGCGGCGAATTCATCCGGGCCAACGGGCCGCTGTACCTCAAGCGCGGCGAGGGCCGGGCCTGGCTGGGTTTCCGGGTCGAGTCCCGGCACACCAACCCGGCGGGCATCCTGCACGGCGGCATGATGGCCAGCTTCTGCGACATGCTGCTGCCGATCTGCGCGCACCACCAGGAACCCGTGCTGGCCAAGCGCTTCCTGCCGACGATCAACCTGCAGATCGACTACCTGGCACCGTCACCGCTGGGCGCCTGGGTGGAGGGCGAGGCCCAGGTGCTGCGCAGCACCACCACGCTGGCCTTCATCCAGGGCCTGGTCACCGCCGACGGCGCCCCGGTGGCGCGCGCCAGCGGCATCTTCAAGATCGGGCCGGTGTTCGAGCGCCCGCCGGCGCCGGGCTGAGGCCCGGCCTCGAAGACCGGGCCGTCGAGCGGCCCGCTCAGAAGGTGTGGGTGATGCCCACGCCGTAGGCGTTGCGGGTGTCGCCGGCGTCCGGATCCTGGCGGCCGAAGCTGGCGTAGACGCTGGTGCGCTTGGACAGCGCGTAGTCGGCGCCCAGGCCGATGAAGTTCGACTTGGCGCCGTCGACGTCCCGCTTGGCCCAACCGGCCTTCAGGTTGGCCGCGCCCATGGCGTAGCGCAGACCCAGGCTGGTGACCTTGGCGGTGGAGTCCACCACGTCGTCGTAGACGCTGCGGTCCAGCGCGCCCATCAGCGTCCAGGCGCCGGTGGTCCAGGCCAGCCCGAAGAAGCGCACGGTGTCGCCGCTGCGGTTCTTGGAAGTGGCAGCCATTGCCGCGATGCCGCCGGCACCGTACTGCACCGCCAGGCCATTGTTGTTGCCACCGGTGTCACCGGGCGCGTTCTCGAAGGCGCCGCTGTAGTGCAGCGACCAGCCGGCCACCTTGGGGGAGTCGTAGAAGATGCCGTTGTTCAGCCGGCCGTACTCCGCATTGCCGCTGTTGCTGGTGCGGTCGGTGGCGTAGTTCCAGTGCCAGTTGTTCCAGGCCGGCGACGCGATGCGGTCGTAGTTGTACCAGGGGTCGAAGGCCCAGTCATTGTTCGAGACGACGTCCAGCGCCCGGCCCAGGCGCAGGTGGCCGAACGAGCCCTTCAGGCCCACGGTGGACTCGCCGTGCCAGAACGGCTTGCCGGCCAGTTCGCTGCTGCCAGTGTCTGCCTCGAAGCGGTGCTGCAGGCGGAAGGTGGCGCTCAGGCCGCTGCCCAGGTCCTCGCTGCCCGCCAGGGTGATGTTGCTGCGCTGCACGGTGCCCACGTGCTTCTGTTCGTCGAAGCCACGGTAGACGCCGATGTCGAAGGCGCCGGAGAGCGTGAAGTTCGCGGCCGGCGCGGCACCGGCCGCGGTCAGTGCGGCGACCGCCAGGGCGGAACGGATCAAGGGGTTGCGGGTTCGGGTCATGGAGGTTTCCTCAGGCGGGGCAAGGCGGGACATAGGCGCCGGGCCGGTCGGCCGGTGATTTGCATTTGTCGCAATCACATTTGCGCAAAACATTCGAGTATACTCTGTTGTTTTCCCCACACAGTCCAGCTGTGACCGGGACCGTCACGGGCCGCGATACGCACCGCCACGGTGCGCATGGCCCGCCCACCAGTTTCCGGAGACTTCCATGTTCCTGCGCACCCTGTCCCCCCGCCTGTCGTTGACGTTCGCCGCCCTGGCTGGCGCCACCCTGCTGGCCGCCTGTGGCAAGACCGAGGAGCCGGCGCCGGCGCCCGCCGCCACCCCGGTGGCCGCCGCCTGCGGCAAGGTCACGGTGGCCAACATGAACTGGCAGTCGGCCGAGGTGCTGGCGCAGATCGACGCCTTCATCCTGGGCAAGGGCTACGGCTGCGAGGTCGAGCTGGTGCCGGGCGACACGATGCCGACGCTGACGTCGATGATGGAAAAGGGCGAACCCGACGTGGCCCCCGAGGCCTGGATCAACGCCGTGCGCGACCCGCTGGACGCCGCGGTCAAGGAAGGCCGGCTGCACTACGCCGCCGAGTCGCTGAAGGACGGCGGCGTCGAGGGCTGGTGGATCCCGAAGTACGTGGCCGACGCCAACCCCGACATCAAGACCATCGACGACGCGCTGAAGCACCCGGAGTTGTTCCCGGCGCCAGAGGCCAAGGGCAAGGGCGCGGTGCACAACTGCCCGTCGGGCTGGAACTGCCAGATCACCACCGGCAACGCTTTCAAGGCCTGGGACGCCAAGGGCAAGGGCTTCGTGCTGGTGGACACCGGCTCGGCCGCCGGCCTGGACGGCTCGATCGCCAAGGCCTACGAGCGCAAGGAAGGCTGGCTGGGCTACTACTGGGCGCCGACCTCCATCCTCGGCAAGTACGAGATGGTCAAGCTCGACGCCGGCGTGCCGCACGACGACGCCGCGTGGAAGGCCTGCAACTCGAAGACCGAGTGCGACAAGCCGCAGAAGAACGACTGGGCGCGTGCCGAGGTCTTCACCGTGATCACCGACCGCTTCCAGAAGGCCGGCGGCCCGGCGGTGGAGTACCTGGCCAAGCGCAGCTGGGGCAACGACACCGTCAACGGCCTGCTGGCGTGGATGAGCGACAACCAGGCCACCGGCGAGGACGGCGCGCGCCACTTCCTGAAGACCCAGCCCGAGGTCTGGGAGGCCTGGGTGAGCAAGGACGTGGCCGACAAGGTGCGCGCCGCCCTGGACGCGGCCTGATCCCGGCGGCAGCGGCATGAGCTGGCTCGAGGATTTCCCGGCGCTGGGCGCGGAGACGCTCAGCGCACTGCGCCGCGCCATCGACGGCGCGTTCCGCGGCTTCACGCGCGAGTACGGCGAGGTGCTCGAGCGCCTGTTCGACCCGCTGCGCGAGTTCCTGCTGTTCAGCGAGCGGCTGCTGACGCAGTCGCCCTGGCCGGTGGTGATCGGCGTGATCGCGCTGATCGCCTGGTTCGCGTCGCGTTCCTGGAAGATCGTCGTCGGCACCGTCGTCACGCTGCTGGCCATCGGCGTCTTCGGCATGTGGGACGACACGATGAAGACGGTGTCGATGATCTTCGTCTGCACCGTGGTGGCGCTGGTGCTGGGCGTGCCCATCGGCGTGCTGGCCAGCCGGTCCGACCGCCTGCAGCGCATGATCACGCCGGCGCTGGACGTGATGCAGACCATGCCCAGCTTCGTCTACCTGATCCCGGTGGTGATGCTGCTGGGCATCGGCCGCGTGCCGGGCGTGATCGCGGTGGTGATCTACGCCATCCCGCCGGTGATCCGCTTCACCAACCTGGGCATCCGCCTGGTGGACAAGGACCTGCTGGAAGCCGCCGACGCCTTCGGCAGTTCCACCTGGCAGCGCTTGAGCAAGGTGCAGATGCCGCTGGCCCTGCCCACCATCATGGCCGGCATCAACCAGACCATCATGTTGTCGCTGGCGATGGTGGTGATCGCGTCGATGATCGGCGTGCAGGGCCTGGGCCAGCCGGTGCTCAAGGCGATCTCGAACCAGTACTTCACGATGGGCATCCTCAACGGCCTGGCCATCGTGGGCATCGCGATCATCTTCGACCGCGTCTCGCAGGCCTACGGCAAGCGCCTGCAGCGTCACCTGGAGGTCCAGCATGGCTGAAGCCGTCCTGCGCGCCGACCAGGTCGCGCCCACGCCTGCCGCGGCGGCCGAATCGACGGCCACCGGCATCAACATCCGGCATCTGTACAAGATCTTCGGCCCCTCGCCGGAGAAGTACCTGGAGGCCGTCAAGGGCGGCATGAGCAAGCAGGAACTGCGCGACAGCCACGGCCACGTGCTGGGCCTGCGCGACATCTGCATCGACATGCCGCCGGCCGGCATCCAGGTGGTGATGGGCCTGTCGGGCTCGGGCAAGAGCACGCTGATCCGCCACATCAACCGGCTGATCGATCCCACCGCCGGCGAGGTGATGGTGCAGGTGGACGGCCGCGAGGTGGATGTCGTCCAGATGGACGCCATGGCCCTGCGCCAGTTCCGGCGCACGCAGACGGCCATGGTGTTCCAGAAGTTCGCACTCTTCCCGCACATGACGGTGCAGGAGAACACCGAGTACGGCCTGGCGGTGCAGGGCGTGCCGCGCGCGGAGCGCACCAAGCGCGCCACGCGCTGGATCGAGCGCGTGGGCCTGGCCGGCTACGGCGACCACTACCCCAACCAGCTCTCCGGCGGCATGCAGCAGCGCGTGGGCCTGGCGCGTGCACTGACCAACGACGCGCCCATCCTGCTGATGGACGAGGCCTTCTCGGCGCTGGACCCGCTGATCCGCAGCGACATGCAGAGCGTACTGCTGGACCTGCAGCAGGAGATCGGCAAGACCATCGTCTTCATCACCCACGACCTCGACGAGGCGCTGCGCCTGGGCGACCGCATCGCCATCCTGCGCGACGGCGAGGTGGTGCAGCAGGGCACCGGCCAGCAGATCGTGCTCAAGCCGGCCGACGACTACATCAGCAACTTCGTCAAGGACGTCAACCGCGGCCGCGTGATCCGCTGCCGCACGCTGATGACGGCCGGTGCGCCCGTGGAAGGGCCCACCGTGGACCCCGGGCTGGTGATCGAGGAGGCCGCACGCCTGCTCAGCGCCGAGAACCGCGAGGCGGCCAACGTGGTCAACGCCAAGGGCAAGCACCTGGGCGTGATCACGATGAGCGACGTGATCGCGGCGATGGTGCCGCCGGCCGCGGACTGAACCGCCAGGGCACCAGCATCTGCCACGCCCCCCACCCAGGGGATGGCCGGGCGTGCGCGCGCCGAGCCAGAACGTGAATCACGGTGCGATCACGCCGACGTCGTAGCGTCCGAGCATCAACCTCCGCTCACGACGCCGATGTTCCGCACCCAGCCGACCCGTCTTCGCCACCGCCTGGCCGCAACCCCTGCCTTGCTTATTGGTATGGCCCTGTCACCCGGCGCGCATGCCGTCAACCTGGGCGACGTGATCCGCAGTGCGGTCGAGCAAGGCCGCGCCCAGGCCCAGGGGGACGTCGGACGGGCCTTTCGAGACGCGGTGGACCCGGCCGCCTGGCGCTGCAACACGCTGTTGGCCTGGGTACGCACCCCGATGCCGCAAGACATGGCGACAAACGCCGAAGGCATGTCTGCCGACCGGCGCGCACGGCTGATCGCCATGCCAACGGGACGCCAGCTGCTAGACCCGAGGACAGCCCTGCTGATCTCCGACGACGTGTTCAGAAGGCACTTCGACAAGACATACGAACAGCTGACGCAGGGCGACTTCCGAGAGTTCCAGACCAAAACGTCCCGCGCCTGCCAGCGAGCCGGCAAGTTCACGCCGGCAGAGTGGCAGACCGTGCAGCAGCTCTGGCACCCGACTTCACACGCCCGTATGGTGCAGGCCAAGCGGGCAGCGGCTGAGCAGCAAGCCCGCGCGGCCGCTGCGCGGTCCGCTGCCGAGCACCAGCTGGAGGCTATGGCGGAACGCGTGACCTCGCCCGAGCCCATGAGCCTGGAGGAACTGGGACGGCTCCGTCAGGAGGCGCAGCGTCTGACCCTCACGGCCGGGGCACCGGCTCTCGCGCGATTCGAGGCCGCATGGCGGACCGGACGTGATCAGCGAGGTGCTGATCTGCTTCGCGAGGCCATCGGCACCCTGCACTCGCAGGCCGGAGCGGACCTTGAACGGCTGGCCAGCGCCAGGCGGACCGTGCAGGCCCAAGCCGACGCGGTGGGCCTGGATCCGCAGGCTGCCGGCGACCCCTGGCAACGCTTGCTGGGCGACGAACAGCGCGCCGCCCGCGCGGCGGCCGAGGCGGCCAGGCGAGAGCTTGACGCCTGGCCCGATGGCTTGGCCGGGCTCGAAGCCGGCCGTCAATGGCACGCCACGTATCCCAGCCGCTGGGGCAGCCTGGGTGACCAACAGCCTGCACTGGTGAGCGTGTTGAGCGACTTCCGTCAACGCCGTGCGGCCGCGCTCGAACGCGCGACGCCGCGACTCGTGCACAGCGTCCGTCAGGTGAACACGCTGGCCGAGGGGCAGCAGCTCCTGTCGCGCTACACCCTGCCTGAGGAGGCCGGAAGCTTGGCCGTCAAACAGACGATCGAGGCCCTCGATCTGCGTATGAAGCAAGTGGAGATTGCCCGCCCGACACCTTCGGAGAATCAGGTTCTGCGGCTGCTCGTGGCGGAGAAGGCCAGATTGACCGGCAACACTGAACTGATCGAGCCGGACACCATCGTCAAGACCAACCCCCTCCTCGGGGAACTGGCGAGGATCAGGTACAGCATTGTCGAACTGCGCTGCGATGGCGACGCCAAGGCGGCCAGTGCCCACTGCGACTTCAGCACCCAGCAGGAAATCATCGGTGGCATGGCTGCGCCATTGGCACCCCTGGCAATGCTCGGGGGGAATCCCGTGGCGCGCTATTCGGTGACATTTCTCAAGGGCAAGAACGGTTGGCGCTCTCCAGACCTCGGGCAGGTCGTCCAGGCGCGGCACGAAGCTGCGGTGCGTGCCTCTGCCAACTCTTCGAGCGGCGGTGCTGGAGCCGAGAGGAAGTGCATGGACACGACTTTCATGACCACCACTGAAACAGCGGTCGCAGCCACCTTTGGCTGCATCAAGTAGGTGTTGGCAGGCGGGCAGCCTGACGGCCGCCGACGATTCCCCGTTTCGACCCGCGCCTGAGCGCGGCTGTCTCCGGTCGGCAGAATGGACTGAAGTCCCTGGCGTGAGGGACGTGCCACCGCCCATGCCGAACACTGCGAACGACGACGCTGAGTGCCCGACGATTCATCTCGCCTTGCTGGATCAGCCGGCTTGGTGGTCCGCGCGGCACGGGCGGACACACCTCCCGTGGCGCGATGCTCTGCTGTTAGCGCTGCTGGTACTTGACGGGCCCCGGTCCCGCGACAGCGCGGCGACGCTGCTATGGCCGGATGCAACGGCCGCGCAAAGGCGCGCCAACCTGCGCCAACGAATCAAACGACTCCAGGACCTGAGCGATCAGGGCCTGCTGGCGCTGGACGGCAGCCTGCTGTCTGTGGGGTTGAACGTCATCGCGGACACGACGCGTCCGGATGGAGAGGGCACACTGCTCGGCACCTGGTTGCCGGAAGAGGAGGACGCAGCCGCGTGGCTGGATGCTGCCCGCCTGCGGCTCGCGCGCCGGCGAGCCGACTACTTGCTGGCACACGCCAGGCAACAGGACGAATCCGGCAACGACGCCGATGCCTTGGAGACCCTGGCGCGTCTGGTTCGCGCCGACCCGTTGCACGAGGCGGCCCACACGCAACTCGTGGCCCTCCACTACCGACGCGGCGAGTTGGCCTCGGCGCAGGGCCTGTACCAGCGCTACGCCCGTCGACTGCGGCGTGAACTGGATACCGAACCTGGAGATGACCTGCAGTCGATCGCAGCGCTGGTGGACCGCGCTCGTCAGGATGACAGGCAGCGCTCGATGGTGTGGACAAGTGCCCGCCGGCAGGCCACCCTCCTGCGTCCGCCGCGACTGCTACAGCGCGACGATGTCTGGCTGGTGCTGGAAGCCACCCGGGCCGATGGGGGCTTGTGCGTCCTGCTTGGGGCGCCAGGCATGGGCCGCAGCCGCATTGTCACGGATGTGGCACGCACGTTCGGGTGGACCTGCCACCTGCGCCTTCGGCCAGCCGACGCCACGACGCCAGGTGCCCTGCTGGCCAGATGGCTGCAGTGCGGAGATCCCGGGCAAGTGCTTGCCATGCCGCCCGACAAGCTGGTCGAGGCCTGTCACAGCCGCGCCGCGCAGGCCGGCGGCATCCTGATCGATGACCTGCAGGCCGCGGATGTGTTCAGCCTGGAGCGACTGCCTGCCGTGCTGCGAGCGCTACCCGTACCGGCGGTTCTGGCCGCCAATCTGACGTCATGGCCGGCCGACTGGCCCGACATCACCCACGGACCCGGCGTGCGCGTGGTCACGCTGACCCCCTGGACCGAATCTGCGCTCGAGGCGTTGGCCGATGACCTGGGCGTGCCGGCCGATGTCGACCGCTCGACATGGTCGCGAAGCCTGGTGGCCCACAGTGGTGGAGTGCCCAGGGCGACCCTGGCCACGCTGGCAGCGTCGGGCAAGGGGCCGCCGGCCAGCGGATGGCGATGCCCTGAGATCGAGGTGGCAAGCTGGGCCCGATGGCTAGAGCGTGCCGATCCAGCGGTGCGCGCCCTGGTCGAGTTGGCAATCGCGGCCGACGACGAGCCTGGCTGGGGCGACGCCCTGGCGGAAACCCATCCTGCGGTGATGCCAGACCAGGTCAAGGAAGCACGGACAGTCCTGCGGCAAGCCGGCGGATGGGCCGGCAGCCTCATCTCCGGTCGACCCTGCGCCCTGCTGCTGTCAGCCGCAGAAGGGGCACTTTCGGCCGAGACGCTGCGCCAGCTTCATCGTGCCTTGGCTGAACGCGGTGAGCGGCGACGACAACCGGCCGCCACTGTCGCTCGGCACTGGACCCGGGCCGGCGAGCACTGGCTGGCGGCGCAAGCCCATCTTCGCGCGGCACGCGAGGCCACCGCCCATTCCCTGCAGCAGGACGCTGCAAGCCATTGGATCGCTGCCGCCGCCATCTGGCGCTCTCTGCACCGGCACGAGCTGGCGCTTGCGGCCGACGCCGCGGCGGCCGAGATGACCCTGGTCGGCGGTAACCCCGCACTGGTGCTGCAGACGTGCGACGCCTTGACCCCGCAGGCCTCGACGCCCCGCGAATGGGCCATGCTCCACCGTCTGCGAGCGCTCGCCCTGGCCTACAGCGCCTGCTGGGCGGAGCTGTTGGAGGCCAGCGAACGCGCCCGCCGCGCCGCGCAGATCGCAGAGGAGTCTGCCTGGTGGGCCGACGCAAACCTGCTGTGGGCCTATGCCGCAGCCAACCTTGGCCGGTCAGGGGATGCCCTCGCGGCGCTGGCCTGTGATCCGTCGTCCAGCGAGTCCGATGCCACGCCGATGGCCGCGCCCCCGGAGGCGCCCGGGCCGGGCGGCTCGCCGACGCTCACACCGCGGATGCTATGGGGTGAGGACGCACGAACGGCGCGCCAGCGCCACCAACTGGCCGCCCTGGTGTGGCAACGCCTCGGACGCCCGGAGCAAGCGCTGGTCCGTATCGAAGACGGTCTCGCATCGGTGGAAAGGGTCGATGCCCAAGCGGAACGCTTCATCCTCCTCAGCAACAGTGCCGCCGCACTGAACGCGCTCGACCAGCGGCCCCTTGCACTGCAGCGCGCGCGGCAGGGACTCGCCGAGGCCACCCGGTTGGGCCAGGCCCACGGCATGCCCGGTGCCAATCTGCGGATGCACGTCGGCATGATCGCGGGTTCGTTGGGCGAACTAGGGGCCGCCGTCGAAGCCCTGGACCGTGCCGCAGCCGACCTGAGCGCCCTGGGCCTGGGCTGGATGGCATTGATCGCCAACCATCACCTGGCGCAGCAATGGCTGACTCTCGGGCAGGCGGCACGCGCGCTCGCGTTGGTCCAGAACGACCCGCCCGACCTGCCAACCTCTCATCGATGGCGACGTTGGGCGCTGCGCACCGAGTTGCGCGCACTGTACGGCTTAGGCCCGGCGCGCGAACCCCTTCCAGAGGATGGAGCGGAGGTCGAGCCCAACGTCCGGGCATTGGCGGCACTCGCGCAGTTGCATGGCCTGGCAGCCGACGAGCGGTTTCGCCGTGCTAAGGATCTGGCACAGTCGCTGCGCCGCGACGGCCTGACGCGCACCGCCTTCGGCGCAGCGGCGCGCGCCCTGGCGGCACTGGCCGAGTCAGCCGTGAGCAGCGACGCTTCGATGCGATTGCTGGCTGCGGAACTCGAGGCATATGTCAACGCCCATGACCCCGACTGCGCCTGGCAGGGCGAGGCGTGGCTGGCGCTGCACCAGGCCTGGACTGCGATGGGTGAGCAAGGCCGGGCAGCGCACATCGCCGGCGTGGCGGCCGATTGGTTGACCCAAACGGCGCAGGAACATGTGCCCCAGGCGTGGCGACACGGCTTTCTGCATCAGCACCGTGCTCACCGGGAACTCATGCGTGCTGCACGGTCGGCGGACCCTTGACGGGTTGCAACCGCCCGCGCTCCTTTCGCCCGCGGCTCACTCGCCGCGCAATGGCGCGTCGCCCAGGCGGTAGATGGTCGCGTTGAGGTGCTCGGCCACGGCCCGGATGTCGGCCTCGTTCCAGCCCAGCTTCGCGCGCGCCTGCCAGGCGCCCACCTGGCCCAGCAGGCTGGCCCAGTCCTGCACCACGCGCTTGTCGCGCCAGTGCATCTGTGTGGTGTGGCAGGCGATGCAGTGCGTCTCGTAGAGCAGGCGGCCGCGGTCCGGCGGCGGGCTCTGCGCCAGCGCCGAGGTGGCAGGCAGCAGGATCGACAGACCGATGAGCGCCGTCCATGGCGATCGCCTGGAGCGCGTGGCGGGCGCGAGGCTTGCAAGCATGCCCGCACTGTAGTCCTGCGCTGGACCCTGTGCACACACAGCGGCGACAATCGCGGCCCCACTGTCCTGTCCCGCCCGTGATGTCCGATCCTGCCGTGCCACCGAACGACGCCCCGACCCCGCCTGCCGAGGTCCCCGCCGGGGTGTCGGCCGCCGACGCGCCGCAGGACGTTGCTGCCGCGGCCCTGCCGACGGAGACACCGGTGCCCGCCGCGGCGGAGGCGACGCCCCAGGACGAAGCCGCGGCGCAGGCACCCGCCGAGGCTTCCGCGCCCGCGGAAGCGCCCGCCGAGGCGCCGGCGTCGGCCCCGCCCCAGGCCGGCATGAGCCCGGCGGCGTGCGGTGCGAAGCTCGCCGAGCTGTTCCCGGCGCTGTTCGGCACCGAAGGCCCGCCCAAGCCGATCAAGCTGCGCATCCACGTGGACCTGCAGGCGCGTGCGCCCGGCGTGTTCTCGCGTCGCGTGCTCGGGCCCTTCTTCGCCCGCCACACCACCAGCAACGCCTACCTGAAGGTGCTGAGCACGGCCACCGAGCGCTTCGACCTCGACGGCCAGCCGGCGGGCGAGGTCACCGAGGAACACCGTGCCGCCGCGCTGGCGGAACTGGCACGCCGGCGCGAGATCGCGATCGCCAAACGGGCCGCGGAACGCGGCACGGCCCGCGCAGGCGCACAGGCTCGTGCCGGCGGCCCCGCGGGCGAGAGCGCGGAGCGCGCCGGCGGTGAACGGCCTCGCCCCGAGCGCGGGCCGCGTCCTGAAGGGCAGCACGACGGGCAACGCCATGGCCAGCGCGCAGGCGATCGCGGCAGTGAACGTGGTGCCCATCGCGGTACCGGGCGTGACGACCGCCCCCCGCGCCCGCCGCGCGACGGACGCCCCGAACGGCGTCGCGATGACGGCCCCCGTGGCAGCGCGGGCAGGCCACCGCGCGCGGACCGGCCCGACCGCCGGCCCGACCACCGGCCCGATACCCGCCCGGCCCAACGCCCCGCGCCGGCCGCCGAAGCGCCGGAGCCGCAGGATCCCGCACAGCGCGAACGTGCGCTGCTGCTGCGCCAGTTCGAGTCCAGCCCGCTGACCAAGTCCAACTTCTGCGTGCTCAAGCGCATCAGCGAGACCGATCTCGACGCGCAGCTCGACCTCGCGCGGCGGGAGCGCACCGAGCGCCACAAGCGCTGAATCCACGGGGCGGCGCGGTGTCGCCATGAGGCCGACAATCGTGCGGTGAATTCTTCCCCGCCGCGCGTGCTGTCGTTCATCGCCCCGATGACGCAGCTCAACACGCCCTACCCGTCCACCGCCTACCTCACCGGCTTCCTGCGCAGCCGCGGCGTGCCCGCGGCGCAGGCCGACCTGGCACTCGCGCTCGCGCTGGAACTGCTCTCGCCGGCGGGTCTGGATGCGCTGAAGGCGGTGATCGAGGCGCAGCCCGCGCCCGGACCGCTGTCGCGCGGCTTCGCCGAGGCCTTCGACGCCTGTCGCGCCGCCATCGGCCCGGCGATCGCCTTCCTGCAGGGGCGCGACCCGACGCTGGCGCACCGCATCGCCGGCCGCGCCTTCCTGCCCGAGGGCCCGCGTTTCGCGGCGCTGGACGCCTATGCACCACCGGACATGGACGACGAAGGCGGCGACCCGCTGGCCTGGGCCTTCGGCAGCCTGGGCGTGCAGGACCGCGCGCGCCACCTGGCCACGCTGTTCCTCAACGACCTGGCCGACGTGATCCGCGAGGCGGCCGACCCGCGCTTCGAGTTCGTGCGCTACGCCGAGCGGCTGGCGATGAGCCAGCCCAGCTTCGACCCGCTGGCCGAGGCGCTGGACGCGCCGCCCAACCTCGTCGACGGCACGCTGCAGCGGCTGGTGCGTGACGCCCTGGCGCGCCATGCGCCGCAGGTGGTGCTGGTGTCGGTGCCGTTCCCCGGTGCGGTGTTCGCGGCCTTCCGCATCGCGCAGGCGGTGAAGGCCGCCGACCCGGACATCGTCACCGTGCTCGGCGGCGGCTACGTGAACACCGAGCTGCGCGAGCTGGCCGAGCCGCGCGTGTTCGACTTCTTCGACTTCGTCACGCTGGACGCCGGCGAACGCCCGCTGCTGGCGCTGCTGGAGCACGTCCAAGGCCGGCGCGGCGCCAGCCGCCTGGTGCGCACCTTCACCCGCATCGACGGCGCCGTGCGCTACCTGAACCTGGCCGAGCCGGACATCCCGTTCGCCGAGGTCGGCACGCCCACCTGGGACGGCCTGCCGCTGGACCGCTACCTGAGCCTGCTGGACATGCTCAACCCCATGCACCGGCTGTGGAGCGACGGGCGCTGGAACAAGCTGACCGTGGCGCACGGCTGCTACTGGAAGCAGTGCAGCTTCTGCGACGTGGATTTGGACTACATCGGCCGCTTTGATGCCGCCACCGCCGAGACCCTGGTCGACCGCATCGAGGCCGTCGTCGCCGAGACCGGGCAGACCGGTTTCCACTTCGTCGACGAGGCGGCCCCGCCGAAGTCGCTGAAGGCGCTGGCGGCGGAACTGCAGCGTCGCCGGCTGGCCGTCAGCTGGTGGGGGAACGTGCGCTTCGAGAAGACCTTCACCCCGCCGCTGTGCGAACAGCTGGCCGACAGCGGCTGCATCGCCATCAGCGGCGGGCTGGAGGTGGCGTCCGACCGCCTGCTGGCGCTGATGAAGAAGGGCGTCACGGTGGACCAGGCGGCGCGCGTGACCAAGGCCTTCAGCGACGCCGGCATCCTGGTGCATGCCTACCTGATGTACGGCTTCCCGACGCAGACGCTGCAGGAGACGGTGGACGCGCTGGAGACGGTGCGCCAGCTGTTCACCGAAGGCTGCATCCACAGCGGGTTCTGGCACCGCTTCGCCTGCACCGTGCATTCGCCGGTGGGGCTGCACCCCGAACAGTACGGCGTCACGCTGCGCCCGCTGCCGCCCGGGAACTTCGCGAAGAATGACGTTGCCTTCGACGACCCCACAGGCACCGACCACGATGCGCTGGGCCCAGGGCTGAAGAAGGCGGTCTACAACTTCATGCACGGCATCGGGCTGGACGAGGACGTGCGCGCCTGGTTCGACTTTCCGGTGCCGAAGGCGCGCGTGGGCCGACACCGGATCGCCAGGGCGCTGGCGGCGCCACGCTGAAGGCGCCAACGGCATGACCGACTTCCGGCTGCACCGCACGCACATCTCGTCGCTGCTGTTCGCCGGCGAGCACGTGTTCAAGTTCAAGCGGCCGGTGAAGCTGCCCTTCGCCGACTTTTCCACGCGCGCGCTGCGTCAGCACTTCTGCGACGAGGAGCTGCGGCTGAACCGACGCACTGCGCCCGCGCTGTACCGCGGCGTGGTTCACATCGCGGGCGAGCCGGCGGTGTGGATGCGCCGCTTCGACGAGGCGCAGCTGTTCCACGCGCTGGCCCAGGCCGGCAGGCTGGAGGCGTCGCAGGTGGACGCGCTGGCGCAGGTGGTGGCGGCGTTCCAGGCCACGCTGCCGGCGGTGCACGCGCCGTTCGACGCCGCCGGAGTGGCCACGCACTGGGCCGCGGCCAACCTGCGCGAGCTGCAGGCCCTGCCCGGCACGGCTGCGGTGGCCGGCGCGCTGGACGACCTGGTCGCCAGGAACGCTGCGCAGGCCGCTGCGCTGGCGCCGCTGCTGCGCGAGCGGCAGGCCAGTGGCTGCACCGTCGAAGGCCATGGCGACCTGCACCTGGGCAACATCGTCTGGCACGTTGGCGCGCCCCTGCTCTTCGACGCGCTGGAGTTCGAGCCCGAGCTGCGCTGTGGCGACCGGCTGGCCGATCCCGCCTTCACCTTCATGGACCTGCTGGACCACGGCCTGCCGCGGCTGGCGTGGCGCTTCATCAGTGCCTGGTGCGAGGCCAGCGGCGACCACGATGCGCTGCCGCTGCTGCACTGGCAGGCTGCCTACCGCGCAGCCGTGCGCGCCAAGGTGGCGCTGATCGAAGGCCAGGCGGCGGTGGCGGGCCGCCGGCTGGCGCTGGCCCGCCGGCTGGCCGCCGCACCCCGGCCCACGCTGTGGCTGACGGCGGGACTCTCCGGCAGCGGCAAGAGCACGGTGGCCCAGCAGCTGGTGGAGGCGGCCGGTGCCGTGCGCGTGCGCAGCGACGTCGAGCGCAAGCGCCTGCACGGTCTCGCGGCCACGGCGCGACCCAGCGACCCGACCACGCTGTACGGCCCCGAGGCGACGCAGCGCACCTATGCCCGGCTGAACGCCGTGGCGGCCACGGCGCTGAAGGGCGGCGTGTCGGTGGTGGTCGACGCGGCGGCCCTGCGGCGCCACGAGCGCGACGCGCTGCGCGCGACCGCGCAGGCCGCCGGTGCGCGCTTCATGGGCCTGTGGTGCGACGCGCCCGCGGACGTGCTCGCCACGCGCATCGGCCGCCGGCAGGCCGCAGGCACCGACGCGTCCGACGCCGACACCGCCGTGCTGGCGCTGCAGCAGCGTGTGGCCGAGCGGCCCGCGGCCGACGAAGGCCTGCAGGTGCTGGACACCCGGGGCACGCCGGCCCAGGTGGCCGCGGCCGTCGAGGCGCTGGTGCGCGAACGCGGCGATGACCCGGCCAGCGCTTGACATCGGTCAACGCGCCGAGAGGCCGGCGCCGCATCATGGGCACAGGAGGTGTGCCATGAGTTCCATCCGCCAGATCCTGGCCCTGATCGACGACGGACCGCGAGCCGATGCCGTGCTGGCGTTGGCCGCCCAGCTGGCCACGCGCCACGGCGCCAGCGTGCAGGCGCTGCACGCGGTGCCCACCGCCACCGCGGGCGCCGGCGGTTACCTGTCACCCGAGGCCGCCGGCTTGGCCATCGAATACGCGGCCCAGGCCGACGCCGAGCGCCAGGCCCGTGCCGCGGCGCGCGTGGCTGCCGCGGCCGACTCACACGGGCTGGCGATTCCGCTGGCGCCGGCCGAGGCCGACGCGGTGGCCGCGGCGCTGGCCGCGGCCCACCACAGCGACCTCGTCGTGCTGGCGCAGCACACGCCGGGCGACGGCCAGGTGGCCGGGTTCGCCGGCAGCGTGCTGGTGGGTGCCGGAGCGCCACTGCTGTTCGTGCCTTCGGTGGATGCCCTGCCCGCCGACGCCGACGGCGCGCCGCGCTGCGGCCACCACGTGCTGGTGGCCTGGGCGCCCACGCGCGAGAGCACGCGTGCGCTGCGCGATGCCATGCCGTTGCTGGCGATGGCACAGACCGTTGAACTGGTCACCCTGGCCGATGCCGATGGTGACGAGCCGACGCTGGATGGCGTGCGCGGCTACCTGCGCCGCCACGGTGTGGAGGCCACGGTGCACGTGATGGCACGGGGCTCGGCGCCGCTGTCGGCCGGCCTGCTGGGTGCGGGCTGGACGCCCGACGTGCCGGTGGCCGAGGCGCTGCTGTCGCATGCCGCGGACACGAATGCCGACCTGATCGTGATGGGCGGCTACGGCCACGCCCGCCTGCGCGAGCTGGCACTCGGCGGTGTCACGCGGACCATGCTGAAGTCGATGACGGTGCCGGTGCTGATGTCGCACTGAGCCCGCAACGGGCGCACTGTGGGCGCCCAAAGAACCTGCGGGCCAGGCTCAGGGCCGCTTCAGCAGCGTCGTGCCGCCGTGCGTGGCGGCGCCATCGAGCAGGATGGTCGAGAAGATCAGCCCGTCGGCGTTGCTGCCCAGGAAGTTGCCGCCGAACACCGACGACTGCGGCACGAAGCCGGTGCAACCGGCGCAACTGCCACTGCTGTAGTTGCCGGAGAACGCGCCCGAGAGCGTGCGTGCGTCGAAACGCGTGCTGCCGTTGAGGCCGCTGAAGACCAGGCCGTCGACGGTGAAGCCCAGGTTCTGCACGCCGACATCACGGGTCACGAAGTTCACCGCCACGCTGCCGCTGACCCCGGTCAGGTTGCCGCCGCCGGCTGGCGTGAAGACCGCGGTGCCGGTGGTGGGCATGCCGCGCGTGGCGTCGCCGGCGATCCAGTCGACCGCACCGAGGGCCGGGGCGCGCACGATCTGCCCGCCCAGCGTGACGCTGGCGCTGGCGTCGGGCGTGGACAGCCAGCGGCCCCAGTAGGCCACGGTGCCGTCGGTCAGGGTGCTGCTGCCCAGCGCCTGCTGGGTCGCGCCTGCACGCTGGGCCTGGAAGTCACCGGCCCGGCCCACGGACTCGAGCGCGCCGCTGTCGCTGATGCGGTAGGTGTCGCCCTTCCACTCGGTGTTCAGGCCGTAGCCCAGCGTGGGCTGGCCGGCGTTGGTGACGTTGAAGGCCAGCCCCGTGGCCAGGTTCGGCACGAAGTCGGTGCCGGAGCCGGCGGGGTTGCTGGTGTAGTCGCGGCTGCGGTCGCCGGCCGACAGCGCGGTGGCATCCGTGGGCGCTGCAGCCGCCACCTGCACCACGGTCTGGCCAGCCTGGATGGCGGCCACGGCACGCGCCGCATCGATCACGTAGGTGGCCTTGCCACGGTCCACCGCCTGGCCGGCGGCGGCGGCCACCACGGCTCGGATCTGCACCTGGCCCCCTAGCGTGATCTCCGGCATGGCCTGCTGCTGCTCGACGGCCAGCGCGAAGCCGGGGTCGAGTTCGGCCGCGCGGCGGAACTGCTCGCGCGCCTCGGCGAAGCGGCCCTGGTCCTTCAGGTCCAGGCCGCTGGAGAAGGCGCGGAAGGCCTCGACGTTGGTGGTCTGGAAACGCTCGATGCGCGCGCGCACCTCGGGCGGCAGCGTGTCCAGGTCGATGCCGGCCGAGCGCAGGATGCCGAAGGTCAGCGTCTTCTGCGCACGGAACAGCGCGGCGATCTCGCCGCTCTCGCTGGTCACGCCCAGGTTCTGCGCGTTGCGGCTGTCGATCACCGCGCCTTCGAGCATGAAGCGTTGCGGCGGTGTGGTCTGCGCGGCCGCGGGCAGGGCCGCGCTGCCCAGCGTGGTGGCGGCCAGCAGGGCCGCGGCAAGGTTCGTCCGGGGGTCCATCACTGCACCTCGAAGTTGCCGACGATGACCTTCTCGGCCCGCATCAGGCGGCCCGAGCGCACCGCGCCGTCGGGGTTGGCGAGGCCGGCGTCGCCGAGCTTCATCTCGTCGAGCAGCAGCTGCACCTTCTCGCGCTCGAGCACGGTCAGGCCGGGCACCTTGGTGAGGTCGGCGATGATCATCGCCGCCAGGCCCTTGGCCATGGCGCGGTACTGTTCCTCGCCGCGGTTGACGAAGGCCTGCACCGCGATGCTGCCGGGCTCGGGCTCGGCGGCGGCCACCTCGCGCTCGCGCGCCACCGCGGCCTGCACCTCCTGCTGCAGCTGGGCCGAGCTGAGCACGGTCAGCGTCTTGGGCACCTCGCGTGCGGCCGCACCCTCGGGGTCCTCGCGCGCGTACTGCTGCAGCTGGCGCAGCGCCTCGGCGTTGTCGCCCTGGCGCAGCGCGATCAGGCCCAGGTAGTAGGGCACCAGCGGTTCGCCCGGCGCCGCTTCGCGCACGCGCCTCAGCGCCTCGGCGGCGGCGGCGTCCTGTTCGGCGCCGAAGGCCTCGATGCCGGCCTTGAGCTGCGAGGCCACGGCCGCGCGCGCCTGCTCGGCGGCCTCTCGGCGCGGCTGGTCCACCGCCAGCAGTGGCGGCTGGGCCAGGATCTCCGGCCGCACGGCGGCGCCGTCCCAGCGGAAGTGCCGGTTGCGCAGCACCGAGCGTCCGCCCTGGTACTCCAGCACCGCCTCGCCCTGGGCCACGCTGCCGTAAAGCCCCGGCGCCAGCGTGCAGCCGGCGTCGGCGCGGCACCATTCCAGTTTCACGAAGCCGGTGGCGCGCAGCTGGCGCTCGCCGGTCTGGCCATTGCCGAGCAGCACGTACCAGTCGGGCGACCCGGTGGCCAGCCGCAGGCCGCCGGCGGTGAGCGCCAGCTCCTTGAAGCCGGCGCGCGGCAGCGCCACCTCGCTGGCACCGCCCAGCATCAGCAGCGTGCCGTCGATGAAGCGCAGCTGGGCCGTGCCGCCGTCGGCGGTGCGCACGCGGCCCTGGTCGAACTCGGTGCCTTCGGCCACCGGGCGGCCGTCGAGCGTGACCGTGCCTTCGGCATGCACCAGGCGGGCCTGCGACCACGCCGTGCCGCAGGCCAGCAGCGCCGCCAGGGTGATCAGGGTGTGTTTCATGCCGTGGCCTTCTCGTCGGTCTCGTCAGTACTGGTAGCGGGTCTTCACCGTCAGTGTGTGGCGTTCGGTGTCGTACAGGTCCTGGTTGGACCGGTTCCAGAACGAACTCCATTCCGCCCGCACCGACCAGCGCGGATCCAGCGCGTAGGTGGCGGCCACGTCGACGTTGACCGCTGTGTCGCTGCGCGTGTTGCCGAAGCCGATGTCGCGCCCGCGGTACTTCTGGCCGTACACCGTCAGCCCGCCGGCCACGCGCAGCCTGGCCATCGGCGAGGCCGAACCGAACAGCCGCACCAGCGGCACGTCGCGGCTGAGGTCGTCGCGCAGGCGACTGTTGTGTTCCACCGTCCAGCTGGCGCGCAGACCCACCTGGGGTGCGCCGGCCAGTTCGGGCAGGCCCCAGGTCCAGCTGCCGCCGACGGTGACGGCGCGTGCGTCGCGCACCTGGTCGGCCCCGGCGTGGCGGTACTCGAAGTACTGCGCAAAGGCCGCGGCGCTGTGCTGCGGGCCGCGCGTGAAGCTGGCTTCGCCGCCGACGGAGAAGGTGTCTCGGTAGCGGTCGTCGTCCACCCGCAGTTCGCCCAGGCCGAGCGTGAAGCGGTACAGCGCCTCGCCGCGCAGCTGCGTGAAGCCGGCGTTGAAGGCGATGTTGCTCTGGTTGAAGCTGCGCTCGCGGAAGTGCTCGCGGTGGTCGACGTCGGCGCCGGCAAAGACCGAGAACTGCGGGCTCACGCGCCAGGCCTGCTGGGCGCCGGCGGCCAGCTGCAGGAAGCCGTCGGCCACCGCCTGCGACGGCGAGTCGGCCAGGCTGACGGTGCCAAAGATGAGGTCGATCTCGTCCAGCGTGGTGCCGCTGTTGACGTTGCTGTCGTGGCCCAGGCCGGCCTCCAGGTAGACGCGCGCGCTGCTGGCGCGCCGGCGGTCGTCGCGCAGCTGCATCGCGGCCAGGAAGCCCTCGATGTTGCGCCGCACTGCCGCCGGCGGGTTGTAGCGCAGCACGAACTCGAACTCCGAGCGCGCCCGCGCGTACTCGCTGACCAGGAAGTAGCCGCGCGCCAGCTCCAGCCGCGCGCGGTCGTTGGCCGGCACCGCGGCCAGGTGGCGCTCCAGCGCCAGCAGGCCTTCGGGCACGCGGCCGGCGGAGACGGCGGCGATGCCGTAGAGGAAATCGAAGTGCACGTCGCCGATCAGCTCCGGGTGGCGCTGGCCCAGCATCACGGCCTGTTCGAACTGGCTGCTCTCGACCAGCCTGCGCAGGTCGTCCAGCGGCGCGGCGGCGGCCGTGCCCAGGGCAGCGGCCAGCAGCAGCGCGGTGGCGCTGCGGCGAAGGCCGGCGGTGCGTCGTCGCAGGAAGGTCATGGTGTCGTGACGGCGCTCAGCAGCTGCCGGCGCAGGGTGGGGTCGATGGACAGCAGCGGCAGGCGCAGCAGCACCGGCAGCGAGACCTGCTGCGTCTCGCCACGCAGCAGCGCGGCGATCACGGCGGCGGCCTCGGCATCCAGCTCGGCCGGGCCGGCGTTGCCGCCGGCGGCGCCGGGTTCCGAACCGCCGGTGCCGCCCAGGGCCGCACTGCTGCGGCGCAGCGCGTCCTCGGCGCGCGCCAGGGTGGCCGGGTCGAGCACCACGGCGAACTGCGTGTCGCCACCGGTGGTGCCGCCGTCGGGGTCGTCGATGCGCGGCGGCGTGGGCAGCACGATCAGCAGGCCGCTGACGTAGCTGACCGCGTAGTTCGCGGCGCTGCCGCTGGCGAAGTCCAGCCCCGTGGGCCGCAGCTCGAAGATCGAGCCGCCCGGCGCACCGACGCTGCCCGGCGGCACCGGCTGCAGCACGCCGGCCAGCACGTCGCCACTGGCCAGGCCAGCCCCGCCCAGCGCGTAGCCGAAGCTGGCCGGGTTGGGCTCATCGGCAAAGCGCACCACGCTCTGCGTGGCCACGGTCAGCGGGCGCGGCGTCACCGTCAGCGTGCCGCCTTCGTAGGTGATGGCGTAGTTGGCGGCACTGAAGCTGCCGCCGCCAGCGTTGCCGATGGTGATGTCGTAGACGCCGACACCGGCGCGGGCCGCGGCGCCCGCGCTGTCGATGTCCACGCTGCCGAGGGTCTCGCCGTTGGCCAGTCCGCGGCCACCAATGCTGTAGCTGCCATCGCCGAAGGCGAACAGGTCGCCATAGACGCGGGACTGCAGCAGCGCGGTCAGCGTCAGCGGACGCGGGCTGACCAGCAGGGCCGCCGCGCGGTAGGACAGCACGTAGTTCGCCGGGTCGAAGCTGCCGCCCTGGGCGTCGCCGATGTTCAGCGTGTAGCTGCCGGCCGCCGCGGTGGCAGCCAGGCCGTCGCTGGCGAACTGCACGCGGCCGATGGTCTCGCCGGCCACCAGGCCGATGGCGACGAACTCGCTGCCATCGAGCACGATGGCGTCACCGTAGTCCTTGGCCAGCGTGGGTGCGGCCAGCTCCAGCGCACGGCGTTCGATGTCGGCGGTCAGTGCCAGCGTGTCGGCCAGCAGCAGGTAGTTGGCGGCGTCGTCGCCGCCCAGGGTCAGGCCGACCGTCACCGCCTTGCCCACCCCGGCACCGGCACTGGCGAAGCTGGCGCTGGTGCCCAGCGTCAGCGCGTCGCCGTCCAGGCGGTCGTCGGTCACGGTCACGTTGGCAGCCGTGCTGCCGTCGTAGACCTTGCCGGCGGCGCTGGCGCTGACCTGCAGCGTGCGCGGCGTGATCGTCACCCGCAGGTCGCCGTCGGCCACCAGCCGGTAGTTGCCGGCATCGGCACCGTCGAGCGCCGCGCCGTCCAGCACCACGGCCTTGTCCACACCCACGTGCTTGTCGGCCATGCTGGCCGTGGCCCCGTCCAGGCGCAGGCTCAGGTCGTCGCCGGCCACGGCGCCGGTCAGGGCTGCGGCCGACGTGTCCAGCGCCACACGGGTGGTGCCGTCGTAGACGCGGCCCATCGCCGCCAGGCCGCTGGCCGTCAGCGTGCGCGGGGTGATGGTGACCGTGAGGCCCAGCGTGTCGGCCAGCACGTAGTTCAGCGCGTCGGCACCGGACAGCGACAGGCCCTCGATGACCACGCCCTTGTCGGTGCCCACGTGCTTGTCGAGCATCAGGCCCTGCGTCGGCACCAGGCCGCCGACGCCCAGGCTCACGTCGTCGCCGCTGACCAGGCCGTCCAGCCCGGCCGTGCCTTCCAGCGCGCCGTTGAGCGCGACCACCAGCGTGCCGTCGTACTCGCGGTCCACCGCGCTCAGGCCGCCCAGGCCGGTGACCGTCAGCGGCCGCGGCGTGATGCTGGCGGTGGTGCTGGCGGTGGTATCGGCCAGCACGTAGTTGGCGGCGTCGTCGCCGCCCAGCGTGATGCCGCCCACGCTGACGGCCTTGCCGGCACCGGCGTTGCGGCCGCCGCTGAAGACCGCGGTCTGCGTCAGCGTCAGCACGTCACCATCGATGGCGCCGTCGAGCACGCCGCTGACCTGGGCCACCGTGGTGCCGTCGTAGACCTTGTCCACGCCGGTGTACATGGCCGTGACGGTGCGCGGCAGGATGCTGGCGGTGACGCTGCCGCTGGGGTTCAGCAACTGGTAGTTGCCGGCGTCGGCGCCGCCGAGCGTGCCGTTGTCGAAGCTCAGCAGCAGGCCGTTGCCGGCGTTGCGGCCGGCGGCGAAGACGCCGCTGGCGGAGAACACCAGTTCGTCGCCGGCCACGGTGCGGTCACCGCTGCCGGTGGCGGTGCCGGCAGCGGTGCCGTCGTAGACCTTGTCCACACCCACCCACACGGCGGTGAGCGTGCGCGGCGTGATGTCCACGCTGACGCCCTGCACGCCCTCGATGACGTAGTTGGCGGCGTCGGCGCCGGTGAGGCCCAGGCCGTCGATCACCACGGCCTTGCCAGTGCCGACGTGCTTGTCGGCCATGTGGCCCAGGGTCTGGCCGGTGCCGGGCACGGTGACGCCCACGTCGTCACCGACGATCAGGTCGCCGGCGCGCGGCGCCACGCCACCGACGGCCACCAGGTCCACCACCACCGCGGTGGTGCCGTCGTATTCGCGGCTGGTGGCGCTGGCGGTCAGGCCTTCGAGCACCACCGGGCGCGGCGTGACGCTGGCCGTGCTGGTGGCACTGTCGACGTCCGTCACGTAGTTGCCGGCATCGGTGCCCTGCAACGTGATGGCGCTGACGGCCACGGCCTTGTCGGTGCCGACGTTCTTGGCCCCGGCGCCGGTGAAGACCGCCGTCTGCGCCAGCGTGACGGCATCGCCGTCGATCAGCCCGGCCAGCAACCCGCTGACCGGCGCCGCCACCGTGCCGTCGTAGACCCGCGTGCCGCCGCTGTACGTGACGGTGAGAAGCTTCGGCGTGATGTCGGCCAGCGCCGTGCCCGTGGGGTTGGCCAGCACGTAGTTGGCGGCGTCGGCACCGCCCAGCGTGCTGGTGTCGATGCGCACCGCCAGGCCGGTGCCGGCATGGCGGCCGGCCTCGAAGACGCCGCTGCCGGCGATGATCAGGTCGTCGCCGGCCACCACGCGGTCGCCGCTGCCGATGGCGCTGGCGAGGTCGGTGCCGTCGTAGACGCGCGAGACGCCGGCCCAGCTGACCGTGAGCGTGCGCGGCGCGATGTCCACGGTCAGGCCGGCGCTGCCGACGATCAGGTAGTTGCCGGCATCGGCGCCGGCCAGCCCCAGGCCGTCGACGACGATGGCCTTGTCGGCGCCGGCGTGCTTGTCGGCCATCTGGCCGGTGGTGGTGCCCGAGGGCGGCACGAGCACGCTCACGTCGTCGCCGGCGATCAGGTCGCCCGGCCGTGGGCCGGCACCGTCCACCGCGCTGACCTGCACGGTGACGGTGGTGGTGCCGTCGTACTCGCGGCCCTCGGCGCTGACGCTCAGGCCTTCGATGACCACCGGCCGCGGCGTGACGCTGGCGGTGGTGGTGGCGGTGTCGCCGGTGAGCTGGTAGTTGCCGGCGTCGGTGCCCGACAGCGCGATGCCGCTGACGGCCACCGGCTTGGCGTCGCCGACGTTCTTGCCGTCGCTGAACACGGCGCTCTGCGACAGCAACAGGCTGTCGCCGGCCACCATGCCGTCGACACTGCCGGTGACCGGCGCGGCCGTGCCGCCGTCGTAGACCCGCGTGCCACCTGCGTAGACGGCGGTGACGCTGCGCGGCGTGACGCTGGCGGTGGTGCCGCCACTGGTGTTGTCCAGCCGGTAGTTGCCGGCGTCCAGCCCGATCAGCTGGCCGCCGCTGACGGCCACCGGCTTGTTCACGCCGACGTTCTTGCCATCGGTGAACAGGCCGCTGGCGCTGCCGGAGAGCACGTCGCCGGCCAGCACGCCGGCCAGCGTGACGGCCACCGGTGCGTTGGTGCTGCCGTCGTAGACGCGGTCGATGCCGGCGTAGGCGGCGCTGATGGTCAGCGGTGTGATGTCCACCGTGACGCCACTGGCCGCACTGATGACGTAGTTGCCGGCGTCGGCACCCGACAGCCCCAGGCCGTCCACCAGCACCGGCTTGTCGGTGCCGGCGTGGCGATCGGCCATGCGGCCCACGGCGGTGCCCGGTGGCGGCAGCGACAGCAGCACGTCGTCGCCGGCGATCAGGTCACCCGCGCGCGGCGTGCCGGAGATGCCGCCGGGCACGTCGACGTCCACCAGCAGCGTGCCGTCGTAGACGCGGTCCACGGCCTGAACGCCTTCCAGGCCCTCGACGACCACCGGCCGCGGCGTGACGCGGCCGGTGGCGCTGGCGGTGTCGGCCGGCAGCACGTAGTTGCCGGCATCGGCCCCACCGAGCACGATGCCGCTGATGGCGATGGGCTTGGCGTTGCCCACGGTCTTCGCGCCGTCGCCGGTGAACACCGCGGTCTGGGTGAGCGTGAGCACGTCGCCGCCGATGCGGTTGCCCAGCGTGCCGGTGACCGGCGCGGCCACCGTGCCGTCGTAGACCCGCTCGCCGCCGGCGTAGCTCAGCGTCAGCGGGCGCGGCGTGATGTCGGCCGTGGTGCTGCCGCTGGTGTTGGCCAGGGTGTAGTTGCCGGCAAAGGCGCCCGAGAGGAAGCCACCGGAGATCGTCACCGACTTGTCGGCGCCGGCGTGGCGGCCGTCGCTGAACACGCCGCTGGCCAGGATGGCCACGCCGCCGGCGTCCACGCCGAGCAGGTCGGCCGTGGTGGCGGCGATGGTGGCGGAGGCGGTGCCGTCGTAGACCTTGTCGGCCGCGGTGTAGACGGCCGTCAGTGTGCGCGGCGTGATGTCAACCACCAGGCCGGTGGCGCCGACGATCTGGTAGTTGCCGGCAGCGGCGCCGGTGAGCACGGCGCCGCTGATGGTCACCGTCTTGTTGTTGCCCACGAAACGGTCGGCCACGCTGCCGGTGCTGATGCCCTCCGGTGGCAGCGCGATGTCCACGTCGTCGCCGGCGATCACGGTGCTGGTGTCGACGCTGGCGCCCGTGACGTTGACCTGCACCGTGGTCGTGCCGTCGTAGACGCGGTCGATGGCGGTGACGCCGGCCACGCGGATGGGCCGCGGCGTGACGGTGGCGGTGGCGCTGGCGGTGGTGGCCGTCAGCGTGTAGTTGGCGGCATCGGGGCCGACCAGCACGATGTCGGTCACGCTCACGGCCTTGCCGGCGCCGGCGCTGCCGTCGCCGGTGAACAGGGCCGTCTGGCCGAGGCCGACGGTGTCGGTGTTGACGAAGCCCAGCGAATCGCCGGTGACCGGTGCGCTGCGGTTGTCCACGCCGTCGTAGACCCGGCTGCCACCGGTGTACAGCGGCGCCACCGGCTTGGGCGTCACGTCGCCGGTCGCCTGCGCGGTGGTGCTGGCCAGCGCGTAGTTGCCGGCATCGGCGCCGGAGAGGCGGATGTCGCTGACGGCGATGGGCTTGCCGGTGCCCACGTTCTTCGCGCCGGCCCCGGTGAACAGCGCCAGCTGCGAGAAGACCAGCACGTCGCCGTCGACGATGCCGGCGGTGGTGGAGACCACGCTGGCGGTGACGCCGCCGTCGTAGACCTTGGTCAGCCCGTCGAAGCTGGGCGTCAGCAGGCGCGGGGTGATGTCCACCGTGATGCCGCTGGCGGCCGGGTCGATCAGGTAGTTGCCGGCGTCGGCCCCGGCCAGCGTCAGCCCGGTGACGGTGACCGGCTTGGCGCTGCCCACGTCGGGCGTGGCGATGGTGCCGGTGCTCAGGCCCTCGGGCGGCTGCACCACGCTGACGACATCGCCGTCGACGAAGCCGCTGGAGCCGATGGCGCCCGGGGCCGACACGGCCACCGTGGTCGTGCCGTCGTAGGCGCGTGAGGTGGCCTCGATGCCGGTGAGCACCACCGGCCGTGCAGTGACGCTGCCGCTGGTGGTGGCGGTGTCGTTGAGCACCGTGTAGTTGCCGGCATGCGTGCCCGACAGCAGGATGTCGGCCACGGCGATGGGCTTGCCGGCGCCGACGTTCTTCGCACCGTCGCCGGTGAAGGCCGCGCTCTGCGTGGTGTCGACGGTGTCGCCACCGACGATGCCGGAGCCCGAGCGGTTGAGCGTGACGGTGGCGGCGACGGTGCCGTCGTAGACCTTGCTGTCGCCGTTGAAGGCCAGGGTCACCGGCTTGGGCGTGACGTCCGACGGCGTGGCGCTGCCGGTCGGGTTGAGCAGGCGGTAGTTGGCTGCGTCGTTGCCCAGCAGCGCGTTGTAGACGACGACGATCGGCTTGTCGGTGCCGGCGTGGCGGTTGGCGGTGTAGCTCGCCGGCGTGCCGCCGGGATCGGTGTAGACGGCGCAGCCGTAGTAGATGTAGCTGCAGTAGTCGTTGATGTACTGGCTGACCGCATCCCCGGCGACCACGGCGTCGAGCGTGGCGGTGACCAGCGCGTAGGGCGAGCCGTCGTAGACCTTGTCCTGGCCGGTGTAGGTGGCCGTGAGGTCGCGGCGCGCGATGTCCACCGTGACCCCGCCGCCGCTGCCGGTGATGGTGTAGTTGCCGGCGTCGGCGCCCGACAGCGACAGGCCCGGCACTGTGACCGCCTTGTCGTTGCCGGCGTGCTTGTCGGCCATCAGGCCGGTGACGGTGCCGCCGCCGGGCACGAGCACGCTGACCGTGTCGCCGGCGATCACGCCGCCGGTGTCCACCGCGGCGCTGCCGATGTCCACCTGCACGTTGACCGTGCCGTCATAGACGCGGTCCACGGCGGCCACGCCAGTGACCGTGAGCGGCTTCGGCGTGATCGTGCCCTGCAGCGTGGCGGTCGTGTTCTGCAGCGTGTAGTTGCCGGCATCGGCGCCCGACAGCGTGAGCCCGCTGGCGGTGATGGTCTTGGCCACCACCTGCCCGCTGCCGTTGTAGGCCACGTTCTTGTCGGCATAGCCGATGCTGGTGGCGTTGACGGTGATGTCGTCACCGCTGTACCAGTAGGTAGGCCAATAGGTGGCGGCGCTGGCGGTGCCGTCGTAGACGCGCGACGACGAACCCTGGTGCGCCAGGTAGACGGTGAGCTGGTACGGCGAGATGTCCACCGTCACCGCGCCCGGCGTCACCGTGTAGTTCAGGGCGTCCGGCCCGCGCAGGCCGGCGCCGATGATGTCCACCGGCTTGCCCACGCCCACGTGCTTGTCGGCCATCTCGCCGTAGACGCCGCTGGTCTGCGGCAGCACGAGATCGCCGGCCACGACGCCGGTGAGCGTCGCGCCCGACGTGTCGATGCTGACGATGGTGCCGGTGTTGTAGACACGGTCCCGTGCCGCCAGTCCGTCGAGCGTCAGTGCCTTGGGCGTGATCTGCACCGTGATGCCGTCGAGCCCGGTGATCGTGTAGTTGCCGGCATCGGCCCCGGTCAGCGTGGCGCCGACCACGGTGACCGGCCGCGTGCCGACGTTCTTGTCGGGGATGCTGCCGGTGGTGACGCTGTCGGGGTCGAAGGCCACCACGTCGCCGGCGATGACGCCACCGAGCGTGCCGGCGGCAGCGTTGACGCTGACCACGGTGGTGCCGTCGTACACGCGGTCGACGGCCGTGATGGCGCCCACCGTCACCGGCTTGGGCGTGATCGTGGCGGTGGTGGCCAGGCCGCCTGGCAGGCTGTAGTTGGACGCCTTGCCCACGGTGCCGTCGGCGATGCCGTAGCTGCCGCTGAGCACCACGGTCTTGTCGACACCGGCGTGGCGGTCGGCGAAGGCGGCGGCGAAGCCGCCGCCGGGCACGAACAGCAGGTCCTCGCCGGCCACCAGGTTGCCGAAGGCAGGAGAGGTGGCCAGCGTGGCCGTGGTGGTGCCGTCGTAGACCTTGTCGAGCACCACGCCGGTGAGGCTGAGCGTGCGCGGGGTGATCGTCAGCGTGCCACTGCCGCTGATGTCCAGGTCGTAGCCACCCTGTGTGGACACCAGGTTGCCGGCGCTGATGGCGTAGTTGCCGACGTCCACCGCCGCGCCGTCCACGACGATCGCGCCCGGGTTGTCGACCAGCACGCCGCCGAAGTCCAGCGTGCCGCTGCCCAGGCCGGCCGTGCCGTCGTATTCGCGGCTCACGTCGTCCAGCGTCAGCGTCAGCGGCGTCAGGAAGCGGCGCAGCAGCGGCAGGCTCTGACCCTCGTACTGGCGCCAGATGGCGGTGCTGCCGCCGGCGGTGGCGATGTCCCAGCCGTCGAACGTCGTCGGGTCGCGCATGGCCGCCACGGTGCTGGCGGTACCGACGGCGCTGGTGGCCTGGCCGCTGGCGTCGGTGGCCCAGTAGCTGGCAGCGGCCGTGACGCCGTCGCGGCGAACCTGGCCGACCAGCCCGCCGACCGCACGCGAGGCCTCCAGCCCGGTGCCCGTCACGGCGCCCGTGGCGTAGGCGCGTTCGAGGCTGCTGTCGCTGCTGCCCACCAGGCCGCCGGCGCGCACGCGGCCGCCGTCGGCGATCACGGTCACCGCGCCGGTGGCATAGCTGTCGGACACCACCACCGCCGTCGCATTCGGGCCGCTGAGGCGGCCGGCCAGGCCGCCGAACAGCAGCTCGCTGTAGTTGTCGTCGACGCCCGGCCCGGTGCCCGAGGCCAGGGTCACGCTGCCGCTGGCCGTGCTCTGCTGGATGCGGCCGTCGCCGGCAATGCCGCTGTAGGCCGTGAGTTCGCCGACCAGCCCGCCGGCGATCGAGCCCGATCCCTCGGCGGTGAGCGTCACGTTGCCACTGGCCCGGCTGCCGACGATGCCGCCATAGCTGGCCATGCTGCCGACCAGCCCGCCGGCCGTGTACCGCGCCTGAACCGCACCGCTGGCCTGGCTGTCGCGGATGCCCAGGTCGCTGGGCGTGTTGGCATCGGCACCGCTGCCGTAACCGCCGTAGTAGTAGCCGACCAAACCGCCCGCAATGTAGGCGTTGGTCACGTCGCCACTGGCCTCGCTGGCGACGATGCCGTAGCTGACCGTGCCGACGTTGAACCAGTAGTCCGTCGCCTCGCCGACCAGGCCGCCGGCGTAGTAGCCCCCGGACACCTGGCCGGTGGCGCGGCTGTCGCTGATCGTCGAGCCGGCGTAGTACCGGTACTGGCGGCCGACCAGACCCCCGGTCCGCCCCGAACCGTTGCTGTTGACGACGTCGCCGGTGGCGCTGCCGTTGTCCACGCCGATGTAGTCGAGGCGGCCGAACAGGCCACCGACTTCGCCATGCCCGCTCACGTCGCCGGAGGCGGAGACATTGCTCGGCGCCGCCACGCCGGGGTAGCCGCTGTAGTTGGCCACCAGACCGCCGGCGTTGCCGGCGCTCGACACGCGCCCGGTGGCGGCGTTGTCGGCGAACACCATGCCGGGGTAGCTGCCGTAGCTGCCGGCCAGGCCGCCAGCGCGGTGAGAGGTCGAGCTGCCGCTGCTGTCCTGGGCCGTGACCGCGCCGCTGGCGCTGCTGCGCTCGACGCTGCCGGCGTCGATACGGCCGGCCAGACCACCACTGTCGGAACCGTTGGCATCGGCCAGCACGGCACCGCTGGCGCTGCTGTCGACGATGCCGCCGCCGGCGGTGTACTGCGCGTAGTAGCCGACCAGACCCCCGGCGTAGACGGTGCCGCCGTTCGTGGACACCGCGGTGACCGCGCCGCTGGCTTCGCCGCGGTCGATCGACGTGTAGGTGGCATAGCCGACCAGGCCACCGACGTAGGTGCTGCCGCGCACGGTGCCGCTGGCGCTGCTGTTGACGATGCCGGTGTCGTTGCGGTTGGCCTGCCCCACGAGGCCGCCGGCGTAGCTGCCGGACGCGACCTGGCCGATGGCCTGGCTGTCGGCCAGGCGGGTGCCGTTCTGCCACTGGCCGAACAGGCCGCCGGCGTAGCTGCCTGCGGTCACGTCGCCCTCGGCGCGCAGGTTGACCGCGTCGCCGGCATTGTTGCTGTAGCCGATCAGGCCCCCTGCCGAGCCGCTGGCGCCGGCAGTGACATTGCCGGTGGCCGTGAGCTGGCTCAAGGCGCCGTTGTGGTGCTGACCCAGCAGGCCACCCACGAAGCCGTTGCCGCCCGTCACCGTGCCGCTGGCCGTGCTGTTGCTCACGGCACCGTTGAGGTAGCCCGCGAGGCCGCCGATGTCGCCGTTGCCACCGGTCACGTCGCCGCTGGCGCTGCTGTCGGCGATCGCGCCCTGCACCTGACCCGCCAAGCCACCGACGTCGCCGTTGCCCCCGGTGACTGCACCGGTGGCCGAACTGGCGGTGATGTCGCCGCCGCTGTAGCCCACCAGACCACCGGCGCCGCCGCTGTTGCCGGACTGCGTCACCGTCGCCGTCCCGGCCAGGCCGCTGATCGAGGCGGCGCGGCTGTTGCCGACGATGCCCCCGACCCAGGTCACGCCGCTGACCGACGTGGCCGTGGTCGACACGTCGTCCAGCACCGCGGTGCTGAAGTGGTAGCCGACGACGCCTCCGGTGTTGCCGCCGCCGCTGACGTTGCCCGCGGCGGTGACGCCAGCGAGGCTGCCGGTCATGCCGTAGTAGCCGACCGCGCCGCCCACGCTGTAGCTGCCGGCATCGCTGCTGGTGACCGTGCCGGCGGCGGTGCTGGTGGCGATGCTGCCGGTGCCATTGGCAAAGCCCACGAGGCCGCCCGCGTCGCCGAAGCTGCTGACGTCGCCGCCGGCATCGCTGTCGACGATGGAGCCGGTGCTCGGCGAGAAGTAGCCCACCAGACCGCCGGTGTAGCGGCCACCGGAGACGTCGCCGGTGGCCAGGCCGCGTTCGATGCCCCCGCCACTGACATAGCCCACCAGGCCACCGATGGAACCGCTGGAGGTGGACGCCACCGACACGGTGCCGGTGGCGCTGACGTCCGTGAGGCTGCCGCTGCCGTCCTTCTGCCCCACCAGGCCGCCGGCGTTGACGCCGCCGGTGTCGCCGTCGGTGGTCACGCTGCCGCTGGCGCTGGCGTTGCTGATGGTGCCGGCGGTGCGGCCGACCAGGCCGCCGATGTAGACCGTGCCGGTGCCGGTGCTGCGCACGTCGGCGATGGCCGTCGCGTCGCTGATCGCCGGCGCATCGGCGTAGCCGACCAGGCCGCCAATCCAGCCCGCCGTGGCGGTGACCGTGGCGCCGCTGGGCGTGGCATCGCTGAGCGCGCCATTGCTGTTGTAGTAGCCCACCAGGCCGCCGGTGGAGTTGCTGCCGCCGAGCACGTCACCCGAGGCGGTGACGGCCGTCATCTCGCCCGGCATGCCGTAGCGCCCCACCAGACCGCCGACATAGGTGCCGCCCGCGGCGGTCACGTCGCCGGTGGCACCGCTGCTCTGGATGCCGGTGCCGGCCGTGCCGCTGCTGGCCCAACCCACGAGGCCGCCGGTCTCGGCGCCGCCGCTGACCGGCCCGCTGGCATTGCCACGCAGCAGCGTGCCGCCGTGGTTGTAGTAGCCCACCAGACCACCCACCGCGCCGTTGTTGCCGGCATTGGCGACCGTGGCGGTGGAGGCCACGTCGGTGAAGCCGCCGCTGCCCTGCGCGCGGCCGACGAGGCCACCGACATCACCCAGGCCGCTGACCGTGCCGCTGGTGCTGCTGTTGCTCACGGGCCCGGCGCTGCGGCCGAACAGGCCGCCGGCCGCACCGCTGCTGCCGGTGGCCTCGACGATGCCGCTGAAGCCCAGTCCGTCGGCCAGGCCGGAAGCGTCGCTGTAGCCCACCAGGCCGCCGACCCAGCGCGGGCCGCTGACCGTCTTCGTCTGCCCCAGCGGCACCACGCTGACCACACTGCCGGCCGCCAAGGCCACCGAACCGTTGCTGAGATACCCGATGACGCCGCCCGTCATCTGCCCGCCACTGACGTCGCCCGCGGCGGTGAGCGCCACGGGGCTCACCGAGCCGCCGTACTGCCCCACGGCACCGCCGACGTAGTTCGCGCCGTTCTCCGACCCGGTACTGGACACGGTGCCGGTGGCGCTGGCATCGGCCACGCCGCCCACGCCGCTGAGCACACCGACCAGGCCACCGGCCGAACCCGCACCGGTGACGTCGCCGCTGGCGCTGCCGTCGCTGAGCAGGTTGCCGTTGCTGGCGGCAAATCGGCCCACCAGGCCGCCAGTGGCAGTGCCGCCGCTGACGTTGCCGGTGGCGCTGCTGGCGGTGATGGCACCGCCGGCCACCTGGCCGACCAGGCCACCGACGTCGCCATTGCCGCCGCCGTTGGCCGTGACGCTGCCACTGGCGCTGGACCCGGCGATGCTGCCGTTGAGGTAGCCGACCACACCGCCGGCCCCGCCGCTGGTGCCGGTGTGCGTCACGTCGACCGCGGACACCAGGCCGCTGACCGTGCTGCCCGTGCTGTAGCCCACCAGGCCGCCCACCCAGCCGCGGCCTTCGATGCTGGTGATCGTGGTCGTCAGGCCGCTGAGGCTACCGTTGACGTGGTAGCCGATGACGCCGCCGGTCTGGGCACCGCCGTTCACGCTGCCGCTGGCCGCCACGTCGCTGACGCCGCCGTTGAGCGCGCTGTAGCCGATCGCGCCGCCGACGCTGTAGGTGCTGGTGGCGCTGCTGGCCACGTCACCGCTGGCGGTGCTGCCGGTGATGGTGCCGGTGCCGGTGGCGAAGCCGACCAGGCCGCCGGCGTCGCCGAAGCCGCTGACGTCGCCGCTGGCCGTGCTGTCTGACAGCGTGCCGGTGCTGGCGCTGTAGTAGCCGACCAGGCCGCCGGCGTAGAGGCCGCCGCTGACGGCGCCGTCGGCCTGAGCGCGGGTGATGCTGCCGAGGCTGCCGTTGCCGATCAAGCCGCCGGCACGAGTGGCGGAAGTCGAGGTCGAGGCGACGGTGACCGCGCCCGTGGCGGCCACGTCGGTGAAGCTGGCACTCGCGCCACCTTCGGCGCTGCCGACCAGGCCGCCGGCGTAGGCCTGGCCGGTGGCGTTGCTGGCGGAGACGCTGCCGCTGGCCGTGGCGTTGCTGACCGAGCCGCCGGTGCGCCCGGCCAGGCCGCCGACCCAGACGCCCGAGGTGCTGGTGGCCAGCACGTTGGCGTCGGCGGTGGCGTTGCTGATCGCGCCGCTGCCGCCATACCCCACCAGGCCGCCGGCATAGCGTGCCGCCGTCACGCTGGTGCCGGTGGCCGTGGCGTTGTCGATGGCCGCCGCGCCCGGCACATAACCCACCAGGCCGCCGGCGTAGGTGTTGCCGACGACGTCGCCTAACGCGTCGACACGCTCCAACGCGCCAACCAACCCGTACTGGCCGACCAAGCCACCCGCGGCCGTGCCGGTGCTGGTGACGGCGCCACTGGCGCTGCTGTCGGTGATGCCCACGCCGACCGCCGACGAGGCGGCCGACCCGACCAGGCCACCGGCGGTGTCCGACCCGCTGACGCTGCCCGACGCCTGGCTGTTGGCGATGCCGCCGCCGGCCACGGGGGTGTAGCGGCCCACCAGGCCACCGGCCTCGTGGCCGCCGCTCACGTCGCCCGAGGCGCTGGCGTCGGCGATGGCGCTGCTGGACAGGCCCACCAGGCCGCCGACGTAGAAGCCGCTGTCGTTGGTGGACCCCACACGCAGCACGGCCGTGACGCTGCCGGTGGCGGCCACCTCGCTGAGGCTGCCACGTGCCGTGCTGCCGGCCAGGCCGCCGACGTAGGCGGTGCTGGTATTGGTCTCGGCGGACACGGCACCCGCGGCGCTGCTGCGGCTGATGACCGCGGCCAGCGTGTCGTTGTTGTCGCCCACCAGGCCGCCGGCGCGCACCCCACTGCTGCTGTCGTCGATGGCGGTGACGGCCACCGAGGCGTGCACGTTGTCGATCACGGTGCTGCCGGCCACCACGCCGGCCAGCGCGCCGGCCGCCTGGCTGCCCTCGACCGAGCCGCCAGAGAGCGTCACGTTCTCGATGCGCGCGTTCTGCACCGACGCGAACAGGCCGGTGGCATTGCTGGCGGGCGCGTCGACGACCAGGCCCGTGATCGTGTGGCCCAGCCCCTGGAACTGGCCACGGAAGCTGTTGGCGTTGCTGATGCCGGTGGTGGCCTCGTTGCCGATGGGGCTGAAGCCGTCGACGGCACTGGCGCTGGCGTCCAGGTTGTCGGCCAGCGCGTAGCGGCCGGCCAGCGCCGTGGTGTCACCGTCGATGGCCTGCAGGTCGGCCAGCGTGCGGATCATCGTGTAGGCATTGCCGTCCAGCGTGAACGTGCTGTTGGCGCCCGGCAGGCGCACACGCACGCCGGTGTCCAGCGTGAAGGCGCCGCCGGCACCGGTGTTGACCACCAGACCGGCGCCGCCGCCGGTGGCGGTGATGTTCGCGTTGACCAGGACATGGCGCGATGCGGTCAGCGTCAGCACGGTGCTGGCCGTCCAGGACACATCGGCGTTGACCCGGATGTCGCCCGGCTCGGCGCCACCCGGCGCGGTCTCCAGTTCGACGTTGCCCAGGCCCAGGTTGCTGGCCAGCGTCAGCGCGCCGATGCTGGAGCCGTCGTTCGAGCCGCCGCCGGCGACGACGGTGAAGTCGGTGGGGTCGATGCGCCAGGTGCCGTGCGAGCCAACGTCCGACAGCGTGTTCACCCGCGTGCCGGTGGCGATGTGCACCTGCGCGGCCGAGGTGTCGACATGCCCGCCGCGGCCCTGCTCGGCGGTGGCGTCGATCTCGCCGGACAGCGCCAGCGACCCGCTGGCCATGCCGCCCTGCACGGTGATGCGGCCCCCGTCGATGCGGCCGGCGCCGCGCGCCTGCAGCGTGCCGCTGGAAGCGACTCGGTCGCCGGTGATCCAGATCTCGCCGCCGCGGTCCTCCAGCGCGTCGGCACGCACCAGGCCACTGTTGTTGACCAGCGACTGCGCCACCGCCTCGGCCGACGCTGCCGTCAGCCGCACGGTGCCGCCATCGGCCTGGACCCGGCCGCTGTTGAGCACGCTGCCGGCCATGCCAGGGTCCACCGCCGCCGAGATCAGGCCATGGCCGCTGATGCTCACCGTGGCGGCACGCCCGGCCGCGAGCACCACGGAACCGGCGTCCACCGTGAGGCTGCCGCGGTTGTCCACCGTGGGTGCCAGCAGCGCCAGGTAGCCCCCGGCCTCGGCGGTGAGCTCGCCTTCGTTGACCACGGTGCCGTCGTCGTCACCGCTGAAGCGCAGCTCGCCGGCGGCGAAGTCGGCCTGCGACAGGTCCAGCGTGGTGGCCACCAGGCCACCCACGTCGACCCGGCTGCCGGGTGCGAACAGCACGCCGTAGGGGTTGCTCAGGAAGACCTGGCCGTTGGCCTGCAGCTGGCCGAAGATGCGCGACGCGGACTGGCCGGTGATGCGGTTGAGCGCGATCGAGTCGCGCCCGGGCTGCACGAAGCGCACGGTCGCGTCGCGGCCGATGTCGAAGCTCTGCCAGTCCAGGCCCAGGCGGCCGGTCTGCTGCGTGATCAGCAGCAGGTTGCCGGTCTGCGACAGCGTGCCGCTGCCCACACGCACCTGGCCGCCTTGCGGCAGGGCGCCGGCCGGCACCGCCGGCGCGGCCGGGGGCGGCGTCTGCGCCAGGCTCCAGCCGCAGAACGGCGCCAGCATCGAGGCCAGCAGGCGCGAGATGCGACGCTGGTGCGGCAGCAGGTTGGGGCGGTTCTGGGCCATGGCGCGGGTCCCCGGTGTCCGTCAGGGCGTGGCGAAGAGTTGCAGGTAGACGCGGGGCTTCGGGTCCCCGCCCTCGGCCGTGGGCACGCGGCCGCCACGCCAGGCCAGCGAGGCCGACACGCCGAGGTCGCCGCCGGTCCACTGCAGGCCGACGCCGGTGGCGCGCAGGCGCACGTCGTTGTCGTCGAGCACGGCGCCACGCACGCGCGTGCCGCTGGCCGCATCGTGGAACAGCGACAGCGTCATCTGCCCGCCCAGATGGGCCAGGCCATAGCGCAGTTCGGCGCTCCACAGGCGCCCGATGTCCACCGAGGCTTCGCCGGGCGCATAGGCGCGCACGCCGGTGGGCCCGGCCAGGCTGAGCTTCTCCGAGCTGTCCAGCGGCCGGCCGGTGTACTGCGCCAGCACCCGCGCATAGGCCGACACCGGGCCCCACACCGCCTGCTGGCGCGCCAGCTGCAGCTGGGCCTTCTTGAAGCTGCTGCGGCCGGCGTCCCCGGCGCGCAGTTCGCCCACCCACAGCGCGGCCGACGCCACGCTGGCGCCGCCGCCGAACAGGCCGTCCTGCAGGTCGCCCCTCGCCGACAACTGCCCCAGGCGGCTGGCGCGCTGGTTCTCCTGGCCGATCAGGCGCACCTCGTCGTTCAGCCGCTTGTAGTCCAGCGCCGCCTCGAGCCACAGATTGGCCTGCATGCGGCGCACCATCGGCCATTCCAGGCTGACACTGGCCGTCGTGGCCACGCCGGTGGCGCCCAGGGCGGCGAAGTCGCCCGACAGGTCGTAGGTCAGGCGCGACAGGCTGGCGCCCACGTGCCAGCCGTCGCCGCCCACCGGCACGCGGGTGCCGATGCTGCCGCTGACCAGGCCGCCGCCGTTGGACACCGTGGCCAGCAGCGTGGTGGCATCACCCCAGCCGGAGAGGTCGCGCAGCTGCATCTGCAGCCCGGCGCGGTATTCGCCGCTCGAGCGGCTGCCGTGGTTGTCGGCCTGCACGCGGAGCGTCAGCGGCTCGTCCTCGGCCACGCTGACCACCACGTCGGCGGTGCCGGTGCTGGCGCCGGGCGTGAGCGTGCCGCGGGCGACGACGCCGGGGATGTCGTTGAGCAGCAGCAGCTGGCGCTCGATCTCCGGCTGCAGCACCGGCTGGGCCTGCGTCAGGCCCGCGGTGTGGGCCTGCACGACGGCATCGCGCAGCCGGACCTCCTGTGCCGTGACCACCTGCACCGCGGCGATCTGGCCTTCCAGCACCGCGATCTCGACGATGCCGGCATCCACCTTCTGCGCCGGAAGGTAGGCGTAGCTGAGCAGGTGACCATCGGCCTGGTAGCGGCGCGTCAGCGCACCGGCGGCCTCGTTCAGGCCCTGGAGGTCCAGCGTTCGGCCGACCCAGGGGCGCAGCAGCGCGTCCAGTTCCGGCACCGGGTACGACCGCGCGCCGGTGATGCGGAAGCCCTCCACCTTCACCGTCGTGCCTTCGGGCATCTCCACCGTCGGCCGCGCCGGGGCGTCCAGCACCTGCGGCGCCGGCGCCGGGGGCTGCAGCGGGCGGTTGTCCTGGCGCTGCTGCTGCAGCAGCGGGCCGGCGCCGCTCTGTGCCATGGCAGGCGTCAGCGCAGCCGGCAGCAGGGCAGCGGCCAGCAGGAGGGGGTTCAGGCGCAAGGCGGGCATGGGGGTGTTGGCCATCAGCGGCGTGCCATCGTCTGCAACAAGGCCGACAGCAGCCTTTCGGCGGGTTCGAAGTCGCTGCGCTGCTGCAGCAGGCGTTGCAGCGCCGCGACGGCGTCGTCGAAGCGCCCGGCGTCGGCCAGGGCCGCCGCCGCGTCGTGGGCCTGCCACAGGTCGGCAGGATAGGCCGCACCGGCCGGCGCGCCGCCACCGAGGGCGCGCACGACACGGGCCGCCCACTGCGGCTGCTCGGCCATCACGGCATCGAAGGGCGCCGTGGCCTCGTCGGCGAACAGCACGCGCCCGGTGGCGGTGTCGACCAGGCGCAGGTTGACCTGCACCGCATCGCCGACGACGAAGAAGCTGCCGAAGACCATGCGCTCGGCACCGACGATGCGCCCCAGCCGCAGCCGGGCATCGTCGTCGGCCAGCGCGGCGCTGCCGAGGTTCTGCTCGGCCAGCACCTCGCGCAGGCGCAGGCGGTCCACCACCGCCTGGCCGGGAGTGCGCAGCAGGGCACTGACCAGGCCCTCGGCCAGGGAACGTCGGAGCCAGTCGGCCTGGCCGCGGGGCACGGCCGACAGCGCGGTCACCGTGCGGTCCTCGAAGTCCCAGACCACGACCGCCGGCAGGCGCGGCGCGCCCGCCTGGCCAGCAGGCGCGCCAGGCGTCTGCGCCGCCACCGCGGCCGTGGACAGCGCCGCCCACAGCAGCGCGGCGCGCCGGGTCAGGCCGGGCGCGCCGTGCAGGGGTGCGGACGCGTTGGTGTTCATTCCAGACGGGCGACGATGCGCTGGTTCTTCTCGAGCGCGCCGCTGACGTCGGCGGCACTGGCGTAGGCCAGGCCGTCGTCGACCTGGGTCACGGTCAGGCGGGCGATGCGCTTGTCCTTGTAGCCGAGCACGCGACCATTGAGCTCGATGGCCTCGCCGCGCATCAGCACGTTGAAGGACTGGCCGGCCTTCACGCCGTGCTTCCTGCCCAGGTTGATGATGACCTGCTCGCCGTCCACCGCCGCGACGCGGCCTTTCAGCGGGTACTTCTGCGCCACGGTGGCGGCGATCTGCTGCGCCATCGCGCCGGCCAGCGCCGCCGGGTCGGCCGGGGTGGGCGCCATTTCGGTGCGCACCAACGCCAGCTGCGTGGTCTCGACGTCGATGGCGCGCAGCGCGGCGGCCAACTGGGTCCCCTGGCTGTTGAGCACACCCGAGACCATCAGCCGCGCCGCCAGCACGCGGCCCAGGCGGGTCTGCGCATCGGGGTCGGCCAGGGCCGAGGCGCCGAGGTTCATCTCGGCGATCAGCTTGTCCAGCAGACGGCGCTCGACGAGCGTGAAGCCGCGCGCCTGCAGTTCGCCGATCAGGGCTTCCTGCAGCAGGCTGTCGAATCCGATGCGGCCGGTCAGCGATTCGAGCGAGCGGTCCTGGAAGGGCAGCACGCTGACGGCCATCACCGGCGAGGTCCAGTCGTCGGCCGGCGGCGCGCCCTTGGCCGGGCCGGCCTGCATCCGCGCGGCAAGGGCCTTGACGGTGTCGTCGATGTACTTCTGCTTCGCGGCGTCCTGCTCGGCGGCCAGGTTGTCGCGCACCTGGCGCAGCAGGGCAGCCGTCATGGTGTCCTGCGGGTCCAGCGCCTGGGCGCGCTCCAGCAGCGCCTTGGCGCGCGCCGGCTGGCCGCTCTGGTTCAGTGCCACGGCCAGGTTGGACAGCGCCGGCACTGAGTGGCGGTCTTCCTTCAGCGCCTGTTCGTAGCGCTGCACCGCGGCCTGCGGGTTCTGCGCGCGTTCGAGGTTGCCCACCGCCACATGGGCCTGCGCCTTCTGCCAGGCGAAATCGGCCTCGGTCTGCGCCGCGGCAGCCTGCTTCAACGCCGCACCGCCTTCGGCCACCTGGCCGCTGGCGGCCAGCGCGCGGCCGCGGATCAGGTAGGCCGCGCTGCGCGTGGGCGAGGTGGCGATGATGTCGTTGGCCGCCTGCAGCGCCGCCTGCGGGTTGCCGCGCGCCAGGGCCACCTCGGCCAGGCCTTCGCGGCCCATCAGCGCCACCTCGGGGTGGGTGGTGACCGCGGCCAGGGCCTGGAACTCGCGCTCGGCGGCGTCGAGCTGGCGCTGGCGCAGCAGGTCGTAGGCCTTCTCGGTGCGCAGGATGTGCTCGACGCTGGGCGGCGGCGGCAGCAGGGCCGGGTTCACCGGCGTGCTGCCGGCCACCGGCGGGATGAAATAGAAGTCGCCCTCGAGCGAGGTGTTCTCCCACGGCACCTGCTTGCCGCGCGAATCCAGGCGCACGCCCAGGCGGGTGCGCTTGAAGACCTGTTCCACCGTCAGGCCCGGGCGCTCGATGTTGGTCAGCAGGTGCTGGGTGTAGAGGCCGTTGGCGCCCTTGCCGTCGCTGGCCACACCGCCAGGTGCGGTGGCAAAGGCCAGCAGCGAGCCGCTGGGCGCGTCCATGGCCACCAGACCTCCGTTGCCTGCGGCCGAGCGCGACGTGGTGGCAAAGGGGTTGTCGCGGCAGGCGTCGAGCACAACGATGTTCACGCGGTTCTTCGCCGCGGCCATCTTGTCGAGCACCTGCTGCGCGTCGACGGCCTTGAACGGGATCTCGTCCTCGCGCTCGATGGGCTGGCCCACCGGCAGCAGGAAGTTGCGGCCCTTGACCTGCACGCCATGGCCGGCGAAATAGAACAGGCCGATGCTGTCGCCCTTGAGGCGGTCGCCGAAACTGCGGATGGCGGCGTCCATGCGGCGCTGGTCGACATCGAGCTGCAGGTCGACCTGGAAGCCGGCGCGCTGCAGCACCTTGGCCATGGCCTGTGCGTCGTTGGCCGGGTTGTCCAGCGGAATCTGCGCGTAGCGGCTGTTGCCGATGACCAGCGCGTGGCGGGATTCCGCGGCCTGCGCGGCCGGCACGGCGACACCACCTGCCGCAAGCACCACCACGCACAGCCACGTGGCACAGCGGCGCATTGGCGCCAGCCATGCTGGGCACCGGATGGGCGGAGGGGTGATGGTCTGGAGCTGCATCTGGGGCCTCGTGTCGTCGTCGCTCCATGCCCGGATCGAAACATCCGGACACGCAACAATTGCACCACAGGCACCAGCCTAGGGCCTACCCCCCGTAAGGGGCGGGAAACCCCGCCCCTAGTCCTGGGGAGCCGCGGCCACGCAGCCGCCTCGACCGTGACGGATGCGGCGGTTCAGCGGGGTCGCCGCCAGGCCAGGAAGAGGTTGTTCGCGGGCATGGGCTGCCGGCCGGCCCACTGCAGGCCCGCGGTGCGGGCCTCGGCCTGCAGGTCCGCCAGATTCCGCAGACCCCAGGTCGGGTCGCGGGCGCGCAGGTTGGCGTCGAAGGCCGCGTTGCTGTCGGCCAGCGGCTCGCCGTCGACCACGAAGGGGCCGTACAGCAGCAGCCAGCCGCCGGGGGCCAGCACCGACGCGGCCCCGCGCATCAGCGCCGGTGTCACCGCCCAGGGGGCGATGTGCACGAGGTTGGCGGCGAACACCGCGGTCCACCCGCCGGCCGGGCCGGCGTGCGTTGGCCAGGCGTCGCGGCAGACGTCCAGCCGCCGCGGCGGCGCGACGTTGGGCAGGCCCGCACAGCGCGCGGCGATGGTCTGCAGCGCCGTCGCGTCCACGTCGGTCGGCTGCCAGTGCCAGCGCGGGCATGCCGCCGCCACGTGCGCCGCGTGCTGCCCGGTGCCGCTGGCGATTTCCAGGATCGCGGCGTCGGCCGGCAGGTGCGCGGTCAACTGCACCGCGATCGGGCCGCGGTTGCGTTCGGCCGCCGGGCTGAAGGCCAGGCCGGGCAGGTCCGGCTGCGGTGCGGCGCGCTCAGTCATCGCCGGCCGCCTCGGCGCTGAGCACCAGGCGCTGGCGCCGCGCACCGCCGCCCACCTGCGTCATCGCTCGCAGCCGCAGGGCGCGGCCGGCCGGGAGCGCGCGTCGGCAATGGAAGTCCAGCACATCGGTGTCGCCCGGGCCGCGGGCCTCGATGCGGCGCGTCCATTCGCGCCGGCCATCGATCTCCAGCGTCACGGCCAGCCACGGCTCGCCGGGCGGGGCATCGGCCGCCGGCAGCTTCACGCGGAACTGCAGGTCGAGGTCGAACAGACGCTCGCGGCGCAGCACCGGCGGCACCGTCAGCACGGCGATGTCGGCCTCGCCGGCATCCACCTGCCAGCGCTCTGGCCCGGGGCGACGCGCCGCGGTCATGCTGCCGCCGGGGTCATCTGCTGCAGGCGCCGCAGCAGGTCGTGCAGGTCCAGCCGCTGTGTCAGCACGGCGGCCAGCCGAGGCGTCACGCGCAGCGGTGCGAGGTCGAAGCGGAACCAGCCAAAGCCGTCCATCTCCGGCTGCGGCTGCCCGCGTGCGTCGCGGAAGCGGCTCTCGCAGTGCAGCGTGGCCGGGTCGAAGCGCGGCTGCAGCACGGCGAAAAGGTGCAGGTCCTTGCGCGGCCGGTAGGCCAGGCGGCCGAGGTCGAGCAGCATGCGGGCGTCCAGCGCCAGGCCCGTTTCCTCGCGGGTTTCACGCAGCGCGGCCTGCAGCGGCGTCTCGCCGGGGTCGGGCCGGCCCTTGGGCAGGTCCCAGTGGTCGTGGCCGGTGACATGGCACAGCAGCAGTTCGCCCGCAGGGTTGACGACGACGGTGCCGCAACTCAGCGTGCGCAGGAGGGGCGCTTGGAACATCCCGCGAGCATGCCGCAAGCGCACGACACGTGCATGACGTCGCCGACGCTGCGGCCGTGTTGGCCGTGGGTTCACGTGGATTCCGGTACGCTCCGCCCCCCATGCCGCCTGCCACCGACCTCCACGACCTGCAGCGTTTCGTCGCGGCCCAGGACCCCGTGTGGGACACGGTGGCGGCCGAACTGCAGGCCGGCGACAAGCGCAGCCACTGGATGTGGTTCGTCTTCCCGCAGCTGGCGGTGCTGGGCCGCAGTGCCACGGCGCGTCACTTCGGCCTGACGGGCCTGGACGACGCCCGCGCCTACGCGGCCCATCCGGTCCTGGGCCTGCGGTTGCGCGCGGCCTGCGAGTGGCTGCTGCAGGCATCTCCCGGCCGCAGCAGTCTGGACATCCTGGGCCCACCGGACCACCTGAAGCTGCGCAGTTCGATGACACTTTTTGCTGCCGCCGTGCCGAGCGAGCCGCTGTTTGCCGCCGTGCTGGCCCGCTTCGATGGCGGCCAGCCGGACCCACTGACCCTGGAGGCACTGGGTTGACGTCGCCGGACCCCCTGCCGCGCGGCCTGCCCGATGACCCGTTCCGGCCCACCAGCCGGCGCCGGAAGCTGCTGATCGCCGTCCTGGCCCTGGGCACCACGCTGACCATCGGGCTGGCGATGCTGACGCCGCACGCCGCCGCCGTGCGCGCCGCGCTGGCGCTCAAGTTCGCCGAACCGCCGCCGTGCGCGCCGGGACAGCTGCGGGGCTGCGTGGGCGGCATGATGGACATCGTCGTGCTGCCAGTGTCCGCACCGGCTGCCTCTGCGGCGCCAGCGGCCGCGGCGTCGGCCGCCGTGCCTGGGCCATCGGCGCCAGCCTCCGGCGGCGGCTGAACCGCGGACGGCGCGGGCGCAGCCCGGTTGACGGCCCCCGGCCTTGCCGGGAGCATCGCGCCCACGGGAGGAGCCGATGGACCTGACCTGCGTGGCGGATCATGCCTGGCGCAGCCTCAACCAGGTGATGGTGTTCGGCGCCGGCGTGTTCGTGCTGCTGATGTTCATCGTCTCGACGCTGGGCACGCCGCTGGTCATGTGGCTGTACCGGCGGCGGGTGGTGGCGCTGATGTCGGCACGCGACGATGCCGAGCGTGACGAGGCCGACGCCGACGCGCTGCCGGCTCACGGGGCTGCGAAAGCCGCCCCGCTGGCGACCGGGCAGCTCGCCATCGAGGCCGCGGCGCGCCAGAAGCGCCTGCGCAACGTGCTGGTGGCCGCGTGCGCGGTGTACTCGCTGGTCGCCGGGCTGATGATGACCTTCTCGCCCGACGTGGTGCTGGACGCCAAGGCCGCCGCAGCGCTGCCCGACCGCACGCCCCTGCAGTGGGGGCTGACCGTGCTCTTCGACGCGCTGCTGGTGGGTGCGCTGTGCATGCCCATCGTGCTCATCGGCACCGCCCACCCGCGCTTCACGCGCCTGTACTGGCGCCGTTTCGTGCCGCTGTTCCTGGCCGCTGCCGCGCTGCGCTGGTCGGTGCACACCGACGGCAGCGAGGGCGCCACGCTGGGCATGGCCTTCATCGCGCTGTTCCTCGGCGGCTGTTTCGTCGCGCTGTTCTGGGTGGCCGTGGCGCGGCGCCACGCGCGCCAGGTGGCGCCGCTGCTCAACGTGCTGATGGGCACGCTGTACGCCGGCATGGCCGGCGTCCTGTGGGTGCTGCTGGTGGTGGGGCGCTGCGCCGACGAGGCCACGCTGGGCTTTGCCGTGCTGGCGGCGCTGGTGCCGGCGCTGGGCACCGCGTGGTTCGCGTGGCGGCTGGTGCACTGGTTGAGCCACCGCTACGAGCGCAAGGCGGTCAGCGACGCGCAATTGCAGACGGGCAGCTGGCTGCTGATGCTGACGGTGTTCGTGGCTCTGGCGGTGCTGGGCTTCGAGCGCGAGTCCAGCGGCCCCTGGCTGCCGCTGCTGCTGGCGGCCAACGTGGTGGCGCTGGCCGTGTATGCGGTGGGCCTGCAGCGCGTGCCGGCGTGGCCACAGCCGCGGTCGCTGCTCTTGCTGCGCGTGTTCGCCCACGACGAACGCGGCGAACGACTGCTCGACGAGACCGCCTTCCGCTGGCGCTTCATCGGCCCCATCCACATGATCGGCGGGCCCGACATGGCGCAGCAGACGCTGGACCCGCACGAGCTGCTGGCTTTCATCCGCGGCCGGGCGCGCGACCAGTTCGTGACCACGCGCGAGCAGCTCGCGCAGCGCATCGAGACGCTGGACCTGCACCCCGACCCCGACCGCCGCTACCGCGTCAACGAGCTGTTCTGCTTCGCCAACGTCTGGCAGGCCGGCGTGCAGGCGCTGCTGGCGCGCAGCGACGTGGTGCTGCTGGACCTGCGCGGCTTCACCCGCCGGCGCGACGGCACGGCCTACGAGATCGGCCTGCTCGCGCGCGAAGGCGCGCTGCCGCGCACCGTGTGCCTGGTCGACGAGGGCACCGACGTGGCGGCGGTGCAGGCCATCGTCGCGGCTCAGGGACACGCGGGGCTCGACGAGGCCCGGGTGCTGACCGCCGACGGCGCGCTCGACGCCAAGGCGCTGTTCTCTGCGCTGGCGCAGGCGGCCTCGACCTAGGCGTTCGGCACCACGGGCGCGGGCCAGCCCTGGCCGGTCAGCTGGTCATCGTGCGCGCCGAGCGTCGGCGCCGTCGTGCGCAGCCGCCCCGGCGTGGCCGACAGCTTGGGCACGATGCCCGGCACCTTCAGCGGCCGGCCGGCGTGGTCCTGCGTCTGCACGACCATGCCGCGCGCGTGGTACTGCGGGTCGGCGGCGATGTCGGCCACGGTGTAGATGCGCCCGGCCGGCACCTGGGCCGCGTCCAATGTGGCCAACACGTGGTCGATGGGGTGCTGTGCCGTCCAGTCGCCGATGGCGCCGTCGATCTCCGCCACCCGTGCCACGCGGCCGGTGTTGCCCTGCAGGCCGGGGTCGGCCGCCAGGTCGGCATGACCGATGGCCGTCATCAGGCGGCGGAAGATGCCGTCGCCGTTGCCGGCCACCAGCACCCAGGCACCGTCGGCACAGCGGTAGGCGTTGCTCGGCGCGATGCCGGGCAGCGCGCTGCCGGCCGGTTCGCGCACCACGCCGAAGGCGTCGTACTCCGGCAGCAGGCTCTCCATCACGTTGAACACCGCCTCGTACAGCGCCACGTCCACCACCTGGCCCTGGCCCCCGTTGACCTCGCGGTGGCGCAGTGCCGTGAGCACGCCGATGACGCCATGCAGCGCCGCCAGCGTGTCGCCGAGGCTCACGCCCACGCGCACCGGCACGCGGCCGGGCTCGGCCGTCAGGTGGCGCAGCCCGCCCATGGCCTCGGCGATGACACCGAAGCCAGGCTTGCCGGCGTACGGCCCGGTCTGCCCGTAGCCGGAGATGCGCAGCATGATCAGCCCGGGGTTCAGCGCGTGCAGCGCCTCCCAGCCCAGGCCCCAGCCTTCCAGCGTGCCGGGCTTGAAGTTCTCGATCAGCACGTCGGCCTCGGCCGCCAGCGCGCGCACCGTGGCCTGGCCCTCGGGCGTGCGCAGGTCCAGCGCCACGCTGCGCTTGTTGCGCGACTGCACCTCCCACCACACCGAGGTGCCCTCGCGCAGCAGCCGCCACTGGCGCAGCGGGTCGCCGCCGGCCGGTGGCTCGACCTTGATCACGTCGGCACCGAAATCGGCCAGCGTCTTGCCGGCGAACGGGCCGGCGATCAACTGGCCGAGTTCCAGCACCCTGACGCCTTGCAACGCATCGCGGGGTGTCGGGCCGGGCGGGGCATCCATCGCGCACTCCTTCACGGAACAGCACCGGGCAGCGGTCCCGGCAGACAGAAGTGTCCCCCGAACCGGCGAAGGTGGTACAAAATGATATAAATGCCAGAAACGACTCCCGCTCGCACCTTCGGCCGCGGCATCCACAGCATCCGCTGGCGCTTCGCGCTGGCCAGCGCCGTGCTGACCGCGTCCGGCCTTGCGGCCTTCGTGGCGCTGTCGCGTGGCCCGGCGAGCCCGGTCACCTGGGGTGTCGGGAGCGTGCTCGTGCTCGGCGTGGCCTGGATCACGTGGCTGATGGCCAGCCGCCTGACCGCGTCCATCGACGCCCTGCGCCGCAGCACCGAGGCCATCGCCGCCGGCGACGTGAACCGCCCGGTGGACGTGGACTGCGCCTGCGAGGTCGGCGGCCTGGCCGACAGCTTCCGCAAGATGACCTCGCGGCTGAACGCCAACATCCTGCGCATCAACGCGCTGGCCTACACCGATGCCATCACCGGCCTGCCCAACCGCAGCGTGGTGGAGCACCTGCTGGGTTATGCGCTGGACCCGGCGCGCGCCGGCACCTTCCGCGGTGCGCTGGTGTTCGTGGACCTGGACGGCTTCAAGCGGGTGAACGACGCGCTAGGCCACGACGGCGGCGACGAGCTGCTGCGCGCCGCGTCGCAGCGTCTGCTGGAAACCGGCCTGGGCCGCACGCTGCAGACCATCGACCACTGCACCGACCCGTTCGGCAACCCCTGCAGCCGGCTCCCGGAAGACGTGGTCTTTGCGCGCTACGCGGGCGACGAGTTCATCGCCATCCTGCCCGGCGTCACCGACCGCACCGAGCTGGCCGCGGTGGGTCAGCGGCTGATCGCCGCACTGGCCGCCCCGTTCCGCATCCGCGGGCAGGACGTGACGGTGGGCGCCAGCGTGGGCATCGCCGTGGCGCCCGAGGACACAGTGAACGCCGCCGAGCTGATCAACTTTGCCGACCTGGCGATGTACGACGCCAAGCAGGCCGGGCGCGGGCGCTGCCGCTTCTTCGACCAGCGCATCCGCGAGGCGATCGTCGAGCGCACGCGCACCGAGGCCGACCTGCGGCGCGCGCTGGCTGGCGAGGAACTGCAGCTGCACTTCCAGCCCAAGGTCGGCGCCGCCACCGGCACGCTGTGCGGGGTCGAGGCGCTGGTGCGCTGGCGGCACCCGCAGCGCGGGCTGCTGATGCCGGCGGCCTTCATCGACGTGGCCGAGCACGCCGGCCTGATGGGCGCGCTGGGCGAGCGCGTGCTGCGCCTGGCCGTCCGCCAGTGCCGCACCTGGCTCGACCAGGGTGCCCGCCGGCCGGTGGCAGTGAACGTGTCGCCCACGCAGTTCGGCGACCCGGCCTTCGTGCCCGGCGTGCTGGCCAGCCTGCGCGAGGCCGGCGTGCCGCCGTCGCTGCTGACGATCGAGATCACCGAGACCATGGCGATGCAGGACTTCGAGGCCACTGCGCAGCGCCTGGCCGCGCTGCGCGCCGCCGGCGTGCGCATCTCGATCGACGACTTCGGCATCGGCTTCTCCAACCTGTCGCAGCTGGCCAGGCTGCCGGTGGACGAGCTGAAGATCGACCGCTCGCTGATCCAGGAGATCGGCCGCAGCGCCAAGAGCGAGGCCATCATCCGTGCCACCGTCGGCATGGCCCGGGGCATGGGCTTCCGCACCGTGGCCGAGGGCATCGAGACCCCGGCCCAGCGCGACTTCGTCGCCGCCCTGGGCTGCGACGTGCTGCAGGGCTGGCTGTTCGGCCGGCCGAACCCGGCCAGCGCCTACGACGTGGCCGCCACGACGCCGGCAGCCGCCGCACACGCCACCGCCGCGGCCTGACGACCCGGGCCGCCGCTACGATGGCCGGATGACGGACGACGAACGACAGCGCCTGGACGACCGGCTGGTGGACCTGGAGGTCAAGCTCAGCTGGGCCGACGACCTGCTCGAGCAGCTCAACGCCGTGGTCGCCCGCCAGCAGGGGCAGATCGACGCGCTGGCCCGCGAGGTGGCCCGCCTGTCCGCCCAGGCCGCCACTGGCACGTCCGACGCGCCCTACAGCCTGCGCGACGAACTGCCGCCGCATTACTGATCCTGCAGCGCGGCGGACAACGACCCGACCCGCCGCGTCCGCCTCCACGGGTTTTTACCATTCACATTACAGGTGTAATGTTTATGGTTCAGCCATGGTCACCCGTCCCGCCCGAACCGCGCGAACCACCCATGGCGATCGCGCCACCGGCCTCAGCCGGGCCGACCGCGCTCGGGCCACGCGCGAGCACCTGATCGCCACCGCCATCGACGTCGTGCGCCAGCGCAGCTACGGCCAGGCCACGCTGTTCGAGGTGGCCAAGGCCGCGGGTGTCACGCCCGGCGCGCTGCAGCACCACTTCGGCTCGCGCGCCGTGCTGATGCTGGAGGTGCTGCAGGCCATCCTGCAGGCCGACGACGACCGCGGCGTGCCCTGGCCCGACGCGGCGCAGCCGCTGCCCGCGCGCGCCGCCGCCCTGGTGCAGGCGCTGTGGACACGGCTGTACGAGCCGCCGCGCTTCCTGGCGGCCTGGAGCGTGTACTTCGGCGCCGCCGGCGAGGCCGAACTGCAGCCGCCCATCGCCGCCATGCGCCAGCGTCTGGCCAGCGGCCTGCACGCGCGCTTCGCCGCCGTGCTGCCGGAGGCCAGCCGGCGCCCCGGCTTCGACGCCTTCGTCGACCTCGTGCTGTCGTCGCTGCGCGGGCTGGGCGTGGCCCGCCTGTTCGGCGCCGACCCCGCGGCCGAGGCCGCACAACGCGATCAGCTGGTGCGGCTGATCGTGCTCTGGTCCCAGGACACCCGCCAGGACCTCCCCCAGGACCTCCCACAGGAGCCCCGATGAATCCCGTTCGCCACCTGCCTGCAAACGCCGTCCGCCGCCTCGCCGTCGCCCTGCCCCTGCTGGCCGCCGCCGCCCTGCCGCTGGCCGCCAGCGCCCAGGCCTGCCCGGGCAAGCCCATCACCCTGGTCGTGCCCTACCCGCCGGGCGGCGCCACCGACGTGCTCGGCCGCATCCTGGCCAAGGCCATGGGCACCCAGCTGGGCCAGCAGGTGCTGGTGGACAACCGCGCCGGCGCCGGCACCGCCATCGGCGCCGGCCAGGTGGCGCAGGCCGCGCCCGACGGCTGCACGCTGCTGATCAGCTCCAACACCACCTTCACCATCAACCCCGCGCTGAAGTCCAAGCTGCCGTACGACCCGCTCACCAGCTTCGAAGGCATCGGCGTCATCGGCACCTCGCCGCTGGTGCTGCTGGCCCACCCGTCGGTGCCGGCGAAGACGGTGCAGGAACTGGTGGCCCTGGCCAAGGCCAAGCCGGGCGAACTGAGCTTCGGCTCCTTCGGCAACGGCACGACGGCGCACTTCGCCGGCGAGCTGCTGAAGGTGATGGCGGGCATCGACATGGTGCACGTGCCCTACAAGGGCAGCGCGCCGGCGATGCAGGACCTCATCGGCGGGCAGGTGCCGCTGACCTTCGACACCAACGTGGCCGCCATCCCGCAGGTGAAGGCCGGCAAGGTCAAGGCCATCGCCGTGACCTCGCTGAAGCCCTCGCCGACGATGCCCGGCGTGCCGTCCATCGCCGATGCCGGCTACCCCGGCTACGAGATGGTGCCGTGGATCACCGTGGTCGCGCCGCGCGGCCTGCCGGCGCCGGTGCGGGGCGCCCTCACCAAGGCCTTCGCCGCCAGCCTGGCCGACCCCGAGACCCGCGCGCAGCTCACCGCCAAGGGCGTGGACGTGAAGCCCGAGGGCCCGGCCGCCTACACCCGCCGCGTGGAGGAAGAGCTGCCCAAGCTGCGCGCCTACGTGCACAAGGCCGGCCTACCGGTGCAGTGAGCCGGTGAGCCGCGACGACCTGCCGGAACTCGGCGCCCTGGCCCTGCGCGACCTGATCGCGCGGCGCGCCGTCTCGCCGGTGGAATTGCTCGACGCCTGCATCGCCCGCATCGAGGCGCTGAACCCGGCCATCAACGCCATCACCGCCACCGACTACGACCGCGCCCGCGACACCGCGCGCGCCGCCGAAGCCGCGGCGCAGCGTGGCGACGCACTGGGCCCGCTGCACGGCCTGCCGTTGGGCGTGAAGGACCTGCAGGACACCGCCGGGCTGCTGAGCACCAGCGGCAACATCGGCCGCCGTGGCCATGTCCCGGCGCAGGACAACGCGCTGGTCGCACGGTTGCGCGCGGCCGGTGCCATCGTCACCGCCAAGACCAACGTGCCCGACATGGGCGCCGGCGCCAACACGCGCAACCCGGTCTGGGGCGCCACCGGCAACCCGTTCGACCCGCGGCTGAATGCGGGCGGGTCGTCCGGCGGCTCGGCAGCGGCGCTGGCGGCCGACCTGCTGCCGCTGGCCACCGGCAGCGACACCGGCGGGTCGCTGCGCATCCCGGCGGCGCTGTGCGGCGTCGTCGGCCTGCGGCCCACGCCGGGGCTCGTGGCCAACGACGCGCGACCGCTGGGCTGGTCGGTGATCTCGGTGCTGGGCCCGATGGCGCGCGATGTGGCCGACACGCGCCTGCTGCTGCAGGCCAGCGCCGGGCTGGACGCGCGCGACCCGCTGTCGGCCGAGCAGCCCGACCTGTTCGCGCCGCCGGCGCTGCCGGACCCGGCCCGCCTGCGCATCGCCGTCACCGCCGACTTCGGCTGCTGCGACGTCGACCCGATGATCCGCCGCGTCTTCCACGACCGCGTGGCCGCGCTGCAGCGCCTGGGCGCGCAGGTGGAGCCGCTGGACGAGGCCCTGCACCCGCTGCTGGCCGAAGCACACGGCGTCTTCGACGTGCTGCGCGCCGAGAGCTTCTACGCCGCCTACGCCGACACGCTGCGCGATGCGCCGCAGACGCTGGCGCCGCACGTGCGCGCCAACATCGAGATGGCCGGGGCGATGACGCTGGCCGACCGCGCCGCGGCGCACCTGGCGCAGACGCGCATCGCCCGTGCCTTCTCGGCGCTGTTCCAGCGCTTCGACCTCATCGTGGCGCCCACGACGCCGGTCACGCCCTTCCCGTGGACCACGCTGTACGCCGATCGGATCGACGGCCGGCCGCAGGCCAACTACTACCGCTGGCTGGCGCTGACCTACGTGGTGACGCTGGCCACGAACCCGGCGCTGAGCCTGCCCTGCGGGCGCGACGAGGCCGGCATGCCCTTCGGCCTGCAGCTCATCGGCCCGCTGCGCCGCGATGCCCGGCTGCTGAACCTGGCGCAGGCGCTGGAGCAGGCCTGGGCCGGCGACCCGACGCTGGCACGGCCGCGGCCCGACACCGCGGCGCTGCGCACGCCACGGCCCGAACTGCGCAGCATCGTCACCCACCCGCCGATCCTGGGCGGCGGCGGGTCGGGGTCGGCCTCGATGACGGCCGTCTGAGCCCTGCCCAGAATCGGCGCATGGATCAACCCACGCCCCCCGAAGGCCGCATCACCACCGAGGCCCGCGGCGGCCTGCTGCTGATCGGCATCGACCGCCCCGCCAAGCGCAACGGCTTCACGCCGGCCATGTTCCGCCAGCTGGCCGAGGCCTACACGCGGCTGGACGACGACCCGGCGCTGCGCGTGGGCGTGCTGTACGCGCACGGCGCGCATTTCACCGCCGGGCTGGACCTGCCGTCGTTCGCGCCGCTGATGCAGCGCGGCGAGAAGGCCTTCGACTTCGGCCTGGTGGAGCCCACCGACCTCGGCACGCCCGGCTACCGGCGGCGCACCAAGCCGATGGTCTGCGCCGTGCAGGGCATCACCTACACACTGGGCATCGAGCTGATGCTGGCCGCGGACATCGTGGTCGCCGCCGACGACTGCCGCTTCAGCCAGCTGGAGGTGCAGCGCGGCATCATGGCCACAGGCGGCGCCACGCTGCGCATGGCCGAACGCGCCGGCCTGGGCAACGCGCTGCTGCACCTGCTGACGGCCGACGTCTTCGACGCCGCCGAGGCGCTGCGGCTCAACTTCGTGCAGAAGGTGGTGCCCGCCGGCACGCAGCGCGACGTGGCCATCGGCATCGCCGAGGCCATTGCCACGCAGGCGCCGCTGGCCGTGGTGGCCACGCGCCAGAACGCGCTGAAGGCGGTGGAGCATGGCCCGCTGGCGGCGATGCAGGACTTCATCGCCACCCAGCAGCGGCTCGCGCAGTCGGACGATGCGGCCGAAGGGGTGCGCGCGTTCGTGGAGAAGCGGCCGGCCCGCTTCCAGGGGCGCTGAGCGCGCCTCTCGTCACGGCCGGCCGGCGCTGCCGTCATAGCGCCGAAGGCCCCCGAGGTCGAGCACGGTCACCGACCCGAAGTCCACCTGCAGCAGCCCCTGCGCCGCCAACCGGTGCAACGCGGCGTTGGCGCGCTGACGTGACAGGCCCGACAGCAGACCCACCTCTTCCTGGTTGAGTCGAAGCACCGGCCCGGCGGTGGGGTAGAGGTCACGATCGAACAGGCTCGCAAGGCAGCGGGCCACACGGGCATCGGGGCCAAGCAGGCGGTCGAACTCCACCAGCCCGATGAACAGGCTCAACCGCGCGTTCAGGTGCTGCAGCAGGAAGCGGTTGAAGCCCAGGCTGCTTGACAACAGGCGTTCGAAGGTCACACGCGGCATGCAGGCCAGGCGTGTGGGGCGCACCGCGATGCCGTCGTAGCGCCAGGGCCCCACGCGCAGCAGCGAACCCTCGCCGGCCCAGCCGCCAGCGGTGACGCCGGTGAAGCTGGCCTGGCGGCCGTCGGCACGCGTGACCGACATCTTGACCAGGCCCTCGATGACGCCGATCCAGTGATCGGCCGGGTCGCCCGCCCGCAAGGCGTGGCCGCCGAGCGGCACGTAGCGCTCGTAGATCTCCCGCCTGGCCTCTTCGAACTGCCCAGGCTCCAGGGTGGCCGCCCACAGACTGCCCCGCAACATCTCGTCGAGTGTCTGCAACGTGTGTGTCTCCTCGTGTCCGCGCGCGTTGGGATGCCCTGCGCGGGCCCCCATTACGCAGCAGCCACGGCCTTGGATGCACGGGGAATTCACCGAGCCAATCTGTCGTCGCGACGACAACTCCGACTGCGGGCGCGGTCCACGATGAACCGGCGCTCAACACAGGACAGGAGACAAGCCATGCGCGAGCCCCAAGTTCCCGATGCCGGCCGGCGCCGCCTGCTGGCCTATGCCGTGTCGTCACCGGTGCTCACGGTGGCGGCAGGCGTGGGCACGCTGTCGGCCGCGACGCCAGCGCACGCCATCGCACTGCCGATGGTGCCCCCGGACACGACGGACTTCTACGACCTCGGTGACTCGCTGGTGCAGACGTCGCTGCCGACCATGCCGCTGGTTCGGCTGCAGGTCGGCGCCGACGGTCGAGCCACGCTGTACCTGCCGCGGCTGGAGGTCGGCCAGGGCATTGCCACCCTCGGCGGCATGCTGGTGGCAGAGGAGCTGGACCTGCCGCTGGAGATGGTGGACGTGCCGCACGAAGATGCACGGCCCGAACTGCTGTTCAACCAGATTTCTGGCGGCTCGGCGGCGGCACGCTGCCTGCACGCCGGGTTGCCGCTGATCGCTGCTGCCGCTCGCCTGCGCCTGCTGGCAGCCGCCGCACAGCGTTTCGGCGTGTCAGCGGCGCAGCTGCGCACCGAGGCCGGGGTCGTCTACAGCGGTGACGGCCGCGCTGCAACCTACGGCGAGCTCAGCGCACAGGCTTCGCTGCAGCCGATGCCCACGCAGATCACGCTGAAGTCACCGCAGGACTACCGCATCATCGGCCGCCCGGCGGTGCGCCTGGACGCGCGCGACATCGTCACCGGCCGCAAGCGCTTCGGCATGGACATCGACGTGCCGGGCGCCAAGCCCACGATGCTGCGCATGCCGTCGCAGATCCGGGGCACGGTGGTGCGCGTGAACAACGCGTCGGTGGTGCGCGCGATGCCGGGCGTGATCGACGTGGTGGTCATCCCGCCGGGCGGCAGCATCGTGCCGCGCCCGCCCGGGGTGGCGGTGATGGCCGAGACCTTCGGCCAAGCCTGGGACGCGCTGAACGCGCTGGACATCACGTGGGGCGACGGCCCGCTGGCCGGGCAGTCCGACGCCAGCATCATGAGCACGCTGAAGAAGGCCAACCCGCCGCTGGCGGTGCCGCCGCTGGGCGCGCTGACGGTGGAAGGCGAGTTCGAGTGGCGCGCGGCCACGCACTGCCCGCTGGAGGTGGAGACCGCCATCGCCGACGTGCGCTCCGACCGCTGCGAGATCTGGGCCGCGATGCAGACGCCCATCATCGCGCTGCAGTCGGTGGCGGCCGACCTCGGGCTGCGCCAGGACCAGGTGGTGGCTCACGTGCTGCCCTCCGGCGGCAGCTTCGGTCGACGCCTGTTCTGGGACCCGGTGCAGGTCGCGGTGCAGGTCAGCCGCCTGACCGGGCACCCGTGCAAGCTGATGTACCACCGCACAGACGACGTGCGGCAGACCCGCATGCGGCCGCCACAGGTGCACAAGGTGCGCGCCACGGTGCTGTTGGGCAACGTGATCAGCTACGAGCAGAACGTGGCCGCGGTGCGCCTGGACGCCCGCCACGGTTACGGCGAATGGACCACGGCCGTGGCCGGCTCGCTGCCGCCGCTGGTGCAGCAGACGGTGGGCAACCTGGGCTACGAGGAATTCTTCTTCAAGACCATGGTCGCCTCGCCCTACAACTTCGGCGCCACCAACAAGCTGCTGACACCAGTTCCGCTGGCAATGAACACGGTGTCGTTCCGTTCGGTGCACATCCAGCCCGCACGCTGCAGCGAGGAGATCATCGTCGACGAGATCGCCAAGCGCCTGGGCAAGGACCCACTGGCTTTCCGCCTCCAGCACCTGCGCCTGCCTCGGGCGAAAGCCGTGCTGCAGCGTGTGGCCGACGGCATCGGCTGGGGACGCAGCATGCCCGCCGGCACTGCGCTGGGCATCGCCGTGCACCAGGAGTCGCGCTCTTTCACCGCCTGCGCCGTGGAGCTGGATGCCCGCATGCCGGGGCAGGCCAAGGTGGTCCGTGCGGTGATCGCCATCGACGTGGGCAAGCCCATCAACCCGCTGGGCATCCAGGCCCAGTGCGAAGGCGGCCTGGCCGACGCCATCAGCCTCGTGCTCAAGGCCGGGCTGACGATCCGCGACGGCCTGCCGCTGGAGTCGGCCTACACCAGCTATCCGGTGGCCAGGCTGCGCGACTTTCCGAGGCAGGTGGAGGTCATCGTGATGCCCGACCTCGGCGAGGACATCGGCGGCATGGGCGAGGTCGGGTTCTCCGCGGCCTCCGGTGCCATCGCCAACGCCTGGGCGCGCGCCACCGGCAAGAAGCCGCGCAAGTTCCCGCTCAACACCCCCCCGGCCTTCACGCCGGTGCCGCCCGGCCAGCTGCCGGTGCCGGCCCACCGTCTCTGACCTGCGGAGCTCCCATGCCCCAGTACCAACTGCACATCAACGGCGAGAGCCACACCGTCGACGCGCCCGCGGACATGGCGCTGCTCTGGGTGCTGCGCGACAAGCTCGGCATCACCGGGCCCAAGTACGGCTGCGGCATCGATGCCTGCAAGGCCTGCACCTGCCTGATCAACGGCAAGGCGCAGACCACCTGCGCGATCCCGGTCTCGGCCGTCGGCGGCCGGGCCATCACCACCATCGAGGGCCTGGCCACCACCGCGGCCGACGGCACCGAGGTGCTGCACCCGGTGCAGCAGGCCTGGCTCGAGCACGACGTGGCGCAGTGCGGCTTCTGCCAGCCCGGCCAGATCATGGCGGCCGTGGACCTGCTCAAGCGCACGAACAACCCGAGCGACGCCGACATCGACGCCATCGAGAACATCTGCCGCTGCGGAACCTACGGCCGCATCCGCGCGGCCATCAAGGCGGCCGCGGCGATGATGCGCTGAACCAGGGCGTGCGGCCGCGCCGAAGCGGTGCGGCCGCACGCCCGGTCGCCAGGATCGCGCACCGGCATAAGGCGTCGGCATGAAGCGCCGGGCGGGCATGCCATGCCGCGTGCACTGGCACAACGATTGCTCCAGATCAAGCAGGAGTAGAAGCAGGCAGCCGGCGCCGCACGCCGGTGGGTCATTGCTCCGGAACTGGCCCCGCCGGGCCGTCCGGTCTCCTGCGTGCCGCACTGGCGGACACCCGGCGGAATCTGTTGCTTGCGTGCTCCGCACGCGCATGGAGTCTCCGCGATGAACCGACCACTGCGCGCCCTGGCGCTGGCCACCCTGGCAGGCCTGGCCCAGGCCTCGGCCTGGGCCCAGGACAAGATCACCTTCATGACCTCGTGGTACGCGCAGGCGGAACACGGCGGCTTCTACCAGGCGCTGGCCGAGGGCCTCTACAAGAAGGACGGCCTGGACGTCACGATCAAGATGGGCGGCCCGCAGGTCAACGGCATGCAGCTGCTGCTGGCCGGCCAGGCCGACTTCATCATGAGCTACGACCTGGCCGTGCTCTCGGCAGTGGAGAAAGGCTTCCCGGCCATCACCGTGGCCGCGTCCTTCCAGAAGGACCTGCAGGGCATGCTCACGCACGACGGCGTGAGCGGCCTCGATGCGCTGAAGGACAAGACCATCCTCGTGGCCACCTCCGGCCGCACCACCTGGTGGCCCTGGCTGAAGTCGCGCTACGGCTACACCGACGCGCAGAGCAAGCCCTACACCTTCAACCTGCAGCCGTTCTTCGCCGACCGCAACACGGTGCAGCAGGCCTACCCGTCCAGCGAGCCGTTCCAGGCGCAGAAGCAGGGCGTCAAGGCCAACTTCTTCCTCTTCGCCGATGCCGGCTACCCGCCCTACGGCACCACCATCGTCACCACGAAGAAGATGGTGGCCGACAAGCCCGACGTCGTCGCGCGCTTCGTGCGCGCCAGCATCGCCGGCTGGAAGTCCTACCTGGCCAACCCGGCGCCAGCCAACGTGCTGATCCAGCAGGACAACCCGAAGATGAGCGACGAGCAGCTCGCCTTCGCGGTGCAGCGGCTGAAGGACCTGAAGGTGTTCGACGGCGGCGACGCGGCCACGCTGGGCGCGGGCATCATCACCGAGGCGCGCTGGAAGCAGACCTACGACTTCATGGTCGCCGCCGGGCTGCTCAAGCCCGAGACCGACTGGAAGCAAGGCTTCACGACTCAGTTCGTGAAGGACCTCAAGATCATGCCCTGAGGGCGGGGCGGCCATGCTCGTCACCCGCCAACCGGTGCTGCGCCGCTTCTGGTACCCGGTGATGCCGCTGTCGCGGCTGGCCGCGGGGCCGCAGCCCTTCACGCTGCTGGGCGAGCACATCGTGCTCTGGCAGCGCGCCGACGGCCGCCCCGCCGCCGTGCGCGACCGCTGCTGCCACCGCAGCGCCGCGCTCAGCAAGGGTTTCGTCGACGGCGACCACATCGTCTGCGGCTACCACGGCTGGACCTACGACGGCGCCGGCGCCTGCGTGCGCATCCCGCAGCAGGCGGCCGAGGCCGCCATCCCGCCCGGCGCGTGCGTGCCCGCCTACCGCTGCGAGGCGCGCCACGGCTACGCCTGGGTGGCGCTGGACGAGCCGCTGGCGCCCATCCTCGACATCCCGGAAGACGGCGCACCCGGCTACCGGCGGCTGGAACAGTTCGACGAGCGTTGGGCCTGCGGCGCGCTGCGGCTGATGGAGAACAGCTTCGACGCGGCGCACTTCGCCTTCGTGCACCGCGGCACCTTCGGCCAGTTCGGCAAGAACAAGCCCGAGTTCTTCGAACTGCGCGAGACGCCCTACGGCTTCGAGGCGGAAACGAAGCTGGTCATCGACAACCCGCCGCGCGCCCACCGCATCACCGGCACCACCGAGCCCACCACGCGACGCCACTTCCGCAACCAGTGGCACCTGCCCTTCCTGCGCCGGCTGGGGCTGCACTACCCCAACGGGCTGCAGCACCTGATCGTCACCAGCGCCACGCCGGTGGACGACGGCCACATCCAGCTCATCCAGTGGGTCTATCGCAACGACACCGAGGCCGACTGCCCGGCCGAGGAGATCCACCGCTGGGACCGCGAGGTGGTGATGGAGGACAAGGCCATCCTCGAGTCCACCGACCCCGACGCGCCGGTGACGCTGGCGCGGCGCGCCGAGGAAAACATGGCCAGCGACCGCCCCGGCCTGCTGATGCGCCAGCGCCTGCTGGCGCTGCTGCAGGCCCATGGCGAGACCGAGATCCACCGCGGCAACGCGGCCCAATCACAGGAAAGCACCCCATGCTCGTGACGAAACAACCGGTGCTGCGGCGCTTCTGGTACGCCATCCTGCCGATGCAGATGCTCGACGACGGCCCGCAGCCCTTCACGCTGCTGGGCGAGAAGATCGTGCTGTGGAAGAAGGCCGATGGCAGCCCGGCGGCCGTGCGCGACCGCTGCTGCCACCGCACGGCCATGCTCAGCAAGGGCTTCGTCGACGGCGACCACATCGTCTGCGGCTACCACGGCTGGACCTACGACTGCAGCGGCGCCTGCGTGCGCATCCCGCAGCAGGCGGCCGACGCCGCCATCCCGCCCGGGGCCCAGGTGCCGGCGTACCACTGCGTGGAAAAGTACGGCTACGCCTGGGTGGCGCTGGAAGACCCGCTGCGGCCGATCCCCGACTTTCCGGAGGAGACCTCGGGCCGCCACCGCCGCATCCTGCAGTTCTACCAGCGCTGGGGCACGAGCCCGGTGCGCATGATGGAGAACTCCTTCGACAACGCGCACTTCAGCTACGTGCACAAGGCCAACTTCGGCCTCTTCGACCAGCCGCAGCCCGCCGGCTACCGCTTCGAGGAAACCGACTACGGCTTCGAGGCCGAGACCCTGGTGCCCATCCGCAACCCGCCGGAAAGCCACCGCATCACCGGCACCACCGAGCCGGTCACGCACCGGCACCTGGTCAACCGCTACTACCTGCCGTTCGGACGCCGCTTCGGCTGCCACTACCCGGCCAGCGGCATCGACCACGTCATCTACAACTGCGCCACGCCCATCGACGATGGCAGCATGATGCTGGCGCAGTGGCTCTACCGCAGCGACACCGAGGCCGACTGCCCCACGCAGGCACTGATCGACTGGGACGAGGCGATCACGAAGGAGGACCGCGAGATCCTCGAGGCCACCGATCCCGATGCCTGCATCGACGCCCGTCGGCGGGTGGAAGTCCACATGGCGTCGGACAAGCCGGGGCTGATCATCCGCCGCCAGCTGATGGCGCTGCTGGAGGCGCACGGCGAGCGCGAAGTCCATGGATGACGTGGTGCTGCACGCCCAAGGCGTGAAGGACGTGGTGCTGCACGCGCAAGGCGTGCACAAGACGTATGCCAACGGCACGCGGGCCCTGGCCGACGCGCACGTGGCGGTGCGCGCCGGCGAGTTCGTCTCGCTGCTCGGGCCGTCGGGCTGCGGCAAGAGCACGCTGCTGCGCCTGTTCGCCGGGCTGGAGACGCCGTCGCACGGCCACCTGCGCTGGTGGAACAGCCCGCGCCTGCCGGCCGGCGAGCCCGGCCGCACGATGGCCATGGTGTTCCAGGAAGCCACACTGATGCCCTGGGCCGACGTGCAGCACAACGTGGAGCTGCCGCTGACGCTGGCCCGGGTGCCGGCCGCCGAGCGGCACGCCCGCGCCGCCGAGGCGCTGGCCGCCGTGGGCCTGGCCGGCTTCGAGCGTGCGCGCCCGCGCGAGCTCTCCGGCGGCATGCAGATGCGCGTGTCCATCGCCCGCGCGCTGGCCACCAGGCCCGACGTGCTGCTGATGGACGAACCCTTCGGCGCGCTGGACGAGTTCACCCGCCACAAGCTCGACAGCGACCTGCGCACGCTGTGGGCGCGTGGCGGGCTGACGGTGGTCTTCGTCACCCACAGCATCTACGAGGCGGTGTACCTCTCCGGCCGCGTGGTGGTGATGGGCGCGCGCCCCGGGCGCGTGGTGGCCGATGTGCCGGTCGACGACGCCGGCGCCCCGCGCGACGAAGCCTGGCGCGTCAGCGCACCCTTCCTGCACACCTGCCAGGCGCTGTCGCGGACGCTGGCGGCGGCCAGCGAGGTGGCCGCCGCATGACCGGCACGCTGGCCACTGGTGGCCTGCGCCTGCTGGCACCGCTGGCGCTGGGCCTGCTGGTGCTGGCCGGCTGGCAGGCGGCCTGCACCGCCTGGGACGTGCCGGTGTACCTGGTGCCGGCGCCGTCGGTCATCGCGCAGACGCTGTGGGACCAGGGGCCGGCGCTGCTGGGCGCGCTGGCGGTGACGCTGAAGATCACGCTGCTGGCGTTCGCCTGCGCCGTGCTCATCGGCACCGCCTTCGCCTTCCTGCTCGTGCAGCACCGGGTGGTGGAGGCCAGCCTGCTGCCCTACGCCATCCTGCTGCAGGTCACACCGGTGGTGGCCATCGCGCCGCTGATCATCATCTGGGTCAAGTCGCCCACGCCGGCGCTGGTGGTCTGCGCCACGCTGGTGGCGCTGTTCCCCATCATCTCCAACACTGTGCTCGGCCTGCGCAGCGTGAATCCGGGGCTGCTGAACCTGTTCCGCCTGAACCGAGCCACACGCTGGCAGACGCTGTTGCGGCTGCGCATCCCCAGCGCGCTGCCCTACTTCTTCGGCGGGCTGCGCATCTCGTCCGGGCTGGCGCTGATCGGCGCGGTGGTGGCGGAATTCGTCGCCGGCACCGGCGGCAGCGCCACCGGGCTGGCCTACCAGATCCTGCAGGCCGGCTACCAGCTGGACATCCCGCTGATGTTCGCCGCGCTCTTGCTCATCGCGCTGGCCGGCATCGCGCTGTACACCACCATGGCACTGCTCACGCGCTGGGCGCTGCACGGCTGGCACGACAGCGAGGTGGGCGCATGAACGACGAACCCACGCGGGTGCTGATCCGCGGCCTGGACGCCATCGCCACCGGGCTGCCCGGCGCCGCCGCGCGCCACGCGGGCCCGGACATCCGACTCGACGGCACGCGCATCGTCGCACTTGGCGCGCTGACGCCCGAGCCTGGCGAGACCGTGGTCGACGGCACCGGCTGCATCGCCTACCCGGCCTGGGTGAACACCCACCACCACCTGTTCCAGAGCCTGCTCAAGGGCGACCCGGCGGGGCTGGACTGCACGCTCAACCCCTGGCTGGCGCAGACGCCCTACCGATACCGCGCCGCGTTCGACGCCGAGGCCTTCCGCTGCGCGGTGCGCGTGGGCCTGGTGGAGCTGGCGCTGTCGGGCTGCGGCACGGTGGCCGACCACAACTACCTGCACTGGCCCGGCCAGGGCTTCGACCCCAGCGCCATCCTGTTCGAGGAAGCCGCCGCGCTCGGCCTGCGCCTGGTGCTGTGCCGCGGCGGGCAGACGATGCTGCGTGCCGGCGTCGAGCCGCCGCGCAACGCCGCGCTGCAGCCCGAGCCCTTCGACGCCTGGCTGCGCGACCTGGAACGCCTGGCCGCCACCTGGCACGACCCGGCGCCCGACGCGATGCGCCGCATCGTCGCCGCGCCGACCACGCCCACCTTCTCGATGACACCCGATCAGATGCGCACCGTGGCGCAGGAGGCACGGCGCCTGGGCCTGCGCCTGCACTCGCACCTGTCGGAGACGGTGGCCTACATCGACGCCGTGCAGCGCCAGCACGGCATGTCGCCGGTGGACTTCGTCGAGTCGCTGGGCTGGCTGGGGCCGGACGTGTGGTTCGCACACCTCGTGCACCTGGCGCCGGCGGAGATCGCCCGCCTGGGCGCCACCGGCACCGGCATCGCGCATTGCCCGCAGAGCAACGGCCGGCTGGGCAGCGGCATCGCGCCCGTGCTGGACCTGGCCGCCGCCGGCGCACCGGTGTCGCTGGGCGTGGACGGCGCGGCGTCCAACGAGGCCGCCGACATGGTCAGCGAGGCGCACGCCGCCTGGCTGATGAGCCGTGCGCGCGACGGCCTGGGGTCCCGCGCCGCCGTGCACGGCGGGGAAGGCGAGGCCGGCGTGCGCATGGCCACGGTGGACCAGGTCATCCACTGGGGCACGGCCGGCGGCGCGCGCGTGCTGGGGCTGGACGCGGTGGGCACATTGGCCCCGGGGCAGGCAGCCGACATCGCGCTGTTCGACCTGGACTGCGACCCGCGCGGCTTCGGCCTGCACGACCGCCTGGCCGCGCCGGTGGTGGGCGGCGGCCGCGCGCACCTGGCGCGGCTGTTCGTGGCCGGCCGGGAGGTGGTGCGCGACGGCGCCGTGCCCGGGCTGGACCTGCTGGCCCTGGGCCGCGAGGCGGCGCGGCAGGTGCGCCGGCTGCAGGCGGCGGCGCAGGGCTGACCCGCGCGGTCCGCCGGGTGCGCCCGTCATCAGGCGCAGGGCGGCACGGCGAGCACGCCCGACTAGCATCGCCCCATGCACAGCCCCCGCCCCCGGCGCGTCTTCCTGCTCGGCGCCACCGGCACCATCGGCCAGGCCACGGCGCGGGCGCTGGCGGCACGCGGGCACGAGGTGGTGGCGTTGGTGCGGCCCGGCGGCGACCCAACGCTGCGCCAGGCGCTGGCGGCGGCCGGCGTGGTGCTGCGTGACGGCGATGTGCTCGACGCCGGATCGGTGCGGCGCGACGGCCTGCGCGGCGAGCGCTTCGACGCCGCGGTGTCGTGCCTCGCGTCGCGCAACGGCGTGCCGGCCGACGCCTGGGCGGTGGACCACCGTGCCCATGTGCAGGCGCTGACGGCGCTGCGCGACGCCGGCGCAGAACACTTCGTCCTCCTGTCGGCCATCTGCGTGCAGAAGCCGCGCCTGGCCTTCCAGCAGGCCAAGTTGGCCTTCGAGCGCGAACTGGCCGCCAGCGGCCTGCGCCACAGCATCGTCCGGCCCACGGCGTTCTTCAAGTCCCTGTCAGGCCAGGTGGCGCGGGTGCAGGCCGGCCAGCCCTTCCTGATCTTCGGTGACGGCCGGCTCACCGCCTGCAAGCCGATCGCCGACGACGACCTGGCCGACTACCTGGCCGGCTGTCTGGACGACGCGGCACGCTGGGACCGCGTGCTGCCCATCGGCGGCCCGGGCCCGGCCATCACGCCGCGCGAACAGGGCGAGCTGCTGTGCCGCCTGGCCGGCCGGCCGCCACGGTTCCGCAGCGTACCCCCGGGCCTGCTGCGCGGCATCGCCGGCATGCTGGACCTGGCCGCCCGCGTGCGGCCGGCGCTGTCGGCCAAGGCCGAGCTGGCGCGCATCGGCCACTACTACGCCACCGAGTCCATGCTGGTGTGGAACGCGGCGGCGCAGCGGTACGACGCCGACGCCACGCCGTCCCACGGGCGCCAGACCCTCGCCGCACACTACGAGCGACTGCTGGGCGGCCAGGCCGACGCCGGCCTCGGCGCCCACCGGATGTTCTGACGACCAGGCTGCCCGGCGGGGCGCCGCACCAGTGGCGTGCACACCCACCAGCGCTGCGCCCGGCCACGCACCGGGGCCGTGCTGCGGCACCACGAATGCGCACAACATCGGCCCGGATTGCGTACAAAGTGGCTGGCCCGGGACTTGCCTGCCACCATCCCATGAGTGATGCCGACCGCGCCCGGGGCGCCGCCATCGAGCTGATCGCGCTGACCAAGCGCTACGGCCCCGGCCCGGCCGCGGTGGACGGCATCGCGCTGAAGATCGCGGCGGGCAGCTACTGCTGCCTGCTGGGGCCCTCGGGCTGCGGCAAGAGCACCACGCTGCGCATGATCGCCGGTCACGAGACGGTCAGCGAAGGCACCGTGCTGCTCGGCGGCCACGACATCACCGCATTGCCGGCCGCCGCCCGCGGCACGGCCATGATGTTCCAGAGCTTCGCGCTGTTCCCGCACCTCAGCGCGCTGGACAACGTGGCCTTCAGCCTGAAGATGAAGGGCGTGGCCAAGGCCGAACGGCAGGCGCGCGCGCAGGACCTGCTTGGCCGCGTGGCCATGGGCCACCTGGCGCAGCGCAAGCCGGGTGAGCTCAGCGGTGGCCAGCAGCAGCGCGTGGCGCTGGCGCGGGCGCTGATCACCGAACCGCGCGCGCTGCTGCTGGACGAGCCGCTGTCGGCGCTGGACCCGTTCCTGCGCGTCCAGATGCGCGCCGAACTGCGCCGCTGGCAGCAGGAGCTGGGCCTGACCTTCGTGCACGTGACGCACTCGCAGGAAGAGGCCATGGCGCTGGCCGACACCATGGTGGTGATGAACCACGGCCGCATCGAGCAGGTGGGTTCACCGCTGGACGTCTACAACCGCCCGGCCAGCGAGTTCGTCGCCCGCTTCATGGGCGGCCACAACGTGCTGGACACGCCGCAGGGTCGCGTCGGTGTGCGCACCGATCGCACCGAGCTCGTCGTCGCCGATGCGGCACCCGCGCCGCATGCGCAGCGCGTGGTGGTCAGCGACGTCGAGTACCAGGGCACCTACGTGCTGGTCGGGCTGCAGATGCCCGACGCCGCGCGCGACGTGTCGGCCACTGCGGCCCTGTCGGCCATGGTGTCCGAGGACCGCTTCAACGCCCAGCCGCTGGCCGTCGGCCAGCCGGTGTGGCTGAGCTGGGCGCCGGAAGCGGCGCACCCGCTGGCGCACTGAACCCACCCCGCACCCACCGCGCATTCCGCGCCCATCACACCCGGAGGACCCGATGACCGACCGCACCCCGACCGCCACACCAGAAGCCGTCACCGCCGACACCGGCCGCCGCCGCCTGCTGCAGGGCACGGCGGGCATCCTGGCCGCCGGGATGTTCCCGGCCGTGCACGCGCAGGAGAAGATCGTGCTGCGCTACCTGGGCACCGCGGTGAACCAGGACAAGGCCATCGCCGAGAAGTTCAAGGCCGACACGGGCATCGAGATCCAGTACGTCGCCGTGACCACCGACGACGTGACCAAGCGCGCCGTGACCGCGCCCAACAGTTTCGACCTCATCGACACCGAGTACTTCTCGCTGAAGAAGATCGTGCCCACCGGCAACCTCAAGGGCATCGACACCAAGCGCATCAAGAACGCCGACAAGATCACCACGCTGTTCACCACCGGCATGGTGGCCGGCAAGGCGGTGGGCGACCAGGGCACCGCGCCGAAGAAGGTGATCTACCTGGAAGGCGAGAAGAGCAAGGTCTTCGCCAAGAGCCCCACGCAGTTCATGAGCCTGATCCCCACGGTCTACAACGCCGACACGCTGGGCATCCGGCCGGACCTGATCAAGCGCCCGATCGAGAGCTGGAAGGAGCTGCTGAACCCGGAGTTCAAGGGCAAGGCCGCGATCCTGAACATCCCGTCCATCGGCATCATGGACGCGGCGATGGTCGTGGAGGCGATGGGCCTGTACAAGTACCCGGACAAGGGCAACATGACCAAGGCCGAGATCGACCTGACGATCAAGACCCTGATCGAAGCCAAGAAGGCCGGCCAGTTCCGCAGCCTGTGGAAGGACTTCAACGAGAGCGTCAACCTGATGGCCTCCGGCGAAGTCGTGATCCAGTCGATGTGGAGCCCGGCGGTCACCGCAGTGCGCACCAAGGGCATCCCCTGCGTGTTCCAGCCGCTGAAGGAAGGCTACCGCGCCTGGGCCGCCGGCTTCGGCCTGCCGGCCACGCTCAGCGGCCGCAAGCTCGACGGTGCCTACGAATTCATCAACTGGTTCCTCGACGGCTGGGCGGGTGCCTACCTGAACCGCCAGGGCTACTACAGCGCCGTGCTGGAGACCGCCAAGGCCAAGATGGAGCCCTACGAGTGGGCCTACTGGATGGAAGGCAAGCCCGCGGAGCAGGACATCAAGAGCCCCAACGGCCAGCTGCTGGCCAAGAAGGGGGAGAGCCGCGACGGCGGCAGCTACGAGCAGCGCATGGGCGGCATTGCCTGCTGGAACGCGCTGATGGACGAGAACACCTACATGGTGCGCAAGTGGAACGAATTCGTCGCCGCGTGATAGGGCCCCCAAGCTCCCTCCGGTCGCGCCCCCCCAAGGGGGAGCCCGGCGACGGACCGGCGGAGCCGGATCCGTGCCGGGGGCTTGGCTTTCGCTCGCTGGCTTCAAAGATCGGGGCGCGTTGACCACCACCGTGGAGTCTGTACATGCACGCCGCGCCTGAAGCCCCCACCGCCGGCCGCCACATCGGCCCGCTGTGGCAGGCGCTGCCAATGTGGGCGGTGTTCGCGCTCTTCTTCCTGATCCCGCTGGGGCTGATCGTGATGGTCAGCCTCTGGGACTTCAACGAGTACGAGCTGATCCCGGACTTCACGTTCCAGCAGTACGTCTCGGTGTTCGAGGGCTGCGGGCGCAGCGACGAGCTCTGCGTCACGCTGAAGACCTACTTCTCCACCTTCTGGTTCAGCGCGCTGGTGTGGGCCATCACGCTGGTGCTGGGCTTCGCGGTGGCCTACTTCCTGGCCTTCCATGTGCGCAGCGCCAGCCTGCAGACGGCGCTGTTCGTGCTCTGCACCATCCCGTTCTGGACCAGCAACGTGATCCGCATGATCGCGTGGGTGCCGCTGCTGGGCCGCAACGGCCTGGTCAACCAGACGCTGGTGGGCCTGGGCTGGGTGGACGAACCGGTGGAGTGGCTGCTGTTCAGCGAATTCTCGGTGGTGCTGGCCTTCGTGCACCTGTACACGATGTTCATGATCGTGCCCATCTTCAACTCGATGATGCGCATCGACCGCCGGCTGCTCGAGGCCGCCGCCGACAGCGGCGCCAGCGCCTGGCAGACGCTGTGGCACGTGATCGTGCCACTGTGCCGCAGCGGCATCATCATCGGCTCCATCTTCGTGATCACCATCGTGATGGGCGACTTCGTCACCATCGGCGTCATGGGCGGGCAGCAGATCGCGTCGGTGGGCAAGATGATCCAGGTGCAGGCCAACTACCTGCAGTTCCCGCTCGCCGCGGCCAATGCCGTGATCCTGCTGAGCGTGGTGCTGATGATCATCTGGGCGCTCACGCGGATGGTCGACATCCGCAAGGAGCTGTGATGGCCCGCTCGGCTGTCCCCGCCGAGCCCCGCCGCCCCGGCTTCTGGCCGTTGGCGCTGCTGTTCGCCGCCTTCGTGCTCTTCATGTACGGGCCGATGCTGGTCATCGTGGTGCTCAGCTTCCAGGGGCCCGACGGCGGGCTGACCTTCCCGCTGCGCGGGCTGTCGCTGCATTGGTTCCGCGAACTGGCCGAGGGCCTGGGCGTGGTGGACATCGGTGCGGCGCTGCGCCGTTCGCTGGGCCTGGGGCTGGCGGTGATGGCGCTGACCATCGTGCTCAGCGTCATGGCCGGCCTGGCCTTCCGCCGCCGGCTGCCCGGCGCCGGCGCGCTGTTCTACGTGGTGGTGGCCAGCCTGATCATGCCGTCCATCATCGTGTCGCTGGGCATCGGGCTGGAGTTCCGGCTGCTGGACACGGCACTCAAGGGCATCTTCGAGGCCTTCGGCTGGCAGGGCCTGCTGGAGACCTTCGGCACCTCGCTGGGTCTGTACACGTCCGCGCTCGGTGCGCACCTGACGTGGACGCTGCCCTTCGGCCTGCTGATCATGTTCGCCGTCTTCAACCGCTTCGACCCGTCGTACGAGGAAGCGGCGCGCGACCTCGGCGCCACGCCCTGGCAGGGCTTCCGCCACGTGGTGCTGCCGCTGATCGCACCGGCGGTGGTCGGCATCGGCATGTTCGGCTTCACGCTGAGCTGGGACGAGATCGCGCGCACCTCGCAGGCCATCGGCGACGTCAACACGCTGCCGCTGGAACTGCAGGGGCTGACGACAACGGTCACCACGCCGGCCATCTATGCACTGGGCACGGTGACCATGGTGGTGTCGTTCGCGGTGATGGGGCTGACGCTGCTGCTGGGCTGGGCACTGCAGCGCCGCCAGGCCAGAAGGCGGCCACGATGAGCGCCGAGGCCGTCACCGAAGACGCCATCTACGAGCGTGTGCTGGCCGCCGTGCGCGACCAGCGGCTGCCGCCGGGCACCAAGCTGGTCGAGGACCGGCTGGCCCAGGCCTTCGGTGTGTCGCGCACGCGCATCCGGCCGGTGCTGGTGCGGCTGGCCAACGAACAGATCGTGCAGCTCACGCCCCACCGCGGCGCTGCCGTCGCGCAGCCCACGGCCCAGGAGGCGCGGGAGGTGTTCGAGGCCCGCCAGCTCGTCGAGCCGCCCCTCGTCGACCGCTTCGTCGCCACCGCCGGCGAGGCCGATCTCGAGGCCCTGGCCCGCAACATCGCCGACGAGGAGGCCGCGCGGCGGGACGGCAACACCGCGGCGGCCATCCGCCTGGCCGGGGACTTCCACCTGCTGCTGGCCCAGGCCAGCGGCCAGCGCACACTGGCCCGGATGCTGCGCGAGCTGATCTCGCGCACGTCGCTCGTGCTGATGTGCCACGCCAGCCCCGGGCTGCGTGACGGCTGCGACTGTGCGGCCCACCGCGGGTTGCTCGCCGCGCTGCGCGCCCGCGATGCTCGCCGCGCCACGCGCCTGATGCGGCTGCACCTGCGCCAGCTGGAGGCGCAGTTGCGCCAGACGGCGTCCGCCGACGACGGCGGGCCGGACCTGCTGGCGCTCTTCGCTGCGCCGTCGCCGGAAAGGGCCGCCTGATGGCCGCCGCCACAACGTCGACAGCATCGCCGGCCTCAACGGCGGCATCGGCACCGGCACGGACGCCGACAGGCCCGCTGCTCGTCATCAACCCGAACACCACAGCCGCGATCACCACGCTGCTGCTGCAGCACGCGCAGGCCACGGCGGGGCCCGGAGTGGCCGTTCGCGCCGTCACGGCGCGGTTCGGGGCACCCTACATCGCCTGTGAGGCCAGCCATGCGGTGGCCGCGCACGCGGCACTGGACGCGATGCGCCAGGCACTCGCTGCCGAAGGGCCGCCGCCCTGCGCGGTGCTGATCGGCTGTTTCGGCGACCCGGGCCTTTGGGCGCTGCGCGAGCGCAGTGCCGCGCCAGTGACCGGTCTGGCCGAGGCGGCGTTTGCCGAGGCATCGCGGCACGGCCGCTTCGCCGTCGTGACGGGCGGTGAGCGCTGGCCGCCGATGCTGCGCCGCTTGGCCCAGGCGCTGGGCCACGACGCAGCGCTGTGCGGGATCCTCGCCGTGGCGCCCACGGGCGCGCAGATGGCGGCCGATCCGGCGGCCGCCGAGCGCGTGCTGGTCGACGCCTGCCGGGAAGCCGTCGACACCGGCGCGCGCGCCATCATCGTCGGCGGCGCGGGCCTGGCCGGGCTGGCGGCACGCCTGCAGCCGATGGTGCCGGTGCCGCTGATCGACAGCGTGGCCGCCGGCGTGCGACAGGCGCTGGCGCTGGCCGCCGACCCCGCCGCCACGCGTGTTGCCGCCGGCCACGCGCCACCCTCGGACAGCGGCTGGATCCCTGTGGCACCGGTCTGATGCGCGAGCGCCTGTGCCATGCCACCCGCCGCGCGACACGCCGAGCCCCCCGGGAATCTGCCGGCTGGCCCGGCGACTTGTCTGTGACACCATCGGAGCGCCGATCCGGCGCCTGTTCGCCTCTGGGCGCGTGCCAGTGCCCCCGTTGTCCACCTCGTCGTTGAAGGAGAGTCCATGAAAGTCGCCATCGCCCTTGCCCTCCCGCTGCTGCTGGCCGTCTCGGCCGGCAGTGCCCAGGCGCAAGGCACGCTCGAGAAGGTCAAGGCCGCCGGCAGCATCACGGTGGGCCACCGCGATGCCTCCATCCCGTTCGCCTACCTCGACGACAAGCAGCAGCCGGTGGGCTATTCGATGGACCTGTGCGCGCGCATCGTCGACGCGGTCAAGGCCGAGCTCAAGATGCCGGATCTGAAGGTGGCCTTCCAGCCCGTGACCTCGGCCACGCGCATCCCGCTGCTGGCCAACGGCACCGTCGACATCGAGTGCGGCTCGACGACCAACAACGCCGCGCGGCAGCAGCAGGTCAGCTACACGATGACCAGCTTCGTCACCGCCAACCGCTTCGTGTCGAAGAAGGCCGACAACCTCAAGACCCTGGCCGACCTGAAGGGGAAGACCGTGGTGTCGACCTCGGGCACCACGAACATCAAGCAGATCACCGAACTCAACGCGTCGATGAACCTGGGGCTGAACATCCTGGCCGCCAAGGACCACGCGGAATCGTTCCTGATGGTCGACACCGGCCGTGCTTCGGCCTTCATCATGGACGACATCCTGCTCGCCGGCCTGGTGGCCAACAGCGCCAAGCCCGACCAGTGGCAGATCTCCAGCGAGGCGCTGTCGGTCGAGCCCTACGGGATCATGGTGCGCAAGGGCGACCCGGCCTTCAAGAAGGTGGTCGACGACGCGATGGTGGCGCTGATGAAGAGCGGCGAGATCAACAAGATCTACGCCAAGTGGTTCCAGAGCCCGATCCCGCCCAAGGGCATCAACCTCAACATCCCGATGAGCGATTCGCTGAAGAAGGTGATCGCCAACCCGACCGACTCGCCGGACCCGGCGGCCTACAAGTGATCGGGCCGGTCCACGGGCGCCCGCCCGTGGACCGGGTTCCTCGGGCCGCACCGACGCCATGAACTACCACTGGAACTGGGGCATCTTCTGGGAGCTGTCGCCGGACGCCAGCGGCACCTACCTGGAGACCCTGTTCAAGGGCCTGGGCTGGACGCTGGCCACCGGCATGACGGCCTGGGTGTTCGCGCTGCTGCTGGGCGCCATCGTCGGCACCCTGCGCACCACGCCGCTGACATGGCTGGTGCGGCTGGGCAACGCCTACGTCGAGCTGTTCCGCAACATCCCGCTGCTGGTGCAGATGTTCCTGTGGTTCTTCGTGGTGCCGGAGCTGCTGCCGCGCGAGCTGGGACAGTGGGTCAAGCAGCTGCCCGATTCCAGCTTCTGGACGGCGGTGGTGGCGCTGGCCTTCTTCACGTCGGCACGGGTGGCCGAACAGGTCAAGGCCGGCATCCAGTCGCTGCCGCGCGGGCAGACCGCCGCGGGTACGGCGCTGGGCCTCACGCTGCCGCAGACCTACCGCTACGTGCTGCTGCCGATGGCCTTTCGCATCATCCTGCCGCCGCTGACCAGCGAGTTCCTGAACATCATCAAGAACAGTGCGGTGGCGCTGACCATCGGCCTGATGGAGCTGACGGCGCGTGCGCGCTCGATGCAGGAGTTCAGCTTCCAGGTCTTCGAGGCCTTCACCGCCGCCACGCTGATCTACCTGGCGGTGAACCTGGTGGTGGTGCTGGCCATGCGCGGCCTCGAGCGCTGGGTGGCCGTGCCGGGCTACATGGGCGGTTCGAAGTGACGGCGGCACCGGCCGCGCGGGCCACGGGGCACTGACGATGTTCGAGAACTTCGACTTCGACGTCATCGCCCGCAGCTGGCAGACGCTGATCTTCCAGGGCCTGGCCTTCACCGCGCAGGTGACGCTGCTGGCGATGGTGGGCGGCATCATCCTGGGCACGCTGCTGGCCATGATGCGGCTGTCGTCGATCAAGCCGCTGTCGTGGGTGGCGGCCGGCTACGTCAACGGGCTGCGCGCGATCCCGCTGGTGCTGGTGATCTTCTGGTTCTACTTCCTCGTGCCCTACATCGGCGCCTGGATGATCGGCTCGAGCACGCCCATCAAGGTGGGTGCCTTCACCTCGGCGCTGATCACCTTCATCCTGTTCGAGGCCTGCTACTACTGCGAGATCATGCGCGCGGGCATCCAGAGCATCCCGGCGGGCCAGGCCAACGCCGGCTACGCGCTGGGCATGACCTACTGGCAGGTGATGGCGCAGGTGATCCTGCCGCAGGCCTTCCGCAACATGACGCCGGTGCTGCTGACGCAGACCATCGTGCTGTTCCAGGACGTGTCGCTGGTCTACATCATCTCGCTGCCGGACTTCGTCACCATCGCCAGCAAGATCGCGCAGCGCGACGGGCGGCTGATCGAGATGTACCTGTTCGTGGCCGTCGTCTACCTGGCCATCTGCCTGCTGCTGTCGTACTGGGTCAAGCGGCTGCAGGCCCGCATCGCCATCGTGCGCTAGAAGAACAGACGCCGCAGGAGAAAGCTTTCATGCCGATGATCGAGATGGACCGTGTCAGCAAGTGGTACGGCAGCTTCCAGGTGCTCAAGGACTGCACCACCCAGGTCGACAAGGGCGAGGTCGTCGTCGTCTGCGGGCCCTCGGGCTCGGGCAAGTCCACGCTGATCAAGACCGTCAACGCGCTGGAGCCGTTCCAGCACGGCCGCATCACGGTCGACGGCATCGACGTCGGCGCCAAGGGCACGGACCTGCCCAAGCTGCGCGCGCGCATCGGCATGGTGTTCCAGAACTTCGAGCTCTTTCCGCACCTGTCGATCACACGCAACCTGGCGCTGGCGCAGGTGAAGGTGCTGGGCCGCAGCGAGGACGAGGCCATCGAACGCGGCCTCAAGCTGCTCGACCGCGTGGGCCTGATCGCGCAGAAGGACAAGTTCCCCGGCCAGCTCTCCGGCGGCCAGCAGCAGCGCGTGGCCATCGCACGGGCGCTGTCGATGGACCCGATCGCGATGCTGTTCGACGAGCCCACCTCGGCGCTGGACCCGGAGATGATCAACGAGGTGCTGGACGTGATGGTGCAGCTGGCCGTGGAGGGCATGACGATGATGGTCGTCACGCACGAGATGGGCTTTGCGCGCAAGGTCGCCGGGCGGGTGATCTTCATGGACCAGGGCGAGATCGTCGAGGACGCCACCAAGGACGAGTTCTTCGGCAGCCCGCGCAGCGACCGGGCGCAGCTCTTCCTGTCGAAGATCCTGCAGCACTGAGCGCGGCCCCGGGTGCGGGGGGCGAGCCGGCGAGACAATGCCCGCCGCACACCGCCGGACACTGCCCATGACCCCCCTGCAAGACTTCGCCCTCGTCGGCCTCGGCGTGATGGGGCGCAACCTCGCGCTCAACCTGGCCGGGCACGGCATCCACCTGGCCGTGCACGACCAGGATCCCGGCGCCGTGGCGCGCTGCGTGGACGCGGTGGCCGCGGTCGGCCCCGCCGCCACCGGTCACGCCACGTTGGCCAGCCTGGTGGCCGCGCTGAAGCGCCCGCGCCGGCTGCTGCTGATGGTCAATGCCGGCGCGCCGGTGGACGCGGTGCTCGACGGCCTGCGGCCGCTGCTCGAGCCGGGCGACATCGTCGTCGACGGCGGCAACAGCCACTGGCCCGACACCGAACGCCGCGCTGCGGCCTGGGCTGCGCACGGGCTGCACTTCGTCGGCGCCGGCATCTCCGGCGGCGAGGAAGGTGCGCGCACCGGCCCGGCCATCATGCCCGGCGGCAGCGCCGAGGCCTGGGCCGCGCTGCGCCCGGTGTTCGAGGCCATCGCCGCCAAGGTGGACGGCGAGCCCTGCGTCAGCCACATCGGCCCCGGCGGTGCCGGCCACTTCGTGAAGATGGTGCACAACGGCATCGAGTACGCCGACATGCAGCTCATCGGCGAGGCCTACGCGCTGCTGCAGGCCGCTGGCCTGGACGCCGACGCCATGGCCGCCGTGTTCCGGCGCTGGAACACCGGCGTGCTGCAGAGCTACCTGATCGAGATCACCGGCCTGATCCTGGCCACCCGCGACCCCGAGACCGACGCGCCGATCGTGGACGTGATCCAGGACCGCGCCGGCCAGAAGGGCACCGGCCGCTGGACCCTGGTGGCCGGCGCCGAGCAGGGCGTGCCCATCGGCACCATGACGGCCGCGGTGGATGCGCGCCTGCTCTCGGCGCTGAAGGACGCCCGCGTGGCCGCCAGCACGCGGCTGGCCGGGCCGCCGGGGCGCATCACCGGTGTCGAGCCCGCCGCCTGGGCCGACCAGGTGGCGCAGGCGCTGTACGCCAGCAAGATCGTGGCCTACGCCCAGGGCCTGGCCCTGCTGCAGGCCGCCAGCCAGGACAAGGGCTGGGGCCTGGACCTGGCCGCCATCGCGCGGCTGTGGCGCGGCGGCTGCATCATCCGCGCCCGTTTCCTGGGCCGCGTGGCCGCGGCCGGCGCCGGCGCGGCCGACCTGCTGCAGGTGCCGTACTTCGTCGACGCGCTGGCCGGTGCACAGGCCGCCTGGCGCGGCGTGGTGGCCACGGCCGTGCAGGCCGGCGTGCCGCTGCCGGCCATGGGCGCCGCACTGGCCCACCACGACATGGCGCGCAGCGCCCGCCTGCCGGCCAACCTGCTGCAGGCCCAGCGCGACTTCTTCGGCGCCCACACCTACGAGCGCACGGACCGGCCGGCCGGGCAGGCGTTCCACACGGCCTGGCCACCCACGGCGGGCTGAACCCGGCAGGCGCAGCGCTCGGCGGGCACACCCGCCGCCAGCCGGCTCAGGTGGGTGGCGGCAGGCCTTCGATGGCGTCGTCCAGCGCGGCCACGGCACCCCGGGTGTCGTGGAGCCGCATCTGCCAGACCGCGCGGTCCAGCGCGGCCAGGCCGCGGCCGGACGCGTCGCCGGCAGCCGCCTGCAACTCGCGCCGCGCCAGTTGCAGCACCGCATGCGCGCGCGCGTCGTGGTCGCAGTAGAGCTCGACCTGTGCGGCGCGCAGGGCCTGGCGGGCGCGGATCTCGTGGGCCTGGCGCTCGGACTCGACGACCGCATCGGCCGCCAGTGCCACGGGCGCGGCGATCGACGCGACGAGCGCGATCAAGGGGCGGGTATCGACCATGGGGCCTCCTGGGCTCCGGCACGACGGCGCGGCCCGGGCGGGACGCGCCGTGTCCCGACAGAACGGCCCGCGACGCGGGCCTCCAGGGACAACGTGGCACCAGTGCCCTGGGATGACCGGGCCGGGCGACGCGGGCACCGGGCACCAGCACCTGAGCGCTAGCATCGTGGCATGTGCCCCGCCGCCGCCGAAGACGAGCCGCCCTACGCCTGGGTGGTCGTCGGTGCGGCCTTCACGGCGCTGGCGGTGATCTTCGGGGTGGCCTACGCCTTCGCCGCCTTCTTCGCACCGTTCGAAGCCGCCTTCAGCGCCAGCCGCGCCGACGTGTCCCTGGTCTTCGGTCTGTCGGGCCTGCTGTACTTCGTGCTCGGCGCCTTCGGCGGCATGCTGTCGGACCGCTTCGGGCCACGCGTGGTGACGAGTGCCGGCATGCTGTGCATCGCCGCCGCGCTGGCCGGCGGCTGCCAGGCCACGTCGATGGCGCAGTTGACGCTGGTCTACGGCCTGGGGCTGGGCGTCGGCATCGCACTGGTCTACACCCCGGCCATCGGCTGCGTGCAGCCCTGGTTCACGCGCCGGCGCGGGCTGGCCGCCGGCATCGCCAGCGCCGGCATCGGGGCCGGCACCTTTGTCGTGCCGCTGCTGGCCACGGCGGCCATCGCGGCATGGGGCTGGCGCGGCGCGATGCTGGCGCTGGCCGCGGGCGTGGGGGTGCTGGGCCTGGCGGCCACGGCGTTGCTGAAGTCCGCCCCGGCGGCCACGCGGCGTCGTGGCGCCACGGTGCCGGGCATGACGCTGGCCGAGGCGCTGCGGAGCCGGTCCTTCCGCTGGCTGTACGCGATGTGCGTGCTGGCGGCGCCGGGCATGTTCATCCCGTTCGCCCACCTGTCGGCGTCGGCGCGCGACCTGGGCATCGGCGAGGCGCAGGCCGTGGGCCTGGTGGGGCTGATCGGCATCGGCAGCCTGACCGGGCGCTTCGCCATCGGCAGCCTGGCCGACCGCGTGGGCCGGCCGCTGACGCTGGTGGCCATGCAGGCGTCGCTGGGCGCGTCGATGGCGCTGTGGTGGGCGGCCGACGGCTACGCGGCGCTGGCCGTCTTCGCGCTGTGGATGGGGCTGAGCTACGGCGGCATCGTCTCGCTGATGCCGGCGCTGTGCATGGACCTCTACGGCGCGCGGGCGGTGGCGTCCATCATCGGCACGCTCTACACCGGCGCGGCGCTGGGCAACGTGGCCGGGCCCTGGCTGGCCGGGTGGGTGTTCGACGCCAACGGCAGCTATGCCGGCGTGATCGTCGGCTGCGCCGTGCTGTCGGCGCTGGCCACCTGGGGCACCTGGCAGGCGGTGCGGCGCTGACGGCGCGCCGCGCCGCGCGCTGTCACTTCAGCCGTTCGCTGTCGAAGCCCACGCGGATGGCGCCCCAGTGGCGGCCGCCGATGACGATGGGCATGGACAGGTCGTTGACCACCTCGCCGGTGTCGCGCAGGTAGGTCTGGAAGAGGAAGGGCTTGGTGTTGCGGGCCAGCTTGGCGCCCACCGGGTCGTCGAAGATGCGCTTGTGGCGGCTCTTGGCCAGGTCGTGGTCGTAGTCGCCGGTGGGCGGCTCGGAGAACTTGCGGTTGTGCGCCGGCGCATAGCCCTTGTTGTCCACCGCCAGCGCGTACAGGCCCCCGTCGAGCTGGCCCAGCAGCGCGTCGTACAGCGCCTGCAACTCGGCTTCCACGGCCTGGTCGTAGCGCGTGGTGAAACGCGGCGGGTTGGAGCCGGCGATGGGCTGGTAGTCCTGGTCGAAGATGGCCACGCCGGCGTCGGCATGGCGCTGCAGAGCCGCCGCCGTGTCGTCGCGCAGGCGGGTGGTGGCCTCCACCAGCGCGTCGAAGGTGGTGCCGCCGGTGCGGAACTCGGCCAGCGAGCCCTGGATGGTCTCGGTGCTGTGGCGCAGGTCGTCCACGCGCGCGGCGGAGTGACCCATCAGCTCGTGCACCACGCGGGCGGAGTCGGACACGGCACCGATGCGGGTGTTCATCTCGCGGTTGACGCCGGCCAGTTCGCCGATGGAGCCGGCGATCTGCTGCACCGTGGCGGCCATGCCGCGGAAGTCGTCCACCAGACCCTCGAAACGGCGGGTGGTGCTGTCGATGCTGCCGGCCGACTGCGTGACGCCCTCGGTGATGGAGGCCGTGCCGTCCATGGTCTGCTGCACCAGCGCCAGCATGGCGCTGCTGCGGGTGCTGATCTCGCTGGTCTCGTGGTTCACGCGCGCGGCCAGGCCACGCACCTCGGCGGCCACCACGGAGAAACCACGCCCGGCCTCGCCGGCGCGGGCCGCCTCAATGGCGGCGTTGAGCGCCAGCAGGTTGGTCTGCATCGCGATGCCGCGGATGGTGGTGCCGATGGCCTCGATGGCACGCGCACCTTCGGCCAGCTGCTGCACCGTGGTGCCGAAGGCGGCCACCGTGGCCTCCATCTCGGCCATGCGGGCGCGCACCTGCTGCAGCTCGGACATCGACCCGTCGGCCGACGCCAGGTTGCGCGACGACATCTCGGCAATGGTCTGCGCCCCGCCTTCCACCGCCTGCGACAGCTCGGTCACCCGCGCGGCGGCCTGCTGCAGGCTCTGCGCGTCCCCCAGCTGCTGTTCGGCACGGGTGGCCGTGAGCTCCACGTGCTTCTTCAGGTGGGCCACGTTGGTGGCGGTGGCGATGCTGCCGCCGCGCGCGGCCAGCACCAGGCCGCGGATGCGGCTGAGGAAACTCGACACCGCCCAGGCCACCGGGGTCAGCGGCAGCACGCGGGTGTTCAGGGCCGCGGCGCCTTCGTTGATGCGGGCCAGCGCCCAGCGGGCACTGCCGGGGATGCGGGTGAGGGCGGCGAGGTTCATGGCGGCTCGTCTTGTGGTCGGACGGGTGAACACGGTCTATCGGGTCGTTGACGGCGGACTTGAGCCGGGGCATCCCGGGGCGGCGCGGTGGCACGCGCGGCGAAGCGTGTCCAATCGCACGGATGACCACCTCGACGAAAATTCGCCGCACCACGGCGGCCGACCTGCCGGCGCTGGCCACCCTGGCCCACGCCGCCTTCGGGCCCGACGAGGGCCCCGAGATCGCCGCGCTGCTGCACGGGCTGCTGGGCCACCCCATCGTCGCCGGCGGCCACCCGCAGGCCCTGTCGTTGGCGGCGGCCGACCTGGCCGGGCGGGTGTGCGGCCACGTGCTGTTCACCCCGGTGCAGCTGGCCCCGGCGCCCACCCCGGCCGTGCCGGCTGCCATCCTGGCCCCGCTGGCGGTGGACCCGGCGCTGCAGCGCCAGGGCCTGGGCCGGCGGCTGGCGCGCGAGGGGCTTGCGCAGCTGCGCGACAGCGGCACCGCACTGGTCTTCGTGCTGGGCGACCCGCGCTACTACACGCGCCTGGGTTTTGCGCCGGCCGCGCGCTGGGGCCTGCAGCCGCAGCACGCCATCCCGGCGGCGCACGCCGACGCCTGGATGGTGCAGGCGTTGCAGCCCGGCGTGCTGGAACGGCTGGCGGCCGGCGGCACGACGCGCCGCGTGGTCTGCACCGGGATGCTGGGCGAGGCGCGGTACTGGGGGCCGTGAGCCGGCCCCCCGGCCCCGCGTCAGCCCTCGCGCGCGAAGGCCGCGGCCACCTCGGCCAGCGCCTGGCGCACGCGCTCGACGATGGCCGAGCGCCCGTGCGCCGACAGCACCAGCTCGTGCGTGGCCCGCGTCATGCCCACGTAGAGCAGGCGCGCGGCCTCCTCCAGGCTCTCGTCGCGCATCGGCATGGCCTGCAGGCCGGCCACCACCACCAGCGGAAACTCCAGCCCCTTGGCGCTGTGCAGCGTGAGCAGCTTGACGCTGGGCTGCGCCCAGTCGAAGCGGCGGAAGGCCTGCGCGCTCATCGACTGCAGCGCCAGGCCGCGCTGGCGCAGCGCGCGTTCGAGGGGCGCCATCAGGTACTTCGCGCGGCACAGCACGGCAATGTCGGACAAGGCCAGGCCGCCGGCGTGGGCTGCGGCCACGCGCTCGGCCACCAGCGCCGCCTCGTCGTCGGCGCTGCGCCCGATGAGCAGCGTGGGCAGGGCACCGCGGCGGCCGGCGCTGGCCGGCTGCACCAGCGGGATCTCGTCGTCGGCGAGCGCGTCGCCCGCGCCTTCGAGCAGGCTGCGCGCGCACTGCAGTGCCAGCGCCAGCACCTCGGCGGTGTTGCGGTAGTTCAGCCGCAGCACGCTGGTGCGGCCGCGCGCCTCGATGCCCACGCTGGCGAAGTTGAACTTGCGCCGCTTGCGCTGCTGGTGGCGGTAGATGGACTGCGCGTCGTCGTAGAGCACCAGCAGGCTGCGCGTGTCGGGGTCCACGAGGCGCGTGGCCAGGCGCAGCCAGGCGTCGTCGAAATCGTGCGCCTCGTCGATCAGCAGCGCGCTGTACTGGCCGCCGGGCACGAAGCCGGTCTCCAGCGCCCGCTCCACCACCTGCACCAGGGCCACGAACCAGTCGGCCGAACCGGCGCCGTCGCGCGGCACGGCGAGCTGGTAGCTGTCGACCACGTCCTTGCACCAGCCGTGGAAGGTGCGCACCTGCACGCGTTCGTCCACGCCACGCGCGCGCAACTGGGCGTCGATGCGGTCGGCCAGCGTGCGGTTGAAGCACAGCACCAGCACCGGCTGCTCCGGCCGCGCCGCGGCGGCCAGGTGCTGCGCCCGGTAGACGAGGATCATGGTCTTGCCGGTGCCGGCGGCGCCGTGGATGACGCGGTGGCCTTCGCCCAGCGTGCGTGCGATCTGCTCCTGCTGCAGGTCCATCACCTCCAGCAGGCTGGGCAGCAGCGGTGGCGCGCCGGCATCGTCACCGTCGCCGAAGTCCAGCGCCGACTGCGGCTGCACGCGCAGTTCCGGGAACAGGTGCCAGCGGATGCGGTCGCGCTGCGGCAGCGTCAGCGTGTGCGGGTAGTGCACCGTGAACAGGCCCCACAGGCGGCGGTGGAAATCGGCCACCTCCACCGCTTCTTCGAGGTCGTCGCGCAGCAGCACCTGGTGGGCCGGGAAGATGCTGCCGAAGTCCGTGCCCTGTACGTCGGCGGCCACCAGGTGCGAGAAGACCACGCCCCAGCCGTAGGGGAACAACAGCTTGCCGCGGAAATGGCCTTCGCCGTGCACCAGGGCCGGGTCGGCCTGCATCAGGTGCACCAGTTCCATCGCGTAGTCGCGCGCCTGGCGCAGCGGGTTCGCCTGCGTGACGCGCCCGCGGGGCGTGGCCAGCTCCACCGCGTCGCGCGTGGCGCCGACCAGGGTGCTGCGCTTCCAGTCCTTGACCTCCAGCAGCAGCACGCCCTGGCGTGGGCCCAGCACGACGAAGTCGGGCTGGCGGGCGCGGGGGCCGATGGGCAGGTCGTGCCAGACCAGGCAGTCGTCGTCCAGGCAGCGGCGCAGCTGGTGTAGCACGCGGCGCTCGCCAGCGTTGCAGCGCTGGTCGACATGGCTGAGGCCTTGCGGGAAGAGGGCCATGGGCGATCGGCGAACGGGGCGACGTCGTGGGCGTCGACGCGGTCGCCCGGAGCATAGGGCAGGGTTGCGATGCCCCGACACGGTTGGGGCAGGACCCGAGGGCCGGAACGAACACCGCAACCGACCGGGAAGCCCTATGCTCCGCACCCCATGCATCCTCGCCGCGCCATCCTGCTGCTCAACGTGGCCCACGCGGTGGACCACATGGCGCTGCTGATCTTTGCGGCCGCGGTGGCGCGCATCGCCAGCGACTTCGGCTTCGCGCGCTGGGAGGACCTGATGCCCTTCGGCGTGGGCGCCTTCGTGATGTTCGGCCTGGGTTCGCTGCCCGCCGGCCGGCTGGGCGACCTGTGGGGCCGGCGCGCAATGATGGTGGTGTTCTTCTTCGGCATCGGTGTCTCGCTGCTGCTGGCGGCGCTGGCGCAGGGCCCGTGGCAATTGGCCGTGGCGCTGACGCTGGTGGGCAGCTTTGCCGCCATCTACCACCCGGTGGGCATCCCGATGCTGCTGCAGGGCGCGGCACGGCCCGGTGCCGTCATCGGCGTCAACGGGCTGGCGGGCAACCTGGGCATTGCCGTGTCCGCGGTGCTGACCGGGCTGCTGGTGCAGTGGGCGGGCTGGCGCGCCGCGTTTGCCGTGCCCGGTCTGGCCTGCCTGGCGCTGGGCGTGCTGTTCGTGCGCGTGGTGCCGCGCGAGACCGAACCGCCCGTGCGCCGCACCGGCGGTGCCACCGTGGCGCTGTCGCGTGCCGACGTGGCGCGGGCGCTGGTGGTGATGACGGTGGCGTCGGCCACCGGCGGCATCCTGTTCAACCTGACGACCAACGGCAACCCGCAGCTGCTCAGCGAGCGCCTGGCCGGCGTGATGGACGACCCGGCCCTTCTGGGCCTGCTGCTGGCGGGCGTGTACGCGGTGGCGTCGCTGGCGCAGGTGGTGGTGGGGCGGCTGATCGACCGCTTCGCGCTCAAGCCGCTGTACCTGGGCGTGGCGCTGCTGCAGGTGCCGGTGCTGCTGGCCGCGTCGCAGGCCCAGGGCTGGTGGCTCTACGCCGCGCTGCTGGGCACGATGATCCTGGTCTTCGGCGCCATCCCGTTCACCGACGCCATGATCGCCCGCTACGTGGACGACCGCATGCGCTCCCGCGTGGCCGGGCTGCGGCTGGCGGTGTCGCTGGGCATCAGTTCGCTGGCGGTGTGGCTGCTGGGCCCGCTGGTCAAGCGCATGGGCTTCGACAGCGTGCTGCTGCTGCTGGCCGGCGTGGCGCTGTGCACCGCGTTCACGGTGCTGTGGCTGCCGCGGGAGCGGCCGGCCGCGGCGGCCGTGCAGCCGGCGCACTGAAGCCCGCGGCCCAGCCCTGCCTGCCTCCCCGCAGACCCGGCATGAATTCACGCCCGCCGCGGGTGCGTGTTGCCGCATGTTTCAGGCAGGCGGCGTGTGAAGCATCTGGCCATCAGCTGCCGCCACGATGGCCGATGCTGAGGGCATGCGCGCCACCCACGCCCGACCCCACCGCCCTGCGCTGCTGGCGCTGCTGTGCCTGACCGCTGCCGTCACCGCCTGCGGCGGGGGTGGCGGCGGTGATGACGGCGCGGCCGCGTCGGCCAGCCCGCCGGCCGGGACGGCGCCAGTTGCACCTGCCCCGGCACCGGCACCGGCACCAGCGCTTGCGCCGTCACCCGCACCTTCCCCAGCACCCGCCCCGGCACCGCCGCCGGGCCCCGCCGCCCCGGTGCCCGGCACCCGCGCCACCTGCGACCTGCCCGACTTCGAAGCCACCGTGATGGCCGCGGTGAACGCCTGGCGCGCCAGCGGCGCCACCTGCGGCACGCAGGCCTACCCGGCGGCAGCTGCCCTGGCCTGGCAGACCGACCTGACCCAGGCCGCGCTGGTGCACAGCGAGGACATGGTGGCCGGCAACTTCTTCAGCCACACCGGCAGCGACGGCAGCAACGCCGGCCAGCGCGCCACCGCCGCCGGCTACACGTGGCGCACGTGGGGCGAGAACATCGCCGCCGGCCAGATGGGCGTGGACGCCGTGGTGGCCGCCTGGATGGCCAGCCCCGGCCATTGCGCCAACGTCATGAACGCCCGCTTCGCCGACATCGGCCTGGCCTGCGTGAAGGGCGGCAGCGGCAACACCTATCGGACGTACTGGACGATGGTGCTGGGGGCGGCGCGGTGAGGGCTAACGTGCCTGAGAATCGAGTCCGACGAGAGAGAGGTCTTCTCGCCACGACCGCCGGATGGATGAACTCCTCAACGCGCAGCAAGACAGGGGCTTCCTGCCTATCCGAAACTCGCCCGATACGAGACGGCGTCCAATTCGCAGTGTTGCTCGATCGAGCCTGACAGTTCGAACAGCCTCGGCGACCGCCTGAAGTCAAACAGTCGATACAGCCGAAAGCAGTCTGCATGTTCGCGGGCGAACTGCAGTTCGTTGGCTGAGACGAAGAACGGCGTCCGCTCGCCAAAGCCGGTGGTCTTCACTTCGATGAACCGGTCCCGGCCGTCGGTCTCGAACGAGTGGATGTCGTATCCCAGGCCGTCCCCCTGCAAAGCCGATGCGTGGGTGACACGCTCGGCCAACTGACCGACACCCAGCTGCACCAGCCGCCAGCGCTCAAACTCCAGCGCAAAAACCTCGCCGGCCTGCCCGAGGGAACGGTTGTGCTCTTCGCGCGCCAGATAGTCTCGGCGAACGGCTGGACGAAGATAGGCGGGCTCTGGCTCTCGCACCTGATGCTGTCGTCGGGGTGGGTCGGTCAAAGCGCGCGAGAAATCTGCATGAACAGCCCGGACAGCCGGCCGTTCCACTGCGGACAACGCCACGTCGTCCAAGACCGTGTGTCGAGCAAGTTGCTCGGACACGACTTCGACCAGCATGTGACGCTGGAAGTTCTGCCGCGGCTGATAGCCCTGGACGTATGGACAACCCAACTGGATCATCACAGCGCTGATGTTGCAGTGCTTGAACTCGATTGAGCCTTCTGACCGGCCCGGCAGCTTGGACTGCAGTTGGCGTCGATGTCTCGTCTTGCTGAACGGCTGTCCGGCCAGTTCGGACAAGAGCATCGACAAGTAGTCGGCCACGATCAGCTCAACTTCTTCGCGACGCCAAGGCTCGCCTGTAATGGCGGTTGTCGAACGGACCACGAATCCCAGCGATTCCAGTTTCCGCACGACTGTTGCGACGCCGCCCGAGAACTCCGAAGGCTTCAGCGCGAATCCTGCGGAGTTTTGATGCGAAAGCGCGACGCCGGCAATGGCCTTGGAATCTGCCCATAGACCTGTCCGCGGATCTTGGACAAGGTAGCCGCTGGCACGGCCAAAACCATGCTCGCGAAGGAAAGCCGACTGCCCCAGCCGGGCAAACTCGTCCAACGCAGCCTGGACCGCTGCAGCGTCTGTCAGGTCAGACAGCTTGAGCGGCATCTCCAGTCAGTTAGGGCAGGGTGCGGCAACGGTCAAACATCAATATTCGCCGCCCTCAACGCATTCGTCTCGATGAAGTCCCTGCGCGGCTCCACCTCATCTCCCATCAGCATCGTGAACACGCGGTCGGCCTCGATGGCGTCGTCGATCTGCACTTTCAGCAGCCGGCGCACGCCCGGGTCCATGGTGGTTTCCCACAGCTGCTCGGGGTTCATCTCGCCCAGGCCCTTGTAACGCTGGCGGCCCACGCTGTTTTCGGCCTGCTGCATCAGCCAGGCCATGGCGGCGCGGAAGTCGGCCACCTTCTGTTCCTTCTGCTTGTCGCCCTCGCCGCGCCTGGCCACGGCGTCGGGGCCCAGCAGGCCCTGGAAGGTGCGGCCCGCCTGGCTCAGCGCCTCGTAGTCGGCGCCATGCACGAAGTCGGTGGTGATCACGCTGCTCTTGACGTTGCCGTGGTGGCGGCGGCTGATGCGCAGCAGGTGCTTGTCGCTGCGTGCGTCGTATTCAGCGGCCACCTCGGCGTCGTGCAGGGCGGCCTGCATGCGCACGGCGCTGGCCTCGGCAGCCTCGGCCGTGTCCAGGTCCAGCACCAGGCCGTCGGCAATGGCACGCAGGCCTTCCACGTCCATCCAGGCCGACAGGCGGTTGACCACGCTGTTGGCGCGCAGGTAGGCCGCGGCCAGCTCGGCCAGGCGCTCGCCGGCCAGTTCCGCATGTCCGTTGCCCGGATCGATGCGCGCGCCGTCCAGCGCCACCTTCAGCAGGTAGGCGTCGAGCTCGTGCGCGTCCTTCAGGTACTGCTCCTGCTTGCCGTGCTTGACCTTGTACAGCGGCGGCTGCGCGATGTAGATGTGGCCGCGCTCCACCAGCTGCGGCATCTGGCGGAAGAAGAAGGTCAGCAGCAGGGTGCGGATGTGGGCGCCGTCCACGTCCGCGTCGGTCATGATGATGATGCGGTGGTAGCGCAGCTTGTCGGGGTTGAAGTCGTCGCCCCCGCCCCCGGCGCTGCCGATGCCGGTGCCCAGCGCGGTGATCAGGGTCAGGATTTCGTTGCTGGTCAGCAGCTTCTCGTAGCGCGCCTTCTCCACGTTGAGGATCTTGCCGCGCAGCGGCAGGATCGCCTGGAACTTGCGGTCACGCCCCTGCTTGGCGCTGCCACCGGCGCTGTCGCCCTCGACGATGTAGATCTCGCACAGCGACGGATCCTTCTCCTGGCAGTCGGCCAGCTTGCCGGGCAGGCCCAGGCCGTCGAGCACGCCCTTGCGGCGCGTCATCTCGCGCGCCTTGCGCGCCGCCTCGCGGGCCTTGGCCGCCTCGACGATCTTGCCGCAGACGATCTTGGCGTCGGTGGGGTTCTCCAGCAGCCATTCGCCCAGCTTGCTGGCCACCACGTCCTCCACCGGGCCGCGCACCTCGCTGCTGACCAGCTTGTCCTTGGTCTGGCTGCTGAACTTGGGCTCGGGCACCTTCACGCTCAGCACGCAGCACAGGCCTTCGCGCATGTCGTCGCCGCTGATCTCCACCTTGGCCTTCTTGGCCAGTTCGTTGTCGTCGATGTACTTGTTGATCACGCGCGTCATCGCCGCGCGGAGGCCGGTGAGGTGGGTGCCGCCATCCCGCTGAGGGATGTTGTTGGTGAAGCACAGCACGCTCTCGCTGTAGCCGTCGTTCCACTGCATGGCCACCTCGACACCGATGTTGGTGTTGTTGTCGCTCATGCGGTCGCCAGTGGCGTGGAAGATGTTGGGGTGCAGGGTCTTCTTGCCCTGGTTGATGAACTCGACGAAGCCCTTGACGCCGCCGACGTAGCCGAAGTTGTCTTCCTTGTTGTTGCGCTCGTCGACCAGGCGGATCTTGACGCCGTTGTTCAGGAAGCTGAGCTCGCGCAGCCGCTTGGCCAGGATCTCGTAGTGGAAGTCGGTGTTGGCGGTGAAGATCTCCTCGTCGGGCAGGAAGTGCACCTCGGTGCCGCGCTTGTCGGTGGCGCCGGTGATCTTCATCGGGCTGATCTCGACACCGTCGCGCATCTCGAGGATGCGGTCCTGCGGGATGCCCTTGCGGAACTCGATGTAGTGCACCTGGCCTTCGCGGCGCACGGTCAGCCGCAGCCACTTGCTCAGCGCGTTGACGCAGCTCACGCCCACGCCGTGCAGGCCGCCGGAGACCTTGTAGCTGTTCTGGTTGAACTTGCCGCCGGCGTGCAGCTCGGTCAGTGCGATCTCGGCGGCACTGCGCTTGGGCTCGTGCTTGTCGTCCATCTTCACGCCGGTGGGGATGCCGCGGCCGTTGTCGACGACGCTGATGCTGTTGTCGGTGTGGATGGTGACGACGATGTCGTCGCAGTGGCCGGCCAGCGCCTCGTCGATGGAGTTGTCCACCACCTCGAAGACCAGGTGGTGCAGGCCGGTGCCGTCGGACGTGTCGCCGATGTACATGCCGGGCCGCTTGCGCACGGCCTCCAGGCCTTCCAGGATCTGGATGCTGCCTTCGCCGTAGGCGTCGGAACCGGGTTGCGGCGTGGTGTTCTCGCTCATGGTGGCTTTCTCTGGAAACACGACAGCGGGCCGGAGCCCGCTGGACGCTGGTCTGCGGCGCGGGGCCTCAGATGCGCATCGGCATGACGACGTACTTGAAGCCGGCCTGTTCCGGCACGGTCAGCAGGGCGCTGGCCTGGCTGTCCTGCAGCTCGAGCTTGACCATCTCGTGCGGGATGTTGGTCAGCGCGTCCATCAGGTAGGTGACGTTGAAGCCGATCTCGATGGCGTCACCGTCGTAGTCGATCTCGAGCTCTTCCTTGGCCTCTTCCTGCTCGGCGTTGCTGGACGCGATCTTCAGCACGCCGGGTTCGATGTTCAGGCGCACACCCTTGAACTTCTCGCTGGTCAGGATGGCGGCGCGCTGCAGGCAGCCCAGCAGCGGCACGCGGCCCAGCGTGACGTGGTTCCTGTGGTTCTTCGGGATCACGCGGTTGTAGTCGGGGAACTTGCCCTCGACCAGCTTGGTGACGAACTCCATGCCGCTGAAGGCGAACTTGGCCTGGTTGGCGGCGAAGCGCATCTCGATGGCGCCGTCGTCGTTGTCCTTGTCGTCCCTGAGCAGGCGCTGCAGTTCCAGCACCGTCTTGCGCGGCAGGATCACCTCCTGCTTGGGCACCTCGTGGTCCAGCGTGGCCTGGGCCAGGGCCAGGCGGTGGCCGTCGGTGGCCACCAGCGTCAGCGTGCTGCCTTCGGCGATGAACAGGATGCCGTTGAGGTAGTAGCGGATGTCGTGCACCGCCATCGCGAAGTGCACCTGGTTGATCAGGCCCTTGAGCGTCTTCTGCGGCACCGAGAAGGCGGGGCCGAAGTCCACGGCCTCGTTGACGAGCGGGAAGTCGTCTGCCGGCAGGGTCTGCAGCGTGAAGCGGCTCTTGCCGCCCGTGAGGGTGAGCTTGCTGCCGCTGGCGCTGAGCGTGACGGTCTGGTCGGCCGGCAGGGCGCGCAGGATGTCGATGAGCTTGCGCGCGCCCACGGTGACCGACAGGCTGCCGGCATCGCCGCCCAGATCGGCGGTGGTGCGCACCTGGATCTCCAGGTCGCTGGTCGTGAACTCGATGGCCGGGCCGTTCTTGCGCAGCAGCACGTTGGCCAGGATGGGCAGGGTGTGCCGGCGCTCCACGATGCCGGCCACCGACTGCAGCGCGGCGAGCAGGTTTTCCTGGGCTGCCTTCAGGACGATCATGTCTTTACCTTTTTAAGCCTGGTAGCCGTAGTAGGGCCAGGCCGGGGCTGTGAACAACGCTATTTTCGCCTGTTTGATCAACGGTTTAGTCGGGCATCAACCCTGTGGGTGGGAACAGGGACGGCGGCGTCGCGGATTGGGGACAAAACCGGCGGGCGGACAGGGGCTGTGGACAAGGGCGCGGTTGTTCGGGAGATGTGCACAGGGTTGTGAAGGTGTCCGTTGTTCGGCACAGCACCCCGCGCCCTCGCAGAGCTCGGGCGGTTCGCCCACGGCCCGGCAAGCGTGCCTGGCCGGTTCGGCTGGCGAACGGGTCCGCGCAGGTTGACCCGTACGTCCTGCCTCACCCCTTGAGCGTCTGTTCCAGCACGTGCAGCTGCTGGTTCAGTTCGCTGTTCTTCTGCCGCTCGCCGCCGATCTTGCGCACCGCGTGCAGCACCGTGGTGTGGTCGCGGCCACCGAAGAGCTCGCCGATCTCTGGCAGGCTCTTCTGCGTCATCTCCTTGGCCAGGAACATGGCGATCTGGCGCGGCCGGGCGATCGAGGCCGGGCGCTTCTTGCTGTACATGTCGGCGACCTTGATCTTGTAGAAGTCGGCCACCGTCTTCTGGATGTTCTCGACGCTGATCTGCCGGTTCTGGATGGACAGCAGATCCTTCAGCGCCTCGCGGGCCAGCGCGATGTTGACGTCCTTGTGCGTGAAACGCGCGTAGGCCAGCACCTTGCGCAGCGCACCTTCGAGTTCGCGCACGTTGGCGCGCACGTTCTTGGCCACGAAGAAGGCCACGTCCTCGGGCATCTCGATGCCGTCCACGCGGGCCTTCTGGATCAGGATGGCCACCCGCATCTCCAGCTCCGGCGGCTCGATGGCCACCGTCAGGCCGGCGTCGAACCGGCTCGTGAGCCGTTCGTCGATGTCGACCAGACCCTTGGGGTAGGTGTCGCTGGTCATGATGATGTGCGCGCGCTTGGCCAGCAGCGCCTCGAAGGCGTTGAAGAACTCCTCCTGCGTGCGCTCCTTGCCGGCGAAGAACTGCACGTCGTCGATCAGCAGCAGGTCGAGCTGGTGGTACTTGGCCTTCAGCTCGTCGAAGGTCTTGCGCTGGTAGTTGCGCACCACGTCGCTGATGAACTGCTCGGCGTGCAGGTACAGCACGCGGGCGTCGGGGCGGTCCTTCAGCAGTGCGTTGCCCACGGCGTGCACCAGGTGGGTCTTGCCCAGGCCTACGCCGCCGTAGATGAACAGCGGGTTGTACATGGCGCCGGGCGCACCGGCCACGTGCAGCGCGGCGGTGCGCGCCATCTGGTTGGCGCGGCCGGCCACCAGGGTGTCGAAGGTCAGGGCCGGGTTGAGTTTGTGGCGGCTGGCGGCTGGGGGAGGCGTGGTGCTGCCGGTGGCCGCAGAGGCATGGGTGGGCGCCGCGGCCGTGGTGGACAGGGCCGGCGCCGCATCGTTGGCCGGTGGCGTGGCGGCCAGCGGGCCTGGGCGCACGGTGGGCAGCTCGCGCGGTGCCAGCTGCAGGTCCAGCCGCACCGGCAGGCCGGCGAGGTCGCTGAGCACGGTCTCGATGCGGCCGGCGTACTGGCTGCGGATCCAGTCGAGCTTGAAGCGGTTGGGCACGCGCAGTGCGACCCGCATGGTGTCGTCGTCCTGCGGCAGCACTTCGGCCGGCGGCAACGGGCGGATCCAGGTGTTGAACTGCTGTTCAGGCAGTTCGCTCGCGAGGCGCTCGCAGCCACGCTGCCATAGGTCGGGCGTCATACCGGTGGGGTGTGGAAATCTTCTTGTCTCAGCGCTGCGCAGGAGGATCCTGACGCTGCGGGGAGCGCAGTTATCCACAATGTCGCGCCAGCGGTCAAGCCCTGCGCATTGCCGCAGGTTGTGGTGCAAGTCTTTGACCGGAAAAGGCTTTTCTGCTCTAATGGAGGGTTCCCCGGATCCGGAAAAATGCGGGGGCGGCACGGGAATGTGCCGATCTGGCAACGGCCGTGCGCTCGCGCGGCCCGCCCTTCGAGGCGGGCCCCTGCAGGTGCCGGTACGCCAGGGTGCCGGGAATGCCGAATCCACAGGGGCTCTGTCCTGGGTGGACGCTGCAGGCCCGCTGCTCTGCGCGTGCCGAGGGCGCCTCTGGCAGGTCGGCTTCCAGGCATCCGCCCCAGGGCACGTTGCCGGTTCGACCTGTGCCTGGCCACCCGCCCGGCCTGGGCTTTTTCGCAGCCTCCGGCGCCAGGTGACGGCGCCATCACCGTCCAGGACTTCACCATGAAGCGCACCTACCAGCCTTCCAAGACCCGCCGCGCGCGTACCCACGGTTTCCTCGTCCGCATGAAGACGCGCGGCGGCCGTGCGGTGATCAAGGCGCGCCGCGCCAAGGGCCGCAAGCGCCTGGCCTGAGCGGCGACATCGGTGGCAGGCTTTCAGCGCCGGCCGCGATGATCGGGCGCCTTGTGCACAGCGCCGACTTCCAACGCCTGCTGTCCACGCCGCCCTGGTCGCGGAGTGCCCACTTCGCCGTGCATCACCTGCCGGTGGTGCCGTCACGCCCCCGTCCTGCTGCAAAGCAGGTTGGCCAGCAAGAGTTATCCACAGATGACGTGAACAAGTCACCGGAACCTGTGGATGACTTGAACGGGCGGTTCTGGCTGGGTGCCGTGCTCCCCAAGCGCCTGGCCCGGCGGGCGGTCACGCGCAACCTGTTGCGGCGGCAGATCCGGGCGGCACTGCAGCGGCACGCCGGGTCGCTGCCCGGTGGCCTGTGGGTGGTGCGGCTGCGCAGCGGCTTTGCGCGCAGCGAATTCGTGTCCGCGGCGTCGGAAGTGCTGCGTGCGGCGGCCCGCGGTGAACTGGATGCTGTCCTCGGGACGGCAGGGCGGCGCGCGCCGCGACCGGATCGCGGCGCCCGCGCCATCGGAGGGCATGCGCCGTGACCACCCTTTGGCACCGCGTGGGCCAATGGCCCCGCCAGCTGATGATCGGCATCGTGCTGGCCTACCGCTACCTGCTCAAGCCCTGGCTCGGCAACGCCTGCCGCTTCGAACCCAGCTGCTCCCAGTACGCGCTGGACGCGCTGCGACGCCATGGTGCCGTCGCCGGCGGCAGCCTGGCGGCTGGCCGCCTGCTGCGCTGCCATCCCTGGTGTGACGGTGGCCTCGACCCGGTGCCCCGACGCGCACCGGGCCTGTTCACGCGCCTGGGCCTGAGCGCCGACACCGACTCTCCCGACTTCTCGCATCGGACTCCTTCATGACCGACATTCGCCGCACCCTGTTGTGGGTGGTCTTCACGATGTCGCTCGTCCTGCTCTGGGACGCGTGGAACAAGCACAACGGTCACCCGACCATGTTCGGCATGCCGACGGCCAAGCCGGCCGCGTCCGCACCCGGCAGCACCCCGGGGGCCACGGCAGCCAGCGGTGTGCCGGCGGCGATGGCCGCGGGGGCGGGCGCCGCGGCGCCGGCCGGCGTGCCGGCTGCCCCCGCGGCGCCAGCGGCCGAGACGGTCACGGTGGAAACCGACGTGGTGCGCGCCACCCTGGACAGCCGCGGCGGCACGATCGTGGGTCTGGAACTGCTGAAGTACGCCGATCAGAACGACCCCACCAGGCAGGTCAAGCTGCTCGATCAGAGCGCCGCCCGCGTCTACCTGGCGCAGACCGGCCTGATCGCCCAGACCGCCGGCACCAGCCTGCCCAACCACCTGACGCCGATGCGTGTGCTGCCGGGTGAGCGCACGCTTGCCGGCAACGCCACGGAAGTGAGCGTGAGCTTCGAGAGCGTGACGCCAGAAGGCCTGACCCTGCGCAAGACGCTGCGCTTCCCGCGTGGCGGCTACACGATCGGCGTCACGCACGAGGTGCTCAACGGCGGTGCGGCGGCCGTCAACCCGCAGCTCTACCTGCAGCTCACGCGTGACGGCAACAAGCCCGAGGGCGAGTCGAGCTTCTACTTCACCTTCACCGGCCCGGCCGTCTACACCGAGGCCACCAAGTTCAAGAAGATCGACTTCGGCGACATCGCCAAGGGCAAGGTGGAGCTGCCGGCGCCGGCGACCGAAGGCTGGGCCGCCATGGTGCAGCACTACTTCACCAGTGCCTGGTTGCTGCCGGAGGGTGCGCAGCGCGAGTTCCGCACCGCCAAGGTGGCCGACAACCTGTTCTCCGTGGCGCTGGTGACGCCGCTGGGCGAGGTGGCGCCGGGCGCCAGCACCACGCAGTCGTCCACGCTCTACGTCGGCCCGCAGGAGGAGTACAAGTTGGCCGCGCTGGCCCCGGGCCTGGAACTGGTGAAGGACTACGGCTGGCTGACCATCCTGTCCAAGCCACTGTTCTGGTTGCTGACCCAGCTGCACAACCTCATCGGCAACTGGGGCTGGGCCATCGTGGCCCTGGTGGTGGTGCTGAAGATCGCCTTCTACTGGCTCAATGCCAAGGCCTACGCGTCGATGGCCAAGATGAAGGCCATCAACCCCAAGGTCATGGAGATGCGCGAGCGGCTGAAGGACAAGCCGCAGCAGATGCAGCAGGAGATGATGCGCATCTACCGCGAGGAGAAGGTCAACCCGCTGGGCGGCTGCCTGCCCATCGTCGTGCAGATGCCCTTCTTCATTGCGCTGTACTGGGTGCTGTTGTCCAGCGTGGAGATGCGCAACGCGCCATGGATCGGCTGGATCACTGACCTGGCGGCCATCGACCCCTACTTCATCCTGCCGGTGCTGATGACCGCGTCGTCGCTGTTCCAGGTCTGGCTGAACCCGACGCCGCCGGACCCGGTGCAGGCGCGGCTGATGTGGATCATGCCGCTGGCCTTCGGGGTGATGTTCTTCTTCTTCCCGGCCGGCCTGGTGCTGTATTGGCTGACGAACAACATCCTGTCCATTGCGCAGCAGTGGTTCATCAACAAGCGGCTGGGCGTGCTGGGCAAGTGACCGATGGCGGGGCGGTGGCCGACCACCGAATCCTGGCTTAGTTCACGACCACCGCCATCTGTCCCCTGCTGCGGGGGTTGATCCGGCGCGGCCCGGGGCCGACGATGCATCCATGCGGGTCGACCCGGCGCATGCCGGCTCAGGAGCCCGGCCCGTCGGCCACGCGGCCTGCCGGGCCTCTCCACCCGCGCCATCGTCCGCCGGGGCGCGCCAGAATCAGCCCACCATGCGTTCCGGCCCCGCCGCGCCACCGGCGCCCACCGAACCCATCGCCGCCATCGCCACCGCCTCCGGGCGCGGGGCGGTGGGCATCGTGCGCGTGTCCGGCTGGGGCCTGCAGCCACTGATCGATGCGCTGTGTGGGCGCTCGCTCACACCCCGCATGGCGCACTACGGGCCGTTCCGGGCCGAAGACGGCTCGGCCATCGACCAGGGGCTGGCGCTGTACTTCCCGGCGCCGCACAGCTACACCGGTGAGGACGTGCTGGAACTCCAGGCGCATGGCGGCCCGGTGGTGCTGCAGCTGCTGCTGGCGCGCTGCCTGGCGGTGCTGCCGGGGCTTCGGCTGGCGCGGCCGGGCGAGTTCACCGAGCGCGCCTTCCACAACGACAAGCTCGACCTCGCCCAGGCCGAGGCGGTGGCCGACCTGATCGAGGCCGGCACCGAGGCCGCGGCGCGCAGTGCGGCGCGGGCGCTGGCCGGCGACTTCTCGCAGCGCATCGACGCGCTGGCGGCGCGCATCGTGCACCTGCGCACCCTGGTCGAGGCGACGCTGGATTTCCCGGAGGAGGAGATCGATTTCCTGGAACAGGCGCAGGCGCGGCGCCAGCTCGACGAGATCCTGGCCGCGCTGGACGCGGCCACCGCTGGTGCGCGCCAGGGCGCGCTGCTGCGCGAGGGCATGCGCGTGGTGCTGGCTGGCCAGCCCAACGTGGGCAAGAGCAGCCTGCTCAACGCGCTGGCGGGCGCGGAGCTGGCCATCGTCACGCCGATCCCGGGGACCACGCGCGACCGCGTGGCGGAAACCATCCAGATCGAGGGCGTGCCGGTGCACGTGGTGGACACCGCCGGCCTGCGCGCGCACGACGAGGCCGCCGACGAGGTCGAGCGCCTGGGCATCGGCCGCAGCTGGGACGCCATCCGCGACGCCGACGCCGTGCTCTTCCTGCACGACCTGACGCGGCGCGGCGAGCCGGCCTGCGAGGCGGCCGACGCCGCCATCGCCGCCGAACTGCCGGCCGCGGCCGTGCTGCACGTGTTCAACAAGGCCGATGCGGCCCCGGTCAACCCCGACGGCCTGCCCGACGGCGCGATCGTGCTGTCGGCCCGCACCGGTGCCGGGCTGGACGCGCTGCGCGCCGAACTGCTGCGGCGCGCCGGCTGGCAGGCCGCCGCCGAGGGCGTGGCGATCGCGCGCACGCGCCACCTGCAGGCGCTGTCACGCGCCCGCGGTCATCTGGAGGTGGCGGTGACGCTGGCGTCACCGATGGCGGCGCACCACGACGCGCCGCTGGACCTGCTGGCCGAGGAACTGCGCCTGGCGCACCGGGCGCTGGGCGAGATCACCGGTCAGTTCGGCGTCGAGGACCTGCTGGGCGAGATCTTCTCGAACTTCTGCATCGGGAAGTAGGGACCTCCCCGTCGCGGTGGCCGATCAGCCGCTGTGCGGCCGCTTGCCCGGGTTCTTCTTGCTGCGCGTGTGCGAGCCGCGCTCCAGGCTGCGGCGCTGGCCGGCGTTCATCTTGATGCGCTCGCCGGGCAGCGGCGGGGTGGCGCGGCGGTCGGCTTCGGTCTTGATCTTGTTGCCCATGGTGTGCTTCAGGCTGAGGTTGGCGGAACCCGCAATTAGGCCACAGCCCGGCCGTCAGCGGGGCGGGGCCTCATGCGGGCCCGCCAACAGGTAGCGCGGCCCGTCCCCGCCGAGCGCGGCCCGGTCGCCGGGGTTGAACAGCCGGCAGCGCTGCAGCGACAGGCAGCCGCAGCCGATGCAGCCGTCGAGGTCGTCGCGCAGCCGGGTCAGCACCGCGATGCGTGCGTCCAGCGCGTCGCGCCAGCGGCGTGACAGGCGCGCCCAGTCGGCCGCCGTGGGGGTGCGCCCGGCCGGCAGGGCGGCGAAGGCTGCGGCCACGTCGGCCAGCGGCACGCCCATCGTGCGCGCGGCACGGATGACGGCCACGCGTCGCAGTGCGCTGCGCGGGTAGCGGCGCTGGTTGCCGCCGGTGCGTGCGGCCGGCAGCAGGCCCTGGGCCTCGTAGAAGCGCAGCGCGGACGTGGCCACGCCGCTGCGGGCGGCCAGCTCGGCGATCGTGAGGGTCGGGGTCTCGGCCATCGTCATTTCCCCACCGGAACGGCAGGGCTTGACTTCAAGTGGACTTGAAGTTTGACACTGCCGGCTCCCGAATCAAGGAGCCCGAGATGACCCCCCGACTGGAACATGCCAACCTCGCCGTGCGCGACATCGACGCCACGCTGCGCTTCCTGACCACCGCCCTGCCCGACTTCTGGCTGCGCTTCGACGGCGTGGACGACCAGGGCCGGCGCTGGGTGCACGTGGGCACCGACGAGGCCTACCTGGCGCTCTACCCCGCCAGCCACGAGCGCGCCGAGCGCTGGGTGCCGTATGCCGGCGCGCCGGGCGTGAACCACCTGGCCTTCGTGGTCGACGATGCCGAGGCGGTGCGCCAGCGGCTGGCTGCCGCGGGGTACCGCGACAGCACGGTGGCCAACCACCACCCGGCACGGCGCCGCGTCTACTTCCTGGACCCGGACGGCAACGACTGGGAGTTCGTGCAGTACCTCAGCGCCGACCCGGGCCAGCGCCACGACTACGGCGATGCCCGGCCCTGGCCGGTCAGTGCCCCTCGAAGCTGACCAGCGAGAACACCGGCACGCCAGCCGCCTTCAGCCGTGCCGAGCCGCCGAGTTCCGGCAGGTCGACGATGGCGGCCACCTCCACCACCTCGGCGCCCAGGCGCTGCAGCAGCTTGTGGCCGGCGAGCATGGTGCCGCCGGTGGCGATGAGGTCGTCGATCAGCACCACGCGCTCGCCGGGTTTCACGGCGTCGGTGTGCACCTCCACCGTGGCGCTGCCGTATTCGAGTTCGTAGGTCTCCTCGAAGGTGGCGAACGGCAGCTTGCCCTTCTTGCGGATGGGCACGAAGCCGATGCCCAGCTCGTAGGCCACCACCGAGCCGATGATGAAGCCGCGCGCGTCCAGCCCGGCGATGGCCGCCGGACGGGCGTCGAAGTAGCGGTGCACGAACTGGTCGATGAGCACCCGGAACACGCGCGGGTTGGCCAGCAGCGTGGTGATGTCGCGGAACATCACGCCCGGTGCCGGCCAGTCGGGCACGGTGCGGATGTGGGCGCGGATGTAGTCCGCGGGTGCAACCTGGTGTTCGGCGGGGATGTCGGCGGCCATGCCGCGATTGTCGGCCGCCGCGGCTCAGGTCGGCATGCGGGCGATCACCTGCACGGCGCCGTCGGGGCCGGCGCGGAGCACGAAGCCTTCGCCGCTGCTGCCGCCACTGCCGGCGAGGTCCTGCAGCACGAAGTTGTGCGTCACCCAGGCCTCGAACTGCCCGGGCGGCACGGCGACCAGCGCGGCGCGCAGGCCGGGCACCCGTCGCGCGTTGACGGCGTCGCTGCTGCCGCGCGGGGAACCCAGCAGGTCCCAGCGCTCGGCGCGGCCGAAGGCGAGCTCGGCGGTGTCCACGCAGCGGCACCAGGGGCTGCTGCGCACGCGTGCCGGGGTCAGCCGGCGCGCCCGGAACCACTCGCCGATGCGGCGGGCCTGGGCCCGGCCTTCGTCGTTGAGGTTGCGCTGGGTGCGGCAGTCGTCGACGCGGAACTCGGGCGGGTCGAAGGTGCCCGGGGCCAGCGCGTGGCGGAAGGCGATGACGCAGCCGCCGGCGGCCAGCAGCGCGGCGATGTCGGGTTCCGACCGGGCGCGGACGAGGGAAGGCGCCGCCAGGGTGGCGGCCAGCAGGGTACGGCGATGCATGGGCTCAGCCCTTCAACAGCTTGGCTTCGGCCAGTGCCAGTGGTTCGGGCAGGCCGGACAGCACCAGCGTATCGCCGGCGGCCAGCACGTGGCCGTCGTCCGGCGGCAAGACCTCACCGCTGGCGCGGCGAAGCTTGGCCACGCTCACGCCCATCGGCGTGAGCAGCAGGTCGCCCAGCGGCTGGCCGACGCTCACCGCCGCCGGCGGCAGCGTCACGCTGGACAGGCGCACCTGCTGCAGTTCATCGGCGGTGTCGTCGTCACGGCCGTGGAACCAGCCGCGCAACAGCGTGTAGCGGGCGTCGCGCGCCTCCTGCACCACGCGGATCACCTTGCGCATCGGCACGCCCACCAGCGCCAGCGCGTGGCTGGCCAGCATCAGGCTGCCCTCGATGGCCTCGGGCACGACGGCCATGGCGCCGGCGGCGCGCAGGCGTTCCATGTCGCTGTCGTCGATGGTGCGCACCAGCACCGGCACCGCCGGCGCGTGCTCGCGCACCAGGCGCAGGATCTTCAGCGCCGACGGCGTATCGGGGTAGCTGACCACCACCGCGTTGGCGCGCGCCAGCCCGGCGGCCATCAGGCTCTGCAGCCGGGCGGCGTCACCGTAGACCACGCTCTGGCCGGCGGCGGCGGCCTGGCGCACGCGGTCGGGGTCCAGGTCCAGCGCCATGTAGGGGATCTGCTGCGTCTCCAGCAGGCGCGCCAGGTTCTGGCCGCTGCGGCCGAAGCCGCAGATGATCACGTGCTTCTCGGTGCGGATGGCCTTCTTGGCGATGGTGGTCAGCGCCACCGACTGCATCAGCCAGTCGCTGGCCACCAGGCGTGAGACCACGCGGTTGGCATTCATGATCAGGAACGGCGTGGCCAGCATCGACAGCACCATGCTGGCCAGCACCGGGCTCATCCACTCCGGCGCCACCAGGCCGCCGTCGGCGCCCAGCGTCAGCAGCACGAAGCCGAACTCGCCGGCCTGCGCCAGGTACAGCCCGGTGCGCACCGCCACGCCGGGCGCAGCGCGGAAGGCGTAGGCCAGCATCGCGATCAGCGCGCCCTTGGCCACCACCGGGATGGTGGTCAGCAGCAGCACCAGCACCCACTGGTCGAGCACCGGCCGCCAGTCCAGCTTCATGCCGATGGTGATGAAGAACAGGCCGAGCAGCACGTCGTGGAAGGGCCGGATGTCGGTCTCCACCTGGTGCTTGTACTCCGTCTCGGCGATCAGCATGCCGGCGATGAAGGCGCCCAGCGCCAGCGACAGGCCGGCGTGTTCGGTCAGATAGGCCAGGCCCAGCGTGATCAGCAGCAGGTTGAGCACGAAGAGCTCGTCGCTCTTGCGCCGGGCCACCAGCGTGAGCCACCAGCGCATCACGCGCTGGCCGCCGGTGAGCAGGATGGCCAGCAGCACCGCGGCCTTGACCATGGCCAGGCCGATGGCCATGGCCAGGTCGGTGCCGCTGGCGTGCAGCGCCGGCACCAGCACCAGCAGCGGCACCACCGCCAGGTCCTGGAACAGCAGGATGCCCATCACGCGGCGGCCGTGCTCGCTTTCCAGCTCCAGCCGCTCGGCCATCAGCTTGCCGACGATGGCGGTGGACGACATCGCGATCGCCGCGCCCAGCACCACGGCGCCGCGCCACGACATCTCCCAGCTCTGCCCGGTGATGGCCTGCCAGGCGAACACCAGCATCACGTGGCCGGCCAGCGTGCCCAGCATGGTCAGCGCCACCTGCGACAGCCCGAGGCCGAACACGAGCGTGCGCATGCTCTTGAGCTTGGGCAGGTTGAATTCCAGCCCGATCACGAACATCAGGAACACGACACCGAACTCGGCCAGGTAGCGCACGCTGGCGCTGTCCTGAGCCAGCGCCAGCGCGTTCGGGCCGATCAGCACGCCCACCACCAGGTAGCCCAGCACCGGCGGCAGCTTCAGCGTGCGGAAGTACACCACCGCGAGCACGGCGGCGACGAGATAGAGCAGGACGAGTTCGAGGGTGCTGGCCATGAGGTCGGCGAAGGCGGGCACGGCCCTCGTGGATCCCGGCCGCCTCCTAGAATCACCCGATGCTAAGTCACGGCATCGACGCCGACCGCGTGCGCGCGCTCGCCGCCCAGACCTTCGAGATCGAGGCCAGGGCGCTGCAGGGCCTGGCCGCGCGGCAGGGCGACGGCTTCGTCGGCGCGGTGCAGGCCATGTTCGCTTGCCGCGGGCGGGTGATCGTGATGGGCATGGGTAAGAGCGGGCATGTCGGACGCAAGATCGCGGCCACGCTGGCGTCCACCGGCACGCCGGCCTTCTTCGTGCACCCGGCCGAGGCCAGCCACGGCGACCTGGGCATGGTGCAGCCGGGCGACGTGGTGCTGGCCATCAGCCACAGCGGCGAGAGCGACGAGCTCGGCGCCATCGTGCCGGCCATGCGGCGCCTGGGCGTGGTGCTGGTGGCGATGACCGGCCGGGCCGACTCCACGCTGGCCCGCCATGCCGACCACGTGGTGGTCAGCGCGGTCGACCAGGAGGCCTGCCCGCTGAACCTGGCGCCCACGGCCAGCACGGCGGCGCAGATGGCGCTGGGTGACGCGCTGGCCGTGGCCTTGCTCGATGCCCGCGGCTTCCGCGAGGACGACTTCGCGCGTTCCCACCCGGGCGGCGCGCTGGGCCGCAAGCTGCTGATGCACGTGCGCGACCTGATGCGCCACGGCGACGCCGTGCCACGCGTCGCGCCCGAGGCCAGCTTCCACGCGCTGCTGCGCGAGATGACGGGCAAGGGCCTGGGCTTCGCGGCGGTGGTGGATGCGCAGGGCCGGCCGGCCGGCATCTTCACCGACGGCGACCTGCGCCGCCTGATCGAGCGCGGGGCGGACCTGCGTGCGTTGCTCGCGGCCGAGGTGATGCACGCGTCACCGAAGCTGGTGCGCGACGATGCGCTGGCCGTCGACGCCGCGGCCGTGATGGAACAGCACCGCGTCACCAGCGTGCTGGTGGTGGACGCCGCCGGCCTGCTGGTGGGCGCGCTGAACTCCAACGACCTGATGCGGGCGAAGGTGATCTGATGGCCGGGTCCAGCTTTCCGCCGCAGGTGCTGCTGGCGGCCCAGGGCGCGAACCCGGGACGCATCGGCCTGCGGGCCGCGATCTTCGACGTCGACGGCGTGCTCACCGATGGCCGCCTCTACATCGGCGAGGCTGGCGAGACCGTCAAGGCCTTCTCCACGCTGGACGGCCACGGCCTGAAGCTGCTGGCGATGGCCGGCATCGTGCCGATGGTGGTGACGGGGCGCGATTCACCCGCCGTGCGCCGCCGGCTGGCCGACCTGGGCCTGCAGCACGCCGCTTTCGGTGCCCACGACAAGGTGGCCGCGGCCGAAGCGCTGCTGGCGCCGCTGGGCATCGCCTGGGGCGAGGTGGGCGTGATCGGCGACGACTGGCCCGACCTGCCGTTGTTCGCCCGCGCCGCCTTCGCCTGCGCGCCGGCCAATGCCCATGGCGAGGTCCAGGCTCGCGCCGCCTACGTGACCCGCGCCGCGGGCGGACACGGCGCGGCACGCGAGTTCTGCGACCTGCTGCTGATGGCCGCCGGCCGCTACGCCGCGCTGCTGGCCGACGTGACCGGCACGCTGGACGCGCGCTGAAGGCGGCACCGGCATGGCCGTCGAGATCCAGCTGCCGGACCTGCCGGAGATCGCCATCGGCGGCGAGCGCCGGGCGCCGGCCCGGCACCGCCAGCCGTGGCACCTGCGCTGGCGCGATGCGCTCGTCAGCTACCTGCCGCTGCTGCTGATGGGCGCGCTGGCGCTGGCCACGTGGTGGCTGGTCAAGAACACCCCGGTGGCGCCGGCGCCGCGCGAGGCGGTGGTCGAGACCGGCGAGCCGGACTACACGATGCGCAGCTTCGTGCTGCAGCGTTACGCGCCCGACGGCCGCGAGACCGCTCGGCTGGAGGGTCGCGAGCTGCGCCACTACCCGGGTGACGGCCGCATCGAGATCGATGCGCTGCTGCTGCGCGCCTTCCTGCCCGACGGCCGGGTGATCACGGCCACCGCCAGCCGCGCCGTCAGCAACGACGGCGCGACCGAGCTGCAGCTGCAGGGTGGCGCCGAGGTGCTGGGCACCGACAGCGGCGGCCAGCCGGTGGAGATCCGCAGCGACTTTCTCCATGCCTTCATCGAGACCGAGGTGGTGCAGACGCACCTGCCGGTCACCGTGAAGCAGGGTCCGAACCAGCTGCGCGCCGGTGGCCTGCGCTACGACGGCCAGAAGCGCGTCCTGCAGTTCGACGGGCCGGTGCGGGCGTCGCTGTCCACGCCGAGGTGATCCCATGAACGACCCCGCCCCCCTCGTCTTCATCACCGGTGCCTCCAGCGGCATCGGCCAGGCGCTCGCGCTGCGCTACGCCCAGGCCGGCTGGCGGCTGGCGCTGGTGGCCCGCCGCGAGGACGCGCTGCGCGACTGGGCGCGGGCCCAGGGCCTGGGGCCCGAGCGCTGCGGCATCTACGCCGCCGACGTGGCCGACGTCGACCGCATCGTGGCTGCCGGCCAGGCCTGCCTCGCGGCGCAAGGCCTGCCCGACGTGGTGATCGCCAACGCCGGCATCAGCGTCGGCATGGACACCGCCGAGCGCGACGACCTGGACGTGATGCGCGAGACCTTCGCCACCAACAACACCGGCATGGCGGCCACCTTCCACCCGTTCATGGCGGCGATGCGGGCGCAGCGCCGGGGCACGCTGGTGGGCATCGCCAGCGTGGCGGCCATCCGGGGCCTGCCCGGCCACGCCGCGTACTGCGCCAGCAAGGCCGCGGTGGTGGCCTATTGCGAAAGCCTGCGCGGGGAGTGCCGGCCGTTCGGCATGAAGGTGGTGACGCTGCTGCCGGGCTACATCGCCACGCCGCTGACGGCAAAGAACCCGTACCCGATGCCGTTCCTGATGAAGCCGGAGGACTTTGCCGACCAGGCCTTCCGCGCCATCGGGGCCGGCGCGAGCTACCGCGTGATCCCGTGGCCCATGGCCGTCGTGGCCAAGCTGCTGCGCATGCTGCCGAACCCGCTGTTCGACCGGGCCTTCGCAGGGCGGGGGCGCAAGCCGCGCCGCCCGGCGAAGACGGGGTAGCGCCTCGATCGCAGCGACGGACGGCGTGATGAAAAAAGGCCCTGCTCAGCAGGGCCTCTTCTCATCGCTGGCGCGCGTGGCGCCAGCGCGGGCTCAGTAGCCGTTGTCGCCGCCGTAGCCGCCACCGCCGCCACGGCCACCGCGGTCGCCACCACCGTAGCCGCCACGGCCACCGCCGCCACCGCCGTAGCCGCCGCGACCACCACCGCCGCCGCCGTAGGGGCTGCGGCCACCGCCACCGCCGCCGTAGCCGCCGCGGTCACCACCACCGCCGCCACCGCCGTAGCCACCGCCACCACCGTAGCCGCCACGGCCACCGCCGCCGCCACCGTAGCCGCCACCACCACCGCCGCCGCCGAAGCCGCCGGCCCGCGGCTCACGCGGGCGCGCTTCGTTGACGACGATCGCGCGGCCCTCGAGGGCCTGGCCGTTCATGCCGTTGATGGCGGCCTGCGCCTCGGCGTCGGAACCCATCTCGACGAAGCCGAAGCCCTTCGAGCGGCCGGTGTCGCGGTCCATCATGACCTTGGCCGACGTCACGGTGCCGAATTGCGCGAACGCCTGCTGGAGGGAATCGTCGCGCACCGAATAAGCGAGGTTGCCGACGTACAGTTTGTTGCCCACGGGGAAGCCCTTAACTCAAGAAACAAGAAAACCAATGTCGTGCTTCAACCCGGCGTGAACAGACTCGCGGTCGATTCGGGAGCGATCAGGTGCGGCATACGGACACAGGAAATTCCATTATGGGACCGCCTATGCGCATCTTGCAAAGGTGTCAAGCCGGAACTGTCGTTTTTGCGCCCGAGGATTTTCCCGGGGCGCGTCTCCCGATGGTGGGCGGGGCACCGATGCAGTGCGCGGCGGGTCGCCAACGTGCCCTGCAGGCGTGCGCTTAGCATCGCGTCATGGATCTGCTCAAGCCGCTGATCGCGTTGCTGGCGATCGTCAACCCGGTCGGCGTGCTGCCCTTCTTCATCCACTTCACGCAGGCCTTCTCGCCGGCGCAACGTCGCCAGACGATCCGGGTGAGCGCGATGGCCGCCGGCCTGGTGGTGGCCGTCAGCGCGCTGGCCGGCACCAAGATCATCGCCTTCTTCGGCATCTCGATCGCGTCGTTCCAGGTCGGCGGTGGCACGCTGCTGCTGATCAGTGCGCTGCAGATGCTCAATGCCCAACCGGCCGAATCCAAGCCCAGCGACGCCACCGAGGGTCGCGAGAAGGCCGAGGCCGGCGCCAGCATCGCCGTGGTGCCGCTGACCATCCCGCTGCTCACCGGGCCGGCGACGATCTCGACCATGGTGATCTACGCCGAGCGCACCCGCCACTGGTGGGAACAGGCCGTGCTGGTGGGCTACGGGCTGGTGGTGGCGCTGGTGACCTTCGCGGTGTTCACGCTGTCGGGCCGCATCGCACGCTTCATCGGGCGCACCGGCATCAATGTGATGACGCGCTTGATGGGCCTGATCCTGGCGGCGCTGGCGGTGGAGATCATGGCCGACGGCCTGAGCCAGCTGTTCCCCGTGCTGCAGACGAGGCTGGTGCGATGAGCCTTGCGCTGCCGCGGATCTGGCTGGCGCCGATGGGCGGCGAGGCGGCCTGCGCGCCGCTGGTGGCCGCGGTGTGCAACGCGGGTGGCCTGGGCTGGCTGGGCGGGGCCTACATGGCGCCGGCGAAGCTGGCGCAGACGGTCGACGCCATCCGCACGCTGACGCCGCTGCCCTTCGGCGTCAACCTGTTCTGCCCGCAGCCCTGGGTGCGCGACGCCGCACGCGAAGCGGCGTTCACGGCCGCATTGGCCCCGTTCCATGCGGCCCTGGGCCTGCCGCCACCGGCCGTGCCGGTGTCCTGCGAGGAGGACTTCGAGGCCCAGCTGGCCGTGCTGCGGGACCGCCGCGTGCCCTGGGTCGGCTTCACGTTCGGCGACCCGGGCGCCGCGCGCGTGGCGGCCCTGCACGCGGCGGGCGCGGAGGTCGTGGGCACGGTCACGAACGTGCCCGAGGCGGTGCAGCTCGCTGCCAGCGGCTGCGACGCGATCGTGGCCCAGGGCGCCGAGGCCGGGGCCCACCGCGGCAGCTTCCTCGGCCCGCGCGACGCCGGGCTGGTCGGCACCCTGGCCCTGGTGCCGCAGGTGGTGGACGCCGTGTCGGTGCCGGTGGTGGCGGCCGGCGGCATCGCCGATGCGCGCGGCGTCGCGGCGGCGCAGGCGCTGGGTGCCAGCGCCGCCGCGGCCGGCACGGCCTTCCTGCTGGCCGACGAATGCCCGATCTCGCCGGCCTACCGGGCGGCGCTGGAAACCGGCCAGGGCCACGAGACGGTGCTGACGGCGGCGTTCTCCGGGCGCTGGGCGCGCGGCCTGGCCAACCGCTTCACCCAGGCCACCGACGCCCTGGTGGCGCGCGGCGAGCTGCCCGACTTTCCCATTCCCAATGCGATGACGCGCCCGCTGCGCCAGGCCGCCGGCCGCGCAGGCGACGCTGGCGCGCTGTCGCTGTGGGCCGGCCAGGCGCTGCCGTTGGCGCGCCGCGCGCCGGCCGCCGAGATCGTGCGCCGGCTGGCGGCCGGCTGGAAGGACCGCTGACCCATGAGCGACCCGAGCGAGACCTTCGACGTCATCATCGTCGGCGCCGGCACCGCCGGCTGCCTGCTGGCCAACCGGCTGTCGGCCGATCCGGCCTGCCGTGTGCTGCTGCTGGAAGCCGGCGGGCGCGACGACTACCACTGGATCCACATCCCGGTGGGCTACCTCTACTGCATCGGCAACCCGCGCACCGACTGGCTCTACCAGACCGAGCCCGACCCCGGCCTCAACGGGCGCACGCTGCGCTATCCACGCGGCAAGGTACTCGGCGGCTGTTCCAGCATCAACGGCATGATCTACATGCGCGGCCAGGCGCGCGACTACGACCATTGGGCGGCCGTCACCGGCGACCCGTCCTGGGCGTGGGACGCGGTGCTGCCGCTCTTCCGCCAGCACGAGGACCACTGGCGGGGCGCCGACGACCTGCACGGCGCCGGCGGCGAGTGGCGGGTGGAGCGCCAGCGCCTGCGCTGGGACATCCTGGACGCCTTCGCCGCCGCGGCGCGCGAATCGGGCATCCCGGCCAGCGATGATTTCAACCGCGGCGACAACGAGGGCGTGGGCTACTTCGAGGTCAACCAGCGGCGCGGCGTGCGCTGGAACGCGTCCAAGGGCTTCCTGCGCCCGGTGGCCGGGCGGGCCAACCTGGTCGTGCGCACCGGTGTGCTGGCCGACCGCGTGCTCGTCGAGCAGGGCCGCGCCACCGGCCTGAGCGTGATCGAGGGTGGGCAGCGGCGCACCCTGAAGGCCACCCGCGAAGTGGTGCTGACGGCCGGCGCGGTCAACACGCCGGCCCTGCTGCAGCGCTCGGGCATCGGTGCCGGCGCCTGGCTGCAGGCCCAGGGCCTGCCAGTGGTGCACGAGCTGCCCGGCGTGGGCGAGAACCTGCAGGACCACCTGCAGATCCGCGCCGTGTTCGCCGTCGAGGGCGTGCGCACGCTCAACACGCTGGCCAACTCCTGGCTCGGCAAGCTGCGGATTGCGGCGGAGTACGCGCTCACTCGCAGTGGCCCGATGAGCATGGCGCCGTCACAGCTGGGCTGCTTCACGCGTTCGTCGCCCGCCCAGCGCTGGCCGAACGTGGAGTACCACGTGCAGCCGCTGTCGCTGGACGCCTTCGGCGAGCCGTTGCACGGTTTCGACGCCTTCACCGCCAGCGTCTGCAACCTGAACCCGACGGCGCGCGGCCACGTGCGCATCCGCAGCCCGCGGCCCGAGGACGCGCCGGCCATCCAGGCCAACTACCTGTCCACGCCCGAGGACCGGCAGGTGGCGGCCGACAGCCTGCGCCTGACCCGGCGCATCGCCGCGATGCCGGCGCTGGCGCCCTACCGGCCGCGCGAGGTCAAGCCCGGCGTGCAGTTCCAGAGCGACGATGAACTCGCGCGCCTGGCCGGCGACATCGGCACCACCATCTTCCACCCCGTGGGCACCTGCCGCATGGGCCGGGCCGACGACCCGCTGGCGGTGGTGGACCCGCAGCTGCGCGTGCGCGGCCTGGCCGGGCTGCGCGTGGCCGACGCCAGCGTGATGCCCACCATCACCAGCGGCAACACGAACGCGCCGACGCTGATGATCGCCGAGCGGGCGGCGGCGCTGATCCAGGCCGGGCCGGCCGCCTGACACCTGCCCGGCGGCGGGAAATCCCCGATGCGGTGCGCGCCGCGGCGCGCCTACAGTCCGCCCACTCGCAACTGCGCGCCCCCCGGGGCCCGGTTGGACGGGGGCCTGAGGAGACACACAACACGCCCGGCCGAAGCCGGCACTCATCACCATAAGATGCACGAGGGGCGCCTTGCGGGGCGCCCTTCGTCGTTCTGGGGTGGTGTGATCATCGGGTCTGACGGGCAAAGCGCGTGCTGATGGGGCGATCGCCGCAGGGTCGCCGGCCTAGGATCGCCGCACCATGTCCGTGAACCCCGAACTGCGCAGCCTCGACATCGACATCCCCGCCCAGCCCGAGGCGCTGGTGAAGCTCTCGCTGCTGCTGGCCGAGGACGACATCAACCTCACCGCCGCGGCCGAGCTGATCGAGGCCGACATGGCCCTGGCCGCCGCGGTGATGAAGGCGGTGAATTCGTCGCTCTACGGCCTCAAGGGCCGGGTGCAGAGCGTGATGCAGGCCATCACCTACCTGGGCATGCGCGAGGTGGCGGCCATCACCTTCGAGATGGGCCTGCGCGCGGCCTTCCCGCCGGCCCCGGAGCTGGAGCCGCTGTGGCAGCGTGCCGGCCTGCGCGGCCTGCTAATGGGGCGGCTGGCACAGAAGATGTCGGTGGACGCCTGGGCGGCGCATTCGGCCGGCCTGTTCGAGGAGTGCGGCAAGGCCGTGCTGTTCCGCCATGCGCCCGACCATTACCGCGCCATGCTGCGCGCCGCCGGCGGCGACGTCGAACTGGCGCAGCTCGAACACGCCGGGTTCGGTGTCAGCCACGATGCCCTGGGCGCGGCCCTGTGCGAAAGCTGGGGGTTGGCCGCGGCGGCCGTGGCCAGCGTGCGCCACCACGTGGCGGTGCAGGCCGACCACCACCTGCCACCCGCCGTGGCCAACGGCCGGCGCACGCTGCTGGCACTGTCGGCCGTGGTGCAGACCATGTTGACGGCACCGGAGACGCTGGACGACGCGGTGGCCACCCTGGCGCCGCAGGCCGACCTGGATGCGACGCTGCTGCTGCGTGGCGTGCGCCAGATCAAGGAACAGCTCGACGAGGCGGCGGCGCACGGCCGCTGACCCGGGTTTCCCCCGAAAGGGGGGCGTGCGACCCCTCTGTCACAGGGGCATGGTGCTCGGCTACGCTAGGTGGTTTGTTCCCACCTGACACAGCCACCATGTCCGCCACCGTTTCGCCCGACCAGCTGCCGCTGCAGCGCCTGTACCACTGGGAGCGCACAGCACCCGACCGCGTGGCCTTCACGCAGCCGGTGGGCGGCGGCCAGACCGTGGACTACACGTGGAAGCAGGTGGTCGACCAGGCGCGCCGCATGGCCGCCCACCTGCAGGCGCAGGGCATCGGCGCCGGCGACAAGGTGGCCATGCTGTCGAAGAACACGGCGCACTGGATGATGACCGACTACGCCATCTGGATGGCCGGCGCGATCTCGGTCCCGCTGTACCCGACGCTGGCCGCCGGCACCATCCGCCAGATCCTCGAGCACAGCGAGGCCAAGCTGCTGTTCGTCGGCAAGCTCGACGGCTGGCTGGGCATGAAGCCGGGCATCCCCGAGGGCCTGCCCTGCATCCACCACCCGCTGGCCGAGGCCGACGCGAAGAAGAGCTACCCGGGCTGGGACGACATCGTCGCCAAGACCGCGCCGCTGGCCGGCGAGCCGGTGCGCCCGGCCGACGACCTGTCCACCATCATGTACACCTCGGGCACGACCGGCGCGCCCAAGGGCGTGATGCACACTTTCGGCAACTTCATGGCCGCGGTGGCCGCCGGCCTGGAGCGCATCCCGCAGAACGCGGATTCGCGCATGCTGTCGTACCTGCCGCTGTCGCACGTGGTCGAGCGTGCGCTGGTGGAGCATGCGCAGCTGACCACCGGCATGCACGTGTTCTTTGCCGAGAGCCTGGACACCTTCACCACCGACATGCAGCGCGCGCGGCCCACCGTGTTCTTCTCGGTGCCGCGGCTGTGGGTCAAGTTCCAGCAGGCGGTCAGCCACAAGATGCCGCCGAAGAAGCTGGACCTGTTCCTGAAGATCCCGGTGCTGTCGGGCATCGTGAAGAAGAAGATCCTCTCCACGCTGGGCCTGGACCAGTGCATCTTCGCCGCCGGCGGCGCGGCGCCGATGCCGGCCGAACTGCTCGCCTGGTACAGCAAGCTGGGCCTGAACATCGCCGAGGGCTACGGCATGACCGAGAACATCGGTGCCAGCCACATCACCACCGGCGACCCCGACAGCTTCGGCACCGTGGGGCGGCCCTACGCGCCGGTGCAGTGCCGCATCGCGCCGGACAACGGCGAGATCCAGGTCAAGGCGCCGTGGAACATGCTGGGCTACTACAAGCAGCCCGAGCTGACCGCGGAGATGTTCACCGACGACGGCTGGCTCAAGACCGGCGACAAGGGCAGCACCGATGCCCAGGGCCGGCTGAAGATCACCGGCCGCGTGAAGGACCTGTTCAAGACCAGCAAGGGCAAATACGTGGCCCCGGCGCCCATCGAGGACAAGCTGGTCATGCACAACGCGGTGGAGGCCTGCTGCGTGACGGGTGCCAACCTGGGCCAGCCGCTGGCGCTGCTGATGATCAATGCCGAGGCCTCGGCGTTGGTGAAGAACGGCGGCAAGGCCGAGCTGGAAGCCTCGCTGGCCGAACACCTGAAGCACATCAACGAGACGCTCGACCCGCACGAGCAGCTCGACTGCCTGGTGATCACGTCGGAAGCCTGGACGGTGGACAACGACCTCATCACGCCCACCTTCAAGGTCAAGCGCAACCGCATCGAGGACATGTTCGCGAAGAACTACGAACGATGGACCGGCATGCGCAAGCCCGTCGTGTGGCATGGCTGAGCCTGGCGGCCTCGTCCTGCACGGTGAACCCGGCTGGGGCTCGGCGATCGTCGAGGCCCAACTGGCGTTCTATGGCCTGCCCTTCCGTTTCGAGGCCACCGGCGACCTGTTCGATTCGGCCGAGGCGCGCGAGCGCCTGCGCCCGCTGAACCCGCTGGCCCAGGTGCCGGTGCTGGTGCTGCCCGATGGTGCGGTGATGACCGAGAGTGCGGCCATCACGCTGCACCTGGCCGACCTGACCGGCCGCGATGACCTGGTGCCGGGCCCGCAGGCCGCCGAGCGCGCGGCCTTCCTGCGCTGGCTGGTCTTCCTGGTGGCCAACGTGTACCCGACCTTCACCTACGCCGACGACCCGGCGCGCTTCGTGAAGGCCGACGAGTCCGTTCGGACGGCGTTCCGCGCCGAGGTGGACGCCTATGCGCGCCAGCTGTGGGGCCATGTCGAGGCGGCCGCCGTCGGGCCCTGGTTCCTGGGTCAGCGCTTCTCGGCGCTGGATGTCTACCTGGCGGTGATGACGAAGTGGCGCCCCCGGCGCGAGTGGTTCGCCGCCCATGCGCCGAGACTGCTGGCCGCGGCCGACGCCGCGGCGGCGCTGCCGACCGTCGCGCCGGTGATGGCGCGAAACTTCGGCGGCTGATTCGGCCGCCGACTCAACCGGCCTCGCCGCGGCGCAGCTTCTCGCTGCGCCAGTAGACATCGTCGCCGCCGTCCATGCGGTTGAGCACGCGGGCGAGCACGAACAGCAGGTCCGACAGGCGGTTCAGGTACTGGCGCGGTGCGGCGTTCACCGGCTCGGCGGCGGCCAGCGCCACCACGGCGCGTTCCGCGCGGCGCGCGATGGTGCGGCTCACGTGCGCCAGCGCGGCGGCGCGGCTGCCGGCAGGCAGGATGAACTCCTGCAACCGCGGCAGCGTGGCGTTATGCCGTTCCAGCGCCGCGTCGAGCGCGGCCACGGCCTCGTCCTTCAACAGCACGAAGCCGGGGATGGACAGTTCGCCACCCAGGTTGAACAGCTCGTGCTGCACCTCCACCAGGAGTTGGCGCACGTCGTCGGGCAGCGCTTCGCACAGCAACACGCCGAGGCTGGAGTTGAGTTCGTCGACGTCGCCCATCGCCGCCACGCGCAGCGCGTCCTTGCGCGTGCGCGTGCCGTCGCCGAGCCCGGTGGTGCCGTCGTCGCCGGTGCGGGTGGCGATCTGCGTGAGTCGGTTGGCCATGGGGGTGATCATGCCAGCGGCGGGGGGTGTCCCTAGAATGCACGTGCCCTTCTGGAGACGCCGATGAACGCCCCGCTGCCCAACGAGGTCCTGCCCGCCTACGACCGCCGGCCCGTGCCGGAGGTGATGCTGGCGGCACTGCGCGAGCGCTTCGGGGACCGCTGCTCCACGGTGGCCGCGGTGCGCGAGCAGCATGGCCGCGACGAAAGCCCGTTCCCGGTCACGCCGCCCGATGCGGTGGTGTTCTGCGAGAGCACCGACGAGGTGGCCTTCGTGGTGACGCAGGCGGCGGCGCACGGTGTGCCGGTGATTCCCTTCGGCGTGGGCTCCTCGCTGGAAGGCCACCTGCTGGCCGTGCAGGGCGGCGTCAGCGTGGATCTCTCCCGCATGACGCGCATCGTGCGCGTGAACCCGGAGGACCTGACGGTCACCGTGGAGGCCGGCGTCACGCGCGAGCAGCTCAACCGCGAGGTCAAGGACCAGGGCCTGTTCTTCCCCATCGACCCCGGCGCCAACGCCAGCCTGGGCGGCATGGCAGCCACCCGTGCCAGCGGCACGAACGCCGTGCGCTACGGCACCATGCGCGAGAACGTGCTCGGGCTGACGGTGGTCACCGCCAGTGGCGAGATCATCCACACGGGCACGCGCGCCAAGAAGAGCAGCGCCGGCTACGACCTGACGCGGCTGTTCGTCGGCAGCGAGGGCACGCTGGGCGTGATGACCGAGGTCACGCTCAAGCTCTACCCGCTGCCCGAGGCGGTGAGCGCGGCGATCTGCCAGTTCAGCGACGTTGCCTCGGCGGTCAACGCCACGATCCAGATCATCCAGATGGGCGTGCCGATCGCGCGCTGCGAACTGCTCGACGCCAATGCCGTGCGATTCATCAACGGGCAGAGCAAGCTCGGCCTGAAGGAGATGCCGCTGCTGCTGATGGAATTCCACGGCAGCGACGCCGGTGTCAAGGAACAGGCCGAGACGGTGCAGGCCATCACCGCCGAGTTCGGTGGCGCCGACTTCGAATGGGCGAGCACACCAGAGGAGCGCACCCGGCTGTGGACGGCCCGCCACAAGGCCTACTTCGCCGGCATGACGATGAACCCGGGCTGCCGCACCGTGACCACCGACACCTGTGTGCCGATCTCGCGCCTGGCCGAGATCATCGAGGCCTCGGTGGCCGATGCCGATGCCAGTGGCCTGCCGTACTACATCGTTGGCCACGTGGGCGACGGCAACTTCCATCTGGCCTACATGGTCAGGGAGGGCGACGCGGCACAGCGCGCCACCGCCGAGCGGCTGTCGATGGAGATGGTGCAGCGCGCGATCGCGATGGAAGGCACCTGCACCGGCGAGCACGGGATCGGCCTGCACAAGATGGGCTTCCTGGTGGACGAGGCCGGCGCCGGCAGCATCGCGCTGATGCGCGAGATCAAGCGGGCGCTGGACCCGAAGAACATCATGAACCCGGGCAAGATCTTCGTGCTCTGACGGCACGGCCGGATGCAGCGCCGTTCCCTGTTGCTGGCGGCCGCCGCGCTGGGCATGGCGCGGCAGGCGCTGGCCGACGTGCCGGGCGTGATCGCCGCGGCACGTGCCTCGGTGCTGCCCGTCGGCCGCTTCGACCCCCTGGCCAGCCCGCGCTTCGGCTTTCGCGGCACGGCCTTCGCCGTGGGCGACGGGCGTCACCTGGTGACCAACCAGCACGTGGTGGGCGATGCCGAAGACGCGCTGGCGCAGTGGGTGGTGCAGCAGCCCCTGCCCGACGGCGCCAGCGCCTGGCGCCGGGTGGAGGTGGTCAGCCGCGACCGCGAGCACGACCTGGTGCTGCTGCGCCTGCAGGACGGCGACCCCCTGCCCCCGCTGGCCCTGGCCGATGACGCGGTGCTGCGCGAAGGCCTGGCGGTGCTGCTGATGGGCTTCCCGATCGGCGGCATCCTGGGCTTTCAGCCGGTGACGCATCGCGGCATGGTGTCGTCGATCGCGCCCATCGCGCTGCCGGCCGCCAACGCGCGCCAGCTGCGCGACCAGGCCCTGGCCACGCTGCGCCGCGGCAGCTTCGACATCGCGCAGCTGGACGCCACCGCCTACCCGGGCAACAGCGGTGGCCCGGTGCTGGACGCCGCCACCGGGCAGGTGGTGGCGGTGGTCAACATGGTGCTGGTGCGCGGCAGCCGCGAGGCGGCGCTGTCGTCGCCCAGCGGGATCAGCTATGCGATCCCGGGGCGCTGGGTGCGGGCGCTGGTGGACGCCGCCCGCTGAGTGCCTGCGTCAGGCCTTGCGGCGGCGCGTGGCGGCCAGGCCGGCCAGCGCGAGGCCCGCGAGAGCCAGCGACGCCGGTTCGGGCACCTGCTGCTGCGCGCCGTTGCCGACGATCACCGTGATGTCGGTCCGCCCGACCAGGCCGCCGTTGCCGTCGCGCGCTTCGAGGAAGAACGAGTAGTTGCCGTCGATGTTCGGGTCGAAGTTGCCCGCGAACAGCACGCCGTCGTCGACGAATTCCATGTTGGCCGAGTTCTGCATCAGGCTGTTGCTGCCGAGCAGGGCGAGGAATGCGGCGTAGTCGCCCGACGGAGCCTCGACGCCGGCGCTCTGTGCGGTTGTGTTGTCGCCGAACGAATGGTCGTAGGCCATGCCCGTCAGGCTGTAGCTGTGCCACGTGGTGCCGAAGCCGGCGTCGGAATCGATGCCGAGGATGAAGTCGTAGGCGGCCAGCTTCGCGCCGCCGGTGCCGCTGGCATCGGTGTTGACCGACCACTCGAAGTTCCAGCGCGCCCGGCCCGAGAGGGTGCCGCCCGGGTTGCCGACGGCGTGGCTGAACGTGCCGTCGCCGTTGGCGTTGAAGGTGTTCTTGGGCAGGTTGTCGCCGACGTCGTAGCGGACCTTGGCACGCAGGGCCAATTCCATGTTGCCGGTCTGGTTGATCGTCCAGCCGCCGTCGGCATTGCCGCTGCCGAAGATGACGTTGCCGGCGATGTCGCTGTCGTGCACGATCGCGGCCTGGGTACCCGCGGACAGGAAGGCGGCCGTGATGGCCCACAGATGAAGTCGCATGTTTCCTCCGGAATAAATCGCTGCCAGTTCGACTGAAATGTGCGACGGACTCGTTTATTGTTTGAACCAATCCGTCTGCATCTGTCGATAGCAGCATTTGTACCAATCTGTTCCGGAGGTAAAAATCCTTCTGGATCAATAATTTGCGAACAGCACCTGATGTCGTTGCTTGATGGGTGTCAAGCGAGTCGACGGTGATTCAGACCTTGTAGTACCCCCGGTACCACGCGATGAACTTCGCCACGCCCTCCTGGATCGTGGTCTTGGGCGCGAACCCGGTCCAGTCGGTCAGCGCCTCCACGTCGGCATAGGTGGCCGGCACGTCGCCCGGCTGCATCGGCAGCATGTTCTTCTGCGCCGTGGTGCCCAGGGCGGTCTCGATGGCGCCGATGTAGTCCATCAGCGGCACCGGGTTGTGGTTGCCGATGTTGAAGACGCGGTAGGGCGCGTTGCTGGTGCCGGGGTCGGGTGCGTCGGCCGTGTACTCCGGGTTCGGCGTGGCTGGCCGGTCGCTGACGCGGATCACGCCTTCGACGATGTCGTCGATGTAGGTGAAGTCGCGCTGCATGTTCCCGTGGTTGAACACGTCGATCGGCCGGCCCTCGAGGATGGCTTTGGTGAACAGGAACAGCGCCATGTCCGGCCGGCCCCAGGGGCCATAGACGGTGAAGAAGCGCAGGCCGGTGGTGGGCAGGCCGAACAGGTGGCTGTAGGTGTGTGCCATCAGCTCGTTGGCCTTCTTCGTGGCCGCGTACAGGCTCACCGGGTGGTCCACGCTGTCGTGCACCGAGAACGGCATGCGCGTGTTGCCACCGTAGACGCTGGAGCTCGAGGCGTAGGTCAGGTGCTGCACCTGGGTGTGGCGGCAGCCCTCCAGGATGTTGGTGAAGCCCACGAGGTTGCTGTCCACGTAGGCGTGCGGGTTCTGCAGCGAGTAGCGCACGCCGGCCTGGGCGGCCAGGTGGATCACGCGGTCGAACTTCTCGGCGGCGAACAGCGCGGCCATGCCCTCGCGGTCGGCCACGTCCAGCTTCACGAAGCGGAAGTTGGCGTGCGCCTGCAGCCGCGCCAGGCGGTCCAGCTTCAGCTGCACCTCGTAGTAGTCGTTCAGGTTGTCCAGGCCGACCACCTCGTCGCCGCGTGCCAGCAGGCGCAGCGACGTGGTCATGCCGATGAAGCCGGCGGCGCCGGTGACGAGGATCTTCATGGGTGAGGCGCCCGGACCCGGGCTGCGCGGATGAGAACAGGGCATGATAGTCAGCGGGGCGCCGAGGGCTGCGTCGCGGCCCGGTGGCCCCGTGATGAATTGGGCGCGCCAAGCCGCCCATGGGGAGTCGACGCATGAACCTGTCCCGATTTCCGGCCCTGATCGTCGCGGCAGCGGCGCTGACCGCCTGCGGTGGTGGCGGCGGCACCGCACCCGCGGTGGACATCCCGACCGGGGTGCGCAGCGGTGTGGCCACCGCCGGTGCCGACATCAACGCCGGCAACGCGGCCAGCTTTGCCGGCCCGCTGGCGCGGGCGGTGCTCACTGGTGCCAGCGGTGACCTGCTGGACCCGACCGGTGGCACCACCGCAAGCCCCAGCGCGGCCGGGGGCCGCCCGGCGACAGCGGCCGCGACGCCCACGCTCGTGGGTGCGACGCTCATGCACTGGCTGGGGCATCTCCGTGCGGGTCAGCCGGCTGCCGTTGGCCGCCGCCAGGCGCTCGCGGTGGAGACCGAGGTCCTGCCCTGTGCCGTCTCGGGCACGCTGCAGGTCAGCTTCGACGACGCGGACAACGACCAGGCCATCAGTGCCGGTGACGTCATCGGCTTCCTGGCCTCGGCCTGTGTGGAGGATCCCGCACTGCCGGCGATCAACGGCGGGTTCACGATGACGGTCAACGCCGTGACGCTGGCCAGCGACGGCGAACCCACGGCGCTGGACGTTTCGGCCAGCTTCCAGGACTTCACGCTGGCGGGCTACGGCACGCTCAACGGCGCGTTCCGCCTGTGGGCGCGCCAGGAGACGGCGGCCAGCGCGCGCCTGCGCATCAGCTACCTCGGCACCCAGGTGAGCGAGCCCACGGGCGCGGCGGTGTACGACTTCGATGTCGACGGCCTGGCCAACGTGGCCACCGGCAGCTTCGAACTCGGCGGCGGCTTCGGCCTGGGCGGGCAGACCTACGCCATCGCCACGGTCACGCGCCTGGGCTACGCGGTGGACGCTTCGCCGTCCAGCGGTGAACTCCGGCTGCGCGACGCGGCCGGCGACGAGGTGCGCCTGCTGCCGCGCAGTGCGCTGAGCTTCGACCTCGAATATTGGCCTGCCGGCGCGGCACAGCCGGCGCTGGTGCTGGACGATCTCCTCTGGGACGACTACACCGACTGATGTCGTCGCGGCGCCGGCGGCTCAGGCCGCCGGCGCCGGCACGTTCCAGCGCTGGGTCACGTCGCCAGCGCCGTTGACGCTTTCCAGCTGCACACCGAAGCCCCAGAGCCGGGCGACGTGCTTCAGTACCTCCTGCGCCGTGTCGTGCAGCGGCCGGTCGCGGTGCTGGAAGTGGCGCAGCGTGAGGCTGCGGTCGCCGCGCAGGTTGACGTTCCAGACCTGGATGTTGGGCTCGCGCGAGCCCAGGTCGTACTGGCGGCTGAGGCCCTCGCGCACCGCCCGGTAGCCGGCGTCGTCGTGGATGGCGGAGACCTCCAGCTCGCTCTGCCGCTCGTCGTCGACGATGGCGAACAGGCGCAGTTCGCGCATCAGCTTCGGGCTCAGGTACTGGCCGATGAAGCTCTCGTCCTTGAAGTTGCGCATCGCGTGGTCCAGCGTCGTCAGCCAGTCGCTGCCGGCGATGTCGGGGAACCAGGCGCGGTCCTCGTCGGTGGGCTTCCGGCAGATGCGCTCGATGTCGGTGTACATCGCGAAGCCCAGCGCATAGGGGTTGATGCCGCTGTAGGCCTTGTGCCCCACCGGCGGCTGGTAGATCACGTTGGTGTGGCTCTTGAGCCATTCGATCATCACGCCGTCGCTCAGCCAGCCGCCGTCGTACATGGTGTTGAGCAGCCGGTGGTGCCAGAAGGTGGCCCAGCCCTCGTTCATCACCTGCGTCTGGCGCTGCGGGTAGAAGTACTGCGACACCTTGCGCACGATGCGCACGATCTCGCGCTGCCACGGCTCCAGCAGCGGCGCGTTCTTCTCGATGAAGTACAGCAGGTTCTCCTGCGGCTCCTCGGGGAAGCGCTTGAGCTCCGGGGCGCTGCTGTCGGCATCGGCTCGCCGCGGCAGCGTGCGCCAGAGGTCGTTGACCTGCTGCTGCGCGTAGGCCTCGCGGTCGCGCTGCTCGGCCAGCTCCTGCGCCAGCGTCTTGCGCGTGGGGCGGCGGTAGCGGTCCACGCCGTGGTTGGCCAGCGCGTGGCAGCTGTCGAGGAAGGCCTCCACCGCATCGAGCCCGTGCTTCTCCTCGCACTTGGCCACGTAGTCCTTGGCGTAGACCAGGTAGTCGATGATGGCCGACGCGTCGGTCCACATGCGGAACAGGTAGTTGCCCTTGAAGAAGCTGTTGTGGCCGTAGGCGGCGTGCGCGATGACGAGCGCCTGCATCGCCATCGTGTTCTCCTCCATCAGGTAGCTGATGCAGGGGTTGGAGTTGATGACGATCTCGTAGGCCAGGCCCATGTGGCCGCGCTTGTAGTTCTTCTCGGTGGCGATGAACTCCTTGCCGTAGCTCCAGTGCCGGTAGTTCACCGGCATGCCCACGCTGGCGTAGGCGTCCATCATCTGCTCGGCGGTGATGATCTCCAGCTGGTTGGGGTAGGTGTCCAGCCGGAACGATTCGGCCGTCGCGCGGATCACCGCGTGGTAGTCCTCGATGAGGTCGAAGGACCAGTCGCTGGGGCCGGGAAGCGGCTTCCTGGGAAAGTCTCGGCTCATGCTGCCTTCGCCCCTTCCTTCCTGAACAGGTCGCGGAACACCGGGTAGATCTGGTCGGCGCTGATGGCCTTGCGCATCGCGAAGTGCTTCTGGCCTTCGAGCAGCTGGGTGTATTCCTCCCAGAGGTTCTGCTCCTCCTCCGCCACCTGCACGTAGGCGTAGTAGCGCACCAGTGGCAGGATCTTCTCGGCCAGGATCTCGCGGCAGCGGCCGCTGTCGTGGTGCCAGTTGTCGCCGTCGCTGGCCTGCGCGCCGTAGATGTTCCACTGCGCCGGGTCGTAGCGCGCGCGGATGATCTCCTCCATCAGCACCAGCGCGCTGCTGACCACGGTGCCGCCGGTCTCGCGGGCGTGGAAGAAGTTCTCCTCGTCCACCTCCTGCGCCTGCGTGTGGTGGCGGATGAAGACGAGCTCGATCTTCTCGTAGTGGCGCGTCAGGAACAGGTACAGCAGGATGAAGAAGCGCTTGCTGAGTTCCTTGCGCTGCTCGTCCATCGAGCCGGAGACGTCCATCAGGCAGAACATCACCGCCTTGCTGGTGGGCACCGGCACGCGCACGCGGTTGCGAAAGCGCAGGTCGATCGGGTCCAGGTAGGGGATGCGCTCGAGCCGGCGCTTCAGCGCGGCGATCTCGGCGCGCAGTTCAGGCGCCTCGGGGTGGTCGGGGCCCAGAGCCTCCAGCCGTTCCTCCATCTCGCGCAGCTCGCGCCGCGAGCCGGCGCCGATGGCGATGCGCCGCCCGATGGCACCACGCAGGCTGCGCACCACGTGCAGGTTGTTGGGCGTGCCGTCGCTGCTGAAGCCGGCACGCTGGTGCTTCCACTCCGGCACTTCGGCCAGTTGCGTGCGCACCAGGTGCGGCAGGGCCAGGTCCTCGAAGAAGACCTGCATGAACTCTTCCTTGCTCAGCGCGAAGGCGAAGTCGTCCTCGCCTTCGCCGGAGTCGCTGGCCTGGCCCTTGCCCGAGCCGCCGCCACCGCCGCCTTCCGGGCGCTTGATGCGGTCGCCCTTGATGAAGTCGCGGTTGCCCGGGTGCACCACCTCGCGGATGCCACCCTGGCCGTGGCCGAACACCGGCTCGGAGAGGTCCCGCTTGGGGATGTGGATCTCCTCGCCGCGCTCGATGTCGCGGATGCCGCGACCGTCGATGGCGCGCTTGACGGCTTCCTTGACCTGGTCCTTGTAGCGGCGCAGGAAACGCTCGCGGTTGCCGATGGACTTGTTCTTGCCCGCCAGCCGCCGGTCGATGATGCTCTGAAGGGCCATCCTGTCAGCCCCCGGTGCGCGGAGTACCGCGCACCACCCCCCGAGGGGGTCGCGGCCGCCTTGGGGCGGCCCGGCGCCGGCCGCGCGCGCTCACGAGCTCTTCCTCACGCGCAGGTACCACTCGCACAGCAGCCTCACCTGCTTGGAGGTGTAGCCCTTGGCCTCCATGCGGGTGACGAAGTCGTCGTGCTTCTTGGCCTCGTCGGCGCTGGCCTTGGCGTTGAAGCTGATCACCGGCAACAGCTCCTCGGTGTTGGAGAACATCTTCTTCTCGATCACCGTGCGCAGCTTCTCGTAGCTGGTCCACACCGGGTTGTTGCCCTGGTTGTTGGCGCGCGCGCGCAGCACGAAGTTGACGATCTCGTTGCGGAAGTCCTTCGGGTTGGCGATGCCGGCGGGCTTCTCGATCTTCTCCAGCTCGGCGTTCAGCGCCGCGCGGTCGAAGACCTCGCCGGTGTCGGTGTCGCGGTACTCGTGGTCCTGAATCCAGTAGTCGGCGTAGGTGACGTAGCGGTCGAAGATGTTCTGCCCGTACTCGCTGTAGCTCTCCAGGTACGCGGTCTGGATCTCCTTGCCGATGAACTCGGCGTAGCGCGGCGCCAGCTGCTCCTTGATGAAGCCCACGTACTTCTGCTCCACCTCGGCCGGGAACTGCTCGCGCTCGATCTGCTGCTCCAGCACGTACATCAGGTGCACCGGGTTGGCGGCGACCTCGGTGCTGTCGAAGTTGAAGACCTTGGAGATGATCTTGTAGGCAAAGCGCGTGCTGATGCCGCTCATGCCCTCGTCCACGCCGGCGTAGTCGCGGTACTCCTGGATGCTCTTGGCGCGCGGGTCGGTGTCCTTGAGGTTCTCGCCGTCGTAGACCAGCATCTTGCTGAACAGGCTGCTGTTCTCCGGCTCCTTCAGCCGCGTGAGGATGGCGAACTGCGCCATCATCTTCAGCGTGCCCGGCGCGCAGGTGGCCTGGGCCAGGCTGCTGTGCTTGAGCAGCTTCTCGTAGATCTTGACCTCCTCGCTCACGCGCAGGCAGTACGGCACCTTGACGATGTAGATGCGGTCCAGGAAGGCCTCGTTGTTCTTGTTGTTGCGGAAGGCCTTCCACTCGCTCTCGTTGCTGTGCGCCAGCACCACGCCGTCGAAGGGCATGGCGCCGAAGCCCTCGGTGCCCTTGAAGTTGCCTTCCTGCGTGGCCGTCAGCAGCGGGTGCAGCACCTTGATCGGCGCCTTGAACATCTCCACGAATTCCAGCAGGCCCTGGTTGCTCAGGCACAGGCCGCCGCTGTAGCTGTAGGCGTCCGGGTCGTCCTGCGCGTAGCTTTCCAGCTTGCGGATGTCGACCTTGCCCACCAGGCTGGAGATGTCCTGGTTGTTCTCGTCGCCCGGCTCGGTCTTGCTGATGCCCACCTGCTTGAGGATGCTGGGGTGGCGCTTGATGACCTTGAACTTGCGGATGTCACCGCCGAACTCCTCCAGCCGCTTGACGGCCCAGGGGCTCATGATGCGGTTGAGGTAGCGGCTGGGGATGCCGAATTCCTGCTCCAGGATGGGGCCGTCCTCCACCGGGTCGAACAGGCCCAGCGGGCTCTCGTTCACCGGGCTGCCCTTGAGCGCATAGAACGGCACCTGCTCCATCAGTTGCTTGAGCCTTTCGGCGATGCTGCTCTTGCCGCCACCCACCGGGCCCAGCAGGTAGAGGATCTGCTTCTTCTCCTCCAGGCCCTGCGCGGCGTGGCGGAAGTAGGAGACCACCTGCTCGATGGCGTCCTCCATGCCGTAGAACTCGGCGAAGGCCGGGTAGACCTTGATCACCTTGTTCTGGAAGATGCGCGACAGCCGCGGGTCGTTGCGGGTGTCGATCGTCGTCGGCTCGCCGATGGCCTGCAGCATGCGTTCGGCGGCGGTGGCGTAGGCCAGCGGGTTGCGCTTGCACTCGGCGAGGTAGTCCTCGAGCGAGAGCTCTTCCTCCCGGGTGCGCTCGTAGCGCGCGGCGAAGCTGCTGATGACGTCCATGCGGATCTCCTGCGGTGACAGCGGCCGGCACCCGCCTTGCGGCGTGGCACCGGGCCAGGGAAGTTCTGGTGACGTCCCGGCTTCACTGGCCCGGGCGCCATCAGAGCTTTCCGTCTCAGGCTCGCATGTGCGTACCTTGCATCATGCGGCGCCCTGTCAAAGGGAGACAAGCACCATGTTCACATCGCAGTTCTGTCCGATCAAAGTGAATGGCTATTCCGGCTCTGCAAGCTAGCAATCTCTGCGCCACGAAGGCGCCTGAGCCGTCAACGCAGCGGTGATCCTTCACGCTGACCGCCCGCCGCCGAGGGGGCATCGGGAATTGCGCTAACGTCGGCACATGCCCGACCTGCCGCCGCTGATCGCGGCCGACGCTGCGCTCTTCTTCGACTTCGACGGCACCCTGGCCGACATTGCTCCGCGACCCGACGCCGTGCGCGTGCAGCCGTTCGTGCAGCAGGCGCTGGGCGCGGTGCAGCGGCGACTGGGCGGCGCGCTGGCGGTGCTGAGCGGCCGTCCGGTGGCGGAAATCGACCACCATCTGCAGCCGCTGCTGCTGCCGGCGGCCGGCCAGCACGGCGCCGAGCGCCGCGATGCGCGGGGCGCCTGGCACCGCGTGCCGCCGCCGCCGCTGGCCGCGGTGCTGGCGCCGCTGCAGGCGCTGGTGCAGGCGCACCCGGCGCTGGTGCTGGAGGTCAAGACCGCCGCGCTGGCCCTGCACTGGCGCGCCGACCCGTCGTTGGCGGCGGCCTGCCGCGCGGCGATGAAGGTGGCACAGGGCGTGCTCCCGGACATGGCCTTGATGGAGGGCAAGATGGTGCTGGAACTGAAACCCGCGGCGGCCGACAAGGGCCGCGCGCTGCAGGCCTTCATGGCGGAGCCGCCCTTCGCCGGACGCACGCCCTGGTTCTTCGGCGACGACGTCACCGACGAGGCCGGGTTCGATGCCGTGCAGGCGCTGGGCGGCGTGGCTGTCAAGGTGGGCGACGGCGACACCGTCGCGCGCTGGCGGCTGCCCGACCCGGCAGCGGTGCACGGCTGGCTGGAGGCGCAGGCGGTGGAGGCACGCGCGTGAACCCGGTATCGTCCTCGCTCACCGCCACGCCCACGCTGTCGCTGGGTGTCATCGGCAACTGTGCCGTCAGCGCCCTTGTCGACCGCGAAGGCAGCATCGTCTGGAGTTGCCAGCCGCGGGTGGACGGCGACCCGGTGTTCCATGCCCTGCTCGGCGCGGCGAACGCCGGCGACGGCGCCTTCGCGGTGGAGCTCGAGGACTTCGCGCGCAGCGAGCAGGCCTACGTGGAGAACACCGCCGTGCTGCGCACACGGCTGTGGGACGCGCACGGCCAGGGCATCGAGATCACGGACTTCGCGCCCCGCTTCATCGCCCGCGGGCGCATGTACCGGCCGCTGATGCTGGTGCGCCGCATCAGCGTGCTGGCCGGCGCGCCGCGGGTGCGCATCCGGCTGCGGCCGCGCTTCGACTGGGGCCGCGTCGAGCCCCGCCTGACGCAGGGCAGCCACCACATCCGCTACGTCGGCCCCGACGAGGTGCTGCGGCTCACCACCTCGGTGCCGCTGGCCTATGTGCTGCAGGAGTCGCCCTTCGTGCTCACCGACACGGTGAGCCTGGTGCTGGGCCCCGACGAGTCGCCCGACCACGGGCCCGACGCCCTGGCCGCCGCCTACGAGCGCGACACCATCGACTACTGGAGGACCTGGACGCGCCGCCTGGCGCTGCCGCTGCAGTGGCAGGACGTGGTGGTCCGCAGCGCCATCACGCTGAAGATGTGCGTGCACGAGGACACCGGCGCCATCGTCGCCGCGCTGACCACCAGCATCCCCGAGGCACCGGGCACGCAGCGCAACTGGGACTACCGCTACTGCTGGCTGCGCGACGCCTTCTTCGTCGTGCGCGCGCTCAACAGCCTCAGCGAAGTGGGCACGATGGAGGAGTACCTGCGCTGGCTGCGCAACATCGTCGCCCGCGCCGGCGGCAACCACGTGCAGCCGCTGTACGGCGTGGGCATGGAAGACAGGCTGGTCGAGGAACTGGTGCCGCAGCTGCCCGGCTACCGCGGCCACGGCCCGGTGCGCCGCGGCAACCAGGCCTACGAACATTTCCAGCACGACGTCTACGGCAACATCGTGCTCGGTGCGGCGCAGGCCTTCCACGACCGTCGCCTGCTGGCCCCGGCCGGCGAGGCCGACTTCCGCCAGCTCGAGGCCGTGGGCGAACAGGCCGTGCGCGTGCACGACCAGCCCGACGCCGGCATGTGGGAGCTGCGCACCCGCGCGCGTGTGCACACCTCGTCGATGCTGATGTGCTGGGCCGCCTGCGACCGGCTGGCCAAGATCGCGCAGCGGCTGGCGCTGGCCGACCGCGCCGCCTACTGGGCCGGGCACGCGCAGCGCATGCGCGACCGGCTGCTGACCGAAGCCTGGAGCGACAAACGGCAGGCCTTCGTCGAGAGCCTGGGTGGCGAGCACCTGGATGCCAGCGTGCTGCTGATGGCCGAGGTGGGCCTGATCGACCCGCGCGACCCGCGCTTCGTGGCCACCGTCGACGCGCTGGAGCGCACGCTGTGCGACGGCCCCTACATGCGCCGCTACGAGGCGGCCGACGACTTCGGCCTGCCGGAGACCGCCTTCAACATCTGCAGCTTCTGGCGGCTGGACGCGCTGGCGCGCATCGGCCGGCGCAGCGAGGCGCTGGCCATCTACGAGGCGATGCTGGCCTCGCGCAACCACCTGGGCCTGATGAGCGAGGACACGCACCCGGTCACGCGCGAGATGTGGGGCAACTTCCCGCAGACCTATTCGATGGTGGGCCTGATCAACGGCGCGGTGCGCCTGTCCGAACCCTGGGAGACCGTGATCTGAAGGAGGAACACTGATGGGGCGCCTGGTCGTCGTGTCCAACCGCGTGGCCGACCCGCGCAAGCCCGGCGCCGGCGGCCTGGCCGTGGCGCTGGCCGACGCGCTGCAGTCCAGCGGCGGGCTGTGGTTCGGCTGGAGCGGCAAGGTGGCTGACGAAGGCTCCGGCGGTCAGTTGCGCACGCAGCGCGCCGGCCCGGTGACGCTGGCCACGGTGGACCTCTCGCGCGCCGACCACGATGCCTACTATCTGGGCTACAGCAACGGCGTGCTGTGGCCGGTGTTCCACTACCGGCTGGACCTGGCGGACTTCGATGCCGGCGACATCGACGGCTACCGGCGCGTCAACCGCCTGTTCGCGCACAAGCTGCAGCCGCTGCTGCAGCCGGACGACGTGATATGGGTGCACGACTACCACCTGATCCCGCTGGCCGCGGAACTGCGTGCCATGGGCTGCACGCAGCGCATGGGCTTCTTCCTGCACATCCCGCTGCCGCCGCGCACCATCCTGGCGGCCATTCCGCAGAACGGCTGGCTGATGCGCAGCCTGATGATGTACGACCTGGTGGGGTTTCACACGCAAACCGACGTCGACCACTTCGCCGCCTACGTCATCAAGGAAACCGGCGGCACGCAGGTGGGCGACGACGAGTTCCACGCGCATGGGCGCGTGGTGCGCGCGCGCCTTTTCCCCATCGGCATCGACGTCGACGAGTTCCAGGCCCTGGGCCGGCAGCCCGAGGCGCGCGAGACCTTCCGCACGATGAAGGAGCAGTACGCCCAGCGCCAGCTGCTGGTGGGTGTGGACCGGCTGGACTATTCCAAGGGCCTGCCGCAGCGCATCCGAGCCTTCCAGCGGCTGCTGCAGCATTACCCGGAGAACCACCGCGTGGCCACGCTGATCCAGGTGGCGGCGCCGTCGCGCGAGGACGTCGAGGCCTATGCCGACCTGCGCCACCAGCTCGAGACCCTGTGCGGTGCGGTCAACGGCGACCACGGCGAGCTGGACTGGATGCCGGTGCGCTACATCCGCCGCGCCGTGCCGCGCAAGCGCCTGCCGGGCTTGTACGCCTCGGCCAGCGTGGCGCTGGTGACGCCGCTGCGCGACGGCATGAACCTGGTGGCCAAGGAATACGTGGCGGCGCAGGACCCGGCGAACCCGGGTGTGCTGGTGCTGTCTCGCTTCGCCGGCGCCGCCGAGGCCATGACCGACGCGCTGATCGTGAACCCCTACGACGCCGACGGCATGGCCGAGGTCATCCAGCAGGCGCTGCGCATGCCGCTGGACGAACGCCGCGCGCGCCACGAGCGCCTGATGGCGGGCCTGCGCGGGCAGGACGTGCACTGGTGGGCCCGGGAGTTCCTCTCGTCGTTGAGCGGCTGAACGGCGCCAGGAAAGCGGCGAGATACCCAGACCGGCATGCGATGATGCCGGCATGAATCGGCCGCTCTTCCTGCTCGCGCTGTGCCAGGCGCTGTTCCTCACGAACAACGTCACCTTCATCGCGATCAACGGGTTGGTGGGGCTGCAGCTGGCGCCGCTGGGCTGGATGGCCACGCTACCGGTGATGGGCTATGTCGTCGGCGGGGCGCTCTCGGCGCCGTGGGTCGCGCGCACGCAGGCCCGGCTGGGGCGTAAGCGCTCGTTCCAGATCGGTCTGGTGGTGGCGGCGCTGTCGGCCGTGGGCGGGGCGTTCGCGGTCTGGAGCGGCAGCTTCTGGGGCGTGGTGGCGGCCACGGTGGTGGCCGGCTTCTACAACGCCAACGCCCAGCTCTACCGCTTCGCCGGGCTGGAGCTGGCGCGGCCGGACTACAAGGAGAAGGCGATCTCGCTGGTGATGGCCGGCGGCGTGGCCGGGGCCTTCATCGGCCCCAACCTCGCCAGCGCCACCAAGGACTGGCTGGCCGTGCCCTTTGCCGGCGCCTACGTGGCGCTGGTCGGCGTGGCGCTGCTGGGGCTGCTGCTGATGTCGCTGATCCGCTTCCCGGAGCACCGCGTGCCGCAGCCTGGGGACGACCGCGGCCGGCCGCTGGCCGAGATCGCGCGCCAGCCGGCCTTCGTGGTGGCGGTGGCGGCCGGCGCACTGGCCTATGGCGTGATGAACCTGCTGATGGCGGCCACGCCGCTGGCCATGCAGCAGTGCGGCCTGCCCTTCAGCGACGCCGCGCTGGTGCTGGAATGGCACGTCCTGGGCATGTTCGTGCCCGGCTTCTTCACTGGTCACCTGATCAAGCGTTTCGGCGTGCTGCCGGTGATGGCCGTGGGTGCGCTGCTGAACTTCGCCTGCGTGGCCATCGCGCTGTCGGGCGTGGACCTGATGCAGTTCCTGGTGGCCCTGCTGCTGCTGGGCGTGGGCTGGAACTTCCTGTTCACCGGCGCGACCACGCTGCTGACCACCACCTACCGCCCGGAGGAGAAGAACCGGGCCCAGGGTGCGATGGACACCTGCGTGTTCGCCACCATGGCGGTCACCTCGTTCGCCAGCGGTGCGCTGGTCACCACCCAGGGCTGGCAGCTGCTGAACCTGGGCTCACTGGTGCCGCTGCTGCTGGTGGCCGGGGCGCTGGGCTGGCTGATGCTGCGGCAGCGACAGCCAGCCGCGGCGGCCTGACGCCGCCGCCCAGGTGCCGATTCATTCGCCGGTCAGGCCCAGCTTTTCCAGCACCCCGTTGAGCTCGTCCAGCGAGTCGAAGCGGATCGCGATCTCGCCCTGCTCGCCGCGCTTGGTGCGCTTGAGTACGCGGATCTCCACAGCCGCGGTCAGGCGGTCGGCCAGTTGCGATTCGAGCCGCACGATGTCGCGCGACTTCTCCGCCTTCACGCGCAGCAGCGGGCTCTGACGGCCGCCGGCGGCGACGCGGGCCACCAGCTTCTCGGCGTCGCGGACGCTGAGCTTCTTCGCCGAGATCTCGGTGGCCGCAGTGATCTGCCCGGCGCCGCCCAGCGCCAGCAGCGCGCGGGCGTGGCCCATGTCCAGGTCGCCGGCCATCAGCATCTGCTGCACCGGCTCGGCCAGGTTCAGCAGGCGCAGCAGGTTGCTCGCCGCGCTGCGGCTGCGGCCCACGGCCTGTGCCGCCTGCTCGTGCGTGAGGCCGAACTCGTCGACCAGGCGCTTGAGGCCCTGGGCCTCCTCCAGCGGGTTCAGGTCCTCGCGCTGGATGTTTTCGATCAGCGCCATCACCGCAGCGGCCTCGTCGGCCACCGGCTTGACCAGCACCGGCACCTCGTCCAGCCCGGCCAGCCTGGCGGCGCGGAAGCGGCGTTCGCCGGCGATGATCTCGTAGCGGCCCCCGTCCACCGGGCGCACGAGGATGGGCTGCATCACGCCCTGGCCGCGGATGCTCTCGGCCAGCTCGTACAGCGCGCCTTCGTCCATGCGCGTGCGCGGCTGGTACTTGCCGGCCTGCAGGGCCGACAGCGGCAGGGTCTGCGGCGCGCCGGCGGGCGCCGGGGCGTCGCTGACCTTGGGGCCGAGCAGGGCTTCGAGGCCCAGCCCCAGACCCTTGGGTTTCTTGGTTGCCATGGCGGGATTGTGTGTCAGCGGGCGCCGGTGTCAGGCGTCCGCATCAGGTGGGGTCGCCAGGCGGGCCAGCAGCGCGCGGCCCTCGGGCCAGTCGCCGAGACCGGACTGGTCGTTCAGGTGGCCGCGGGCGCCGGCGTCGACGATCTCGGCGCCCCAGCCCTGGGCGATGGCGCGCATGCGCTCGGCGTCGCCATAGGGGTCGTCGCGACTGATGACCGCGATGGCGGGGAACGGCAGCCGGCTGCGCACGATGGGCCGCCAGCCGTGGAGCTGGGGCGGCATGTCCTCCCGTTCGGTGTCGGGCGGCGCCACCAGCAGCGCGCCGGCCACGTGCGCGGTGTGCCGGCTGTGCGCGGCCCAGGCGGCCACCAGCAGGCAGCCCAGGCTGTGCGCCGCCAGCAGCACCGGGGCGGCCGGTGCGTCGATGAGGGTTTCGTCCAACCGCGCCATCCAGTCGCCGCGCCGGGGCCATTGCCAGTCGTCCTGCACGACGCGCTGGTCGCCATGCAGCTGTTCCCAGCGGCTTTGCCAGTGGTCGGGGCCGGAATCGAGCCAGCCCGGCAGCAGGTAGATCGGTGGCATGACGTATCCTCGACGTTGATTTTCCCTGCGGGTGAGGCCCATGGCTTACAAGGTGTTCGTCGACGGTCAGGAAGGCACGACCGGCCTGCGCATCCACGAGGTGCTGGCCGGCCGGCCGGACATCGAACTGCTGAAGATCGACCCCGAGCGCCGGAAGGACCCGGCCGAGCGGGCCAAGCTGCTGAACGCGGCCGACGTGGCCTTCCTCTGCCTGCCCGACGTGGCCGCACGCGAGGCGGCTTTCCTGGTCACCAGCGAACGCACCTGCCTGATCGACGCCAGCACGGCCCACCGCACCCAGGCCGGCTGGGCCTACGGGCTGCCGGAGCTGGCCCGCGGCCAGCGTGCCGCCTTGCGCCACAGCAAGCGCATCGCCAACCCGGGCTGCCATGCCACGGCCTTCATCCTGCTGCTGCGTCCGCTGGTGGATGCTGGCCTGGTGCCGAAGAACCTGCCAGTGAGTGCACACTCCATAACTGGCTACTCCGGTGGTGGCAAGAGCATGATCGCGCAGTACCAGGCGGGTGGCGACCCGAAGCTGGACGCGCCGCGCCCCTATGGCCTGACGCTGGCGCACAAGCACCTGCCGGAGATGGCGGCCCACACCGGGCTGGACAACGCCCCGCTGTTCACGCCCGTGGTGGCCAACTTCTACAAGGGCCTGGCGGTGACGGTGCCGCTGCACCTGTCGCAGCTGGCCCCGGGCACCACGCCGCAGCAGCTGCACGCGGCGCTGGCGGCGCACTACGAGGGCGAGCGCTTCGTGCGCGTGATGCCGCTGGCCGACCCGGACACGCTGGCCGGCGGCTTCTTCGACGTGATGGCCTGCAACGACACCAACCGGGCCGATGTCTTCGTCTTCGCCAACGCCACCCAGGTGCTGCTGGCCTGCCGGCTGGACAACCTGGGCAAGGGCGCCAGCGGTGCCGCGGTGCAGTGCATGAACGTGCACCTGGGGGTGGACGAAGGCCTGGGGCTGTAGCCGCCCGGGGCCGGGTGCACGGCCGTCTGCCTGGCCAAGTGCCGGCCTGGTGTCAGCCTGGTGCGCGGCCAGGTGCAGGCGCGCCGGGCTCAGTCCCCCTCGACCGGGGCGTTGGTGCGGTAGTGGTAGGCGTAGACGTCGGCAAAGCCCAGCCGGTGGTACAGCGCCCGGGCTTCCACGTTGTCGGCGTCCACCTGCAGGTAGGCGTGGCGGGCGCCCTGCTCCACGGCGCGGTCCAGCATCCAGGCGCACAGCTCGTGCCCGATGCCCTGGCCGCGCGACGGGATGGCGGTGAAGACGTCGTAGAGCCCGACGAGGTCACCTTCGCGCGCGAACTGGCCGCAGGCCACGATGACCTCGCCGTCGCGCACCGCAAAGGCCTGGTACGGCACCGGCGACGTGAGCAGCCGCCGTGCGTGGGCGTCGCGCTGGGCCGCCGGCGTGCCTCGCAGCGCGCCGATCAGGTCGGCGAACTCGTCCACCGGCACGGCCTGCGGCATCAGCTTGCGGCGTGATGGGTCGGGCGCCGGCAGGTCGCGCCGCAGCATCACGCGGGTGTCGTCGAAGCGGCGCCAACCGCGGGCGGCCAGGACGTCGTCCAGGTCCGCCGGCCGGGTGAAGGGCGTGATGCGCAGGTGCAGCGGCAGGCCGTGTTCGGCGTAGGCCGCCTCGGCCAGCGCCAGGCGCTCGTCCAGCGGCAGGCGCCCGTCGGCCACGGCGTTGATGCAGCGTGCCCGCTTGGCCTTGCCGGGGTTGAAGTGCATCAGCCAGCCGTCCAGCCAGCGCTGCTCCGGCGGCGCGCTGGCGTTCAGGCCGGCGTCCTCGACGCGGGACAGGAGCGGGTCGTCGGTCATGGCGGGGATGTCTCCGGCTGGGGCGCGGGGCGGCCAAGGCGCGCGGCCATCTCGCGGGCAAAGTCGACGAAGGCCTGGGCGCCCTTGGACGCCGGGTCGAACACCACGCCCGGCAGGCCGTAGCTGGGGGCCTCGGCCAGGCGCACGTTGCGCGGGATCACGGTCTCGAAGACCTTGTCGCCGAAGTGCGCCTTGAGCTGTTCGCTGACCTGCTGCTGCAGCGTGATGCGGGGGTCGAACATCACCCGCAGCAGGCCGATGATCTCGAGGTCGCGGTTGAGGTTGGCGTGCACCTGCTTGATGGTGTTGACCAGGTCCGACAGGCCCTCGAGCGCGAAGTACTCGCACTGCATCGGCACGATGACGCCGTGGGCGGCGCACAGGCCGTTGAGGGTGAGCAGGCTCAGCGACGGCGGGCAGTCGACCAGCACGAAGTCGTACTGCGCATCCGCCAGCGCACCGCGCAGCCGGCGTTCGCGGCGCTCCAGCTCCACCAGCTCCACCTCGGCGCCGGCGAGCTCGCGGTTGGCGCCCAGCACGTCGTAGCCACCCTGCGGGCTGGGCCGCACGGCTTCGGCCAGCGTGGCCGACTCCAGCAGCACGTCGTAGACGCTGGTCTGCAGCGCGCGCTTGTCGACGCCCGAGCCCATCGTGGCGTTGCCCTGCGGGTCGAGGTCGACCACCAGCACCTTGCGGCCGATCTGCGCCAGCCCGGCGGCCAGGTTGACTGTGGTCGTGGTCTTGCCGACCCCGCCCTTCTGGTTGGCGATGCAGAAGATGCGCGCGGCCATCAGGATGTCCCCAGCCGAATGCCGAAGCCGATCAGGAACACGCCGGCCAGCTTCTGAAGACCCTGTGCCAGGCGGTGGTGTGCCCGCACCTGGGCGCTGACGGCCTGCGCGAAGGCACACAGCAGCAGACAGTAGACGGCGGTGATGGCGGCGATGGTGGCCGCCATCGCGGCAAAGGTGACGCCGCCACGGTGGGTGGCCGGGTCGATGAACAGGGGGAAGAAGGCCATGTAGAAGACGATGGCCTTGGGGTTGAGCACCGTGATCAGCAGCGCCTGGCGCAGGTAATGGCGGGGCTCGATGCGGATCGGGCTGGCGCTGCCGGGTTTCGCCAGCAACAGTTTCAGGCCGATCCACGCGAGGTAGGCGGCGCCGGCGTACTGCACCATGTGGAAGAGCGCCGGGTTGGCCGCCAGCAAGGCGGCCACACCGGCCACGGCCAGCCAGAGCAGGATCTGGTCGCCGAGGATGACCCCGGCGGTGGCGGCCGCGCCGGCACGGAAGCCGCCCTTGGCGGTGGAGGTCAGCAGCGCGAAAGTGCCCGGGCCGGGCAGTGCCAGGAAGACGAGGATGGCGGCGCAGAACGCGCCGTAGTCGGCAATGCCGAGCATGAAGAGGCTCCCGAAGTCAGGTGCATTGTGCCGTGGTGGCGGGAGCGTCGGGAGCGTTTGGACACAGCCAGATGGCGCAGCGCTCGGCGTCGAGGCCGGGCACCTGCAGATGTTCCACGTGAAACACCGACACACCGACGGGCAGTGCCGAAATCTCGTCCGCGGGATGCTTGCCCTTCATGGCCAACCACACGCCGGAAGGCGCGAGGTGGTGGCGCGTCCAGGCGCAGAAGTCCGGCAGGCTGGCGAAGGCGCGCGAGGTCACGACGTCAGCGTGGGCCGATGGCAGTTCTTCCACCCGCGCGTGTTCGGCATGCAGGTTGGGCAGGCCCAGTTCCAGCGCCACCTGGCGGATGAAGCCGGCTTTCTTGGCCACAGTGTCCACGCAGGTCACGTCCCAGTCGGGGTGGTGGATGGCCAGCACCACGCCGGGCAGGCCGCCGCCGCTGCCCACGTCCAGGATCTTCAGCGGCCGGCCGGCGGCATGGCGTTCCAGGGGGGCGACAATGCTCTCGCTGTCGGCCAGGTGGAGGGTGCGCATCTGCGCGGGGTCACGCAGTGCGGTGAGGTTGTAGACCCGGGTCCAGCGCGCCAGCAGGTCGAGGTAGTGGTCCAGCAGGGCCTGCCGGCCCGCAGCGCTGCGCTCAGGCGGCCGCGTCGGCATCGGTGTTGGCGGCCGGGGTGCCGGCGGGGTCACGCACGAACCCGGGGAAGCGGCGCTTCTTCAGGTGGATCAGCAGCAGCGAGATCGCGGCCGGCGTCACGCCGGAGATGCGAGAGGCCTGACCCAGCGTCGCGGGCCGGTGGGTGGCGAGCTTCTGCCGCACCTCGATGGACAGCGCCTGCACCTGGGCGTAGTCGAGTTCGAGCGGCAGCTTCAGCTGCTCGTAGTGGGCGGCGCGCTCCACCTCCTCGTTCTGGCGCTCGATGTAGCCGGCGTACTTGATGCCGATCTCGGCCTGCTCGATCACGGCGTCGGCCAACGCGGCCTCGCCCAGCTCGGCCGACAGTGTTTCACGTGAAACACCGCCGGCCAGACCGGCCACCGCGTCCCAGCTCACGCCGGGCCGGCGCAGCAGGTCGGCCAGCCGGTACTCGTGCTCCAGCGCCTTGCCCAGCACGCGCTCGGCCACGTCGTCCGGCACCGTGGCCGGGCGCACCCAGGTGGCGCGCAGGCGCTGCAGCTCGCGCTCGATGGCCTCGCGCTTGCGCTCGAAGGCGGCCCAGCGCCGGTCGTCCACCAGCCCCAGCTGGCGGCCGGCTTCGGTCAGGCGCAGGTCGGCGTTGTCCTCGCGCAGCTGCAGCCGGTACTCGGCACGGCTGGTGAACATGCGGTAGGGCTCGGTCACGCCCTTGGTGATCAGGTCGTCCACCAGCACGCCCAGGTAGGCCTGGTCGCGGCGCGGCAGCCAGGGCTCGCGGCCCTGCGCCTGCAGCGCCGCGTTCAGGCCGGCGAACAGGCCCTGGGCCGCCGCCTCCTCGTAGCCGGTGGTGCCGTTGATCTGGCCGGCGAAGAACAGGCTGCCGATCTGCTGCGTCTCGAAGCTGGGCTTGAGAGCGCGCGGGTCGAAGTAGTCGTACTCGATGGCGTAGCCGGGGCGAAGGATGTGCGCCTGTTCCAGCCCCGGGATCGACTGCACGGCCGCGATCTGCACGTCGAAGGGCAGCGAGGTGGAGATGCCGTTCGGGTAGAACTCGTGCGTCGTCAGGCCCTCGGGCTCGAGGAAGATCTGGTGGCTGTCCTTGCCGGCGAAGCGGTTGACCTTGTCCTCGATGCTCGGGCAGTAGCGCGGGCCCACGCCCTCGATCACGCCGGTAAACATCGGGCTGCGGTCGAAGCCGCTGCGGATGATCTCGTGCGTGCGGGCGTTGGTGTGCGTGATCCAGCACGGCACCTGGCGTGGGTGCTGCTCGGCGCATGGCCGAGGAAGCTGAACACCGGCACCGGGTCCCTGGTCACCGGGCTGCTCCTGGCACTTCGAGAAGTCGATGCTGCGCCCGTCGATGCGCGGCGGCGTACCGGTCTTCAGCCGGCCCTGCGGCAGCTTCAGTTCCTTCAGCCGCGCCGACAGGCTGACGGCCGGTGGGTCACCGGCGCGGCCGGCGGCGTGGTTCTGCAGGCCGACGTGGATGCGGCCATCCAGGAAGGTGCCGGCGGTCAGCACCACGGCGCGGCCGCGGAAGCGGATGCCGGTCTGCGTGACGGCGCCGGCGACGCGCTCACCTTCCAGCATCAGGTCGTCCACCGCCTGCTGGAACAGCCACAGGTTGGGCTGGTTCTCCAGCCGGTGGCGGATGGCGGCCTTGTAGAGGATGCGGTCGGCCTGCGCGCGCGGGTGGCGCGCACGGCCGGGCCCTTGCTGCCGTTGAGGATGCGGAACTGGATCCCGGCTTCATCGGTGGCCTCGGCCATCGCGCCGCCCAGCGCATCTACCTCCTTGACCAGGTGGCCCTTGCCGATGCCGCCGATGCTGGGGTTGCAGCTCATCTGCCCCAGCGTTTCGATGTTGTGCGTCAGCAGCAGCGTGGCGCAGCCCATCCGGCGGCGGCGGCCAGCGCGCGGCCTCGGTGCCGGCGTGACCGCCACCGACCACGATGACGTCGAACTCCTGCGGATGCAGCATGGGTGCCCTGCCCCTGGCCCGCACCGCGCGGGCAAACCCGCGATTTTAGGCGGGGGCCGCTTCCGGTGCACGCCGAGCCCAGCGCGCCCGGATGGCCTTCAGCCGCGCGGTCAGCGCCGGGTGGCCCCACCAGCGGTCGAAGAAGTAGTGCGCCACCGTGTTCACCAGCGGCTCCACCAGCGTGATGGCGCCGGCGATGGTGACGCTGCCCGTCAGCGCATAGCTGACGCCGAAGGCGATGCCCAGGTGCATGACGCCAAAGGTGGCCGACTTCGCCATGAGAAGCACTCCCGAGTGATCCGTTGCGCCGATGATCGCCGACCGTGCTCATGCACAACATCAATCGTCACAACTGCATCCATAGTGATTCGCAACACCGATAATCCCGCCATGGACTGCCGCCCGGGCTGTGGGGCCTGTTGCATCGCACCCTCGATCTCGTCGCTGGGCAAGCCGGCCGGCGAGCCCTGCGTGCACCTCGATGCGGCGCGGCGCTGCCGGCTGTTCGGCCGCCCGGAGCGGCCGGCCGTGTGTGCGTCACTGCAGCCCTCGCCCACCATGTGCGGCCCCGACACCGCCCACGCCCTGCGCTGGCTCACCGACCTCGAGCACCTGACCTCGCCATGACCTCCCCGACGGACCTGGCCGCGGCGCTGCAGCCGCTGTACCCGGCGCTGGCGCAGATCCCGCCGGCCGAGCGCGATGCGGTGCTGGCCACCCAGGCCCGCCACGCCGACGTGCCGGCGGGGGCCCGCCTGTTCGACGAAGGTGCACCCTGCCAGGGCTTTCCGCTGGTGCTGCGCGGCGCCGTGCGCGTGGCACGTGGCGCGGCCAACGGGCGCTCGCTGGAGCTCTACCGCGTGACGCCGGGCGAGTTGTGTGTGGTGTCCACGTCCTGCCTGTTCGGGCAGCAGGCGCTGACGGCGCACGGTGAGACGACCGAGCCCACCGAACTGGTGCTGCTCAGCCCGGCCGGCTTCGAGCGCTGGTCGGCGCACGAACCGTTCCGGCGCTTCGTCTTCGGCATCTTTGCCGACCGCCTGGCCGACCTGATGGCCCTGGCCGAGGCGGTGGCCTTCCAGCGCCTGGACCAGCGCCTGGCCACCGCCCTGCTGGGTCATGGCGCCACGCTGCGCCTGACGCATCAGGCCCTGGCCGACGAGCTGGGCACGGCGCGCGAGATCGTCACCCGCCTGCTCAAGCGCTTCGAGCAGCGCGGCTGGGTGATGCTGGGGCGGGAGCGCATCGAGCTGCGCGACGCGGCAGCGCTGCGCGCGGTGGCGGCCGGGCAGGTGGACGCCTGAGGCGGGGCATACCGCGCTGTGTGACCGCGGTCACCGACGCGACTGCCAGCGGGCGCGACACTGACGCCGTCGTCCACCCCTTAGGAGATCACCATGTTCAAGACCAACGTCGGCGGCATCGACCGCGTGCTGCGCATCATCGTCGGCCTCGCCCTGATCGGCCTCACCCTGGCAGGCACCATCGGCGTCTGGGGCTGGATCGGCGTCGTGCCGGTGCTGACCGGTCTGCTGTCGACCTGCCCGCTCTACACGGTGCTGGGCTTCAGCACCTGCCCGATGAAGCGGACCTGAGCGGGCCCGCGGCCCACCCCGCGGGCCGCCACGGCATCAGTCCAGATGGGCCGCATCGGCCCACTGCACCAGTTCCAGCCGGCCGTCCACCCAGCGCAGCCGGTTGATCCCGGTGTTCGGGATCAGGCATTCGCGCGGCCCTGACAAGGGCAGGCCGTGCACGGTGCGCCACACCATGTCCAGCACGCCGCCGTGCGTGAACACGGCCACCCGCGCGCCGGCATGCGCGTGCGCCAGCGCCTGCAGGGCCGCCACGACGCGCGCGTGAAAGGCAATCGGGCTCTCCCCGCCCGGCGGCGCACCTTCGGGCGTGTGCGCCCACCACGCGGCAAAGGCCTCGGGGTGCGACAACCGCGCCTCGGCCACCACCAGCCCTTCCAGCACGCCGAAGGCTTGCTCGCGCCAGGCCGCGTCCGTGGCCAGGTCGAACCCGCCACGCAGCGCCCGCAGCGGCTCGGCCGTGCCGCGCGCGCGTGAGAGATCGCTGCTGACCAGCACGTCCAGCGGCTCGTGGCGCAGCCGCTGCGCCAGCCGCTCGGCCTGCATCAGGCCGGTGTCGTTCAAGGGTACGTCCACCTGACCCTGGAAGCGGCCCTGGCGGTTGTGGTCGGTCTCGCCGTGGCGGATGAGCAGGAGTTCGGTGGGGGCGGCGGGCATGGCAGCCTTTGAGTATCGGCCGTCCACACCGTTGCAGGATGTAAATCGTGAACACATCCGGCGGTCAATCCTGCACCCCCCGACATCCCCTCGCCTGCCTAGTCTTCGCTGCACGGAAGCCCGGGCGCCGACCGCACCGATCTTCCGACATCAGGCAGGAATCGGAGGAAGCGATGTACGCAGAACTGACGAACGAACGGCCCGTGCACCACAGCGCGCCGCCGGTGGCCCGCACCGTGTCCGCGATCGGGCTGCTGCTGGCCGCGGCGTTGGATGAGGTGGACTATGGCCTGGCCTTGGCCGACCCCGAGGCGCGTGCCCTGCACCTGAACCACCGCGCCGGCCAGTGGCTGGCCGAGGGCGGTGCGCTGGCGCTGCGCGACGGCCGCATTGCAGCCCAGGACGCGCAGGACGCCGCGGCATTTGCACGTGCGGTGCGCGAGGCGGCCGAGCGCGGCCTGCGTCGCCTGATCACCGTCGGCCGTGGCGACGGCCGTCGCAGCGCGGCCGTGGTGCCGGTGCAGCCCGGCGTGGCGGCGCTGATGATCGGCCGCTCCAGCCTGTGCGAAGACCTGTCGCTGCAGTGCTTCGCGCGTGCCCACGCGCTGTCGGATGCCGAGACCCGGGTGCTGGCCGCATTGGGGCGCGGGCAGGCGCCGGCAGCAATCGCGCAGGAACACGGCGTGGCGTTGTCCACCGTGCGCACGCAGATCGGCGCCATCCGGGCCAAGACCGGCGCGGCCAGCATCCGCGATCTGCTGCACATGGTGGCGGCACTGCCGCCGATGCTGGGGGTGCTGCGGTGATGACGCTGCCAGGCGGCCGGCGCTGAAGGGCATTCCGGTCAAACCGACTTTCCCGAGCGGTGCGACCGGCGCTAGCATGCGCCGGCGCATCGTCAACGGGGAGGACGTGGATGATCGAACTGCCGGGCGCGAGCCCGCTGCTGTGCGAACTGGCCGCGCGCGGCGTGCGCCACATCTACCGCAAGGACCGGTTGCTGATCGCCGAGGGTGAACCCGGCGACATGCTCTACATCATCCTGAGCGGCCGGCTGCGCGCGTTCTCGGGCGACCCCGGGAAGGACCGCGAGATCACCTTCGGCACCTACGGCCCGGGCGAGTACGTGGGCGAGATGAGCTTGGACGGTGGCCCGCGTTCGGCCAGCGTGGAAGTGATGCAGCGCAGCGAATGCGCCCTGGTGTCGCGCGCGACGCTGATGGCCTTCATCGGCGAGCACCCGGCGTTTGCCTTCGAGCTGCTGAGCAAGGTGATCGGGCGGGCGCGGGCGGCGACGTTGTCGGCGCGGCAGATGGCGTTGAATGATTGTTATGGGCGGTTGCGCGCGCTGCTGCACACCCTGGGGGAAGTCGACGCCGGGGGCTTGCGCACCATCGACCCGCCCCCGACGCACCTGGATCTCTCACGCCGAATCGGCAGCACACGCCCGATGGTCACCCGCCTGATCAGTGACCTGGTGCGCGCGGAGCAACTGCGGGTCGAAGACGGTCGCTGGGTGCTGGCCAAGGATTTGCCCGCGCGCTGGTAGCGCCGTGTCGTACTACAGCGGCGGTCGTAGCCGCAGTTCCGGCGTCGGGCCAGGGACCTGGGGCAGCGCAGGCATCGCGCCCAACGTCGCCTGCAGCGACTCGAGCGTGTCGACCAGGCGCAGCAGCGCCTCGGCCTGTTGCGCGTTCAAGGTGCGCTGCTGCGACAGTCGCGCGAGCGGCGCACTGTCCCGCGCGTCCTCGATCAGCTGGCGCAGCGCCACCGTGTGACCGCCGCTGTTGGCCGCCACGTCGAAGCGCCGGAACAGGTCGTGCAGGCCCGCCTGCAGCACGTCCATGCGCTGCCAGAGGTGCTCCCGCCAGGCCCGCGTCGGGTCGATGGACGGCGGCTCCGGCGCATAGGCTTGGCAGAGTTCCAGGCCGGCAGCCGTGCCATAGGTGCCGGCCATGGCCATGATCGTGCTGGCCGGCATGCCGATGTTGAGCTGGCCTTCGCCGTGGCGCAGACTCACGCGGACGACGCGGCGGCGAACGTGCGGCATGCGCAGCGCACTGTGATCGCGCCAGTCCTTGGCCGAGACCAGTGCCGCCCAAAGGAAGCCAAGGAGTGTCTGAATGCCGGGCGCGTCGAGGACGTCATGGAATCGGGTGCCATGAGCGGGCCTTCCTGGATCGATTCGATGGCGGTTTCCCGGCGGGTCCGAGGACTCGAAGCGCTGCCAGTTGTCGCCACGCCCCTGGCCTGCGAAGCGGGGCAGCCAGACCGCCTGATCCGGCCAGTGCGGGCTGCGCTCCTGCAGCCAGATGCCAAACGTCGGCCAGCGCGGCAGGGGGGAGTCGAAAAAGTGGACGGGAAAGTTCGAGCAGAGGCCGCCGTCCGACATGCGACACCGCCGCAGCCGTCGCAGTGCCACCTTGGGCTCCTCGTAGTCGATGGCGTAGAGAGGCGGGGCCGAAAACAGCAGCGGGTAGCTCAGGCTCAACCGGGCAGCCACCACGATGGGCATGCGTGCGCCCGGCAGCTCACGGACGTCTTCGAGGCGGGTCTCGCTGCGATCCCGAGGATCAACGACGATGGCGTCTTCCGGGTCGGCGGCCGATTTACGGCGATACGGCTCGGACGCGTCCCAGAGCGCGTCGAGGACGCGCGGCGGGAGAAAGCCCTCCCATTCCTGGCGGCGGTAGAACAGCCGGGCCTCCGGGTCGGCGAGGGGGAGCCGATACGGGCGGCCGTGCGTGACGTTGGTCGTCACCATCTCCAGATTGATGGCGCGTTCGACCGGGGCACCGCCCATGCCCACCGCGGGCCGCGGGCCACCTGGCGTCAGCGGCGCGTGCCACAGGTCCTCGAACGTCAGTGGGGCTGCCGCCTTCGACAGACCGGCGGCCTCCTGAACGCCCTGGTCCAGCCAGTCGACCAGAGCTGCGCCCTTGCAGAAGCCGAAACCTTGTTCAATCAGCTCGCTGCGCATGTCGGCGCGTATGCCGCGCCAGAGGCGCCGGGCGGCCAGCAGGAGCGCTGCCAGCGCTACCAGAACACCAACAAGGCTGGCCCAGCCCAGATTGCCGCTCAGATTGGCGCTCCAGACCTGAAGGTCAGCCGGCCACGCATCGAGCGTCCGTTTCCCGAGCAGCGAGACCAACCAGGGCGTGACACCGGCCACTGCCGCCACGATCAGCGCCAAGACTGCCAGCGCTGCGCCATAACGCGCCGTTCGCAGCGGTGTGGACAGTCCGTAGGCCGCTGCTATCGGCCCGCGCAACTGCCGCAGCCAGCCCCACATGCCGCGTGGCCGAGCAACACGCGCCGGGTCCGCTGCAGCGCTCTCTGGCCTTGCCCGCGCGTTGTCGTAGTGGAGGTCCAGCACCTGCAGCAGGAGTCCGAACAGGCGAGGTTTCGGGGCGGCGGGCTCGAACAGGGCGAGCAGCTTCGTGCTTGCCGGCTGGCCCGCCGGGTCATCGTCCGGGCGGTCGGCCAGTTCCACCGGCATTCGCCGCAGCACTTCGAACCCTTGGTCGTGGCCGTGGCGGCGGCCGAATTCGCACGCTGCGGCCAGCGCCGCGGCCAGCGCGCCCACCGAGGTGCCGCCCAGGTTGCGGAAGCGGAAATGTCGCGCCAGTTCCAGCATCGCCCAGGGGTACACCACGCCGCTGGCCACGCCGCCGGTGAGCACCAGATCGCAGTAGCGGTCGGCCGGCGGGTGCTCCCGCAACGGTTCGGGCCACGGTTCGCGCCGCGGGTCGATGTCTACCGCACCAGCCAAGGTTCCTCCTCGCGCCGCCACGTCCTGTTGATGATCGTCTCCAGCGCAGGTCGCGATGGGTAGAACGCGTACAGGGTGCCAAGCGTCCTCACGAACGGCTCGAAGCGATGCAGCGTCCATGGCGCACCGGGCGGGGTGCTGGCGAGCTTCGGTCGTGGCACGACGAGCGTGGCTCGCGGATCCTCGTGGGCGCCGATCAGCGGGTCCTTCGCGTCGCCGGCGCCCGTGAAACCCATCGGCATGCGGTCGGCCCACTCGCCCAGCAGGTGCTCGAACTGGTCCTCGATGTCGCTGCAGAAGAACAGGCCCAACAGCCCGCGCGGCGCGTCTTCGGTGCCTGCGTCGTACCAGGGGCCGTACGGCATGCCGCGCCGGAACAGCGGCCTCGGGCGGACCGACAGGGCCACCTCGTGCCCCTGCGGGTTCATGCGGCGGATGTGCGCGCCGAACGGGCAGCCGTGGCCGTCGGGGTCCTGCGTCGCGAAGTCCGGCATCGGCGGACGCGTTGCCGAGACCGGCGGACGCTCGCCCGGCAGGTGCTCCGGCGTCACGGGTTGCCCGTCCGGCCAGCGGCCGCAGAGCTTGGCGCGGATGAAGTCTTCAAGCGGCTCGCGCCAGGCCGCATCCGTCGGCCGGCCGGCGTCGTTGGCGATGTGGTCGGCCCAGCGGGCAAGTGCCCTCCGAAAACTGCGTTCGTCCTGCGCGATGCAGCGCATGGCTGCGAAGCTGCCATGGCGGAAGAAGGCGCGCACTTCCTGCGGCGCGCTCGGCAGGGCCCAGGGGTTGTCGCCCAGGTCTCGGGCCTCGCCGAGCAGCAGCTCGCCAGGCTCATGGATCTCGTGTGCTCGAGCGGCTGCCACATCGTCGGACAGCAAGCCCTCGATACACGGCCGGCTCAGGCCGTCGCGGTAGCCGAAATGAACCCAGTGCTCGTTCTGGCGATCCACGTGTCCTGGCGGGGCGCGCAGGTGCATGCCGGCCATGCTTTTGCCTTGGCTTTCGACGCCGCTGGTTGACGCGATCAGCCGGTCGAGCGCCGCGACGGCCTGGGCCAGTACCTCGGGCTTGCCATGCATCGTCACCAGCGCATGCGCGTCGCGATGCGCGAACGCGGGCTCCCAGCGCGTCGCTGCACTGGGCCCGGTATCCCCCAGCCTCGCTGCCGCACGCGGCACGGCACCGGCCGCAAAGGCGGGTGCCAGACGACGGAACAGTCCGAGGTAGGCGGGCGGCACCTCGAGCGCCTCGAGCCCGCGGAAGCTGAGGCCGAGCGCGCAGTCGACCTTGTCGCACGCCTGACGGTCCGGCCCGAACGTCAGCTGACCGAGCAACTGCCCGAGACACCGGATGCCGCCTTCGCGACTGTGGAACCTGAGTACCCGATGGTGCACGGCGCGGCGCCATGAGGCCTGCAGCACCAGTTGCTGCACGTCGCCGAGATAGCTGGCGGCACTCACGGCTGCCCCCGGTTCTGCCGCGTCACGTCGCGGACTTCCGCCCCCGGGTACGCACTGAAGAAGTAGCCGGCCAGCTGTGGCTGATGGTGGGCCCGGATCACGTTGACGAAGGCGCCGGGGTGCTCGGCCACGGGCAGCGGCGGCGCGTCCTCGATGTGCTCGAACAGGCGGTCGAACAGGTCGTCCACCGCGAGGGCGAAATGCTGTACGTAGTCGTCGAAGTTGCCGTCGTAGACGGTGTGCAGCACCAGCGTCCGCCCCTGGTCGATGAGCTCGAACCAGGCGAAGTGCACGTGACGGGACTTCAGCAGTGCACGCTCGATCCGTGGCGCCCCGGCGGCGATCACGCGCTGCAGGGCCTGCGCGTGTTCGTCCACCGGGGCCTTGACCCGCATCATCACGTTCAGCGGCTGCTGGGCCAGGCGCTTCTTGCGCTGGTGGCGCAGCGGATAGCCCGTGCACGCAAAGCCCCAGCGCTGCGACAGCCCCTCGGGCAGGCCGGTCACCGGGTCGATCTCCTCGGCCAGACCGGGCAGCTGCAGCACGCGCCGCAGGATCGCGATGATCACCGTCCGCCCCGGGCCGTGCCCCAGGCAGGCATGATCCGCGTCGGGCTGTACTGCTGCGTTCTTTCCCAGGCCGACGCCCCCGAAGGCCAGGCCGTCGCGCGGGCACCCGCCTTGCGGCTGCCCCTGCCCTTCGGCCGCGGCCAGCCAGAGCAGTAGATCCGCACCCTGGTCGATCGTTTGGCCGTGCAGCTGCGTGGCCACCTTGGCGCGCCGTGGCAGCATCACCACTGGCGGATTCGACGCGAGGTCCTCGATCACCCGCTGCGCGAATGCATCGCCTGCCGTGCCGGCCCTGGCCTCGGCCACCACCTCGCCGAAGGTTCGGGCGTCGCGCATCCAGCGAGCCAGCAGTCGGCAGCAGGCCGACTGCACGTTGCCGACCGTGCCGACGATCAGGCCGACCGCGATCGACGCCAGCTCCGGCGTCGTGAAGTCGCCTGGCGCCAGTGCCATGCGCTTGAGCAGCGGGTCGCCCATGTCGGAAAGGTTCCACTCGTCGGGGGGGTCCACGCCCTCCGGCCAGGCGAGCCGGCGCCGACGTTCCACGAGTTGCCCCGGGGCGTGGCGACTGCCCTGCCAGGCCAGCTTCTGGTATTCGGTCAGCAGTTGATCCGCACGCCGGGTGAGCAGGGCCATCGACCGCCGGGCCTGCGGCAGCACCGTGTCGTCTGCCGAGACGTGGCGGCCGACGATCTGGTGCACCAGTGCGGCGTACCCGTCCAGGGCGGCGGCCCTCAGCAGTCGCAGGTCGTCGGCGCCGAAACCGAACCAGAGCTGGCAGAAGCGCAACGCTGCCAGGGCGCTGAAGTCCGCGAGGTCGAAGCGGTCCTGCTGGAGCGCAGCGACCTCGGCCTGCCGCACGGCCTCGTCCCCGACCTTGCCGAGGGCGAGACACCCGTACCGTTTCAGCAGTGTGTCCGCAGCCCTGCGCTGACGCTCATGTGCGCAGCCGGCAGGAACGCTGTCCATGGCGAGCATGAAGCGGTTGCCGCCGATGGGCGCGTACGGCGCGCTTTCGAAGTGATGCGGGTTCCGCAGGACCTCGAGGATCAGGTCGCGATCGGTGACCAGCCAGGCCGTCCTTGCGCCGGTCTTCGGCGGGGCATCGTAGGCCGGTGCCGGGTCGTTGTCGGGATGGTCCGCACTCTGGAACGGCCAGAGCTTGTGCCCGTCCTTGTGCAGGCGGCGCTTGAACGCCGGACGCAGGTTGTCGTCGTCAAGAAGGTTGCCCAGCACGTGGGCGAGATCGCGCTGCTGCTGGAACAGCTTCGTCTCGTAATCAACAAGCAGTGTGTCTTGTTGGTCCTGTGTCTGTGACGGCGATCGGCGTTTCTTCCTGTCCATGCCTTCCTCCCAGCGTGTCCAGCAAGGCCCGCGCGCGCCGTGGATCGCGCGTTTCGAGCCCCTGGTCGATGTCGGCAAGCGCGCCGCTCAGCAGCGCCACGCCCTCGTCCCGTTGCCCACGTTCGGCCAGCACGCGGGCCAGCGGGATGGCCGCACGCAGCACGAAGGCGCGCTTGCCCTGCGCCGACGCGGTGGCGAGCGCCTGTCGCAGCAATGCGACACATTCAGCCTGTCTGGACCGGGCGCAAGCGAGCTCGCCGCGCAACCGCAGCAGTTCCGCCTCGTGGTAACGCTCACCGGTTCGCGCTGCAATGTCGAAGGCCTCGTCGAGATCGTGGGCCGCGCCGTCGAGGTCGCCATTGGCCAGGCGTGTCTCGGCCATCAGCGACAGGTACATGGCCCGTGTGATGCCGGCGCCCGTGGCCACCCACTGTGCGTAGCCGGTGGTCATCTCGCGCAGCCCGCCTTCGGTGTCGCCCGCCAGCGCGACGAGCCTGCCTCGCACCACGCGTGCATGCGCGAGCCAGACCTTGTAGCCCTGCTCTTCGCACAGTGCGACGGCCTGATCGGCCCACGCGCTGCCGGCCTGCACTTCGCCGCGGAACAGGGCCACGCTTGCTGCGAAGCCGCAAGCCTCGGCCAGGCTGAACCGGTGGCCGAGTGTCTGCGCGATCTGCAGCGCGCGCGCCGTGCGGTCTCGCGCCGTGTCGGCCTGGCCTTGCTCCCACAGTCCCCAGGCGGAATAACACAGGCACATCACGCCAGGGTCCTGCACCACATCGCGGTGCGTCGGAACCGCTGCGTATTCGTCCAGGCAGTGCTGCATCAGTGCCAGTGCGCCCACCGAGTCGCCGGCGTGGAAGCGCACGTGCGCGAGCGCCCAGCGGGCCTGCAGGCGCGTCGGCACATCGTTCGCGGCCTGGGCCCCGACCAGGGCCTGCTGCGCCAGCATCTCGGCACGTTCGAGTTCACCGCGCATCACGTGCAGGCTTTCGAGGCCGAGCAGCACCTTGATACGTGCCGCGTTGTCGCCCAACTCATCCACGAGGGCCGATGCGCGGTCGTAGGCCCGCTCGACGCCGTCGGCACCGTAGCCCTCGGCGGCGATCAGGCGCCGCGCCAACTGCAGTTGCAGCCGCAGCTCGGCGCGGGCGTGGGCTACCGAACGTGGCACCTGTGCCAGACTGCGCAGGGCGGCTTCCAGGTGGGCAACGGCCTCACGCTCACTGGCCGAGGCGACCGATTGCCGTGCAGCCTCCTCCCACAACGGCACCGCCTCGGCGTGAGCACCGGCCCCGGCCAGATGGTGGGCGAGCTGGTGCGGTGGCGCACCCTGCGCTCGCAGCGCCCGCACGGCAGCGGCGTGCAGGCGCTGGCGGTCGCGCTGCAGCAGCGACAGGTAGGCCATGTCGCGCTGCAGTTCGTGGCAGAAGCCCAGCCACGCCCGGCCGTTGGTCTCGAACCGGCGCAGCAGATGGGCATGCAGCAGAGGCGCCATCCGGGTGTCGATGCCGCCGTCGGTGACCAGGGGCCAGGGCAACGCCTCGTCGTCGACAAGGCGCTGCAGCAGCGCCAGCGGGAACTCCCGGCCGAGCACGGCACAGGCCTGGGCCAGACGCTTGGCGGGCAGCCCGACCCGGTCCAGGCGCGCCATCAGAAGGGCGTCCAGCGACGTCGGCACTTCGTCCACGGCCGAAGCGGCTCCGGCACCGACCTCGAGAGCCAGTCGCGCGGATTCCTCCAGGAACAGCGGCACGCCGCCGGCGCGCTCGGCGATACGCTGGACGAGGTCGCGCGGCAGTGCGTCGCCGGTGCACTCGCGGACCAGCCATCGTGACGCCGCCACCGACAGGCGCCCCAACTGCATGGTCTCGGCGCCGGGCAGCGTGGCCGCGCCGTCCGCGGCCAGGTCCCCCTCGTCGCGTCGAGTGGCCAGCAGCAGCAGACGCGCCGGTCGCGGCGTGGTCACGATGCGCTCGAGCAACTCGCGCGTCGACGGGTCGACCCATTGCAGGTCCTCGACTACCAGCGCCAACGGTGCCGTTGTCGCACCGGCGACGATCGTGTCGGCAGCCGCGCCGAGCAAGCGCTCGCGCGCGGCGCCGGGTGTGAGGCCGTCGACGGGCTGCGCGCCGACCGCCTGTGGCGCCAGCAGGTGCATCAGGGTGTCGAGCATCCCGGCCCCGTCGGCTTCGGGCGGCAGCGCCGCCGCCACCAGGGCCCGTTGCGCGGGCAGCGGGTCATCGTGGCGCAAGCCCAGGCGCTGCCGCAGTGCATCGCCCAAGGTCTGCAGCGCACTGCCCTGCGTCTCGGGCAGGCCGCGCAAGACAAGCGACCGGCCACCTTCGGCACCGATGCCTGCCAACAGCTCGCGCACCAGGCGCGACTTGCCGACGCCGGCCTCGCCATGAAGCAGCAGATACACCGGCGTGCCTTGGCAGGCTTCGCGCCAGCGCTGCTGCAGTTCTGCAAGCTCGACCTCCCGGCCGACCAGGCGGGTCGCCGCGCGGTCGTCGTTGGCGAGGCCGCTGGCGCGGCCGAACAGCCGGCTGGCCTGAACTTCGCTGTCGATCCCCTTCAACGGCCCGTGCAGAGGATGGACCTCGAACAGGAACCGCCGGCGTGCGGCGGCCTCGGTCGGCTTGTCGACCACGATCTGCCCGGGCGCGGCCTGCGCACGAAGCCTGGCGGCCAGGTGCACCGCCGGGCCAAAGGGCACGCCGTCGCGCACGGTCACCCGGCCGCAGGCCACGCCCATGCGGAACTGGGGCTGACCGGGCATGTCAGCGATCGTGGCCTGCAGGGCCAGCGCAGCGTCCAGGGCGCGCAGCGCAGCGTCCTCCAGGGCATGAGGCCAGCCGAAGCAGGCCATGGCGCTGTCGTCGCCCCGGCGCGGCTCCACGCTGCCGCCGTGGCGCTCGACACACTCGACGCTTCGTTCGTGCAGGCGCAGCAGCATGTCGCTGTAGGCCTCACTGCCCAGGACGTCCAATTGGCGTGTGGAGTCCACCAGGTCGAACGACAGCAGCACGACCAGGCGCTGATCGTCTCCCAGGTCGGACGTGGCCAAGGCCGGGGCCGTTTCGGCCTGGCATAACGGCAACGGGGGAGCGTGGTAGAGCCGCCACCGGCCGGCATCGGGAAGTCTGCGCAGGGCCCGGGCCGCAGTCTCGCCGCCTGCCAGCGAAAGCAGCCATGGGGTCAACGCACCGAGCAGTGCCGGGCCTTGCACGTCAGCAGGGGCAATCAAGGCGGCGCGCCGCTGTCGCTGCAGCTGGCGCACGATCGCGATGTCGTCGGCCATGGCTGGCCAGACCGATACGGCAGGCAGACCGTCATTGCGTGCAAGGGCATCGATGAGCGCTGGCGAACAGTCGCCTCCGTTCGGGCACACCAGAACCTGCGAGCGGCAGGTGAGCTGCAACAGATCGGCTGGCGCCTGTGTCAGGTCTGGCGTCCAGGCGGGAGCCGACACCTGCCACGGCCATTCCGCTGTCGCCGGGTGGATCCACGGCTCGCCATGACGCGCGATGACGCACACGTGCAGCGGCGATGCCCCAATGGCGGGCGGTGCGGGGCCGGCCGCCGGTCGTGTGCCGCCGGCCAGATGGCGTACCGGCGCGCAGTGATGAACGAGTCCACCGCGCCCGCCGCCCATGGACTCCAGGGGTAGCCAGTCGAGCTCCTCGGACACCAGCAGAGTCAGCGGTACGTCGCCGGCTTCGTCCAGCGCTTCGGCCACGTCCGGCGGCAGCACTCGGGCGCGCCAGTCGAACGACGTGCTGCCGTTGGCGCGGGCGGCCAGCAGCGCGTCCAGGCTGCACGGGGCCCAACTCTGCAAGGCCAGCGCCTCGTGGTCGGTGAGCAGCACGAAGATGCGATCTGCATCGGCGCGCAGCACCAGCGACAGACCCTGCATGCCCCTCCCATCCGACGTCTTGTGCGGCAGCACGTTGGCCGTGCCGCCACGAAACGTCATCGTGCCGGCGCCGAGCCGGCCTGTCCAGCCTTGCGACGCCTTCCACGCGCGGCGCGTCCTTCACCGGGAGGACGCGGCGCGGCCTGAGCGCGCAGACCGTCTGCGCCCTCAGTTGTCCCAGAACCAGATCCCCTGCCGCACCTTCCGATCCCCGGCCCGTACCAGCAACCCGATCTCCCGGTAGTCGCTGCTGCGCTCCGTCAGCGCCGGCACCTTGGCCACGCTGCAGCGCGGGTTGGGGTTGCTACCGATGTTCTCGGTGTTGGGCGACAGCGCCGTGCCCGCCACCGGGCTGGCCAGGCGCCAGGCCGGGGCGCTGGCATCGCCGTAGGCCGCCGGTTCGTAGTCCACCCGGCCGCGCAGCGCGTAGGACACGGCGGCGTCCTGGCCGTTGCTCTGCGTCGCGAAGTCCTGGCCGAACAGGTAGCCGCTGCTCACGTAGTGGCCCGCCGGGATCGTCCAACGCAGCACGCTGTCGGTGTCCATCACCTCCGGCGCGCCCGGCTTGAGCATCGCCTCGGCGATCGTCGGGTCGAGTTCTGGCCAGACCGCCTGCACGCCGGCCGCCGGGTTCTCCGCGCCGGCGCCGGTGCGCAGCAGCAGCACCTCGTCGGGCTCGTCGCTGGCGCTGCTGAAGCGGAAGATCTCGAGCCTGTACTGCGCCCAGTCCGGCACCGTGGCGACCAGGTCGCCGAAGGCGGTCGGCGAGAAATCCTGGTTGCGCACCGCGGTGGCGTCGGCCTGCGGCACCGGCAGCGCCAGCGCCGTGCCGTCCAGCCGGGCGGCGCCGAGGGTGAACTCCGACGCCGAGCCGGTCGTCCACCACTGCCGCAGGCCGTCGTCCGGCCCGCCGATCACGCGTGTGCTGCCGTTCTGGTAGCCCATGGCCATGCGGTCGTCCATGCCGCAGCGCTGCGAACGGAACATCGTCACGCCGGCGGCCGGCAGGCCCGGGCCGGTCCAGCGCACGGCGCGCACGTCGCTGGTGTCGCCGGTGCTCAGGTCGAAGATCAGGCGCAGCACGGTCTCGTAGCGGTCCTGCAGGAAGTACGACGCGTCCGGCGCTTCGGCGCCGATGCGGTTGACGTTGAGCTTGCGCTTCAGCCGCGTCTGCACGTAGGCGTTGTACGGCCGTTGGTTGCCGACGAAGGCCCACTCGCCGCCGACCTTGCCCAGCACCCACTCGCTGCTCGTGGGCTGGCCGCTGGCGGTGACCATCGGCCAGCGCGCGATCACGCAGGGGCTGTCGTTGCAGTACGGGTGCTTGAACACCTTCGGGTCGGTGATGGCCAGGGGCGGCAACGCCAGCACCACGCTGCCGGTGCCCACGCGGGCGCCGGTCAGCAGGTCCCGGGCCAGGATGTTCTGGCCCACCTCGGCCGCGTAGCTGCGGCCCTGCGACCGCCAGTCGGCCACGGTGATGCGGCAGGTCTCGGCCACGGCCGTCACGTGGCCGTCGGCGTCGCGCGTCACGCGCTCGGCCACGGGCAGGGCCAGGCAGGTTTCCCAGCGTGCGCCCAGGGCGGCCAGGTCGGCGGCCGTGGGCAGGTTGTCAGCCGGCACGGAAGCCGGCAGCGTGGGCGCCTCGGTGGTGTCGGCGGTCAGCACCACGGGTGGCGCCGCGCCGCCATCACCGGCGGCCGCGGCCAGGTTGCGCAGTGTCACGCCGCCGTCGCCCACGGCCACGGCGATGCGGTGCAGCAGCGCGTCGGCGCCGGTGCCGTCGGCGGCGAAGGCCGTGCTCAGCGGGTCGAAGCCGGCCGGCAGCAGCGCGGCGGTGCCGCTGTCGGTGGCCAGCGTGGCCAGCAGCAGCGTGGTGGCGGCCGTGGCCGCTTCGGCGGCGCCGGCCAGCGTGGCCGGGTCGGCGAGCGCTGCCGGGTCGCCGCCCGGCGCGGCCAGCGCGGCAATGGCCGTGGTCAGCGGCGTGACGTTGGCGGTGCCGGTCTGGTTGGCCTGCACCGCGGGCACGACGGCACTGTGCTGCACCGGTTCGCCGTCCACCGTGCCGCTGGCGCGCAGCAGCAGCGGGGCGACGAGGCCGCTGACGTCCACGCTGAAGCGGCCGTCGGCATCGGCGGTCACGGCCGCCGGGTCGGCGGTGGCGGGGTCGCTGTCGACGACGGTGATGCTGGCACCGGCCATCGGCGCGCCGATCGCGGCCGTGCCCTGCAGCACGGTGGCCGCCGGAGGCGGGGGGGTGTCCTTGTCGCTGCCACCGCAGGCCGCCAGCGTGGCGGCGGCGACGAGCGAGAGGGCGAAGAGCGCGTGGTGATGACCGGGGCGATGGCGCTGGTGAAGGCGCTGGTGATGGCGCGGGTCCGTCATGGTGGTTCTCCTGGCGCGGCACCGTTGCCGCGGGGGGACACCATGCGCGTCGGTGCGCGCCGCGCCATCCACCGGCCTGACGACGGACCGGCGCCACGTCGTCAACCGGTGGGACGGAATCTCAGCCGCGCTTCGGCGGCCCGTAGTTGCGCGGCGGCTTGTCCGCCCGCGCGTACAGGCCTTCCACCTTGGGCAGCTTGCCCTCGATCTCGCGGATGCGCTTCTCGCCCGGCGGGTGGGTGGACATGAACTCCGGCGGCGCGCCCTTGCTGGCCTCCAGCATCTTCTGCCACAGCGTGACGCCGGCGGCCGGGTCGTAGCCGGCGCGGGCGGCGAGCTCCATGCCGACGATGTCGGCCTCGGACTCGTCCTCGCGGCTGAAGCGCAGCGTCAGCAGCTGTGCGCCCATGCCCAACAGCGCATCACCGGCGCTGCCCAGGCCGAACAGCGAACTCAGCAGGTTGGCGCCGATGCGCGTGGCCGCGGTCTTGCCCATGCGCTCGCGGGCGTGCTCGCGCAGCGCGTGCGCCATCTCGTGGCCCATGATGGTGGCCACCTCGGCGTCGGTGAGCTGCAGCTGCTGCAGGATGCCGTAGTAGAAGGCGATCTTGCCGCCCGGCATGCAGAACGCGTTGAGCTGCTTGCTGCCGATGAGGTTGACCTCCCACTTCCAGCCACGCGCACGCGGGTTCCACGGCAGCGTGTAGGGGATCAGCCGCTGCGCGATGGCGCGCAGGCGCACCACCTGCGGGTGGTCGGCCGGGGCCAGTGCCCGCTGCTGCGCTGCCTCGCGCTGCATCTGGTTGTACTGTGCGGCGGCGGCCTCCTCCACCTGCTCGGCCGGCACCAGCTTGGCGAAGCGCGAGGTCTTGCCGACGTCGCCCCGCACGCCCTCGCCGTCCTGCGCCAGCACGGCGCCGGGGGCCAGGCTGCCGGCTGCCAGCAGGCCGGTGAACAGCCGCCGCTGGTGCAGCGGGCAGCTGCAGCCGGGCGTGTGGGCCAGCGCAGGCGTGGCCACGCGGGCGTCGGTGCGGAAATCGGTCATGGCGTCTCGGACCGGCCGGTGCCGGTGCGGGTTCCGTGACGGCCCATTCTAGGCAGCCTCGTCGCGCGCCTGCGGGTCGGCCTCGAGCGCCCGGATCGGCCGCCGCAGCCACCACAGCATCACCAGCGCCGGCAGCGCCAGCACGGTGCTGAGGATGAAGAACGTGGGCCAGCCGATGCTCTCGGCCAGCACGCCGGCCAGCGGCCCCACCCACACCCGGCCCACCGACGCGAAGGCGCTCAGCAGCGCGAACTGCGTGGCCGTGAAGCGCTGGTTGCACAGGCTCATCAGGAAGGCCACGAAGGCCGCCGTGCCCATGCCGCCGGAGAGGTTCTCCGCCGCCACCACCATCAGCAGGCCGCCGTCCACCGGCGTGGCGGTGGCCAGCTTGACGAAGCCCCAGTCGAAGGCCGGCAGCGTGAGCCCGGGCAGGGCGCCGGCACCGTGCACGGCCAGCCACCAGAAGCCCAGGTTGCTGGCGGCCTGCAGCACGCCGAACAGCAGCAGCGCGCGCCACAGGCCCAGCTTGAGCATCAGCAGCCCGCCGAGCAGCGCGCCGCCGATGGTCAGCCACAGGCCGATGATCTTGTTGACCACACCCACCTCGGCGGCGCTGAAGGCCATGCTCTTGAGCAGGAAGGGCGTCATCAGGCTGCCGGCGAAGGCGTCGCCCAGCTTGTAGAGCACGATCAGCCCCAGGAAGGCGGCCGCACCCGGCTGGCCGAAGTAGCTGCGCAGGCCGCCGAGCAGGGTCTCGAAGCGCGCCCACCGCGCGGCCCAGGCCGCCAGCGGCAGCGTGATGCCGATGCCCAGCAGCAGTGCCGCCAGCTCCACCCAGCGCTGCTGCAGGCGTGCCGGCAGCGCCGTGCCCTCCACCAGCGGCCCCACCAGCGCCTGCGCCACCGGCTGCGCGAAGCGGTCGGCCAGCGCATAGCCCAGGGCCACCGCGGCCAGCACGGCGGCAAAGCCCAGCAGGTCCTGCCGCGCCGCCGGCCGCGGGCCCGCCGGTGCCGCCACGCGCGGCAGCACGGTGGCCGACAGCACCGCCGCGGCCACCATCAGCCCGGCCATGAAGCGGTAGACCTCGGGCCAGGTCCAGCCGCCGCCACCCGCGGCCAGCTGGGCCGGGTCGGTCCAGATCAGCGCCACGCCGCCGGAGACGATCATCGCCAGGCGATAGCCCATCACGTTGAGGGACGCGCCCAGGCCGCGCTCGGCCGGCGGCAGCAGGTCGGTGCGGTAGGCGTCGATGACCACGTCCTGGCTGGCCGACATGAAGGCCACCGCCACCGCCAGCAGCGCGAAGACACGGATCGAGTCCGACGGCGACGTGGCCGCCAGCGCCGCCAGCGCGCCGGCCAGCGCCAGCTGCGTCAGCACCAGCCAGCCGCGCCGCCGGCCCAGCCAGGGCAGGTCGAAGCGGTCCATCAGCGGTGCCCACAGGAACTTGAAGGTGTAGGGCAGGCCCACCAGGCTCAGGAAGCCGATGGTGGCGATGTCGATGCCCTCCAGCGTCAGCCAGGCCTGCAGTGCCTGGCCGGTGAGCGCCAGCGGCAGGCCCGACGCGAAGCCGAGCACGGTGACGACGAGCAGGCGGTGCAGCGCGGCGGCGCGCTGGGTCAGCGTGGGCGGGGGGCGGGCGGCGTTGGCGGCGGGCGGCAAATGGGGTTCCGGGCGGACGCCGGATGGCGGGAAGACAGGCCCGATTCTGCCCAGTCTCCCGCCGCCGCCCCGGGCCGCCCTGCGGTCGACAGGGCGGCGCGGCGGTTCACGCGCTCAGGCCGCGGCCGGCAGCGGCGTGCGCTCGAACATGCGGTGCTGCAGCCCCCAGCGCTCCACCGCCGCGGCGAGCACCAGGGCCTCGCCGTCGGTGACCTGTTCGTCGGCCTCGGCCGCGGCCAGGCTCAGCGTCAGCACGCGTTCGCGCAGGGCCGGGTCGTGCACCTCGGCCAGCAGGTGCTGCAGCGTCAGCGGGTCCACGCTGCAGGCGTCGCCCCAGGTCAGGCGCGTGCAGCCCAGCAGGTCCTCGCACAGCGCGTGCAGCACGTCGTGCCACTCGGCGCGGGTCAGGCCCAACTGGTCGTGCACGCCCAGCCGGTCCAGGTGGTCCAGTTCGTCACGGCTCAGCTGGCCGTCGGCCAGGGCCGCCAGGGCCACGATGCGGGCCGCGGCCTGCGGGCTGTCGGTGGGGTAGCAGCGCATCATGGTCTCCTCACGCAGTCTGGGGTTGGGTGGCGGCACGCTGCTGGCGGGCGCGCCGCCACGCACGCAGCAGCGCGCGGCCGGCGCGGGCCAGGGCGCGGTCCAGCGCGGCCGGCCAGTGGGCGGCCACGGCAGTGACCACCACGGTGCCGGCGCCGGCGGTGTGCAGCTCCACCTGGCAGCGCTTGTCCACGCCGCCGCGGGGGCCGTTGAGGTCGCTCAGCCGGATGCGTGCCTGCGGCACCAGCCACTGCAGGCGGCGGATGACGAAGCGCAGGCGGCGTTCGGCCATGTCGCGCCAGCGCGCGGCCTGCGGGTCGCGGGTCTCGAAGATCAGCTGCATGGGGAACCTCCGGGTGACGACGAGCCCCAATGCTGGCGGCGCCGACCCTGCGGAAAAAGCAGCCGCGACCGAAACGTCACTGCGAGGAAACCTGATGATCGAGCCCGGCTTCAACTACCGCCACCTGCACTACTTCTGGGTCGTGGCGCAGGAAGGCGGCGTCTCGCGCGCCGCGGCACGGCTGGGCGTGGCGGTGCAGACCGTGAGCGCCCAGCTGCAGGCGCTGGAGCGCGACCTGGGCGTGGCCCTGCTGCGCCCGGCGGGCCGCGGCCTGGTGCTCACCGAGGCCGGCGAGGCGGCGCGCACGCTGGCCGACCGCATCTTCGCGCTCGGCGCCGCGCTGCCCGAGCAGGTGCGCGTGGCCGCCGGGTCACGCGCCGTGCGACTGGCGGTGGGCGTCTCCGACGGCCTGGCCAAGCTGGTGGTGCAGCGGCTGCTGGCGCCCGTGCTCGCCGAGCCGGGCCTGCGCCTGCTGTGCAGCGAAGGCCCGCAGGACCGCCTGCTGGCCGAACTGGCGCAGCACCGGCTGGACCTGGTGCTGGCCGACCGCCCCGCCCCGCCCAACCCCAACCTGCGCCTGTACGGCCATGCCCTGGGCCGCAGCGCCGTGGCCTGGTACGGGCCGCCGGCGCTGGCCGAACCGGCGCGCGCCGGCTTCCCGCAGTCGCTGGGCACGCTGCCGGTGCTGCTGCCCAGTGCGCATTCCGCGCTGCGGCCGGCGCTGGAGCAGTGGTTCGAGCGCCATGGCCTGCACCCGCAGGTGGCCGGCGAGTTCGACGACGGCGCGCTGATGAAGGCCTTCGGTGCCACCGGCCTGGGGCTGTTCCCGGGCCCGGTGGCGGTGGAGCCGGCGATGCTGGCGCGCTACGCGGTGCAGCGCGTGGGCGACTGCGACGGCGTGGAGGAGCAGTTCTGGGCCATCGGCACCGAGCGCAAGGTGCAGCACCCGCTGGTGCGGCGCCTGCTGGACGCTGCACCCGGGGTCGAGCCCCGAGCCTGAGGGCCGCGGCGAGAACGCGTCAGGCCAGGGCGGGTTGCGCCACCGGCGCACCCCAGGGGTCCTGTCCCGGCCACAGCGCGGCGAACGCGCCCACGTAGAGCACCTCGCGCGCCAGCTCGTCGGTCAGTTCGGCCCAGGCCGGTGCCAGCGTGGCCGGCAGGGCCGTCAGCCGCTGCCAGCCGCCCGAGGGTGAGCGCTGCGCCACGAAGGCGCCCTGCGGGCCGGTGGCGGTCATCAGCAGCGGGCCCTGGGCCCGGCGCTCGGGGCATTCGTAGACGGTGGCGTGCGGTGCAAGGTTCATCGGTCGATTGTCGCGGCTGCGCGGGCCCGCGCCATGTGCCCGCTGTTCGCGCGCCAGACCAAGGCCACCAGGCCCACCGCGAAGAGTGCCAGGCTCCACACGGCACGCCAGGCGTTCGCCCGGTTCCAGGCGTCGCGCGTGGCCGCCCAGTCGGCCGGCAGCGTGGCCGGCGTCCAGGACTCCGTCAGGTGGTTCAAAGGCAGGTTCACCTGCCGCGTGAAGAGCACGATGCCCAGCGCGTAGCCCACGCCCACCACTGCCGTCAGCCACCACCATCCCGTGCGCGGCTGCCAGGCGCTGACCAGGGCCAGCGCGCACCACAACGGCGGCCCGAAGAAGAAGACGAAGAACAGGACATGGCGGACGTTGCGGTTGAACGCCGACTGCACCTGTGCGTAGGTGGGCCCGTCGAGCTCCAGCATGGCCAGGTTGACGTTGGCCGAGTAGGTGCCGAAGAAGCCGGCCATCAAGCCGAGGCTCAGGACGGCCAGGAACAGGGCTAGGAAGGACGGCGTGGAGGAACGAGGGGGCATGGTCGGCATCGCTGGGTGTGGAGCACCCAGTCTGGGCGCTCGGGCCGGTGGGCGCCTTAACCCGGGTTCAGGCCGTCTTCAACCGCCGGCGGATGCGCGACAGGGCGACATCGGTGATGCCCAGGTACGACGCCAGATGGCGCAGCGGAATGCGCGCCAGCCACTCGGGCCTGGTGGCGCACACGGCCTGGTAGCGCTCTTCGGCCGAGCACTGCAGGAACTGCTGTTCGCGCCGCATCTTGTCGTCCAGCAGCACCGCCAGCATGCGGTGCTCCAGCGCCTGCCACGCCGGCCATGTCGTGCAGGCGGCCTGCCAGGCGCGCCAGGGCAGCACCCACACGCAGGACGGGCCGATGGCCTCCACCCAGAAGTCCACCGGCTGGCCGGCCAGGGCCGGCGTCAACGGCCAGAGCATGGCGCCGTCGAGGTAGAAGTTCTTGTTCGCGGCCCGGCCCTCGCGGTCCAGGTAGTACAGGCGCAAGGCACCCTGCTCCACCCAGAAGAGCTGCGACCACGTCTGCCCTGCCTGCAGCAGGGGCTGGCCCGCAGCCAGCGGCACCGCGCGCGCCGTGGCCAGCGCCGCGGCCGGCGCGTCGGGCAGGGCACCGAGTTGCGCGTGCAGAAAGGCCGCCAGGGGGCCGTGCATGGCCGAGGCCGTCTCGCCGGCAGGTTCAGGCGTCATGCGTTTCGCCCTCCCGCGGCACGAAGGCCACGTCGCGCCCGTCGGCCATCAGCTGGCGCAGCTGGGTGGGCCGGCCCTCGTCGTCGAGCACCAGCAGCCCGATGCCGCAGCCGTCCAGCAGGCGCCGGCCGTGCGGCGTGCCTTCGGGCTTGCGCGGCGTCACGCGCATCAGCCGCCGGCGCGTGAAGCGGTTCAGCGGCGAGCGCGGCGAATACAGCCAGCGGTTGCCGTGGTCCAGCACCGCCAGCAGGCGCCGCGGGAAGCGGTTGCGCAGCCCGCTGCTGCAGACCTGCCAGATGCGCGGCCCGGGCTGCGATGGGTCGGCCTGGCCCAGGCGTGCGCGGGCGCGCAGCTCCACGTCGTAGACGAAGCTGTAGTGCACGTCGCCCGACAGGATGACGAAGGTGCGCGGCGTCTGCGGGTGGCGGAACACGTTGAGCACCGTGCTGGCCGCGCCGGGGTGGGCCATCCAGTTCTCGGCGTCCACCATCAGCGGCCGGCCGAAGAAGGTGAACAGCCGCTGCACCGCTTCGATCAGCTTGACGCCGAACACCGGCGCCGAGGCCACCAGCAGCACCGCCGGCAGACCGCGCAGCGTCTGTTGCAGGTCGGTCAGGCCTTCCCAGTCCAGCAGGCCCGAGGGCTGGCGCGGCGAGCCCTCGGAACGCCAGCGCTGCGTGCGGCTGTCCAGCACGATCAGTGGCGGCGTGGTGTCCCAGCGGTAGTGCCAGTGGCGGTGGTGCAGCAGTTCGTCGATCAGCTCGTCGTGGCCCGGCGCGCCAGGGGTGTCCAGCACCGCCTGCACGCGGTCCAGCAGCGCGTCGTCGAAGGCTTCGGGTGCGTTGCCCCAGCCCTGGCCCAGCAGGTAGCCGATCAGCGCATTGCCGATCACGCGGCGCGAGAACGGATGGCCGTAGGCCGCCTGTTCCCATTCGCGGCTGAGGTTCCAGTCGTCGGACACGTCGTGGTCGTCGAAGACCATGGCCGTGGGCAGGTGGGCCAGCACGCGGCGCACGGCGGGCAGGCCGCGCACGAACTCGTCCAGTGCCGCCTGCTCGCGCGCCCAGCGGGCGCGGTGGCGCTCGGGCAAGGTGGCCGGCGGGGCGGTGTCCAGGCCGGCCCAGGGCCGTGGCGACCACACCAGCATCACCATGGCCAGCACCTCGGCCAGCGTGATCAGGTGGTTGTGCGCGTTGTCGCTGGTGAACACCGGCTTGCGCACGCCGCCGAAGACCAGGTCGGCCAGGTGGCGGCTGCCCACCGTCTTCGGCAGCAACCGCATGCGCTCGCAGTAGGTGGCCGGGTGGGCGCGCAGGGCGGCGGCGTCGGGCAGGTCGGTGCTCTCGGCGCAGGCGAGGTCCTCGTCGGGCAGGCCCAGGCGCCGGCCCAGCGCGTGGATGGCGCGCAGCATCGGCGCGGCGACGTCGTCGCAGTAGAGCTGGTCGCCGGTGAGCACCAGGGCCGACGGCCAGGGGTCGGCGTCCGGCGCATCGGATGACGCGAGCAGGTGCGCGAGATGGGCATCGGCGCGCACCAGCCCGTCACCGTCCCCGCCGTGGTGCGGCTTTCGGCAGGACCCGTGCAGCAGGGCGCGCACGCGCGGCGCGAAGACGAAACCGGGGGTGTCGCGGCCCGGGTAGCACAGGGCGGCGTCGGTGGCGTCGGCCCAGGTGCCGTCCGCCGTGGTGGTGTCGGCGGCGGGGGACAGCCAGACGCGGTAGCCCGTCCAGGTGTCCGCGGGCAGGTCGGCGTCCGGCACCACGGTGACCAGGTGCAGCGCCAGCCCGGTCCCGGCCCGCAGCGTGCGCACCGTGGTGTGGGCGGACCGCTCGGCGCCGTGGTCGTCGTGCAGCGTGATGCGCACCCGCGCCGGCCCGTCGGTGGCCAGCCACAGCGCCACCTGCCGGGCCTGCACCCGGCGCAGCAGCGGGCCGGCCAGCAGCGCGGTGCTCACCAGAGCCGCGCGCCGGCCGACGGGCCAGCCGCCGGAGACGGGGAGGAACGTCGGTTCGGGGCCTGCATGCGCCGGGAGTCTAGGCGTGAACGGCCGCTGCCACCGGCCATGCCGAGGACCGGCACCACAATCGCGGCCATGGAGTGGTGCGATGCGGGCCGCGCGCGCCGGCATGGCGCGCCCGGGCGGGGACGGGTCTGGACGCGGGCGGAAAGGTGCCCGGCGTGAAGCCCGCGCGTGCACATGCGTCGCCGCGTCGGCGACGTCACCCCCGCCGCGGTCGGCGCGACCGGCGTCTGGTGGGCGCCCTGCTCGCATCGCTGGTGCTGCACGCGGGGGTGCTGACCTGGGTGCTCGGCGGCGCCGTGGCCGGCTCCCCCGGCCTGGGATTCCCGTGGCAGTCCCGTCGTGCCGAGGTGGCTGCGCCGACCGTGGTGGTCGTGGCGCCGCGACCCCCGCCTGCGCCAGTTCCCGCGCCAGTGCCCGAACCGGCGCCGACGCCACGGCCTGCACCCTTGCCAGCACCAGCACCAGCACCAGCACCAGCACCAGCGCCCGTGCCCGTGCCCGTGCCCGTGCCAGCGCCCGTGCCAGCGCCAGCGCCCGTGCCAGCACCCGCGCCAGCACCCGAGGTGGTGCCCATGCCAGCGCCTGAACCGCTCGCCGCCATCACCGAGGCGCTGGCGCCGCCGCACCCGGACCCCGTGATTGCGGAGGCCATGGCGCCGACACCGGCGCAGGCGACGGAAGCGCCGCCGGTGTCGCCGTCGGTCGCGCCGCCTGAGCCACCGCCTGCGCCGCTGCCCGTGGCCGAGGCCCCACCGCCGGCGCCCCCGCCCCCGCCGGCCGTTGCCGAGCCGCCGCTGGCCCAGCCACGCGTCGCGGCCACCGTGCCGCCTGACGTGGTCGCGCCCGAGACGGCCGACCGTGTCCTGCCGCCGGCGTCCGCGCCGGTCGTCGCCGAGGTGGCATCGGCACCGCGCGCGGCCGAAGGCGGCGTCGCCTCGGCACGCGCCGATGCCGAAGCGCTGGACCGGGATGCCGCCGCGGACCGCGAACGCATCGAACGGGAGCGCCTGGCGGAACAGGAGGCGGCCAGGTTGGCCGCGCAGCGGCTTGCCGACGAGCGCAAGGCCCGCGAACGCGAGGCCGAGGCACGCGAGGCGGCCGCCCGTGCCGCGCGGGCCCTGCAGGCGGCGCGGGAGCAGGCGGCCCGCGAAGAGGCTGCCCGTCTGGAAGCGGCCAGTCGACGGGTTGCCGAGGCCGCAGCGGCCGCCCAGGCCGAGCGTGAAGCTGCGGAGCGCGCTGCCGCGCTGCAGGCGCAGGAGGACGCGGAACGACAACGCCAGGACGCCGAGGCCCGGCAGGCGGCGGAGCGGCTGGCCGCCGAACGCCAGCTTGCCGAACAGCGGAGGGCCGAGCAGCTATTGGCGGAACAGCGACTGGCCGAGCAACAGTTGGCCGAGCAACGACTGGCCGAGCAACGACTGGCCGAGCAACGACTGGCCGAGCAACGCGCCGTGCAGCAGCGCGAGGCCGAACGGCAGGCCGCCGCTGAACGCGAGCGCGAGCGTGAAAGGGCCGCACGGGAGGCTGCCGAGCGGGCCGAGGCCGAGCGCCTGGCCGCAGAACGGGTGGCCGCGGAGCGCGCTGAGGCGGAGCGCGCGGCGCAGGCCCGGCGTGACGCCGAGGCCGCCGCTGCAGCTGCCGCTGCCCGTGAAGCCGCAGCCCGTGAAGCCGCAGCCCGTGAAGCCGCAGCCCGTGAAGCCGCAGCCCGTGAAGCTGCCGCCCGTGAAGCTGCCGCCCGCGCGGAGGCCGAGGCCCGCCGCGAGCGCATCCTGCGCGCCATGGGCCGTCAGCTCGACGCCGAAGCCGATGCCCGCGATGCGCAGCGCGAGGCGGCCCGCCAGCGTGCGCTGGCCGCACCGGCCGATGCCGAAGGCCGCCCGCCCCTGCCGCCGGCGGCCAGCAGCCTGCGCCGGGCGCGGCTGTTCGGCCGCATCGACACCAACGCCGAACTGGTGGCCTACGCCGAGGCCTGGGCGCGCCGCATCCAGCTGCACCCCACGCCGGCCATGGTGGCCGAGGCCGCGGGCCAGCGGCACACGCCGCCGCTGGTCACGGTGGCGCTGCGCGCCGACGGCAGCGTGGAGTCGGTGCGCTTCGTGCTCAGCAGCGGCTCGCCGGCGGTCGACGAGATGGTGCGCCGCATCCTGCGCGAACTGGCGCCGCACCCGCCGTTCCCGCCGGCGCTGGCCGCCGAGTTCGACGTGGTGGAGATCCGCCGCACCTGGGTGTTCGACACCGCCGTGCGGCTGCAGTAGCGGCTGCCGTCGCGGCCGCAGCCGGGTGCGCGATGGTCAGAGCGTGACGTAGCGCCCCAGCCGCACCATCGTCTGCCCGGGCTTGAAGCGGCGCTGGCTGGGCATGACCAGCACGCAGTCGTCGTAGGGCGTCGTCCAGACATGCTCGCCGTCCTCGGCGATCGGCGTGCCGGCCTTGGGGATCACGCTCATGGCCACCACCGGCACCCGGAACCGGAAGGCGGTGCTGCGCGCCACCACCGGCTCGGTGACGCGGACCAGGCGCTGCGTCGCCGGCAGCGGCAGGCGCACGTGGGCCTGCACCCAGTCGGCCTGCGCCATACCGGCCAGGCCCAGGAAGCGTGCCAGCGTGTCGTGCGCCACGGCGGCGGCGCCGGCCTCCCAGTGTTGGCCACACTCGACGAGCAGTGCGCGCTTCGGGCTGGCCGGGTCGCCGAAGCCGCCGCGCTCGACCATGCGCAGCCCGGCCGGGTGGCCGGTGTCCAGCAGCAGGTCGGCCGGGGTGCCGAGCTCCTGTGCCAGGCGCGCGTGCTTGTCGAGCGTGCCGCAGACCATCAGCGGTGCGCAGGGCTCGTTCATCGAGTGGATGTCGAGCATCAGGTCGGCCGCGTCGACGAAGGGCTGCAGCGCGCGTGCGCGCCGACGTTCCACGGTGTCGCCGTTGTGCATCGCGCCGTCGGCCCACACGCGGTTGAAGTCCTCGTCGACGTAGCGCGACTCGAAGGGCTTGGCCGGGTCCCATCGGTCGAAGGCGGCCACGTTGCCGAAGGCCAGGCTGAGGCGGCCGCGCTGGGGCCGGAAACCCTCGGCCAGCAGCGCGTCCAGCGCGATGGCGCCGCAGATCTCGTTGCCGTGCGTCAGGGCCTGCACGTGCACCGTCGGCCCGGGCACGCCGCTGTCGAACAGGTGCACGAAGTCGACGCCGGTGTTGCCTTGTCGCCAGCGGCGGATGTCGGGGGCCTGGATCTCGATGGGCAGGGTGTCGGTCATGGTCGAAGAGGTCGGGGGCAGTTGTGGCAAGCCGAAGGTGCGGGCCGGAGACGGTGCCGCTCAGGCACCGGTGCCGCCACTGTCGAGGTGGCAGGCGCTCAGGTGGCCCGGTGCGGTCTCGACCAGCGCCGGCCGCTCCTGGCGGCAGCGCGGGCCGGCGTGCGGACAGCGCGGGTGGAAGTGGCAGCCCGGCGGCGGGTCCAGCGGCGACGGGATCTCGCCCTTCAGCGGCGCGAAGCGCTTGTGGCGGCTGGCCAGCGT
>JACKLN010000002.1 GCA_024235855.1 Burkholderiaceae bacterium
TGGTGGTCTATGCTGCGCTTCGCGGGCCAGGCGCCGCGCCGTCGCGCGCGGCTTAGCTCGAACGTTAGGCAGCGCGATCCCCCGCCTCGTCCTGTATCCCATGTGATACACTCTGCTGGTGATCGAAGTCCGCCAGTCTGTCGACTATGCGAAGTGGTTTGCTGGCCTGCGCGACCGCCAAGCGAAGGCACGAATCGACATCCGCGTTCGTCGCCTGTCGCTAGGCAACCCAGGCGACACCAAGTCGGTAGGCGACGGCGTTTCCGAACTTCGAATCAACTACGGGCCTGGTTATCGCGTCTACTTTGTCCAGCATGGCAATGTTCTGGTAGTGCTGCTTGCTGGAGGCGACAAGTCAACGCAGGCCCGAGACATTGCCAAGGCCAAGAAGTTGGCGCGTGACTTGTAGGAGCAAGTGATGCCAAAGACCAAGACCATTCCGTGGGATCCTGCCGAGCACCTTGAGTCTGAAGAGGACATGGCTGCATATCTCGAGGCGGCGCTGGCAGAAGGTGAACCCGCACTGTTTGCCGCTGCCCTGGGTGACATTGCGCGTGCCAAGGGCATGACGCAACTTGCGCGAGAAACAGGGCTCGGGCGCGAGAGCCTCTACAAGGCGCTGTCGCCCGCCGGGAATCCGGAGTTCGCGACGGTGATGAAGGTCGTTGCAGCATTGGGGCTGAAGCTTCATGCAACGCCTGCGAGCGCTGCCTAACCCCTCGCTCAAGCGCGGACCCGCGCCGGCCAGGCACCGCGCCCGCGAGGCGCCAAGGTGTATCTTGCGCCTCGCGGGCGCGGCGCCTGGCCGCCGCGGATCCGCTTAGCTCGAACGTTAGGCCGCACAGAACACGCCATCGGGTCATGTCAGCAGAGCAATCCGAACAGCCGGAAGACCTTGGGTTCCGGTACCGCTTGCGCAAAGGCGGCGAGATTGAGGTCACGCATCGTGGCCGCTTGGCCGCAACGCTGCGTGGTAACCAAGCTGCCGAGTTCTTGGCAGAGGCGCCGGATCCAACAGATCCCCAAGCGCAGCAACTCATGGCGCGCCTCACTGGGAACTACAAGCGAGGCAATGAGCGCCAGGCGAGCAACCATCCGAGAAATCGGCGGTAGCGTGGCTGCGTCTGTGCAAGCGAGGCTCAGCGAGTCTTGGTGCGTCGGTGTGGAGCTGCGCAATCGTGGTTTCAGTGAGCAAAGTCGGCGCTTCAGTCAAAGCCGGCGTGAAGGCGAGCTTCGGTGCGGTCGGCGCCAGGGGCGGTGGCAGGCGGCAGGTGTCGAGTTCACTGGCCATACCGGCGCAGTGCGGCCTAACACCTCGCTCAAGCGCCGACGCGCTCCGGCAGGCAGCGTAAGGCTGGTCCGCGGCCTATGAGGCATCATCGCGGACCAGCCTTACGCCGCCTGCCGGAGCGCGCGGCTTAGCTCGAACGTTAGGCGTCAGAGAACATGCCCCTCCGCAATCGCGTAGATCCGTGGGGTCAACTCCATGAAGATCCCTCCAAAGCAGGCTTGGTCATGGGTAACCGCGGCATCCTGCATGATGCGACCAGGCGCATCGTGAAGCGTTGGACAACGAGAGCGTGGGTGGCCTGCGACCCAAACTTTCGAGGCATTTCCCGTAAGCCGCTCTTTAGCCCGAACAACTACTCCGAGCTCTTTTTCCTGGACGAGGCGACAGCGTTTGCCGCAGGGCATCGGCCGTGTGCTTACTGCCAAAGAGTCAGGTTCAACGCGTTCAAGGCCGCCTGGGCGGCGTCTGTGAAGCGGAAGTCATCCTCTGTGCTCATTGGAGAGATAGATGGCGAACTGCACGCAGAACGTGTAGCTCGCGGAGTTGAGAAGATCACGTTCGCTGCTCAAGCTGATGTATTGCCTGAAGGCTGCATGATCGCTGTTGGCGCCGACGCGTACCTCTTGCACAGAAATGCCATGTGGCGCTGGTCATTCGATGGCTACGAACGTGCCGCCAAGCTTCCACCCGGCACGGAGGTCTCGGTTCTTACACCAAGATCAATCGTTCGGCTTTACGCAGACGGCTTCGTGCCAAATGTTCACCCGAGCGCTGACGCCTAACCCCTCGCTCAAGCGCCGACGCGCAACGGCACGGCGCCTGGCCCGCGAAGCGCCCGTTGTCTATCATGCGCTTCGCGGGCCAGGCGCCGTGCCGCTGCGCGCGGCTTAGCTCGAACGTTAGGCGTCATGAACCCCGCGTCTTCGCTCACCGACCTCCTTCGGATCGCTCTGCTTGGCGCAAGAGGTTGGTTCACTGTAGTGGCGCTTGTTGGCCTCACGTTGTTCGGCCTGAGCCTCAGACTGAATCAGCAAGTCGAGCCCAAGGCGGTCGCTCTTGCCTTCTTCTTGCCGTTTATCATTTCAGCAATCACGGGAACAGTAGCGCTTGGCGCTCATCGCGCTCGAAGCGAGAAGTGGGGGACGGGAGATACAAGGACCAGGGTCCTTCTCGGTGCGTTTACCTGGAATGCTCTGCTTGGGCTAACAGCAGTCGCCGTGGATCGCCTGGTCATCCACTTCAACCTGCTGCCCCGCGACCCTTTTGCGTTTCCCCAGTCGGTCATTGCGGTTGCATGTGCTGCAGCCGCACTGGCACTACTGGCAATCTATCCTCGGCAGGGTCTGGGATAACCCCTTGCGCTGCGCTTCAAGCACGCGCACTGCCCGCGAATTCAACCTGCTTTCCCTTCGGTCGGTCATTGCGGTTGCATGTGCTGCAGCCGCACTGGCACTACTGGCAATCTATCCTCGGCAGGGTCTGGGATGACGCCTAACCCCTCGCTCAAGCGCCGACGCGCAACGGCACGGCACCTGGCCCGCGAAGCGCCCGTTGTCTATCATGCCCTTCGCGGGCCAGGCGCCGCGCCGCTGCGCGCGGCTTAGCTCGAACGTTAGGCGTCACACGCGCGCATCGACGCGAACTCGGGAGACCGTTGAAGTGATCGTCCGAAGAGGAAGCGCCAAGTCCAAAGCACGCGATGTGCCGGACTTTGGAGCAATGCTGACCGAAGGCCTGTCGGAGGCTGGTGGCATCACGCAGTACGGTGCGTACCTACAGACGCTGCAGCCCGGCGCGAGGTCATCGACCAGGCACTGGCACGACAACGAAGACGAGTTCATGTTCGTGGTCTCCGGCCAAGTCACCGTCATTGAGAACGACGGAGAGCACCTGCTCCAACCCGGAGATTCAGCCTGTTGGCCTGCAGGAGTGCCGAACGCGCATCATGTTCTCAACAAGAGCGCCGAGCCTTGCTCGTACCTGATCGTTGGCACTCGAGTGACGCACGACATCTGTCACTACCCGGACGTCGGCAAGACGTTGTACACAGAGGGCGACGTGTGGCGCGTCGAAGACTCAAGCGGTCAGGTCATCCGCTCAGGCAAGGTTGAGCCAGATTGGTGACGCCTAACACCTCGCTCAAGCGCGGACCCGCGCCGGCCAGGCACCGCGCCCGCGAAGCGCCAAGGTCTATCCTGCGCCTCGCGGGCGCGGCGCCTGTCCGCCGCGGATCCGCTTAGCTCGAACGTTAGGCCCCACAATCACGCCTCGTTGTTGGCACAAAGGCACGCAGAGATATGCAACCAGCCCAAGTGGAACTCTCTCTGTCTTTCTCGGGCGGCAGTTCTGATGAAGCCCTCATCGACTTCTACGATGTTTCACAAGCTCTACTGGGCTTCCAGCGATCGCTTGCGCTGACAACGCATCTCGTCCTAAATGGCGAGATCATCACTCAGGCTCCTTCGCTTAAGGGTGCGCGCATCTATGTGGCCCCGCCGACGGAAGGAAGCTGGAAGATCCCGGCCTATATCGTCATGGGGGCGACGGGCCTTTATCACCTAGGAACCGCGCCTAAGGACACACCGCTTGGGCACATCGTCTACTCTGTGTATGACTACGTCATCTCAGAGACACTTGGCGGAAGCGTTGACTACGATAAGAGCTTGGGCAAGATTTACGAAGAGGCCCAGAAGAAGAATGTGCCAGTCAATCCTGTGACCGAAAGCCAAGCCGACTCATTGATTGAGAAGTGCTCAACTGCCATCCGGGAGATGCACAGGCCCATCTCCATGACAGGTACCGCAAAGACAGCAACGGTCAGTTTTCGCTATAACACCAAGCCCATACCTCTGAGTACGAAGCTCAGCCTGTCTACGTTCGAGTTTATGAACGAGACTCGTCAGTCGCTACAGTCGGAAGCGATTGTTGGTCGAATCACTAGCTACAACAGCAATACCTACAAGGGCCGGATATATGTTCCCGAAATTGGTCGACCAGTCGGGTTCGAGCTTGCTGTCCAGGCTCGATAAAGTCAAGCCATTCAGGCTATTACGACTAGCCTCCACTTGAATGCAAACCGATTGGGGCAGCGCGATGGAGCGCTGGTTTCGATGGCTGTCTTCAGACTTGAGAGTAAGGCTGGACACCTGAAGTCATTTCTTGCCACAAGCGTAGCGAAGCGCAGTGGGGCCTAACCCCTCGCTCAAGCGCCGACGCGCTCCGGCAGGCGGCGTAAGCCTGGTCCGCGGCCTATGAGGCATCATCGCGAACCAGGCTTACGCCGCCTGCCTCCGCGCGCGGCTTAGCTCGAACGTTAGGCGGCACGAGGGCAGCATTCGGCGTGCATATCTTCTTTGACACAGAGTTCACGCAGTTCCGCGAGGGAGAACTGCTGTCCATTGGCTTCGTTTCGGATGAAGACCACGAGCTTGTAGTCGAGGTACATGATCCTGGTCGCCATCGCAGGGCTAGTGAGTTTTGCCAGGCAGTCGTGATCCCGCAGTTTGGCAGTTTGCCCGCCATCAAGGTGGGCTCGGATCGCGAAGCAGGCTGCGTTGTCGCCGAATGGCTTTCGCAGTTCCAGGAGCCACTAACTCTGGCGTACGACTTCAAACTGGACTGGGCGTTTCTTGAGCAAGTGCTTGTGGCGTCAGGTCACTGGAGCCGCATCCGAGCCGCGGTTGTGCCGTTCAACGTTGCAGACGTGGCGAACTACGACGGTTGCCTCGCCGCGCAAGAGAACTACTTTGCGGGGCATACCATTCCTGGTCGTCACCACCCACTCATTGATGCGCGGGCCTTGCGAGCGCGATGGAGAACCTACCTTGAACTTGAGGCCGGGTAGAGTGCCGCCTAACCCCTCGCTCAAGCGCCGACGCGCAGCGGCACGGCACCTGGCCCGCGAAGGGCTCGTTGTCTATCATGCCCTTCGCGGGCCAGGCGCCGCGCCGCTGCGCGCGGCTTAGCTCGAACGTTAGGCCGCACAGATGCCCCGGTTCGTAGTGCTCCTCCGTGGAGTCAATGTTGGCAAGGCGAACAGGGTTCACATGGCGGAGTTCAAAGCCATGCTTGAGTCACTGGGCTACACGCAGGTCAAGACGCTGCTCAACAGCGGCAACGCAGTGTTCGCAAGTGCAGGTCGCGCAACTGAGAAGCACGCAAAGAGCATCGCCGCTTCGCTGCAAGAGAAGTTTGCTGTAGCTACGCCAGTGGTGGTCAAGTCCGAAGTCGAGTTCAAGGCGGCCGTTACAGGTAATTTGAGTGCGCCACCAGAGGCGGAGTGGTCGCGCTTCCTTGTTGCGTTCGGTCCAGACAAGGCTGTACTCCAAGCACTTGAGCCGCTCAGGTCGTTGGCGCGGAAGCCCGAGAGCTTTGCCATCGGCACTGCCGCAGCCTACTTGCACTGCCCTGAGGGTCTACTCGCCAGCAAAGCCGCTGAGTCCATGCTTGGCAAGGCAGGGCGGGGCGTCACAACGCGAAACTGGGCCACAGTGCTCAAGTTGGAGGCGTTGCTGAGTGCGGCCTAACACCTCGCTCAAGCGCCGACGCACTCCGGCAGGCGGCGTAAGCCTGGTCCGCGGCCAATGAGGCATCATCGCGAACCAGGCTTACGCCGCCTGCCTCCGCGCGCGGCTTAGCTCGAACGTTAGGCCGCACAGAACACCCTCCCGCTGGCGTATGAAGAGTGGCAAGCAACGCAAGGCAGAGTTGAAAGCCCAACGCGTGAGGCGCGAGGCAACGCGTCCAATGCTGCGTGGTGGCGAACCGCGCAGAGAGGTGTCGGGCAGCACGGCACCGTGCAATCCGAACAACCTCGCGCCGTCAAGCAGCTTCGGGCTCCCTGAGTTCGTGCAACGTGGCTACTACATGGACGTCTTGTTCAAGTGTGCCGGTTGCCAGAAGGAAGAAGTCTGGTCTGCAACCCGCCAGAAGTGGTGGTATGAAGTTGCCAAGGGTTCAGTGGAATCAAAGGCAAAGCTGTGCAATGCCTGTCGCCGTGAAGAGCGTGAGCGCAAGGCAGCAGCAAGGCGGGTGCACCTTGAGGGCGTTGCAACAAAGGTCAGCAAGCAAAGTGCGGCCTAACACCTCGCTCAAGCGCCGACGCGCAACGGCACGGCGCCTGGCCCGCGCGGTGCAGTGTGCATATCATGCGCCGCACGGGCCAGGCGCCGCGCCGCTGCGCGCGGCTTAGCTCGAACGTTAGGCCGCGCGAAGACCCACTGCGCTACTCTCTGCGCTTGGAGGGAAATGCAATGAAGCGTGTCACCGGTATCGGAGGCGTCTTCTTCAAGGCCAACGACCCCAAAGCTTTGGCCGAGTGGTACAGGAAGCACCTGGGGCTAGAGGTCGAAGAATGGGGCGGCGTTGCCTTCCGTTGGAAGACCGCCGACAACCCCACGGGAACCGGAAGCACCGTCTGGAGCCCCTTCAAGGACGACACCACGTACTTTGCGCCAAGCACGGCGAGCTTCATGGTGAACTACCGTGTCCAAGACCTACATGCAGTGCTATCGGCTCTTCGAGAAGAAGGCTGCTCCGTCGAAGACAAGGTCGAGGAATCCGAGTACGGCAAGTTTGGGTGGGTCATGGACCCAGAGGGCAACAAGCTTGAACTCTGGCAGCCGCCAGAAGGTCAGTGAGGCGCGCTATTGCTGGCAAACGGCGTTGGCGCGCGGCCTAACCCCTCGCTCAAGCGCCGACGTGCCACGGCGGGCCAGCTTGGCCGCGAGGCCGTGTTGGTGAATCATCGGCCTCGCGGCCAAGCCGTCCCGCCGCGGCACGCGGCTTAGCTCGAACGTTAGACCGCACACTCGGCGCTATAGCGTCGAACCGCACCGAGAGTTGTAGCCGTATTCACCACCAAACCCGTCGGCTCCGTAGATCCACTTCAGCGCAAGAAGATCATTTCTACCGAATGTCGTTGGGGTGTTGTTGCAGTCAACGTTAGTGCCGCAAACTAACGCGCTCCCCATATTGGAATCTACGGCGTTGGGTAGGGCGGGTGGGTGAATCAGGCCAAGTGCGTGCCCAAGCTCATGCAACAATGTCAGGTACCCATAGGTTCCCGGTCGAGGATCACCAAAGTCGAAGAGAACCGATTCAAGTGTCATCACAACATATGTTGAAGACTGGTCCCATGTGGTAAAGACAGACCGCGATCTGTCGGGGGAGTTAACCAGTCTAAGGTTCGCTTCTCCACCACTCGTCTCTGTAAACTCTATCCCAGTGACGGAATGAATGTAAGCGAACATCTCCAGGGCGGCCTGCCGTTGTGAGGCATTGAATGCGATTGCGCCCGGTACGACGGAGACCGCGACTCCTGGTTCAAAGGAGTACTTGAACCCTCCCGAGACCGCCCTGAAGTTCCACAGCCAGCTTGAGCTCGGCCCAGAGATCAGCGAGTCGACCAAAGCGTTGCCGGAGTAATGATCCCGCGATCCCGTACAAGCGCCGGCGCCAGCACCATCTCCAGCGGCGTCACTGCCACCACCGCCACATCCAGACAGTCCGGCAAGACAGAGTGCAGCTATGCAGCAGAGTCTGCCATTTGTCGCATTGCTTCCAACGCCCACGGAGCCTCCCCACACCAAAGTGGTGCTTTCATAATGGCACTGCCAAGCATATCGGCAAGTAAGAAGTATGCATAGGGAGGCATAGTTCGGTGCGGCCTAACCCCTCGCTCAAGCGCCGACGCGCTTCGGCAGGTAGCGTAAGGCTGGTTCGCGGCCTATGGGGCATCATCGCGGACCAGCCTTACGCCGCCTGCCTCCGCGCGCGGCTTAGCTCGAACGTTAGGCCGCAGAGAACCCACATGGCTGCACCCGAGCCGCCCAAGAATCCGCCCGGCGGTATCCACATTTCCCGTGGAGTGGCGCTGCGCATCCCTGCGGGAGGCCTACAGATCTCGCTCGATGAGAGCGGCGAGGTCAAAGTTCAGTTCAAGGAGATTCACCTTCGTCTCGACACATCAACGGAGTGGCTTGAAATTGCGATGGAGCGTCTCGCTGACTGTGACGCGGCACAAACAGCGCTCTTGGCGGCGTACGCCGCCAATGAGGAGGTTGGGGACCACATTCATCGGGTGCTCAAGGCGTCTATGCAGGCTATCGTCGCGTCTGCAACGTTCTTTGAAGCGCTGTATGCGGCCGCGCGAGATCATCTCCCGCCCAACCGAGTCGTTCGAACCCCGGACGGGCGGCCGGGGCGCAGCCGAGAAGCCTACGTCACTGAACAATTGAAGCAGGCGTTTGGCCTCAAGAAGAAGGGTACCACCCAGCTGCGTAGTGTCTTGGGGGAGATCTATCGATTTCGGGATGAGACCGTTCATCCTCAAGCATCGTTTGGGCCACCCGCTTGGCATCCAGATCTCAGGCTTCTCGTGGAGCGACGGGTGGCTATGTTCAGTTTCTCGAACACAAAGCTGTTGGTTCGAGCGGCTCTCGCCTACTGCAAGATCCTGCCCGAAGTTGCGAAGAAGCAGGGGCCCAAAGAGATCAAGGCACTCGCAGACTATCTGCTCACCAGCGGCGAGCCGTTGTTTCAGCGCTGGGAGGCGAAGTATGGTCCGCTGCTTGATGAAGCTGCGGCCTAACCCCTCGCTCAAGCGCGGACCCGCGCCGGCCAGGCGCCGCGCCCGCGAGGCGCCGCTGGCAATCTTGCGCCTCGCGGGCGCGGCGCCTGTCCGCCGCGGATCCGCTTAGCTCGAACGTTAGGCGTCACGTTGCCCGCACTTGGCGCGTCCATTCAGGAGGAAACATGAAGCTCGGAATTCGTCTGCTTGTTGGTATGTCCTGCGCTCTGCTTGCCACTATTGCAAGTGCTCAGCAAGGTCCGCAGAAGCCGCCGACGCCAGAGCAAATGAGAGAAATCATGCAGGCCACCATGGGTGCCATGGTTTCCGTCATGGGTCCAATGACTGAGGCAGTTCTTGAGGCCCAGATGGCTCACGCAGCCAAACCAGAGACCGCCGAAAGACTGGCAGCGTTCAAGAAGAATCTGTATGACGCACTATTGAAGAGTGGATTCAACGGTCAGGACGCAATGCAGATTGTCATCGCTACGCAACCGCCGAGTGCAACGCCTGCCGCGAAGTGACGCCTAACCCCTCGCTCAAGCGCCGACGCGCAACGGCACGGCATCTGGCCCGCGAGGCGCCTGCTGTGTATCCTGCGCCTCGCGGGCCAGGCGCCGCGCCGTCGCGCGCGGCTTAGCTCGAACGTTAGGCGTCGCAGTTGGCCCCGCCCGGAGGGCTTGCAGCATGTGGTTAGTGTATATACACTAACGAAGTGCGAGTCACCTTCGATCCAGCCAAACGCCAGAAGACACTTGTTGAGCGTGGCTTGGACTTCAAGGACGCGGCCCTTGTCTTCAAGGGCGTGACTGTCGAGGTCGAGGATGTTCGCAAGGAGTACGGTGAACGCCGCATCATCTGCTTCGGCAAGCTGAAAGGCCGAATGGTGGTTGTGGGGTACTCCCCGCGTGGCGCCGAGCGCCATGTCTTCAGCATGCGAAAGGCCAACGATCGTGAGCAAGCCCGCCTCGCGCCGTACTTCGGGGTCTGACCTGCAGCGCGTTGATGCGCACAAGATCAAACCACACGAGTACAAGGAACTGCCTGAGCTCACAGATGCCATGCTTGTGCGTGCCGTCGTGAACAAGGGCGGTCGCCCCAAGTCGGAGAATCCTCGGCAACTCATCAGCTTGCGGCTGCCGCCCGAGGTTGTCGCGCGCTGGCGTGCCACGGGTCCAGGCTGGCAAACACGCATGGCGGAGCGGCTGGCAAAGTCGCCTCTGCCTAGGCCGAAGAGCGACGCCTAACCCCTCGCTCAAGCGCCGACGCGCAACGGCACGGCACCTGGCCCGCGAGGCGCTCACTGTGTATCCTGCACCTCGCGGGCCAGGCGCCGCGCCGCTGCGCGCGGCTTAGCTCGAACGTTAGGCCTCATGATCCCCACCGAGTCGGACCTCCTGCCACTACCCGCTGAGTTGCGTGGCTGCCGCGACGAACTCCGCGTCGTTGGGTACGAGCTTGTTCGCTACACACCGGAGTTCTCCCGGTCACGAGCCGTCCGAGTAAGGCATCCAACGTCCGAGTACGAGTACGGAATCCACGGAATCGAAGCCATTGACGAGCAAGGTCTGCTGCACGTGAATCCGAATCCGTTCTTCACGTCTGCCAGTTGGATCCCGAATTGGGTCAAGCACTATCAGGAAAAGGAGAGACCGGCTGGCTTGGGCATCTTCAAGCGCTTCTTCAAGGAGCCGGCTCGCGCGATCGTGACTCTGGTCGCTCCCCCGTATGGCCTTACCCTCCTGGGATTGGCTGCCATCGGTGACCGCGCAGACGCAAAGTGTCAAGGCGAGAGGCGTGCGTCACTGGCGAACTACGCTGAGTTGCCAGTCTTCATTCGGCCGTACGTGCGCCATGAGGCCTAACCCCTCGTTCAACCCCCGACCCGCTACGGCAGGCGTCGTAAGCCGGGCCTGCGCCAGTCGTACTATCGTCGCAGTCCCGGCTTACGCCACCTGCCTCCGCGGTCGGGGTTAACTCGAACGTTAGGCCGCACAGGGACCCCGCGTCGCACGCTCGCACCATGGCTGAGCAGCCAATCCAAATCGCCGAGTACGACTTGGCTTGGCCATCGCGGTTTCAGGACGAGTCGGCCGTTCTGGCAAAACACCTTCGCGGCGTACTGGTTGGAAGGCCCGAGCACATCGGCAGCACTGCAGTGCCTGGGTTGGCCGCAAAGCCGATCATCGACATCATGGCCCCAGTGCGGTCGCTAGAACAGTCTCGCGCAGCCATCGCCATGGCTGGCGAGTTGGGCTACATGTACTACCCGTACAAGGCGGAGGTAATGCACTGGTTCTGCAAGCCTTCGCCTGAACGCCGCACGCACCACTTGCACCTCGTGCCGCAAGGCAGCCGCTTGTGGCAGGAGCGCATCGCCTTCAGAAACGCGCTCCGCGGAAGTTCGGAGCTGCGGAAAAGCTACCAAGAGCTGAAACAAGACCTCGCACGTCAGCACGGCGCCGATCGAGATGGGTACACCGAGGCCAAAGGTGAGTTCATTCGCACTGTCTTGCGCCAAGTCTTGGGGCCGGAGAGCAGTGCGGCCTAACACCTCGCTCAAGCGCCGACGCGCGACGGCACGGCACCTGGCCCGCGAGGCGCCTGCTGTGTATGCTGCACCTCGCGGGCCAGGCGCCGCGCCGTCGCGCGCGGCTTAGCTCGAACGTTAGGCCTCACATGAACGACCTTCTGGCGCTTGCTGCCGCAGTTAGAGAACGCTACGTGGAGGCCATGCTTGAGTCGATTTCTGCGTTCATGGATGAGTTTCAGCCGTCGGCCCCTGAGGTCCTTTTCGAGATACAACGAGACGAAGCTCTGCCGTTCCGTCTATACCGCGCAGATGTGGCGGCGAATGTAGAAGGCCAACCCAAGCTCCGGGACGTCAATCCATCGACTCATTTGAGCTTTGAGCCGTTCGGCATCGAACTCGATGAAGGCGTTACGGCCGCCATACATCCCTTCGTCTGGAACGATGTGGGCATTCAGTTCAATACGGCATTGCCTGCTGAGCGGATTGAAGAGTGGGCAATGCGCTGGCTGGATCCTGAAGATCGCTTCACCCAGGATGAGCATGGTCTGCAGGGCGTGATTCACTCGATCGTCCACGAGAAGGGCGTTGGTGGTGACACGAATCTGAACATCGACTTTGGCTCTGCCCCAGTCGAAGCACTGAGCGAACTCATGGAGTTGGCCGTAAATGCTGGCGCTTCGCACATGTCCATTCAGTCTGAGACTCTGCAGTGAGGCCTAACCCCTCGCTCAAGCGCCGACGCGCAACGGCACGGCGCCTGGCCCGCGAAGCGCTCACTGTGTATCCTGCGCTTCGCGGGCCAGGCGCCGCGCCTCTGCGCGCGGCTTAGCTCGAACGTTAGGCCGCACATATCCACCGTGTCGCACCTCCTCGATTTCATCGGTTTCGAAGAAGGGCTCGTCGTACTAGAGCACTTTGCCCATGGAAGTAGAAGGTACTGCGCGAACAGGCGTGTCGGCGGCAAGCTCGACCAAGGCGAGGATCAACTGGACAAGTACTGGTCGTGGCTAAAGGGTACGGTGGGAGCGAAAGTACTCGAGTGCGCGATCAAGTTCCGTGTGCTTTGCGACACTGCCGGATCAGGCGAAGGCAAGAGCAAGGTCAGGGCCCTAGACGCAGCAGCTTGTGCAGAAAGGACGCTCTGCACAATTTCAGAAGGAAACTTCGAAGTCTCACTGCGGGAGCTAAGCAACAAAATCATTCACGCCACTCACGTTGTCCCGGTGTGGGGAAGATCCCGGCAAGGAGGCGCGACTTTCAAGTACTGGAGCGGCCAGCTTGAGCTCAGTGGAACGCATCAGCGTAAGGCCTGGAAGCTGTCGCTCAACGTGTCAGAGTGGGCCGCTGCCATGCAACATTTCCTCCACGAGGCCGAAGCCAACGAGCTCACTACTTACATCGGCCAAGACTGGTATCCGAAGCAAAGTGCGGCCTAACCCCTCGCTCAAGCGCCGACGCGCAACGGCACGGCACCTGGCCCGCGAAGCGCTCGTTGTCTATCATGCCCTTCGCGGGCCAGGCGCCGTGCCGCTGCGCGCGGCTTAGCTCGAACGTTAGGCGGCGCGAGCGGCGGCCGTGTCGCGCCTTGTCCAGCACTTGACACATTCGCGGTCTCAGGCGAGAGGCAGTAAACTCGAATCGGGACATCCAGGCTGGACCAATCAGGTGCGCGAACATCTGAAGTCTTCCCTCGGAAGCGTCTCCGACGTGGAGGCGTAAGCTTCCCCGTCAAGAGGACAGCCCAGAAGTAGAGACTTCCTGGTTGAAGCTCCTTGGCCTGAACTCCATCGGCGTCAGCTCGTTCAGCGAGTCATGCGGCCTGAACTCGTTGTAGTCGGCCAGCCATTCGTCGGCGGCCTGTTGCACCTGGCTGACCGCGTTGAACAGCCACGCGTCCAGAACTTCATTGCGGAAGCTGCGGTTGAACCGCTCGATGAACGCGTTCTGGTTGGGCTTGCCGGGCTGGATGAACAGCAGCTTCACGCCGTTGCGCTCGGCCCAGTCGACGAAGCAGTCGGCGGTCAGCTCCGGGCCGTTGTCCAGGCGAATCGACTCGGGCCTGCCGTAGACCTCGAGCAGCTGATCCAGCACTCGCACCACGCGCGCCGAAGGGATCGACGTGCCGCACTCGATCCGCAGTGCCTCCCGGTTGCCTTCGTCGATCACGTTCAGCGTCCGGAACGGTCGACCGTCGTAGAGCGTGTCGCGCATGAAGTCCAGTGCCCAGACGCGGTTGAGCTCGGCGCTCAGCAGCAGCGGCTGCGGTTCGCGCGTGAGCATCCGCCGCTTGGCCTTGCGCTTGAGGTTCAGGCGCAGCGCGCAGTACACGCGGTAGACGCGTTTGTGATTCCATCCGAAGCCATCCTTGCGCAGCCGGCCGAAGCACTTCCAAAAGCCCCAGCGCGGGCGCTTCTCCAGCACGGCGTTGATCGCGTCGATCACCGGCGCATCGGCTTGTGATCGATCTGGTGTGGGCCTGTAGAGCGCCGACCGCGACAGGCCCACGGCCTGGCAGGCTCGTACGCGGGACAGATGGTGTTCGTCCACCAGGATCTGCACCGCCACGCGCCTGGCGGTCGGCGTCACAACTTTCGCGACAGGACGTCCTTGATGGCCGCGTTCTCCAGCGCCAGATCGGCGTACATGCGCTTGAGCCGTGCGTTCTCCGCCTCGAGCTCCTTCACGCGCTTGAGCTCGCTGACCGACATGCCGGCGAACTTGCTCTTCCACTGGTAGTACGTCGCCGTGCTGATGCCGTGCTTGCGGCAGACCTCGGCGACCGGCATGCCGGCATCGCCTTCGCCCAAGACACCCAGAATCTGGGTCTCCGTGAACCTCGACTTCCTCATCGCTCTTCCTCGAAGATGCGGAAGTCTCCATTTTCAAGCTGTCCTGCTACAGGGGGAGCTTACGCCCCGGCCGACGCGATCGACAGCAGTCTTCATGTTGTCGTAGATGCCCCGGCGCGCCACGCGGCCCAGCGCAGTAAACGCGCGGGTGTGGGCATCGAACAGCATCTCGTGGCCTTGCCCGGGACAGGCCAAGAGCCAGAACGCACGGCTAGCGCACAGCTTCAGGTGCGCGACCTGCAGCCGCTGGTAGACCCCGCCGAGATGACCAGCGCCTCTTCGCTCCAGTCGAACTGGAACGCTTCGCCGAGCGCGGAGCTCAGCGGCACGTAGGCGTCGCCAACCCCAACACCGCCCTGGGTCGTGCGCCAGTGCCGGATGTAGTCAGTCAGCCTCGTGTAGCCGCCCTCATACCCCGCGGCCACCAACTGTGCGTGCAGCGCCTTGGCCGTGCGCCGCTCCTTCTTCGGCCGCCTGACGTCGGCCAGCAGTGCCTCCTGCACCATCTCGAGGTACGGCGTGAGCTTGCTCGGCTCCGCCGACCGCCGGTACTTCGGCGGCTCGGCGAATCCGATGCGCAGGTACTTGCGCACCGTGTTCCTCGACAGACTCGTCGCCTTGACGATCTCGCGCACCGATTTGCCCTCGCGCCGGTGCATGCGCAAGACCATGCCAATCGTGGCCATGGTGATCACTCCTTGTGCCCCCGCCCATCCGCTGTGGATATCTCGGGCAGGGCAGGTTGAACACCTGGGTCAGTTCTCGGTCGGCACAGGCCTCACAAGGGGGGCAATATTCAGTCGGCGACAACACCTCGACTTCCTCATCGCTCTTCCTCGAGATGCGGAAGCCTCCATTTTCATGCCGTCCTGCCACAGAGTGAGCTTACGTGTGGACTTGTGCGGGACAATCGTTCGGTGAGTGCTGATGTGACTACCTTGGATCCGGACGAGATCGCCATGCGCATGGCGATCGATCAGGCACACAACGCGCTGCTTGTCGGCGAGGTGCCGGTGGGCGCGGTGCTGATGCGGCAAGGGCAGGTGGTCGCCACCGGCTACAACAGGCCCATTACCACTCACGACCCCACTGGTCACGCCGAGATCGTCGCGCTTCGGCACGGGGCCATGTTGCTCGGCAACTACCGGCTCCCCGAATGCGAACTCTTCGTGACGCTGGAGCCGTGCGCGATGTGCGCGATGGCGATGCTGCACGCGCGGCTCAGGCGCGTGGTCTTCGGCGCGCCGGATCCGAAAACCGGTGCAGCGGGTGGAGTGCTCAACCTGTTTGCCGAATCGCGGCTCAACCATCACACGCAGGTCGTCGGTGGTGTGCTGGCCGCGCCCTGCGGCTCGCTGCTTCGGGAGTTCTTCGCCGCCAAGCGCGCCCGACGCAGGTCCGAGCGGCGCTCGCTTTCCGCTGACGAGCCGGCGTCGATCCCGACCGGCGATGCCACCGAACTGGACAGCGCACCGTGAAACTGACCATCTACTCGCCGGCTGGTGTGGTCTTGAACGCTCCTGCGCTGCGCCTGGCCTGCCGGCGGCTTCGGGCGCTGGGTTTCGATGCGGCGCTGGACGAGTCGGCCTTGGCTCGGCACCAGCGCTTTGCCGGTGACGACGACATCCGGCTGGCGGCACTGCACCGTGTCGCCGACGACGCGCCGTCGGTGGCGATGGCCGCACGTGGTGGCTACGGGCTCATGCGCCTGCTCGACCGTATCGACTGGCGGAGGCTGGCGCGCAGTGTCGAGCGAGGCACGCGCTGGGTGGGGTACAGCGATCTGACCTGTCTGCAGATGGGGTTGCTCGCGCATGCGAAGCTGTCCAGCTGGGCGGGGCCGCTGGCCGCCGACGATTTTGGTCGTGCCGAGGACGCCGGTGGTGTCGACGAAATCACCCGAGACGTCTTCTGCGAGGCGATGCGTGGCGAACTCGAGGCCATCGGCTTCCGCACCGATGCCGGGCGCGACGGGTTGGCCGTGCGCGGCACCCTTTGGGGTGGCAATCTCGCCACGTTGTGCAGCCTGCTCGGTACGCCGCACTTCCCTCGTATCCGTGGAGGCGTGCTGTGTATCGAGGAAGTCAACGAGCACCCTTATCGGGTCGAGCGTTGCCTGCTGCAGTTGCTTCAGGCCGGCGTGCTGTCGGCCCAGAAGGCGGTACTGGTCGGGGCGGTCAGTGCCTGGAAGCCGGTGCCTTCGGACCGCGGCTACACGCTGGCCAAGGCGCTGGCGGCCGTGCAATCACGGACGACAGTACCGCTGTTGACCGGTTTGCCCTTCGGCCACGTGCCGACCAAGGTCTGCCTGCCCATGGGGCGGCGTGTGGATCTGGTCGTCGAAGGCCGGCAGGCCATGTTGGCCTGGGGGCACGGGCACTGAGCATCGCACCCGTGCGCATCGGCGTCTTGCACCATGCTTGTGCGTTCGCATCCCTGTGTTACAGGGGAGTGTTGCTTGTGACCAACGCGATGTGACCAGGGGTGTAGGGACTTGTCCCTAAACTCCGGGTCATCGGGTTCGGGCATGGGCCGCTCCCCGACGGTGCGATCCTTTGAAATCAAGGGGTTCTGGGCGCTTCATCGTGCCTGTGTGATCCCTGGATGTCTGGCGCGGGCAACCGGTCATGGATTTCCCGAGGGAAGGGGCCAAAGCTGTTCCCGTGACAATCCGACTACATGTTTCGGGCGGACGGTCACGGTCGGTTCACAAAGCCGGCACGCGGATTGCTCCCGCAACTGGGTCTATCGCTCAACCTTCCTTCAGGAGTGTGGTTCATGTTCAAGAGGACGAAAGTCTCTGTCGGCGTTCTGCTGGCGATCGGCGGTGCCGTCGCGGCGACGTCGATGCCGACCTACGCGCAGAACGCGCAGCGCGTCGAGGTCACCGGTTCGCGTATCAAGCGTGTGGACGCCGAGGGTGCGCTGCCCGTGACGACCATCACGCGCCAGGAACTCGAAGCCACCGGTGTCACGACCGTGGCCGAGTTCGTCCGGACCCTGCCGTTCGCGCAGGCCGGCAACTTCCGCCCGCAGTCGGGCAGTTCCGCCGCCGGCTATGCCAGCGCGGACCTGCGTGGTCTGGGCGCCGAGCGGACCCTGATCCTTCTGGACGGTCGCCGTCTGCCGAAGGCACCTCAAGTCGGCTCGTCCAGTGACATGAACTCGATCCCGATGGCGGCGGTCGAGCGCGTCGAGATCCTGACCGACGGCGCCTCCGCCATCTACGGCTCCGACGCCATCGGTGGCGTGATCAACTTCATCACGCGCAAGGACTATCAGGGCGCCGAGTTCACGGTGGGCTACACCGATCCGGTGACCGACGGTGGCAGCAAGCGCGAGGTTTCCGCGATCCTGGGTCTGTCGGGTGACAAGGGCCGGGTGCTGGGCGGCTTCACCAACACCAAGCGCGGCATGGTCTTCACCAGCCAGCGCCCCTGGGGCCAGTCGCTGGGCGCGACGGTGTTCGGCAACAACGCGTATGTGCTGTCCAGCGGCGCCTATGTGCCGCTGCCCGGCCCGGATGGCACCTGCGAAGGCATTGGCGCCAACTTCTACACCAACTCCGGTGGTCTGTGCTCGTTCAACTTCAACGCCGTGGCGGCGGACGAGCAGGAAATCGAGAACATGGCCGTGTTCGTCCGCGGCGAGTACCAGTTCAGCCCTGACTGGTCGGTCTACGTCAACACCTCGGTCAGCCGCGTCGACAGCTTCGGCCGCTACGCCCCGGTGCCGGGTGCCGTGCTGCTGAACAGCTCCAGCCCCGCCAACCCGCTGGGCGAGGACATCCTGCTGCTGCACCGCTATGCGGCCGCCGGCAACCGCGACGACTTCTCGACCAACAACCTGTACGACCTGGGTGCTGGCATCCGCGGCGTGGTCGCCGACAAGATCGACGTCGAGTTCGGCGCGCGCATGACCGAATCGGTCTTCAAGCGCCTGGGCTACAACTACATCGTCGCGTCGCAGGCGCAGACCGCCATCAACAACGGCGACTATGTGCCCACCGATCCGTACAACGCGTCCGAGGACGTGCTGAACTCGATCAAGGCCACGATCAGCCGCGACGCCATCTACAACATCAAGGAGGTCTACGCCAACGCGTCGATGCCGATCTTCAAGATGGGTGGGGGCGACGCTGCGGTCTACCTGGGTATCGAACACCGCGAGGAGACCTACAAGGACCAGTACGACTCCCTGTCGGAAGCCGGTGAGATCCTCGGTTCCGCCGGCAACTCCGCCGGCGGTGGCCGCAAGGTCTCGGCGCTGTCCGGTGAACTGCTGTTCCCGATTTCCAGCGTGCTGGAGGCCAGCCTCTCGGCCCGCTACGAGGACTACTCCGACTACGGCAGCGATTTCTCGCCGAAGGCGTCGGTCAAGTTCAAGCCGATGCCCAACCTGGCGTTGCGCGCCTCGGTGGGCAAGGGCTTCCGCGCCCCGAGCCTGGACATCCTGACCCAGAAGACCACGTTCTCGGCCGAGTCGATCACCGACCCGCGCACCTGCGCGGCGCTGCCTTGCACGGACAGTGCCATCCAGCGTGACACCTTCTTCACGGCCAACCCCTCGCTGAGCTCCGAGAAGTCGACCCAGTTCTCGGTCGGCGCCCTGTGGGACGTGACCTCCAGCCTGAGCGTCAAGGTCGACTACTGGAGCATCAAGATCGACGACCTGATCACGACGATCGGCGCGCAGACGCTGGTCGACCGTGACAACGGCGACGATCCGCTGCCGATCCCGGCTGGCCTGGGCGTGACCCGCAACCCGTTGACGGGCGCCATCCAGTCCATCCTGGCCGGCTATGCGAACGAAGGCACTCTGAAGACCGACGGTCTCGACCTCAACATCAAGTTCCGCTGGGCGGCGAGCAACGCAGGCAGGTTCAGTCACGACCTGACCTGGGCTCACATGATGAAGTACGAGACCAACGGCGAGGACGAGGCGGGCGATCAGGGTCTGCCGAAGGACCGGTTCACGCTCGCGAACTCGTGGACGATGGGTCCCTTCGAGGCATCCTGGAACGTCAACTACATCGGCAAGAACGGCACCGTGCTGTCTTCCGGCGTGGATCGTCGCACCGATGCCTACACGACTCACGACGTGCAGGTGGCCTGGTCGCCGTCGTTCGTCAAGGGTGCCAAGCTGACGCTGGGTGCGTTGAACCTGACGGACGAGCAGCCGCAGCTGATCCGCTACGACGGCCGCAACTTCAACTTCTACCTGTACGATTCGTACGGCCGGCAGGTCTACGTCAAGTACACGCAGTCGTTCTGACGGCGTCGCGATGGTCCGGGGGCCTCGGCCCCCGGCCTCTGCAACGAAGGGGCCTTTCGGGCCCCTTTTTCATTTCATCGTTCAATCCCATCGGATCACGGCATGTCCTCCCCTGAACTGGCGCTCTGGCAACGGGCGGAAGACGCAGCGGCCAACGAGCGTTGGGACGAGGCTCGGCAGGGCTACCAACGGCTGAGTGCGCACCCGGACTGGGTCGTCCCGGCGCAATTGCGGCTGTCTGGCCTGGCCCAGCTGCAGGGGCGGCTTACGGAGGCTGCCGAGGCCATCCTGGTGGCTGCCGCCGGTGTGCAGGACGAAGCGCCACTGGCCGTTGCCGTCATCCGGCAGGCCTTCGACCTCGGCGAGATCGAGGCCGGCCTGCGCGTGGCTGTCGATCCTGTGATCGCGCGATCGACGCAGCCTGAGATCCTTGTCGAGGCTGCCCGCCTGTTGTGCGACCAGTCGCTGCCCGAGCCGGCCCTCCCGCTGCTCGAAGCCGCTGCGGGCGCCGGTGCACGCACCCCCGAGCTGTTCCACCTCTTGGGCGTGGCCCGCATGTTCGCTGGCGATCTGGCGGCCGCCGAAAGCGCCTTCGAATTCTGCCTGCGCCTGAATCGCGACGAGGTGTCGGCGCACTACCTGCTGTCGGGCCTGGCGCGCCAGCGACCTGGCCGCGACCATGTGGACCGACTGCGTGCGACGCTGGACCGGCTGGGCCCGCAGCATGCCGGGACCCCCTTGATCCACTATGCGCTCTTCAAGGAACTCGACGACCTGGGGCAGGACGAGGCCGCGTGGTCGGCACTGGCCGAGGGCATGGTGCGGCGCAGAAGGCAGGTCGATCACGACCCGGAGGCCGACAGCGCCCTGTTCAGCCAGTTGCACGAGGTGGTGCCGGGCGAAGACGACGCGCGCAGTCAGCCGTCCGGGCCATGCCCGATCTTCATCGTAGGGATGCCGCGGTCGGGCACCACGCTGCTGGAGCGCATCCTGGGCAGTCATCCGCAGGTGAGCGACGCCGGCGAACTGCGCGACTTCGGGTTCCAGGCACGCTGTCTCACGGGTTGCCTCGGTGGGCTGGATACCGATGTCGCGCTGGCCCGTGCACTGCAAGGCTGGCGCGACTGGGGTCGATTGGGTCGCCAGTACCTGTCGCACACGCAGTGGCGCGCGCGGGGCCGCGCGTTCTACACCGACAAGATGCCGGTGAACTACCTGAACCTCGGCTGGATCGCGAAGGCGCTGCCGCACGCGAAGTTTCTGCACATGGTGCGCGACCCGATGGACGTGTGCTTTTCCAACCTCAAGCAGCTGTTTGCGCCCGGCAACGCGCACAGCTTCGACCTCCTGGAGATGGCGGACCACTTTGTCCGCTATCGCGCGCTGATGGCGCATTGGCACGACGCGTTTCCAGGCCGCGTGCTGGATGTCGAATACGATGCGTTGGTCCACGAGCCGGCGGTGGTGGCGCAGCGCGTGCTGGCGTTCTGCGGGCTGCCTTGGGATCCGTCGGTGGTGGCCATCGAGTCACGCCAGGGTGTGGTGGCGACAGCCAGCATGGTGCAGGTGCGCGAGGGCATCCATCAGCGCTACGTGGGGCAGTGGCGGCGCTATGCGACTCAGCTCGAGCCCATGCGTGCCAGGCTCGCCGTGGCGGGCCTTTAGGCGCTCGCGTGGCGTCGGATTGCTGCGCCCTTGGGTATCACCAACCGAACGCCGGGATCCCCGAGCGCAGGAGCGTCTCGCGTCAGCCGCCGGGTTCAGGTCGACGCACCGAGCAGGGTCCAGCCCATGAGGTGCGGACCTTCCGCCAGCCGATCGAGGTTGGCGTGGAGTCCAGCTGCAGCCAGCCGGCTTGCAAGGGCCTGCGCCATGTCGGCATCCAGCGCGTGCGCACAGAGTTCCTGCAGACGCCAGCGATGGTCTGCCCAGGCCGCGTGCCAAGCATCCAGTTCGGCCTCGGCCCTCTCGGCGCCTTGGCGGACGGTCGTCTGCAGCACGCCGGCGACCGTGTCACGGACCTCGAACAGGATGTCGGCGCCGTCCTGGACCATGGCACGTAGACGCAAGGCATCCTGCGCGGCGTTGAAACGCAGCCGGGCCGACTCCGCCACCGGATCGCCGGCCAGTCGGGCGCGCCCCTGAGGCGTGGTGGCCTGGGCCACCGGGCCCAGCATGGCCGCACAGGCGTTCACCAGGCCGTCGGGCCCGAGCAGCCAGTCCAGGTGCGCCAGTTCGATGCGCGCCAGCGTCACGGGCCTGGCTTCCACGTCGTGCATGAGCAAGGCGATGCGCCCGCCCGGGGCCGTCACGCGCAGCATCTCGGCCAGCGCACGGTCGCGGTCGCAGTACTCCAACCCGTACTGGCTGGTCACCAGGTCGAATTCGGCGTCGGCAAACGGCAGCGCTTCGGCGCGGACGCCGGCGTGAAAGCGGATACCGGACGCCGGCGCGGCAGCCCACGGTGGCACCGCCGTGGCCAGATCCACGGCCTGCCAGGCATCACTGGGGCGCCAACTCCGCCACAACCGCGGAATGGCTCCACTGCCAGTGGCCACGTCCAGCAGGCGCGCGGACGCTGGCGTGATGTCGAAAACCCGGCGCCAGAAACCCGCGATCGCGCCGCCGTACGCCTCGCCATAGCTCGTCGCGCAGGAGTGCGCGGCGCCGCCGGCCCAGTATCGGGTCCAGACCTGGGCGCGCTGCTGCAAGGGGTCGGTCATGGCCTGACCAATCGCGGGCCGGCGTGGCCGCGGTTGTAGTATCGAATCCACACTGGCTCCGCCTTTCCGTCCCGATGAACGTCCTGCGCTGTCTGACCTGGCTCACCATCCTGGCCGCGAGCCCGACCTGGGCCGACGATTCGGCGCTGGCCCGCTGCCGCGCCATTGGCGACGACCGCGCCCGCCTGGCGTGTTACGACGCGATCATGCCGCCCGCTTCCGGTCCAGCCCACCAGCCTGCCGCTGCGGCCACGCCTGCGCGTGCTGCGCCGGCCGCTGATGCCGCGGCCAGTTTCGGCCTGCCGGCACCCCAGCGACGCGACGGCGACGAACTGCGCAGTCGAATCCCGGGCATGTTCGAAGGTTGGGAGGCCAAGACCGTGCTGACCCTCGAGAACGGCCAAGCCTGGCAGATCGCCGATGGCAGCCGCGCCTACTATCAGCTGCGAAGTCCATTGGTGCGGATCGTGCGCGGCGCGGTCTCTGGTTACTACCTGGAGGTGGAGGGGGTCGCCCAGCGGCCCCGAGTCCGTCGCGTCAAGTGATGCGGCGGTGGGCCCGCCTCCCGTCACTTGGGCGCCATCCGGATCGCACCGTCCAGCCGGATCACCTCGCCGTTGAGCATGTCGTTGGTGATGATCTGGTGCACCAGCTTGGCGTAGTCGGCCGGCGTGCCCAGACGGCTGGGGAAGGGCACGCTGGCGGCCAGCGCATCCTGCACTTCCTGCGGCATCGAGAACAGCATCGGCGTGCCGAAGATGCCCGGGGCGATGGTCATGTTGCGGATGCCGTTGCGCGCCAGGTCGCGCGCGATCGGCAGCGTCATGCCGACCACGCCGCCCTTGCTGGCGGCGTAGGCCGCCTGGCCGATCTGGCCGTCGTACGCGGCCACGCTGGCGGTGCTGATCATCACGCCGCGCTCGCCGGTGGGTTCCGGGTCGTTCTTGCACATGGCCTCGGCGGCCAGGCGGATCATGTTGAAGGTGCCGATCAGGTTGACCGTGATGACCTTGCTGTAGACCGCCAGCGGGTGCGCGCCGTCCTTGCCCACGGTCTTGACCGCCGGTGCGATGCCGGCGCAATTGACCAGGCCCATCAGCTTGCCCATGCCGGTGGCCGTGGCCACGACGGTCTGACCGTCGGCTTCCTGGCTGACGTCGCACTTCACGAACACACCGCCGATCTCCTTGGCCACGGCCTCGCCGCGCTCGACCTGCAGGTCGGCCACCACGACCTTGCCGCCGTGTGCGGCCAGCATGCGCGCCGTGCCTTCGCCCAGGCCGCTGGCGCCACCGGTGACGATGAAAACCTTGCCTGCGATGTCCATGTGTGCTCCTTGCGTGTGACGTTGACGTAAACGTCAATTGTGCGGCAAACGACAACGCGGCCCACGGGCCGCGTTGTCATCGGGCAAGAGGGCGCTCAGCCGAGGGCGGCGAACGCCCGGGCCGTGATCTCGTCGACGCTGCCCATGCCGCTGATTTTCGCGTAGCGCGGCGCGCCGGCGTCGCCGGTGGCGGCCCAGGCCGAGTAGTAGTCCACCAGTGGGCGCGTCTGCGCCTGGTAGACCTCCAGCCGCTTGCGCACGGTCTCTTCCTTGTCGTCGTCGCGCTGCACCAGCGGCTCGCCGGTGACGTCGTCGACGCCGGGGGTCTTCGGCGGGTTGAACTTGACGTGGTAGCTGCGGCCGCTGGCCGGGTGCGACAGGCGGCCGCTCATGCGCTCGATGATGGCCGCGTCGGGCACGTCGATCTCCAGCACCACGTCGAGCTTGACGCCGGCGGCCTTCATCGCGTCGGCCTGCGGGATCGTGCGCGGGAAGCCGTCGAAGAGAAACCCGTTGGCGCAGTCCGGCTGCGCGATGCGCTCCTTGACCAGACCGATGATGATGTCGTCGCTGACCAGGCCGCCGCTGTCCATCACCTTCTTGGCGGCGACGCCCAGGGGCGTGCCGGCCTTGACGGCGGCGCGCAGCATGTCGCCGGTCGAGATCTGCGGGATGCCGTACTTCTTGCAGATCATCGTGGCCTGCGTGCCTTTGCCGGCGCCGGGCGCGCCCAACAGGATCAATCTCATCTCGCTCCTCGCGTCTTCGTTGGGGGTGGTGCGCGATCGCTGCGGCCCGTGGCGTGCCATCGTGGCCGGCAGGCGCCTTCCGGCACGATCTGCTGTCTCCGCAAACAGAATAGCATGCACAAACCTGCGCCAGCCTGACGCGGCCGGCGGAGTGCCGCGGCCAGCCTGTGCGACCTCCGCCGCACTTCAGTGGCGCTTCAATCGTGCGTCAGCGACCCCACTGCGCCCGCACGCGCGCCAGGTCCTCGGGCGTGTCGATGCCCGGACCGGGCACCAGTGGGCTCACGAGCACCGCGATGCGCTCGCCGTGCCAGAGCACACGCAGTTGCTCCAGCGCTTCGAGCTGTTCCATGGGGGCCGGCGGCAGCGCCGGGAAGCGTCGCAGGAAGCCGGCGCGGTAGGCATACAGCCCCATGTGGCGCAGCGGCGCCGGCTGCGGCAGGGCGCCACCGCCGTCGCGCCAGCAGGGAATGGGCGCGCGGCTGAAGTACAGGGCGCGGCCGGCCGCGTCGAGCACCACCTTGACCACGTTCGGGTTGCGGAACTCGTCGAGGTCGTGGATTGCGTGGGCGGCCGTCGCCACGGCGCACTCCGGGTGATCCACGAGCAGCCTGGCGCAGTCGCGCACCAGCGCCGGGTCAATCAGCGGCTCATCACCCTGCACGTTGACGACGACGTCGTCGCCATCGAGGCCCAGCTGTTCGCAAGCCTCGGCCAGCCGGTCGCTGCCGCTGGCGTGGTCGCTGCGGGTCATCACCGCCCGCACCCCGTGGGCGGCGCAGGCATCGAGCACACGTTGCGCATCGGTGGCCACGACGACTCTCGCGGCCCCGGCCGCGGCCACGCGTTCGGCCACACGCACGACCATGGGCTTGCCGGCGATGTCGGCCAGCGGCTTGTCCGGCAGGCGCGTCGAGGCCAGCCGGGCCGGGATCAGGATGCTGAAGTCCATGGCGGGGCGGGATCACGCTCAGGGCGTGGGCGCCTCGGCGTCGAACTCCCAGGCCCGGGCTTCCGACTCCAGCATCACCGGGATGCCGTCCCGGATCGGGAAGGCCAACCGGTCGGCGCGGCAGCCCAGCTCGGCCGGGCGCTGGGCTTCGTCGCGCAGCAGGGTCAGCGGGCCCTTGCAGATCGGGCAGACGAGCAGGTGCAGCAGTCGGTGGTCCATGGTCTTCAGCGGTGTCCGCCAGTGGATTGCGGGGCGGCTGCCAGGCCGGCCAGAAGCCGATCCAGCAGGGTCGGCGGCAACTGGAAGTCTAGTCCGACGACCCAGACGCGGGTCGGGCCCACGCGGGTCGGATCGAGCTTGGCCGCGTCCTTCTCGGTGCACAGCACGTCGGGCGTGCCCGGCGGCCAGGGCGGGATGGACAGGTCGGCATGGTCGGACAGCGGCTGCGTGGTGCCGTGCAGGCCCGCGGCCTGCAGCATCGCGAAGAAGCGCTCCGGTACGCCGATGCCCGCGATGGCGTGCAGCCGCCGCTGGCGCAGTGCCTGCAGGGCCATGAGGTCCATCGGCGCACCCGCGTGCCAGTCGGCGAGCGACACGGCGCCCGACAGGCGGCGCTGGGCCACCTCACCTGGCAGGTCGGTGCTGGGCGCCGGCGCGTTGTACAGCACCCAGGTCGCCGGCGGCAGCGTCGACGGCATCGGCTGGCGCAGCGGGCCGGCCGGCAGCAGGGCACCGTTGCCGGCGCCGCGCTCGTCGAACACCCACACGGCCAGATCGCGGGCCAGCGCGTGGTGCTGCAGGCCGTCGTCGGAGATCAGCACGTCGATGTACGGGGCGGCCTTCAGCAGCGCGGCGGCGGCGTCTGAGCGCCGTTCGCCCACGGCCACCGGCACGTCGGTGCGGCGCCGGATCAGCCAGGGCTCGTCGCCCAGCTGGCGGGCATCTGCCCCGACTGAGGCGACGACCACGCCGCGCGACCGGCGGCCGTGCCCCCGCGAGACCACACCCGGGTGCCAGCCGGCGCCCTGCAGCGCCTGCACCAGCGCGATCACCGTAGGCGTCTTGCCGGCGCCGCCGACGATCAGGTTACCGACCACGATGACCGGGCAGGGCGCCCGCCACGGGCGGCGCCAGCCCAGGCGCCAGGGCAGGGCGGTCAGGCCCGCCAGGCCGCGGTAGAGCAGGCTCAGCGGCCGCAGTGGCCAGGGGGGCGTGGGCCGGTCGAACCAGGCGCCGAGCAGCGCACGTTCCAGCGCCGCCCCGGGTGTGTTCACGTCAGGGCGTGCCGCCGGCCTGGGCGGCGAAGGTCAGGCGCACCAGGCCGGCGCGCCGCGCCGCATCGAGCACGTTCATCACCGACTGGTGGGCGGCCAGGGCATCGGCCGAGACGATGACCATCGCATCGCGGTTGCCGGCCGCGGCGGCGCTGAGCACCGCGCTGAGCTGCTCCACGCTGCGGCCGTCCACGAGCTCGCCGCGCACGCTGTAGCGGCCGTCGCCGGACACCGCCACGATGATCTCGCCCGGTCGTTCGGGCAGCTTCTCGGCGTTGGCCGTCGGCAGGTTCACCTGCAACTCGGTGAAACGCGAGTAGGTGGTCGACAGCATCAGGAAGATCAGGATCACCAGCAGCACGTCGATGAACGGGATCAGGTTGATCTCCGGTTCCTCCGGGCGTTGGCGATGGAAGTTCATGCGCCGGTTGCCCCGTTGCCGCCCGGCGCGCCGCGCACCGTGAAGCGCAGCAGGTGCGGCAGCAGCCGCGCCGCGGCCAGTTCCATCGACAGCTGGAAGCTGTCCACCAGGCCGCGGAAGTAGCGGTAGAACATCAGCGACGGGATGGCCACGATGAGACCAAAGGCGGTGTTGTAGAGCGCGATCGAGATGCCGTGCGCCAGCTGCTGCGGGTTGGTGGTGCCATCGGCGCCCTGTGAGCCGAAGATCTCGATCATGCCGATGACGGTGCCGAACAGGCCCAGCAGCGGTGCCGCCGCGGCGATGGTGCCCAGCGCATTGAGGTAGCGCTCGGTGCGGTGCACGGCCTCGCGGCCGGCGTTCTCGATCGACTGGCGCAGCGCGTCCTCGCTGATACGCGGCTCGGCGATCACGCTGCGCAGGCCGGCGGCCAGCACGTAGCCCAGCGCGGAGTTCTCGGCCAGCTTGCCCACCACGTCGGCCGACGGCAGGCTGGTACGGGTGACGCCCAGCACCTCGTCGAGCAGGGTGGGCGGCGCCACACGCACCCGGCGCAACTGGTACAGGCGCTCGAGGATCAGGGCGAGCGCGACGACGGAGCAGGCGATGAGCAGCCAGATCGGCCAGCCGGCGGCTTGTATGATGGAAAACAAGGGTCGGGTTCCGAGGATGCTGCGCAGGACGCGAACGATTATGGACGATGCCCCAGCGCATCGATCGCGGTGCCCGCGCGCATGATTCCCACGGCTTCCAATCCCTCCCAACGCATCCTCTGGGATGTCTCGGCCCTGCTGCTGGCCGTCGGCGACGCCCTGTCGGCCCGCTTCGGTGCCGTCGGCGTGCGCGGCGAGCTGTCCGGCTTCACGCGGGCAGCCAGCGGGCACTGCTACTTCACGCTCAAGGACGCCGACGGCGCCGCCGCCACGCTGCGCTGCGCGATGTTCCGCCGCGCCGCGTCGATGCTCGCCTTCGCCCCGGCCGACGGCCAGCGGGTGGAACTGCGCGGCCGGCTGGCGGTGTACGAACCACGCGGCGAATTGCAGTTCGTCGTTGAGGCCATGCAGCGCGCCGGCGTCGGGAGCCTCTACGAGCAGTTCCTGCGCCTGCGCGATCAGCTCCAGGCGGCCGGGCTGTTCGACCCGGCGCGCAAGCGGCCCATCGCGCCGCACCCCCGGGCGGTGGGCATCGTCACCTCGCTGCAGGCCGCGGCCCTGCACGACGTGCTGACGGCCTTCGCCCGCCGTGCCCCGCACCTGACGCTGGTGGTCTATCCGGCCCCGGTGCAGGGCGCCGATGCGCCGGCGGCCCTGGTGCGGGCGCTTGCCGCCGCCGCGGCGCGGCGCGAGGTGGACACGCTGCTGCTGGTGCGTGGAGGTGGCTCGCTGGAGGACCTCTGGGCCTTCAACGACGAGGCGCTGGTACGCGCCGTCGCCGCCAGCCCGATCCCGGTGGTCTGCGGCGTGGGCCACGAGACCGATGTGACGCTGTGCGACCTCGCGGCCGACCTTCGCGCGCCCACGCCCACCGCGGCCGCGGAGATGGCCTGCACCGCCCGCCAGGTGCTGCTCGACGCCCTCCAGGCCCAGGCCGAGGCCATGCGCCACCGGGTGGCCCGGCGCCTGCAGACCCAGGCCCAGCGGCTGGACCTGACGGCGCTGCGGCTGGCCCGGCCGGGGCGCGCCGTGGCGCGACAACGCCAGCGTGTGGACACCCTGGCGAATGCACTCGCGTCGGCACTGGGCCGACGGGTCGACCACGCAGCCTCAGCCCTGCCACGGCGGGCGGACCGACTCCAGCACGCGGCGCGCGGTACGCTGCACGATGCCCGCCAGCGGCTGGATGCGCTGGCCCAGCGTCTGCACGCGCTGGACCCGCGCGCCGTGCTGTCCCGCGGCTATGCCTGGGTGGAAGCCGGTGACGGCCGCCCGGTCACCCAGGTGGCCCAGCTGACTCCCGGACAGACCGTGCAGGGTGTCTGGGCCGACGGCCGCGCGGCGCTGCAGGTCGACACCGTGACGCCGGCCGCCGGCGCCGCACCCGCGACCGCACCCCGCCGGCGAACGGGGTCTCGGGGCTCTGCCTAGAATGCACGATTCACCTCCGGAGGAACCCATGGAACACACCCTGCCCGCCCTGCCGTACGCCCTGGATGCCCTGGCGCCGCACTACAGCCGTGAGACGCTGGAGTTCCACCACGGCAAGCACCACAACGCCTACGTCGTCAACCTGAACAACCTGCAGAAGGGCACCGAGTTCGAGTCGATGTCGCTGGAGGAGATCATCAAGAAGTCCAGCGGCGGTATCTACAACAACGCCGCGCAGATCTGGAACCACACCTTCTTCTGGCACTGCATGAAGCCGAATGGCGGTGGCGAGCCCAAGGGCGCGCTGGCTGCGGCCATCACCGCCAAGTGGGGCAGCTACGCCGCCTTCAAGGAGGCCTTCGTCAAGTCGGCCGTGGGCAACTTCGGTTCCGGCTGGACCTGGCTGGTGAAGAAGGCCGACGGTTCGGTGGACATCGTCAACACCGGTGCCGCCGGCACGCCGCTGACCACCGCCGACAAGGCGTTGCTGACGGTAGACGTGTGGGAACACGCCTACTACATCGACTACCGCAACCTGCGCCCGAAGTTCGTCGAGACCTTCCTCGACAAGCTGGTGAACTGGGAGTTCGCCGAGGCGAACTTCGCCTGATTGCCTTCCGGACCCGGGTGGAGCCCGGGCTCAGGAACCGAAGGGGGCACCGCGCAGGCGGTCCCCCTTTTTCAATCCCCGCTTCTTGAACCAGCCCTGGTTCATCTCCAGCGCGAAGCGCACCGGCTCGGGCGTGCAGTGCGAGGTCTCGTCCAGCGGCTGCATGTCGGCCAGGCCGACGATGCGGCCGTCGTCGCCGATGAAGGCGATGGTCAGCGGGATCAGCGTGTTGCGCATCCAGAAGCACAGCGGGGCCGGTGCGTCGTAGACGAAGAGCATGCCCTCGTTGGCGCCCATGCTGCGGCGCTGCATCATGCCGATCATCTGCTGCGTGGGCGTGGTCGCCAGTTCGGCCTGGATCACGTGCATGCCGGCGGTCAACGGGATGGTCGGCAGCTTAGGCTGGGGGCCGGACTGCGCATGGCCGGTCAGCGGCACACATGACAGCAGCAGCCATATAGCGACGAAGGCGGCGAAGGCGGCGAACCGGGCGGTCTTGACATAGATCATGTCGGCGTCGGGGCAGGTGCGTACAGTGCGCAAGCATCGCACAGCCGCCGTGCCCATCGGGCCCGGGCCGTGCACGGCCCGATGAGCAGTACCACGCCCTTGCCCGCCACCCCCGTCGACCTGTCAGCGCCCAGCGGCGATGCGGCGGTCATCGACGACCCGCTGGCCTACGCCGAGTTCACCCGGCAGCGCGTGGACGCGGCCGGGCGCACGGTGTGCGAATCGGGTCTGCAGATCGCCGGCATCACCTGCGCGGCCTGCAGCGGCATCCTCGAGTCGGCGTTGACGCGCGTGGACGGCGTGCTCGAGGCCCGCGTGAGTGCCGCCAGCGCGCGCGCCAGCGTGCAGTGGGACCCTGCGCGCACCCGGCCATCGGCCTTGATCGCCGCCATCCGCGGCGCCGGCTACGACGCCGTGCCCGACGCCGCCGCGCCGGCCCGCGAACTGCGACGCCAGGAGCACCGGCGCGCGCTGTGGCGCTGGTTCGTGGCCGCTTTCTGCAGCATGCAGGTCATGATGCTGGCCACGCCCAGCTACGTGGCCGACCCGGGCGACCTGGCCGAGGACCTGCGCCAGCTGCTCAACTGGGGCCAGTGGGTGTTGACGCTGCCGGTGGTGCTGTTCGCCGCCGGGCCCTTCTTCCGCGCCGCTTGGCGTGGCCTGCGCCAGCGGCGCATCGGCATGGACCTGCCGGTGGCCGTGGGCATCGCCACCGCGTTCGCCGGCAGCATGGGGGCCACCTTCGTGCCCGGCGGCGCCTTCGGCCACGAGGTCTGGTACGACTCGGTCAGCATGTTCGTCGCCTTCCTGCTGGGCGCGCGCTACCTGGAGTTGCGCACGCGCCACCGGGCGCAGGCCGACCTGGAGGCCAGCCTGGCCACGATGCCTGCCACCGCGCGCCGCGAGACCGGCGACGGCGGGCTGGAGACCGTCAGCGTGCGCCGCCTGCGGCCGGGCGACGTGGTGCAGGTGCCGCTGGGCGAAGCCTTCCCGGCCGACGGCGTGCTGCTGGGCGCCGCCACCGAGGCCGACGAGGCCCTGCTGACCGGCGAATCCACGCCGGTGGCCAAGTCGCCGGGTGCGGCGCTGGTGGCCGGCAGCCTGAACGTGGGCGCGCCGGCGCGCCTGCGCGTGGACCGGGTCGGCGCCGACACCCGCTACGAGGCCATCGTGGCCATGATGCGTGACGCGATGACCCAGCGCCCCGCCGCCGTGCAGGTGGCCGACCGCTGGGCCGGGCCGTTCCTGTGGGCCGTGCTCCTGCTGGCCGCCGGTGCCGCGGCCGTGTGGAGCCTGATTGATCCTGCACGCGCACTGCCGGTGGCGGTGGCGGTGCTGGTGGTGACTTGCCCGTGCGCGCTGTCGCTGGCGGCGCCGGCGGCGATGGTGGCGGCGGCCGGCGGGCTGTCGCGGCGCGGCGTGATGCTGCAGCGGCTGGATGCGCTGGAGTCGCTGGCCCGGGCCGATCGCCTGTTCGTCGACAAGACCGGCACGCTCACCGACGAGCGCGGGGCCGCGGCCAGCCTGGTCGCCCTGGTGCCCGACGTGGACCTGCCGCTGGCCGAATCCGCCGCGCGGGCGCTGGCCACGCGGTCGACCCATCCGCTGAGCGCCGCGCTGGCGTCCGGCCTGACCGCCGAGCCACTGGCGATGCGCCACGTCGAGGAGCATACCGGGCAGGGGCTCGAAGGTGAGGACGACCAGGGCCGCCGCTGGCAGCTGGGCTCGCCTGCGTGGCTGGCGCCCGGGCTGGCCCTGCCGGACGACGCGCGCGCCGTGCTGGCGCTCGATGGCCGCCCGGTGGCCCAGGTGGTGCGGCCGGAGACGCTGCGCGAGGACGCCGCCCCGGCGTTGGCGGCGCTGGCGGCGCAGGGCCTGCCGGCGACGCTGCTCTCCGGCGACCGGGACGTACGTGTCCAGGCGATGGCGAGCCGGCTGGGCATCACCCAGGCCGTCGGCGACGCGTCGCCCGAGGACAAGCTCGCCGCCGTGCAGGCGGCGCAGACCGCCGGCCACCGCGTGCTGATGGTGGGCGACGGCGTCAACGACGCGCCGGTGCTGGCGCGCGCCGATGTCTCGCTGGCCATGGGCCACGGCGCCCTGGTGGCGCGGGCCCAGGCCGACGCCGTGGTGGTCTCCGGCCGCTGGCACGACGTGGTGCGCGCCCGCCTCACGGCAGTGCGCACGCTGGCCATCGTGCGCCAGAACCTCGTCTGGGCGGTGGCCTACAACGCCATCGGCATCCCGCTGGCCGTCATCGGCTGGCTGCCACCCTGGGCAGCCGGGCTGGGCATGGCCGCCAGTTCGCTGACCGTGGTACTCAACGCCCTGCGCGCCGCACGCGACCCGCTGCGCTGACCCCATGGACATCCTCTACCTGCTGATCCCGCTGTCGGCCGTGCTGGTGCTGGCCATCCTGGGTGTCTTCGGCTGGGCGCTGTTCCGCGGGCAGTTCGAGGACCTGGAAGGCGAGGGCGCGCGCATTCTCGAATCCGAGAGTGCCACGGTTGATGCCGATCAATCGATGTTGCAGCGCACCGAAGAACAATCCCCTACTGCTAGAAACGTTTCCTCGTGAGGAGAGAGCTGATGTCAAACCGAAGCGTGGGGGTCTCGGCCCCGGTGTACACGGACACGGTGGTGCGATGGTTCGCACTCGCTGCCGTGCTGTGGGGCGTGGTCGGCATGCTGGTGGGCGTGATCATCGCCGCCCAGCTGACCTGGCCGGAACTCAACCTGGGCATCTCGTGGCTGAGCTACGGGCGTCTGCGTCCGCTGCACACCAACGCGGTGATCTTCGCCTTCGGGGGCTGTGCGCTGTTCGCCACCAGCTACCACGTGGTGCAGCGCACGAACCAGACGCCGCTGTTCCTGCCGTCGCTGGCCAAGCTCACCTTCTGGGGCTGGCAGCTGGTGATCCTGGCCGCGGCGGTGTCGCTGCCGCTGGGCCTCACGCAGGGCAAGGAATACGCCGAACTGGAATGGCCCATCGACCTGCTGATCGCGGTCGTCTGGGTGGCCTACGCGGTGGTGTTCTTCGGCACCATCGGCATCCGCAAGGTGCGCCACATCTACGTGGCCAACTGGTTCTTCGGTGCCTTCATCATCGCCGTGGCGTTGCTGCACATCGTCAACAGCGCGGCCATCCCGGTCAGCCTGACGAAGAGCTACTCCGCCTACGCCGGCGTGCAGGACGCGATGGTGCAGTGGTGGTACGGCCACAACGCGGTGGGCTTCTTCCTCACGGCCGGCTTCCTGGGGATGATGTACTACTACATCCCCAAGCAGGCCGAGCGCCCCGTCTACAGCTACCGGCTGTCGATCGTGCACTTCTGGGCGCTGATCTTCACCTACATGTGGGCCGGCCCGCACCACCTGCACTACACGGCACTGCCGGACTGGGCGCAGAGCATCGGCATGATCTTCAGCCTGGTGCTGCTGGCGCCGAGCTGGGGCGGCATGATCAACGGCATCATGACCCTCAGCGGTGCCTGGCACAAGCTGCGTGACGACCCGATCCTGAAGTTCCTGATCGTCAGCCTGTCGTTCTATGGCATGTCGACCTTCGAGGGGCCGATGATGTCGATCAAGACCGTCAACGCGCTGAGCCACTACACGGACTGGACCGTGGGCCACGTGCACAGCGGTGCGCTGGGCTGGGTGGGCCTGATCTCGATGGGGGCGCTGTACCACCTGATCCCGCGCATGTACGGCCGCACGGAGATGTTCAGCAAGCGCGCCATCGAGCTGCACTTCTGGATCGCCACCATCGGCATCGTGCTCTATATCGCCGCGATGTGGATCGCCGGCGTGATGCAAGGCCTGATGTGGCGCGCGGTCAACCCAGACGGCACGCTGGTCTACAGCTTCGTCGAGAGCGTCAAGGCCACGTTCCCGTTCTACGTGATCCGTCTGGCCGGCGGCCTGCTGTACCTCAGCGGCATGCTGATCATGGCCTGGAACGTGGTCATGACGGTCAAGAGCAGCAAGCCCGCGGTGGTGCCGGTGCCCATGGCCCCGGCCCACGCCTGAGGCGGGAGGAGTCCAGATCATGGCAAGCAATGTCAAGCCGAGCGGTCACGAGCGCATCGAGACCAGCAACTTCCTGATGATCGTGCTCATCCTGATCGCGGTGGCGATCGGGGGCATCGTCGAGATCGTGCCGCTGTTCTTCCAGCGCAGCACCACGCAGCCGGCCGAGGGCATCAAGCCCTACACCGCGCTGCAGCTGGCCGGGCGGGACGTGTACATCCGCGAGGGCTGCTACAACTGCCACTCGCAGATGGTGCGGCCGTTCCGTGCCGAGACGCTGCGCTACGGCGCCTACTCGACGGCCGGCGAGTACGTCTACGACCACCCCTTCCAGTGGGGCAGCAAGCGCACCGGCCCGGACCTGCACCGCGTCGGTGGCCGCTACAGCGACGAGTGGCACCGCGTGCACCTGAACAACCCGCGTGACCTGGTGCCCGAGTCCAACATGCCGGCCTACCCCTGGCTGGACAAGGCTGCCATCGAACCGGCCAGCATGGCGCCGCGCATGAAGGCGCTGCGCACCATCGGTGTGCCGTACACGGACGAGGAGATTGCCAAGGCCGGTGACGAGGTCAAGGGAAAGACCGAGCTCGACGCGGTCGTCGCCTACCTGCAGGGCCTGGGCGTGGCCCGCTGACGAGGAGACCGTGATGGACATCAACGATCTGCGCAGCGTGGTCACCGTGATCAGCATGCTGCTGTTCCTGGCCCTGGTGGGCTGGACCTATGCACGCAGCCGAAAGGCTGCATTCGATGAAGCAGCGCAGCTGCCGTTCCAGGAGGAGGGCGAAGCCTCCCCCGTGGACAGGGCCGCGCGCAACGAAGGGAGGGCGTCGTGAGCGACTTCTTCAACAGCGGCTGGTCGATCTTCGTCGCCGCCGTCACCATCCTCGGCCTGATCGCCTGTCTGGCGCTGCTGATCATCGCCAGCCGGCGCAAGGTCATGGCCAACGACAACACCACCGGCCACGTCTGGGACGAGGACCTGCGTGAATTGAACAACCCGCTGCCGCGCTGGTGGATGTGGCTGTTCGTCATCACCGTGGTCTTCGCCGCGATCTACCTGGCGCTGTACCCAGGCCTGGGCAGCAGCCCGGGTTCGCTGAAGTGGAGCAGCACCGGCCAGTGGGAGGCCGAGCAGGCCAAGGCCAAGGCCTCGATGGAGCCCATCTACGCCAAGTACGTGGCCATGACGGCCGAGGACCTGGCCAAGGACGCCACGGCCATGGGCATCGGCCAGCGCCTGTTCATCAACAACTGCGCGCAGTGCCACGGCTCGGACGCCCGCGGGAGCAAGGGCTTCCCGAACCTGACCGACACCGACTGGCTCTACGGTGGGGCGCTGGAGAACATCGTCGAGACCATCACCAACGGCCGCCAGGGCAACATGCCCCCGATGGCCGCGGCGGTGGGCGGGGGCGAGGACGTGCGCAACGTGGCGCACTACGTGCTCAGCCTGTCCGACAGCGCGCACAACCCCGTGTACGCGCAGCTGGGCAAGGACAAGTTCGCCGCCTGCGCAGCCTGCCATGGGCCGGACGGCAAGGGCAACCAGGCCATTGGCGCGCCGAACCTGACCGACAAGGTCTGGCTGCACGGCTGGGGCGAGGCCGCGATTGCCGCGATGGTCAACAACGGCAAGGTCAACGTCATGCCGGCACAGGCCAAGCTGCTGACCAAGGAGCAGATCCACGTGCTGGCCGCGTACGTCTGGCAGCTGTCGCGCAACACGACGGCCGTGGCCAGCAACTGAGGACGGCCTTCACGTGAGCAGTTCCGCACCAGGGGCCGGGGAGGACGTCGCCGTCGAGGTGGTGTCCCTCTACCAGAAGCAGAAGAAGATCTACGCCCGCGCCGTCAGCGGCTGGTTCGCCGGCTGGCGATGGGCCCTGGTGTGGGCCACGCAGCTCGTGTTCTACGGGCTGCCGTGGCTGGAGTGGAACGCACGCCAGGCGGTGCTGTTCGACCTGGCGGCGCGCCGCTTCTACATCTTCGGCCTGGTGCTCTACCCGCAGGACTTCATCTACCTGACGGGCCTGCTCATCATCTCGGCCTACGCGCTGTTCCTGTTCACCGCAGTGGCGGGCCGGCTGTGGTGCGGCTACGCCTGCCCGCAGACGGTCTACACCGAGATCTTCATGTGGGTGGAGCGCAAGGTCGAGGGCGACCGCGCGCAGCGCATGAAGCGCGACGCCGGTGGCTGGACGCTCGACCGCCTGTGGCGCATGGCCGCCAAGCAGGGCGCCTGGATCGCCATCGCGCTGTGGACCGGCTTCACCTTCGTCGGCTACTTCACGCCGATCAAGACGCTCGCGGCCTCGGCCCTGTCCTTCGGATTCGGCCCCTGGGAGTGGTTCTGGGTGCTGTTCTACGGCTTCGCCACCTACGGCAACGCCGGCTGGATGCGCGAGCAGGTCTGCAAGTACATGTGCCCGTACGCGCGCTTCCAGAGCGCGATGTTCGACCGGGACACGATGATCATCAGCTACGACGCCGAGCGGGGTGAGCCGCGCGGCACACGGGGTCGCAAGACCGACCTGAAGGCCGCCAACCTGGGGCACTGCATCGATTGCGGCCTGTGCGTGCAGGTCTGCCCCACCGGCATCGACATCCGCAAGGGCCTGCAGTACGAGTGCATCGGCTGCGCCGCCTGCATCGACGTCTGCAATGGCGTGATGGACAAGATGAACTACCCGCGCGGCCTGGTGCGCTATGCCACGCTCAACGGCATGGCCGGCCACTGGACCAAGGCGGAGATGTTCCGCCACGTGCTCCGGCCGCGGGTGCTGGTCTACACCGCCATCCTGGTGCTGATCGTCGGCGCGCTGGGCGTGAGCCTGTGGCTGCGCGCGCCGTTCAAGGTGGACGTGGTGCGCGACCGCGCCTCGCTGGCCCGCATCGTCGACGACGGCTGGATCGAGAACGTCTACACGCTGCAGATGATGAACACCACCGAGCGGCCGCAGCGCTACAGCGCCGTGGCCACCGGCCTGGACGGCATCGTGCTCGACGGTGGCCGCGAGATCATGCTGGCGCCCGCGGAGAACAAGTGGGTGCCCGTGGCCGTGCGCGTGCCGCCGGAGGTGGCGGCCCAGGCCGGTGCCGGCGCCCACAAGATCGTGATCCAGGTGAAACTGCTCGACGGCGACACCACGCTGGACGAGAAGACGACGTTCATGGTGCCGCGATGAGTGCGCCGGCGTCCAAGGAGAAGCAGATGAAGGTCCAGGCCCAGAGCGAGCGACGCCCCTGGTGGCGCGAGCCCATGGTGTGGCTGGTGATCGGCGGCCCGGCCGTCGTGGTCGTGGCGGGCATCACCACCGCGGTGATCGCCATCCGCGGCGCCGACCCGGTGCTCGACACGCGTCAACCGACGGCCATCCAGTCGCGCAACCACGCCGTGACGCCCGGCGGCGCGCCGGTGGCGCCGGCCAAGCCATGATCCGCCGGCGGGAGCGCGTGATGGCCGTGCTCTGGCCGGCCTTCCTGATGGCCGGCGTGATGGAGATGCTGGTCTTCGCCTTCGTCGATCCGACGCAGCTGCGCCTGTTTGGCGCCACTCCGCTGGACTGGTCGCCCACCGCGGTCTACACGGTGGCCTTCTTCGTGTTCTGGGGCGTGATCGCCGCGGCGGCGTCGCTGACCGAGCTGCTGGAAGTCGGCGCCGAGGATCTCAACCGCGGCGAACTGCGCTGAGCCGGGCGAGCGCGCTCAGCCCCACCGCCTATCAGCAGTTCGCGCCGTTGACCAGGCGCTGCAGCCCCTCCTGGTCGAGGATGCGGATCTGCCGTTGCTTGACCTCCAGGAAGCCCTCGTCCTGGAACTTCGAGAAGGTGCGGCTCACGGTCTCCAGCTTCAGCCCCAGGAAGCTGCCGATCTCCTCGCGCGTCATGCGCAGGATCAGCTCGCTGGCCGAGAACCCCCGGCTCTGCAGGCGCTGCGTCAGGTTCAGCAGGAAGGCCGCCAGGCGCTCCTCGGCCCGCATGCTGCCCAGCAGCAGCATCACGCCGTGGTCGCGCACGATCTCGCGGCTCATGATGCGGTGGAATTGGCGCTGCAGGTCCGAGACCTCGCGCGACAGGTCTTCCAGCTGGTGGAAGGGGATGATGCAGACCTGGGAGTCCTCCAGCGCCACCGCGTCGCAGGTGTGGCGTTCGGTGCCGATGCCGTCCAGGCCCAGCAACTCCCCGGCCATCTGGAAGCCGGTGACCTGGTCGCGGCCGTCCTCGCTGGCCACGCAGGTCTTGAAGAAGCCGGTGCGCACGGCGTAGAGCGACTGGAAGGCCTCGCCGCTGCGGAACAGCGTGTCGCCGCGCTGAACGGTGCGGCGGGTGGACACCAGCGTGTCCAGCTTCAGCAACTGGTCGTTCGACATGCCCACCGGCAGGCACAGCTCGCGCAGGTTGCAGTTCGAGCAGGCGACCTTGAAGGGTTCGAGGCGGAGCGGCGGCGTGGCGGTGGACATCGGATGATGATCGGTCAGGGGTTGCCCGCATTGTGGCGCGTCAAACGCGCCGAACCCTCACCATAGAGCATTCGCAGGCTTGAGCCAAGTCAAGTTCGGATGAGCCGACTTTGGCACAGTCGCGGCATGGACACCGCCGCCACCTCCGCCGCTGCCGCCCTGGACCAGCCGCTGGTCATCCCCGACGAGACCCTGCGTCGTCTGGACGTGCCGGGGCCGCGCTACACCTCCTACCCCACGGCCGACCGCTTCATCGAGGCCTTCGGTCCCGACGCCTACCGGCAGGCCCTGAAGGAACGCGCCCAGGGCGCGCGCGTCGGTGGGGCGGCGCCGTTGTCGCTGTACGTGCACGTGCCGTTCTGCGAATCGGTCTGCTACTACTGCGCCTGCAACAAGGTCATCACCAAGCACCATGACCGGGCGGCCGAGTACCTCGACGCGCTGGACCAGGAGATCGCCCTGCACACCGCCGAGCTGGGCACCGGCCAGCCGGTGTCGCAGCTGCACCTGGGCGGCGGGTCGCCCACCTTCCTGAGCGACGACGAACTGCGGCGCCTGATGGCCAGCCTGCGCGCGGCCTTCCGAGTGGTGGCCGGCGCCGAGATCTCCATCGAGGTCGACCCGCGTACCGCCAGCCCGGCGCGCCTGCGCGAACTGGCGGCCATGGGCTTCAACCGCATCAGCTTCGGCATCCAGGACTTCGACCCCGACGTGCAGCAGGCCGTGCACCGGGTGCAGAGCTTCGAGAGCGTCCGCGACCTCGTGCTCGGCGCGCGCGAGTGCGGCTTCGAGTCCATCAACGCCGACCTCATCTACGGCCTGCCCAAGCAGACGCCGGCGTCGTTTCAGCGCACCATCGCCCAGGTCTGCGAACTGCGACCCGACCGCATCGCGCTCTACGCGTACGCGCACCTGCCGGCGCGCTTCAAGCCGCAGCGCCGCATCCACGCCGAGGACCTGCCGCCGGCCGACGCGCGCATCGGCATGCTCGGCGCGGCGATCTCCGGGTTCACCGGGCATGGCTACACCTACATCGGCATGGACCACTTCGCGCTGCACGGCGACGCGCTGGCCGCGGCCAAGCGCCAGGGCCGCCTGCATCGCAACTTCCAGGGCTACAGCACCCAGCCCGACTGCGACCTGATCGGCCTGGGTGTGTCGTCCATCGGCCGCATGGGCGCCACCTACAGCCAGAACGCCAAGACGCTGCCCGAGTACTACGACGCGCTGCGCCAGGGCCAGCTGCCCACCGTGCGCGGGCTGGCGCTGTCGCGCGACGACCTCGTGCGCCGCGCGGTGATCATGGCGCTGATGTGCCAGGGGCGGGTGGAGTTCGAATCCATCTCGCTGGCGCACCTGGTGCGCTTCGAGGACTACTTTGCCGCCGAGATCGAGGCCCTGCGCCCGATGGTCGACGAGGGCCTGGTCGAGATCGACGACGATGGCATCAGCGTCACCGCCAACGGCTGGTTCTTCGTGCGCGCCGTGGCGCTGACCTTCGACCGCTACCTGCGCGCCGACCAGAACCGCGAGCGCTTCTCCCGCATCGTCTGACAGACTCGCGGCATGGAGTTCGCGCTGCTGCTCAGTGCGCTGGCCCTGGGGCTGGCCGGCGTGCCGCATTGCGTGGCCATGTGTGCCGCGCCCTGTGCCGCCGTCACCGGCCGCGGTGCCACCAGTCCCACGGCCTGGACCTTCCACGCCGCGCGCACTTTGTCGTACGCCGTGGCCGGCGCCGTGGCGGCTGGCAGCGTCGGCGCGCTGGCCGCGCTGGCCGCCTGGAGTCCGCTGCTTCGTCCGGTCTGGACGCTGCTGCATGCCGCCGCACTGGTGCTCGGGCTGTGGATGCTGTGGCAGGGCCGGCAGCCGCTGTGGCTGGAGTCGATGGGCCGCGGCAGTGCCCGTGCCGCCGGGCCGGCGGCCGGCTGGCAGCGTGTGCAGGGGCCGGTGAAGGCCGGGGCCGCGGGCCTGGCCTGGGTGGCCTGGCCCTGCGGGCTGCTGCAGTCGGCCCTGGTGCTGGCGGCCCTGGCCAACGGGCCGGCCGGCGGCGCGCTGGTGATGACGGGCTTTGCCCTCGTCACCGCCGCAGGGCTGATGGTCGGCCCCGCGCTGTGGTCGTGGTTCGGCGGCGGTGCGGTGGCGGCGCGCGTGTCGACCTGGGCGGTGCGCGCCTCGGGCGCGATGATCGCCGTGGCCGCCGGCTTTGCGCTGACGCATGGGGTCTGGGCCGACTTCGTCGCCTGGTGCACCACCTGAGCGTCGCCATCAGCAGTTCACGATCTGAAAAGACCGTCCGAAAGACGCAATCTGTCAGGGGGCCGACAGCGTCCGCCGTAGAATCTTCGGCGTCCGGCGAGACCCCCTCGCCCTGTGGAGACAAGTGTCCATGTACCAGCACATCAAGGTGCCCGAGGCCGGGCAGAAGATCACCGTCAACGCCGACTACTCGCTCAACGTGCCCGACGAGCCGATCATTCCCTACATCGAGGGTGATGGCACCGGCATGGACATCACGCCGGTGATGCTCAAGGTGGTGGACGCGGCGGTGGCCAAGAGCTACGGCGGCAAGCGCAAGATCCACTGGATGGAGGTCTACGCCGGCGAGAAGAGCACGCGCGTCTACGGCCCGGATGTCTGGCTGCCTGAGGAGACGCTGCACGCCGTGCGTGATTACGTCGTCAGCATCAAGGGCCCGCTGACCACGCCGGTGGGCGGCGGTATCCGCAGCCTGAACGTGGCGCTGCGCCAGGAACTCGACCTCTATGTCTGCCTGCGTCCGATCCAGTACTTCAAGGGCGTGCCCAGCCCGCTGAAGCAGCCGGAGAAGACCAACATGGTCATCTTCCGCGAGAACAGCGAGGACATCTACGCCGGCATCGAGTACGAGGCGCAGACCGACAAGGCCAAGAAGCTCATCAAGTTCCTGATCGACGAGATGGGGGTCAAGAAGATCCGCTTCCCCGAGACCAGCGGCATCGGCATCAAGCCCGTGTCCATCGAAGGCACCGAGCGCCTGGTGCGCAAGGCCATCCAGTACGCGATCGACAACGACAAGCCCAGCGTCACGCTCGTGCACAAGGGCAACATCATGAAGTTCACCGAGGGTGGCTTCCGTGACTGGGGCTACGCGCTGGCCAAGAAGGAGTTCGGCGCGGTCGAGATCGACGGCGGCCCGTGGTGCAGCTTCAAGAACCCGAAGACGGGCAAGGACATCGTCATCAAGGACAGCATCGCCGACGCCTTCCTGCAGCAGATCCTGTTGCGCCCGGCGGAGTACTCGGTGATCGCCACGCTGAACCTCAACGGCGACTACGTCTCCGATGCGCTGGCGGCGCAGGTGGGCGGCATCGGCATCGCCCCGGGCGCGAACCTCAGCGACAGCGTCGCGATGTTCGAGGCCACGCACGGCACCGCGCCCAAGTACGCCGGCAAGGACTACGTGAACCCGGGTTCCGAGATCCTGAGCGCCGAGATGATGCTGCGCCACATGGGCTGGACCGAGGCGGCCGACCTCATCATCGCCAGCATGGAGCGCTCCATCGCCAGCAAGAAGGTCACGTATGACTTCGCGCGCCTGATGGAAGGCGCCACCCAGGTCAGCTGCTCGGGCTTCGGGCAGGTGATGATCGACCACATGTGACACCTGCCAGGGACGTTCCACAGCGTCCCGCAAGGTCCTGATCAGAACCCCGGTTCGTTGATTCGACTGGGGTTCTTTGCTTTCTGCGTTGCAGCTTGTCCTGTTGATGGCCTTCGAGCGGGAGTCACGCTCGGGGCCGTCTTGGGGTCACGACTCTGATCAGCAGAACCCGATGCAGCGCGGTGCGCACCTTCAGATGACCCGGCCATGCGAAACCGTCGCTGCTTGCGTTTGATCGGCGTTTCGCCGACCCGCAAGGGCCCGATGGCCTTCAGGGGCGCAGCGCGCCGGCGCCAGACCGCCACCGCAGCAGGGTCGCTGCCAAGGCCTCAGGCCACCCCCTTGCCGAGTGCACTGTCGCGCAGCTGCCTCGATGCGGCGTCGTGCGATTGCAGAACCGTTTCCCGGAGCGATGCCGGCTCGATGGCCAGCACCTGGCTGCCGTGCCGCATGATGTCCATGGCGATCTCGGTGTCCGTGGCGAACGGCACGCGCAGTTCGTAGCTGCCATCGGGCAGCCAGCGGCCCGCCTGGGCAGCGTGCCACTGCTCGCAGCTGACCCAGGCCGCGGCCTGCGGCGCGAACCGGATCGTCGCCCACTTCAGCTGGCTGCCGGCATAGATGCCGTAGCCGCCGTCCATCTCGGTCTCGAGCTGCTTCTTCGCGACCTCCCGTGAGGTCGTCTCCAGCAGCGCGGCACCTTCTACCGCGTCCAGCGCAAAGCGCCGCAGCCCGTCAGAGCGATGGCACCAGGCGTCCAGGTACCAGGTGTTGCGGTAGTGCACCAGGCGCTGGGGTGAGACCTCCCGCTCGGTGACCTCGCCACGGCCTCGCGTCAGGTAGCGCAGCTGGAGCCGCCTGCGCTTGACCAGCGCCTCGCCCACCAGTTCGAAGCACCGCGACGCCACCGGCCGTCGTCCGGCGCTGATGATCCTCACGCGCTGCACGATCGTCTTCGCGTCGGCCTCGGTGTCGCCCAGCATCCCGTGGATGCGCTCCAGCAGCGGCTGAAGATGCCGGCTCAGCACGCCTTCACCGTCCAGCTCGCTGAGCAGCTGGTGGGCCATCAGCAGGCTGTAGAGCTCCTTCTCGTCGAACCACAGGCCCGGCAACTCGTGCCGCGGCCCGCGTGTCTCGGCGACGAACCGGTAGGCGTTGGCATGGCGGTCGTACTCGATCGGTGCACCGAGCTGGTCGCGCAGGTAGGCCAGGTCGCGCTTGAGCGTCGCCGGCGAGATCTCCAGCTCCTCGATCAGCCCCCGGAAACTCATCTCGCCCTTGGCCTTGATCAGGCGCTCGATGCGGTACAGCCGTGCAGTGCGCGTCATGCGTAGTCCCTCTCGATGGCCAATGACGAGGCATCGGCCCGCCCGTAACTCACCAGCCGCACGTCCAGGCCATGGTGGCGGTGGAGATCCAGGGCCCGCCGCAGCGCCGCGTCGATCCACGCATCGTGATTGCCGAAGGCCCCGCCGCCCAGCCGCGTGAGCAGCACCACGCGGCTGCCGCCCTGCGACGCGCCGAGCACCGCGGCCTGCAGCGTCGCCTCGTACGCCGCCTCCAGCACCAGCTGGGCCAGTGGCCGCCACACGGGACGAGGCAGGCGCCCGTAGGCCACCGGCAAGGCCGAGCAGAAGGCCTGGGAGACCTGCATCGGGTCGCCCGGCATGTCGGTCGGACGGGAGTCGGTGACCTCCACGTCCCGGTGCCAGCCGATGCGCAACCGGGCTCTGAGTTCGTCGCGCCTCGGCTCGCCGCACGCCGCCAGCGCATCGCCGATGGCCTGCAGGCCCTGTAGCGTGCACATCGCGTAGCCATTGCGCATGGTCCACAGGGCTTCGGCCGCCAGCCCGGTGATCCCGGCCAGCGCCACGCCCAGGTCCGCCAGGCCGTCCAGCTGGTGCTCGGCGGTCTGACCCGTCCTGGGCGGGTGGCCGCCCGCCGCAGGTACCGGCACGCAGTAGTTCCGGTAGATCGTCGCAGCACCGGCGGCGATGGCGCAGGCCGGGCCCTGCGTCCGGTCGTGCTCGTAGATCGTCACCCCGTGCTCCGGCGTGACTTCCGGCCCGACCATCTCCAGCAGGTTGAACTGGCTGGCCACCTGGAACAGCGCACCGCGCAGCGCCGGATCGCGGTGCAGCTGCCGGACATCGCCGACGACGGATCGCACGGCGAGGCGCCCGGGCGACGGCCTGGCGCGCCGCACCTGGTCTCGCAGCTCGGCCAGCGACGGCAGCGTGAGCGTGCCGATGCCCATGCGTCGACCGTTGACCGTCGAGACCAGGCTCGTGCCGTCGACCGCCAGACGGCGGCGCGTGTCCTCGTACCCGGCTTCCCGGAAGCCCGTCAGCCGCTCGAACCAGTCCATGGGGTTGCTCTCGATCGTGTCGATGCCTCCATCATCGCGCACCACTGGCTCACGCTATGAGCCAGTGAGCCCTCATGCTGGCTTCGACGGTGGGCACGGTGCCCGCCGGCAACCACCGGAGTCCAGCCATGTGCGCCACTGCAGTCCTCGTCCGCCGCCCCGCCGTCGTCGCCCAGCCGATGCTGGACCGACCCGGATCCGATGCCGACCGCACCGGCTTTGAGATCGGCTGGGACCACGCCCACCACCGCCTGGTGCCGCCGGCCGACCACCTGCACGCCGGCAACCCGGTGCGCCAGGGCTGGGAAGCCGGTCAGGCCGTCTTCGGCACCCGCACCCTGCAGGCCACGCCCCAGGTGCGCAAGTGGCTGCAGCTGCGCCTGGGCGCCTGGCTGCGCGGCAAGGCCTTCGAGCCGGTCGGCGTGACGCCGGCCTTCCTCAAGCGCATCGCCGTGCCGGTGTGCCCGATCACCGGCGAGGTGCTGACGCAGGGCACCGGCACCGGCAGCGATGCGTCGGTGGACCGCGTCAACAACCGGGCTGGTTACGCCGTGGGCAACCTGGTGGTGATGAGCACGCGCGCCAACGGCGCCAAGTCCGAGTACGACTGGGAAGACGCCGTCGGCTTCGCCCGCCAGATCGAGCGCGGTGGCCTGGGCGAGATCGACGGCCTCACCGCGCATCAGTGGTCGCGCCTGGCGGTGCTGATGAGCTTCTGCACCCCGCTGCCGCACGCCCAGGCCGCCGCCCTGCCGCTGCTGGTGCTGCCGCCGGCACGGCTGCGGGTGCTCAACCCGGCCCAGGTGCTGCAGATCCTGCTGACGCTGCGCTTCATGCAGCCCGGCCAGCCGGCGCGTGCCGACCGTGTGGCCGCGCTGTTCCCGCCGGCCCTGCGCACGCCGGTGCTGATGCTGATGGTCAGCCTGTTGTCGCGGCGCATCTCGGCGGGCACCGGGGCCCGGCCGGCGGCCGTGCAGCGCGCGATGGAGGCGGCCTGGGCCGAGCCGGCCATCCTGCGCCGCTGGCAGGCGGTGGCCGGGGCGCTCACCGCGGCACAGTGCGAGCGCATCGTCGAGCGGCTGGTGGCCCATCGGCTGGCGCCGTCGGGCTGGCGGTGCCTGCCGGTGGACCAGGCCACCGAAGGCTGGGCGCTGGAGACGGCCGGACGGGCAGTGTCGTCTGCCGAGGGGCTGGATCTGGCGGCTCAGCAGCGGTCGGTGCCTGCCGCGGCCACTGCGTCCGCACGGCCGACGCCCGTCCGGAGCGGCATCCGGATGCGGGGCGGCGCCACCGCGGCGGGCGCGGCCCGGCTGCGCTGAGAGCCGCGGCGATTGGCGGGGCGAGAACAACGCCGACCCCCCAGACTACGGCAACCGCATGCTGCCTTCGGCGCCCCATGGTCGCGGCAACTGCTCGGGATGGGCGCCGCCACCGGTCGGCAGGGTCGCCAATGCCGCGAACAAGTGCGCACGTGGGCGATTCACAACACGGCAAGCCTCAAGTCCGTCGGTCAGGCGGCGAAAACCGTCGGACATGGACGCCGATCTCTTCTTCGACGACAGCGCACCCGCGCCCGCATCGACACGATGGCAGCGGCTGCGACAGGCGCTGACCGGCTGGCAGATGCCGCCGTGGCTCGGGTCGCTGAAGCTGCGCCTGATGGTCGGGAGCCTGGCGGCGCTGCTGCTGTCCTTGCTGGGCGTGACCGCGCTGATGGCGTACCACGCGGAGCAGGGGATCCTGGCGCAGGCACAGGCGCGCAGCGCCTCCGAGGTGGCGCACGCTGCGGAGCAGGTCGGACAGAGCCTGGACCGCATGCTCGATCAGTTGTCGCGCTTTGCCGGCAGCGTGCCGGCGTCCGCCTGGGACGACCAGGACCGACTGGCGGCCACGCTGGCACGCGAGGTGCTGCCACAGTCGCCGATGTCCAGCGTCTTTGCGGGTGTGCCGGGGCGGGGCAGCTGGGCGTACGCGGATACGGCCGGCACGCGCCGCCTGGAGACACAAGCCGACGATCTGGCGGTGGTGCAGCCGGCCGTGGACACCGGACGTCCGATGCTCAGCCCGCCGCTGCAGGGGCGCATCTCTGGCGAGCCCGTGGTGGTGCTGGTGCATCCGGTGCGTCGGGAAGGCCGGGTCGTCGGCGTGATCGGCGGCACGCTGCGGCTGGCCAGCCGGGACATTCGGGCGTCGCTGCAGTCGCTGCCTTCGTCATTGCAGGGCGAGGGCTGGTTCCTCACCGACGGCGCCGGCCGCCTGCTGGCGCACGCCACCCGCGAACGCGTGGCGGGCAGCATGGTCGATGACGCCGGCCTGTCGGCGGCGTGGCAGCACCTGCAGCAGACCGGGTCGTCCCGTGCGCCCATGGCCTGGGACGACGGGGCGACCCTGCATGCCGTGGCCACGGTGCCTGGCCATGGCTGGCTGGTCTGGACCCACACGACGCGTGCCGAGCTGCTGGCACCATTGCATCAGGCTCGGCACTGGGTGCTGCTCGAGGCGGCGCTGCTGGCCTGCGGTTTCACGCTGGTGCTGGGCGCCTTCCTGCGCTGGCAGCTGAGGCCGTTGCACCGCCTGGAGCGCCACGCCCGTGCCATGCTGGCCGGCGAGACGCGCGGCGACTGGCCGCAGGCCGACGGCGAGATCGGCCGCCTGGCCCGCACCCTGCACCACCTGTGGGCCGAGCGCACGCAGATGGAGTCCTTCAATGCCCAGGTGCTGCAGAAGCTGGGGTCGGTGATGGCCGCGGCGCCGGTGGGCCTGGCCTTCACCCGCAACCAGAGCTTCGAACTCGTCAGCGAGGAACTGTGTCGCCTGCTCGGGCGCCACCAGGACGACATCCTCGGTCAGCGCACGCAGACCATCTTCGCCTCCAACGAGGACTACGCCGCACTCGGCCCGATGGTGGCGGCGGCCTTCGCCGGCGGCCAGCCGTACAGCGGGGAGTGGCCGATGCTGCGCGCCGACGGGTCCCGCTTCTGGGGCCTGCTGCGCGCGCGCCCGGTGGCGCCCGAGGACCCGGCCGCCGGCACGATCTGGAGCCTCAACGACGTCAGCGAACAGGTGGCCGCACGGCGCCAGCTCGAACACGCCGCCCACCACGATGCGCTGACCGGGGTGGTCAACCGCCAGGGCTTCGAAGGTGCGCTGCAGGCGCTGTTCGACGCCCAGCCCGGCTCGCGGCCGGCATCGCTGGTGATGATCGACCTCGACCACTTCAAGCCGATCAACGACACCGCCGGCCACGCCGCGGGCGACGCCATGCTGGTGGCGGTGGCGCAGGCCATCGGCTCGCGCGTGCGCGCCACCGACATCGTCGTGCGCCTGGGTGGCGACGAATTCGCCCTGCTGCTGCCGCACTGCCCCCACGAGCGGGCACTGGGCGTGGCCGAGAAGGTGCGCGAGGCCATCGCCGACCTCGCCCTCACCTGGGAAGCCCACACCCTGCGCGTGGGCGCCAGCCTGGGCGTGGCCGAACTGGGCGAGCACCACGAAAGCGCCGCGCAGTGGATGGCCCAGGCCGACGCCGCCTGCTACGAGGCCAAGCGCCAGGGCCGGGGCCGCGTGCGCCTGGCGCGGCCGGAGCTCAAGGTGATGCAGGGCGGCCGCTGACGCGGCACGGATCCCGCGTAGACGGAAGCAGCCTGCGGGCGCGCTCCTACAATCCGGCCGATGCCCGGCTCCACCTTCGGCGAACTGTTCCGCGTCACCAACTTCGGCGAGAGCCACGGCCCGGCCATCGGCTGCGTGATCGACGGCTGCCCGCCCGGGCTGGCGCTGTCCGAGGCCGACATTCAGCCGGAACTCGACCGCCGCCGCCCCGGCACCAGCCGGCATGTCACGCAGCGCAACGAACCCGACGCGGTGGAAATCCTCTCCGGCGTGCACGAGGGCCTGACCACCGGCACGCCGATCGCACTGCTGATCCGCAACACCGACCAGCGGAGCAAGGACTACGGCAACCTGCTGGACACCTTCCGCCCCGGGCATGCCGACTACACCTACTGGCGCAAGTACGGCCACCGTGACCCGCGCGGCGGCGGCCGCAGCAGCGCCCGGCTGACGGCACCGATGGTCGCCGCCGGCGCGGTGGCGAAGAAGTGGCTGCGCGAACGCCACGGCACCACGTTCACCGGCTGGATGAGTGCGCTGGGCCCCATCGAGATCCCGTTCGAGGACGCGGCCCAGATCCCGCTGAACCCGTTCTACGCGCCCAACGCCGGCATCGTGCCGCAGCTCGAGGCGCACATGGATCAACTGCGCCGCGCCGGCGACAGCTGCGGCGCCCGCATCGAGGTGCGTGCCGCCGGCGTGCCGGTGGGCCTGGGCGAGCCGCTGTTCGACAAGCTCGACGCCGACATTGCATACGCGATGATGGGCATCAACGCCGTCAAGGGCGTGGAGATCGGCGACGGCTTCGGCGTCGTCGCCCAGCGCGGCAGCGAGCACGGCGACGCGCTCACCCCGCAGGGCTTTGCCAGCAACCACGCCGGCGGCGTGCTGGGCGGCATCAGCACCGGCCAGGACCTGGTCGTGCGCCTGGCCATCAAGCCCACCAGTTCGATCCGTGTGCCCAAGCCGTCGATCGACCGCGCCGGTAACCCCACCGTCATCGAGACCCTGGGCCGGCACGACCCCTGCGTCGGCATCCGCGCCACCCCCATTGCCGAGGCCATGCTGGCGCTCGTGGTGATGGACCATGTCTTGCGGCACCGCGCGCAGTGCGGCGACGTGGCCCTGCCGCTGCCGCCGATCCCGGCGCAGGCGCCCGGATCGTGAGCGCCGCGCCGGCATCGCTCGGCGCCTTCTCCGCGGTCTGGTTCTGCTACTTCGCGGCGATCGGGCTCTACAACCCCTACGCGCCGCTGTGGTTCAAGGACCTCGGCTACTCGACCCTCGCCATCGGCGCCATCGCGTCGGCCATCAGCTGGACGCGCGTGGTCGCGCCCTACGGCTGGGGCTGGTTCGGCGACCGCAGCGGGCAGCGCAGCCGCGGCGTGCGCTGGGCGGCAGGGCTGTCGGTGGCGGCGGCCGGTGGCCTGTGGTTGTGGCCGGACCCCGCCGCGCTGCCGGTCTTCGCCGTGCTGCTGTTCCTGGCCAACGGCGGCGTGGTGCCGCTGTCGGAGGCGGCGCTGTCTCAGCAATTGCAGCGTGGTGGCCTGCTCGACTTCGCGCGCTACGGGCGCGTGCGCCTGTGGGGGTCGCTGGGTTTCGTGGTGTCGGTGGCCGCCGCTGGCGCGGTCTTCGAACGCTGGGGCATCCGGCACTTCGCCATGCTGGTGCTGGCCGCCTTCGGTCTGCTGTGGTGGGCCACGCTGCGCCTGCCGGAGGCGGCCACGGTCAATGCCGACGACACGCCCGCGCCGCCGGTGCGCAGCGTGCTGCGGCGGCCGGCGGTGGCCTGGTTCTTCGGCGGGGTGTCGCTCACCGTGCTGGCCCACACCGCGCTGTACGCCTTCTTCTCGCTCTACCTCAGCGAGCAGGGCCACGGCAGCGGTGTCGTCGGTCTGGCCTGGGGCGTGGCGGTGGGCGTGGAGATCGTGTTCTTCTGGGCCCAGGGCCGGGTCTTCGACCGTCTGAGCCCGATCGGCTGGCTGCAACTTGCCGCCGTCGTGGCGGCCCTGCGCTTCGCGCTGACGGCGGCCTTCGGCGGGTCGTTGGCACTGCTGCTGCTGGCGCAGACGCTGCACGCCATCACCTTCGCCGCCCAGCACGCCGCCTGCATCGCCATGGTCCACCGCTTCTTCCCGGGCCGGTTGCGCGGGCGTGGCCAGGCGCTGTACTCGGTGCTCGGCTATGGCCTGCCGGGTGTGCTGGGCGGCGTGGCAGGGGGCTGGATCGGTGAACGGTTCGGGTTCACCGCCGTGTTCTGGGCCGCTGCCAGTGTGGCGATGCTGGCCTGGACCGCACTGCGCCGGGCCGAGCGGGCGCTGGCCCAGGAACCGCCCGCCTGACCCTGGCCTACAGATTCCGCGCTGCCGGCCGATACGCCGAGCATGGACACACACGCGCCAGGTTCCCGCTCGACGGCTGCTCCGCCGGCGCGGCGGGCGGCCGCGAACGGGCAGGTGCCCTGGGTCGCCGCCGCGCTGGCGGTCACCGGCGTGGCCGCGGCCGCCGTGTGGATCGGCCCGACGGCAGCCGCTCTGACCGCGGCCGTGGCCGTGGCCGGTCTGGCCTGGCGGGCGCAGATGCCGCCTGCGATACCCGACGGGGAGCCTGCCGCCGGCGCGCCGCCGGTGCCGGGCATGGACGCCTCCACGTCACCCCTGGCGTCCGTGCTGGACACGACCCTGTTCTACCGCCCGTTGCGCAGCCTGCCGGAGCTGCACCTGCGTGGCATCGAGGCCGAACTGCGCTGGCGCCTGCCAGGGGGTGAACCCCTGCCGCCCCTGGCCTGGCCACAGACCCTGGCACCCGACACCGCAGCGGCCCTGCTGGACGCCTGGCTGAGCGCCGCGCTGCCGCAGTTCGCGCGCTGGCTGCCCGATCTCCGAGAACGCGGGGGTGCCACCCTGTGGCTGCGCCTGCCGGCCGCCTGGGGCGCGCTGCCGACATTCGGTTCGCGCCTGACGCAGGCCCTGGCCGACGCCGGCCTGGACCCGTCCTGCCTGGTGTTGCGTGTGCCGTTGCACGCGCAGGGGCGCCAGGCCAGGCTGCCGCAGGCGGTGCTGGACCTGCAGTCCCAGGGCGTCACGCTGGCGGTCGACGCCTTCGGCGCCGGCAGTGCATCGCTGACGCACCTGGACCGCCTCCCGGTGCGCACCGTCTGCCTCGCACCGTCCTTCGTCGAGCGCGCCGGCCCCACCACCCCGCAGCGCTGGGTGGTGGAGTCCACCGCGAAGCTGGCCGCGTCCATGGGCATGTCGACCCTGGCCGAAGGCATCACGCAGGACAGCCAGGTGCTGGCGCTCGCGGTGCTGGGCTGCGACCTCGGCGTCGGCGAGGTCTGCGGCCCCTGGCGCGAAGCGTCCGATGCGGCCAGCGGTTGGTCGACGTCGTCGACGGTCCGCGCCGCCTGACGCGGCTTTCCGGCGTACACGCCGGATGCACCTGGCAGGCCCGGTCGGGCCGCGGCGCAGCCCGACCCCCGGCATCTGCAGTTCGTCGCAGCCCCTCTGTTGCCGCCTGAGGGGGGCTCCTACACTGCCCCCACTTCAGAACACACGCGGCCCACGTGAGCCTGCCTCAGGCGCGCCAGGGCCCGAAGAGGACGACACATGCAGAAGAAGTGGCTCATCGGTGGAGGGCTGGCCGCAGTGCTGGTCGTCGGTGCGGGCGTGGCTTTCGTCAGCGGCGCCATCCCGGCGCGCGGCGGGGTCGGACCGGACGGCGCGGCCGAGAAGGCACCACCGCCCCTGACCTTCACCGCCCGCGAGGTCGTGCGCCCGCAATCGGCACCGATGCCCGGCCGCGTGGCCTTCTCCGGCCCACTGGTGGCACCGGGCACGGCCACGCTGCGCGCCCGCGCCGCCGGTACCTTGACCACGCTGGCGGTGGCCGAGGGCGACCGCGTCCGCGCCGGCCAGGCCGTGGGCCGCATCGACCTGGCCGACGTGAGCAGCCGTGTCGCCGAACGCGAGGCCAACGTGGCCGCCGCCCGCGCCACGCTGGCCCAGGCCCAGCGCACGCATGCGCAGAACGAGCGGCTCGCCGGCCAGCAGTTCATCTCTAGCGCGGCGCTGGACGGTTCGCGCGCGGCGCTGGAGACGGCGCGGGCGCAGCTCGACGCGGCCTTGGCGTCGGCCGCGGCCACCCGGGTGGCGCTGCGCGACGCCACGCTGCTGGCCCCCATCGACGGCATCGTCGCCAAGCGCCAGGTGCTGCCGGGCGAGAAGGTGACGCCCGACCAGCCGGTGCTCACCATCGTCGACCTGCGCCGGCTGGAGCTGGCCGGCAGCGTCGGCACCCACGAGGTGGCGCGCCTGTCGGCCGGCATGCCGGTGCAGGTGCAGGTGGAAGGCGTGGACCGCCCGGTGGCCGGCCGCATCGCGCGCATTGCGCCAGCCGCGGAGCCGGGCACGCGGGCCATCGGCGTCACCATCGAACTGCCCAACGCCGACGAGCGCCTGCGCGCCGGCCAGTACGCTGCTGCCACCGCCGTGCTGCCCGACGACCGCGACCGCCTCTCGGTGCCGGCCACGGCGGTCAGCCAGTCGGCCGGGCAGGACCAGGTCTGGCTCATCGACGGCGGCAAGCTGGCGCGCCGTGCGGTGCGGCTGGGCCGGCTCGACGAGGCCACCGGCAGGGTCGAGGTGCTCGACGGCGTCACTGCGGACAGCGTGGTCGTCGCCGCGCGCTTCGACGGGCTCAGCGAAGGCCGGCTGGCGTCGGTGACGGCCGAACAGGCGGCCGCGGTGGCGTCGACCTCGGCGTCGGCGCCGGCGCGTCTGCAATAAGGGGCGCGCCATGTGGATGACCCGCGTCTCGATCCAGCACCCGGTCTTCGCCACCATGGTGATGGTGGCGCTGTGCGTGCTCGGCCTGTTCAGCTACAACAAGCTGGGCGTCGAACAGCTGCCCGACATCCAGCCGCCCGGCGCCTGGATGAACATCGAATACCCCGGCGCCACGCCCGAGGCGGTGGAGCGCGAGGTGCTCAAGCCGGTGGAGGAATCCATCAACAGCATCGCCGGCGTGCGCAAGATCATGTCGCGCGCCTTCGAGGGCCGGGGCGACATCAGCGTCGAGTTCGGCCTCGACACCGACATGGACCGCGCGATGACCGAGGTGCGCGACCGCGTCGCCGCGGTGCAGAGCCGCTTCCCGCGCGACGTGAAGCCGCCGACCCTGGCACGCTGGAACAACGACAACGCCGAACCGGTGGTGACGATGGCGCTGGTCAGCGCCACGCGCAACATGCGCGAGCTGTCGGTGATCGGCGAGAACACCGTGGGCAAGCGCCTGCAGCGTGTGCCGGGCGTGGCGCGGGTGGAGATCCAGGGGCTGACCGAGCGCGAGGTGCGCATCGACCTCGACCCGATGCGCCTGCGCGCCTACGGTGTGACGCCGGCGCAGATCGCCGAGGCGCTGCGCGCGGCCAACAACGACCAGCCGGTGGGGCGCCTGTCCGACAGCCGGCAGGACACGCTGCTGCGCGTGGAAGGCCGCATCCGCGACCCGCGCGACTTCGGTGACATCATCGTCGCGCACCGCAACGGCCTGCCGCTGCGGCTGGCCGACCTGGGCACGCTGGTGGAACGCGAACGCGAGCCGGAATCGCTGGCGCGCCTGAGCGGCCAGCCGGCGATCAACTTCAACGTCTTCCGCCAGCAGGACGCCAACGTGGTGGCCACCGGCGAGGCGGTGAAGGCCGCGCTGGCCGAACTGCAGAAGACGCTGCCGGCCGACGTGGAGCTCAAGCTCGTGAACGCCGGAAGCGACTGGATCAAGGGCAGCCTGGACGGCCTGCGCAGCACGCTGATCGAAGGCGCGCTGCTGACGGTGGCCATCGTCTTCCTGTTCCTGCACAGCTGGCGCAGCACCATCATCACCGGGCTGACGCTGCCGATCGCGGTGATCTCCAGCTTCATCGCCGTGTACCTGTTCGGCTTCACGCTGAACTTCATGACGATGATGGCGCTGAGCCTGTGCATCGGGTTGCTGATCGACGACGCCATCGTCGTGCGCGAGAACATCGTGCGCCACGTGCACATGGGCAAGGACCACATGACCGCGGCGCGCGAGGGCACCGACGAGATCGGTCTGGCGGTGATGGCCACCACCTTCGCCATCGTCGCGGTGTTCGCGCCGGTGGCGTTCATGGGCGGCATCATCGGCAAGTTCTTCCACCCCTTCGGCATCACCGTGGTGGTGGCGGTGCTGATCAGCCTGTTCGTCAGCTTCACGCTCGACCCGATGCTGAGCTCGGTCTGGCACGACCCACCGGCGGCTAAGCTGGCGCGTGTGCCGGTGATCGGCCACGCCATCCGCGGCACCGACGCGCTGATGGACGGGCTGCACCGCGTGTACGCCGGCGCCATCCACTGGATCTTCAGCGCGCGCCGCTGGCGCGTGTGGATCCCGGCCTACGGCCGCGGCTTCGACGCCGAAGGCCGACGTGACCGCGGCACGCGCCGTCGCTGGCGCAGCGCCACCATCACGCCGCGCGGCCTGGTGGTGGCCGGGGGCGCGCTGAGCTTCGTTGCTGCGCTCGGCCTGGCGCCGCTGGTGGGCAGCGAGTTCGTGCCGCAGGTGGACCAGGGCTTCACGCAGCTGGCCGTCAAGCTGCCGGTGGGCAGCAGCCTGGAGCGCACCGACGAGAAGGTGCGCCAGATCGAGGCCCGCGTGCTCGCGGTGCCCGAGGTCAAGCACGTGGCCACCTGGATCGGCGGCCCGGGCCAGCGCCACCAGGCCTGGCTCAACATCCGCCTGACCGACCGCCGCGAGCGCAGCCGCACGCAGAAGGAGGTCGAGGGCGTGATCCGCGACGCCGTGGCCGGCATCCCCGGTGTGGACGCGGCGCTGGGCTTCAACCGGCCGATCTACGTGGCCATCCTGGGCAACGACAGCGAAGGCCTGGCCCGCGTGGCCAAGGAGTTCGCCGACAAGGTGCGCAAGATCCCCGGCGCGGTGGACGTGGAGACTTCGGTGCAGGACGGCGTGCCGGCCTATGCCGTGCGCCTGAAGCCCGACGCCGTGCGCGAGCTGGGGCTGACGCCGGCACAGCTGGGCGCCAGCCTGCGCACCTTCGTCAACGGCGACCCGGCCACCACCTGGACCACACCCGACGGCGATCAGGTCGACGTGGTGCTCCGGCTGAACGAGGCCGACCGCGAGCGCGTGGCGCAGCTGCGCGACCTGCCGGTGGCCTATGCCGCGGGCGGCGTGCCGGTGGCGCTGGCCAGCGTGGCCGAGATCGAGCCGGTGTTCAACCCGCAGAACATCCGGCGCCAGAACCTGCAGCGGCGCGAGGCCGTGTTCGCCGGCGTCAAGGACCGCAGCCCGGGCGACGTCAGCGCCGACGTGCAGAAGCTGATCAAGGAGACGCAGCTGCCGCCGGGCTACAGCTTCGACATCGGCGGCCAGATGCAGGAGCAGGACGAAGCCTTCGGCGGCCTGCTCGGCGCGATGGCGCTGGCGGCGATCTTCATCTACATCGTGCTGGCCAGCCAGTTCGGCAGCTTCGTGCAGCCCATCGCCATCATGGCCAGCCTGCCGCTGGCGCTGATCGGCGTGATGCTGGCGCTGCTGGTGACGGGCAGCACGCTCAACGTGTTCTCGATGATCGGCCTGGTGATGCTGATGGGCCTGGTGACGAAGAACGCCATCCTGCTGGTGGACTTCGCCAACCAGGCGCGCAAGGCGGGCGCCTCGGTGCGCGATGCGCTGCTGCAGGCCGGCCAGATCCGCATGCGCCCCATCATCATGACCACCGCGGCCATGGTCTTCGGCATGCTGCCGCTGGCGCTGGCGCTCAACGACGGTGGCGAGATCCAGGCCCCGATGGGGCGCGCCATCATCGGCGGCCTGCTGACCAGCACGCTGCTGACCCTGGTGGTGGTGCCAGTGCTCTACAGCTACGTGGTGCGCGAGAAGCGGCCGGCGGCCTCGCCGCAGGCACTGCCGGCCGGCGGGGCGGGCATGCCGGCCGGCATGCCGGCGGACCGCGACTGACCTCGCGCCCGGCAGGCGGGCGCGCTCGCCTGTCTCAGGCCGACCAGGCGTCGGCGACGGCCGGCCGGCGCAGCGGCGACGCGAGCACCTCGTCGACGGGGCGCGCGCGGTCGAACAGCCAGCCCTGCAACCGGTCGCAGCCCGCTTCCACCAGGAAGCGGGCCTGGGCGGCGGTCTCGACGCCTTCGGCCACCGTCCGGATGCCGAACCGCCGCGCGATGCCGATGATGGCCAGCACCAGGGCGGCGTCGTCGCCGTCCTCCACCACGTCGCGCACGAAGGCGCGGTCGATCTTCAGCTCGCGCACCGGCAGGCGCTTGAGGTACATCAGGTTCGACCAGCCGGTGCCGAAGTCGTCGATCGAGAAGTGGAACCCCTCGGCCGCCAGGTGCTTCATCACCCGCTCGGAGGCCTCGTCCGCGAGCATGCCCTCCGTGAGCTCGAGCTGCAGCGCACCGGGGGCGATGCCGTGCGCACCGACGGTCTGGACCAGATGCGCCGTGAACCCGGGGTCGGCGAACTGACGCGGGCTGACGTTGACCGACAGCGGGACGTCGACGCCGGCCTCCCGCAGCTGGCGGGCCAGGGCGCAGGCGCGCTCGATCATCCGTCGCCCCAGCGGCAGGATCAGGCCGGAGTCCTCGGCCACCGAGATGAACCGGGCCGGCGGCACCATGCCCTGCTCCGCGTCGTGCCAGCGCGCCAGGGCCTCCAGGCCGGCGAGCCTGCCGTCGGCTGTCCACTGGCCCTGCAGGTGCAGGGTGATGACATCGTCGTCGATCGCCTTTCGCAGCGCACGTTCCAGCGCCACGCGCGACGCCACGTGCTCGTGCATCGCCGGCTCGTAGAGCCGCGTGCTGCCGCGCTCGCTCTGCTTGGCGGCGTACATGGCCGTGTCGGCTTCGCGGACGAGGTCCTCCACCGTCGGCGCGTCGCCGCGCGGGAACACGGTGATGCCGATGCTGGCGCCAACCCGGTATTCCATCGGCCCCACCTGCACCGGCACCTCCAGCGCCGCGCGCAGCTTGCGCACCACCTCGCGTGCCGCCCGCTCGGCCTCGTCCGGGCCTGCCCCGGCATCGGGCAGCAGCACCATCAGTTCGTCGCCACCCATGCGGGCCAGCGTGTCGTCCACGCGCAGCGTGTCGCGCAGGCGGCGTGTGACCTCGCACAGCAGGGCGTCACCCGCGGCGTGCCCGTGGCTGTCGTTCACGCGCTTGAAATGGTCGAGGTCGAGGAAGATCAGCGCACCCAGCCGTCGCCGGCGGCGGCAACTGGCCAGGGCCTGCCCCACGCGGTCGGCCAGCAGGCTGCGGTTGGGCAGGCCGGTCAGCGCGTCGGTGGTGGCCGCGGCGCGCAGCCGCTCCTCGGCCCGCTTGCGTTCGTTGATGTCCATCAGCACGCCGCTGACCCGCAGCACGCGCCCGTTCGGCGCCCGTTCGGCGACGGCGGCGTAGGCCAGCAGCCAATGCCAGGCCCCGCTGCGCATGCGCAGCCGGAACTCGGCGCGATAGCGCTGCTCGGTGCCGCGCAGCAGCGCCAACATCGTGTCCTGTGCCATCGGGAGATCGTCGGGGTGCACCCGTTCCAGCCAGCGGCCTTCGTTGCTCAGCGGGCCGAAGCGTTCGACCCAGTTCGGCGACAGCGTCCACTGGTCGTCGTCCGGGTCCCAGGTCCAGGAACCCAGGTCGGCCGCGCCGAGCGCGGTCTGCAGCATGCCGTCGGTGCGCACCGCGTCGGTGATGTCGGTGAAGCAGGTGAGCGCCGCCTCCAGTTCGCCGTCGGGGCCGTGCAAGGGCACGCAGCGCAGGTCCAGCCAGCGCTGTTCGCCCTGGCCGTTGCGTATGCCGATCCGGCAGGGATCGGTGGGCTGGCCCGTGGCCAGCACCCGGGCCAGGGGGCGCTCCTCGTCGCGCAGCGGCTGGCCATCGGCGTCGACCGTCAGCCAGTGGGCCGCCCGCGTGTCCAGTCCGACCAGGCCGCCGGGCGGCGTGCCCAGAATCTCGTGCGCCGCGGGGTTGGCCTGCAGGATGGCCGCGCTGCGCGACTGCAGCAGCACCCCGGCGGGCAGCGCGTCGAGCAGCGCCTGCGCATGCTCGCGCTGGCGGACGACTTCGGTGACGTCGGTCTCGACGGCCACGAAGCCTTCGAACGTGCCGTCGTCGCCGTGCAGTGGCTGCAGGTCCACGTCCATCCAGTAGGGTCTGCCGCCCTTGGCCCGGTTGAGGATCTGCACGCGGCAGGCCTTGCGCGCACGCACCGCGTCCCCGAGCGCGTCGCGCGCCGCCGGTGCGCTCCCCTCGAACTGCAGCACCGAGCCCGGCGTGCGTCCGATGATCTCGTCGGCGGTGTAGCCGGTGACGCGCTCGAAGGCGGCGTTGACCCAGGTGGTGCGGCCCTCGGCGTCGCCCAGGATGACCACGTTGTCGGTGCGCTGGGCCACCAGCGCCAGGCGCCGCAGTTCGCGTGAGGTGCGGTGCTGCACCAGCCGGCTGCGGTGCAGTTCGATCAGGTGCGAGGCCTGTCGTGCCAGCCGCACGAGCGCGTAGCGCTGGCGCGCATCGAGCCGGCGTGGCGTGCGGTCGATCACGCACAGCGTGCCCAGGGCCTCGCCGGTGGGCAGCCGCAGCGGCATGCCGGCGTAGAACCGGATGTGCGGATCCTGCACGACCAGCGGGTTGCTCCGGAAGCGGGGATCTTCGGTCGCATCGGGCACCTCGAAGATGCCTTCGCCTTGGATGGCATGCGCGCAGAAGGCCCATTCGCGCGGTGTTTCCCGCACGGGCAGACCGTGGTGGCTCTTGAACCACTGGCGCTGCTCGTCGACCAGCGACACCAGCGCGATCGGCACGCCGAGGATCTCGGCGGCCAGCGCGGTCAGGTCGTCGAAGCTCTGTTCTTCCGCCGTGTCCAGCAGTTCGGTGGCCTGGAGCGCGGCCAGACGCTGCGCCTCGTCGGATCGCGCCTGGGAGAAGGTGGCCGCAGAACTCTCGCTGTCGACGATAGATGACGTCTGGTGTGTGCACTCGGTCCCGGTGGTGCGGCGTTGCACGCGGGACGGTGCGGACATGTCGACGGCGTGGTGGGATGCAGGAGGTTCTGCTGCCACTATCGGTCGAAAGGCGCGACCTCTGAAACCGGGATCACCCCGACCCCCCGACGCCCAGGGTCTTCAGCACTCCACGATGTTGACCGCCAGCCCGCCGCGGGCCGTTTCCTTGTACTTGGTCATCATGTCGGCGCCGGTCTCGCGCATCGTCTTGATGACCTTGTCCAGGCTCACGTGGTGCTTGCCGTCGCCACGCAGCGCCATGCGCGCGGCGTTGATGGCCTTGACCGACGCAATGGCGTTGCGCTCGATGCAGGGGATCTGCACCAGGCCGCCCACCGGGTCGCAGGTCAGGCCCAGGTGGTGCTCCATGCCGATTTCCGCCGCGTTCTCCACCTGTGCCGGCGTGCCGCCGAGCACCGCGCACAGCGCGCTGGCGGCCATGCTGCAGGCCACGCCGACCTCGCCCTGGCAGCCGACCTCGGCGCCGCTGATGCTGGCGTTCTCCTTGTAGAGGATGCCGATGGCGGCTGCGGTGAGCAGGAAGTCCACCACGCCGGCGTCGCTGCTGCCGTGCACGAAGCGCCGGTAGTAGTGCAGCACCGCGGGCACGATCCCTGCAGCGCCATTGGTGGGCGCGGTGACCACGCGGCCGCCGGCGGCGTTCTCCTCGTTGACCGCCAGCGCGTAGAGGTTTACCCAGTCCAGCACCTGCAGCGGGTCGCGCAGGGCCGCCTCGGGCTGGGCCACCAGCGCCTCGCGCAGCGCCCTGGCGCGCCGGCGCACGTGGAAGCCGCCGGGCAGGGTGCCCTCGGCGGCACAGCCGCGCGCCACGCAGTCCTGCATCACCTGCCAGATGCGCAGCAGGCCGGCGTCGATCTCTTCGTCCGTGCGCCAGTGGCGTTCGTTGCGGCGCATCAGTTCGGCGATGCTGCAACCGTGTTGCTGCGTCAGTGCCAGCAGTTCCGCGCCGCTGCGGAAGGGGTAAGGCAGCACCGTGGCGTCGGGCGCGATGACCTTCTGCTTCGAGCCGTCGGCCGCCACCTCGTCGCTGACCACGAAACCACCGCCCACCGAGTAGTACACGCGCTGCAGCAGTTCACGGCCCTCGTCGTCGAAGGCCGTGAAACGCAGCCCGTTGGTGTGGAAGGGCAGGGTCTCGCGGCGATGGAACTTCAGGTCGTCGCGTTCGTGGAAGGCGATGCCCTGTTCTCCAAGCAACGCCAGCCGGCGCTGGGTGCGCACGGCCTGCAGCAGGTCGGGGATCGTGTCCACGTCCACCCTGTCCGGCTCGTGCCCCATCAGGCCCAGCAGCACGGCCTTGTCGCTGCCGTGGCCATTGCCGGTGGCGCCGAGGCTGCCGTAGAGCTGCACGAGCACGCGCGCCGTGCGCGGCAGCGCGCCCTCGTGCTGCAGGCGCAGCGCGAACAGCCGGGCCGCGCGCATCGGCCCCACGGTGTGGCTGCTGCTCGGGCCGATGCCGATCTTGAACAGGTCGAAGACCGAGACGGCCACGGCGCAGCGCCTGCTCGCGTTACTGGTAGTCGCTCACCGGCAGGCAGCTGCAGAACAGGTTGCGGTCGCCGTGCACGTTGTCGATGCGGCCCACCGGGCTCCAGTACTTGGCCCGTCGCAACGAGGCCACCGGATAGGCCGCCTCCTCGCGCGAGTAGGCGTGTGGCCAGTCGGCCGCCACCAGCGATGCGGCGGTGTGCGGCGCGTGCTTCAGCGGGTTGTCGTCCTGCGGCCAGGTGCCTTGCTCCACCTTCGCGATCTCGCCGCGGATGGCGATCATGGCGTCGCAGAAGCGGTCCAGTTCCACGCGCGGCTCGCTCTCGGTGGGCTCCACCATCAGCGTGCCGGCCACCGGGAAGCTCAGCGTGGGGGCGTGGAAGCCGTAGTCGATCAGCCGCTTGGCCACGTCCTCGGCGCTGACGCCGCTGGTCTTCTGCAGCGGGCGCAGGTCCAGGATGCACTCGTGGGCCACGCCGCCGCCCTTGAGGGCCGCAACGTCGCTGCTGAAATGGATGTCGTAGTGGTCCGCCAGACGCGCGGCCACGTAGTTGGCCGACAGGATGGCCGTCTCGGTGGCGGCCTGCAGGCCCTCGGCGCCCATCATGCGGATGTACATCCACGGGATGGGCAGCACCGCGGCGTTGCCCAGCGGCGCCGCCGAGACGGCGCCCACGGGCGATTCGACGCCGGTGGCCGTGGCGTGGCCGGGCAGGAAGGGCACTAGGTCCTCCACCACGCACACCGGGCCGACGCCGGGGCCGCCGCCGCCGTGCGGGATGCAGAAGGTCTTGTGCAGGTTGAGGTGGCTCACGTCGCCGCCGAACTCGCCGGGCGCTGCCAGGCCCACCAGCGCGTTCATGTTGGCACCGTCCACGTAGACGCGGCCGCCGTGCGCGTGCACCAGGTCGCACAGCGCCTTGACGTTGCGGTCGAAGACGCCGTAGGTGCTGGGGTACGTGATCATGATCGCGGCCAGGTCGCTGGCATGCGCGGTGCACTTGGCCTGCAGGTCGGCCATGTCGATGGCGCCGGCGGCGTCGCACTTCACCACCACCACCTTCATGCCCACCATCTGCGCGCTGGCCGGGTTGGTGCCGTGCGCCGATTCCGGGATCAGGCAGACGTCGCGGTGGCCCTCGCCGCGCGACCGGTGCCAGCCGCGGATGGCCAGCAGGCCGGCGTATTCACCCTGGCTGCCGGCGTTCGGCTGCAGGCTCACGCCCGCATAACCCGTGGCCTGGCTCAACCAGCCGGTGAGCTGCGCGTTCAGCTCGGCGTAGCCGGCCAGCTGGTCGGCCGGCGCGAACGGGTGCAGGTGGGCGAACTCCGGCCAGGTGATCGGGATCATCTCGGCCGTGGCGTTGAGCTTCATCGTGCACGAGCCCAGCGGGATCATGCTGCGGTCCAGCGCCAAGTCCTTGTCCGACAGGCTGCGGATGTAGCGCAGCATCTCGGTTTCGCTGTGGTGGGTGTTGAAGACCGGGTGCGTCAGGAAGGGCGTGCTGCGGCGCAGGCCTTCGGGAATCAGCGTGTCGATGCCGCGTTCCCAGCGCGCCACGTCCGGCAGCGTCTGGCCGGGCTCGGCGAACCAGGACCACAGCGCGTTGATGTCGGCGCGCGTGGTGGTCTCGTCCAGCGCCACGCCCACGTGCGTGGGCGACACGCGGCGCAGGTTGGCGCCACCGGCCAGCGCGCGGGCGATGACGGCCTCGGTGCGGTCGCCGGTGGCCACCGTCAGCGTGTCGAAGGCGTGCACGGTGAGGACCTTGTGACCCAGCGTCTTCAGGCCCTCGGCCAGGATCGCGGTGTAGCTGGCCACGCGCCGCGCGATGCGCGTCAGGCCCACCGGGCCGTGGTAGACAGCGTACATGCTGGCGATCACGGCCAGCAACACCTGCGCGGTGCAGATGTTGGACGTGGCCTTCTCGCGCCGGATGTGCTGCTCGCGCGTCTGCAGCGCCAGGCGGTAGCCCGGGTTGCCGTGCGCGTCGATGCTGGCGCCCACCAGTCGGCCCGGCATCTGGCGCTTGAAGGCGTCGCGGCAGGCCAGGTAGGCGGCGTGCGGGCCGCCGGCGCCCATGGGCACGCCGAAGCGCTGCGTGTTGCCCACGGCGATGTCGGCCCCGAACTCGCCCGGGGGCTTGAGCAGCGTCAGCGCCAGCAGGTCGGCACAGACGATGAAGGCCGCGTTCTTCGCGTGCGTCTGCTCGACGAACGGCGCCATGTCGTGCACCAGCCCGGTGGTCGCCGGGTACTGCGCCACCACGGCGAAGCAGTCGTGTTCGGCCAGCAGCGCCGGCACCGGGCCGACGAGCACGTTCAGCCCCAGCGGGTCGCAGCGCGTGCGGATGACCTCGATGGTCTGCGGGTGGCAGTCGCTGGCCACCAGCAGGGTGTCGCTCTTGCTTTTCACGCTGCGCTTGGCCAACGTGACGGCTTCGGCCGCGGCGGTGGCTTCGTCGAGCATCGAACTGCCGGCCACGTCCAGCCCGGTGAGGTCGGTCACCATGGTCTGGAAGTTGATCAGCGCCTCCAGCCGGCCCTGCGAGATCTCGGCCTGGTAGGGCGTGTAGGCGGTGTACCAGGCCGGGTTCTCGAGGATGTTGCGCAGGATGACGCCCGGCGTATGCGTGCCGTGGTAGCCCTGGCCGATGAAGCTGCGCAGCACCTTGTTCTTCGCGGCGATGGCCTTCAGTTCGGCCAGCGCCTGGGCTTCCGTCACCGCCGGCGGCAGGTCCATCGGCCGCGAGCGCGCGATGTCGGCCGGCATCACGGCCTCCACCAGCGCCCGGCGCGATGCCGCGCCGATCACCGACAGCATGTGCGCCTGGTCGGCGTCGTCGGGCCCGATGTGGCGGGGCAGGAATTCGCCGGCGTCTTCGAGCTCGGCAAGCGGGGGCAGGGCGGACATCAGCATGGCGGCGGGGCGGTCAGGCGAAACGGGAGGTCACAGGGTCTTGAGCAGCGCGTCGTAACCCGGCGGGTCCATCAGCGCGTCGAACTCTTCCATCTTGGTGACGTGGACCTTGAAGAACCAGCCGGCGCCCATCGGGTCGGTGTTGGCCAGGGCCGGGTCGGCGCGCAGGGCCTCGTTGACCTCGACCACCTCGCCGGTCACCGGCATGTAGATGTCGGCCGCGGCCTTGACGCTTTCCACCACGCCGGCCACCTCGCCCTTGGCGTAGCTGCGGCCCACCTCCGGCAGGTCGACGAAGACCACGTCGCCCAGCGCTTCCTGCGCGTGCAGCGTGATGCCGACGACGGCGGCCTCGTGGTCCTCGATGTTGATCCACTCGTGGTCGGGGGTGAACATGGTCGTCATCGGTCTCTCCTGGGGTGTTCGGGGTTGGGATTCAGCCGCGGTGGTAGCGGTGGGGGTTGAAGGGCATGGGCGTCACGCGCATCGGCAGGCGCTTGCCGCGCACTTCGGCATAGACCTCGTGCTGCGCCTGTGTGTGGTCGATGGGCAGGTAGGCCATCGCGATGGGCTTGTCGACCGTGGGCGCCAGCGTGCCACTGGTCACGGTGCCCAGACGGTGGCCGTGCGCGTCGACGATGGGCGCGCCTTCGCGCACGGGCGCACGCTCCAGGCCGACGAGGCCCACGCGTTTGCTGGGCGCGCCGCCACCCAGGTGTTTGTCGATGACTGCGGCACCGGGATAACCGCCATGGCGCGCGCCACCCGGGCGGCGCACCTTCTGGATCGCCCAGGTCAGGCCGGCCTCGATGGGGCTGGTGGTCTCGCTGATGTCGTGGCCATACAGGCACAGGCCGGCCTCCAGGCGCAGCGTGTCGCGCGCGCCCAGCCCGGCCGGCGCCACCTCGGGCTGGGCCAGCAGGGCCTCGGCCAGCGCCACGGCGGCGTCGGCCGGCACCGAGATCTCGAAGCCGTCCTCGCCGGTGTAGCCGCTGCGCGTGACGTAGCAGTCGGCGCCGGCCAGCGTGAAATGGCCACCGGTCATGAACACCAGCCGCGACACGTCCGGGTTCAGCCGCGACAGCGCCGCCACCGCCTGCGGGCCCTGCAGCGCCAGCAGCGCGCGGTCGGGCAGCGGCACCACGGTGCAGCGGTGGCCGATGTTCGTGATCAGGTGTTTCGTGTCGGCGGCCTTGCAGGCGGCGTTGACGACGAGGAACAGGTCGTCGTCGCGGCGCGTGACCATCAGGTCGTCGAGGATGCCGCCGGTGCTGTTCGTGAAGAGGGCGTAGCGCTGCTTGTGCAGCCCAAGGTCCACCACGTCCACCGGCACCAGGGATTCCAGCGCGGCGGCGGCGTCGTCGCCCACCAGTCGCAGCTGGCCCATGTGCGACACGTCGAACAGGGCCGCCGCGCTGCGGCACTGCTTGTGCTCGGCGATGATGCCCGCCGGGTACTGCACCGGCATGCTGTAACCGGCAAAGGGCACCATGCGGGCGCCGAGCTTCACATGCAGCGCATGCAGCGGGGTGATGAGCAGGTCGGACACGGCGGAACCTTTCGAGGGCGCTGCCTCGGCCACCGCGTGCACCGGTGTCCGGGGGCCCCCGCTGTCCGCTTTACCTGAGAGATTCGGGTCCGCCCGGTGACGGCCCTTGCCCCTTCGGTGGGCGACGGCGTTGCTGCCGGCGCCTCTCTCCAGTGAGGTCAACCAGCCAGTCCTTTGGCCTGAGCGTTCGGGGGTCTCCCCTGCGCCTTCGGCGGCCTCGCGCCCGTATTAGGGCGGAGACTCTCTCCTGGCAGCGCCAGTGTATCAGTGCGCCACGGGCTTCCGCGAGCATGCGCCGGGATGACAGGATCGCGGACCTCACGACCTGACAGCCACCGTCCGATGACCACACCGACCGCACTCTCGCCGCTGTTGCAGCGCCACCGTTCGATCCGGCGCTACAAGCCCGACCCCATCGACCCCGCGTTGCTGGACGCCGTGCTGCAGGACGCCTTCGCCGGTGCCTCGTCGTCGGGCAATCTGAACATGGTCTCCGTGGTGCGCACGCGCGACGCCGAGCGCAAGCGGCGCCTGTACGAACTGCACTTCGAGCAGGACATGGTGCTGCAGGCGCCGCTGGTGCTGACCTTCTGCGCCGACACCTGGCGCACGCGGCAATGGCTGCAGCGTCGCGGCGCGCGGCTGAACTTCGACAACCTGATGGCCTGGCACGTGGCGTCGTTCGACGCGCTCATCGTGGCGCAGACCACGGCGCTGGCGCTGGAGGCCGAGGGCCTGGGCATCTGCTACATGGGCACCACGCTGCACGCGATGCGCGAGATCGCCGACTTCCTGGAACTGCCGCCCAACTGCCTGCCCGCCACCAGCCTGGTCGTCGGCTGGCCCGACGAGGCGCCCGCCCAGCGCGACCGCCTGCCGATGGCCGCCTGGTGCCACGACGAGACCTACCACCGGCCCAGCGGCGAGCAGATCGACGACCAGTTCCACGACCGTGAGGTCAAGGGCTGGGCGCGGTACCAGGGCCTGCACGAAGGCTTCCTGGCCCGCATGGCCGAACTCGGCGTGGACTCGCTGGCAAAGTTCTACACCTGCGACCTGAAGTACGCGCCGAAGCGGTTCCAGGAGGATTCGGAGAAGCTCCGCAAGCTGTTCGAGGAGCGGGGCTTCCTGCCCTGACCCCGATCCGTTCAGGCGGCGCCCAGCAGCGCCTTCAACCGAGCCACCGCCGAATCCGGCGTGGTCAGCACCGGCAGCCCGGTGGCCGCGGCCACGGCATCGCGCGCGCGCGCCAGGCTGAACTGCGCCAGCGCGATCACGCGGCAGCCCTGGTCGGCCAGGCGCAGCGCCGCTTCCACGGCCAGGCGGTCGTGGGTGGCGGTGTCACCGGCATCCAGCGCCGCCATGGCGCCGTCGGCCAGCGCGGTGCGCAGCACGGCCGTGGGCGGGAATTCCGGCGGCATGGTCTGCAGCGTGGGGCCGAAGGTGGCCAGCAGGCCGATGGGCGTGCCCGCGGCCAGGGCCACGGCCTCGTCGACCATGGCCTCGTTGGGCTTGAGCACCGGGATACCTGGGTGCCGCGTCTTCACCGCGTCGATGCAGGGTCCGAAGGCGCTGCAGGTGAACAGGATGGCATCGGCGCCAGTGCCCACGGCGTAGTCGGCCAGTGTGAGGAAGCGCTGCGTCATGCGCTCGTCCAGCGTGCCGGTGCGCGCCAGGTCGGCCGACAGGCTGTCGTCCAGCAGGTTCATGCGCACCGCGGCTGGCCAGTCGCGCGCCAGCGCGGCGTTGATCGGTGGCGGTGAGTGCGTCAGCGCGTGGATGAGGGCGATGCGCGGGGTCACGGGGCCACCCGCCGCCGGCGCTGCAGCATCACCACCACGCCCAGCAGCGCCAGCGCCGGGATGAAGGCCCACTCCTTGGCCGGCCGGTCGGCCGGCATCTCGATGGCCGTGACCTTGAAGCCCTGCTCCAGGCCCAGCTTCTCGGCCTGCGAGCCGAACTGCACCGCCGCCACCTGCACGTCGGCACCCAGCGTCATCACTGTCAGGCCGATCTTGCGCAGGCGCTCGCGTGCCGGGCCTGGGTCACCCAGGGGCAGCAGCACGCCCTTCTTCACCTCGTCGCCGTTGAGGTTCAGGCCCTCCACCCAGATGCGCTTGCGCTCGTCGGCCGGGGCCTGCTCCACCAGGGTCATCAGCTCGCTGGCCGGGCGCTCGTCGTAGGGAGGGAACAGCATGTCCCACCAGAAGCCAGGGCGGAAGAGCGTGAAGGTCACCAGCAGCAGGGCGATGGTCTCGTACCAGCGCGTCTTGACGAGGAAGAAGCCCTGCGTGGCCGCGGCGAAGACCAACATCGCGACGATGGCGCTGGCCACCGTGAGCGCCAGGTGCCAGGGGCTGTCGATGCCGATCATCAGCAACTGCGTGTTGAAGATGAACAGGAACGGCAGGATGGCCGTGCGCATCGAGTAGTAGAAGGCGGTGACGCCGGTCTTCAACGGGTCGGCGCGCGCGATGGCTGCCGCCGCGAAGCTGGCCAGGCCCACCGGCGGCGTCACGTCGGCCATCAGGCCGAAGTAGAAGACGAACAGGTGCACCGCGATCAGCGGCACCAGCAGGCCGCTCTGCGCGCCCAGTTCCACCACCACCGGCGCCATCAGCGTGGACACCACGATGTAGTTGGCCGTGGTGGGCAGGCCCATGCCCAGGATCAGGCTGATCAGCGCCACCAGCACCAGCATCAGCATCAGGTTGCCGCCGGAGAGCAGTTCCACCACCTCCGTCATCACCAGGCCGACGCCGGTGAGCGAGACGGTGCCGACGATGATGCCTGCCGCTGCCGTCGCCACGCCGATGCCGATCATGTTGCGCGCGCCGGCCTCCAGGCCGGCCACGAGGTCGGTCACGCCGGTCATGAAGGCGCTGCCCAGCGCGCCCTGGCCGCGCATCAAGGCCACCAGCGGGCGCTGTGTGAGCATCACGAAGATCATGAATACCGTGGCCCAGAAGGCCGACAGTGCCGGCGACAGCTGCTCGACCATCAGGCACCAGATCAGCACCACCACGCTGAGCAGGTAGTGCAGGCCGCTCTTGAGCGTGGGTGCGGTCTCGGGCAGTTCGTAGACGGGGGCGTTGGGATCGTCCATCGTCAGTTCGGGCTGGCGCGTGCCCACCCAGACCAGGCCGATGTAGGCCGCCAGCAGGCCGACGCCGATGATCGGCGTGGCCGCGGCGCCCGCCACGTCCTTGACCCAGCCGATGGCGGCGTAGGTGATGCCGGCCAGTACCACGAAGCCGCAGACCGTGAGGCCGAAGGACAGCAGCCGCTGCGCGGCCGTGGCCTGGCTGCGCCGCGGCAGGCCGGTCAGGCCGGCCTTCAGCGCCTCCAGGTGCACGATGTAGAACAGCGCGATGTAGCTGATCAGCGCCGGCAGGAAGGCGTGCTTGATCACCTGCGAGTACGGGATGCCCACGTACTCCACCATCAGGAAGGCGGCCGCGCCCATCACCGGCGGCATGATCTGGCCGTTGACGGAGCTGGAGACCTCCACCGCGCCGGCCTGGTCGCCGCGGTAGCCCACGCGCTTCATCAGCGGGATGGTGAAGGTGCCGGTGGTCACCACGTTGGCGATGCTGCTGCCGCTGATGATGCCGGTGGCGGCGCTGGACACCACCGCCGCCTTGGCCGGCCCGCCGCGCATGTGGCCCAGCAGCGCAAAGGCGCTCTTGATGAAGTAGTTGCCGGCGCCGGCGCGGTCGAGCAGGCTGCCGAAGAGCACGAACAGGAAGATGAAGCCGCTGGACACGCCCAGCGCGACGCCGAACACGCCTTCGGTGGTGAGCCACTGGTGCGACATGGCGCGGCTCAGCGACGCACCCTTGTGCGCAATCAGGTCCGGCATGTAGGGGCCGCCGAAGGTGTAGCCCAGGAACACCAGGGCCACGATCACCATCGGCAGGCCCAGCGCGCGGCGCGTGGCCTCCAGCAGCAGCACCAGGCCGGTGACTGCAACCACCAGGTCCTGCGTGTTGGGCTGGCCCGGGCGGTCGGCCAGCTCACGGTAGAAGAAGAACAGGTAGCTGGCGCAGAACGCGCCCACCAGCGCGAAGACCCAGTCGAGCACCGGCACCCGGTCGCGCCGTGAGCCGCTGAAGGCCGGGTAGGCCATGTACGACAGGAAGACCGCGAACGCCAGGTGGATGGCGCGCGACTGCGTGTCGTTGAAGACGCCGAAGCCCAGCGTGAACGGCAGCGGCGACGCGATCCACAGCTGGAACAGGCTCCAGGCCAGGGCGGTGGCCAGCAGCAGCCGCTTGACCAGCGGGCCCGGGTTGCGGCCGCCGGTGTCGCTGTCGGCGGCCAGCTGGGCGACGTCGACGTCGCTGGTGTCCTTCTTGTTCTTCGCCATGGTGTTCGCGTCCTCCAAACCAAAACGACAAGGGGCCCCGCTGGCGGGGCCCCTCGGTCAAGCACGTGTCATGCCGGGGCTTACAGCCAGCCCTTTTCCTTGTAGTACTTGACCGCACCCGGGTGCATCGGGGCGGAATTGCCGTTCTTCACCATGTCCTGCGGCTGCAGCGCACCGAAGGCCGGGTGCAGCTTCTTGAACTCCTCGAAGTTGTCGAAGACCGCCTTGACCAGCTCGTACACCGTGGCGTCCGGGACCTTGGCGCTGGTCACGAAGGTGGCCAGCACACCGTAGGTGGGCGTCGGGTTCGGGTGGCCGGCATACAGGCCGCCGGGGATGTTGACCTTGGCGTAGTACGGCGCGCCGGCGACGAGCTTGTCGATGGCCGGGCCGGTCAGCGGCACCAGCTTGGCGCCGCAGGTGGTGATCGGGTCCTGGATGTTGGCGCTGGGGTGGCCCACGCCGTAGAAGAAGGCGTCGATCTTGTTGTCGCACAGTGCAGCGCCGTGCTCATCGGCCTTCAGCTCGGACGCGAGCGAGAAGTCGCCGAGCTTCCAGCCCATGGCGTTCAGCAGTTCCTCGGCCGAGGCGCGCGTGCCGGAACCCGGATTGCCGACGTTGAAGCGCTTGCCCTTCAGATCCTCGAACTTGCCGATCGCGGCTTCCTTGCGCGACAGCACGGTGAAGGGCTCCGGGTGCACCGAGAACACGGCGCGCAGGTCGGTGTGCTTGCCGTCCTTCTCGAAGACCTTGGAGCCGTTGGTGGCGTGGTACTGCCAGTCGGACTGGGCGACGCCGAAGTCCAGCTCGCCGGCCTTGATGGTGTTGATGTTGAACACCGAACCGCCGGTGGACTCCACCGAGCAGCGGATGCCGTGGCGCGCGCGGTCCTTGTTCATCAGGCGGCAGATGGCGCCGCCGGCGGCGTAGTACACGCCGGTGACACCGCCGGTGCCGATGGTGACGAACTTCTGCTGCGCGAAGGCGCTGGAGGCGGGCAGGCCGAGGGTGACGGCGGCGGCCGCCAGGGCCAGGGTGGACTTCAGCTTCATGGGCTTCTCACTCCTTGTGGGTGGTACTTCGAAGGACTGCCGGCACGATACGCGCCGGCGGGGTTGGGATGCACGGGGGGTTGCCCGGGTTCAACGCACCGACACCAGGGCTGCCTGCACTGCGTCGGCCAGGCGACCGACGATGGCGTCCAGGTCGGCATCGGTGGCGATGAAGGGCGGCGCCAGCAGCACGTGGTCGCCCCGTGCGCCGTCGATGGTGCCGCCCATCGGGTAGACCATCAGGCCCCGCTCCATGCATTGCGCCTTGATTCTGGCATGCAGCTTCAGTGCGGGGTCGAAGGGGGTCTTGCTGGCGCGGTCGGCCACCAGCTCGATGGCCTGGAACATGCCGCGGCCGCGGATGTCGCCCACGTGGTCATGGGCCCCGAAGGCCGCCTGCAGGCGCTCGCGCAGGCCGTGGCCCAGGCGCTGCACCTGGCTCAGCAGGCCGTCTCGGTGGATCACGCGCTGCACGGCCAGGGCCGCTGCGCAGGCCACCGGGTGGCCCAGGTAGGTGTGGCCGTGCTGGAAGAGCCCGGAGCCCTTCGCGAAGGCGTCGACGATCTTCCCCTGTGCCAGCACCGCGCCGATGGGCTGGTAGCCGCCGCCCAGGCCCTTGGCGATGGTGATCAGGTCGGGCACGACCCCTTCCTGCTCGCAGGCGTGCAGCGTACCGGTGCGGCCCATGCCGCACATCACCTCGTCCAGGATCAGCAGGATGCCGTGCCGGCTGCACAGTTCGCGCACGCCCTGCAGGTAGCCGGGCACCGGTGTCAGCGCGCCGGAGGTGGCGCCACCCACGGTCTCGGCGACGAACGCGATCACGTTCTCGCCGCCCAGGCGGTCGATGGCGCCGGCCAGTTCCTGCACCAGGCGCTGGCCGTAGGCTTCGGCCGTTTCGCCGTCGGCGCGGCCGCGGTATTCGTAGCAGGCCGACACGTGGGTCACCGGGATCAACAGCGGCGCGAACTGCCGCCGTCGCCACTCGTTGCCGCCCACGGCGAGTGCGCCCAGCGTGTTGCCGTGGTAGCTCTGCTGGCGGGCGATGAAGTGCCGGCGCTGCGGCTGGCCGATCTCCACGAAGTACTGGCGCGCCATCTTCAGCGCCGCCTCCACGGCCTCCGACCCGCCGGAGACAAAGTAGGCATGCGTCACGCCGGCCGGCGCGGTGCGCACCAGTTCGGCCGCCAGTTCCTCGGCCACGTCGGTGGTGAAGAAGCTGGTGTGGGCGTAGGCCACGCGGTCGATCTGCGCGTGCATGGCCGCGATCACCTCCGGGTGGCCGTGGCCCAGGCAGGAGACGGCGGCGCCGCCGCTGGCGTCGATGTAGTCGCGGCCGGCGGTGTCGGTGATCGTCACGCCACAGGCGTGGGCAGCCACCGGCAGGCGGTGGTGGATCTGGCGGTGCAGGATGCGGGTGTCGGGGGCGTTCATGCAGTGTCCTTGGGGGATTCGTGGTAGGCGCGGTCCAGCGCCAGCTGGCGCTGCCGCTGCGCCCAGTGCGTCTGCACCGCGGTGCCGCCGGCGTGGGCCACGGCCGCCAGCAGGGCTTCGGCCAGGGCCAGCGCGCCGCAGGTGGAATGCAGCAGCGCGGGCGCACCGCCGCCGTAGAGCAGGGTGTGGGCGGCGCCGCGGGCGATGGGGGAGAGCGGGCTGTCGGTGAGCGCCACCACGGCCGCGCCCTGCTGGTGCGCACGCGCCACCGCCTCCACCACGCTGCGTGTGTAGGGCGACTGGCTGATGGCCACCAGCACCGTGCCGGGGCCGAAGGTGGCCAGCTGGTCGGCCAGCGTGCCGCCGGCGTCGCCCAGCAGCACGCCGTTGGGCGCCAGCAGGCCGTAGCCGTAGTGCAGCTGGAAGGCCACGCCATGCGAGATGCGCTGGCCCAGGAAACCCACGCGCTGCGCGCGCAGCAGGGTCTTGGCGGCTGCCTGAAGGGCCGGCGCCGGGTTGTGCGCCGTGACCGCGCCCACGTGCGCGATCTGCGCCGCGTTGAGCGCGCCCAGCCGCGCCGACAGGCTGCCGCTGCGCGCCGCTGCCTGCCGGCGCGGGGGGGATGCATGGCCGCTGACCAGCCGCCGGGCGTAGGGGGCGCGCAGGCTGTCGAAGTCGGCGAAGCCCAGGCGGCGCGCCAGCCGCGTCATCGTCACCGGCGCCACGCCGGCCAGCCGGGCGGACTGGCGCATCGAATGCACGGCCACCGCCGGCCCGTTCTGGCGCAGCCAGCGGGCGGCGCGCTGGAGCTCGGGGCTCAGGCTGTCGAACTGCTCGTCCAGCCGTTGCTCGACGAAGGCCATGTCGGGAAGCATGCGCCAAGTGTACCAAAGTCGCACCAATGAAACAGTCGTTGCAGCGATGCTTCCGGCGCTACAGTGCCCCCATGCACGACGACATCGCGACGCTGCGGCGCATCCTGAAGTCCTGCCGCACGGTGGCAGTGGTCGGGCTCTCGTCCGAGTGGCACCGCCCGAGCTTCTTCGTCGCCAAGTACCTGCAGCAGCACGGCTACCGCGTCATTCCGGTGAACCCGCGCTACGCCGGCGGCGAGATCCTGGGCGAGACGGTCTACGCCAGCCTGGACGACATCCCCGTGCCGGTGGACATGGTGGACGTGTTCCGCCGCAGCGCCGACGTGCCGCCGATCGCCGAACAGGCCATCCGCATCGGGGCCAAGTGCCTGTGGCAGCAGATCGGCGTGGCCAGCACCGAGGCCGACGCCGCGGCCCGCGCCGCCGGGCTGGACAGCGTGATGGACCGCTGCACGAAGATCGAGCACGCGCGCCTGTTCGGCGGGCTGAACTGGGCCGGCGTGGACACCAAGGTGATCTCCGCGCGCCGGCCGGTCTGAACCTTGAACCCACGATGCCCGACCACGCCTTCCGCCCCGAGACCCTGGCCATCCACGCCGGCCAGATCCCCGACGCCGCCACGGGCGCACGCGCGCTGCCGATCTACCAGACCACCAGCTTCGTCTTCGACAGCGCCGACCATGCCGCGAGCCTGTTCAACCTGCAGACCTTCGGCAACGTCTACTCCCGGCTGAGCAACCCCACCGTGGCCGCGCTGGAGGAGCGCGTGGCCGCGCTGGAAGGCGGCCGCGCCGCCGTGGCCGCCGCCTCCGGCATGGCCGCCGAGGCCATGGCGCTGATGACGCTGCTGCAGGCCGGCGACCACGTGGTGGCCGCCGGTGCGCTGTATGGCGGCAGCGTCACCATGCTGGCGGTGAACCTGGCCAAGTTCGGCATCGAGACCACGTTCGTCGATGCCACCCGGCCCGAGGCCTTCGCCGCGGCGATGCGCCAGAACACCCGCGCCGTCTTCGCCGAGAGCCTGGGCAACCCCAGCCTGGTGGTGCTGGACATCGCCGCGGTGGCCGACGTGGCGCATGCGCACGGCGTGCCGCTGGTCATCGACAACACCGTGCCCAGCCCGGCGCTGTGCAACCCGCTGGCCTTGGGGGCCGACATCGTCGTGCACTCGGCCACCAAGTACCTGGCCGGACACGGCACCACGCTGGGCGGCGTCATCGTCGAGGGTGGCAAGTTCCCCTGGGACAACGGCAAGTTCCCGGGCATGACGGAACCCTCGCCCGGCTACCACGGCGTGAAGTTCTACGAGACCTTCGGCGACTTCGGCTTCACGATGCGCTGCCGCATGGAGGCGCTGCGCGTCTATGGCGCCGCGCTGAGCCCGATGAGCGCCTGGCAGATCCTGCAGGGCGTGGAGACGCTGCCGCTGCGCATGGAGCGCCACAGCGCCAATGCGCTGGCGGTGGCGAAGGCGCTGCAGGCCGACCCACGCGTGTCCTGGGTCAGCTACCCGGGCCTGCCCGACCACCCGCAGCATGCCTTGATGCAGCGGCAGATGCGCGCCGGTTCCGGCCTGCTGGCGTTCGGCGTGAAGGGCGGCCTGGACGCCGGCGTGCGCTTCATCGAGTCGGCCCAGTTCATGAGCCACCTGGTCAACATCGGCGACACGCGCACGCTGATCAGCCACCCGGCCAGCACCACCCACCGCCAGCTCGACGAAGCGCAGCAACTGGCCGCCGGCGTGCTGCCGGACATGGTGCGCATGTCGGTCGGGCTGGAGCACGTGGACGACATCCTGTGGGACGTGGACCAGGCGCTCGCCAAGGCCACCGCGTAGTCACCTACACACAACAGGAGACGACATGACCCGCCCCTGGGCCAACGACACCGAACTCTTCGCACTGATGCGCGCCAAGCTGTTCCCGGCCTTGGTGGGCGACATCCTGGACACTCTGGGTCACCTGCACCAGTTCCTGAAGCCGGAGATCCGGCCGTTGAAGCCGGAGCACGTGATCGTCGGCCGCGCGATGCCGGTGCTGGAGGCCAACGCCTTCGGCAGCCAGGAGCCCGACGGCCGTGGTCCGCTCAGCGAGCGCCCCTTCGGCCTGCTGTTCGAGGCGCTGGACGACCTGAAGGCGGGCGAGGTCTACGTGGCCAGCGGCTGCGCGCCGCGCTTCGCACTCTGGGGCGGGCTGATGACCACCCGCGCGATGCACCTGAAGGCCGCCGGTGCGGTGCTGGACGGCTACTGGCGCGACACGCCGGAGGTGGCCGCCAGCGGCCTGCCGGTGTTCGGCTTCGGCGGCTACGCGCAGGACCAGGGGCCGCGCGGCAAGGTGGTGGACTGGCGGGTGCCGGTGGAAATTGCCGGTGTGCGCGTGGCGCCGGGCGACATCGTCTTCGGCGACCTCGACGGCGTGCTCGTGATCCCGCGGGCGGTGGAGGAGGAGGCCATCCGCCGTGCGCTGGAGAAGTCGGCCACCGAGAACAAGGTGCGCGACGCCATCCAGGGCGGCATGAGCACGGTGGAGGCGTTCCGCACGTTCGGTGTCATGTGATCGGCGTCATCCGAGGCCCTGCGCCTCGAACGCCGCCACCTCGCGCGGGTGGCGCAGCCGCTGCACCTGCGCATGGGCCAGCGCCGGCTCGTCGGCGATGCAGGCGAAGCGGGCGTGCCGCTTGTCCCAGGTGCGGTGCAGGTAGCGGATGACGCCGCCCTCGTCGAACATCCGCCGCAGCGACTCGCGGTTGCCGTTGCAGCAGGGCGCGTCGGTGAGGCCGCGCCACACGGTGCGCGTGACGGTGCGTCGCATCATCAGCCCGTAGGGCAGGTCCAGCACCAGCAAGTGGGTCAGGCGCGGCCACAGCAGCGGTTCGGTGGTCGGGCCGTAGTTGCCGGCCACGACCCAGCCGTCGCTGGCCACGCGCGGCGCCAGCCGGCGGGCGAGCTCGGCGTGGCCCACGTCCACCCAGCCGGGTTCCCAGAACAGGTCGTCCAGGTCGACGAAAGGCAGTCCGTGGCGCTGCGCCAGCCGCCGGCCCAGCGTGGTCTTGCCGGCGCCGCTGCCACCGATGATCTGCACCCGGAACATGGAGCGCGGTGATACCACAGCCCCGGCACACCCCGGGGCTGTTCCTGGTCGTTCCCCGGGCTGTCCCCGGGGCGGCGGGGCGGCCGAATGGCTACGATGCCGGCATGAACATCTACGACCAAGACCTGCCCCGCACGCCGGCGAATTTCGTGGCCCTGACGCCGATGAGCTTCGTCGAGCGCACGGCCGAGGTCTTCGGCGACCTGCCGGCCGTCATCCACGGCGCCCGGCGCTGCGACTGGGCCACGCTGCGCGACCGGTCCGCGCGGCTGGCGGCGGCGCTGCAGGCCCTGGGCATCGGCCGCGGCGACACGGTCAGCACGATGCTGCCCAACACGCCGGAGATGGTGGAGGCGCACTACGCCGTGCCGGCGCTGGGCGCGGTGATCAACACGCTCAACACGCGGCTGGATGCGGCGCTGCTGGCCTGGCAGATGAACCACTGCGCCGCCAAGGTGCTGATCACCGACCGCGAGTTCTCACCCACGGTGTCGGCCGCCCTGGCCCAGTTGAAGGACATGGGTCGCGACGTCGTCGTCATCGACGTCTGCGACAGCGAGTACACCGGTCCCGGCGAGCGGTTGGGCACCCACGACTACGAGGCCCTGCTGTCGGCGCACGACCCGCTGCCGCGGCTGGACGGCGCGGCCGACGAGTGGGACGCCATCGCCGTCAGCTACACCAGCGGCACCACCGGCGATCCCAAGGGCGTGGTGACCCACCACCGCGGCGCCTACCTGAACGCCGTGAGCAACGCCGTCACCTGGACGATGCCGCTGTTCCCGCGCTACCTGTGGACGCTGCCGATGTTCCACTGCAACGGCTGGTGCTTTCCCTGGACGGTGGCCATGCAGGCCGGCGTGCACGTGTGCCTGCGCCGGGTCGACGGCGCCAGCATCCTGGCGGCGATGCGCGCGCACGGCGTGGACCACTACTGCGCCGCGCCCATCGTGCACAACGGCATCCTCGGCGCCGTGGCGGCCGACCCGGCGCTGCGCGAGGGCATCGGCGCCGTGCGCGGCATGGTCGCCGGTGCCGCGCCGCCGGCCGCGATGATCGAAGGCATGGCGCAGCTGGGCTTCGACATCACCCATGTCTACGGCCTGACCGAGGTCTACGGCCCGGCAGCGGTGGCGGCCAAGCGCGCGAGCTGGGCGCAGGCCGACCTGTCGGAGCAGACGCGCCTGAACGGCCGCCAGGGCGTGCGCTACCCGCTGCAGGAAGGCATGACCGTGATGGACCCCGAGACGATGACCGAGGTGCCTGCCGACGGCCAGACCATGGGCGAGATCATGTTCCGCGGCAACATCGTGATGAAGGGCTACCTGAAGAACCCCACGGCCACCGCGAAGGCCTTCGACGGCGGCTGGTTCCACACCGGCGACCTGGCGGTGCTGGAGCCCGACCGCTACGTGAAGATCAAGGACCGCAGCAAGGACATCATCATCAGCGGTGGCGAGAACATCAGCTCCATCGAGGTGGAGGACGCGCTGTACCGCCACCCGGCCGTGCTGGCCTGCGCGGTGGTCGCACGGCCCGACCCGAAGTGGGGCGAGACGCCGCTGGCCTTCGTCGAGCTCAAGCCGGGCGCCGAAGTGACGGCCGAGGCGCTGGTGGCACACTGCCGGCAGTTGCTGGCCGGCTACAAGGTGCCCAGGGACATCCGCTTCGAGCCGATCCCGAAGACCAGCACCGGCAAGATCCAGAAGTTCCAGCTGCGCGAGCGCGCGAAGAGCGCCTCGGCCATCGAGTGACATGAACGACCGAGCGAAAGAGGGCGCGATGACAGAGGAACCGGTCCTGTACGCGAAGGACGCGCGTGGCGTCGTGACGCTGACGCTGAACCGGCCGCAGGCCTTCAATGCGCTGTCCGAGGCGGTGCTCGACGCGCTGCAGACGCAACTCGACGGCATCGCCGCCGACGAGTCCGCGCGCATCGTCGTCATCCGGGCCGCCGGCAAGGCCTTCTGCGCCGGACACGACCTCAAGGAGATGCGCGCCGAGCCGTCGCTGGACTACTACCGGCGCCTGTTCGCGCAGTGCGGCCGCATGATGATGACGATCCAGCGCCTGCCGGTGCCGGTGCTGGCCCAGGTGCAGGGCATCGCCACCGCGGCCGGCTGCCAGCTGGTGGCCATGTGCGACCTGGCGGTGGCAGCGCGCGACGCACGCTTTGCCGTCAGCGGCGTCAACCTGGGCCTGTTCTGCAGCACGCCCAGCGTGGCGCTCAGCCGCAACCTGCCGCGCAAGGCGGCCTTCGAGATGCTGGTCACGGGGGCCTTCATCTCCGCCGACGAGGCGCGCGAGAAGGGTCTGGTCAACCGCGTGGTCGATGCCGCCGAGCTCGATGCCGAGGTCGAACGCCTGGTCGCGGCCGTGGTGGCCAAGCCGCGGGTGGCCATCGCCGCCGGCAAGGGCCTGTTCTACCGCCAGCTGGAGACCGGCATTGCCGCCGCCTACGACCTGGCGGCGGAGACCATGGCCTGCAACATGATGGACGCGTCGGCGCTGGAGGGCGTGCAGGCCTTCATCGACAAGCGTCCGCCGGCCTGGTCTTGAGCGCCCCGGGCGCGCGGCAGCCCGGCGGCAGCGCGGGCCGGCAGCCGTACCACGACGAGCTGCTGTCGCGGCTGCTGCAGGAGGACTTCGGCGACGTCGATGCCGCGGCGCTGGAGCGCCTGCAGCGGGCGATGACGTGGACCGAACTCGCCGGCGGCCAGGTGCTGATGCGCCAGGGCGAGCCGGGCGACGCGCTGTACCTGCTGGTCAGCGGCCGCCTGCGCGCCACCATCGTGGATGCCAGCGTCCCGGGCGGTCAGCGCATGGTCGGCGAGATCAGCCGCGGCCAGATCGTCGGCGAGCTGGCGCTGATCACCGGCGACGCGCGCAATGCCACCGTCATCGCGGTGCGCGACTCGCTGCTGGCGCGCCTGGACCGCACCGCCTTCAACGACCTGCTGGCCAGCCACGCCGCGCTGTCGATGGCGCTCACGCGCCACCTGGCGCTGACGCGGCAGATGGTGCGCCGGCTGCAGAGCCCGGCCAGCGACGGCCTGCACCCGAGGCCCGGCACGGTCACGCTGGTGCCGATCTCGCGCGGGCTGCCGGTGCGCGCCTTTGCGGATCGGCTGGCGGCTGCGCTGGCCCTCTTCGGCCGTGTGGAAGTGGTCGACGCCGCCCGCGTGCACGGTCACGCCGAAGCGGGCGACGCGACGCTGGGCCCGGCGTCGATGCTGGCCGAGGAGCGCCGGGTGGCGCTGCTGCTGGACCGCATCGAGTCGCGCGCCGAGTTCGTGCTGCTGGTGGCCGACGACGAGCCCACGGCCTGGACGGCCCGCTGCTGCCGCGGTGCCGACGAACTGCTGCTGCTGGCCGACGCCACGGCCGCGCCGGACATCCATCCGACCGAGCGGCTGTGCCTGATGGGCCGCGCCGAGACGACCGATGCGGCCGAGATCCTGCTGCTGCTGCATCCGCCGGGTACGGCCATGCCCCGCGGCACCCGCGCGTGGCTGGACCGTCGCCCGGTGGCTGGCCACCTTCACCTGCGCACGGACCACGACGACGACGTCGCCCGCCTGGCGCGCTTCCTCAACCGCAGCGCCACTGGCCTGGTGCTGGCCGGCGGCGGCGCACGCGGCCTGGCGCACCTGGGCGTGGTGCGGGCGCTGCGCGAGCAGGGCGTGACCGTGGACTTCGTCGGCGGCACCAGCATCGGGGCGGTGATGGCCACCTACGTGGCGTCCGACCGCAGCTGGGACGACGTGATGCTCAATGCCCGCCGCGCCTTCGAGGCCAAGCCCACCGGCGACTACAGCCCCTGGCCCTGGCTGTCGGTCTTCCGCGGCCGGCGCCTGCGGCGCGTGCTCGACGCGGGCGTGCGCGAACTTGCCGGGCACGAAGCCGATGCCGAGGATCTGTGGAAGGGCTTCTTCTGCGTGGCCACCAACTACAGCCAGGCGCGCGAGCAGGTGCTGCAGCGCGGCCCGCTGGCGCGGCTGCTGCTGGCCAGCACCTCGATCCCGGGCGCGCTGCCGCCGGTGCTGATCGGCGGCGAACTGCACTGCGACGGCGGCAGCTTCAACAACTTCCCGGTCGACGTGATGCGGCGCCAGCGCGGCGTGGGTCACGTGATCGGCGTCGACCTGGACGTGCGCCAGCCGCTGCGGGTGGACCTGGACGAGGTGCCCGGCGGCTGGGACCTCTTCCTGGACTGGCTGCGCCCGCTGCGCAAGCGCAAGTACCGCCTGCCGTCGCTGCCGGCCTACCTGATGACGGTGATGGTGCTCAACAGCATGGCGCGCGGCCGCCAGGCCCGGGCGCTGGCCGACCTGTACTTCCACCCGCCGCTGGAGCGCGTGGGCCTGCTGCAGTGGAAGCGCTTCGACCGCATCGTGCAGATCGGCTACGAACATGCGCTGCAGGTGCTGGCGCAGCAGGGGCGGCTGGAGACCGACGTCGGCTGACCACCCTGGGCCGGCGGGTCAGAGGGCCTGCGGCGCGGTCGCCCGGATCACCCGACCCTTGCCGCGGCGCTTGCCGTCGAACATCGCGCTGTCGGCCGAACGCAGCAGTTCGTGGGCGTTGCGGCCGTCGGTCGGGGCCAGCACGTAGCCGGCGGTGAGCCCGACCTCGCAGCGGTGACCCGCCGCCTCGAACGGTTCGGCAAAGGCCTGCAGCAGATGCTGGGCCATGGCCTGCGCCTGCGCCTCGTTGCGCAGCCCATCGGCCACGACGAGAAACTCGTCGCCACCCATGCGCGCCACCAGGTCGTGCTCGCGCACGCTGGTGCGCAGCCGCCGGGCCACGTCCACCAGCAGCGCGTCACCCACCGCGTGGCCCAGTCGGTCGTTGACGGCCTTGAAGCCGTCCAGGTCCAGCACCACCAGGGCCAGCAGGCGGTCCGGCCGCACGGCCAGCAGGCGCTGCTCGATCTGCTCCGGCAGGCCGCGCCGGTTGGGCAGCCCGGTGAGCGGGTCAGTGTGCGCCAGCGAGCGCAGGGCGTCCCGCTCCTGGGCGGCGGCGTGCACCGCCGCCAGCCGCAGCGAGATCACGCGCAGGAAGATCAGCATGTCCAGCGTGGCCCCGAACTGGAAGGCGTGCAGCGTGCTCCAGTTGGCGGGCAGCCGACCGTAGATGACCTGCACCATGACCCAGGTGCTGAAGAAGTAGCCGATCCAGGCGACCAGGAAGTAGCCGCCGACGGCATCGCCCCGCCGCAGGCGGCGCAGCGCGCCGGGCAGCCCCAGCAGCGCCGGTGCCAGGCCCAGCGATCCGACCACGGCGCTGACCGCATGCACGTCGATCAGGCCGGTCGCGAAGGCCAGCGCGGTGACCACCAGCAACGCGGCGCAGCCGTAGAGGGCGCGGCTGATCCAGCCCTGGGGCCGGTGATCGGCCAGCACCGACTGCACGAACAGGCAGCTGCCGGTGGAGGCGATCAGCGCGGCCAGTCCGGGCACGTGGCGCTCGAACCACTGGCTGTCGACCCAGAGGTACATCGCGCCGTGGCCGAACTGCGCCACCGAGAACATGACGCTGGCGAAGGTCAGCAGCGCATAGCGCAGGAACATCGTCTCGCGCACGCTCCACCACTGCGACAGGCTGTAGAGCACCAGGAACAGTCCGAGCCCGGACAGCAGGCCCTGAAGCACCTGTTCGTCCAGCGCCTCGCGGAGGAAGGCCGTGGGGGTGGACAGCGTGACGGGCAGGATCAATGCACCCGCACTGCGCACGCGCAACAGCAGTTCGGCCGTCGTGCCCGGCGGGAGATCCAGCACCACTGCCGGGGTGCGGCTGTCCAGTGGCCGCTCGGCGCGTGGCACCTCGTTGCCTGTCGCCCAGTGCTGCGGCGGCCGGCCCGGCAGCATCAGCCAGACATCCACCCGGTTGAGCGCGGCGTAGCCGAGGTCCAGCACCCAGCGGCCTTCGGAATCCGGGGCCACCTGCAACGGCAGGTGCAACCAGACCGCCTGCCGCTGCAGGCCCAGCGTGCCGGCGGCGCCGCCCGGCGGCACGAAGCGGTCCAGCCGCGCCAGGGCCGCGTCGGGCGTGGCCAGCGGCTCGGCGTGCGCCAGGATCCGCACGGCCGGCCATGCGTCGACGCGACCGGCCGCGTCTTGCAGTTGCAGCGCGCCGCCCTGCATCCCGTGCGCCCCCTGCGCTGCGGCCGCGATGGCCCCGGACAGGGCCATCAGCAGCGCCAGCATGACCTTCAGCCATGGTGGCACGGCTCCGGCGGTGCGTGACCGGCCGTCGTGGTGCTGGCGATCTGCTTGCCGCCCGCGGTGACGGTGGTGAGCGGGCGAGCGCCTGATGGGATGGGGGGAAGAGGGCACAGGCGCAGCGATCTGTCCCCCAAATTTTAGGGGGTGTGGTCGGGTGCAGGCCGCTGAGGGCGGGTACAGGCCGCGTCGGACTGCACGGTGGCCGCCCTGCCGGTGCGCCTGCGCCTGCCTGGCGGGCCGGCAAGGGTGGGGCGCTCAAGATCCGAGTGCCGCTGCCGATACGCACGGCATGGCAACCTGGGCATCGACCTGGTCACGGCTGTGGGCTGACGACGCCCTTGCGGCGTTCCGCGATCGCATTGCCGTGCAGCTCAGCGTGTTCTCCGCGCTCCTGCTGCTGCCCTTCACCCTCAACCACTTCCTTGCCGGGCGAAACCTGCTGGGCCTGGGCATCCTGACGGCGCAGCTGCTGCTGGCGCTCAACGGCCACTGCCTGAAGCACGGACGGCCCCTGGTCGTGCCGTTCTGGGTCACCGTGCTGGGCTTCGAGAGCGCCATCGTCGCGGCCGTGCTGATCCAGGGCGTGCACAGCGCCGTCTGGGCCTTCCCGGCGCTCTTCATCTGCTACTTCGTGCTGCCGCGCCGCCAGGCCCATCTGTTCGGCGTGTTCCTGCTCGCCTGCGTGTCGGCCGCGATGCTGCACATCGCCGGGCCGGCCGGTGCCGTGCGCATGCTGGCGGCCATGGCCCTGACGCTGGCGATGATCAACGTGGTGCTCGGCGTGATCGGCGAGCTGCAGCAGGCGCTGCTGCGCCAGGCCCACACCGACCCGCTCACCGGCGCCTGGAACCGCCGCTACTTCGACGAGCAGCTGGCCAGCATCGTGGCGCCGGACCGCGCCGGTCCCGTCCCCAACGCGCTGCTGGCGCTGGACATCGACCACTTCAAGGCCATCAACGACCGCCACGGGCACGCCACCGGCGACGCCGTGCTGCAGGCCGTGGTGACCCTGGTCCGCCACCGCAAGCGCGAGACCGACCTGCTGTTCCGCATCGGTGGCGAGGAGTTCGTGCTGCTGCTGCCGCGCACCCGGCTGGAGGACGCCGCCCGTGTGGCCGAGGACCTTCGGCAGCGTTTCGAGGCGCACGAACTGGTGCCGGGCGTGCGCGTCACGGTCAGCATGGGCCTCAGTGCCCAGCGCGTGGCCAGCGATCCCCAGCAGTGGCTGGCCGCCGCCGATGCCGCGCTCTACGAGGCCAAGCGTGGCGGGCGCAACCGGGTGGTGACGGCGCCCGCCTGACGCGCTTCGCGCGCGTGCCGCGCCACGGGCGTCATACAGCGCGCAACCGTGGCTGCATCGTCGACCACCAGCCGCCCCAGGCGCGGCGCAGTTCGGTGGCGGTCTGCGTCTCCTCCGGGATCAGCAGCAGCCCGGCGCGGCGCAGTGCCTGGCCAAGCGCCGGACGTGCGCCCCAGACGGCCAGCGGCGTGGCCGCCAGCAACGGCAGTGCCACCGGTGCCAGCCACAGCGCGGCCGGCGGATCGCGCCAGGCCACCAAGGCCAGCACCACGGCGACCACGCCCGACAACGGCGCCAGCAGCCGCGCGGCATCGCGCCAGGGCAGGGCCTCGGCCTCTCGCGGCGGGCTGCGCCAGTCCAGCTTCAGGCCGCTGAGGGCGGTGGCGACGAACAGCGTGTGCGCCGCCATGCGGATCGGGGCCGTCAGGGCCGACCACAGGGCCTCGGCCAGAGCGCTGGCCATCAGGGCCGGTGTGCCGCCGAAGGCGCGCTGCTGGCCGTCGAGCCACACCGTCAGCGCGCCCAGCACGCGCGGCAGCAGCAGCATGGTGCCGGTCAGCGCCCACAGCACCACGGCCGCGCCGGCGGGCACCTGCAGCAGGTGGCGGCCGTCCAGCCACAGCACCATGCCCAGGGCCACGAAACCCAGCCACAGCGGCGCCGAGAGGTAGGCCATGGCGCCGGTGGCCAGCATGGCGCGGTGCACGCGGTGCAGGCCGGGCTCGGCGATCAGGCGCGCGTTCATCAGGTTGCCCTGGCACCAGCGTCGGTCGCGCTGCAGTTCCGCCAGCAGGTGCGGCGGCTGCTGTTCCCAGCTGCCCGGCAGGTCGGGCACCAGCCACACTTGCCAGCCGGCGCGGCGCATCAGCGCGGCTTCCACGAAGTCGTGCGACAGGATGGAGCCCGACAGGCCCCCGCGCCCGGGCAGCGGCGCCAGGCCGCAGTGGGCCATGAAGGGCGCGATGCGGATGATGGCGTTGTGGCCCCAGTAGTGCGATTCGCCGAGCTGCCAGAACTGCATGCCGGCGGCGAACAGGCGGCCGGTGACGCGGCTGGCGAATTGCTGGGCGCGTGCGTGCAGCGTGTCCAGCCCGCAGGACACCGGCGCCGACTGGATGATGCCGGCCTGCGGATGCGCCTCCATCAGCCGCATCAGGCCCAGGATGGCCTCGCCGCTCATCACGCTGTCGGCGTCCAGCACCACCATGTAGCGGTGGCGAGCGCCCCAGCGGCGGCAGAAGTCGGCCACGTTGCCGGCCTTGCGGTGCGTGCGCCGGGCGCGCCAGCGGTAGTGCACCTGCAGGCCGTGCGGCGCCATGCGCTGGCGCAGGGCCTGCCAGGCGGCGAACTCGGCCTCGCGCACCGCCGGGTTGGGCGTGTCCGACAGCACGTAGAACGCCACCAGCCGGGCGCCGCCGCTGGCCACCACCGATTCGGCGGTGGCGGTCAGGCCGGCGAACACGGTGTCCACGTGCTCGTTGCAGATGGGCATGATGACGGCGGTGCTGGCGTCCGCGGCCAGCGGCTGGCGGGCCACGTCGGCGTAGGACAGCATCTGACGGTCGCCGCGGCGCAGCACGACGAAGCCCATCAGCGCGGTGGCGAAGCCGGCGGCCACCCAGCCGAAGAGCAGCGCGAACAGCGCCACCTGCAGCAGCCGCAGCGCGTCCAGGGCCACGCCCAGCGGCTGCGTGCGCAGCAGGGCCACGGCGGCGAGCGCGGCCACGCTCAGCACCATGGCCACCAGCAGCCGCCGGCGGCCGGCGGGTTGGCCGGCATCGGGCGCATCACCGCCCTGCCAGGCCCGGCCCCAGGGGCGGGCCGGCATCGAGCCCCGCTGTAGCGGCGGCGCGGCGTGGTGGGTGTAGCGGCGCAGGGCGCGCAGCCCGGTGCTCAGGCCTGTCACGCCGGTCAGTCGTGTGGAATCAGTGCGGTCCATGTCTCGGTCAGCGCTTGCGCGCCGTGTTGGAGAAAGGCACGCAGCTCCATCGGCTGCGCGGGGTCGGGTCGCTGCACGCGCAGCGCCATGCGCCAGCCGCCGGCCGGGTGCCGCCAGGCGTGGGCCAGCAGCACGCGGGCGTTGGCCAGCGGGGTGATCACGGGGGCGACGGCGGCATCGGCGCTGCCGTCGGCCGGCAGCGCCTGCAGCGCGGGGCCGTCGAAGTCGACGATGAACTGCAGCTCGCCGGGTGTCGGCTCGGCCCAGCCGCGGCCGCGGCGGGATTGCACCGTCCAGCCGGTGTCCGGGCGCGCGGCCTGCTCGCCCTGCCAGTGCAGCCGGTAGGCCAGGTCCAGGGCATTACCCGGTGCGGGTGGCCTGTCGGGCTGCCAGGCGGCGACGATGTTGTCGTGCGTCTCGTCGGGTGTGGGCAGCTGCAGCAGCACGACGCGGCCCGGGCCCCAGTCGCCCACCGGCTCGACCCAGGCCGACGGGCGGCGCTCGTAGTGCGCCTCGTCGTCCTCGTAGGCGGCGAAGCGGCGGTCGCGCTGCATCAGGCCGTAACCCTGGAGCCGGCGGACCTGGAAGCTGCTGGCCAGCGGCGTGCCGGGGTTGACCAGCGGGCGCCAGAGCCATTCGCCGTCGGCGGCGACGGACAGGCCGTCGGAGTCGTGCACCTCGGGCCGGAAGTCGCCCGCCCGCGGCTGGTTCTCGCCGTGCTGGTACATGCTGGTCAGCGGCGCCAGGCCCAGCATGGCCACCGGCGCGCGCAGGAACAGGCGGGCGCGCACGTCCATCACGGTGTTCTCGCCAGGGCGGATCACGAACTGCCAGGCGCCGCTGGCGCGTGGGCTGTCCAGCAGCGCGTAGACGGTCACGCCATCGGCACCGGGCGCGGGCCGCTCGATCCAGAAGGCGGTGAAGCGCGGGAACTCCTCCGGCCCGCCACCGACGGTGTCGATGGCCAGGGCGCGTGCCGACAGCCCGTAGCGCTGGCCGCGGCCCAGCGCGCGGAAGTAGCTGGCGCCCAGGAACACCACCAGCTCGTCCTTGTAGGCCGGGCCGTTGAGCGCGTGGTGGATGCGAAAGCCCGCCGGGCCGGGTTCGTCGAGCTGTTCGGGGCGCAGCCCGCGCGTGGCACCCAGGCGGCCGAAGTCCCAGGCCGCGGGGTCGTAGCCCATGCGGCGCACCTGGTCGCCTTCCACCAGATGCACGGCCACCAGATCGCGCTGCACGTAGCCGCGGTGGAAGAACTGCAGTTCGTAGTCCCCACCGCGCCAGACGGCCTGGTCGGGGCGGTAGCGGATCTCGCGCGCCTCGTCGTAGGTCAGGCGGGCCAGCGCGTCCGGCATCGGCGCGGCAGCGCCCTGCCAAGGCGCGGCCGCCTGGCGCTGCGCCAGTGCCGCCACATCGTCGAAGCCGAAGGCCCAGCCGGCCAGAGGCCAGGCCAGGCACAGGGACAGCCACAGGGTTCGCCACATGCACGTTCACAGCGCAAGCGGCGTGCCACCCCTCCGGGCCCAGTCAAATCAAGGAGTTAGGTGCGATTCCGGGTCGTTGTCCACGCAGCGCCTGTCGCCGATCGGCGACAGCTTTCCCGGCCTGTGCGCGCAAGTGCCTGTCAGGCCTCGTCTTTGTCCTGTCGCTCATCGGCGACAGCGTCGCGGAAGCGCTCAGGCGCCAGGTCGTGCTTCTGCAGCAGGCGGTAGAACTCGGTGCGGTTGCGTTCGGCCAGCCGGGCGGCGTCGGCCACCTGGCCGTCGGTCAGCTTGAGCAGGCCGACGAGGTACTCCCGCTCGAATCGGCGGCGCGCCTCGGCATAGGGCAGCACGGCCACGTCGGGTGTGCGCAGCGCGCGCTGCACCAGGGCCAGCGGCACCAGCGGGCTGGTGCTCAGCGCACAGACCTGCTCGACCACGTTGTGCAGCTGGCGCACGTTGCCCGGCCAGTGGGCGGTGGCCAGCGCGCGCAGCGCGTCGGGTGCGAAGCCGTGCAGCGTGCGGCCGTGTCGGGCAGCCAAGGTGGTCAGGAAGTGCTGGGCCAGCAGCGGGATGTCCTCGCGCCGTTCGTCCAGCGGCGGCAGGCGCAGCGTGACCACGTTCAATCGGTAGAACAGGTCCTCGCGGAAGCTGCCATCGGCCAGCAGGGCCTCCAGGTCGCGGTGGGTGGCCGAGAGCACACGCACGTCGATGGGCACGGCCCGGTTGGCGCCTACCGGCCGCACGGCGCGTTCCTGTAGCACGCGCAGCAGCTTGACCTGCAGCGGCGGCGGCATGTCGCCGATCTCGTCGAGGAACAGCGTGCCACCGTCGGCGGCCTGGAAGAGACCGGCGCGGTCCCTGGTGGCGCCGGTGAAGGCGCCCTTGACGTGACCGAACAGCTCCGACTCCAGCAACGCCTCCGGGATCGCGCCGCAGTTGACGGCGACGAAGGGCCGGCTGGCACGCCGGCTGGCGCGGTGGATGGCCTGGGCCAGCAGTTCCTTGCCGGTGCCACTCTCGCCGCGGATCAGCACGCTGGCGTCGCTGGCGGCCACCAGGCGCGCCTCTTCCAGCAGGTCGTGCATGCGCGGGCTGCGGCTGACGATGTCGGCGCGCCAGGCCTCCGGCGCCTGGCCGGCGGCCGGCTCGGGCGCCGACAGCGCCAGCGCCTGGGCCACGGTGTCCAGCAGGGCCTTGCCGTCGAAGGGCTTGGTCAGGTAGGTGTAGACGCCGCGGGCCGTGGCTTCCACGGCGTCGGGGATGGTGCCGTGGGCGGTGAGCAGGATCACCGGCAGCGACGGGTGGCGCGCGCGGATGGCGTCGAACAGGGCCAGCCCGTCGGCGCCGGGCAGCTGCACGTCGCTGATCACGAGCCGGGGCCGCTGCAGGGCCAGGGCGTCCAGCGCCGCCTCGGCCGAGGGCACGCCCTCGACCCGGTAGCCGGCCGCGCCCAGCCGCATGCCCAGCAGGCGCAGCAGGTCGGGGTCGTCGTCGACGACGAGGATGTGGGCGCCGGCGGTGCTCATCGGGTCGTCAGGGTGTGCGCGGCGCCGACGCCGGCGCGGACTGGCGCGGCCCCAGGCTGCGCTCGATGGCGCGCAGCGCGTCGAGCTGTTCGCGCAGCTGGTCGTTGCGACGCTGCAGGTCGCGCTGCTGCTGGGCCTGGCGGTCCAGCTGCTCTTCCAGCCGGCGCTGCTCGGTCAACCGGGCCAGCAGCAGGCGGGCCAGGGGCGCTTCCGGGCTGTCCCCGCGCGCCAGCGGGTCGAGCAGGGCCAGCGCGCGCGTGAGGTCGCCCGGCGCACGACCCGGCGCCTGGGGCAGACCCAGTGCCCAGGCCAGCTGCAGCGTGGCCTCGGTGCTGCCGTCGGCGGCCAGCCGCGCCTGCTCGCGGGCGGCGTCGGCGGCGGGCAGGGTGCGGAAACGTTCGTGGAAGGCCAGCAGACGGTCGAGCAGGGCGTCTGCTGCCGGGGCCCGCGACGGTGTCGAAGGCGCTGCCGCGGGCGCAGCCGCCACCGCGGGCGCGCTGGCCCCCGGCGCCGGGGCGGCCGCGGGTGGGTCCAAGGGCAGAGGCGCCGGCGGATCGGCCACCGGCGGGGCGGTGGCGCAGCCGGCCGCCAGCAGGGCGCCGGCCAGCAGGGCGGTGGGCCACCGCCAGGGGCGCCAGGGATCAGTCCGACAGGGCATGGGGGATGTCGATGCGAAAGCGGCTGCCCGGGGTGGCACCCGCCGTGGTGGATTCTGGGGCCAGCACGCTCACCTGCCCGCCATGGGCGCGCACCGTCTCGGCGACGATGGACAGGCCGATGCCGGTGCCCGGCAGACCGTCCACGGGCTGCACGCGGCCGCGGAAGAAGGGTTCGAACACGCGCGCCTGCTCGTCGGCCGGCACGCCGGGACCGGCGTCGGTGACTTCGATGCGCAGCCCGTTGCCGACCCGCTGCACGTCGATCAGCACGCGTGCGCCCGGCGGGCTGAAGCGGACCGCGTTGGACAGCAGGTTGCCCAGCGCGCTGCCCAGCAGGTCGCCGTCGACCTCGGCCGTCAGTGGCACGCCCTGCACGACGATGCGCAGCGACTTGGCCCGCCAGACCAGCTGCTGGGCGTCGATCAAGCCCTGGATCAGCGCACCGAGCTCCACCGGCTTGCGCACCACGTGCTGTGCGGCAAAGGCGCTGGCGTTCCAGCGCAGCAGGTCCTCGATGCGCTGCTGCAGCAGCGCGCCGTGGTCGTGCAGGATGCGCACGATCTCGCGCTGGTTGTCGGTCAACGGGCCGGCGGTGCCGTCCTCGAGCAGCGAGACGCCTTCCTTCAGTGCGGCCAGCGGGGTCTTCAGGTCGTGCGAGACATGGCGCAGGAAGCGTGCCTTGTCGGCCTCGGTCTCGGCCAGGCGCTGGCGCAGCCAGTCCAGCCGGCGCGCGATGCGCTGCACGTCCGACGGCCCGCGGATGTGCACCGGCGTCTCCAGACCGTCTTCACCGAGGCCGCGGATGGCCTGCTCCACCCGCTGCAGCGGCCGCGCCAGCCACCAGGCGAAGCCCAGCGCCAGCGTCAGCGCCAGGGCCACGGCCGCCAGCAGCTGCCGGCCCAGCGCCAGCCGACCGGCTTCGAGCTCCTGCTGCAGCGCGGCGTTGCGCGCCTCGGTGTGGCGCCGGGCCGCTTCGCTCATGCGCTGCTGCAGCGCGGCCAGCGCACGGAATCCGTCGACCAGCGTGGTGTCGTCGGCACCCTCCTGCACCTGCTCGCGCAGCGCGGCGAGGCTGTCCTGCCACTGCGTCTTCAGTGCCGCGGGCAGCACGGTCGACAGCAGGCCGACCTCGCGCTGCGCGTCGGCGGCGTGGGCGACGAAGTTGCGTTCCAGCGCCGGGTCGGCCAGCACCAGGTACTGACGTGCGGCACGTTCCATCGCCGTGACCTGCTCGCCCAGCCGCTCGGCGGCGGTGGACAGCTGCAGCGCGCGCGCCGCACCGTCGCGGCTCTGGTCCAGCAGCTGTTCCAGCGTGCCCAGCCCACGCAACGTGGCGGCCGACAGCAGCGCGGCCACGCCGACGAAGGCCAGCACCAGCCACTGGCGGTACGACGGCCGCGGCAGGGTCACATCAGGCTGGCGCTGATCGGTGCTTCACCGGTACATCACATGCCGGCGTAGTTCGGCCCGCCGCCGCCCTCGGGCGTGACCCAGACGATGTTCTGCGTCGGGTCCTTGATGTCGCAGGTCTTGCAGTGCACGCAGTTCTGCGCATTGATCACCAGCTTGTCCTCGCCATCGGTGTTCACGAATTCGTAGACACCGGCAGGGCAGTAGCGGCTTTCCGGGCCGGCGAAGGTCGACAAGTTCACCGCCACCGGCACCGCCGCGTTTTTCAGCGTCAGGTGGGCCGGCTGGTTCTCCTCGTGGTTGGTGTTGCTGATGAACACCGAACTCAGGCGGTCGAAGGTGAGCTTGCCGTCGGGCTTGGGGTAGCGGATGGGTTCGCAGGCGGCGGCACCGCTGAGGCGGGTGTGGTCGGGGCCATGGCGGTGGATCGTCCACGGCGGGCTCTTGATGCCGAGCTTGGGCAGCAGCCACTGCTCGATGCCGGTCATCGCGGTGCCGACCAGGTTGCCCTTCTTGAACCATTGCTTGAAGTTGCGGCTGGCGTGCAGTTCCTCGTGCAGCCAGCTCTTCTCGAAGGCCTCGGGGTAGGCCGAGAGTTCGTCGCCGCTGCGGCCGGCGGCCAGCGCCGGGACGATGGCCTCGGCGGCCAGCATGCCGGTCTTGATGGCGGCATGGCTGCCCTTGATGCGGGCGGCGTTGAGCGTGCCGGCGTCGCAGCCCACCAGGCAGCCGCCCGGGAACACCAGCTTGGGCAGGCTCAGCAGGCCGCCGGCGGTGATGGCGCGCGCGCCGTAGCCGATGCGCTTGCCGCCTTCCAGGTGCGCGCGGATGGACGGGTGCGTCTTCCAGCGCTGCATCTCCTCGAAGGGGCTGAGCCAGGGGTTCTGGTAGTCCAGGCCGGTGACGAAGCCCAGCGTGACCTTGTTGCCTTCCAGGTGGTAGAGGAAGCCGCCGCCGTAGGTCTGGCCGTCCATCGGCCAGCCGGCGGTGTGCACCACGAGGCCGGGTTTGGCCTTGGCCGGGTCGATCTCCCACAGTTCCTTGATGCCCAGCGCGTAGCTCTGCGGGTCACGGCCCTCGTCGAGCTTGAATCGGGCGATCAGCTGCTTGCCCAGGTGGCCACGCGCGCCTTCGGCGAACACGGTGTACTTGCCCACCAGTTCCATGCCCAGCTGGAAGCCGCCGTGCGGTTCGCCGTCCTTGCCCACGCCCATGTTGCCGGTGGCCACACCACGCACGGCACCGTCGTCGCCGTACAGCACCTCGGCCGCCGCGAAGCCGGGGAAGATCTCCACGCCCAGGGCCTCGGCCTGCTCGCCCAGCCACTTCGTCAGCGCGCCCAGGCTGATCACATAGTTGCCGGCGTTGTGCAGCACGCCGGGAATCAGCCACTGCGGCGTGCGCTTGGCACCGCCGGCGTCGAGGAACAGCACCTCGTCTTCCGTCACCGGCTGGTTCAGCGGCGCACCACGCGCCTTCCAGTCCGGGAACAGCTCGGTGATCGCGCGCGGGTCCATCACCGCGCCGGAGAGGATGTGCGCGCCAGGCTCCGAGCCCTTTTCGAGCACCACGACCGACAGGTCGGCATTGAGCTGCTTGAGCCGAATGGCCGCAGACAGGCCGGCTGGGCCGGCACCGACGACCACGACGTCGTATTCCATGGCTTCGCGAGGGCCGTGTTGCGCGAGCAGTTCTGCGGAGGTCATGGGCGGCGATTCTAGAAGTGCGCGTGCTATCGTTTCCCGCATCCGTTAGAGGCAGTTCTCGGGAGCGAGCATGGGTTACGACATCGATCTTTCCGGCCGTGTCGCGCTGGTGACAGGCGCGTCCGGCGGCCTGGGCGCGCAGTTCGCGCGCACGCTGGCCGCGGCCGGCGCCGGGGTGGTGCTGGCGGCGCGGCGCGTGGAGCGCCTGAAGACGCTGCGTGCCGAGATCGAGGCCGCGGGTGGCGACGCGCACGTGGTGAAGCTCGACGTCACCGACCCCGACAGCATCAAGGCCGCGGTGGCCCATGCCGAGACCGAGATGGGCACGATCGACATCCTGGTCAACAACTCCGGCGTCAGCACCACGCAGAAGCTCGTGGACGTGCAGCCGGAGGACTTCGACTACGTGATGAACACCAACGCGCGCGGCGCGTTCTTCGTCGCGCAGGAGGTGGGCAAACGGATGATCGCGCGCAGCCGCGGCGCGGCGCCGGGCACCTTCACCGGCGGGCGCATCGTCAACATCGCGTCGATGGCCGGGCTGCGCGTGCTGGGCCAGATCGGCGTCTACTGCATGAGCAAGGCGGCGGTGGTCCACATGACGCGCGCGATGGCGCTGGAGTGGGGCCGCTATGGCATCAACGTCAACGCCATCTGCCCGGGCTACATCGACACCGAGATCAACCACCACCACTGGCAGACCGAGGCCGGGCAGAAGCTGGTCAACATGCTGCCGCGCAAGCGGGTGGGTCAGCCCAAGGACCTGGACGCGGTGCTGATGATGCTGTGCGCCAACGAGAGCCACTTCGTCAACGGCGCCATCATCTCGGCCGACGACGGCTTCGGCGTCTGAGCGGGCGCGAGACCGCATGAGGGCGCTGACCCCGCTGGAGGCCCGGGTGCTGGGCGTGCTGGTGGAGAAGCAGGCCACCGTGCCCGACACCTACCCGCTGAGCCTGAACGCGCTGGTGGCCGGCTGCAACCAGAAGACGGCCCGCCAGCCGGTCATCGAGGCCACCGATGCCGAGGTGCTGACCGCGGTGGACGGCCTCAAGGCCCTGAGCCTGGTCTTCGAGGGCAGCGGCAGCCGGGTGGTGAAGTTCGAGCACAACACGGCGCGCGTGCTGGGGGTGCCCGGCGCGGCGGTGGCGCTGCTGGCGGTGCTGATGCTTCGCGGGCCGCAGACGGCGGCCGAACTGCGGCTGAACTGCGAGCGGCTGCACCGCTTCGCCGACATCTCGTCGGTGGAGGGCTTTCTCGACGAACTGGCCACCAAGGACCCGCCGCGCGTGGTCAAGCTGCCGCGTGGCCCCGGCGAGCGCGAGGCGCGCTGGGCGCACCTGCTGTGCGGCGAGGTGGCGATGCCGGCCGTGACGTCGGCCGCCGTCCCGGCTGTCGCGGCCGGCGCCAGCGTGGCCGCCGGTGAACTGGCGGCGCTGAAGGCCGAGGTCACGCGCCAGGGTGCGGAACTGGCCGAGCTGCGCGCGCTGGTGCAGCGCCTGGCCACGGAGCTCGGCCTGTCGTGAGCTGGCGTGTGCGCCTGGCGACGCCGGCCGACGACGAGGCGATCGCGCAGGTGCACTGGGACAGCTGGGTGGCCACCTACACCGGCGTGTTCCCGCCCGCGAGCTTCGACGCGTTTCCGGTGGCGGCGCGGCGCGAGGTCTGGCAGCGTGAGGCGGCGAACACGACGCCCGGGCGGCGCCTGCTGGTGGCGGTGGCCGACCTGCCGGCCAGCGACGCACCGGTGCTGGGCTTCGCCTGCCTGGGCCCCTACCGCAGGCAGCCGCATGAAGCTGCGGAGGCCGGGGCCGGGGAGGGCGAGCTCACGGCGCTGTACCTGCGCCCGGGCCACTTCCGGCGCGGCATCGGCCGTGCGCTGTGGCAAGCCGTGCTGCAGGCCGCGCGCGAGATCGGCTATCCGGCGCTGCGGCTGTGGGTCATTGCCGGCAACCCGGCCGAGCGCTTCTACGCCGCGATGGGGGCCCTGCCCGTCGGGCACAACGTCTTCGACGCGCACGGCACGCCGGTGCGCGAACACTGCTGCCGCGTCGACCTGTCGTCGACCGGCTGAACCCTGGAAGCCGCCGATGCGTTTCGTCATCCCCGCCGAGAAGAAGCTGGTCCACGAGACCGTGATCCCCATCCGCTGGGGCGACATGGACGCGATGGGCCACGTCAACAACACGATCTACTTCCGCTACATGGAGATCGTGCGCCTGGAGTGGCTGTACCAGGTGGGCGGCCCGCCGGACCCGACCGGCTGCGGGCCGGTGATCGTCAACGCCTTCTGCAGCTTCATCCGCCAGTTCGAGTTCCCCGGCGAGATCCGGGCGAAACACTACGTGGCCAACCCGGGCCGCAGCAGCTTCGACACCTTCATCACGATGGAGCGCACCGATTGCCCGGGCCGCATCGATGCCGAAGGCGGAGCCACCACGGTGTGGACCGACTTCGCGGCGCAGAAGTCGGCGCCGATGCCCGACTGGCTGCGGGCGCTGGTCAGCTGATGCTGTGCCCGAGCGTCAGTCCAGGATCTTGTACGGGCCGCCGCGCTTCAGCGCGCGCTGGTAGGCGGGCCGGGCGTGGATGCGCGCCAGCCAGTCCTTCAACCTAGGGAAGCGCTGATCCAGGCCGCCGCGGGCGCTTGCCGCCTCGAGCGGGAAGCTCATCTGCACGTCGGCCGCGCTGAAGTCGCTGCCGGCGAACCAGTCGCGGTCCTTCAGTTCGGCTTCCATGAAGGCGTACTGGCGTTCGAGGTTGGGTCGCAGGAAGGACTTCTCCACCTGGTCGGCGATGCCGCGCGCGATGGGCTTGGCGAAGAAGGGCATCTTCGCGCTGCGCACCTTGTCGAACACCAGCTTCATCAGCAGCGGCGGCATCGCCGTGCCTTCGGCGAAGTGCAGCCAGTAGACGTACTGGCGATGCGCCGGCGTGCCCGCCAGCGGCTTGAGCCGGCCGCCGCCGTGGGTGTCCACCAGGTACTCGACGATGGCACCGGACTCGGCCACCACCACGTCGCCGTCCGTGATCACCGGTGACTTGCCCAGCGGGTGCACGGCGGCCAGTTCCGGCGGCGCGAGCATGGTCTTCGGGTCGCGCGCGTAGCGCTTGACCTCGTGGTCCAGGCCGAGCTCCTCCAGCAGCCAGAGCACGCGTTGCGAGCGGGAATGTTCGAGGTGGTGGACGGTGATCATGGTTCAGGCTCCAGAGGCCAGGAAGATGCTGAGCAGCAGCAGCGCCGCCGTGCCCAGCGCGAGCAGCAGGCCGTACACGGTGCCGACCCCCAGCGCCCGGGCCAGCGTGCCGGGCCAGCCGCTGCCATAGACGCGCCGCGCCGCCAGGACGGCGTGCGCGCCGATCAGCAGCATCGCCACGCCATCCAGGCTGGCCGGCAGCAGGTCGGCCGCCAGCAGGACCAGAAACGCGAAGGCGTGCAGGTGCAGCGCCATCACGAAGTGGGCCCCGTAGGTCAGGCCGGTGCCGCGCCACGCCAGGCGCAGCAGGCCGGCGAAGACCGGCACCATCAGGAACACGGCGTAAGGCGCGGCGCCTGCCATGCGTGCGCTGACGGCGCGTGTGCCGTCGGTGGTGGAGATGCGCTGCAGTCCGCGGGCCGCACGCGCCTCCAGCCAGCCGCAGGCGTCGGGCCTCGCGCAACGCGCGAGCCAGGCCTGGAACGCGCCCCCGTCACCCTCCACCTGCGCCGAGGCGACAGGATCTTCGGGCGCGGCGTTCACCTGCACCGCTGGCACGCCGGCGGGCGTGGCCGCGAGGAACTTGGCGACGAGGAAGAACAGGAAGCTCGCGCTCAGGTACACCCGCAGCGGCAGCACGTAGCGCCGGCGCCGGCCGTCGAGGTACTCGCGCGTCAGGCGCCCGGGCTTGAAAAGCAGCAGGCCCAAGGTTCGCCACAGCGCGCCTTCGAGCGCCACGTAGTGGCCGATGAACTCGTGCACGAACTCGCCAAAGCTCGGCGGGTGCACCCGCGTCTCCTGACCACACAGCGGGCAGAAGCGAGGGTGCGGGTCGATGGCCAGCGCGGCGCCGCAGTTGGCGCATTCGGTGCGCGGGGCGTCGTCGTGCGTCATCCGCTGAGCAGCTTGTTGACGAGTTCCGGCGTCGTGGAGGCGCCGAGCTTGCGCATCAACCGCGCGCGATACACGTCCACGGTGCGCGGGCTGATGGTCAGCCGCTTGCCGATGCCCTTGCTGGTGAGGCCATCCACCAGCAGCGCGGCGATCTCGCGCTCGCGTGGCGTGAAGTCGACCTTCAGCACGCGCCGGGCCGACAGGTCCTCGAAGGTCCAGATGCCGGCCGCGTGCGGGTCTTCCGGGTTCAACGCGCGCCCGGTGACGTGGCACCAGAATAGCTCGCCGTCCATGCGCTTCATCACCCGCTCGTCGGCGTAGCGGCCGCTGGCGTCCAGGCTGGCGGTGATGCGCGCACCGGTCCGCTCGAATTCCTCGTGCGTGGGGTAGAGCACCTCGAAGGAACGGCCGACGAGCTGGTCGGGCCGCGCGCGGAACATGGCCAGAGCCTCGTGGTTGACGTCCACCATCTGGCGTGCTCGCGACAGGGCCAGGCCGATCGGCGCCTGCTCGAAGGCGGTGCGGTAGTCGAGGTCCTCGGCCACGCGGGTACGGATCAGAGCAGGGCGTAGGTGGTGGTGGCGTGCGCCGCCAGCGTGCCGTCGGGGGTGCGCAGTGCGACCTCGCCGAAGGCCAGGCTCTTGCCCCGGCGCAGCAGGGTGCACACCACCTGGACCTCGGGGCAATCCTTCGGCACCGGCTTGAGGAAGCTGGTCTGCAGCTGCACGGTGGTCATCGGCCGGAACGCGCCCAGGTTGGCCGCCACGGCCAGGATCATGGCGGTGTCGGCGGCCGCCATCAGGGCCTGGCCGCAGACGACGCCACCGGCGTGAACCACCGTGGGGGTGACCGGCATGCGCAGCGTCACCTGCTGCGGCGTGGCCGCCGTGACGCCGAGGTCCAGCGCCTTGACGATCGGCGCCGTGACGTCGGCCAGGATGGCGTTCAGCGCCGCCACGTCAAGTTCCGCTGCCGTCATCCCTGGGCCTCTCCTCGGTGATTCGATTTAAGCGATTCGACGTACTGACTGCGTAAGGGGTTACGCAGTACGCTCGCATTCTCGCTCAACCCCTGTCCGACCCCCGAAGGAGGTCCCTCCCATGAACAAGCTGTATCCCAGCGCCGCGGCGGCCCTGGACGGCATCGTGCGCGACGGCCAGTTGATCGCCGTCGGCGGTTTCGGCCTCTGTGGCATCCCCGAAGCGCTCATCGAAGCCCTGCGCGACAGCGGCAAGCGCGACCTGACGGTGATCTCCAACAACGCGGGTGTCGACGGCTTCGGCCTGGGCAAGCTGCTGGAGACGCGCCAGATCAGCAAGATGATCAGCAGCTACGTCGGCGAGAACAAGGAGTTCGAACGCCAGTTCCTGGCCGGCGAACTGCAGCTGGAGTTCACGCCCCAGGGCACGCTGGCCGAGAAGCTGCGTGCGGGCGGCGCCGGCATCCCGGCCTTCTTCACGCGCACCGGCGTCGGCACCATGGTGGCCGAGGGGAAGGAACTGCGCGAGTTCGACGGCCACACCTACGTGATGGAGCGTGCACTGAACCCCGAGGTGGCGCTGGCCAAGGCCTGGAAGGCCGACAGGAGCGGCAACCTGATCTTCCGCCGCACGGCGCGCAATTTCAATCCGGCCTGCATCATGGCCGGCCGCATCGCGGTGGTGGAGGTCGAGGAGATCGTCGAGACCGGCACCTTCGACCCGGATGCCGTGCACCTGCCCGGCATCTACGTGCACCGCCTGGTGCTCAATGCCACGCCCGAGAAGCGCATCGAGAAGCGCACGACCAAACAGAACCCCAAGGGAGTCTGACATGCCCTGGACCCACGACGAGATGGCCGCGCGCGCGGCCAAGGAACTGCAGGACGGCTTCTACGTGAACCTGGGCATCGGCCTGCCGACCCTGGTGGCCAACCACGTGCCGGCGGACATCGAGGTCTGGCTGCAGAGCGAGAACGGCATGATGGGCATCGGCCCGTTCCCGGATGAAGCCGAGGTCGACGCCGACCTCATCAACGCCGGCAAGCAGACGGTGACCACGTTGCCGGGCAGCAGCATCTTCGGCAGCCACGACAGCTTCGCGATGATCCGCGGCGGCAAGATCAACCTGAGCATCCTGGGCGCGATGCAGGTCAGCGAGAAGGGCGACCTGGCCAACTGGATGATCCCGGGCAAGATGGTCAAGGGCATGGGCGGCGCGATGGACCTGGTGGCCGGCGTGCGCAGCGTGGTCGTGCTGATGGAGCACGTGGCCAAGAAGAAGGACGGCACGATCGACCTGAAGATCCTGCCGGCCTGCACGCTGCCGCTGACTGGCGTGGGCGTGGTCGACCGCATCATCACCGACCTGGCCGTGCTGGACGTGACGCCGCACGGCCTGAAGGTGGTGGAAATGGCGCCGGGCGTGACCCGCGAGGAACTGCAGAGCAAGACCGGCGTGCCGCTGCAGTGATCGCTTCGCGCCAGTGCGCCGCCGGCCGGCGGTGCACGGCGCGTGGAGTCACCCGCGCTTGAACAGGTCGGGGATACGGACCTCGCAGACGATGCCCTGGGCGCCGTTCTCGCGCCACGCCACCTCGCCGCCGAGCAGCTTGACCCGCTTGCGCACGCCACCCAGGCCCAGGCCGTGGGACCATGCCTGCGGATTGCGTCCGATGCCGTCGTCGGCCACGCGCAGGCTGAGCACGCCGGCGGTCAGGCCGGCGTCGATCTGGATGCGGGTGGCGCGCGCGTGGTAGATCGCGTTGCTCACCAGTTCGCGCAGCACCCGGGTCAGGGCCGACCATTGCACGACGCCCAGTTCCGGGTCGTCGTTGAAGGCGAATGACCAGTCGAGGTCGATGTGCGCCGCCGTGAGCCGCTGCTGGATGTCGGCCTTCCATTCGGCCACCGAGTGCGACAGCCGGTGGTCGCTGGCGGCCAGGCCGCGGGTCAGCGTCTTCAGGTCCTGCAGCGTGTGGCGCAGGTAGTCCTCGATCTCCGGGTCCTGGGCCTTGTACATCAGCGTCAGCAGCCGGGCGCCGATGTCGTCGTGCAGGTCCTGGGCGATGCGCTGGCGCTCTTCGGTGCGGCCGCGTTCGACCGCTTGGTCGTAGGCCACCGCTCGGCGCAACTGGTCGACGATGCGGTCGGTCAGGCGTGCGTCCTCGCGCGTGAAGATGCGCCGGCCGTGGCGCGAGAAGCGCAGCACCAGCGACAGAGGCTCGCGTTCGCCCTGGCCACGCACCGGCACGACCAGCGCCGAGCCATCGGCCAGCACGCGCGAGCGTGGCGCGGCGCGCGGCACGTGCAGCACCTCCAGCGGGTCGAACAGGCTGCGCAGCAGCTGGGACAGCAGGGCAGGGCGCCGTTCGGGTGCCTTCTGCACCTCGCGCGCGATGCGGTAGAGCTGCTCGAAGGTGCGCTCGGTGGTCATCACGCGGCTGCCGACCATCTGGTCGAGCATCCACTGCCGCGCGGCGGCGTAGCCCGCCAGCGCGATGAACACCGCCAGCGTCAGCGACGCGAAGGGCTCGAGCGAGAACAGCGTGATGAACAGCAGGTCCAGCGACGTGGCCACGGTGGACAGGCCCGCGAGCATGGCGAACTCGCGCAGCAGCCGACGCGCGCGTGACAGGAACGGCACCAGCGCCATCAGCGACGCGAAGAACAGCGACCAGACGATGACCGCCGAGGCGGCGACACTGCTGGCCAGGCCAGGTTGCCAGTCGGCCGCCACCAGTGCCGCATCGACGACCACCATCGTGCCCAGCGCGGCGAAGCCGAACCGGCGCATCACCATCGCGAAGGGGTTGGGCTCCTCCGCGTACGAGCGCGTCAGCACCACCAGCGCCGCGACGCCCAGGGCCAGGATCGCGCCCTGGCCCCACCACCAGGCATGCGACAGGCCAGACACGGTGACGGCCAGCGTGGTGCCGATCGCGACCAGCCAGGCCATCGCGGCGGCGGCGTGGTGCCACGCGATGCGCCGCGGGTAGAGCGCGAAGGCATGCACGGCTGCGGCGCCGGTGGCCAGGTCCAGCCCCAGGCGCCACGGCAGGTCGTCGACCAGCCAGCCCGGCACCGGCGTCAGCGTGCTGCCCGACTCGACGCCGATCCACAGCAGGCTGACCGACTGGCACAGGGTCATCAGTGCGAACAGGACATTGGGCAGCATCGGCTTGGCCACCAGCACGACGGCGCCGATGAGCAACAGTGCCAGCGCCGGGATGGCCAGCAGCCAGAAGCCCACGCCGAGCCCGGCATGGCCCCGCGGGACCGTGCGCACCTTGACCTGGCTGCCGTCGTCGAAGTGCAGCGTGACGATGCCGCCCGCGAGCACGCGGTTCAGCGCCGACCGTGCCTGCACCAGCGCTGCCCGCTCCTGGTCGTCCACCGTCCAGCGCGGCGCCCCCAGCGCATTGACGTGCTGTGGCACCAGGCTGGCCCCATTGGCCGTCAGGCGCTCCAGACGCCGCCCGACGAAGGCCTGCAGCGTCGGCTCGCCGGTGGCCAGCAGCATGGGTTTGCCACGCGGATCCGGCTGCCACTGGGCGTCCAGCGCCGGGGCCTGGACCAGCAGCCGGATGACGACGAACAGGCCCAGGCAGGCGGCCAGGGCCACGCCCATCAGGATTCGCCGGCGCCAGCCGATCCAGCGCGACGGCCGCCGCGCGATGGCGCGCTCGAAGGCACTGGCCTCGAACAGCGAGTCGTCGGCGCCGGGCGCGACTGCGGCCATCACGAGGCGCGGCGCTGTGCCGCTACACCAGGCCCTGCTTGCTGGCCAGCACGGCCGCCTCGGCCCGGCTGGACACGTTGAGCTTCTTGTAGATGGACTTGATGTGGTCGTTGACGGTGAACCACTTGATGCCCATCAGGCTGGCGATCTCCTTGATCGTGAAGCCCTTGCTCAGGTAGGTGAGCACCTCGCTCTCGCGCGGTGTCAGGCGCTCGTGGTCGGGCAGCTTTTCCATCGGCACCGGGCGGCTGGTGGTGAAGCCGGTGGCCCGCATGAGGCCGGAATCAGGCGCCTGGGGGTCGCCCAGGCTGCCGTCGCGGAAGTGGGTCAGCAACCGGCGCGCGATGGCCGGCGACAGCGGCGGCTGGCCGCGCACGATCTTCTGCAGTTCCTCCACCAGCACCTCGAAGCGGTCTTCCTTGAGCAGGTAACCGTCCGCCCCGCGCTGGAGCGCCGGGAACAGGTGGTCATCGTCCGAATAGAGCGTGGTGACGATCTTGGTGGCCGGGTAGTGCGCCAGCTCCGCCAGCAGTTCCATGCCGTTGCCGTCGGGGAGTTCCAGGTCGACGAGGATCAGCTTGAACGGGTCGACGCCGTGCAGACCGGTGGCGCCACCGGCCAGCGCGATGTGCTTGCGGGCGGTTTCCAGGTCGCCGGCCTCGGTGATGGCATTGGCGTCGCTGAAGCTCTCGCGCACGACGCGGCACAGGAAGCTGCGCGCGACGGGGTTGTCCTCCAGGATCAGCACTTTCACCGGCATCGTGTACTCCTCAGGAATCGCCCGGGCGGCTTCTTCGTCGCTGTGAAAGGGTCATCCAGCGACCCTCGAGCGACTGCAGCAGCACGGATTCCCGGCCCTTGTCGAGCCATGGCTGGAAAGCCATTGATCCTAGCGCAGCCCATGCCGAACTCGACTCGCACCCTTGGGGGTGGCGCAGCGTGGCGATCAGGCGCGATCCCTACAATGAGGCCATGCACATCCTGATCGCCAACGACGACGGTTACCTCGCGCCCGGCATTGCCGCTCTGGTGGCGGCTTGTGAAGGCCTGGGCACGATCGACGTCGTGGCACCGGAGCAGAACGCCAGTGGCACGTCGAACGCGTTGACGCTGACGCGGCCGCTGTCGGTGTTCGAGAACCCGGCCGGCTGGCGGGTGGTCAACGGCACGCCGTCGGATTGCGTGCACGTCGCGCTCACGGGGCTGTTGCCGCGTCGCCCGGACCTGGTGCTCTCCGGCATCAACAACGGTGCCAACATGGGCGACGACACGCTGTATTCGGGCACCGTGGCCGCCGCGATGGAGGGCTACCTGTTCGGCATCCCGGCCATCGCGTTCTCGCTGGTGGACAAGGGCTGGCAGCACCTGGACGCGGCGGCACGCACGGCGCGCGAGGTGATCGACGAACTGCTCTCCGGCGGCCTGCCCGACGGCCCCTGGCTGCTCAACGTCAACATCCCCAACCGGCCCGACGCCGACATGCTGCCGCGGCACGTCACCCGGCTGGGACGTCGCCACGCCAGCGAGCCGGTCATCCGCCAGGACAGCCCGCGCGGCGACCCGCTCTACTGGATCGGCCCTGCCGGCGATGCGCGGGAGGCCGGCGAAGGCACGGACTTCCATGCCGCGGCGCAGGGGCAGGTGTCGATCACGCCGCTGCAGGTGGACCTGACCGACCACGCCCGGCTGGGCGTCTGGGCCACGCGCCTGGCGCGGAGCCGGGCTTGACCCCTCGCCGTCCCCGTCGGCCATGGGCCTTGCCGGGAGGTACGGCTTGAACGCGCCGCCGAGACGCCGCTTCCCGGCGGCGTTGGCGCCGGCGCCAACGCGCGGTGGATCGGCGCCCGCATTGAACCGGCCGCAGCGACCGCTGGCCGATGCGGCGCGCGAAGCCGCGCGGCGCAGCGCACCCACCGGGCTCGGGCTGGACTCGTCGGCCGTGCGCGCCCGCATGGTGCAGCGTCTGCGGGCCGACGGCATCGGCGACGAACGGGTACTGGCGGCCTTCGGCGACGTCCTGCGGCACCGCTATGTCGACAGCGCGCTGGCCACCCAGGCCTACGAAGACACGAGCCTGCCCATCGGGCTCGGGCAGACGATCTCCAAGCCCTCGGTCGTGGCGCGCATGCTGGCCTTGGCGCTGGCCTCTGCCGCCGCGCAGCAGCGCGGATCACTGGGCCGGGTGCTGGAGATCGGCACCGGCTGTGGCTACCAGACCGCGCTGCTGGCGCGTCTGGGGCGCAGCGTGGTGTCGATCGAGCGGCTGCAGCCCCTGCACGAGAAGGCGCGCGCCAACCTGGCCGACGACGCAGGGCGCGCGCGCGTGCGCCTGGTCTGGGGCGACGGCCGCATCGGCCATGGGCCACAGGCACCGTACGACACCATCGTCGCCGCCGCCGGGGGCGAGGACGTGCCGCCGGCCTGGCTGGCGCAGCTGGCCGACGGCGGGCGGCTGGTGGCGCCGGTGCACCAGGGTGCACAGCAGGCGCTGGTCGTGATCGACCGTGTCGGTGAACGTTACCTGCGGCAACGCTGCGAGACGGTGCTGTTCGTCCCTCTAAAATCCGGCGTGGAATGAAACTTCTGCCCAGACCTCTGACTTTCGCCCTGGCGGGTGCAGCGATCACGCTGGCCGCCTGCACGTCGCCCAAGCACCGTGCCCCGGTCGAAGAGAGGGGCACGGCGTCGCGACCGCCGGCCGTGGCCACCGCCCCGGCACAGGCTGCCTCGGTGCCGGCGGTGGCCGAGCCGATGAATCCACCCACGGTGCCGGACGAGGCCCAGCGCGTCGGGGCCGGGTCCTACGTGGTCAAGCCGGGCGACACGCTGATCCGCATCGGCCTGGAGTCCGGACAGAACTGGCGCGACATCGCGCGCTGGAACGGGCTGGACAATCCGAATGCGCTGGAAGTCGGCCAGGTGCTTCGGGTGACGCCGCCCGAGCCGGGGCCCGGCGTGGCCGTGACGCAGGCCGTTGCGCCGCAGGCGCGCAGTGACGCCAGGCCGCTGCCGGCGGCAGGCGCCGGCGCCGTGTCCGCAGGCGCCGCCTCGGCGCCACCGCCGGCTCCGGCGCCGACGACGAAGGAAGCCGAGGACGGCCTGGCCTGGCAATGGCCCGCGAGCGGTGCGGTGCTGCGCGGCTTCGACGAGGCGCGCAGCAAGGGCGTGGCCATCGGCGGGCAGGCCGGGGACCCGGTGCTGGCGGCGGCCGACGGCCGCGTGGTCTACGCCGGGTCAGGCCTGCGGGGTTACGGCAACCTCGTCATCGTCAAGCACAACGCCACCTACTTGAGCGCCTACGCACACAACCAGGCTCTGTTGGTCAAGGAGGACCAGGTCGTGCGTCGGGGCCAGAAGATCGCGGAGATGGGTTCCAGCGACGCGGAGCGCGTGCAGTTGCACTTCGAGATCCGTCGTCTGGGCAAGCCGGTGGATCCCACGCGTTTCCTGCCGCCGCGCTGACGAAGCACACAGGCGCGCCGGCGGCGCGCTGCCGCGCCGCAACCCGATCCTGCGTTGTCACGCAGGCGTCAGCGTTTCCCTGAAGTGTTGTGTCTGCCCCCCGCCGCTAGCATGCGCGGGCTTCGACACGAACGGCATCGGGCCGTTCGCCAGCGCAGGGGGATGGGTTGCAACTGGTCCAGCTGATCATCAGCGGCATCGCGCAAGGCTGCATCTACGGCCTGATCGCACTGGGCTTCGTGCTCATCTACAAGGCCACCGAGACCGTCAGCTTCGCGCAGGGCGACCTGATGATGCTGGGGGCGTTCTGCGGCCTGGCGCTGATGACCTTCCTGGGCTGGCCCTTCTGGCTGGCTGTGCTTTGCGCCATTGCGGCGATGGCCGCGTTCGGCATGCTGGCCGAGCGTGCGGTGATCCGGCCCATCCTGGGCCAGCCGGCGTTCTCCATCGTCATGCTGACCATCGGCATCGGCTACATCGCGCGTGGCCTGATCACGATGATCCCCGGCATCGGCACGGAAACCCACGTGCTGCCGGTGCCGTACAAGGACCAGATCTGGCGTCTGGGTGGCGTGGTGTTCAACGTCGAGCAGGTGGTGGTGATCGTGGTCACCGCCATCCTCTGCGGTGCGCTGTTCGCGCTGTTCCGCTACAGCCGCATCGGCATCGCGATGCAGGCCGCGTCGCAGAACCAGTTGGCGGCGTACTACATGGGCATCCCGGTCAAGCGGCTCAACGGCATGGTGTGGGGCCTGGCGGCGGCGGTGGCGGCCATTGCCGGCCTGCTGCTGGCGCCGATCACCTTCGTGCACGCCAACATGGGCTTCATCGGCCTGAAGGCCTTTCCGGCCGCGGTGGTCGGTGGTTTCGGCAGTCTGCCCGGCGCCATCGTCGGCGGGCTGATCATCGGCATCGTCGAGTCGCTGGCCGGCTTCTACCTGCCCGAAGGCGTGAAGGACATCGCGGCCTACGTGGTCGTGCTCGTGATGCTGATGGTCAGGCCCAACGGGCTGTTCGGCGAATCGCTGCGCAAGAAGGTCTGAGGGTCGCATGCGGTTCATCTTCAAGACCAGCTACGCGCAGGACGTGCGCCTGGCCAAGCACGGCGGCCATGTGTTCTGGTATTCGGCGCTCGGCGTGTTCCTGGCGCTGTCGCCGTGGCTGCTGCCGGAGTACTGGCTGGCGCAGCTGACCTTCGTGCTGATCTACGCGGTGGTCGGCCTGGGCCTGATGCTGCTGGCCGGCTTCACCGGGCTGTTCTCCATCGGCCACGCGGCCTTCCTGGGCGTCGGGGCCTACACGCAGGCGGTGCTCAACAACATGGGCGTGCCGTTCCCGATCGCGCTCGCCGCCGCCGGGCTTCTGTCGGCGCTGGTGGGCGTGATCGTCGGCATGCCGGCGCTGCGCGTGAAGGGCATCTACCTGGGCATCGCCACGCTGGCCTTCGGCTTCGTCGTCGAGGAGGTGTTCGCGCGCTGGGAGCACGTGACGGGCGGCAATGCCGGCCTGTTCGTCAACCCGCCGGCCATCGGTGACTGGCAGATCGACTCCGGCACCGGCTTCTACTTCCTGTGCCTGGTGATCGCCGTGCTGTCCACACTGGCGATCCTGAACCTGCTGCGTTCGCCCACCGGGCGCGCCTTCGTCGCGATCCGCGACTCCGAGATCTCGGCGCAGAGCATGGGCATCCACCTGGCGCGCTACAAGACGCTGTCGTTCGCGCTGTCGGCGGCCCTGGCCGGTCTGGGCGGTGCGTTGTACGCGCACAAGATCCAGTTCCTCTCGCCGGAGCAGTTCAGCATCATCCAGTCGATCGACCTGCTGCTGATGGTGGTCATCGGCGGGCTCGGGTCGGTGCACGGCGCCTTCCTGGGGGCGATCTTCCTGATCACGATGCCGCAGCTGATCGCGCTGGGCAAGGATTGGCTCCCTCCTGCCATCGGTGAGGCGCCAGGTCTTCAGAGCACGGTCTATGGCATCGTGCTCGTGGCCTTCGTGCTCTTCGAACCCATGGGCCTGTATGGCCGCTGGCTGAAGGTCCGCACCTTCTTCCAAGTGTTCCCGTTCTACCGCAAGGGCATGTTCAAGCGGCAGAAGTCGTTCCAGAAGTCGGACCGGTTGAAATGACGGACGAGGTGCTGCTCTCCGCCCAGAACATCAGCGTTCGCTTTGGCGGCGTGCTGGCCGTCGATGGTGTCAGTTTCGACGTCCGGCGCGGCGAGGTGTTCACGCTGATCGGCCCCAACGGTGCGGGCAAGACCACGGTCTTCAACCTGATCAGCCGCATCTACACGCCCACCAGCGGGCGCATCCAGTACGACGGGCTCGACCTCACGGCGCAACCGCCGCACGCCGTCGCCGGCCTGGGCATCGCGCGCACCTTCCAGAACATCGAGCTGTTCGAGCACGCCAGCGTGCTGCAGAACCTGCTGATCGGCCGCCACACGCACCGGCGCACGACCCTGCTGGACGACCTGCTGTTCACGCCGAAGGCACGCCGCGCGGCCATCGACGACCGCGAGAAGGTCGAACGCGTGATCGACTTCCTGGACCTGCAGCACCACCGCGAATCGCTGATCGCCGGGCTGCCCTATGGCGTGCGAAAGGTGGTGGAACTGGCCCGCGCGCTGTGCGCGGAGCCGAAGCTGCTGCTGCTGGACGAGCCGTCCTCGGGCCTGAACGTCGAGGAGACCCAGGACATGGCGTTCTGGATCGACGACATCCGGCGTGAGTTCGGCATCACGGTGCTGATGGTGGAGCACGACATGTCGCTGGTCTCCAGCGTGTCCGACCGCGTGCTGGCGATGAACCAGGGCCAGGTGCTGGCGATGGGCTCGCCGGCCGAGGTGCAGGCCCACCCGGGCGTGATCGAGGCCTACCTGGGCACGGCCGAGGACGTGACCTCGCTGCGGAGGCCGGCATGAGCGGCGCGAGCGAGGAGATCCTGGTCCTCTCCAACGTCGAGAGCGCGTACGGGCCCATCAAGGCCATCCGTGGCGTGAGCCTCAAGGTGCGCCAGGGCGAGATCGCCACCGTGCTGGGCAGCAACGGGGCGGGCAAGTCCACCATCCTCAAGACCATCTCCGGCATCATCGATCCGAATCGCGGCAGCATCCACTTCCGCGGCGAGAACATCACGGCCAAGGATCCGGCCGACGTGGTGCGCCGTGGCCTGAGCCACGTCCCTGAGGGCCGGGAGGTTTTCCCGCTGCTGTCGGTGCACGACAACCTGCTGATGGGCGCCTACACGCGCAGCGACCGCGACGCCGTCGCGCGCGACATCGAGGCGGCGATGACCTACTTCCCGATCCTGCGCGAACGCGAGCGGCAGGACGCCGGCCTGCTGTCCGGCGGCCAGCAGCAGATGCTGGCCATCGCCCGCGCGCTGGTGGCCGCACCGCAGATGATCCTGCTCGACGAGCCCAGCCTGGGCCTGAGCCCCAAGCTCACGAAGGAGATCTTCGAGATCGTGGTGCGCATCAACCGCGAGCGCGGCACGACCATCCTGCTGGTGGAGCAGAACGCGAACATGGCGCTCAACGTGGCCGACTTCGGCTACGTGCTGGAGAACGGCCGCATCGTGATGGAGGACCGCTGCGCCGCGCTGCGCGAGAAGGAGGACGTCAAGGAGTTCTACCTCGGCATGAAGGAAGAAGGCGTGCGCGGCGAGCGGCGCTGGAAGAAGAAGAAGACCTGGCGCTGAGGAGAACCACGATGTCCAACCTCTGGGATGTGCAGCCGCGGCGGATCGACACCATCGTCGTGCCCGGCGAGACGGTGCCGGCGATCTTCTGGAACGCCGCGAAGCAGCGCGCCGACCTGACCTGGCTGCGCGAGAAGGACCTGGGCATCTGGCGCGCCTGGACCTGGCAGCGCGTGGCCGATGCGGTGACCGAGATCGCCCACGGCCTGATGGCGCTGGGCTTCGAGCGCGGCGAGACGGTCTCCATCCTGTCGAACACGGTGGTGGAATGGGTGCTGGCCGACCTGGGCGTGCTCAGCTGCGGCGGCGTCAGTTCCGGCATCTACCCCACCGACGCCGCGTCGCAGGTGCACTACCTCTGCGAGGACTCGCGCACCGTGGTGCTGTTCGTCGAGAACGACGAGCAACTCGACAAGGCGCTCGAGGTGCGCGACCAGCTGCCCTTGCTGCGCAAGATCGTGGTCTTCGACATGGAAGGCCTGCACGATCTCCAGGATGATGGCGTGATCTCGCTCGAGGCGCTGCGCGAACTCGGCCGCGCGCATCGGCAGCAGCATCCGGATGCGATCACGCAGCGGGTGGCCGCCGTGCAGCCCGACGACCTGGCCATTCTGGTCTACACCTCGGGCACCACCGGCAAGCCCAAGGGCGCGATGCACAGCCACCGCACGCTCGTCACCTCGATGCGGGGCTACAACCTCACCGGCGGCCAGGACGAGCAGGACGAGCGCATGTGCTTCCTGCCGCTGTGCCACATCGCCGAGCGCATGGGCGGCGAGTACTTCTGCATGTACACCGGCTCGAAGCTGAACTTCGTCGAGAACCCGGAGACGGTACCGGAGAACGTGCGCGAGATCGCCCCCACGGTGGCCGTGGCCGTGCCGCGCGTGTGGGAGAAGTTCTATTCGGCGGTGACGATCGCGATCAAGGAATCCGGACGCCTGCAGCAGCTGGCCTATGCCTGGGGCGTGGGTACCGGCATGCAGGTGGTGGACAAGGTCATGGCCGGGCAGCCCGTGCCAGCCTCGCTCAAGCTGAAGTTCCGGCTGGCGCGGCTGCTGGTGCTGGACAACGTGCGCAAGCTCATCGGCATCCACCGCGCGCGCGCCTGCATCACCGGTGCGGCGCCGATCTCGCCCGACCTGGTGCGCTGGTACATGGCGCTGGGCGTGCCGATGGCCGAGGTCTGGGGCATGACCGAGACCGGCGGCATCAGCACCTACACGCCCATCGACCGCATCCGCCCCGGCCGCATCGGCATCGCGGCCCCGTACAACGAGGTGCGCATTGACGAGGCCACCGGCGAGATCCTGGTGCGCGGCCCCAACGTCTTCACGGGCTACCTGAACCAGCCGGAGAAGACGGCCGAGACCATCGACGCAGATGGCTGGCTGCACACCGGCGACGTGGGACAGGTCGATGCCGAAGGCACCTTCCGAATCACCGACCGGATGAAGGACCTCATCATCACGGCCGGCGGCAAGAACGTCACGCCCACCGAGATCGAGAACGAGCTGAAGTTCTCGCCCTACGTGACCGACGCGGTGGTGATCGGCGACGCACGGCCGTACCTGGTGGTCCTGATCATGATCGACCAGGAGAACGTCGAGAAGTACGCGCAGGACAACGACGTGCCTTTCAGCAACTACGCCAGCCTGACACGCGCGCCGGAGGTGCGGGCGCTGATCCAGGCCGAGATCGACCGTGTGAACAAGAAGTTCGCGCGCGTCGAGCAGATCAAGAAGTTCCACCTCATCGACGCCCAGCTCACGGCCGAGGACGAGGAGCTCACGCCGACGATGAAGCTCAAGCGCAAGCTGGTGCAGAAGAAGTACGCCCCGCAGATCGAGGCCATGTACGCCGGCTGACCGGGCCCGATTCAGCACTAACGCCAATGGGAAGCCACCCCACCCGGTGCGACCATCGTGCCGTTCGACCCTTCGAAGGAGACCTGAGATGAAGATCCGCCACCTGGTTGCCATCGCCGCCGCGATGGCCGTGGGCAGCACCTGGGCGCAGACCCAGGGTGTCAGCAAGAACGAGATCATGCTGGGCTCGATCCAGGATCTCTCCGGCCCGATCGCCGGATTCGGCAAGCAGGTGCGCCTGGGCATGCTGCTGGCCGTGGACGAGATCAACGAGCTTGGGGGCGTGCATGGCCGCCAGCTCAAGCTGCAGGTGGAGGACTCCGCCTACGACCCGAAGAAGGCCGTGCTCGCGGCACAGAAGCTGGTCAACAGCGACAAGATCTTCGCGATGATCGGTCACATCGGCACCGCGCAGAACATGGCTGCGATGCCGGTGCAGTTCCAGAAGAACGTCTTCAACTTCTTCCCGGTCACCGCGGCGCGGCAGATGTACGAGCCCTTCCACAAGCTCAAGTACGCCTTTGCCGCTACCTACTACGACCAGATGCGCATCGCCGCACCCAAGCTGGCCAAGGAGAAGGGCGCCAAGAAGGTCTGCTCGATGTACCAGGACGACGAGTTCGGCCTGGAGGTGCTGCGCGGCGCCGAGGATGGTCTCAAGGCCGCCGGCATGGAGATGACCGAGAAGACCTCCTACAAGCGCGGCGCCACCGACTTCTCGTCGCAGATGGCCAAGCTGCAGTCGGCCGGCTGCGACATGGTGGTGATGGGCACCATCATCCGCGAGACCATCGGCGGCATCGCCACCGCACGCAAGCTGGGCTTCAGCCCGACCTTCCTGGGTTCGAGCGCGTCGTATACCGACCTGATCCACAAGCTCGGCGGCGCCGCCATGGACGGCCTGTACGCCACCCACACGTCGCAGCATCCGTACCTGGACGACGCCTCGCCGGCCATCAGCTTCTGGGCCAAGAAGTACAAGACCAAGTTCAACGAAGATCCCACGGTCTTCTCGGTCTACGGCTACAACGCCATCGATGCCTTTGCCAAGGCGGCGCAGAAAGCCGGCCCGAACCTGACGGTGGACAGCTTCATCAAGGCGATGGACTCGATGACCATCCCGGCCGACATCTTCGGCAGCCCGCCGGCCACGTTCACCGCCACCAAGCGCCTGGGCAACGACACCTCGCGGCTGTCGCAGTTGCAGGGCCAGCGCTGGAAGGTGGTCTCGGACTACATGAAGCCCTGAGCACGTCGGCGCTCGGTACACAGGGGCCGCCTTCGGGCGGCCCTTGCCGTTCCTGGCGACGGGATAATCCTTGCCATGTCGGCACTGAATGACGAATGGCTGGAGGTCGAATCGCTCGACCTCGACGGGCAGGGCGTGGCGCACCGCGCCGATGGCAAGGTGGTCTTCATCGAAGGCGCCCTGCCGGGTGAGCGGGTGCAGGTCAACGTCGGCCGGCGCAAGAACCAGTGGGAGCAGGGGCAGGTCACCGCCATCGCACGCGAGAGCGCGCAGCGCGTGAGCCCGGGCTGCCCGCACTTCGGCCTGCACCGCGAAGCCTGCGGCGGCTGCAAGATGCAGCACCTGCACCCGACTGCACAGGTGGCGGTGAAGCAGCGCGTGCTGGAGGACAACCTCTGGCACCTGGGCAAGGTCAAGCCCGAGCGCCTGCTGCGGCCCATCGAAGGCCCTGCGTGGGGCTACCGCTACCGTGCACGCCTGTCGGTGCGCTATGTGGCACGCAAGGACGTGGTGCTGGTGGGCTTCCACGAGCGCAAGTCGCGCTACGTGGCCGACATGAGCCGCTGTGAGGTGCTGCCGCCGGCGGTGAGCGCACTGCTGCCCAGGCTGCGCGCGCTGGTGGCGGCGATGGCCGAACGCGACCGCCTGCCGCAGATCGAGCTCGCGATGGGTGACGACGTGGTCGCGCTGGTGCTGCGCCACCTGGCTCCGTTGCCCGATGGCGACCTGGCCCGTTTGCGCGCCTTCTCCGCGGAACACGGGGTGCAGTGGTGGCTGCAGCCCAAGGGCCCGGACACCGTGCACCGGCTGGACGACGACGGCGCCGAACTGGCCTATGCGCTGCCGGAATTCGACGTGCACATGCCGTTCAAGCCGACGGACTTCACCCAGGTCAACCCGCACATCAACCGCGTGCTGGTCCAGCGGGCTCTCACGCGGCTGGGCCCGCAGCCGGGCGAGCGCGTGATCGACTGGTTCTGCGGCCTGGGCAACTTCACGCTGCCGATCGCCCGGCGCGGTGCCACCGTGCTGGGCATCGAGGGCAGCCAGGCGCTGGTGCAGCGCGCCGGCGACAACGCTGCGCGAAACGGGCTGAGTGCCGACTTCGAGGTGCGCAACCTGTTCGAGCTGGTGCCCGACGACCTGGTGGCGCTGGGGGCCGTGGACCGCTGGCTGGTCGACCCGCCGCGCGAAGGGGCGTTCGCCCTGGCCAAGGCGGCCGCGGACCTGGTGCAGACGGGGGCCGCCTGGGCGCCGCCGAAGCGGATCGTCTACGTCAGCTGCAACCCGGCGACGCTGGCGCGGGACGCAGGATTGTTGGTGCACCAGGCGGGCTACCGATGCACGCAGGCCGGCGTGGTCAACATGTTCCCGCACACGGCACACGTGGAGAGCATGGCCGTGTTCGAGCGACCCTGAACGACAAAAGGGGCCCGAAGGCCCCTTTCGTTCGCGGGTGCGGCGCCTCAGTCTTCGCCGCCGAAGATGCCCAGCAGCGACAGCAGGGCCTGGAACACGTTGTAGATGCTCAGGTACACGCCCAGCGTGGCGGTGATGTAGTTCGTCTCGTAGCCGTCCTGCACGCGCTTGAGGTCGTGCAGGATGAAGGCCGAGAAGATGCCGATCACCAGCACCGACAGCGTGATCATCAACGCGCTGGACTGGATGAAGAAGTTAGCGATGCCGGCCACCAGCACCATCACAGCGCCGATCATCAGCCACTTGCCCATCGCACTCAGGTCGCGCTTGATCACCGTGCTCAACGACGCCATCGTGAAGAAGATGGCGGCCGTGCCGGCGAACGCGGTCATGATCAGGCTCATGCCGTTGGCCAGGCCCAGTACGACGCCGATCAGGCGCGCCAACATGATGCCCATGAAGAACGTGAACGCCAGCAGCACCGGCACGCCGGCAGCGGAGTTCTTGGTCTTCTCGATGGCGAACATGAAGCCGAAGGCGCCGGCCAGGAACACGACCAGACCGATGCCCGGGGACATGGCCGCCGCCAACCCGGTGCTCACCCCGATCCAGGCACCCAGCACCGTGGGCACCATCGACAGGGCCAGCAGCCAGTAGGTGTTGCGCAGGACGCGGTTGCGTTGCGACGAGAGTGCGCCTGCGCCCGCGTGGCCGGGGTAGGTTTGCACGTTGTCGATCATCGAAGAGCCTCCAGGGGTGGGGGTTGTGGATACAGGTCCAACGGTGGACTTGTCGAAAGTCATTTTAGTTCCCGTCATCAATCCGGGCGCTATCGTTGTCCGCATTCACGACGAGGAATCTGACCATGAAATCCAAGCCCACCCTTGAACTGGCCGACGTCAAGCGCATCGCCGCCGCCGCCGAGGCCGAAGCCGTGGCCAACGGCTGGGCGGTGAGCATCGCCATCGTCGACGACGGCGGCCACTTGCTGTGGCTGCAGCGCCTGGACGGCGCCGCCCCGATCTCGGCGCAGATTGCTCCTGCCAAGGCCAACACCGCGGCCCTCGGCCGGCGCGAGAGCCGCGTCTACGAGGAAACGATCAACCAGGGGCGGACGTCCTTCCTCAGCGCGCCGGCCCTGCGCGGCATGCTGGAGGGCGGCGTGCCGATCGTCGTCGACGGGCACCACCTTGGTGCGGTGGGGGTCAGCGGGGTCCAGAGCCAGCAGGATGCGCAGATTGCGCGCGCCGGCATCGCGGCGTTGACGGCCGTCTGAGGCCGCCCGGTAGCGCTGGCGGCCAAGGGTTGTCCCGGGGAAGGGGCGCTGGACAGGCTATACTTCGGCGGTTTACCTGCCAACAGCGCAGCCTAGCGAAATCCGCCTTCGGTTTCCCTCAGGACGGCCTGCTGCCCAGCCCACCCGGCCGGCGCGGCGGCCGGGCTGGGCTGCACACACCGGAGCCATTGTCTTGCTGCCTGTCCTGCCCCCCGCCCTCCTGGCACTTGCAGACGGCTCGACCTTCCTGGGCACCTCGATCGGCGCGGCCGGTCGCACGGTCGGCGAAGTGGTGTTCAACACCGCGCTCACCGGTTACCAGGAGATCCTCACCGACCCGTCGTACTGCCGCCAGATCGTCACGCTGACGTATCCGCACATCGGCAACTACGGGGTCAGCGACGAGGACGTCGAAGCCCGCCGCGTGCATGCCGCCGGCCTCGTGATCCGCGACCTGCCGCGGCGCGCGTCCAACTTTCGCGCCAGCCGCACGCTGCCGGAGTACCTGCGCGCCGAGGGCACGGTGGCCATCGCCGACATCGACACCCGGCGCTTGACCCGCCGGCTGCGCACCACCGGCGCGCAGAACGGCTGCATCATGGCCTTCGAGCCGGGCACGGTGATCGACGAGACGCGCATCGCCGAGGCCGTGGCCGCGGCCCGCGCCGCGCCGTCGATGGCCGGCCAGGACCTGGCCAAGGTGGTCACCACCAACACCGCCTACGACTGGCGCACCACCGAATGGGCGCTGGGGCAGGGCTATGGCACCCAGGAGGCGCCACGTTTCCACGTCGTGGCCTATGACTTCGGCGTCAAGCACAACATCCTGCGCATGCTGGCCAGCCGCGGCTGCCGCCTGACCGTGGTGCCGGCGCAGACCCCTGCGGCCGAGGTGCAGGCGATGACGCCGGACGGCGTCTTTCTGTCCAACGGCCCGGGTGACCCGGAGCCCTGCGGCTACGCTATCGCCGCCGCGCGCGACCTGATCGAATCCGGCCTGCCGACCTTCGGCATCTGCCTGGGTCATCAGATCATGGCCCTGGCCTCGGGCGCGAAGACCTTCAAGATGAAGTTCGGCCACCACGGCGCCAACCACCCGGTGAAGGACCTGGACAACGGCCGCGTCAGCATCACGAGCCAGAACCACGGCTTCGCGGTGGACGCCGGTTCGCTGCCGGCCAACCTGCGTCCGACGCACGTGAGCCTGTTCGACGGCACGCTGCAGGGTCTGGCGCGCACCGACAAGCCGGCCTTCTGCTTCCAGGGCCACCCGGAGGCCAGCCCGGGCCCGCACGACATCGCCTACCTGTTCGATCGCTTCGTGAATCTGATGGAGCAACGCTGAGATGCCGAAGCGCACCGACCTCAAGAGCATCCTCATCATCGGCGCCGGCCCGATCGTCATCGGCCAGGCCTGCGAGTTCGACTACTCCGGCGCCCAGGCCTGCAAGGCGCTGCGCGAGGAGGGCTATCGCGTCATCCTCGTCAACAGCAACCCGGCGACGATCATGACCGACCCCGGCATGGCCGACGCCACCTACATCGAGCCCATCACCTGGCCGGTGCTCGAGCGCATCATCGCCAAGGAGCGGCCCGACGCCATCCTGCCCACCATGGGCGGCCAGACGGCGCTGAACTGCGCGCTGGACCTGCACCGCAACGGCGTGCTGGCGAAGTACGGCGTCGAGATGATCGGCGCCAACGAACATGCGATCGAGAAGGCCGAGGACCGCCTGAAGTTCAAGGAGGCGATGACCAAGATCGGTCTCGGCTCGGCCAAGAGCGGCATCGCGCACAGCATGGAGGAAGCCTGGGCGGTGCAGAAGCGCATCCAGGCCGAGACCGGCAGCACCGGCTTCCCGATGGTCATCCGCCCGAGCTTCACGATGGGCGGCACCGGCGGCGGCATCGCCTACAACCCGGAGGAGTTCGAGGAGATCTGCAAGCGCGGCATCGACCTCTCGCCGACCAATGAGCTGCTGATCGAGGAAAGCCTGATCGGCTGGAAGGAGTACGAGATGGAGGTGGTCCGCGACCGTGCGGACAACTGCATCATCGTCTGCTCGATCGAGAACCTGGACCCGATGGGCATCCACACCGGGGATTCCATCACCGTGGCCCCGTCGCAGACGCTGACCGACAAGGAATACCAGCTGATGCGCGACGCCTCGATCGCGATCCTGCGCGAGATCGGCGTCGACACCGGGGGCTCCAACGTGCAGTTCTCGATCGACCCGAAGACCGGGCGCATGATCGTCATCGAGATGAACCCGCGCGTGAGCCGCAGCTCCGCGCTGGCGTCCAAGGCCACCGGCTTCCCGATCGCCAAGATCGCCGCCAAGCTGGCGGTGGGCTACACGCTGGACGAGTTGAAGAACGACATCACCGGCGGCGCCACGCCGGCGAGCTTCGAGCCCAGCATCGACTACGTGGTCACCAAGATTCCGCGCTTCGCGTTCGAGAAGTTCCGCGAGGCCGACCCGCACCTGACCACGCAGATGAAGTCGGTGGGCGAAGTGATGGCCATCGGCCGCACCTTCCAGGAGAGCTTCCAGAAGGCGCTGCGTGGCCTGGAGACCGGCATTTCAGGCCTGGACGAGCGCAGCACCGACCGCGAGGACATCGTGCAGGAGATCGGCGAGCCGGGGCCGGAACGCATCCTGTTCGTCGGCGACGCCTTCCGCATCGGCATGACGCTGGACGAGATCCACGAGGAAACGGCCATCGACCCGTGGTTCCTGGCGCAGATCGAGGAGATCGTCGCCACCGAGGCGCAGGTGAAGAGCCGCACGCTGGCCAGCCTGAGTGCCGCCGAACTGCGCCACCTCAAGCGCATGGGCTTCTCCGACAAGCGGCTGGCCACGCTGATGTCCACCCACCAGCACGCGGTGCGGGCGGCGCGTCATGCGCTGGGCGTGCGCCCGGTCTACAAGCGCGTGGACACCTGCGCGGCGGAGTTCGCCACCGAGACGGCCTACATGTACTCCACCTACGACGAGGAGTGCGAGGCCGAGCCGTCGACGAAGAAGAAGATCATGGTGCTCGGCGGCGGCCCCAACCGCATCGGCCAGGGCATCGAGTTCGACTACTGCTGCGTGCACGCAGCCTTCGCGATGCGCGAGGACGGGTACGAGACCATCATGGTCAACTGCAACCCGGAGACCGTGTCCACCGACTACGACACCAGCGACCGCCTGTACTTCGAGCCGGTGACGCTGGAGGACGTGCTCGAGATCGTCGACAAGGAAAAGCCCACCGGCGTCATCGTGCAGTACGGCGGCCAGACGCCGCTGAAGCTGGCGCTCGACCTCGAACGTGCCGGCGTGCCCATCATCGGCACCAGCCCCGACAGCATCGACATCGCCGAGGACCGCGAGCGCTTCCAGAAGTTGCTGCACGAACTCGGCCTGAAGCAGCCGCCCAACCGCACCGCGCGCACCGAAGAGGCCGCCCTGCTGATGGCGCAGGAGATCGGCTACCCGCTGGTGGTGCGCCCGAGCTACGTGCTCGGCGGCCGCGCGATGGAGATCGTGCACGGCGACAAGGACCTCGAGCGCTACATGCGCGAGGCCGTGCGCGTGTCGGAGAAGAGCCCGGTGCTGCTGGACCGCTTCCTGGACGATGCGGTGGAGGTCGACGTGGACTGCATCGCCGACGGTGACGAGGTCATGATCGGCGGCATCATGGAGCACATCGAGCAGGCCGGCGTGCACAGCGGCGACTCCGCCTGTTCGCTGCCGCCGTACTCGCTGAGCCCGGCGCTGCAGGATGAACTGCGCCGCCAGACCGCGCTGATGGCCAAGGCCCTGGGCGTGGTCGGACTGATGAACACCCAGTTCGCGATCCAGGGCGAAGGCGACGAGGCGCAGGTCTACGTGCTGGAGGTGAACCCGCGCGCCAGCCGCACCGTGCCCTACGTCAGCAAGGCCACCGGCCAGCCGCTGGCCAAGATCGCCGCCCGCTGCATGGCCGGCACCAAGCTGCGCGACCAGCGCGGCACGGACGGCCGCGCGCCGCGCGAGGTGATCCCGCCCTACTTCAGCGTCAAGGAAGCGGTGTTCCCGTTCAACAAGTTCCCGGGCGTGGACCCGGTGCTCGGCCCGGAGATGCGCTCCACCGGCGAGGTCATGGGCGTGGGCGCCACCTTCGGCGAGGCCATGCTCAAGAGCCAGCTCGGCGCCGGTTCCAAGCTGCCGGACGAGGGCACCGTGGTCCTCACCGTGAAGGACGCCGACAAGGACCGCGCCGTGAAGGTGGCGTCGGACCTCGTGGACCTGGGCTTCCGCATCGTGGCCACCAAGGGCACGGCCGCGGCCATCGCCGAGACCGGCGTGCCGGTGACCGTGGTCAACAAAGTCAAGGACGGCCGGCCGCACATCGCCGACATGGTCAAGGCCGGCGAGATCCAGCTGGTGTTCACCACCGTGGACGAGACGCGCACGGCGATCGCCGACTCGCGCTACATCCGCACCGCGGCGCTGGCCAACCGGGTCAGCTACTACACCACGATGGCCGGCTGCGAGGCCGTGACCGAGGCGCTGAAGCACGACGATGACCTCACCGTGCTCTCGCTGCAGGAACTGCACGCCGAACTGACTTAAACTACACGCACATTCCGCCGCACGGCAGGCTTCACGGGCAACCGTCCAGCCGCTTGCGGCGGTCTTGCTTTTGGCTGATCAGGAAACCCCATGCCCACCATCCCTCTGACCCAGCGCGGCGCCGAGAAGCTGAAGGAAGAGCTGCACCGGCTGAAGACCGTGGAGCGCCATGCCGTGATCCAGGCGATCGCCGAGGCGCGTGCCCAGGGCGACCTGTCGGAGAACGCCGAGTACGACGCGGCCAAGGACAAGCAGGGCTTCATCGAGGGCCGCATCCAGGAACTCGAAGGCAAGCTGGCCGCGGCCCAGGTCATCGACCCGTCGTCGCTGGACGCCGGCGGCAAGGTCGTGTTCGGCGCCACCGTCGACCTCGAGGACGAGGACAGCGGCGCCAAGGCCACCTACCAGATCGTCGGCGACGACGAGGCCGACCTGAAGCTGGGCCTGATCTCCATCAGCAGCCCGATCGCGCGGGCGCTGATCGGCAAGGAAGCCGGCGACGTGGCCGAGGTGCAGGCGCCTGGCGGCGTGAAGCACTGGGAAATCATCGCCGTCCGCTACGTCTGAACGGGCCGACCGCCTTGGCCGAGCGCCTGCGCCGCCTGCTGCCTGGCCTCTGGGCCGGCTTCCTGCTGTGCGTGGCGGCGGTGGCCACGCCAGCGGCCTTTGCGCTGCTCCAGCGGCCCGATGCCGGGCGCATGGTGGCGCGCATCCTGGGCCAGGAGGCGTATGCGAGCCTGGCGCTCGCCCTGCTGTTGCTGATGCTGGAACGGGTCGCGGCCCGTGATGACGCAGAGGCTGGCCGCGGCAGCCAGTTCAGCGTGGGCATGGGCCTGGCCGCCGGCGCGCTGTTCTGCACCGTGGCCGGGTACTTCGGCGTGCAGCCGATGATGGAGGCGGCACGGGCCGGGCAGGACAGCCTGAGCTTCGGCCAGCTGCACGCCATCAGCAGCGCCTTCTACGGCGTCAAGCTGATCCTGGTGCTGGTGCTAGCCTGGCGCGCGGCCAGCCCGGTCAGCCGAGCGACTTCTTCTTGACGCCGCCGGCCGCGCGCGGCTTGGCGCGCTTGATCAGGCCACCGGCGGTGACGCGCTCGTTGCCCAGCACCTTGACCTTCTTCACCGTGGCGCGGTGGTTGCCGCTCTTGGAGAACTTGACCAGCTTGACCACGCGCGGACCGGCGCCACGGTCGACCGCTTCCGGTGCCGCCTTCAGCGGGATCGGCCGCCACAGCACCAGCAGCTTGCCGATGTGCTGGATGGGCGCGGCGTTCAGGCGGTCGGCCAGCGTGCCCAGCAGCGCCTCACGGGCGGCGCGGTCGTCGGAGAACACCCGCACCTTGATCAGCCCGTGGGCCTTCAGCGCCGAGTCGGCTTCCTTGGCGACCGCATCGGTCAGGCCCTCGGCGCCGATCATGACGACCGGGTCGAGGTGGTGGGCGGCGGCGCGGTGTTCCTTGCGCTGCGCCGGGGTAAGAACGATGGCGGGCATCTGCCTATTATCCGGCCGGAAACCCGGCCCCACGGCGAGAACTGCGGTGAATCGATGAAGTCGTCCAAGTCCAAGAAGGTCAACCGCGCCTGGCTGCACGACCACCTGACCGACCCCTACGTCAAGCTGGCGCAGAAGGAGGGCTACCGCGCGCGCGCCGCCTACAAGCTCAAGGAGATCGACGAGACGCTCAAGCTGGTCAGGCCCGGCCAGGTCGTGGTGGACCTGGGCGCGGCACCCGGCGCCTGGAGCCAGTACCTGCGTCGCAAGCTGGGCACCACCGGCACCATCGTCGCGCTGGACCTGCTGGACTTCGAGCCGGTGGACGGGGTCACCTTCCTGCAGGGCGACTTCCGCGAGGACGAGGTCACCGCGGCACTGGAGGCCGAGCTGGCCGGCCGCCCGGTCGACCTGGTGGTGTCCGACATGGCGCCCAACCTGTCGGGCATCCCGGCGTCGGATGCGGCACGCATTTCTCACCTGGTCGAGCTGGCCGTGGACTTCGCCACCCGCCACCTGCGCCCGGAAGGTGCGCTGGTGTGCAAGGTCTTTCACGGCAGCGGCTACAGTCAGCTGGTGGCGCTGTTCAAGCAGCACTTCCGGGTCGTCAAGCCGTTCAAGCCCAAGGCCTCGCGCGATCGATCGGCGGAAACCTTTGTCGTCGGCATGGGTCTGAAGGCGCGGCCGCCTGAATAGCGCCGGTTTTCACTATGTTTCCAATAGTCCGGGATCAAGGGGCCAAACCCTTGCCTGAACTAGAATCAGCCCCATCTGCCGGTGATCCGGCGTGCATTGCCCTCGGCAGCGTGCGGGCCGCCATCGTCTTCAAGGAGCCCCGGTGAACAATCAATGGTTTTCGAAGGTCGCAGTCTGGCTGGTGATCGCGCTGGTGCTGTTCACCGTGTTCAAGCAGTTCGACCGCACGACGACCGCCGGCAACCAGATCGCGTACTCCGACTTCCTCGATGAGGTGCGCGCCGGGCGCATCAAGTCGGTGACGCTGCAGGAAGGCAACGGCGGCACCGAGATCGTGGCGCTCACCAGCGACGACCGCCGCGTGCGCAGCACTGCCACCTACCTCGACCGCGGTCTGGTGGGTGACCTGATCAACAACAACGTCAAGTTCGATGTGCGCCCGCGCGAGGAGCCCTCGCTGCTGATGAGCATCCTCGTCAGCTGGGGCCCGATGCTGCTGCTGATCGGCGTGTGGATCTACTTCATGCGCCAGATGCAGGGCGGCGGCAAGGGCGGCGCCTTCAGCTTCGGCAAGAGCAAGGCGCGCATGCTCGACGAGAGCAACAACACCACCACCTTCCAGGACGTCGCCGGCTGCGACGAGGCCAAGGAGGAGGTCAAGGAACTCGTCGACTTCCTCAAGGACCCGCAGAAGTTCCAGAAGCTTGGTGGCCGCATCCCGCGCGGTGTGCTGCTGGTCGGCCCCCCGGGTACCGGCAAGACGCTGCTGGCCAAGGCCATCGCGGGCGAGGCCAAGGTGCCGTTCTTCAGCATCAGCGGCTCCGACTTCGTCGAGATGTTCGTCGGCGTCGGCGCCGCCCGCGTGCGCGACATGTTCGAGCAGGCCAAGAAAAGCGCGCCCTGCATCATCTTCGTCGACGAGATCGACGCCGTCGGCCGTCACCGTGGTGCCGGCCTGGGCGGAGGCAACGACGAGCGCGAGCAGACGCTCAACCAGATGCTCGTCGAGATGGACGGCTTCGAGACCAACCTCGGCGTCATCGTGATGGCGGCCACCAACCGGCCCGACATCCTTGACCCGGCGCTGCTGCGCCCGGGGCGCTTCGACCGCCAGGTCTACGTGACGCTGCCGGACGTGCGCGGCCGCGAGCAGATCCTGGGCGTGCACATGCGCAAGGTGCCGGTGGGGCAGGACATCCGCGCCGACATCCTCGCCCGTGGCACCCCCGGCTTCAGCGGGGCCGATCTGGCCAACCTGGTCAACGAGGCGGCCCTGTTCGCCGCGCGGCGCAACGCCCGCGTGGTGGAGATGGTCGACTTCGAGAAGGCCAAGGACAAGATCATGATGGGCCCCGAGCGCAAGTCCATGGTCATGCCCGAGGAGGAGCGCAAGAACACCGCCTACCACGAGGCCGGTCACGCCTTGGTGGCGCGCCTGATGCCCAAGACCGACCCGGTGCACAAGGTGACCGTGATCCCGCGCGGGCGCGCGTTGGGGGTCACCATGCAGCTGCCCGAGAGCGACCGCTACAGCATGGACAAGGAGCGCATGCTCAGCACCATCAGCGTGCTGTTCGGAGGCCGCATCGCCGAGGAGGTCTTCATGAACCAGATGACCACCGGCGCCAGCAACGACTTCGAGCGTGCCACCTCCATCGCCCGCGACATGGTCATGCGCTACGGCATGACCGACGAGCTCGGCCCCATGGTCTACGCCGAGAACGAGGGCGAGGTCTTCCTCGGCCGCAGCGTGACCAAGACGACGAACATGTCCGAGGCCACGATGCAGAAGGTGGACCGCGAGGTGCGCCGCATCATCGACGAGCAGTACGCGACTGCGCGCCAGCTCATCGAGTCCAACCAGGACAAGATGCACGCCATGGCCCAGGCGCTGCTGGAGTGGGAAACCATCGACAGCGAGCAGATCGACGACATCATGGGCGGCAAGCCGCCGCGGCCGCCGAAGGACTGGACGCCCTCGGCGTCCAAGTCGGGCGGTGGCAGCACGCCGCCCGTGAACCCCGACGGCGCACCGGCCGCGGCCTGAGGTCCCGCCGATCGTTCCCTGCACGGGGCCTGGCCAACGCCGGGCCCCGTTTGTTTTGCGAGCCTCGCCGCATGCACTGGCAGACCACGCGATTCCGCATCGACCTCACGCGTCCCCGCGTGATGGGCATCGTCAACATCACGCCCGACTCGTTCTCCGATGGCGGCCGCTTCTTCGCACCAACGGATGCCATCGCCCACGCCGAGCAGCTGGTGCGCGATGGCGTCGACATCCTGGATCTGGGCGCTGAATCCACCCGGCCGGGCGCGCGCAGCCCGGACGCGGCCGAGGAGCTGGCCCGCCTGATGCCGGTGCTCGGCGAGGCCCTCGGCCTGGGGGTACCGGTGTCGGTGGACACCAGCAACCCCGAGGTGATCCGTGCCGTCCTGGACGCAGGCGCCGACATCGTCAACGACGTGCGTTCGCTGACTCGGCCCGGCGCGCTGGAGGCTGTCGCCGCTCACCCCACGGCAGGCCTGTGCCTGATGCACATGCGGGGCGAGCCGGCGACGATGCAGGCCGCGGTTCCGGACTATCCCGACGTGGTGGCTGAAGTGCGTGATTTCCTGCGCACCCGCATGGCCACCGCCGTGGCGTCGGGCATTGCCCCCGAGCGTATCGTCCTGGACCCGGGCATCGGCTTTGCCAAGACGCCGGCACACAACCTGGCGCTGCTGCGGCGCCAACGCGAACTGCTGGCGCTGCAGCGGCCGCTGCTGCTGGGATGGTCGCGCAAGTCCACGCTGGGCGGGCTGACCGGCCGGCCTGCCGCGCAACGGGTGGCGGCCAGCGTGGCGGCGGCCGTGCTGGCCGTGCACGAGGGTGCGCGCATCGTGCGTGTGCACGATGTGGCGGAGACGGTGGATGCGCTGAAGGTGTGGGCGGCGGCCTTTGCGCCGCCGGCAGGGCAGGCTGAGGAGGAACAACGATGAGCAGACGCTACTTTGGCACCGACGGCATCCGTGGCACCGTGGGCACGCCACCGATCACGCCCGACTTCATGCTGCGCCTGGGCCATGCCGTCGGCCGCGTGCTGCGCCGCGAACACGAACGGCCGACCGTGCTGATCGGCAAGGACACCCGGTTGTCCGGCTACATGATCGAATCGGCCCTCGAAGCAGGTTTTGCCTCGGCGGGTGTGGATGTGCTGCTCAGCGGCCCGCTGCCCACGCCGGGCGTGGCCTACCTGGTCCGCGCCCTGCGGCTGGACCTGGGCGTCGTGATCAGCGCCTCGCACAACCCGTTCGACGACAACGGGATCAAGTTCTTCTCGGCCGAGGGCACCAAGCTGCCCGACGGCTGGGAACTCGACGTCGAGGCCGCCATGGACGAGGCGCCCTCGTGGGTGCACTCGTCGGCGCTGGGCAAGGCGCGCCGGCTCGAGGATGCCTCAGGCCGCTACATCGAGTTCTGCAAGAGCACGGTGCCGCACTCGATGTCGCTGCGCGGCATGACGGTCGTGGTGGATGCCGCCCACGGCGCGGCCTACCATGTAGCGCCCGATGTCTTCCACGAGCTGGGCGCCGAGGTGATCCGTCTCGGGTGTGAGCCCGATGGCACCAACATCAACGATGGTGTGGGCGCCACCGCGCCCGAGGCGCTGGTGGACGTGGTGCGCAAGCACGGCGCCGACTACGGCATCGCCCTCGACGGCGACGCCGACCGGCTGCAGCTGGTCGACGGCGAAGGCCGCCTCTACAACGGTGACGAGCTGCTCTACGTGATGGCGGCCGACCGCCTGAACCAGCAGCGCCCGGTGCCTGGTGTCGTCGGCACGCTGATGACGAACATGGCCGTGGAACTGGCGCTGCAGGCGCGCGACGTGCCGCTGGTGCGGGCCAAGGTCGGCGACCGCTACGTGCTGGAGGAGCTCACGGCCCGCGGCTGGCAGCTGGGAGGCGAGGGCTCCGGCCACCTGCTGGCGCTGGACCGCCACACCACCGGCGACGGCATCGTCAGCGCGCTGCAGGTGCTGCACGCGGTGCAGCGCAGCGGCCGGCCGCTGGCGCAGTGGCTGGACGGGGTGACGCTGTTCCCGCAGACGCTCATCAATGTTCGCCTGCCCCGGCTCGACGGCTGGCAGCAGCACGCCGGTCTCGCGCGTGAGCGCGAGACGGTGGAGCGCGAACTGGCGTCGCGCGGGCGGGTGCTGATCCGCGCCTCGGGCACCGAGCCGGTCCTGCGCGTGATGGTGGAAGCCCAGGACCCGGCGCTGGCCCGCCAGTGCGCCGAGCGGCTGGCGGCTGCGCTCACGGCCTGAGCCACGGTTCGACAGCCGCGCCTCGGCGTGGCGGAACGGCGACTGTCACAGGACTGTCACGAACGGTCCCTAGCATCCCGTCTCGTCATGAAGCTCAACGTCTCGAGGTTCCGCATGTCGAAGTCCCTGTTCCGCGCCGCTGCGCTGTCGGCGGTCACCGCGTTCGCCGCCCTGTCCGCCCAGGCGCAGGACGTCACCGGGGCCGGTGCGTCGTTCCCGGCGCCGGTCTATGCCAAGTGGGCCGATGCCTACAACAAGGCCACCGGCGCGCGCATCAACTACCAGTCGGTGGGTTCCGGTGCCGGCATTCGGCAGATCAAGGCGAAGACCGTGGACTTCGGCGCGTCCGACGCGCCGCTGACCGACGAGCAACTCGCCGCCGACGGCCTGATCCAGTTCCCGATGGTCATCGGCGGTGTGGTGCCGGTGGTCAACATCAAGGGCATCGGCCCGGGCCAGATGAAGCTCACCGGCCAGGTGCTGGGCGACATCTACCTGGGCAAGATCAAGCGCTGGAACGACCCGGCGATCACGGCGCTGAACCCCGGCCTGCCCCTGCCCGACAGCAGCATCGCCCCCGTGCGCCGGGCCGACGGTTCCGGCACCAGCTTCATCTTCACGAACTACCTGTCGAAGGTGAACGCCGAGTGGAAGGCGTCGGTGGGCGAGGGCACCGCGGTCAAGTGGCCCACCGGCGCCGGCGGCAAGGGCAACGAGGGTGTCTCGGCCTTCGTGCAGCGCCTGCCCAACGCCATCGGCTACGTCGAGTACGCGTACGCCAAGCAGAACAAGATGTCCTACGTGCTGCTGCAAAACAAGGATGGCCAGTTCGTGGCGCCGGACGACGCCACGTTCAAGGCCGCCGCCGCCGGTGCGGACTGGGCACGGAGCTTCTACCAGGTGCTGACCGAGCAGCCCGGCAAGGACAGCTGGCCGATCTCCGGCGCCACCTTCATCCTGATGCACAAGCAGCAGGAGAAGCCCGAGCAGGCGGCCAACGCGCTGAAGTTCTTCCAGTGGGCCTTCGCCAACGGCGACAAGATGGCCGCCGACCTGGACTACGTGCCGCTGCCGGATTCGGTGAAGAACCTGACCCGCCAGCAGTGGAGCCAGGCGCTCAAGGACGCTTCCGGCAAGGCGATCGCCTGGCAGTGACCGGCGTCTGATTCCGTTGTCCGACGGCGCCGGGAGGGTCACTCCCGGCGCTGTCGCACGTGAAGCCCAGCCGTCCCGCAGAACCCGTCACCATGGTCGCTACACTGCCCGCCCATCCGTCATCCGAGAGCGTCGAGCGCATGTCCCGCGTGTCTCCCGAGGGCCCCGTGCCCGTTCGCCGGCCGCGCGCGCCCTGGGGCGACGCGCTCTTCGCCGCCCTGGCCCATGGCGCGGCCTGGCTGACGCTGGCCCTGCTGGCGGGCATCATCGGCTCGCTGGTGATCGGCGCCTGGCCGGCGATCCAGGAATTCGGCATCGCCTTCCTGTGGTCGGCGGAGTGGGACCCGGTGCAGGAACGCTTCGGCGGCCTGGTGATGATCTACGGCACGCTGGCCAGTTCGCTGATTGCGCTGCTGATCGCCGTGCCGGTGAGCTTCGGCATCGCGCTGTTCCTGACCGAACTCGCTCCCGGCTGGCTGAAGCGGCCGCTGGGCATTGCGGTGGAACTGCTGGCGGCCGTGCCGTCCATCGTCTACGGCATGTGGGGCCTGCTGGTCTTCGGGCCCATCCTGGCCGAGTATGTGCAGCAGCCGCTGCAGCAGGCCTTCGAAGGCGTGCCACTGCTCGAGGCGCTGGTCTCTGGGCCGCCGGTGGGCATCGGCATCCTGTCGGCCGGCATCATCCTGGCCATCATGATCATCCCCTTCATCGCGTCGGTGATGCGAGATGTCTTCGAGGTCACGCCGCCGCTGCTGAAGGAGTCGGCCTACGGCCTGGGCTCGACGACCTGGGAGGTCGTCTGGCAGGTGGTGCTGCCGTACACGAAGACCGGGGTCATCGGCGGCATCATGCTGGGCCTCGGCCGCGCGCTGGGCGAGACCATGGCGGTGACCTTCGTCATCGGCAACTTCAACCAGCTGGAGTCGCTGTCGCTGTTCGAGGCGGCCAACAGCATCACCTCGGCGCTGGCCAACGAGTTCGCCGAGGCCACCGAGGGCCTGCACCAGGCCTCGTTGATCTACCTGGGCCTGGTGCTGTTCTTCATCACCTTCGTCGTGCTGGCCCTGTCCAAGGTGCTGCTGATGCAATTGAAGAAGAGCGAGGGGAGCAAGGCATGAGTCCCACCACTGCGGCCGCGATGGACCCGGCCCGTCGCGCGATGTATGCCCGGCGCCGGCGCGTGAACGCCGTCGCCCTGACGCTGTCGCTGGCGGCCATGGCCTTCGGTGTGTTCTGGCTGGTCTGGATCCTGTTCGAGACCGTGCGCCTGGGCATCGGTGGCCTGGCGGTGAGCGTGTTCACCGAGATGACGCCGCCGCCGCAGGCCGAAGGCGGTGGCCTGGCCAACGCCATCTTCGGCTCGCTGGTGATGGTGGCGCTGGCCACCGCGGTGGGCACGCCGGTGGGCGTGATGTCCGGCGTCTACCTGGCCGAGTACGGCCAGGGTCGTCGGCTGGCCAGCCTCACGCGCTTCATCAACGACATCCTGCTGTCGGCCCCTTCCATCGTCATCGGCCTGTTCATCTACGCCGTGGTGGTGGCGCCGATGCGTGGCTTCTCGGCCTGGGCCGGGGTGCTGGCGCTGGCGCTGATCGTGATCCCGGTGGTCATCCGCACCACTGAGAACATGTTGCTGCTGATCCCGAACTCGCTGCGCGAAGCGGCCTACGCGCTGGGCACGCCGAAGTGGCGGGTGATCCTGACCATCACGCTCAAGGCGGCCCGTGCCGGCGTCATCACCGGCGTGCTGCTGGCGGTGGCGCGCATCGCCGGCGAGACCGCGCCGCTGCTGTTCACGGCGCTCTCGAACCAGTTCTGGACCAGCGATCTCGGCGAGCCCATGGCCAGCCTGCCGGTCACGATCTTCAAGTTCGCGATGAGCCCCTACGAGAACTGGCAGCAACTGGCCTGGACCGGCGTGTTCCTCATCACCGCCGGCGTGCTGATGCTCAACATCCTGGCGCGCGTGCTGTTCAAGAAGAAGCACTGACCGGCATCGAACGAGTTCCCCCATGGAAGCCCTGCACACCCTGGCCCCCGGCGAGACCGCGAAGATCGCGGTACGTGACCTGAACTTCTACTACGGCAAGTTCCACGCGCTGAAGAACATCAACCTCGACATCGCCGAGCGCAAGGTCACGGCCTTCATCGGCCCGTCGGGCTGTGGCAAGTCGACGCTGCTGCGCAGCTTCAACCGCATGTTCGAGCTCTACCCCGAGCAGCGGGCCGAGGGCCGGATCGTCGTTGACGGCGGCAACGTGCTCGACCGCGGCGTGGACGTCTCGCTGCTGCGCGCGCGCATCGGCATGGTCTTCCAGAAGCCCACGCCGTTCCCAATGTCCATCTACGACAACATCGCCTTCGGTGTGCGCCTGTTCGAACGGCTGCCGCGCGTGGAGATGGACGAGCGCGTGGAATGGGCGCTGAAGAAGGCGGCCCTTTGGAACGAGGTCAAGGACAAGCTCGGCCAGAGCGGGTCCGGCCTCTCCGGCGGCCAGCAGCAGCGCCTGTGCATCGCGCGTGGCATCGCGATCAAGCCCGAGGTGCTGCTGCTCGACGAACCCTGCTCGGCGCTGGACCCGATCTCCACCGGCAAGATCGAGGAGCTGATCACCGAGCTCAAGAGCGACTACACCGTGCTCATCGTCACCCACAACATGCAGCAGGCTGCGCGCTGCTCCGACTACACCGCCTACATGTACCTGGGCGAGATGGTGGAGTTCGGTGCCACGACCGACCTTTTCATGAAGCCGAAGAAGCGCGAGACCGAGGACTACATCACCGGGCGGTTCGGCTGACCCGCCGGCCGGTTGCAGGAGGCACACGATGAGCGACAAGCACCTCTCCACCCAGTTCGACAACGAGCTCAGCGGCATCTCGAGCCGCGTGCTCGAGATGGGCGGCCTCGTCGAGGCCCAGGTGGCCCAGGCGGTCCAGGCACTGACCGCGTTCGATGGCGAGATCGCCGCGCAGGTGCTGCGCGAGGAGGAGCGCGTCAACCAGATGGAGGTCGAGATCGACCGCGACCTGTCGACCATCATCGCGCGCCGCCAGCCGACGGCGCGCGACCTGCGCCTGCTGATCGCGGTGAGCAAGGCGATCGCCAACCTCGAGCGCGTGGGCGACGAGGCGGCGCGCATCGCACGCGCGGTGGACAAGCTGATCGCGTCGGGCCTGCCGTCCCGGCTGCGGCTGCCGGTGGGCGACCTGCGTTTCGAGTCGGAGCTGGCCATCGCGTCGCTGCGCCGTGCGCTGGATGCCTTCGCGCGGCTGGACACCCAGCAGGCGCTGGAGGTGCTCAAGCACGACGACCAGATCGATGCCGAGTTCGACGGCCTGCTGCGCAAGCTGGTGACCTACATGATGGAGGACCCGCGCACGATCTCGTCGAGCATCGACCTCGTCTTCGTGGCCAAGGCCATCGAGCGCGTGGGCGACCATGCCAAGAACCTCGCCGAGGCCGTGATCTACGTCGTCAAGGGCACGGACGTGCGACACCACACCGTGCAGGCGGTCGAGGACGCCGTCAAGTGACAGGCCGGGCAGGGTGGTGACGAGGGTCCTGGTCGTCGAGGACGAGCCGGCGATCGCCGAGCTGGTGGCGCTGAACCTGCGCCATGCCGGCTACGACGTGGCGCTGGCCGGTACGGCCGAGCAGGCGCAGGCCGACATCGACCGCCAGCTGCCCGACCTCGTGCTGCTGGACTGGATGCTGCCGGGCTCGTCCGGCCTGCAGCTGGCGCAGCGCTGGCGCGCGCAGCCGCGCACGCGCGACCTGCCGGTGATCATGCTCACGGCGCGCCATGCCGAGACCGACAAGGTCGCCGGCCTCGACGCGGGTGCCGACGACTACCTGACCAAGCCGTTCTCGCCGCAGGAACTGCTGGCGCGCATCCGTGCCGTGCTGCGCCGGCGCCTGCCGGAGGCGCTGGAGGCGGCGCTGGAGAGCGCAGGCCTGAAGCTGGACCCGGCCACGCGCCGCGTGACCTACACGATCGATGGCACCACCACGGAACTGCGCCTGGGGCCGACGGAGTTCCGCCTGCTGCACGTGCTGATGGCCCACCCGGAACGGGTGCACAGCCGCGCCCAGCTGCTGGACCGCGTCTGGGGCGACCACGTGTTCATCGAAGACCGCACCGTCGACGTGCATGTCAAGCGGCTGCGCGAGGCTCTGCAGCCTGCCGGCCTGGCGGCGCGGGTGGAAACCGTGCGCGGCGCCGGCTACCGGTTCGTGCAGCCGCCACCGGAGACGGCCGCATGAGCGGCGCACGCGGCGCCCAGGCGCGGATGCCGACGATGCCAGCGCGGAGCGTTGCCCGGTGAGCTGGGTGGCCACCCGGGTGCTGGCCGTGCTGGGTGCGGGTGGCGTCGGTGCGCTGGCCGGCCTGCTGGTCGGTGGCTTGAACGATCTGCCCCGGGTCGGCGCCGTGGCGGGGGCAGCGCTGGCCATCGGGGCGATCGTCGGCCGCGACGCCTGGCGTGGGCGCCGCCTGCTGAAGTGGCTGCGGGGGGCGCTAGACGGCCCAGCGCCACGGGATGCCGGCTTCTGGGGTGAAGTGGGCTACCGCATCGAGAAGGGCCTGAAGGCCCGTGAGCGCCGCGCGGAGGCCGAGCGCGAGCGCCTGGCGCAGTTCCTGTCCGCGATGGAAGCCTCGCCCAACGGCGTGCTGCTGATCGACGCCGACGAGCAGATCGACTGGTGCAACTCCGTGGCCGCGCTGCATTTCGACCTCCAGCCCGACCGCGACCGCCGCCAGCGCGTGACCAACCTCGTGCGCTCGCCGGCGTTCAAGGCGCACCTGGACGCCGGGCGCTGGCAGGAGCCGGTGGTCTTCGTCGCGCCCGATGGCCACACGACGCTGTCGGTGGTGGTGCGCCCGTACGGCGGTGGGCTCAAGCTCGTGCTGTCGCAGGACATCACCGAACGCGAGCGGCACGAGGCGATGCGGCGCGACTTCGTCGCCAACGTCTCGCACGAGATCCGCTCCCCACTGACCGTGCTGTCGGGCTTCGTGGAGTCCATGGCGACGCTGCCGCTGGATGCGGCCGAACGCCAGCGGGTGCTGGCCCTGATGGGTCAGCAGACCGAACGCATGAAGACGCTGGTGGCCGATCTGCTGACGCTGGCGCAGCTGGAAGGTAGCCCTCGGCCGGCGCCGGACCGCTGGGTGCCACTGCCCGCGCTGATCGATCAGGCGCTGAGCGATGCGCGCGCGTTGTCGGCCGGACGCCACCACATCGCTGCAGATGTGGCGCAGGGGTGGGCATTGGCCGGCAGCGAATCGGAACTGCTCAGTGCCGTGGGCAACCTGCTGAGCAACGCCGTGCACTACACGCCCGACGGCGGGCGCATCCGCTTGAGCTGGTTGCCCCGGGTCGAGGGCGGTGGGGCCGTCGAGGTCGTCGACACCGGGCCCGGCATCGCGCGTGAACACCTGCCGCGCTTGACGGAGCGCTTCTACCGCGTCGACGGCAGCCGTTCGCGCGAGACGGGCGGCACCGGTCTCGGGTTGTCGATCGTCAAGCATGTGATGCAGCGCCACGGTGGCGCCATCGAGGTCGACAGCACGCCGGGCGCCGGCTCCACCTTCCGGCTGGTGTTTCCGCCGGCGCGCGTGCGCCGCGATGCGCGTGGCTTGCCGCCGATGCAGGGCAGCCCGGTGCTCAACGCGGCAGGCGACGCCACAGCACGGTGAGCTCCTCGCGGTCCGTCGGCCGACGGACCGCTGCCTGCAGCACCCAGCCCGCGGGCGCGGGCGGTGGCTGCGCGTCGCGCGGCTGGTCGCGCAGCACCTTCAGCTGCCATCCGCAGTCGGTGTCGGCCCTGGCCTGCACACGCCAGGGCCCGTGCACTTCGAGCGCGGCCACCAGCACCGTCGGCAGATCGGGCGCGGCCAGGCAGCCGGGCGATGCCGACAGGTGCGGGCGCAGGGCCTCGACCCAGGGTGATGCGCTGCGCGCGTGGTCGAGCAGTGGGCGCCAAAGGCTCATCAGCAGCAGCCACACCAGGGCCACGCCACCGGCGGGCAGGACCATGCTCTTCCACACCGCCTCGCGGTGGCGCCCGGTGCGCCAGCGCACCAGCCACAGCCAGACCAGACTGGCCAGCAGGGCTGGCAGCAGGTCGACCCACTGGAACGCCGGCACGAAGTCCGGCGCCAGCTTGGCGACGTTGGCGGCGGGCTTGGCCGGCACCCCGGTCATCATGGCCACGTAGATCACCCACACGGCGATGGCGCAGGTGGTGAAGAAGCACATCGACAGCCAGTCGATCGCGGCAGTGGCACTGCGGCGCAGCGTGGGCAGCGCGAAGGCGGCCAGCACGGCAGCGCCGGGCAGCCCCAGCAGCAGCGCACGGTCGGAGCCGCGCATGGCCAGGTTGGCGGCCAGCGCGGCCCCCAGCAGGACCAGCGGCACCGCGACGTGCCGATGGCCCAGGTGCCGCCGCCAGCGCCAGAGCGTCCACAGGACAGCTGGCCAGGCGGGCCACAGGAACCAGAGCCATTGGCGCCCGATGGACCACGCATCGCCCGCGCTCCAGCCGATGCCCACGCGCCAGGCCCAGGTGCCGCCGAGTGTGCCCAGCGTCACCGCGAGCAGCGTGGCACCAGCGACCCAGCGCGCCATCACGCGCACCTCGGCATACCCGGATCGCCGACAGACCACGGTGCCGCCGATGCCGGTGACCAAGGCCACGGCCGGGGCGCCACACACGGCCAGCGTCGGCCAGGCGATCAGGGCGGCCACGCGCGCCAGTCGCGGCCGGAACGGAGCGGCGGCCAGCGCCCACAGCACGCCGGCCACGGCGGCCAGCTGGGCCAGTTCCGGGGTCGTCTCGTGCCCCATCTGCAGCAGGCCCAGCGTGGCGATGAAGGCCAGCAGCGCAGCGTCGGCCATGGCGCGCGCGTAGTCGACCGGTGCCGCTTCGCCACCGAAGGCAAAGGCCACCGGCTGGGCAGCCTCGGTGCGCGCGAGGTGGTAGGCGGCGTACCAGAGCAGCACCAGCGTCGCCGCCAGCAGCAGCGCGAACGGCAGACGTGCAGCCAGCGGGCCGCCCAGCAACGGCCCCAGCACGGTCACGCTGGCGGCGCCGAGCCAATGCGGCAGCAGCGGCGTGTCCAGCGGCATTCCGCCCAGCGTCGGGTTCAGCCAGCCGGTGCGACCGCTGGCCATGGCCTCCATCAGCGCGTAGGCCGTCAGGTCGGCATTGCGCCAGGGGTCGCGCCCGAACAGGCCCGGCAGCACATAGACCGCACAGAGCAGCAACAGCGCGAGCCGCGGCAGCGGCACCGCGCCGCGCCGCGTGACCAGGGCAGGGGTCGGCGTGTTCACGCGGCGGATGATGTCATGCGGTACGAGCGGTTCCGGCAGGCGCAAAAAAGGCAGCCGCAGCTGCCTTGTTCCAGGAGGTGGCCCGCAGGCTCACTTCTTGCCGCTGAGGTGCGCGAACTTGTTGCGGAACTTCTCGACGCGGCCACCCAGGCTGTCCACGCTCTTCTGCGTGCCCGTGTAGAACGGGTGGGTTTCGCTGGTCGTTTCCAGCTTCATCAGCGGGAGTTCGCGACCGTCGTCGAGCTTGATCGTCTCCTTGGTCTGCAGGCAGGACCGGGTGACGAACTGGAAGCCGTTGGACAGGTCCACGAAGCAGACGTCGCGGTAGTTGGGGTGGATGCCTTCTTTCATGGGAGCCTCGGATGTTGCCGGGAGCCACGCCGCACCACGCAGCGCACTTGCCGAAGAGGAAAACAGCGGATTGTAGCGGATGAGGGTGCGGTTTGCGGGCATCTCTCCACGGGCTCGCAGAGCTCGCCCGGTTCGCAAGGCACGAAACCGTCCGCAGGGACGGTTCCACGTCCTTGCTCCTCCACGGCTTCGCAGAGCTCAGCCGGTTCGTCAGGCACGAAACCGTCCGCAGGGACGGTTTCATGTCCAGACTCCTCCACGGACTCGCAGAGCTCGCCCGGTTCGCAAGGCGAGGAACAGTCCTCAAGGACTGTTCCACGTCCTTGCTCACCCACCCCGGCGCATCATGTCGAAGAAGTCGATGTTGTTCTTCGACGCCTTCATCTTGTCGAGCACGAACTCCATCGCCTCGATCTCGTCCATGTTGTAGAGCAGCTTCCGCAGGATCCAGGTCTTCTGCATGATCTCGGGCTTGAGCAGCAGTTCCTCGCGGCGCGTGCCCGACTTGTTGATCAGGATCGACGGGTAGACCCGCTTCTCGGACATGCGGCGGTCGAGGTGGATCTCGCAGTTGCCCGTGCCCTTGAACTCCTCGTAGATGACCTCGTCCATCTTCGAGCCGGTGTCGATCAGCGCGGTGCCGATGATGGTCAGGCTGCCGCCTTCCTCGACGTTGCGCGCGGCGCCGAAGAAGCGCTTGGGGCGCTGCAGCGCGTTGGCGTCCACGCCGCCGGTCAGCACCTTGCCCGACGACGGCAGCACGTTGTTGTAGGCGCGGGCCAGGCGGGTGATGCTGTCGAGCAGGATCACCACGTCCTTCTTCAGTTCCACCAGGCGCTTGGCGCGCTCGATGACCATCTCGGCCACCTGCACGTGGCGCGCCGCCGGTTCGTCGAAGGTGGAACTGATGACCTCGCCGCGCACGGTGCGCTGCATCTCCGTCACTTCCTCGGGGCGCTCGTCGACCAGCAGCACGATCAGGTGCGCGTCCGGGTAGTTGGCCATCAGCGCATGCGCCAGGTGCTGCATCATCATCGTCTTGCCGCTCTTGGGCTGCGAGACCAGCAGCGCACGCTGGCCCTTGCCGATGGGCGCGATGAGGTCGATGATGCGGCAGGTGACGTTCTCGGCACTGGCCTTGATGTCGCGCTCGAGCCTGAACTGTTCCTTCGGGAACAGCGGGGTCAGGTTCTCGAACATGATCTTGTGCTTGGACTGCTCGGGCGACAGGCCGTTGACGCGGTCCACCTTCACCAGCGCGAAGTAGCGCTCGCCGTCCTTGGGCACGCGCACCTCGCCCTCGACCATGTCGCCGGTGTGCAGGTTGAAGCGGCGGATCTGGCTCGGCGACAGGTAGATGTCGTCGGTGCTGGCCATGTAGCTGGCCTCGATGCTGCGCAGGAAGCCGAAGCCGTCGGGCAGCACTTCCAGCACGCCGTCGCCGAAGACCTGCTCGCCGGCCTTGGCGCGCTTCTTCATGATCGCGAACATCAGTTCCTGCTTGCGCAGGCGGGCCACGTTCTCGATCTCCAGTTCCTCGCCCATCTTGATGAGCTCGGAGACGTGCTGGGACTTCAGTTCTGACAGGTGCATGGGGATGGGCCCTCAGGTGGGGCGCCGGTGTCCGGACGCCGGCCTGCCAGACGCGTCATCGCGGTTCAGGCGGCCGGGGTCGACCCGGTGGGACTTCGGTGGGAGGAGCCCAGCGCGCTCGGGAGGCGGGGCCGACAGGTCGATGTCGTGGCCCTGTGCGCGCTGGTGTTGCCGCGGCCGGCTGCAGCGCCTGGTCAGGCGCCGCCGGCTCGGGCCGGATTATAGATGCGCGTCGAGGAAGGCGGCCAGTTCGGCCTTGGGCTTGGCGCCGACCAGCGAACGCACCAGCTCGCCGTTCTTCCACAGCTGCAGCGTCGGGATGCCGCGGATGCCGTACTGCGCCGGCATTTCCCGGTTCTCGTCGACGTTGAGCTTGGCGATCTGCAGCCGGCCCTCGTAGGTCTTCGACAACTCGTCGAGCACCGGGGCGATCATCTTGCACGGGCCGCACCACTCGGCCCAGTAATCGACCAGGACCGGCTTGTCCGACTTCAGCACATCGGTGCCGAAGGTCGCGTCGGTGACGTGCTTGATCAACTCACTGCTCATGGGGTTCTCCTGAGGAAACAGCGGCCCGCCCCGGCCGGCGCAATGGGCGACCCCGCGCGGCGCAACGGGCACACGGCACGACCGGTGTCGGTCGGACGGTGGCCTGCCGTGGAATTCTGACATAAAGGCCCGTCGGCCGATGCCGCTCCGTCCAAGGCGCCCGGGCCGCCCGATCGCCACCGATGCGCAGGCGCACGTGAACAACACGCGGATTGCCGGGCTGTTCATGCGTTCGTCGCTCACAGATGGGCGTCCAATCGGAGCCGATGACTGCCGCTGCCCCGCCGTCGCCCCAGGCCACGTCCGCCCGTGCGCAAGCCGTGCGCACGTTCGGCCGCTACCAGCTGCTGCAGTTGCTGGGCAAAAGCGAGCAGACCATGGCCTGGCGCGTGAACGATCCCCGCAGCGGCCAGGACCTCGTGCTCGTGATGCCGCGGCACCAGCCCCAGACCGCCGCCGCGCTGGACGCCTGGATCGCCACCGTTCGGCGTGCCGGCAGGCTGAGCCACCCCAACCTGGCGGCCGTGGTCGACAGCGGCGTGGTCGACCACTGGCCCTTCGTGGCGCACGACCCGCGGGACGATGCCACGTTGTCCGAACGCATCAGCCGCAAGGGCGAGCCGGCGCCGGACGTCGCGGCCTGGGCGGTCCAGGGCCTGGAGGGCCTGGCCTTCGCCCACGATGCCGGCGTCGCGCACACCGACCTGCAGCCGTACCTGGTGCTGGTGTCGCCGCAGGGCCAGGTGCGCCTGATGGGCGCGGCCGTCGCCATGCCACCGGACGCCGCATCGGGCGCGACGGACTCTTCCAGCCTGGCGGCCCAGCGTGATGCCGCTCAGCGCGACGTGCTGGCCTTCGGCCTGATCGTCCATCACGCACTGGCCGGTGCCCCGGCACTCGACCAGCCCGACGTCGGACTGGCCCTGCGTGAACTACCGCCCTGGGGTCGCGAGATCATCCGGCTGCCTTTCACCACCGGCCAGCCCGTGCCCGACGCGCTGCGGGCCATCGTCAACCGCGCGACCGACCGGCAGGAGCGCCAGCGCTACCGCAACGCACGCACGCTGCTGCGGGCCCTGCAGGGCTGGCTGAAGACCGATGCCGACGGCGGTGCCGGCCCGCTGGCGCTGCTGCTGGACCGCCTGCACGTCGTGGGCCTGCTGCCAGCGTCCCCGGGCGTGGCCGATCGGGCCGCGCGGCTGGCCCTGATGGAGCGTGAGCGCACCATCGAACTCGCCGGCATCGTGCTGCAGGACCTGGCACTGACCTTCGAGATGCTGCGCGCGGTCAACACGGCCCAGGTGCGTGGCGGCCAGGTCGCCGGTGCCGGCCCGGTGCTCACGATCCGCCGTGCCATCGCCATGCTGGGGCTGGACGGCGTCCGCCGTGCCGCCCTGTCCCTGCGTGCCTGGCCCGGGCCGCTGGACGAGGCCAACGCCGCGCGGCTTCAGCAGCAGTTCGACCGCGCCAAGCGTGCCGCCCGCGTGGCCCAGAGTCTGCGGCCCGCCGGCTACGACCCCGAGGTCGTCTACCTGGTCACGCTGCTGCAGAACCTCGGGCGGCTGGCGGTGCATTACCACTTCCCCGACGAGGCGCAGCAGATCGCACGACTGATGCAGCCGGCGCCGAACCCGAAGGACGGCGAGCCTGACGACCCGGGCATGACCGAGGAGGCTGCATCCTGGGCCGTGCTGGGCACTGGCATCGACGACCTGGGCGTGGCCGTCGCGCGCCATTGGGGCCTGGACACCGCCGTGCAGCACATGGTCAGGCGCCTGCCACTGTCGGCGCCCGTGCGCCAACCCGACACCGACGACGACACCCTGCGCCTGACCGCCAGCTGCGGCATCGAGGCCGTCGACGCGCTGGCACAGCCTGCGGCGCACGTGCAACAGGCCCTGCAGCGTGTGCTGCAGCGATACGCCCGCCCGCTGGGCCTGACCTTGAAGGATCTGCAGATGGCTCTCGAGCTCCTGCCCGCTGGCGCCGACGACGCGGCCCGGAGGGCGGCATGAACGCGGCGCACGTGGCCGGGCGCCGCGTCGGCCGGTTCGAACTGCTGCGCCAGCTGGGCCGCGGCGCGCAGGCCACGGTCTGGCTGGGCTACGACGCGCGGCTGGACCGCGAGGTCGCGATCAAGCTGCTCGACCCCCAGGCGGCCGAACTGCAGGAATGGCTGCACGAGGCCCGAGCCGTCAGCCGCCTGACCCACCCGAACATCGTGCCGGTGTTCGAGGCCGACACCGCCGATGGCCAGCCCATGCTGGTGTTCGAGTACGTCGACGGTGGCACCCTGGCCGATGCACGCCGTGGCAAGGGGCCGATGCCGCCGCGCGAAGCGGTGGCGCTGATGACCGGCGTGCTGGACGCGCTGGCCACGGCACACGCGCAGGGCATCGTGCACCGCGACCTGAAGCCGTCGAACCTGCTGCTCTCCAGCGACGGGCGTGCACGGGTGATGGACTTCGGCATCGCCGCACGCGTGGCCGGTGGTGGCGACGGCCGCATCGCCGGCACGCCGGGCTACATGTCGCCCGAGGCAGCGCGTGGCGAGCCGCCAGCGCCGCAGATGGACGTCTTTGCCGCTGGCATGCTGCTGGGCGAGCTGCTGGCGGGCATGCCCCTGCTGCGCGAGCGTGATCCCTACCGCGCCATCCACCGCGTGCAGCACGAGGACTTCGCCGTGCCGGCGCAGGTGCGCATCGACGACACGTTGCGTGCCATCGTGGCCCGTGCCGTGGCCCGCGACCCGCGCCAGCGCTACGACAGCGCAGCGTCGTTCCGGGACGCCCTGGTCGCCTGGGCCAACCCGACCGAGCAGGGCGATGCTGCGGCCGGTGGCGGGCACGGCACGCTGGAGTTCCTGCTCCGGCGCATGAAGCACAAGCGGGACTTCCCGGCGCTGGGTGAATCCATCGTGCGCATCCAGCGCATCGCCAGTTCCGAGACCGAGAGCCTCGCCAGCCTGTCGGCCGAGATCCTCAAGGACGTCGCGCTGACCAACAAGCTGCTGCGCATGGTCAACACCGTGCACTTCGCCAACGCGGGCGCCGGCAACATCAGCACCATCTCGCGGGCGGTGGCCCTGGTGGGCTTTGCCGGCATCCGCAACATGGCGCTGTCGGTGGTGCTGCTGGACCACATGCAGGACCAGGAGCACGCGGCGCAGATCCGCGAGGAGTTCCTGCGCGGCCTGATGGCCGGCACGCTGGCCGCCGAACTCACGCCCAACCCGCGCGAGGCCGAGGAAACCTTCATCGGCGCGATGTTCCAGAACCTGGGGCGCATGCTGACGCAGTACTACTTCCCGGAGGAAGCCCAGCAGATCCGGCAAAGCGCCAAGGGGTCGGGCATGGCGGCCGAGGACAAGGCCGCCGTGAAGGTGCTGGGCCTGAGCTACGGGGAACTGGGCGTGGGCGTGGCCAGATCCTGGGACCTGCCCGACACGCTGCAGCGCATGATGGCGATGCCCGCCGGGGAGCCTCCGGCCAAGGGCGTGGACAAGGGCGTCGAACGCCAGCGCTGGATCGGCCGCATCGCCAACGAGATCACCGACACGATGCTCGGCGACGACGTGGCCGGTGTCGACGCGCGCATCGGCCGCCTGGCCGACGCGTTCGCGCCGGCGCTGGGCCTGCCGCGGCGCACCGTGCTGAGCGCGGCCGAGGCCGCGCGGGAGCGTCTGACCCAGCTGGCGGATGCCCTCGGCCTGCACGTCACGCCGGACGCCCCGGCCAGCCGGCTGATGGTGCCACCGCACGAGCTGCCCACGGACACGCTGGCCCCGCACCAGCTCGCCGCCACTGCGCATGCGCCGCTGGACGACGGCCTGACCATCGTGCTCGACGACCGGCCCGCCGCCGCGCCCGCCGGCCCGCCGGCGTCGGAACTGCTGGCCTCGGGCATCCAGGACATCACCAACAGCATGGTGGCCGACGGCTTCAAGCTCAACGAGGTGCTGCGCATGGTGCTGGAGACCATGTACCGGGCCCTGGGCTTCCGCCGCGTGATCTTCTGCCTGCGCGACCCGAAGACCGAGACGCTGACTGGCCGCTTTGGCCTCGGCGACGACGTGGACGCGGTCAAGGCCGCGTTCAAGGTGCCGCTGAAGCCTGCCGGGGCGCCCGACCTGTTCACGGCCATCTGCACCAAGGGCATGGACACGTTGATTGCCGATGCCACGGGCGGCACCGTGGCGCAGCGGCTGCCGGGCTGGTACCGCGACGCGATCAATGCGCCGACCTTCCTGCTGCTGCCGATGGCGATGAAGGGCAAGACCTTCGCGCTGATCTACGCCGACAAGGGCAAGCCCGGCGGCATCGAGGTCGACGAGAAGGAACTGTCGCTGCTGCGCACGCTGCGCAACCAGGCGGTGATGGCCTTCAGGCAGCTCGGCTCGTGAGGCCGGCGCCGCACCGTTAGCGCTTCGACGCGTCGGCAGGAAGAGGGTGCCGAGCCTGACCCCGGCACTGGTTGCAACGCTGAGGGCTGCTTGGTTCCCCACCTGACCCGGTTGGGCGCGCTTCCATGCGGGGAGGCCCGGCGGGAAGCATTCTAGCCGCAGCGCCGGGTCGACCGGCGGGAGTGGGCCTTCAGCGCAGTTGCAGCGCGTCCGCGTCCCAGGTCAGGCCCAGCGGCTCGACGATCAGGCGCTTGGGGCCGGCTTCCACGCGCCCGGCCACCCAGGCCGGCACGCCGCAGTCGCGCGCCAGCTGCGCGGTGCGTTCCGCTTCCCCGGGCGCCACGAACAAGGCAAACCCGGCGCCCATGTTCAGCGTGCCGTAGGCCTCTTCGTCGTCCTGCTGTGCCTGCTGCTGGATGAAGCGCAGCACCGGCGGTACCGGGGGCACTTCGGTGATCCGATAGGTGAACGTGCCCGGATGGCGCAGCAGCTTGCGCCAGCCGTGGCCGGTGATGTTGGCGGCGTAGTGCGGCACGATGCCTGCCTTCGCCAGCGCCTCGGTCACCGGTGAGTACAGCACCGTGGGCGCCAGCAGGGCCTCGCCGTAGGTGCTGCCGTCTTCCAGTGGCGTCAGGTAGCCCTGCGGCAGGCGCTCCACCAGCTTGCGCGCCAGGCTCAGGCCGTTGGCGTGGATGCCGCTGGACGCCAGCAGCACGATGGCGTCGCCCTCCGCCAGCCGGTCGCCCAGCGTCAGCCGTGTCTTCGGGTTCACCAGGCCGGTGCAGGACGCCGCCAGGTCGATGCGGCCGGCTTCCACGATGCCGGCCAGCGCGGGCGTTTCACCACCGCCCCAGGCCACGCCGCAGACCTCGCAGGCATGTTTCCAGCCGTCCACCAGCGCCTGCGCGCGCGCGGCGTCGCCGAACCAGTCGCTGCCGCCGGCCGCCCAGTAGGCCTGCACCACGAGCGGTGTGGCGCCCACTGTGATCAGGTCGTTGACCGCCATCGCGATCGTGTCCTGCGCGATGCCGGCATAGAAGCTGCGGCCCGTGAGGCGCTGCATCTCGTCGGCCACCAGGGCCTTGCTGCCCAGGCATTCGACGATGCTGGCCAGGTAGAACGGGCCGACATCGACCACGTAGGCCGATTCGCCGCGCGATGCGGCCACTTCACCGAAGCCGTGGGCGCCCAGGAGAGGTGCCGTGGACGCCGCCGCGCGCTGCGCGGCGACCTTCAGCGGGTCGATCAGGTCGTAGACGACGCCGGACTGTTCGTAGGTCAGCGGGGTGCCGGGGGCAGGGGGCGATGCCGGGGTCTCGGCGGGGGTCTCAGCGCTCATGGGACGGGATTATCGCCGGGGGCCCACCCGTAGAATGAACGCGATGTCGTACGTCGTCCTGGCCCGCAAGTACCGGCCGCGCAGCTTTGCCGAGATGGTGGGGCAGCCGCATGTCGTGCGGGCGTTGGGCAATGCGCTGGAACGCGGCCGTCTGCACCACGCCTACCTGTTCACCGGCACGCGCGGCATCGGCAAGACCACCATCAGCCGCATCTTGGCCAAGAGCTTGAACTGCACCGGCGCCGACGGCCAGGGCGGCATCACCGCCGCGCCCTGCGGCGTCTGCCCGGCCTGCACGGCCATCGATGCCGACCGCTACGTGGACTACATCGAGCTCGACGCCGCCAGCAACCGCAGCATCGACGAGATCCGCGACCTCATCGAGCGTGCCGCCTACAAGCCCAGCGTCGGCCGCTTCAAGGTCTTCATGATCGACGAGGCGCACCAGCTCACCAAGGACGCCTTCAACGCCCTGCTGAAGACGCTGGAGGAGCCGCCCGAGTACCTCAAGTTCGTGCTGGCCACCACCGACCCGGAGAAGATGCTGCCGACGGTGCTCAGCCGCTGCCTGCAGTTCAACCTGCGGCCGATGGCGCCCGAGACGGTGCAGGGCCACCTGGAGACTGTGCTGAACGCCGAGGGCGTGCCCTTCGAGCCGGCGGCGCTGCGCGTGCTGGGCAAGGCCGCACGCGGGTCGATGCGCGATGCGCTGTCGCTCACCGACCAGGCCATCGCCTACGGCGGCGGCCGGGTCGACGAGGCCGTGGTGCGCGGCATGCTCGGCAGCGTGGACCGCAGTCAGGCCGCGACCCTGCTGCAGGCCCTGGCCGAACGCGATGCGCCGGCCCTGCTGCAGGGTGTGGACGCGCTGCGCGCGGCTGGCCTGTCGGCCTCGGCCACGCTGGAGGCCATGGCGGCGTTGTTGCAGCAGGCGGCGGTGGAGCAGGCCGTGCCCGGTGCGCTGGACGATACCGACCCCGAAACGCCGGCCGCGCGTGCGCTGGCGGTGCAGATGCCGGCCGACGAACTGCAGCTGCTCTACAGCATCGTCGTGCACGGGCGGCCCGAGCTGGCGCTGATGAGCGACGAATACGGCGCGCTGACCATGGTGCTGCTGCGCCTGTTCGCGTTCCCTGCTGCGGGTTCGCCGCCGCCGGCCTCGCGGCCGGCCCGCGAACAGCCGCTGCGCGCGCCGCCGCCGCCGGCGATGGCGGTGCGGTCACCCGCGCCCCGCGCCGTGGACCCGTCGCCGCCTCGGGCTGTCGATCCGCCACCCCCATCGCCGGCTCGCGTGGCCGAGCCACAGCCCCGAGCGACGCCGCCCGCCGCGCCGGCGGTGGCGGTTTCGCTGCCACAGACGCCGGCCGACCCGGCGCTGGGCGACCGCTGGCAGGCGCTGGTGACACAGCTCATCGACGCCGGCGCCATCACCACGCTGACGCGCGAGCTCGCCTGGCAGGCCGGCCTGGTGCGCGTGGACGGCACGCGCTGGACCCTGCAGGTCGAGCGCGAGACCCTGCGTGCTCCGGCGCTGGCCGAGCGCCTGGCCGCCGCGCTGACCGACCTGACCGACGACACCGTCTCGCTGGCCGTGCAGCCCGGTGCGCCGGCCGACACGCCGGCGCGGCGCGAGGCGGCCGAACGTGAACGCCGCCAGCGCGAGGCCGAGGCCCTGATCCGCAACGACCCGCTGGTGCAGGACCTGATGGCGCAGTTTCCCGGCGCCCAGCTCGTGCCCGGTTCGATCAAACCCGTCTGATCCCCTTTCGAGAAAGAGGTTGCCGCCATGATGAAGAACCAGCTCGCCGGCCTGATGAAGCAGGCCCAGGCCATGCAGGAGAACCTGAAGAAGGCCCAGGAGGAACTGGCCACCATCGAGGTCGAGGGCCAGTCGGGGGCCGGCCTGGTGAAGGTGCTGATGACGTGCAAGCACGACGTCAAGCGCGTCACCATCGACCCCAGCCTGTTCGACGAGGACCGCGACATGCTGGAGGACCTGGTGGCCGCGGCCTTCAACGACGCCCTGCGCCGTGCCGAGGAGACCAGCGCCGAGAAGATGGGCAAGCTCACCGCCGGCCTGCCGATGCCCGGCGGCATGAAGTTCCCGTTCTGAGCCACGGGCGCCGACGGTGGCCGAGCCGGCCCTGGAGGGCCTGATCGACGCGTTGCAGCGCCTGCCCGGCGTGGGCCGCAAGTCGGCCCAGCGCATGGCCTTCCACCTGCTGCAGCACGACCGCCCCGGTGCGCAGGCCCTGGCCGGCGCGCTGCAGCATGCGGTGGACGCGATGCACCACTGCGCCCGCTGCCACACCTTCACCGAGGCCGAGGTCTGCGCCACCTGCAGCGACCCGGAGCGCGACCCGCGCCTGCTGTGCGTGGTGGAGACGCCGGCCGACCAGGCGGCGCTGGAGCGCAGCGGCAGCTACCGCGGGCACTACTACGTGCTGATGGGCCGCCTGTCGCCGCTGGACGGCATCGGCGTGGAGGCGCTGCAGGCGCGAGGGCTGCTGGCGCGCGCCACCGATGGTGACGTGCAGGAGGTGATCCTCGCCACCAGCTTCACCGCCGAAGGCGAGGCCACGGCGCACGCGCTGTCCGAGGCCCTGCGCGCGCGCGGTCTGCGCGTCACGCGGCTGGCGCGTGGCGTGCCGGCGGGCAGCGAACTGGAATACGTGGACCTGGGCACCATCGCCTACGCGCTGGTGGATCGACGATGACGACGAGCACGCCACGCGCCTTCAGGCTCACCGCCACCATGCCTGGCGCACCGGAGGTGGACCACCCCCGCCCCGAGCGCCTGGAACGCGGCAACCCGAAGCGCGAGACCTGGAACCTGGTGGATGCGGCGCTGCCGCCTGGGCGGCTCTACGCCGGCGTCTGGCGCTGCGAGCCGGGCCGCTGGCGCATCGCGATGGGGCCGCACGAGCATGAGCTGTTCACCGTGCTGGCGGGACGCTGCCGCATCCATGGCACCGATGGCCACGTGGTCGAGGCCGGGCCGGGCGAGGCCATCGTGCTGCCGGCCGGTTTCGAAGGCTCGTTCGAAGTGATGGAGCCGCTGACCAAGACCTACGCCATCGTCGACGCCAGCAACTGAGCCGTCCCTGGACCAGCCCGTGCGCGGGGCTTGAATCGCGCGGTCAGCGTTTGGACTTCGCCGTGCGGGTCACGGGCTTGTTCGCCCGGCTGCTGCCACCACCGGCGCTGCGGGTGCTGCGCTTCTTCGGCGGCAGCATCACGACGACCTTCGTGCCCGCACGGAACCTGGCCTTCACGCCGACGTCGTTCCAGCGTGCCACGTCCGTGGCCTTGAGGCGGTATCGGCGTGCCAGGCCGGCCACCGAATCGCCCTTCTTGCCGACCTTGAGCACCACGCGGCGCAGGTTGCCGGCCTCCGGCACCAGCGCGATGCTGGCGTTCTCCGCCAGGTGCTCGGCCACGTCGGCCTTTTGGGCCGGCTGGCGCGGCACGACGATGGCCGAGCCGGCGCGCAGCTTCATGCGCGGCGGGATGCGGTTGATGCTGCGCAGTTCCGCTTCGCTGGCGCCCACGATGGCCGCGGCCTGGGCGGGCGTCATCGTGCGCGGCGCCACCCACACCGTCCAGCTGGCCAGCGGCCCGGGGTGGGCCTTCAGCGCGGCCTGGAAGCGCTGCGCCACGTCGTAGGGCAGCAGCACCTCCGACGTGCCCGCGGCCAGGATCACCGGCTTGGCGTGCTGCGGGTTGTAGGCCCGGAAGTCGTCCTCGTCCAGGCCGGCGAGGCGGGCAGCCAATTCGACATCGATGTCGCGTTCGATCGGCACGGCGAGGAAGGCCGGATGGTCCTCCAGCGGCGGCAGGCTCAGGCCGAAGGCCTCGGGCCGCATCACGATGTGCTTCATTGCGAGCAGCTTGGGCACGTAGTTGCGTGTCTCCTCGGGCATGCGCAGCGCCGCGTAGTCGGTCGGCTTGCTGCGCGCGGCGTTGCGCTTCATCGCGCGCGAGACGCTGCCCTGGCCCCAGTTGTACGCGGCCAGCGCCAGGTGCCAGTCGTCGAAGCGCTGGTGCAGGGATGTCAGGTAGTCCAGCGCCGCGCGGGTGGAGGCGATCACGTCGCGCCGGTCGTCGCGCAGCAGGTTCTGCCGCAGGTCGAAGGCGCGCCCGGTGGCGGGCACGAACTGCCACATGCCCTCGGCCGCGGCGCTGGAACGGGCCTGCGGGTTGAAGGCGCTCTCGATGAAGGGCAGCAGCGCCAGCTCCATCGGCAGCCCGCGGGCCTCGACCTCGTCGACGATGTGGAACAGGTAGCGGCCGCCGCGTTCCATCATGCGCGCCACGTAGGCGGGCCTCGCCGCGTAGTAGGCCTCCCACTTGGCCACGCGCGGGTCGTCCAGGTCGGGCATGGCCATGCCCTGGCGCACACGCAGCCACAGGTCGGTGGGGATGCTCAGCGGTTCCTGCAGCGGTGCGGCGGCCACGTCCACGGGTTTCGGGCGCACCACCGCCGGGGCGGGCGACGCCGCGGGCGGTGCCACCAGCACCGGCGGGGTGTCGTCCGCGGCCGCAACCTCGGTCGCCGGTGGCGTTGGGGCGGCCGTGGGCAGGCCGGCACAGCCGGCCAGCAGCGCGATCGTGGCCAGCGACGCCAGGGTGGCGAACCCTCGGAGATGGCTCATCGGAAGCCGTCCTTCCAGCGGCGCAGCGCACCGAAGACGGCCGGGCCGGTGTCGTCGTTGGCGCCATGGGCGCGCGCCGCGGCGATCACGCCCGGCTCGGCGCAGCGCAGGAAGGGGTTGATGGCCCGTTCGGTCGACAGTCGCGACGGCAGGGTGGGGCGGCCCGCCGCCCGTTCGGCCTCGCACCAGGCCTGATGCGCCCGGCGCGCCGCGTTGTCGGGTTCGACCGCAGCAGCGAATCGCAGGTTCGACAGCGTGTACTCGTGCGTGCAGCACACCCGGGTGTCGGCGGGCAGGGCGGCCAGCCGCTGCAGCGATTGGTGGAACTGGGCCGGCGTGCCCTCGAACATGCGGCCGCAGCCGGCGGAGAACAGCGTGTCGCCGCAGAACAGCAGCGGCGCCTCGACGGCGCCGCGCTCGGCGTAGGCGACGTGGCCGGCAGTGTGGCCCGGCACCTCGATCACCTCGAAACGGCGGCCGAGCACCTCGATGCTGTCCCCGTCGGCCAGCGGCACATGGGGCTCCGGGGTGCGTTCGCCCGCCGGCGCCCAGACCGGGCCCTTCAGGTGCGGGCGCAGGGCATCCACGCCGCCGACATGATCGGCGTGGTGGTGGGTCACTAGAATGCCGACCAGCGTGAGCCCATGGGCTTGCAGCGCCGCGAGGACCGGGCCTTCGTCGCCCGGGTCGACCACCACGGCCTCGCGGCCGTCGTGCAGCATCCAGATGTAGTTGTCGTCGAACGCCGGCAGCGGAAGCAGGGTCATGTCGCAGTTGATGACGCGCGAAGCGCAGATTGTAGAGTTGGGCGCGTGGCTGCAGAGCCCGCCCGGCCGCTATCTGCTGGCCTGGGAGCAGGACCGCCTGGACCACGACGTGGCCGATGCCTTCGGCTTCCACGCGCTGCAACTGGGCATGCCGGAGCTCGACGGCCTGCGCGCCAACCGCATGCCGCACCGCTGGGTGGCCAGCGACGTGCTCTCCACGCCCGAGCCGCTGCCGGCCCCGCCGCCGGCCGACGGCATCTCGACCACCCAGCTCGACGGCGACCGCGTGCACCTGCGCAGCGAGTTCGACGCGCTGCCGTTTCCGGCCGGGAGCCTGGACCTGGTGGTGCTGCCGCACAGCCTGGAACTGGCGCGCGACCCGCACCTGACGCTGCGCGAGGTGGAGCGCGTGCTGATGCCCGAGGGCCGGCTGCTGATCACCGGCTTCAACCCGGCCAGCCTGTGGGGTCTGCGCCAGCGCGTGGCCCGGCTGCGTGGTGCCCATGACCTGTTCATGCCGCGCGCCGGCGACTTCATCGGCTACTGGCGGCTGCGCGACTGGCTGCGCCTGCTGGGCTTCGAGGTCGAGGCGGGACGCTTTGGCTGCTGGCGGCCGCCCTGCGAAACCGAGCGCTGGCTGCAGCGCTATGCATGGATGGACCCCATCGGCGACCGCTGGTGGCCGGTGCTGGGGGCGGTGTACTACCTGCACGCCGTCAAGCGGGTGCGCGGCATGCGGCTGGTGGGGCTGGCCAAGCGCGACGTGCGCACCAGCCGCCAGGCACAGCGGGCCGTGGCACAGCGGCGCCCGGCGGCGGCCACCGAGAAGACCGATGTCTGAACGAAAGCACAACGAAGGATGAGCGAGATCGAGATCTGGACCGACGGCGCCTGCAAGGGCAATCCGGGGCCCGGTGGCTGGGGGGCGTGGCTGAAGTCCGGCCCGCACGAACGCGAGCTGTGGGGCGGCGAGCCGCTGACCACCAACAACCGCATGGAGCTGATCGCGGTCATCGAGGCGCTGTCGGCGCTCAAGCAGCCCAGCCGCGTCACGCTGCACACCGACAGCGCCTACGTGAAGAACGGCATCACCACCTGGATCCACGGCTGGAAGGCCAAGGGCTGGATGACGGCCGACCGCAAGCCGGTGAAGAACCAGGACCTGTGGCAGCGGCTGGATGCGCTGCGTGGCCAGCACAAGGTGGACTGGCGCTGGGTCAAGGGGCACGCCGGGGACCCGGGCAACGAGCGCGCCGACGCGCTGGCCAACCGCGGCGTGGCCTCGGCCGGCGCGCGCTGACGCCGGCGCCGCAAGCCCCGGCACCGGCACGCCGGCCGCCGACCGGCTACAGTGGTGGATTGCCCAGGATCCGCCCATGAACAAGAGCTTGAAGACCGGGATCGCCGTGATCGCGCTGGCCGGCGCTGGTGTGCTGGCGTGGTGGGTGCAGCGCCCGGCGCCCCTGGCCGGCGGCGATGCCCGCAACGCGGCCGCAGGCGGGCCGCCCGCCGCCAAGGCGCCGAGCGGCGGTGTGCCTGGGGGCCGGGGTGGGCCGGCGGGTGTCGAGGTCGGCCGGGTCGAGGCCCTGCGCATCGTCGACGCGGCCGAGGCCGTGGGTTCGCTGCAGTCGCGCCAGGCGGTGACACTGCGGCCGGAGGTCAGCGGCCGGGTCGCGGCGCTGGGCTTCACCGACGGCGCCCGCGTGCGCCGCGGCCAACTGCTGGTGCAGCTGGACGACACGCTGCAGCGCGCGCAGCTGCAGCAGGCGCAGGCGCAGGCGGCCATCGCGCGCACGCAGCTGGCCCGCAACCGCGAACTGGTGGCCCAGGGCTTCGTCAGCCAGAGTGCGGTGGACCAGAGCGAGGCATCACTGGACGTGGCGATGGCCCAGGTGGCGCTGGCGCAGGCGCAACTCGCCCGGCTGCGCGTCCTGGCGCCTTTCGACGGCCAGGCCGGGATCCGGCAGGTCAACGTGGGCGACTATGTCAAGGACGGTGCCGACATCGTCACCGTGGTCGATGCCAGCCAGGTCTGGGTCGACTATCGGCTGCCGGAACGCTACGCCGCGCGCGTGCGTCCGGGGCAGACGGTCGACGTGGTGCTCGACGCGCTGCCCGACCGCCGCTTCGCCGGCCGCGTGGAAGCCGTGGAGGCGCGTGTGGAGGCCGACGGCCGCGCGCTGCTGGTGCGTGCGCGGCTGGACAACCGCGACGGCCTGCTCACCCCGGGCATGTTCGCCCGCACGCGCACCGAGTTCGGCGTGCGGGAACAGGCGCTGGTGGTGCCCGAGGAGGCGCTGGTGCCCGAGGGCGGCAAGCAGTACATCCTGCGCGTGGTCGACACCGACCAGGGGCCGATGGCCGAGCGGCTGGAGGCCCAGCTGGGCATGCGCGTGCCCGGCAAGGTCGAGGTGCTCGAGGGCCTCGCCGCGGGCGACCGGGTGGTCACGGCCGGCCAGGCGCGGCTGATGCGGGGCAAGGGCGATCGCCAGCCGGTGCGCATCATCGAGCTCGGTGCGGCCCCGGCCAAGGCCGGTGGTGGTGGCGTGGGTGGCACGGGCGGTGCGCCCGCACCCGCGCGGGCCGCCAGTGCAGCCCGCCCGGCACCGTGATCCGGCAGACCCCGGGAGTCGGACCATGAAACTGTCGGAAACCTCGGTGCGCCGCCCGGTGCTGGCCAGCGTGATGTCGTTGCTCGTGCTGCTGGTGGGGCTGGTGTCGTTCCAGCAGCTCAGCGTGCGCGAATACCCGCGCATCGACGAGCCACTGGTCAACGTCTCCACCCGGCTGCAGGGCGCGTCGTCGGAGGTCATCGAGTCGCAGGTGACCAAGCCGTTGGAGGACTCCATCGCCGGCATCGACGGCGTCGACATCCTGACCTCGATCTCGCGCACCGAGCAGAGCCAGATCACGGTGCGCTTCAAGCTCAGCAAGGACCCGGACACCGCCGCCGCCGAGGTGCGCGACCGCGTCTCGCGCGTGCGCGGCCGGCTGCCCGACGCCGCCGACGAGCCCGTGATCGCCAAGGTGGAGGCCGACGCGACGCCGGTGCTGTGGCTGGCCTACGTCAGCGAGACCATCGACCCGCTGGAACTCACCGACATCATCAACCGCGTCGTCAAGCCGCGTCTGCAGACGGTGCCTGGCGTGGCCGACGTGCAGATCGGTGGCGCGCGCCAGCGCGCGATGCGCATCTGGGTGGATCCCGACAAGCTGGCCGCCTACCGGCTGACGGTGCAGGACGTCGAGGACGCGCTGCGCCGCCAGAACCTGGAGGTGCCGGCCGGCCGTATCGAGAGCCAGCAGCGCGAGTTCAGCGTCACCGCCCGTACCGACCTGAACACGGTGGCGCAGTTCGAGCAGGTGGCGCTGCGCACCATCAACGGCTACACCGTGCGCCTGCGCGACGTGGCCCGCGTCGCCGAGGCAGCGGCCAACGAGCGCTCCCGCGTGCGCCTGAACGGCGTGCCGTCGATGAGCACCGGCATCATCCGCAACGCCACCGCCAACCCGCTGGACGTGGCCGACGGCGTGCGCAAGGTGCTGCCGCAGATCCAGCGCGACCTGCCGCCGTCGGTCACCGTGGTGCAGGCCACCGACCTGTCGGTGTTCATCGACCGCTCGATCAAGGCCGTCTACACCACGGTGGCCGAGGCCGTGGTGCTGGTGGCGCTGGTGGTCTTCGTCTTCCTGCGCACGCTGCGCGCGTCGGTGATCCCGCTGGTCACGATCCCCGTCAGCCTGGTCGGCGCCTTCGCGCTGATCGCCGCCTTCGGCTTCACGATCAACACGCTGACGCTGCTGGCCCTGGTGCTGGCCATCGGCCTGGTGGTGGACGACGCCATCGTCGTGCTGGAGAACATCTACCGCCACATCGAGGAAGGCCTCACGCCGTTCCAGGCGGCGCTCAAGGGCATCCGCGAGATCAGCTTCGCCGTGGTGGCGATGACGCTGACGCTGGCGGCGGTGTTCGCCCCGCTGGCCTTCACCCCGGGGCGCACCGGGCGCCTGTTCAGCGAGTTCGCGCTGACGTTGGCCGGTGCGGTGCTGGTGTCGGGCTTCGTGGCCCTGACGCTGACGCCGATGATGTGCAGCAAGCTGCTGCGCCACAACCCCAAGCCCGGCGCCTTCGACCGCGGCATGGAGCGCCTGCTCGACGGCCTGGGCCACGGTTACGAGCGCGTGCTGCGCCTGTCGCTGCGCGCGCGCTGGATCGCGCTGGGCATCATGGTGGCGGCGGCCGGTGGCAGCTGGTGGCTGTTCAGCACCGCCAAGAGCGAACTGGCGCCCTACGAGGACCGGGGCGTGATCGCGATGCCGGTCCGCGCACCCGATGGCGCGACGCTGGAGTACACCGCGCGCTACCTCGACGCGATCGAGGACATCACCAGCCAGTACGCTGAATTCGACCGCCGCTTCACCTTCGTCGGCGGTGGTGGCGTGTCCAGCGCCTTCGGCGTGCTGCGCACCGTGGACTGGGCCGAGCGCGACCGCACCACGCGGGAACTGGCACAGCAGCTGCTGCCCAAGCTGCTGGCCCTGCCCGGCGTCAGCGTGTTCCCGTCCACGCCGCCCAGCCTGGGCCAGAGCTTCCGCTCGGTGCCGGTCAACGTGGTGCTGGTGGCCAACGACAGCTACGAGAACATGGCGGCCAACGCCCAGCGCATGCTCGCCGAGATGCGCACCAACCCCGGCCTGGTGCAGCCCGACATCGACCTGCAGCTCAACAAGCCCGAGATCTTCATGGACGTCGACCGCGCGCGCGCGGCCGACCTCGGCGTCTCCGTGGACGCGGTGGCGCGCACCGTGGAAACCATGCTCGGCGGCCGCGTGGTCACGCGCTACAAGCGCGACGCCGATCAGTTCGACGTGCTGGTGCAGACCGATGCCCGAGAGCGCACGCGGCCGGAGGACATCGAGCGCCTGTTCGTGCGCGGGCGCGGCGACACGATGGTGCCGCTGTCCCAGCTGGTGAAGGTGCGCGAGGCGGTCAGCCCGCGTGAACTGAACCACTTCAACCAGCGTCGCTCCGTCACGATCACGGCCAACCTGACACCGACCTATGCGCTCAGCGATGCGCTGGCCTACATGGACGAGCTGGCCGCGCGCGTGCTGCCCCCGGGCTACGCCACCGAGCTCAACGGCGTCAGCCGCGAGTACCGGGATTCGTCGGGTTCGCTGGGCCTGGTCTTCGTGCTGGCGCTGCTGTTCATCTACCTGGTGTTGGCGGCGCAGTTCGAGAGCTTCATCGACCCGTTCACCATCCTGCTGGCGGTGCCGCTGTCGATGGTCGGTGCGCTGGGGGCCATGCACCTCACCGAAGGTACGCTGAACGTGTATTCGCAGATCGGCCTGATCACGCTCATCGGCCTGATCGCCAAGCACGGCATCCTGATCGTGGAGTTCAGCAACCAGCTGCGCCAGCAGGGCCTGGCGCTGACCGATGCCGTGGTCAAGGCCTCGGGCATGCGGCTGCGGCCGATCCTGATGACCACCGGCGCCATGGTGCTCGGCGCGCTGCCGTTGGCGCTGTCCACCGGCGCCGGTGCCGAGAGCCGCCAGCAGATCGGCTGGGTCATCGTCGGCGGCATGAGCGTGGGCACGCTGCTGACGATCTTCGTCGTGCCGGCGGTCTACACGCTGTTGGCGCGCAAGGGCATCCCGGGGGAAATCACGACGCCGGAGGAGGGCGTGGGGCAGGCGGCCTGAGGCCACCCGGGGCGGGTGTCACCCGCCGATGTAGTGCATCTCCACGCGGCGCTCGCCGGAGCCTGTGTCGGCCGCCATGCTGCCGCGCAGTTCCGAGTAGCGGTCGTCGCGCCGGCCCCAGATGTCGCCGATGACGGCGGCGATCTGGTCGTCGCCGGCCCCGCCGCGCAGCAACGCGCGCAGATCGTGGCCGCGGCTGGCGAACAGGCACAGGAACAGCTTGCCCTCGGTGGACAGGCGCGCGCGGTTGCAGTCGCGGCAGAAGGCCTGGGTGACGCTGGAGATCACGCCGATCTCGCCACCGCCATCGGTGTAGCGCCAGCGCTCGGCCGTCTCGCCCGGCGCATTGGGGTCCAGCGGCTCCAGCGGGAAGGCCTCGCCCAGGCGCTGCACCACGTCGGCCGACGGCAGCACCTCGTCCATGCGCCAGCCGTTGGTGGCGCCCACGTCCATGAACTCGATGAAACGCAGCACCACGCCCGGGCCGTAGCGGTCGCGCACCAGGCGTGCCAGCGGCACGATCTCGTGGTCGTTCGTGCCCTTGCGCACCACCATGTTGACCTTGATCGGCGCCAGCCCCACCCGCTGCGCCGCGTCGATGCCGGCCAGCACGTCGGCCACCGGGAAGTCGACGTCGTTCATCTGCCGGAAGATGGCGTCGTCCAGCGCATCCAGGCTCACCGTCACGCGTTGCAGCCCGGCGTCCTTGAGCGCCTGCGCCTTGCGCGCCAGCAGCGAGCCGTTGGTGGTGAGCGTGATGTCCAGCGGCGCGCCGTCGGGCGTGCGCAGTTCGGCCAGCATGCCGATCAGGGTTTCCAGGCCCTTGCGCAGCAGGGGCTCGCCGCCGGTCAGGCGCAGCTTCTGCACGCCGTGGGCCACGAACAGCCGCGCCAGCCGCGTGATCTCCTCGAAGCTCAGCAGCGAGGTCTGGGGCAGGAACTGGTAGGTCTTGTCGAAGACCTCCTTGGGCATGCAGTAGCTGCAGCGGAAGTTGCAGCGGTCGGTGACCGAGATGCGCAGGTCGCGCAGCGGCCGGCCCAGCGTGTCGGACAGCAGGCCCTGCGGCGCCGCGATGCGGTCGGGGATGCGCGGCACCTGTGCCGCCACGCGCGTGTCGACCAGGGGAATGATGTTCTCGCCCATGCCCGGATTGTGCCCGGGCGGCTCAAGACCCTGCCGTGGGGGTGACCCGGCGGGCACCGTCGAAGCGCCTGGACCAGTAGGGCGTGTCCATGCGCTCCACGCGCACCTGCTGCCCGCTGCGCGGCGCGTGGACGAAGCGGCCGTCGCCGATGTAGATGCCCACGTGCGAGAAGGCACGCTTGAGGGTGTTGAAGAACACCAGGTCGCCGGGCTTCAGCGACTGGCGGGACACCGGCGGCAGGCCGGCTTGCTGAGCCTGCTCGGCCGAGCGGCGCGGCAGCGTGATGCCCAGCACCGACGAGACGACGTGCCGCGTGAAGCCGCTGCAGTCGAAGCCTTCGCTGGCGCTGTTGCCGCCGCGGTGGTAGCGCACGTCCAGGAAGTTCAGGGCCGCGATCACGAGATCGCCCGCGCCATCGGCGGGTGAAGGGGCAGGCGCCTCGGCCGTCGCCGGCCACACGCCGCGCTCGGCCAGCAGCGCGCCCAGCGCATCGTCGGCCTCCTGGGCGGCGCAGGGCAGAGCCAGGCCGGCGGCCAGCAGCAGGGAGAGCAGTCGGGGCATCGACACGGCGCGCACAATAGTTGCGCCGACGGCGGGCTGTCAATCGACGCCATGCCGGTTCCCTGGTTTCCGAGACAAGAGAGGTTCCCCATGTTCCAGGCCTTGCTGCTGGAGAAGGGCGATGCAGGCTTCGCCTGCACGCTGACCGACGTCGATGAATCGCGCCTGCCCGGCCCCGATCGTGCCGACGTGCTGGTGCAGCCCGCGTACTCGACCATCAACTTCAAGGATGCGCTGGCGCTGACCAACAAGTCGCCCGTGGTGCGCGCGTGGCCCATGGTGCCGGGCATCGATGGCGCCGGGACGGTGCTGGAGAGTGCGCACCCGGACTGGCAGCCCGGCGACCGTTTCGTGCACAACGGCTGGGGCGTGGGCGAGACGCACTGGGGTTGCCTGGCCCAGCGCGCGCGCCTGAAGGGCGACTGGTTGGTGAAGCTGCCGGCGGCCTTCAGCCCCCGCCAGGCCATGGCCATCGGCACCGCTGGCTACACGGCGATGCTGTGCGTGATGGCGCTGGAGCGCCACGGCCTGCAGCCCGGCGACGGCGAGGTGCTGGTCACCGGCGCCACCGGCGGCGTGGGCAGCGTGGCCATCGCGCTGCTGGCGAAGCTGGGCTACACGGTGGTGGCGGCCAGTGGCAAACCGCAGGAGGCCGACTACCTGACCGGTCTGGGCGCCGCTGCCGTGGTCGACCGCGCCGAGTTCGCCGCCGCCGGCAAGCCGCTGCAGAAGGAGCGATGGGCCGGCGTGGTCGACGCCCTGGGCAGTCACACGCTGGCCAATGTGCTGGCGCAGACGCGCTACGGCGGCGTGGTGGCCGCCTGCGGGCTGGCGCAGGGCATGGACCTGCCCGCCTCGGTGGCGCCCTTCATCCTGCGCGGCGTCACGTTGGCCGGTATCGACAGCGTGATGGCGCCGCGGGCGCTGCGCCAGCAGGCCTGGGACCGTCTGGCCCGGGACCTCGACGCCGCGGCGCTGGAAGCCATGACCACCGAGATCGCACTGGCCGACGCGCCGGCTTGGGCCGAGCGGCTGATGGCCGGGCAGGTGCGCGGACGCTGCGTCGTCAGGCTGGACTGATCGACGGGCCAGGCGGTCTTGCCAACGCGGTGGAGGGGAACGGGCATGGATGCAGACTTGCGCTGCGTCAAGCCCGTGACCGCCCACAGGCCGCTGCCGTCAGCGGCGCGCAAGCCCGCTACCCATAATTATTAATTCAGAATGGCCCGCCACAGTGCGCTGACGCGTGCCTGCGGCGCCCAACGCACCAGAGCGCACCAGAGGAGACCGCATGTCCTACGCCGAGTTCTATCGCCGCTCCATCGAGGACCGGGACGCCTTCTGGGCCGAACAGGCCGCCCTGATCGACTGGCAGACGCCGTTCACCCAGGTCTGCGACCACAGCCGGCCGCCGTTCGCGCGCTGGTTCGTGGGCGGCACCACCAACCTGTGCCACAACGCGGTGGACCGGCATGCTGCGACGCACCCGGACCGCAACGCGCTGATCTTCGTTTCCACCGAGACGAACCAGGAGCGTGTCTACAGCTTCGCCGAACTGCAGGCCGAGGTCGAGCGCATGGCCGCCATGCTGCAGAGCCTGGGTGTCAAGCAAGGCGACCGCGTGCTGGTTTACATGCCGATGATCCCGGAGGCGGCCTTCGCGATGCTGGCCTGCACCCGCATCGGCGCGCTGCACTCGGTGGTCTTCGGCGGCTTTGCCAGCCACAGCCTCGCCAGCCGCATCGACGACGCCGAACCCGCCGTCATCGTCAGTGCCGACGCCGGCAGCCGCGGTGGCAAGGTCGTGCCCTACAAGGGCCTGCTGGACGAGGCCATCCGCCTGGCCACGCACAAGCCGGCCAAGGTGCTGATGGTCAACCGAGGCCTGGCGGAGATGCCGATGACCGCCGGTCGCGACGAGGACTACGCCGCCTTGCGCGAACAGCACCTGGACGCCCGCGTGCCCTGCACCTGGGTCGCGTCCGACCACCCGAGCTACACGCTCTACACCAGCGGCACCACCGGCAAGCCCAAGGGCGTGCAGCGCGACACCGGCGGCTACGCGGTGGCGTTGGCCGCGAGCATGAAGCACATCTTCCTGGGCAACCCGGGCGAGACCTACTTCAGCACCAGCGACATCGGCTGGGTCGTGGGCCACAGCTACATCGTCTACGGCCCGCTGATCGCCGGCATGGCCACGATCATGTACGAGGGCCTGCCGACGCGGCCCGATGCTGCCATCTGGTGGAGCCTGGTCGAGAAGTACAAGGTCACCTCGATGTTCAGCGCGCCCACCGCGGTGCGCGTGCTGAAGAAGCAGGACCCGGCGGCGCTGAAGCAGCACGATCTCTCGTCGCTGCGCGCGCTGTTCCTGGCCGGCGAACCGCTGGACGAGCCCACCGCGCAGTGGATCGCCGAGGCCCTGGGCCGGCCCATCATCGACAACTACTGGCAGACCGAGACCGGCTGGCCCATCCTGACCATCTGCAACGGCGTGGAGAACGCGCCCAGCAAGTTCGGTTCGCCGGGCAAGGCGGTCTACGGCTACGACGTCAAGCTCATCGACGAGAACACCGGCGAGGAACTCACCGGCGCCCACCAGAAGGGAGTGCTGGCCATCGAGGGCCCGCTGCCCCCGGGCTGCCTGCAGACCGTCTGGCGCGACGACGACCGCTTCGTGAAGACCTACTGGAGCAGCATCCCCGGCCGGCAGGTCTACAGCACCTTCGACTGGGCGATCCGCGACGACGACGGCTACTACTTCATCCTCGGCCGCACCGACGACGTGATCAACGTCGCCGGCCACCGCCTGGGCACGCGCGAGATCGAGGAGAGCATCGCCAGCCATCCCAACGTGGCCGAGGTGGCCGTGGTGGGCGTGGCCGACAACCTCAAGGGGCAGGTGGCGATGGCGTTTGCAGTGCTGAAGGACACCACGGCGCTGGCCGATGCCAACGCGGCGCTGAAGCTCGAGGGCGAGATCATGAAGGTGGTCGACGGCCAGCTCGGGGCGGTGGCGCGGCCGGCGCGCGTGCGCTTCGTGACCGTGCTGCCCAAGACGCGCAGCGGCAAGCTGCTGCGGCGGGCCATCCAGGCGGTGTGCGAAGCGCGGGATCCGGGCGATCTGACGACGATCGAGGACCCGACGGCGTTGCAGCAGATCAAGGACCTGGTCGGCGGCTGAACCTCGTGCCATCGGGGGCCCCCGCCGGTGGGGCCCCGCGGTGGCGATGGTGGGCCAGCGGCGGCGGCGGGAGACTGCCGGCTTCCCGTTGCAGGAGCCGACCATGTCGCTCGATCGTCGTTGCTGTCTGAAGTGTCTGGCCGGTCTGGGCCTGGGCCTTCACGAGTTGACCTTTGCCGGCAGCGCGCCGCGCCCGGCGTTGATGGAGGCGCGGGACGCATCCGACGGCATCGACCCCCGCGGCTGGCTCGTCAGCGAGAAGCTCGATGGCGTGCGCGCCGTCTGGGATGGCCAGGCCTTGCGGTTCCGCAGTGGTGCCCCGATCGTGGCGCCTCGGTGGTTCACCGCGGCGTTGCCCGCCATCGTGCTCGACGGTGAGCTCTGGGCCGGCCGCGGCCGATTCGAGACTCTCGTTGGCACGGTGCGCCGGCAAGCGCCCGACGACGCCGCGTGGCGGGACGTGCGTTATTTGTTGTTCGACCGGCCCGGTGCGCCAGGTCCCTTCGCCACGCGCGCCGCGCAACTCAGGAACCTCGTATCGCAGGTCGGCGTGGCCCATCTGCAGGCCGTGGAACAGTCGACGCTGGACAGCCCGGCCGCGCTGCAACGGCGGCTGGATCGGGTGGTGGCCCAAGGCGGTGAGGGCCTGATGCTGCACCGGGCTGGCGCGCACTGGCAGCCGGGCCGCAGCGCCGACCTGCTCAAGCTCAAGCCGCTGGCCGACGCCGAGGCCGTCGTGCTGGGTCACGAGCCCGGGCTGGGCCGCCATGCCGGGCGCCTGGGTGCGCTGGCCGTGCAGGCGCCGGATGGCCGCCGCTTCCGCCTCGGCACCGGTTTCAGCGACGCCGAGCGCGCGGCGCCCCCACCGGTGGGCGCCGTCGTCACCTACACCTACCGCGGCCTCACCGAGGCCGGCCTGCCGCGTTTCGCCAGCTTCCTGCGGGTGCGGCGCCTGCCGTGACCAGCCGGCGGTGGGTCAGAGCACGTCGCTGGCGTAGTCCGCCAGCCGCGAGCGTTCGCCGCGTGCCAGCGTGACGTGCCCGCCATGGGGCCAGCCCTTGAAGCGGTCCACCGCGTAGGTCATGCCGCTGGAGCCTTCGGTGAGGTAGGGCGTGTCGATCTGCGCCAGGTTGCCCATGCAGATGATCTTGGTGCCCGGGCCGGCGCGCGTGATCAGCGTCTTCATCTGCTTGGGCGTCAGGTTCTGCGCCTCGTCGATGATGACGTACTTGTTGAGGAAGGTGCGCCCGCGCATGAAGTTCATGCTCTTGATCTTGATCTTGGCGCGCACCAGGTCGTTGGTGGCGGCGCGGCCCCATTCGCCGGCGCTGCCGTCGGTACGCGCCAGCACCTCCAGGTTGTCGTCCAGCGCGCCCATCCAGGGGCCCATCTTCTCCTGCTCGTCGCCGGGCAGGAAGCCGATGTCCTCGCCCACCGGCACCGTCACGCGGGTGACGATGATCTCGCTGTAGCGCCGCTCGTCGAGCACCTGGGCCAGGCCGGCGGCCAGCGTCATCAGCGTCTTGCCGGTGCCGGCCGTGCCGGCCAGCGTGACGAAATCGCACTCCGGATCCATCAGCAGGTTGAGCGCGAAGTTCTGCTCCCGGTTGCGCGCCGTGACGCCCCAGACGGCGTTCTTGGCGTGCGTGTGGTCGCGCAGCGTCTTCAGCACCGCGGTCTTGCCGGTGATCTCGGCCACGCGCGCGTACAGCGGCGCCGCGCCCGGGGTCTCCAGGTAGACGAACTGGTTGACCAGCAGGGCCGGCACCAGCGGGCCGCTGATGCGGTAGAAGGTGTGGCCACCCTGCTGCCAGCTCTCCATCGTCTTGCCGTGGCGCTCCCAGAAGTCGGCCGGCAGCGGCAGCACGCCGGTGTACAGCAGGTCGCCGTCCTCCAGCGTCTTGTCGTTGTAGTAGTCCTCGGCGGCCAGGCCCAGCGCACGCGCCTTCACGCGCATGTTGATGTCCTTGGACACCAGCACCACCTCGCGCTGCGGCTGTTGCTCGCGCAGGCTTTGCACCACGCCCAGGATCTGGTTGTCGGCCTTGCCCTGCGGCAGGCCCTCGGGCAGCTTCACGTCCAGCAGCGTGGTCTGGAAGAACAGCTTGCCGCCGGCCTGCTTCTGTCCGGTCTTGGCCAGCGGGATGCCGGCCTTCGGGTCGAGGCTGCCCTCGGTGGCCAGGGCGTCCAGCTCGCGGCTGACCTGGCGCGCGTTGCGCGCCACCTCGCTCATGCCCTTCTTGTGGCCGTCGAGTTCCTCCAACGTGATCATCGGCAGGAAGACGTCGTGCTCCTCGAAGCGGAACAGGCAGGTCGGGTCGTGCATCAGCACGTTGGTGTCGAGCACGAAGAGCTTGGCCGGCCCGCTGCCGCGCTGCCGCTTGGGCTTGGCCGTGGCAGCCGGTGCCGTTGTTGTCGCGGGGGTTGCCCGCGGCGCCGTGGGCGCGGGGCGATCCAGGACCGGCGGTGCCGCAGTGACGGCCGCACGCAGTTCCGTCGGTGACGATGCCGGTTCGGCGGGTGAAACGCTGCGGGTACTGGGGCGGGCCTTGGCCCGTGGTGCGGCCTGCTTCTCGAAATCGTTGGCAGACAGCAGGGCGGCCTTGCGGGTCGGCGGCTTGGGAAGCGGCATGGGGGCGAGGGTCTCCGGCGGGGCCAGGGGGTCAGGTCGATGTCAACAAAAAAGCCGCACGGGAGACCGTGCGGCTTGTTCGTCGGGGGCGTGCAGCGCGCGTGCTCAGCGGCATCCGGCCATCATACACAGGCGCTGGCGCCCACTGCCGGGGTCAGCCGGCCTTCAGCGCCTTCACGGCCGCCAGGACTTCATCGACGTGACCAGCCACCTTGATGCCGCGCCACTCGGCACGCATCACGCCTTCGGCGTCGATCAGGAAGGTGGAGCGCTCGATGCCCTTGACCTTCTTGCCGTACATGATCTTGTTCTTGACCACGCCGAACATGTGGCAGAGCTTCTCCTCGGTGTCCGCGATCAGTTCGAACGGCAGTTCGAGGTTGGCCTTGAACTTGTCGTGGCTGGCCATGTTGTCGCGCGAGACGCCGAAGATCACGGCGCCGGCCTTGACGAATTCCTTGTGCTTGTCGCGGAACTGCATGGCTTCGGTGGTGCAGCCGGGCGTGGCGTCCTTCGGGTAGAAGTACAGCACCACGGACTTGCCGATGAAGGCCTGCGGCGTGAACGTCACACCATTGGTGGCCTGCGCTTCGAAATCGGGGAGGGCTTTGTTGACGACGGGTGTCATGGTCATGGTGTGCTTCGCCGGCTGCGGCCTAACATGTGATTATAAATCCAGTGTCAGGGTGGCCCGGTTCAGGCACTACCCTCCCCATCACGCCCGCGGCTCCGGGGCCAGCAGCAGCGCTGCAGCCACGGCACGGCCCTCGGCCGCGAGCACGTTGTAGGTGCGGCACGCGGCCGCGGTATCCATGGTCTCGACGCCGATGCGACGCTCGATCAGACCCCGCAGCCACGCGGGCTGCGGAAAACGCAGCCGCGCACCGCTGCCGAACAGCACCACCTCCGGGGCCAGCGCGATCAGCGCGTCGAAATGCGCGGGCCCCAGGTCCTCGAACCGCGCGGCCTCCCAGCGCAGCACCTCGCCGCGGTGGGGCACCAGCACGCTGTGCGTGTACGGCGTGGCGCCGACCCACACCTGCCCAGGTTCATGGCGGGTCAACACGTTGACGCCGGGCAGTGTGTCGGGCTGGAACTTCATGCGGCGATAATTCTAGTTTCGTCGCTGCTTCCCCGCTTCATGAAGCCCATTGCCAAGTCCAGCAAGCTGGCCAACGTCTGCTACGACATCCGCGGCCCGGTGCTCGACAAGGCCCGGCAGATGGAGGAAGAAGGCCACAAGATCATCAAGCTCAACATCGGCAACCTGGCCGTGTTCGGGCTCGAGCCGCCGGAAGAGATCGTCCAGGACATCATCCGCAACCTGCCGGCGGCGGCCGGCTACACCGACAGCAAGGGCCTGTTCGCGCCGCGCAAGTCGGTGGTCCACTACACGCAGGAAAAGGGCATCGCCGGTGTCACGGTGGACGACGTCTACCTGGGCAACGGCGCATCCGAACTGATCGTGATGGCGCTCAACGCGCTGCTCGACGACGGCGACGAGATCCTGGTGCCGGCGCCGGACTACCCGCTGTGGACGGCCGCCGTGTCGCTCTCCGGCGGCACGCCACGCCACTACCTGTGCGACGAAGGCGCCGGCTGGGTGCCGGACCTGGACGACATCCGCTCGAAGATCACCGAGCGCACGAAGGGCATCGTCGTCATCAACCCGAACAACCCCACCGGGGCGCTGTATCCGGACGACCTGCTGCGCGACATCGTCGAACTGGCGCGCCAGCACCAGCTCATCGTCTTCGCCGACGAGATCTACGACAAGACGCTGTTCGACGGGAATCGCCACACCAGCCTGGCTGCACTGTCGGACGACGTGCTCACGGTCACCTTCAACGGCCTGAGCAAGAACTACCGATCCTGTGGCTACCGGGCCGGCTGGATGGTGGTCTCGGGCGACAAGCGCCACGCCGGCGACTACATCGAGGGCCTGAACATGCTGGCCTCGATGCGCCTGTGCGCCAACACACCGGGGCAGCTGGCCATCCAGACGGCGCTGGGCGGCTACCAGAGCATCAACGACCTGGTCGCGCCCACCGGCCGGCTGTGCAAGCAGCGCGACCTGGCCTACGAGCGCCTGAGCGCGATCCCCGGCGTCAGCGTCGTCAAGCCCAAGGCGGCGCTGTACATGTTCCCGAAGCTGGATCCGAAGCTCTACCCGATCGCCGACGACCAGGACTTCGCCTACGAGCTGCTGGCCGACGAGAAGGTGCTGATCGTGCAGGGCACCGGCTTCAACTGGCCCACGCCGGACCACTTCCGTCTCGTCTTCCTGCCCAACATGGATGACCTCGACGATGCGCTGAACCGCATCGAGCGTTTCCTGGGCCACTACCGCAAACGGCACTCCGCATGAAAGACCTGCAAGTCGGCCTGATCGGCCTCGGCGTCGTCGGCACCGGTACCTTCGAGGTGCTGCGCCGCAACCAGGACGAGATCCGCCGCCGGGCGGGCCGCGGCATCGCCGTGCGCATGGTCAGCCGCCGCGACGTGGCCAAGGCGCGCGAGATCGTCGGCGACGCGGCCGAGGTCGTAGCTGACCCGATGACGGTGGCCACCCATCCGGACATCGACATCGTCGTCGAGCTGATCGGCGGCGTCGAGCGTGCGCGTGAGCTGGTCCTGGCGGCCATCGCGGCAGGCAAGCACGTGGTCACCGCCAACAAGGCGCTGCTGGCCGTGCACGGCACCGAGATCTTCGAGGCCGCACGCGCCAAGGGCGTGGTGGTGGCCTTCGAGGCGGCGGTGGCCGGCGGCATCCCCATCATCAAGGCGCTGCGCGAGGGGCTGACGGCCAACCGCATCGAATGGCTGGCCGGCATCATCAACGGCACCACGAACTTCATCCTCTCGGAGATGCGGTCCAAGGGCCTGGACTTCGGCACCGTGCTGGCCGAGGCGCAGCGCCTGGGCTACGCCGAAGCCGACCCCACCTTCGACATCAAGGGCGTGGACGCGGCGCACAAGGCCACGATCATGAGCGCCATCGCCTTCGGCGTGCCGGTGCAGTTTCAACGCTGCCACGTGGAGGGCATCAGCAGCCTGCAGGCGGCCGACATCCGCTATGCGGAGCAGCTGGGTTATCGCATCAAGCTGCTGGGCGTGACACGCCGTCGGCAGCACGGCATCGAGCTGCGCGTGCATCCCACGCTGATCCCGGCCACGCGGCTGATCGCCAACGTCGAAGGCGCGATGAACGCCGTCGTCGTGCATGGCGATGCCGTCGGCACCACGCTGTACTACGGCAAGGGTGCCGGCGCCGAGCCCACGGCCAGTGCCGTGATCGCCGACCTGGTGGACGTCACGCGCCTGCACACGGCCGACCCCGACCACCGCGTGCCGCACCTGGCCTTCCAGCCCGGGGCGATGGCCGACACGCCCATCCTGCCGATGAGCGAGGTGGTCACGTCGTTCTACCTGCGTCTGGTGGTGGCCGACCAAGCCGGCGTGCTGGCGCGCATCACTGGCATCTTGGCGGAGAACGACATCAGCATCGATGCCGTGCTGCAGCGTGAATCCGGCGAAGGCGAGCGCCAGACCGACCTCATCATCCTGACGCACGACACGGTGGAAGGCCGCATGGACGCGGCATTGGCGCAGATGCAGGCGCTGCCGACGGTGCTGGCGCCGATCGTCAAGCTGCGCAAGGAAGAACTGAAGTGAAGTACCTCAGCACACGAGGAGACACGACGCCCCGCGGTTTCTCCGACATCCTGCTCGAAGGCCTGGCGCCCGACGGCGGCCTGTACCTGCCCACGCACTACCCGAAGGTGGACGACGCCACGCTCACGCGCTGGCGTGGCCTGTCGTATGCCGACCTGGCGTTCGAGATCCTGAGCCTGTACATCGACGACATTCCCGCGGCCGACCTGAAGGCGCTGGTGCACAGGACCTACACCCGCGAGGTCTTTGGCACCGTCGCCATCGTGCCGCTGCGCCGCGTCGAGGACGGCGTCCAGATTGAAGCCCTGTCCAACGGCCCCACGCTGGCCTTCAAGGACATGGCCATGCAGTTGCTCGGCAACCTGTTCGAGTACGAGCTGGCGCGCCGTGGCGAGGAACTCAACATCCTGGGTGCCACCAGCGGCGACACCGGCAGCGCGGCCGAGTACGCCATGCGCGGCAAGCGCGGCGTCCGTGTCTTCATGCTCAGCCCCAAGGGCCGCATGAGTGCCTTCCAGCAGGCGCAGATGTTCAGCCTGCAGGACGCCAACATCCACAACCTCAGCATCGAGGGCGTGTTCGACGACTGCCAGGACATCGTCAAGGCGGTCAGCAACGATCTGGACTTCAAGCGCCGCTGGAAGATCGGCACCGTCAACTCCATCAACTGGGCGCGGCTGCTGGCGCAGGTGGTGTACTACTTCGCGGGCTACTGCCAGGCGACGAAGACCAACGCAGAGCGGGTGAGCTTCGCCGTGCCCTCGGGCAACTTCGGCAACGTCTGCGCCGGCCACGTGGCGCGCATGATGGGCCTGCCCATCCACCGCCTGGTGGTGGCCACCAACGAGAACGACGTGCTCGACGAGTTCTTCCGGACGGGTACCTATCGCGTGCGTGGCACGGCCGAGACGCACGAGACCTCCAGCCCGTCGATGGACATCAGCAAGGCCAGCAACTTCGAGCGCTTCGTGTTCGACCTGCTGGGGCGCGACGGTGCACGCACGAAGGCGCTGTTCGCCGACGCGATCGCCAAGGAGGGCGGCTTCACGCTGACGGCCGACGAGTTCGCCCGCGTGGCCGGCTTCGGCTTCGTCTCCGGCCGCAGCACGCACGCCGACCGCCTGGCCACCATCCGCGACGCCTGGCAGCGCTGCGGCACGATGATCGACACCCACACCGCCGACGGCCTGAAGGTGGCGCGCGAACACGTGGACGCGGGTGTCCCCATGATCGTGCTCGAGACCGCGCTGCCAGCCAAGTTCGCCGAGACCATCCGCGAAGCCCTGGGCCGCGAACCGGAACGCCCCGCCGGCCTGGAGGGCATCGAGGCGCTGCCCAAGCGCTTCACGGTGCTGCCGGCCGATACTGACCGCGTGAAGGCCTACATCGAAGCGCACTGTGTCTGAAGCCAAGCGTTCCCCCCTGATGAGCCTGGACGAGGCGCTGCAGCGCCTCGTGGCTGGCGCCGCCGCACATCGGATCGACCGCACCGAGACCGTCGGCACCTTCGACGCGCTGGGCCGCGTGCTGGCGGCCGAGGTGCGCAGCGGCCTGGACGTGCCGCCGGCCGACAACACCTCGATGGACGGCTACGCCATGCGCGCAGCCGACGTGCCGGCCGAGGGCACCGTGCTGCCGGTGAGCCAACGCATCCCCGCCGGCGTGGTGGGCCAGCCGCTGCAGCCGGGTACGGCAGCACGCATCTTCACCGGCGCCCAGGTGCCGGCCGGTGCCGATGCGGTGGTCATGCAGGAGCAGTGCGAGGCGCTGGACGGCAGCGTGCGCGTGAACACCGTGCCGCAGAGCGGCCAGTGGATCCGCCGCCGCGGCGAGGACGTGATGCACGACGCCGTGGTGCTGACCGCCGGCACGCGCCTGACGCCGCAGGCCCTGGGCCTGGCGGCTTCCGTGGGTGCTGCGGAGCTGACCGTCTGGCGCCGCCCGCGCGTGGCCGTGTTCTCCACCGGCGACGAACTGGTGATGCCCGGCCAGCCGCTGAAACCGGGTGCCATCTACAACTCCAACCGCTTCACGCTGCGTGGCCTGCTGCAGGCCGCGGGCTGTGACGTGACCGACCTGGGCATCGTGCCGGACCGCCTGGATGCGACCCGCGATGCACTGAAGCGCGCCGCGGAAGGCAACGACCTGATCCTCACCAGCGGCGGCGTCTCGGTGGGCGAGGAAGACCACCTGCGCCCGGCCGTGATGGCCGAGGGCACGCTGGACCTGTGGCAGATCGCGATGAAGCCGGGCAAGCCGCTGGCCTTTGGTCGCGTCGGTCAGGCGATCTTCATGGGCCTGCCGGGCAACCCGGTGTCCAGCTTCGTGACCTTCCTGTTGGCCGTGGCGCCGGTGCTGCGCACGCTGCAGGGCATGGACGCGGCCGGCCCTCCGGCCCAGTTGCTGCGCGCCGACTTCGACTGGCCCAAGCCCGACCGCCGGCGCGAGTTCCTGCGTGTGAAGCTCAACGCCGAGGGTGGGCTGGACCTGTTCCCGAACCAGAGCTCCGGCGTGCTGACCAGCACGGTCTGGGCCGATGGCCTGGTGGACACGCCCGCCGGGCAGCCGATCGCGCGCGGCGACCTCGTGCGCTTCCTGCCGCTGGACGCGCTGGTGAACCGATGAAGCTGACGATCCGCTATTTCGCTGCGCTGCGCGAGGCGCTCGGCACCAGCGAAACGCTGGAGATCGCCGACGGCGCCACCGTGGCCGACGTGCGCGCGGCCCTGGTGGCCCGCGGCGGACGCCACGCCGAACTGCTGGCGGGCAACCGCCCCGTGCGCTGCGCGCTGAACCAGGCCATGGCGCCGGAGACCACGCCGGTGGCCGATGGCGCCGAGATTGCCTTCTTCCCGCCCGTGACCGGAGGCTGAGATGGCGGAGCCCCGCGTGCGCATCCAGAGCGAAGACTTCGACCTTTCCGCCGAGGTGGCCGCGCTGCGCGCCGAGGATGCCGGCGTCGGCGCCGTGGCCAGCTTCGTCGGCACCGTGCGGGACCGCAACGGTGGCACGGCCGGCGAGGTCAGCGCGATGGAGCTCGAGCACTACCCCGGCATGACCGAGGCCTCCATCGAGGCCATGATCGATGAGGCGCATCGCCGCTTCGACATCCGCGGTGCACGCGTGGTGCACCGCGTGGGCCCGCTGCTGCCGCGCGACCAGATCGTGCTGGTGGTGGTCACCTCCGCCCACCGCGGCCAGGCCTTCCAGGCCTGCGAGTTCCTGATGGACTACCTGAAGACGCAGGCGCCGTTCTGGAAGAAGGAAACCACGCCCGAGGGCGCACGCTGGGTCGACGCCCGCGTGGCCGACGACGCGGCACTGGCGCGCTGGGGCATCGCCTCGGGCAACGCCGGGCCGGCCGATCAGGGCGCGGCATCGAAGTGATGCAGCAGCGACGCCAGGGCGTCGCGCAGGGTCTCCTCGTCGGCCACGCCCAGGGCCTGCAGGCGCGCCCGCTGGTGCGCGTCGGCCGCGGCGATCAGCGGCGCCACCTTGCGCCGACCCGCTGCCGTCAGCGCAACGCGCGAACGGCGTCCATCGCCGGCGTCGGCGCGCCGTTCCACCCAGCCCTGGGTCTGCAACCGGTCCAGCGACTTGGTCAACGTGGGCTGCTGAGCCAGCACTTCCAGCGCCAGCTGTCCCACCGGCATCGGCTCCGCGTCGGACAGCGTCGCCATCACCCGCCATTCCAGCGAGTTCAGGCCGGCCGCCTTCACCTGCGGCTCGAAGCCACGCCACAGGGCGTGGCTGGCGCGCGCCAGCAGGTAGGGCAGGTGGCGTTGGACGAAGCGGTGGGTCATCGGTCGGGGTGGGCTCGTGTCCTGTGGTCCGGGGCCACGACTTCGGGTCTGCCCGGGGCTTGCGCAAAGTCAATGAATTTTCATATATTGGAGCCGTGATGACCAGTCCTGTCACGCCACCGCCCTTCGATGCCCGCCAGCTGCGCCAGACGCTGGGGCGTTTTGCCACCGGCGTGACCATCGTCACCTGTGTGGACGCAGCGGGCCAGCGCATCGGGTTGACCGCCAATTCCTTCAACGCGCTGTCGCTGGATCCGCCGCTGGTGCTGTGGTCGCTGCGCCAGGCCAGCCCCAGCGTGGCGGCCTTTCGCGCGGCCGGTCATTTCGCGATCAACGTGCTCGCGGAGTCGCAGGTGGAACTCTCGCGCCGCTTCGCGTCGCCGGTGGCCGACAAGTTCGCCGAAGGCGTCTGGAGTGCAGGGCAGGGCGGTGCGCCGGTGCTCACGGGCGCCGCGGCCGTGTTCGAGTGCGCCTGCGTGCAGGCGCAGGACGCGGGCGACCACGTGCTCTTCATTGGCCGCGTGGTGGCGCTGGCCGACATCGCCACACCGCCGCTGTTGTTCCACGGTGGGCACTACCACCTGCTCGGCGAGATCCTGTGAGGACCAGATGAGACTCGACCCGAAGTGGATCGACACCTTTGCCGAGGTGTTCACCCTGTGCGGCGTGCAGGCCGGGGATGCGTGCGCCATCCTGTCGGAGACGCAGTCGCGCCCGGCCATCGTGCAACTCAGCGAACTGGCGTTGGCTCGGCTGGGCGCACGCTGGTTCCACCTCACCCTGCCCACGCCACGCCAGACGGCGCCGGTGCCGGTGCGCAGCACGGGTGCGTCGGACGCCATCGGCGGCCTCGGCCCGGTGGTGCAGGCACTGGCCGGCAGCGTGTTCATCGCCGACTGCACGGTGGAGGGCCTGCAGCACGCGCCGGAACTGCCGGCCATCCTGAAGGGCGGTGCCCGCGTGCTGGCCATCAGCAACGAGCACCCGGAGATCCTGGAGCGCACCGCACCGCGCGCCGAAGACGAGGCCCCGGTGCGCGACGCGATGCGGCGCCTGAAGGCCGCGAAGCAGATGCGCGTGACCTCGGCCGCCGGCACCGACCTGACGGTGTCGCTGGCCGATGCGCGCGTGGGCGGCGTCTGGGGCTTCAGCGCCCGGCCGGGCAGCCTGTCCCACTGGCCCGGCGGCCTGGTGCTGGCCTTTCCCGCCGCCGGCACGGTGCACGGCACGCTGGTGATGGACCGTGGCGACGTCAACCTGACCTTCAAGCGCTACCTGCAGGACGCGGTGACGCTGCGCATCGAGCACGACCACGTGGTGGCCATCGACGGAACCAGCGTCGACGCCGACCTGATGCGCGGCTACTTCGAAGCCTGGGGGGACCGCAGCGCCTACGCCGTCTCGCACGTGGGCTGGGGCCTGAACCGCCGCGCGCGCTGGGATGCGATGACCTTCTACGACAAGGCCGACTTCAACGGCACCGAACTGCGTGCCTTCGGCGGCAACTTCCTCTACAGCACCGGCGCCAACGAGGTGGCCGGGCGCCACACGCTGGGCCACTTTGACCTGCCGCTGCGCGGCTGCACGGTGACGCTGGACGAGCGGGTGGAAGTCGATTCGGGGCGGCTACCGTGAGCTTGGCGTTTGCCCGTTCAGGCCCGCCGGGCCGCCCAGTGATCCTGCTGCACGGCATCGGCGGCGGCAAGGCCATCTGGGCCGGCAGCGTGGCCGCGCTGGCCGCGGGCGGGTTCGACGCCATCGCCGTCGACCTGCCCGGCTACGGTGAGTCGCAGGCCGTGGCGCCGGGCGGCATGCCGGTGATGGCGCTGGCCGTGCTGGCCACGATGGACGCGCTGGGCCTGGACCGCGCCGCGCTGGTCGGCCACAGCATGGGCGGCATGGTCGCGCAGGAAGTGGCCGCCATGGCGCCGCAGCGTGTGAGCGCCCTGGTGCTGGCCTGCACGTCGCCAGCCTTTGGCAAGGCCGACGGTGACTGGCAGGCCCAGTTCGTCGCCAGCCGGCTGCAGCCGCTGGACGCCGGCCAGGGCATGCCTGGCCTGGCCGCGGCCCTGGTGCCGCCCATGCTGGGTCCGGCAGCAGACCCGGCCGGCGCCGCGCTGGCCACGCGCGTGATGACCGCCGTACCGGAAACCACCTACCGCGCCGTGCTGGCCGCCATCGTCGCCTTCGACCGCCGCGCGGCATTGCCCGCCATCACCGTGCCCACGCTGTGCCTGGCCGGCGAACACGACCGCACGGCGCCGCCCAAGGTGTTGCGCGGCATGGCCGACCGCATCCCCGGCGCCCGCTACGCCGAACTGGCCGGTGCCGGCCACATTGCCAACGTCGAGACGCCGGCCGCCTTCGATGCCGCCGTCACTGCCTTCCTGAACCAGGTGCTGCCATGACCCCCAGCCACATCGCCGGCAACCCCGCCAAGCTCACCGCGCAGCAGCGCGAACTGATCGAGATCGCCGCCACCCTGGGCCGCGAGAAGTTCGCCCCGCGCGCCGCGCAGATCGACCGCGACGCCGTGTTCCCGTTCGAGAACTACGCCGACATGCGCGACGCCGGCCTGCTGAAGATCTGCGTGCCGCAGGCCTACGGCGGCCTGGGCGCCGACTTCCCCACCTACGTGATGGTGGCCGCCGAGATCGGCCGCCACTGCGGCGCCACCGCGCTGACCTGGAACATGCACGTCTGCAGCGCCATGTGGGCCGGTTTCATCGCCGACGCGCTGGACATGACACCGGAGCAGCGCGCCGATCACGAGCGCTGCCGCGCCGTGCACTTCAAGCGCGTGGTGGAGGAGGGCAAGGTCTACGCCCAGCCCTTCAGCGAAGGCGGCAGCGCCGCCGCCGGCAAGGCGCCCTGGGGCACGCTGGCGAAGAAGGTCGACGGCGGCTACCTCGTCACCGGCCGCAAGATCTTCGCGTCGCTGTCGGGTGCCGCCGACTACTACGGCGTGCTGTGCACGCTGGACAAGCCGGGTGCCGGCATGCGCGACTCGATGTACCTCGCGGTGCCGGCCGATGCCGAAGGTGTCAGCGTCAGCGGCCCCTGGGACCCGCTGGGCATGCGCGGCACCGTCTCGCGCAACCTCGAGTTCAAGGACGTCTTCGTGCCCGACGACGCGCGCATGATGCCCGAGGGCCTGTATTTCCAGGCCGCCAGCCGCTTCCCGCACATGTTCGCCACGCTGTCGCCCACCTACATGGGCCTGGCGCAGGCGGCCTACGACTTCACGGTGCAGTACCTGCGCGGCGAGATGCCGGGCACGCCGCCGGTCAAGCGCCGCATGTACCCCACCAAGCAGGTGGCCACGGCCGAGATGCGCATCAAGCTGGAGCAGACGCGCGCGCTGTTCCTGCAGAACGCGCGCGACGCGCAGGTGGACCCGGACCGCGACACGCGCATGCGGCTGTACGCGGCGCACTACACCATCATGGAGAACGCCAACGACATCGCGCGGCTGGCGATCCGCACCTGTGGCGGCCAGAGCATGCTCAAGAGCCTGCACCTGGAGCGCATCTACCGCGACAGCCGCTGCGGCAGCCTGATGCTGCCGTGGACGGCCGAGCTCTGTGTGGACCGCCTGGGCCGCGAGTGCCTGTACGAGCCGGGCGAACGCGACGAAGCGATCGAGGCGTGAACACGGCCGCCGCCCCGGCCGGGGCCGTGGATCTGCGTGCCGCCGACGTCGCGCGGGCGGCGGATGCCGAAGCAGCGGCCCTGCGCGCCAGCGGCATCGGCGCCGGCGACACCGTCGCCTGGCTGGGCCTCAACGGCCTGCGGCCGCTGGCGCTGCTGGAGGCCTGCGGCCGCCTCGGCGCGCGCTACCTGCCGCTGAACTGGCGCCTGGCGGGCATGGAACTTGGGCTGATCGCGCAGCATGCCGACGTGCAGCGGCTGCTGCACGACGAGGCCCATGCCGACCTGGCCGCCGCCGTGGCCGCCATCGCGGCGCTGCCGCGAGACCGTGCGCCGGGCCACCAGCCCGGTGACCGCCTGCTCGTCTACACCTCCGGCACCACCGGCACGCCCAAGGGCGCGGTGCACACCGCAACCGGCATGGCGGCGAACATCGCGGCCGCCATCGACGCCCAAGGCCTCGATGCATACACGCGCACGCTGGCCGTGCTGCCGCTGTTCCACGTCGGCGGCCTGTGCATCCAGGTGCTGCCCACGCTGGCCGCCGGCGGTGTGGTGCGCCTGCATGCACGTTTCGACCCCGGTGCCTGGCTGCACGACGTGGCCACCTGGCGGCCCACCACCAGCCTGCTGGTGCCGGCGGTGATGAAGGCCATCGTCGAGCATCCGGATTGGCCATCTGCGGACCTCTCGTCGTTGCAGTTCGTCAACAGCGGCTCGCAGGTGGTGCCGCCGTCGTTGATCGAGGCCTTCCACGCGCGCGGCGTGCCGGTGGCCCAGGTCTACGGCAGCACCGAGACCGGGCCGGTGTCCATCGTGCTGCGGTCGGAGGAGGCCATGGCCGCCGTCGGCGCCTGCGGCCGCCCGGCACTGGGCGTGCACGTGAAGTTGGGCCCCGACGGCGAGGTGCTGCTGAAAGCGCCGAACCTGCTCCGCGGCTACCACCGCAGCGACACGCCGGCTTTCGATGCCGACGGCTGGTTCCACACCGGCGACCTGGCGGAGGTGGATGCCGAGGGCCGCTACCGCATCGTCGGCCGCAGCAAGGAACTCATCATTTCGGGGGGCGAGAACATCCACCCGGCGGAGATCGAGAACCTGCTCGCCCAGCATCCCGACGTGGCCGAGTGCTGCGTGATCGGTCTGCCGGATGCCCGCTGGGGCGAGGTGCCGGTGCTGGTGGTGGTGCCACATGCCGGCCGCGCGGTGGACGAGGCGGCACTGCGCGCGCTGTTCGACGCGCGCCTGGCGCGTTTCAAGCACCCGCGGCGCATCGTCGTGGCGGCGTCGCTGCCGAAGACGGCCTTGGGGAAGGTGCAGCGGCCGGTGCTGGCCGAAGGGCTGCTGCGGCAGATGGGCTGATCGTGCTGTGCGTTCAGCGCGGCAGCGTCACCGTCGGCCGGAATGCCGGTTCGGCGTGCGCCGGCGCCCGCCGTTCGTAGGCCCAGGCCAGTTGCAGCAGCCGCGCGTCGTGCCCCGGCGCCCCATAGAACGACAGCCCCACGGGCAAGGCGAAGGCCGTGCCCATCGGCACCGTCACGTGTGGCGCGCCGGCCACCGCCGCGGGCTGAGAGCAGCCGCCGGCCCAGTGGTCGCCGCCGACCGGGTCGATCGGGTAGGCCGGGCCGGTGGTCGGCGCGACGATGGCGTCCAGCCGGTGGCGGCGCAGCGCGGCGCCCAGGCCCTGCGTCCAACCCAGCCGGTGGCAGGTGGCCTGCGCCTGGCGGTAGGTCGGGCTGTCCAGGCCGCCGCGCGACTGTGCCGCCTCGAAGGTTTCCTGGCCGAACCACGGCATCTCGCGCTCGGCGTTCGCGTGGTTGAAGCGGATCAGCGCCGCCAGGTCGCGCACCCGGCTCGTGGGCCCGCGGCGGGCCAGGTAGGCGTTCAGGTCGGCCTTGAACTCGTGCAGCAGGCGCTCGAATTCCGCGGCACCCAGGGCGGCCGGGTCGGCGATCACGCGCACCGGATCCAACAGCACCGCGCCGGCATCGCGCAGCGTGCGCAGTGCATCTTCGGCCAGCGCATCGGCGGCCGGGTGCACGCCGAAGTGCTCGCGCGCCACGCCCAGGCGCACACCAGCCAGCGCGCCAGGGTGCCACTGCAGGTCTGCCAGGCCCCGGCGTGCGAGCACCGCTGCTGGTGACGCCGTCGCCGGGTCGGCCGCATCGGCCCCGGCCATCACCTGCAGCAGCAGCGCAGCGTCGGCCACGTTGCCGGCCATCGGCCCGGCCGTGTCCTGGCTGTGGGCGATGGGCACCAGACCACGCCGGCTGACCGTGCCCAGCGTCGGCTTGATGGCGACGATGCCGCACATCGACGCCGGCGTGACCAGCGAGCCGTCGGTCTCGGTGCCCACGGCCAGCGGCGCCAGGCCGGCGGCCACGGCGGCGGCCGAGCCGGAGCTCGACCCGCTGGGGCTGCGGTCGAGCACGTGCGGGTTGCGCGTCTGACCGCCGCGCGCGCTCCAGCCGCTGACCGAGCGCGCACCGCGGAAGTTGGCCCACTCGGAGAGGTTGGTCTTGCCCAGGATCACGGCGCCGGCGGCGCGCAGGCGTTCGACCAGCGCCGCATCCGCCGCCGCCGGGCGCTCGGCCAGGGCCAGCGAACCGGCCGTGGTGAGCATGTCGTCGCCGGTGTCGATGTTGTCCTTCAGCAGCACCGGCACGCCCTGCAGCGGGCCGCGCAGGCGGCCCTGGCCGCGCTCGTGATCCATCGCGCGGGCGATGGCGAGCGCCAGCGGATTGCGCTCGACGATGGCGTTGAGCGTGGGGCCTGCATGGTCGATGGCGTCGGCGCGGGCGAACAGGGCCTCGACCTGCGCCACGGCAGACCCCGCTGGTGCAGCCCGGACCAGGACCGGCCAGCCGGTGGACGCGGCCAGCGCCGCCGACCGGCCGAGGACGTGGACGAAGAAACGGCGGCGGCTGGGCATGGCGATCACCGGATCAGCTGTACACCGGCGGTTCGCCGGGGCCGGGCGCGGCAGCGGGCTGTGGCAGGGCCCACTCGGCCTGCGCCAGGGTCTGGTCCAGCAGCCGGGTCAGGCCGGTGGCCAGATCGTCGCCCAGTGCCAGTTCCAAGCGTCGGCCGCGCGCTTCGCGCAGCGCGATGTGCAGGCCGCCCGTCGGCGGTGTGCGCACGTCGATCTCCGCCGGCAGCAGCGGCTCGGTGCCCAGCGGGTGGCTGTCCTGGTCGCCAGCGGCAAAGGGCTGCCCGAAGACCGCGTCCTTCAGCGGCCGTTCGCGGGCCACCTGCTCGAGCAGCGGCTGGGCTTCGGGCACCGGCATCGGCGCGTCGGGCCGGCGTGGCAGGGCCAGCCGCGCGACGGCCTGGCGCAGCGGCGCGACCAGCCGCGCCACCATGCGCCGCGTGAGCCAGACGCGGTACAGCTCGGCCTGGTGCGTGCGCACCGACAGCAGCAGGCGGTCGGCCACCGGGTCGTAGCGCAGCTGGAGCTGGTGGATGCCCATGGCGGCGGCCTAGACCTCGCGGTCGGGTGGCCAGCCCAGCGCGTCGCGCAGCGGGCCGAGGTGGCGGGCGTAGTGCTGCCAGCGCCCGGAGGCATGGCGGTACAGCGGTTGCCGCACCTGCCACAGGCTGGCTGTCTGCACCGCGCCGCCCGTGGTGTGGAAGGCCAGGCAGGCCGGGTCCCAGGCGAGGCCGCAGAACGCCAGCAGGGCGCGCAGCGGCGGCTCGGGGTCGGCGACGAGTGCGTCGTAGTCCACCACGTGCACGTCGTCGCCGTAGACCCGGCACCAGTGCGCCACCAGGCGGTCGTGCTGTGCGATCCAATGGCCCAGGTCACCCAGGTCCAGCGCATAGGGCATCGACCAGCCGAGGTGGAGGAAGTACATCGACAGGCCGTTGTCCAGCGGGTGCCGGCGGGTGATCACGATGCGCGCCGACGGGAACAGCGTCTTGATCAGGCCCACGTGCAGTACGTTGTCGGGGCGCTTGTCGGTCAGCAGGTCGGCGTACGGAAAGCGGCGGGCCAGGTCGGCACGGTAGCCGTCGGCCACGGCCTGCAGCGTGGCCGGGTCGTGCAGCAGCGGCCAGTCGCCACCCGGCGGCAGTTGCTGGCGCGCGATGGCGGGCAGCAGGTCCAGTTCGCCGCCGGCGGTCACGCGCGGGTGTGCCGCCAACATGCGTTCCACCAGCGTGGAGCCCGAGCGGAACAGGCCACAGATGAAGATCGGTGCCTGGTCGGGATCGCCCTTGCGCGCCGGCGTGGGGGCGGTGAAGGTGGCAGTCAGGCGGTCCACATGGCGTTCGTGCGCGGCGCGGTCGTACCGGGCCGCGGGCCCCGCCGCCTGGCGGCTGGCCGCGTTGGCCGCGCCATAGGCCGCGAACGCATCGTCGTGCCGGCCCACGTCGTCCAGCGCCTTGCCGAGGCCGAAACCCAGGTCGGCACGCTCGGCCGGGTGGCGTCGTGGGTCGGACAGGGCCTGCTGCAGGCGCGCGATCAGCGGGTCCTGCGGGTCGTGCAGGCGGCGCAGGTTGGGCAGGCGCGACAGCGCCAGGGCGTGCCGCGGGTCGATGGCCAGCGCCCGCTCGTAGGCCTGGGCGGCGGCCATGCGGTCACCGGACTGCTCGTGCAAGTTGCCCAGGTTGAGCCACGCCGGCAGGTAGTGCGGGTTGAGCGCAAGCGCACAGTCCAGTTCTTGCCGTGCGGCTTCGGGATCGGCCAGGTGCTGCGCATACAGCACCGAGCGGTTCAGGTGCACTTCCTCGGGCTGCGCGATGCCGCCGTCCAGCGCGTGCTGGTAGGCGGCCAGCGCGTCGTCGAACCGACGCGCGCGCCACAGGGCCTGGCCCAGGTTGTACCAGCCGTCCAGCCAGCCCGGCTGCAGGGCCAGCAGGCGCCGGTACACGGCCACGGCGTCGTCGTGGCGGTCCGTGCGGTCGAGTTGCCGGGCCAGGGCGCGCAGCGCATCGGGCGCCTCTGGCAGGGCAGATGGCAGGCTGGCGGGCAGGGCCGGGGGCAGGGGGGACGAGGGCATGGATTCGCTGCACACTGTAGCGGCATGGTCGCTGCACCTTGCGCTGGCGCAATGCCGTTTCGCTTGAAAGCCCCGCACCCGGCCCCATGTCTGATCGCAATCGGAGGATTCATCCATGCGTTTCGACAAGCTGACCACCGCGTTCCAGCAGGCCCTGGGCGATGCCCAGAGCCTGGCCGTGGCGCGCGAGAACCCCTACATCGAGCCGGCACACCTGCTGGCGGCCATGCTGCAGCAGCCCGACGGCCCGAAGGCGCTGCTGGACCGTGCCGGCGCCAACACCGCCGCGCTGAAGACAGCCATGGAAACTGCCATCGGCGCCTTCCCGAGCGTGCAGGTCAGCGGCGGCCAGCCGGTGCAGCCGTCGCGCGACCTGGTCACGCTGCTGCAGGCCGCCGACAAGGAAGCCATCAAGCGCGGTGACCAGTTCATCGCCAGCGAGATGTTCCTGCTCGCGTCGGCCGACGCCACGAGCGACTTCGGCGGCATCGTGCGTGGCCACGGCCTGACGCGCAAGGCGCTGGAGGCGGCCATCGAGGCGGTGCGGGGCGGCCAGACCGTGGATTCGGCCGAGGCCGAGGGCCAGCGCGAGGCGCTGAAGAAGTACACGCTGGACCTCACCGAGCGCGCCCGCCAAGGCAAGCTGGACCCGGTGATCGGCCGTGACGACGAGATCCGCCGCGCCATCCAGGTGCTGCAGCGGCGCAGCAAGAACAACCCGGTGCTCATCGGCGAACCCGGCGTCGGCAAGACCGCCATCGTCGAGGGCCTGGCGCAGCGCATCGTCAACGGCGAGGTGCCCGACAGCCTGCGCGAAAAGCGCGTGCTGGTGCTGGACATGGCCGGCCTGCTGGCCGGCGCCAAGTACCGCGGCGAGTTCGAGGAACGCCTGAAGGCGGTGCTCAAGGAGGTGGCGGCCGACGAGGGCCGGATCATCCTGTTCATCGACGAGATCCACACCATGGTGGGCGCCGGCAAGGCCGAAGGCGCCATCGACGCCGGCAACATGCTCAAGCCCGCGCTGGCGCGCGGCGAACTGCACTGCATCGGCGCCACCACGCTCAACGAGTACCGCAAGTACGTGGAGAAGGACGCCGCGCTGGAGCGCCGCTTCCAGAAGGTGCTGGTGGACGAGCCCACGGTGGAGGCCACGGTGGCCATCCTGCGCGGCCTGCAGGAGAAGTACGAGGTGCACCACGGCGTGGAGATCACCGACCCGGCCATCGTGGCCGCGGCGGAACTCTCCCACCGCTACATCACCGACCGCTTCCTGCCCGACAAGGCCATCGACCTGATCGATGAGGCGGCGGCCAAGATCAAGATCGAGATCGACTCCAAGCCCGAGGCGATGGACAAGCTCGACCGCCGGCTGATCCAGCTGAAGATCGAGCGCGAGGCGGTGCGCAAGGAGAAGGACGAGGCCTCGATCAAGCGCATGGCGCTGCTCGAGGAGGAGATCGGCAAGCTCGAGCGCGAGGCTGCGGATCTGGAAGAGATCTGGAAGAGCGAGAAGGCGCAGGCCCAGGGCTCGGCCCAGGTGAAGGAAGAGATCGACCGCGCGCGCCAGCAGATCGAGGAACTCAAGCGCAAGGGCGACTTCAACGCCGTGGCCGAACTCCAGTACGGCAAGCTGCCGGAACTGGAGAAGCGCCTGCACGAGGCGCAGGCCAAGGAAACCGGCAAGAAGGAAGCTGGTGGCGCACCGCAACTGTTGCGCACCATGGTCGGCGCCGAGGAGATCGCCGAGGTGGTCGCGCGCGCCACCGGCATCCCGGTGAGCAAGCTGATGCAGGGCGAGCGCGACAAGCTGCTGCAGATGGAGACCAAGCTGCACGAGCGCGTGGTGGGTCAGGACGAGGCCATCGTCGCGGTGGCCGACGCGATCCGCCGCAGTCGCGCTGGGTTGTCGGACCCTAACCGGCCACTGGGCAGCTTCCTGTTCCTGGGCCCCACCGGTGTGGGCAAGACCGAGCTGTGCAAGGCGCTGGCGGGCTTCCTGTTCGACAGCGAGGACCACATGGTGCGCATCGACATGAGCGAGTTCATGGAGAAGCACTCCGTGAGCCGCCTGATCGGCGCGCCGCCGGGCTACGTGGGCTACGACGAGGGCGGCTACTTGACCGAAGCCGTGCGCCGCAAGCCCTACAGCGTGCTGCTGCTCGACGAGGTGGAGAAGGCCCACCCCGACGTGTTCAACGTGCTGCTGCAGGTGCTGGACGACGGCCGCCTGACCGACGGCCAGGGCCGCACCGTGGACTTCAAGAACACGGTGATCGTGATGACCAGCAACCTGGGGTCACACGTGATCATGCAGATGGCCGGGCAACCCAGCGAGGACATCAAGGAAGCCGTCTGGGCCGAGGTCAAGCAGCACTTCCGCCCCGAGTTCCTGAACCGGATCGACGAGACGGTGGTGTTCCATGCGCTGGACCAGGCGCACATCGAGAACATCGCGAAGATCCAGCTCAGGCAACTGGAGCAGCGGCTGGCGAAGATGGAGATGAAGCTCGAGGTCTCGCCCGAGGCGCTGGCCGAACTGGCCAAGGCCGGCTTCGACCCGGTGTTCGGCGCCCGGCCGCTCAAGCGCGCCATCCAGCACCGGATCGAGAACCCGGTGTCCAAGCTGATCCTGCAGGGCCGCTTCGGGCCGAAGGACGTGATTCCGGTGGACGTGGAAGGCGGTCAGTTCGTCTTCGAACGCACCGTGCACTGAGCTGAGTCAGCCGCCGGCGGCCTCGCGCTGCCGGCGGTTGTCCGCCGCCTGCAGGTGGCACCAGGCGAGCCGCAGCGGTCCGGGGTCGATGCCGGCAGCGCGGGCCCGCGCCAGCATGTCGCCCACGATGTGCGCGCCCTCGGTGGCGTGGCCGGCTTCCAGGTCGCGCAGCATCGACGCGGTGACGCTGGAGCCCCGGGCGGCCATCATCTTGCGGAATGGCAGCAATGCCGTTTCGCGCGGTGCCTGGCCGGCGGCCTCGGCGGTGGCGATGCAGGCCGCCATCGTCTCGTCGAACAGCGCGGCACCCTCGTCGGTGGCCAGGATGTCGCCGACGCTGCCACGCATCAGGCAGGTCATCGCCGCCAGCGTGGTCAGGCCGACGAACTTCTCCCACAGCGCGCGCACCATGTCGGGCTCGAGGAGGGCTTCGACGGGCGTGCGTGCGAATGCAGCCTGCAGCGCGGCCAGGTGCGCCGCCGCGGCCAGGTCGGTACCGGGCAGGGCGCCGAAGACGATGCGGTGCAGCGGCCCGAGCTGGACCACCGTGCCATCGGGCCGCAGCGTGGCCGGGATCCCGCAGGTGCCGCCGGCCACGTGGGCGGCCCCGAAGCGCGCCTGCAGCGCGTCGATGTGGCGCAGGCCGTTGAGCAGCGGCACGATGACGGTGCCAGGCCCGACGGCCGGTGCGATGGCGTCCAGCGCGCTGTCCAGGTCGTAGGCCTTGGGCGCCAGCAGGATCAGGTCCCAGGTGCCTTGCACCGACGCCGAGTCCACCCGTTCGAAGGACGCCGGCGCCACGGTGAAGTTGCCGTGCGGGCTTTCGACGACGAGGCCGTCGGTGGCAAGCTGCGCCGCGCGGCGTGGCCGTACGGCGAAGGTCACGCCGGCGCCGGACTGGACCAGCCGCCCGCCGAAATAGCCGCCGATGCCGCCGGCACCGAGGATCAGGATGCGCATCGGAAGTCTCCTTTGCGGACGATCCTAGTCCGAATGCAGGGTCCTGGGCGGCCCGGGCACCCCCAGTCACGCCTCCCGGGAGGACCTGGCGCGCGACACCACCGTTCAGGGCGCCACCCAGGCGTTCTCGAAGGCCCAGGCCAGCACGCCGCACTGGCTGCCGCCGAACGGATAGCCGCCGACCTCTGCCGTGATGCGGCTGGAGTTGATGGTCACGGCCGCCTCGACGTTGATTGGGAACATCACGACGCAGGCGTCCAGGCCGCCCTGGCCGGCCGCAAGGTTGTGGTCCCAGTCGCCGCCATGGAGGTGGTTGATGCCGAACGTGCCCACGGTGGTGCCCGCGTACTGGGCCGGGTCCATGAAGCCCAGCGAGCTGCTCTTCATGGCCTCGAAGCGGTCGGCCGGCAGCAGGAGCTCCGTGTAGCGCAGGGCGCTCATCGTGCGCACCAGATCCGTCGCGCTGATCTGCACACCGACGCCGCCGCAGCTCAGCGCCCGTGACGGCTCGACATAGCCCGGGTTGCCGGTGTCCGGGAACTGGTACTGCACGGTCGGGTTCCAGGACTGCGGATCGCAGCTGAAGGGCACGCCGACCGGGCCGTACACCAGTTCCCCGTAGGCGAGGAAGATGGCCGAGGCCAGCGCGGCCGGGTCCACCGGCAGCGACCCTGGGTCGAAACCCAGCATGCGCGGCAGCAGCACGCGCGCGAGGCCGAAGTTGGCGTTGCAGTAGTCGAAGCTGCCCTTGGCCGGCACGTCCTGCGCGACCATCTCGCGCAGCGATTCGTAGCTGCCTGTGCACATGCGGTTCTGCCCGAAACCGCTGGTGTGCTTCATCAGCTGCCGGAACGTGATGCTGTTGACGGCATCGTTGCGCACCCAGTCCGACGGCAGCCAGGGGCCGATCTCGTCGTTTTCGCTCAGGCCCATCTCGTGCAGGCGCCTCTGCAGCAGGATGGCGGTCATCGTCTTGCTCACGCTGGCCACGTGCATCTTCTTGGTCGGCGACTGCAAAGCCGGCAGCGGGTTGGCGAAGGTGCGCGCAAACCCCTTTGCACCGCTGCGCGCCAGCTGTCCGCCCTGCGACACGGCGTAGGCCCAGCCCACGGTGTTGTCGTCGAACGCGTCGCGCAGGTTCTGCTCGAAGCGGTCCATGCTGAAGACCACCGTGTCGGCCGCCAGGCGGTAGCCATCGGCGTCCTGCCGGCTGGCCCCGGCGTAGTCGCCAGCTGCGGCCAGCGCGTCGGCGCGCAGCAGGGCCTCTTGCGCCGGTGCGATGCGGCCGGCACTGACCCCTGCCTTGAGCGCCAGGTCGATCAGCATGCTGGCGTTACGGCGCCCGGCCTCGCGCGCCGACTGCACGGCCGGCAACAGCAGGCCGATCGCCGGCGGGTCGAGCTGCGCGGCCAGGTCCAGCGCCTGGTCCATCGCCGCCTGGCCATCGGCCACGGCCAGAAGCACCGCGATCATCGCGTCCGGTGATGCACTGCGTCCGCCGGCGTAGAGGTGCAGCTGCGCGCCCGCAAAGGCACGTTGGGCGGCATCCAGGGTGTCGAACAGACCAGTGGGTGCAGCCGCACGAACCTCGGCCAGGAACTTCAGCACCTCAGGCAACACGGCGACCAGGCTGCCGGCGGCGCTGCCGGTCGGTTGCTGCAGGTCACCGACCTCGTCGGCCGGGATCTGGCCCTTCAGGCGCAGGTAGTGGCGCCACAGGCCGGGCAGCTTCAGGTCGCTTGCGGCTTCGACGCGCGCGACCGCGCCGAGCACGGCCTGCTTCTCGACCGCAGTGGAGGCGCCGGCGGGTGTGGCGGCGGAGATTGAAGCTGCGACGAGTGCCGCCAGCACGGAGGCACGGGGGGCGTGGGAAAGGCGTGACATGAAAACGACTCCTGTTCAGGATCGCGCCGGCGTGTCGATGACCGGCGCGGATGGAACATGGAGTGCAATATCAGCGCGGCGCGATGCAGCGTCCTGAGTGCGGGCACGCAGATTTCGGGTGGCTCCCTAGAACATCCACCGCATCGCCGAGCAGAGGCACCACCCGGCGAATCAACGGGGACGCTCAGGCGGGCACGTGTATGGCACCCTGTGCGTGCAGTGCGCCGATCTCGTCATCCTCGAACCCCGCCTCGCGCAGCACCTCTCGTGTGTGCTGCCCATAGGTCGGCGCCGGCCGCCGCACGCCACCGGGCGTGGCGCCCAGCTTGATCGGCAGCCCCAGCGCCTTCGTCGCCCCGGCCACCGGATGCTGCAGGTCCACCACCATCTCTCGCGCCAGCGTCTGCGGGTCGTTCGCCATCGCCTCGATGTCGTTGATGGGCCCTGCAGGGATGCCGGCGTCGTCCAGCATCCGCAGCCACTCGGCCGTGGGCCGCTGGCGCAGGTGTTCGCCCAGCAGCCAGGCGAGCTGCTCGCGGTTGGCCATGCGCGCCGTGTTGTCGACGAAGCGCGGGTCGCCGATCAGCTCCGGAGCACCCACGAGCTTGGCGATGCGTTCCCAGTTCGCCTGGTTGGCGCCGCCGATGGTGATCCAGCCGTCGGCAGTGGGAAAAGCCTGGTACGGCGCCGCCATCACGTGCGCCGATCCACCCGGGCCGGGTGGCTCGCCGGTGGCGAAGAAGATCGCGGCCTGCCACGCGGTCTGGTGGATGCCGGCCTCCAGCAGCGAGGTGTCGACGAACTGGCCCTGGCCGGTCTTCAGCCGGTGCACGTAGGCGCTGACGATGCCCAGCGCGGCCAGGATGCCCGCGTTGAGGTCGGTCACCGGGCTGCCCACCTTCACCGGCGGTCGGCCCGGTTCGCCGGTGATGCTCATCAGGCCCGAGACACCCTGGGCGATGAGGTCGAAACCACCCTTGTCCGCCGACGGGCCGGTGCGGCCGTAGCCGGAGATGGAGCAGTAGATCAGCGCCGGGTTGAGGGCCTGCAGGTCCGCCACGCCCAGGCCCAGGCGGTCGAGCGCACCGCGGCGGTAGTTCTCGGTCAGCACGTCGGCGCGCTGCACCAGGCGCTTGAGCACCCTGCGGCCGCCGTCGGTCTTCAGGTCCAGCGCGATGCCCCGCTTGTTGCGGTTCATCATCATGAACGCGGCCGATTCGCCGTTGACGCTGGGTTCGGCATAGCGGCGCGTGTCGTCGCCACCGGGCATCTTCTCGACCTTGATGACGTCGGCGCCCAGGTCGGCCAGCAGGCTGCCGCAGGTGGGGCCGGCCATGATCTGGGCCAGCTCCAGCACGACGACGCCCTGCAACGGACCCGTCATCGCCCGACGAACTCCGGTGCCGTCTTGTCCAGGAAGGCGCGGTAGCCGATGCGGAAATCCTCGGTGTCGTAGCAGCGGAAGCCCTCGTCGCGCTCGGCCTCCGACAGCGGCGCGTCCACCGCCAGGCGGCGCAGGAACTGCTTGTGCCAGCGCGCCACCAGCGGCGCACCGGCGGCGATGCGGCGGGCGGTGGCGTAGGCCTCGGCCTCCACCTGATCGTCGGCCACCACGCGGTGCACCATCTGATTGTCCAGCGCCTCGCGGGCGCCGACGATGCGGCCTTCCAGCAGCAGCTCCAGCGCGGTGGCGCGCCCGGCCAGCTGCACCAGCGCCGCCAGCTCGGCGTGCGCCATCACCAGGCCCAGCTTGTTGATGGGCACGCCGAAGCGGCTGCTCTCGCCACAGATGCGCATGTCGCACAGCGCGGCCATCTCCAGCCCGCCGCCGACGCAGATGCCTTCGATCAGCGCCACCGTGGGGTGCGTGCACTCGGCGATGGCGCCCAGGGCGCCGTGCAGGGTGGCGCCGTAGGCCTTGCCCTGATCGAAGTTGCTGCGCGTGGTGGCGAACTCGCCGATGTCGTTGCCCGGCGAGAAGGCCTTGCCGCCCGCCCCCCTCAGCACGATGCAGCGCAGCGTGTCGTCGGCCGAAAGCTCCCGCATCAGTGCGCCCAGCCGCTGCCACATCGGCCGGGTCATCGCGTTCAGCTTGTCGGGCCGGTTCAACGTGACGGTGGCGACGTGGCCGTCACGCGTGCACAGGATCAGGTCGTCGTTCATCGGTAGAACACCTCCACCAGCGACATCGGCACCGCGGGCACGTAGGTCACGAGCATCAGCACGCCGAAGAGCACGCCGATGAAGGGCAGGTTCACGCGCGTGACCTTCCACATGTCGGCCTTGGCGATGGAGCAGCTGGCCATCAGCACGCTGGCCACCGGCGGCGTCTGCTGGCCGATGCCCAGGTTCAGCGTGACGATGAGGCCGAAGTGCACCGGGTCGATGCCCACGGCGTTGACCAGCGGCATCACGATGGGCACCACCAGGATGATGGCGGCGGCCGAGTGCAGGAACAGGCCGATGAGCAGGAAGAACACGTTGAGGATCATCAGCACCGCGTAGCGGTTGTCGGTGAGGCTGCTGATCCAGGCCGCCAGCTGCTGCGGCATCTGCTGCTCGGTCAGGAACACGCCCAGCAGGGCGGATGCCGCCACCAGCAGCATCACGGTGGCGGTCTGCATGGCGCCGTCCACCATCGCGTCGTACAGGTGGCGCCAGTTCAGTTCGCGGTAGATGACGCCGCCGATGAACAGCGCCGCCAGCACGGCCAGCGCTGCGCCCTCGGTGGCGGTGACGATGCCGCCGAAGATGCCGCCCAGGATGATCAGCGGCAGCGTGAAGGCCCAGGCCGCGTCCTTGAAGGTCGACTTGACCTTCTGCCAGTTGAAGACCTCTTCGACCGGGTAGTCGTACTTCTTCGCGTACCACCAGGCCAGCGCCATCATGCCGCTGCCCCCGAGGATGCCGGGGATGATGCCGGCGACGAAGATCTGCACCACGGACGCATCGGCCATCACCGCGTACAGGATCATCGGGATCGACGGCGGGATGATCACCGCCAGCGTGGCGGAGCTGGACGTGATGGCCGCGGCGAACTCCTTGGGGTAGCCCTTCTTCTTCATCGCCGGGATCAGGATGGAGCCCATCGCGGCGACGTCGGCCACCGCCGAGCCGGAGATCTCGGCGAAGAACATCGAGGTGCCGATGTTGATCATCGCCAGCCCGCCGCGCACGAAGCCCAGCAGCGCCGAGGCGAAGGCGATCAGCCGGCGCGACAGGCTGGACGTGTTCATGATCGCGCCGGCCAGGATGAACAGCGGGATCGCCAGCAGCGGGAACTTGGTCGACCCGGTGAACATCACGATCGCCGCGTTGAGCAGCGCGTCCATGCCGCTGGTGAAGACCATCGCCGCCATGGCGACGATGCCCAGCGCGATGGCGATCGGCACGTTCAGCAGGATCAGCGCCACCAGGCCGCCGAACATCAGCGCGACCATCATGACAGCGCCTCCCGGGGGTTGCGGGGCTTGGCGTCTTCGGCGGTCATCAGGTCGTCCACCGGTTTCTGTTCGTGGTCGACGATGCCGGCGCCGCGGGCCTGGGCCAGCACGCCGGGCAGGCTGAGCAGTTGCGCCACGATGAACAGCGCGCCGCCCACCGGGATCACCGACTGCGTGAACTGCGTGGGCACCCAGGTCAGCGTGACCAGGGTGTCGCCCTGCAGGATCAGCAGCACCTGCACGCCGTACCAGGTCAGCAGTGCGAAGAAGCCGATCACGCACACCTCGCCGACGATGACTGCCGGCACCCGCCAGGCCGGGCGCATCGCATTGACCAGGCCGGGGAAGCCGATGTGCGCCCGGTGCAGGGCCGCCAATGCCGCGCCGTAGTACGTGAGCCAGGCCAACTGGATGGAGGCCACCTCGTCGTACCACGCGAGCGACATGCCCAGCTTGCGGCAGGCCACGGCGTAGAGGATCACGACGGCCAGCATCGCCATCTGGGCGATCACGAAGGCGGTCAGCAGGCGCTGGAAGGCGCGGCGCAGGGAGTCGAGCACGGTCGGCAGGTCCTGTCAGCGAAAAGCGGGCCGAGGCGGCCCGCGGTGGTCGTGCGTCAGCGGGGTGGCGCGGGCGTCAGAGCCCCTTGCCCAGCGCGATGGCCTTCTCGACCAGCTTGCCGCCGTCGGGCACTTCCTTGCCGAACTCCTCGTAGACCGACTTGCTGGCGGCGATGAAGGCGTCCTTGTCGGCGTCGTTGACCTTCACGCCGGCAGCCTTGATCTTGTCCAGCAGCTCGCCCTCGAGCTTGGCGGCCTGCTCGTAGACGTAGGCCTGCGTCTCGCGCGCCGCGGCGCTCAGCGCGGCCTGCACGTCGGGCGGCAGCGACGCGAACTTGCGCGCGCCGGTGGCCAGGTAGGCCGGCGTGTAGACGTGGCCCGTCATCGACAGGTACTTCTGCACCTCCTGGAACTTGGAGGAGTAGATCTGCGTCAGCGGGTTCTCCTGGCCGTCCATCACGCCGGTCTGCAGCGCGACGAAGACCTCGGACAGCGCCATTGGCGACGGGTTGGCGCCATAGGCCTGGAACATCTTGACCCGCCACACGCCCTTGGGCGTGCGCAGCTTCATGCCCTGCAGGTCGGCCGGCTTGACGATCGGCCGAACGTTGTTGGTGATGTTGCGGAAGCCGTTCTCCCACACGCCCAGCAGCTTGTAGCCCTTGGCCTCGGCCATCGGCGCCAGCGACGGCCAGACGATCTCGGCCTCGATGCGCTTCATGTGCTCGCGGTTCTTCACCAGGTACGGCATCTCGAACATGCCGAAGGCGTCCACGGTGGAGGACATCACGCTGGAGGGGATGGCGAAGTCCACCGTGCCCAGGCGCAGCTTCTGCATCAGTTCGCTGTCGCCGCCCAGCTGGCTGGAGCCGAAGGTGACGACCTTGGCCTTGCCGGCCAACTTCTCGTTGGCGCGGCGCGCGAACTCGTTGGCCGACAGCTCGAACAGCGAGCCCGGCCCGCCGACGTGGCCGAGCTTGAGTTCCATCTGCGCGTGGGCGGGCAGGGCGGCGGCCAGGGCGCCGAAGGCGGCCAGTGCGGCGTTGACCAGCAGGGTGCGGCGGATGTGCATCGTCTGTCTCCTCGTGTTGTCGGTGAAAAGGGGGGTCAGGCGGCCCGTGCAGTGTCGGCCGGGGGCGCCGCATGGGCGGCAAAGAAGTCCATGGCGGCGGCCACACCGCTGCCGGCCAGCTTCACGCCGGCGAGCTTGAGGCCCATCTCGCAGCCCGAGAGCGCGGCCATCAGCGTCAGGTCGTTGCAGTCGCCCAGGTGGCCGATGCGGAACATGCGGCCCTTGACCTTGCCCAGGCCGGTGCCCAGCGAGAGGTCGAAGCGGCTGTGGATCAGCTGGCGCAGCGCGTCGGCGTCCACGCCCGCGGGCGTGACCACGCCGGTGAGCACCGGCGAATACACCGCCGGGTCGGCACACTGGACGGGCAGGCCCCAGGCGCGCACCGCGGCGCGCACGCCCTCGGCCCAGCGCTGATGGCGCGCGAAGATCACGTCCAGGCCCTGGCCCAGGATGATGTCCAGCGCCTCGTGCAGGCCGTAGAGCAGGTTGGTGTTGGGGGTGTAGGGCCAGTAGCCGCCCTGGTTCATGGCGACGATCTCGTCCCAGGCCCAGAAAGCCTTGGGCAGGGTGGCGGTCCTGGCCGCGGCCAGCGCCTTGGGCGACAACGCGTTGAAGCTCATGCCCGGCGGCAGCATCAGGCCCTTCTGCGAGCCGCTGACGGTGACGTCCACGCCCCAGGCGTCGTGCCGGTACTCGGCGCTGGCCAGGCCGGAGATGCTGTCCACCATCAGCAGCGCCGGGTGGCCGGCGGCGTCGATGGCGCGGCGCACGGCGGCGATGTCGCTGGTGACGCCGGTGGAGGTCTCGTTGTGCACCACGCACACGGCCTTGATGGCATGGGCGGTGTCGGCCTTCAGGCGTTCGGCGATGCGGTCGGCCGGCACGCCGTGGCGCCAGGCGTTGGGCAGGCCGGTCTCTGCACAGGTGCCGGGCAGGGTGATGAACTCCGGCTGCAGCCCCAGGCGCTCGGCCAGCTTCTTCCACAGGGTGGCGAAGTGGCCGGTTTCCACCATCAGCAATTGGTCACCCGGCGAACACACGTTGGCCAGCGCCGCTTCCCAGGCGCCGGTGCCGGACGCCGGGTAGATCACCACGGGATGCTCTGTCTGGAACACCTGCTTCAGCCCCGCCAGCACCTTCAGGCCCAGCACGCCGAATTCGGGCCCCCGGTGGTCGATGGTGGGCAGGCTCATCGCCCGCAGGATGCGGTCCGGTACCGGGCTCGGGCCCGGGATCTGCAGGTAGTGGCGGCCGCTGGGGTGGTGGTCGAGGGTCAGCATGCAAGGCTCCAGTGTGGATCAGTTTTGCATACAAAATGCTTTTGTCAATCAGGCTCAGGCGTAAACTACCCGGGAACTCATATCGGATCTGCATGCAAACAAGGGAAAACCCTGGAGATGCGCCGGGCGACGCGATCGGCATCCCGCGCCAGGTACTGCACGAGGCCGCGGCCGGGCGGCTGCGCCGGCTGATCGTCGAAGGCGTGATCGCGCCCGGCGCCAAGCTCAACGAGCGCGAGCTGTCGGAGCGGCTGCAGGTGTCACGCACGCCGCTGCGCGAGGCCATCCGCACCCTGGCCGCAGAAGGCCTGGTGGAACTGCTGCCCAACCGCGGCGCGGTGGCGGTGCAGCTCTCGGCGCAGGACGTGGCGCACACCTTCGAGGTCATCGCCGGGCTGGAGGCGCAGTCGGGCGAACTGGCCGCGCAGCGCATCACCGACGCCGAACTGTCCGAGATCCGCGCGCTGCACTACGAGATGCTGGCCGCCTTCACGCGGCGCGACCTGTCGGCGTACTACCGGCTCAATGCGCAGATCCACGACGCCATCAACGCCGCCGCACGCAACCCCGTGCTGCAGCAGACCTACCGCACGGTCAACGCGCGGCTGCAGGCGCTGCGCTTCCGCTCGAACTTCGACGACCGCAAGTGGCAGCGCGCCGTGAAGGAGCACGAGGCCATGATCGACATGCTCGCCCGGCGCGACGGCGACGGACTGCGCGCGCTGATGGTGCAGCACCTGCAGCACAAGCGCGACGCGGTGCTCGAGCTGCTGCAGCAGGGGGTGGCATGACCGGCGTGAACGCCGAACTCGCCGCGCGACTGAAGCGCGAGACCGCCGGCGAGGTGCTGCTCGACGCCGCCTCGCGCGGCCGCTACGCCACCGACGCCTCGATCTACCAGATCGTGCCGCGTGGCGTCTTCGTGCCGCGCACCGAGGACGACGTGGCCACCGCGCTGGCCATCGCCCGCGAGACCGGCACGCCGGTGCTGCCGCGGGGCGCCGGCACGTCGCAGTGTGGACAGACCACGGGCGACGCGCTGGTGATCGACTTCACCAAGCACCTGCGTCAGGTGCACGCGGTGGACGTGGACGCGATGACCGCCGAGGTGGACGGCGGCCTGGTGCTGGACCACCTGAACGCGCAGCTGAAGAAGCACGGCCTGTGGTACCCGGTGGACGTGTCCACCAGCGCGCAGGCCACGCTGGGCGGCATGGCGGGCAACAACTCCTGTGGCTCGCGCAGCATCGCCTACGGCAACATGGTGCACAACGTGCGCGGCATCGACGCCTGGCTGGCCGACGGCCGCTGCCTGCACTTCGGGCCGGTGGAGGCGCTCGGTGGCGACGCTGCCGCCATCGCCGACTTCGTGCGCGGTCTGGCCGACGCCCACCGCAGCGAGATCGAGGCCCAGTGGCCGCAGGTGCTGCGCCGTGTGGCCGGCTACAACCTGGACATCTTCCACCCGCGCAGCGAACGCCCCTACACCGGCGACGGCAGCGTCAACCTGGCGCACCTGCTGGTGGGCAGCGAAGGCACGCTGGCCGTCACGCGGCGCCTGCACCTGCAACTGGCGCGGCTGCCGAAGCACAAGGTGCTGGGCGTGGTGAACTACACCAGCTTCCATGCGGCCATGGACTCCGCCCAGCACATCGTGAAGCTGGGCCCCAGTGCCGTGGAACTGGTGGACCGCACGATGATCGAGCTCGCGCGCGCCAACCCCGCGTTCCGGCCGGTGATCGAGACCGCGTTGATCGGGCACCCGGAAGCCATCCTGCTCGTCGAGTTCAGCGGCGACGACCGCGCCGTGCTGCTGGAGCGGCTGGCGGCGCTGGTGACCCTGATGGGCGACCTGGGCCTGCCGGGCAGCGTGGTGGAGATGCCGGACGAGACGGCGCAGAAGGCGCTGTGGGAGGTGCGCAAGGCCGGCCTGAACATCATGATGAGCCTCAGGGGCGACGGCAAGCCGGTGAGCTTCATCGAGGACTGCGCCGTGCCGCTGCCGCACCTGGCCGAGTACACCGACGCGCTGACCGAGGTCTTCGCCCGCCACGGCACGCGCGGCACCTGGTACGCGCATGCGTCGGTGGGCACGCTGCACGTGCGGCCCATCCTGGACATGCGGCGCGACGGTGCGCAGAAGATGCGCGCCATCGCCGAGGAGGCCGCGGCCCTGGTGCGCAAGTTCAAGGGCGCCTACAGCGGCGAGCATGGCGACGGCCTGTGCCGCGGCGAGTGGATCCGCTGGCAGTTCGGCCCGAAGCTCGACGACGCCTTCCGCGCCATCAAGCAGCACCTGGACCCGGCCGGCCTGCTGAACCCGGGCAAGATCATCGACCCGCCGAAGATGGACGATGCGGCGCTGTTCCGCTTCCCGCCCAGCTACCGCACGATTCCACTGACACCGGTGTTCGACTGGTCGGCCTGGGACGTGCAGAACGACGCGGTCAGCGAGCAGACCACCGCACCCGGCACCGGCGGCGACACCACCGGCGGACTGGCCAAGGCGGTGGAGATGTGCAACAACAACGGCCACTGCCGCAAGTTCGACGCCGGCACCATGTGCCCGAGCTACCGCGTCACGCGCGACGAGCAGCACCTCACGCGCGGCCGGGCCAACACGCTGCGGCTGGCGCTGTCGGGGCAGATCGAGGGCGGCATCACGTCGGACGCCGTGGCCGAGGCGCTGGACCTCTGCGTGGGCTGCAAGGGCTGCAAGCGCGACTGCCCCACCGGCGTGGACATGGCGAAGATGAAGCTGGAGGTGGCGGCGCAGCGCGCGCGCACCCACGGCGTGTCGCTGAAGGACCGGCTGGTGGCGCGCCTGCCGGAGATCGCGCGCTGGGGCCGGCGGCTGCCGTGGCTGTTCAACCTGCGTGATGCCCTGCCGGGTGCCGCAACACTGTCGGAGCGCTGGCTGGGGCTGTCGGCGAAGCGCTCACTGCCGCGCTTCCGCGCCGATGACTTCGAGGCCGCGGCGCCTGCGCTGCAGCTCGCTAGCCGCGAAGAAGTGCTGGCCGCCGCGAAGCACGGCAAGGGCGTGCTGCTGTTCGTCGACACCTTCAACGGCGCCTTCGAGACCGAGAACGCGGTGGACGCGGTGCGTGTGCTTCGGGCTGCAGGCTATGCGGTGCACGTGGCGCGGCAGGCCGATGGGCGTTCACCCTGCTGTGGCCGCACGCTGCTGGCCGCCGGCCTGGCCGATGAAGCCAAGCTGCGCGCGCAGGCGCTGCTGGCCACGTTCGCCCCGTTCGTCGACGCCGGCATCCACGTGGTGGGCCTGGAGCCGTCGTGCCTGCTGAGCCTGCGCGACGAGTTCGGGGTCATGGGCCTGGGGCCGGCGGCGCAGCGGCTGGCGGATCACGCCCTGCTGCTCGAGGAGTTCCTTGCACGCGAGCACCAGGCCGGCCGGTTCGCCCCGGCGTTGAAGCCGGCCACGCAGCCGATCCGTGTGCATGGTCACTGCCACCAGAAGGCCTTCGGCGCCATGCCGCCAGTGCTGGCGGTGCTGAAGCTGATCCCCGGCGCCGATGTGCAGGCCATCGAGAGCTCCTGCTGCGGCATGGCCGGGGCCTTCGGCTACGAGGCGGCGCACCACGCGGTGTCGATGCAGATGGCCGAGGCGGCGCTGCTGCCGGCGGTGCGCGCGGCGCCGGACGCGATCATCGTGGCCGACGGCACCAGTTGCCGGCATCAGATCGCCGACGGCGCCCAGCGTCAGGCGCTGCACGTGGCGCGGGTGCTGGCGCAGCACCTGGCCTGACCACGGGCCCGGCGCCCGGCGCGCCCGCCGGTCGCCGGCGGATCAGTGCTCGCCCAGTACCGCCGTGTCCACGCGCTGCAGCTGCATGCGCGCCAGCGTCAGGTTGGCCACGCTGGCGTCCAGCACCGCGTGCAGCACGATGCCGGGGTGGCCGGGCAGCGGGTGCATCAGCAGGTGGTGGCCGGTGAGCGTGATGGCCGCGTCGGGTTGCGACGGCCCCAGGCCCAGGCTGCGGCCGCACTCTGCCATCGCGTTGAAGAGCTTCAGGCCTTCGGTGACCAGATGGCGGGCATCGGGGCGGGCGCCGCGGTGGGCCAGCGGGTGGCCGCTGCGGGCCTCGAAGACGCAGGCGCTGACCAGGCCCTTGATGGCCTGGCAGGCCTGCAGGTAGTCGGCCCAGCGGCCGGCCGTGAGGTCTTGCGGATCAGGGTCTGCACCCGGCAGCGGCATGGCCTCGGTCGGCGCCTCGGCCGTGCTGGACGGCGCTGGCCGTTGCGCCACCGGCGCCTTGGCCGAGGGCGCCGCCGATTCGCGCAGACGGTTCCACGCGCCGGTGACATAGCCCCAGGCATCGTTCGACGTGGCGGCCTGCGGCGTCACGCGCACGTTCAGGCCGCGGGGGCCGGTGATGGCCGCGGCCTGGGCGGCCAGTGCGCCGGGCGATCCCAGCGGCACCATCAGCAGGTCACGGTTCGGCCAGGGGCCGCGGGTCACGCCCTCGCGCACCGGCTGCAATGCGCCGGACAGCAGGTGCCCGGGCATCTCGCCCACCAGCAGCACGCCCAGGCGCGCATGCCCCAGCAGCACGGTGGCCAGCTGCTTGCGGGACTGCGAGTCGGTGTCGATGTCGGTGCTGTAGACGCGCAGCCGCTGGTTGCCACGACCGGGCAGTTCCACGAATGGCAGCACCGCCAACGCCACGCCGTGGCCCTGCCGCCGGATGGACAGGGTCTGCACGCGCGTGTTCAAGGCGCCCGCAATGGCGCCGAGCAGGCGCAGCGACTGGCTGCTGCCCACGTCGTGCAGCGCGATGAACTCCGGCTGCAGCGCGGCGAACTGCTGCAGCATGGCCTGCGCCGGATCGACGGCGACGAAGAGCTCGAGCTTGTCGTCGGCGATGCGCTGGCCCACGTCGTCCTGGCCTTCGCCCAGGTAGTCGGCGCGGTTGCGCACGATCTGCGTGGCCGGCGAGAGCAGGTCGTCCCGGCGGGGCTGGCCACGCGCAGCGCTGGATACATCGTTCATCGTTGCCCCCCTTGTTTGCGGGGGATGATAGGCAGCCCGCCCGGAAAAGGCATCCCCCTTCGGTCGGTCGACGGCACTTCTAGAATGAGCTTCAGGCATTCCTCGACCCCTTCATTTCTGCGGACCCCTGCCCACACATGACGACACGAGAAGCAGCCGGCGCGCTGGCGCCGGTGGTGGTGGTGGGCGCAGGCCTCGCGGGCCTGACGGTGGCGCTGGACGTGGCCGCCCAGCGCAAGGTGATCGTGCTGGCCAAGCGCCGGCTCGACGAAGGCGCCACGGCCTGGGCCCAGGGCGGCATCGTCGGCGTGCTGGGCGAGGACGACAGCATCGAGTCGCATGTCCGGGATACGCAGGAAGCGGGCGCCGGATTGGTCGACGAGGACACGGCCCGCCATGTGGCGCGCCACAGCGCCGAGGCGGTGGCCTGGCTGGTGGACGCTGGCGTGCCCTTCACGCACGACCCGGCGGGCCCGCTGGGCCTGCACCTCACCCGCGAGGGTGGCCATGCGGTGCGCCGCATCGCGCATGCGGCCGATGCCACCGGCAAGGCCATCCACGACGCATTGCTGGCCCGCGCCCGCGCGCACCCGAACATCGAGCTGCGCGAGCGCTGGATGGCGGTGGACCTGATCACGCAGCATCACGTGGGCGGCGAGCCGCGCTGCCACGGCGTCTACGCGCTGGACATCGACCGCGGCCACGTGGAGACCTTGCGCTGCGCCGGTGTGGTGCTGGCCACTGGCGGCGTGGGCAAGGTCTACCGCTACACCAGCAACCCCGACACGGCCACCGGCGACGGCATCGCCATGGCCTGGCGCGCCGGCTGCCGGGTGGCGAACATGGAATTCATCCAGTTCCACCCCACCTGCCTGTACCACCCGCAGGAGCGCAGCTTTCTCATCACCGAGGCGCTGCGCGGCGAGGGTGCCACGCTGCACCTGCCGACGGCCGATGGCGTGGGCGAGCGCTTCATGCCGGCGCACGATGCCCGAGCGGAGCTGGCGCCGCGCGACATCGTGGCGCGCGCCATCGACTTCGAGATGAAGAAGCACGGTGTCGACCACGTCTGGCTGGACGCCCGGCCCATCGTGGCGGAAAAGGGCGAGGCGTTCCTGCGCGAGCACTTCCCGACCATCCATGCCCGCTGCCTGGCGCTGGGCATCGACATCACGCACCAGCCGATCCCGGTGGTGCCGGCGGCGCACTACACCTGCGGCGGCGTGGTGACCGACCTGGACGGCCGCAGCGACCTGCCGGGCCTGTTTGCCGTCGGCGAGACCACCTACACCGGTCTGCACGGCGCCAACCGCCTGGCCAGCAATTCGCTGCTGGAATGCGTGGTGCTGGGTCGGGGGTGCGCCGGTGCGCTGGTGACCGATGCGGTGGAGCCGCCCGCGCGCCTGCCCGACTGGGACGACAGCCAGGTCGAGGACGCCGACGAGCAGGTGGTGATCGCGCACAACTGGGACGAGCTTCGGCTCGTGATGTGGAACTACGTGGGCATCGTCCGCACGACGAAGCGACTTGAGCGCGCCTTGCACCGCATCAAGCTGCTGCGTGACGAAATCCAGGACTACTACGCCAGCTTCCGCGTCAACCGTGACCTGCTGGAACTGCGCAACCTGGTGGTCAACGCGGAACTGATCGTGCGTTCGGCGCTGCGCCGGCACGAAAGCCGCGGGCTGCACTTCAGCCGCGATTTCCCGCGGGCGCTGCCGGTGAGCTTCCCGACCGTGCTGACCCGCGCGGCCAAGAGCAGCCGCTGATTCGTTCAAGCCCTTGCACGGATCCGGCTTTGCCGGTCCGTTGCAAGACGCCCCCTCGGGGGTGAGCCTGGACACGAACCATCTGGGAGATGGTTCGTGCCTGGCGAACGGCAGGCCGCTTGCGGCCTGCGCGGTCTGCAAGGGCAGCGACCGGCGGGGGCGTTGGGGGCCTAGGACCTTGCGCGCATCGCGGTGCGCGCCTGCACGAAACCGAACGCGTAGTCCACGGCGTCGGCCACGGCCTTGTCGTGCTCGGCCCGCTCGCGCTCGGTCTGGTAGAAGGCCAGGTCCACCTTGTGGCGGATGTAGCGCGGCTGCAGGCGGTTGAGCGCCACGCAGGCCACGTCGGCCAGCAGGTCCTCGCGGTCGGCCAGACCGGGGTAGCGGTCCGTGGCGTCCTGAACGGCGGCAAACACCGCCTGCTCGTTGTGGTTGCGGATGGAGGTGAAGTCGGCGCTCATCCGTCGGTTGTCGGCCGCTTCCGAGTCGACTTGAGCGTCAGACCACGCGCATCGAGAAGTCGACCGCCGTGACGTCCTTGGTCAGCCGGCCGATCGAGATGCGGTGCACGCCGGTGGCGGCGATGTCGCGCAGCTGCTCGATGCCCACGCCGCCTGAGACCTCCAGCTCGGCCCGTTCGCCGGCCATGGCCACGGCTGCCCGCATGCGCGGCAGGTCGAAGTTGTCCAGCAGCACGCTTTTCGCGCCATGCTCCAGCGCCTCGGCCAGCTGGTCCAGGGTCTCGACCTCGATCTGGATCTCCACGCCGGCATCCAGCGCGCGCGCGGCGGCCAGCACCTGCGGGATGCCGCCGGCCGCGGCGATGTGGTTTTCCTTGATCAGGATGCCGGCGTACAGCGCCAGGCGCTGGTTCTGACCACCGCCCATGCGCACCGCGTACTTCTGCGCCAGGCGAAGGCCGGGGATGGTCTTGCGCGTGTCCAGGATGGCGCAGCCATGCGCGCGCGGGCTGGCGCCGGCCACGGCGTCCACATGGCGGCGGGTGATCGTGGCCGTGCCGCTGAGCAGTTGCAGGAAGTTCAGCGCCGGGCGCTCCGCGGCCAGCAGGGCGCGGCCGTCGGCCTCGATGGTGACCACCGGCTGGTCGGGCACGGTCCAGGCGCCGTCCTCGAAGGCCCAGTCCAGGTGGGCCGACGGGTCCAGACGCCGGAAGACGCCATCGAACCAGTCGCGGCCGCAGAGCACGGCGCGTTCGCGCGCGATCACGCGGGCCCGCACGCGGCGGCCGGCGGGCACGAGCATGCCGGTCCAGTCGCCGCGGCCGATGTCCTCGGCCAGCGCTTCCATGATGTTGCGCTGGCGGGCGTCCTCGAGGGTCTCGTTGTGTTCGAACATGCTCGTTCCGCTTCAGGCCGCGCCGATGTGGCGCACGAGGCCGGGCGTCTGCAGTACCGCGGGGTGCGCCGCGGTGAAGTCCAGCATGCGCTCGATGCAGCCCAGGGCCTGGGCCCGGGTGGGCTCGGGCACGTGGATCTCGCCGCTGCCCTGTTCCAGGCAGGCGACGATGCCCTGCAGCGCATTCATCGCCATCCAGGGGCAGTGCGCGCAGCTCTTGCAGGTGGCGCTGCGGCCGGCGGTGGGGGCCTCGATCAGCGTCTTGTCCGGCGCGAGCTGCCGGATGCGGTGCATCAGGCCGTTGTCGGTGGCGATGATGTAGGCGGGTGCGTCGCCCTTGAGCACCGCGTTGAGGATCTGCGTGGTCGAGCCCACGACGTCGGCCTGCGCCACCACGCTGGCCGGCGATTCCGGGTGCACCAGCACCTTGGCCTCGGGGTGATCGCGCTTGAGCAGGTCCAGCTCCAGGCCCTTGAACTCGTCGTGCACGATGCAGGCGCCGTTCCACAGCAGCATGTCGGCGCCGGTCTGCTCCTGGATGTAGCGGCCGAGGTGGCGGTCGGGCGCCCAGAGGATCTTCTGGCCCTGGTCCTTCAGGTGGTTGACGATGCCCAGCGCGCAGGAACTGGTCACCATCCAGTCGGCGCGCGCCTTCACCGCGGCGCTGGTGTTGGCGTAGACGACCACGGTGCGGTCGGGGTGGGCGTCGCAGAAGGCGGCGAACTCGTCTGCCGGGCAGCCCAGGTCCAGGCTGCAGGTGGCGTCGAGGTCGGGCATCAGCACGCGCTTGTCCGGGCTGAGGATCTTGGCCGACTCGCCCATGAAGCGCACGCCGGCCACCACCAGCGTCTTCGCCGGATGGTCGCGGCCGAAGCGCGCCATCTCCAGCGAATCGGCCACGCAGCCGCCGGTTTCCAGCGCCAGGTCCTGGATGTCGCCGTCGACGTAGTAGTGCGCCACCAGCACCGCGTCGTGCGCCTTCAGCAGGGCCTGGATGCGCGCCTTGGCGGCGTCGCGCTGGGGCGGCGTCAGGGCCTCGGGCACCTTGGCCCAGGCGTGCGCAGTGCAGCTGGCACCGTCGTGGTCCTGGCGGGTGTAGTCGTAGAGCACTTGTTCCATGGCGATGACGGTCAGCGCGCGCGGTTCGCGGCGGGGGAGGGGGATGCTACAGGGGGATGCACCGCGGCGCCGGCCAGCAGTTGCGTGGGCGGCAGGCCGACGGAGCGCCGAACCATGGCGCTGAAGGCACTGGCGCTGGCGTAGCCCAGTTCCGCGGCGATGTGCGCCATCGGCCGCCGCTGTGCGGCCATGGCCAGCGCGCGCGCCAGCAGCACCTGCTGGCGCCAGGCACCGAAGTTCGTGCCGAGTTCGCTGCGGAACAGGCGTGCCACGGTGCGCACGCTGGCGCCGGCCTCGGCGGCCCAGGCGTCCAGCCGGTCGTGGCGCAGCGGGTCGTCGATGACGGCCTCGCACAGGGCACGCAGGCGCTTGTCGCTGGGCAGTTCCACGCCCAGCGGCACCGGCCGGGCGCGCGCCAGTTCATCGGCCACAAGGCGCGCCAGCAGGGCCTCGCGTGCGGGCGGCAGGGCGTCGCCCGGGTCCGAGGCCAGCTGAGGCACCAGCTCGCGCAGCAGCGGCGAGACCTCGAGCACGCGGCAGCGGGTCCAGTCGCCCGCCGGGTCGCCATCCAGCGGCGCCGGGCCCTGGCCGGCCCGGGCTTCCTGCAGGTACAGCGTGCGCAGTTCGGCGCGTTCCACCACGGTCACCGCATGCTCCACGCCGGGCGGCACCCACACCGCGCGCGATGGCGGCACGATGAAGCTGTGCTGCTCGGCCTCCACGCGGCACACGCCGGCGGTGGAGAACACCACCTGCGCCCAGGGGTGGCTGTGCGGCACCACGCGGGCCTGGGTGTCCAGCACGCGCACCTTGGCGCGCACCGGGCGCGCCGGCGTCGGTGCATAGCGCAGCGGGTCCAGCGGCAGCAGGGCGTCGGGCGACGGCGTGCGGCGGTGTCGGGGACCCACGGAACGCGTGGTGGCTGGCATGGCCGAAATGCGACAGAACTTGGCCATCTATCGTAACGTGGCCGGTGAACGCCCTTCTACAGTGCGGTCATGACGCCCCAACGCCGCCGCCAGGACCTGACCACGATCTCGCTGATCGGCGTCGCCCATGGCACCTCGCACTTCTTCCACATGCTGCTGCCGCCGCTGTTTCCGGTGTTCATCCGGGACTTCGGGCTGAGCTACGCGGAACTCGGCCTGCTGGTCAGCAGCTTCTTCGTGATCTCGGGCATCGGCCAGGCGCTGGCCGGCTTCGTCGTCGACCGCGTGGGCGCGCGCCCCATCCTGTTCGCCGCCCTGGCGTGTTTCGTCGGCGCCGGCGTGGCCGCGTCGATGGCCCAGGGCTTCTGGACGCTGATGCTGGCCGCGGCGCTGGCCGGCGTGGGCAACTGCCCCTTCCACCCGGCGGACTTCACGGTGCTGAACAAGCGCGTCTCGCAACCGCGGCTGGGGCACGCGTTCTCGGTGCACGGCATCTCCGGCAACCTGGGGTGGGCGGCCGCGCCGGTGTTCCTGATCGGCCTGCAGTCGGCCACCGGGAGTTGGCGCCTCGCCTGCCTGGGCGCTGCGGCCTGGGCGGCGCTGGTGATCGTGGCGCTGTGGATCGGCCGCGACGCCATCGACGACAGCCAGGGCGCCTGGCACAAACCGGCTGGCGCCGCGGCCCTGGCGCCGGAGCATCCGCTGGCCTTTCTGCGTCTGCCGTCGGTGTGGCTGTGCTTCAGCTTCTTCTTCTGGAGCACGGCGGCGCTGTCGGCGATGCAGAGCTTCGCCGGCCCGGCGCTGGGCGCCATGCATGGCCTGCCGCTGGCGGCCACCGCCTTCGTCGTCACCGGCTACATGCTCTGCGGCGCCGCCGGCATGGTGGTGGGCGGCTTCCTGGTGGCGCGCGCCGAACGGCTGGAGCGGGTGATCGGCCTGGCCATGAGCGCTTCGGCCGTGGCGCTGCTGGTGGTGGCCAGCGGCGCGCTGCCCGGCACGCTGGCGATGGCCCTCGCCGCCATGGCCGGCTTCGGCACCGGGCTGGCCGGGCCGTCACGCGACATGCTGATCAAGCGTGCTGCGCCGCCCGGCGCCACCGGGCGGGTGTATGGCACCGTGTATTCGGGTCTGGACGTGGGCTTTGCGCTGGCCGCACCGGTGTTCGGCTGGTTGATGGACCACGGCCAGCCAGCCAGCGTGTTCGTCGGCGCGGCCATCGCGCTGGCGCTTGGGGTGGCCTCGGCCGGCCTGGTGGGCCTGCGCATCCACCGGCCGGCGGTACAGTCGCCGGCATGACGACGCACCCCTCACGTCCCGCGGGCCATGCCCTGGTCGAGGCCCTGGTTGCCCAGGGCGTGGAAACCGCTTTCGGTGTGCCTGGCGAGAGCTTCCTGGCCGTGCTCGACGGCTTCCACGAACACCGCGAGCGAATCCGTTTCATCGCCTGCCGGCAGGAAGGCGGCGCCGCCTTCATGGCCGAGGCCCAGGGCAAGCTCAGTGGCAGGCCGGGTATCTGCTTCGTCACCCGCGGGCCTGGGGCCACCAACGCCAGCATCGGCATCCACACCGCGTTCCAGGACTCCACGCCGATGGTGGTCTTCGTCGGCCAGGTCGCCAGCGACCAGCGCGACCGCGAGGCTTTCCAGGAACTGGACTACCGCCAGTTCTTCTCCCCGGGCACGCTGGGCATGGCCAAGTGGGTGGCCGAGATCCAGGACCCCGACCGCGTGCCGGAGTACGTGGCGCGCGCCTTTCACACCGCGCTGCAGGGCCGACCGGGCCCGGTGGTGCTGGCCCTGCCCGAGGACATGCTGACCCAGCCCACGGCTGCGCCGGTGCTGCCGCTGGCGAAACCGGCCGTGGCCTGGCCCGCGCCCGGCGGGCTGCGGGACCTGCGGCGGATGCTGCTGGAGGCGCAGCGCCCGCTGGTCATCGCCGGCGGCAACGGCTGGGACGCCGAAGGCTGCGCCGCGCTGCAACGCTTCGCCGAGAACTGGCAGCTGCCGGTGGCCTGCGGCTTCCGCTTCCAGGACACCTTCGACAACCGCCACCCGCAGTACGCCGGCGACGTGGGCATCGGCATCAATCCGAAGCTGGCAGCCCGCGTGCGCGAAGCGGATCTGATCATCGCCCTGGGCATCCGCCTGGGCGAGATGACCACCGGCGGCTACACGCTGCTGACGCCGCCGAAGGCGGCACAGAAGCTGGTGCACGTGCATGCCGGCCCGGAGGAACTGGGCCGCGTCTACGCTGCCGACCTGCTGCTGCAGGCCGCGCCCAGTGCGGCGGCCAAGGCGCTGGAATCGCTGACAGCGCCGCCGGAACTGCCCTGGCGCGCCTGGACCGATGCCGCTGCGGCCGACTACGCCGCCAACCACGAGGCCCCGCCGGTGGCGCCGCTGGACCTGGCGGTGGTGATGAAGACCGTGCAGCGCCTGGCCCCGGCCGACACCGTCTACACCAACGGCGCCGGCAACTACAGCGGCTGGCTGCACCGCTACGTGCGCTACTTCGGCCTGCAGCACCACGGCCGCACGCAGCTGGCGCCGACGTCAGGCGCCATGGGCTACGGCCTGCCGGCCGCCGTGGGCGCCGCGCTGCTGTACCCGGAACGCACGGTGGTCAACGTCGCCGGCGACGGCGACTTCCTGATGACCGGCCAGGAACTGGCCACCGCCACCGGCTATGGCGCGAAGCGGTTGATCAGCATCGTGGTCGACAACGGCAGCTACGGCACCATCCGCATGCACCAGGAGCGGGAGTACCCGGGGCGGGTGAGCGGCAGCGACCTGTTCAACCCCGACTTCGCCGCCTTCGCCCGCGCTTTCGGCTGGCACGCGGCGCGGGTGGAAAGCACCGCGGACTTCGAGCCGGCCTTCGCCGAAGCCCTGGCAGCAGGCCGCCCCGCGCTGCTGCACCTGAAGCTCGACACCGACGTGATCACCAGCCGCACGACGCTGACGGCCATCCGCGACGGTGCCCGCCAGCGGGGGCGGTAAAGTCGGTTTGTCCAAACCCAACCGACCGAACCCAACCGACAGGAGGAACCATGGGTCTGCTCAGTTTCATCAAGGAAGCCGGCGAGAAGCTGTTCGGCATCGGCAGCGCGAAGGCCGCCGAGCCGCCCAAGCCCGAGGTCGCGGCGCAGTCCATCGTCGACTACATCAAGCAGCAGGGCATCGCCACCGACGGGCTGAACGTCAGCTTCGACCCGGCCACGGAGACGGTCACCGTCGACGGCCAGGTGGCCGACCAGGCCACGAAGGAGAAGATCCTGCTGTGCTGCGGCAACGTGGCCGGGGTGGCCAAGGTCAACGACCTGATCGTCGTGAAGACGCCCGCACCCGAGGCGCAGTACCACACCGTGGTCAGCGGCGACAACCTGTCGAAGATCGCCAAGAAGTTCTATGGCGACGCCAACAAGTACCCGGTGATCTTCGAGGCCAACAAGCCCATGCTCAAGCACCCGGACAAGATCTACCCGGGCCAGATGCTGCGCATCCCGCCGCTGTGAGCCATCGGCCATGACCGCCGCCGACTTCTCCACCTGCGACCTCTGCGACCCGCGCAAGGGCGACACCGACGGCGCGTTCCGCGTGCTGCCGCCGGTGTTTGCCAGCTACGGTGGGCGGTCGAAGTTCTGCGGTCCGGTGCGCACCGTGCGCTGCTTCGAGGACAACACGTCCGTCAAGGCGCTGCTGGAATCGCCGGGGCAGGGCGCGGTGCTCGTGGTCGACGGCGGGGGCTCGGTGCGGCGCGCCCTGGTGGGCGGCAACATCGCCGCCGCCGCCGCCGCCAATGGCTGGGCCGGCGTGGTGGTGAATGCCGCCGTGCGCGACAAGGCCGAACTGGCCGCCGCCGGCGTGGGCCTGCTGGCGCGCGCGTTGATCCCCATGCCCAGCGACCGCAAGGCGCCGGGCCAGGTGGACGTGGCGCTGCAGATCGAGGGCGTGTGGGTGCGCCCGGGAGACTGGCTGTATGCCGACGAAGACGGTGTCGTCGTCACCCCCGCTCCCGCCTGAGGTCGAGGCCACCGTGCGCCGTTGCCGGCGCATGGTGTCGCAGCGTGCACTGCTGGCCGCCGGCGTGGCCACGGTGCCGGTGCCAGGGCTGGATTGGGTCACGGACGTCGGCATCCTGGTGCGCCTGCTGCCGAAGATCAACGAGGCCTTCGGCCTCTCGCCCGACCAGGTGGAGCGGCTGTCTCCGGAGCGCCGCATGGTGGTCTACAAGGCCATCAGCACCGGCGGTGCGATGGTCATCGGCAAGGTGATCACGCGCGACGTGGTGCTCAAGCTGCTGAAGATCGTCGGCGTGCGGCTGACGACGCAGCAGGCGGCCAAGTACGTGCCGCTGGCCGGCCAGGCCGTGTCGGCGGCGCTCACCTACACGGCGCTGCGCTACGTCTGCGAGCAGCACATCCAGCAATGTGCCGCCGTGGCGCGGCAACTGGCGCTGCCGGCACCGGTAGAATGAAGACTCTCGGGGTGTAGCGCAGTCTGGTAGCGCATCTGGTTTGGGACCAGAGGGTCGCACGTTCGAATCGTGTCACCCCGACCAATTTGATCGACGGCCGCCTTGCGGGCGGCGAGCAGCTTCGCCAGGGCGCGGCCCTCGGCAGCTCAGGCGGCTGCGCCGCGGGTGGGGGCCGCCACACGCTTGACCGGTTCGTTCACCGCGCGCGCGCCGACCCCATCGTCCAAGGCTGTCGTCAGCCGGTCGGCCAGCGCCCTTGCACTGGCCACCAGCCAGGTGCCGGCGTCGCGGTCTTCCCGCGACTCCTGTTCCAGGAACAGGTCCGCCGCCCGGCAGGCGGCATGCAACTGATGGGCGGCGCGCCGCGAGGGGGCCAGGGCCTGGAGTTGCTGTCCTTCGGCGCCGGTTTCGCGCAGGCCGCGCGCCAGGCCGTCCAGTTCGCCGGCCACCTCCTGGGCCAGTTCAACGGCGGTGCAGACCAACCAACTGGCCGTGTCCACCGCCGGCGCATCGCCCTGGGTGACGAACCGGTCGGCCGCGCGCAGCGTGGCACGAGCCTGATGCGCCAGCGCGCCGAGATGGCGCAGGGCCTGCTGATGCGCGTCGGCGCGCAGGTGGGGGGCGTCCGTGGCAGCGTTCATCGTGTGATGGTAGGGCCAGCGGCGCCGGCTGTCAGCCTGCCGTGCCCCATCGCTGGCGCAGCGTGGCCGTGATGTCGGCGCAGCCCGGCGGCAGGTCGAGGCCCAGCGTGGTCGGCTGGTCGGGGCGCAGGTCGATGTCGTCGCAGCAGGCCTGCACCCGCGCGTCGATGAAACGGCTGGGCACGGCATAGAGGTGGCGGTCGCCGTGACGGTGCTGCTGGGTGACGTGGAATCGGTGCGGCACGATGAGGTTCAGGTGCACGCGCGCGCGCGTCATCGCCACGTACAGCAGGCGGCGTTCCTCCTCGATCTCCTCGGCCCGACCGGTGGCCAGGTCGGCCGGCATGCAGCCGTCCACCACCGACAGCACGTTGACGGCCCGCCATTCCTGGCCCTTGGCGGCATGGATGGTGGACAGCACCAGCCAGTCCTCGTCGCGGTGCGGTGGCCCGGCCAGGTCGCTGCTGGACTGCGGCGGGTCCAGCGCCAGTTCGGCCAGGAAGCGGTCGGCATCGGGTTGAGCGCGGGCGGCCGCACGCAGTTGCGCCAGGTCGGCCAGGCGCACGGCAGCATCGTCGTGGCGCAGGCGAAGCGGTGGCGTGAGCCAGTCCAGCGCGGCGTCGTAGGCTTCGGGCCAGGGGAGGGCGCCGCGGTGAAGTGCCGACCACAGGGTGGCCAGGCCCTGCCAAGCCTCGCGCGCGCCCGGCGGCGGCTGGAACGCCACAAGCGCGGCCACCGGATCGCCGTCGCCCGCCAGCGCTGTCAGCAGCCGCCGCACGGCGGCCGGCCCAACCCCCGGCACCAGTCGCGCGCAGCGCTGGGCCGCCAACGCATGCCGCGGGTTGCGGCTCCAGCGCAGCAGGGCCAGCAGGTCCTTCACGTGGGCGGTGTCCAGGAAGCGCAGGCCGCCGAACTTGACGAAGGGCACGTTTCGGCGCACGAGCGCCAGTTCCAGCGCCGCCGCATGCGTGCCGGTGCGGAACAGCACGGCCTGCTGCTTCAGGGCGAGGCCCTGTTCGCGCAGGCGCAGCACCTCGTCCACCACCCAGGTGGCCTGTGCGGCCTCGTCGTCCACGCGCACCAGCCTTGGCCGCGGCCCGGTGTCCGCGCCGCTGTGCATCACCCGCGGCAGCCGCTGCGCGGCCCCGTCGATCACGGCCTGCGCCGCGGCCACGAGGGCCGGCGTGGCGCGGTAGTTGCGCGTCAGCGCGACCACGGTGGCGCGATCGCCGTGGGTGGCGGCGAAGTCGAGCATCAGTTGCCGGTCCGCACCGCGGAAGCCGTAGATGCACTGGTCGTCGTCACCCACCAGCGTCAGCCCGCGTCCGTCGGGTTTCAGGCCGGACAGGATGCGCGCCTGCAGGCGGTTGCAGTCCTGGGCCTCGTCGACCAGCACGTGGTCGAAACGACGGCCCAGCGCCTGCGCCACGGCCGGCACGGTCAGTGCCTCGGCCCAGGCCAGCAGCAGGTCGTCGAAGTCGAGCAGGCGGTGCTGCAGCTTGTGCCGCGCATAGTCGGCGAACAGCTGCTGCAGTTCGCCGGTCCAGGGGCGGCACCAGGGGTAGTGCTCGGCCACGACGTCGGCCAGCGGCGCATCGGTGTTGACGCAGCGTGAGGCGATGGCCAGGCAGGTGGGGGCCAGCGGAAAGCGCCGCGGCAGTTCGGCCTGGCCGCGCGTCGAGCGCACCGAGGCCATCAGGTCCTCGGCATCGCCACGGTCGAGCACGCTGAAGTCCGCCGGCAGGCCGAGTGCTGGTGCCATGTCGCGCAGCAGGCGGGCGGCGATGGCGTGGAAGGTGCCGCTCCAGGGCAGCGCGGCGGCGGCAGCGGCCTGACCGCCCCGGTTTGCGGCCAGCAGGTGGGCCGCGCGCTGTCCCATGGTCTGGGCGGCGCGGCGCGAGAAGGTCAGCAGGAGCAGGCGCTGAGGATCGGCGCCGCGGTCGAGCAGGTGGGCCACGCGAGCGGCCAGCGTGGCCGTCTTGCCGGTGCCGGGGCCGGCCGCCACGAGCAGCGGGCCGTCGCCGTGCTCGACCGCCTGCCGCTGTTCGGCGTTCAACCCATCACGCCAGGCGAGACCGGACAACGGGGAACACGCGGCGGGTAGCGTGGTGGACATTCCGCCACTGTACAGGCATCCAGCGACGCCGGCGGCTCAGACTACTGCCATTGAAGGCTGCTGCGGCGGCGATGGCGATGTCGCCGGGGTTTGGTCGGCACTGTGGCGGGGGCCGCTTCCACCTGCCGCGGGCCGCTGCTGGGCCGCCGCGCAAACATCGATGCGCCCCAGACCAGCAGCAGCACCGTGGTGCCACCGGCGATCACCCACTCGCGGTGGGCCTTGAGGATGGGGATCCAGTGCCGCGGCAACAGCTGTCGGAACCAGCGCTCGTCGTCGCCGCCGTCACCACCGGTTGAAGCACGTCCTTCACGCCTCGCCGCTGCATCGCGCTGCTGCTGTTCGATCACCCAATTCAGCGTCTGGAGGTCGCGCTCGGCGCGCTCGACGGCATCGTCTGCGACCGACCCCGCGGCCGCCGTGGCTGCCGCCTGGATCCACGTGGGTGGCCGGGCCTGCAAGCCATGCTGCAACACCTCGTGCCGGGTGGCCTCGGCCGCCTGCGCCAGCAGCGAGCGGGTGGATTCCTCGCGAACCCAGGCCTCGACATCGATCGGCGATTCGCCGGGGGCGATCCAGGCGGGCGCGGCGGTGGCTTCCTCGACATCATCGATGGCCACCGGTTCGGCCGTGGCCATGGAGGTCAGGCACGTGGCGAGCACGAGACCCAGGGCGCGGCAGGAGACACGGAGGAGCGGCACGGGCGTCGTAGGATGCAAATTTCGCGCCACGCCATGTGTAACAAGGACTTGCGACACCCCCATTGGTGGGGCGCCGGTGAACTGTCAGCCGCTTCGACACGCTGGCCTGCCCGGAGGGACTCGAACCCCCGACCTGCTGCTTAGAAGGCAGCTGCTCTATCCAGTTGAGCTACGGGCAGCCCGCCGGCATTCTAGGAGGCCGCCGACCCGCACCGGCCGTGGGATGCCGCCTACACTCCCCTACACTTCCAGGGACGCCGTTCTCCCACCGCGGCGATGAGTGCCGCCACGTCATGAGCATGCTCGACGGAATCAAGCGCCTGTTCGCGCGCACCGATGACACGGAGCGCGATCAGGAAGCACTGGCCGACTGGGCCCGTTCACGCCAGTACAGCTTCCGGCCGGTGCGCGGCGAGGAGGGCGGCTTCGTGATCGAGGGCCGTCTGGGTGCACAGCCGTGGCGCCTGGAGTGGGGCCCGTCGCAGCGGCCCTACATCGAGGGGCCCGAGCTGCGGCTGCGCGCGGAACTGGGCCTGCCCTCCGACCTGCAGGCGCTGGTGCTGGACCGTACCCTGCAGGCCCGGCTGGAGAAGTCGGTGTTCGACCAGTACGTCGAAAGCGTTCAGACCCGAATCGATGACCAGACGCCGCCCGAGATGCGCTGGCTGGTGATGTACGCCAAGCTCGGGGGCGCTGAACTCGGGGCGCTGCGGGATCGCTTCGCCGCCGTTTCGCAGGCCAAGGCGTGGCTGACACAGTGGCTGGAGGGCCCGCTGACCGCTGGCCTGCTGGCCGCGCCGCTGGTCACCGGGCAGCCGATGGTGCTGATGGTCTCGCGAGGGCGCCTCAGCCTGCGCACCGGCCTGGACGAGCCCCAGCCGCAGGACCTGGACGCCTGGCTGCGCCTGTTCCACCAGGCCATGCGCGAGGCGCGCCGCGCGGCCGACGCCGGGTCGGACCCCGGGCACGCGAGCACGCAGCCGAGCATGTTCACCGCCACCCGCACGCCGGCGGACGACGAGTCGACCTGATCGGCGCCGGCCCGCGGCGGCGGGCCCGGTCGGCCGCCGTCAGGCCGCGCGCGGATCAACGCGGCGGCTGGTAACGCCCGAGTTCCATCTTGGCGATGGCGTTGCGGTGCACCTCGTCGGGGCCATCGGCGAAGCGCAACGTGCGCACGTGGGTGAAGAAGAAGGCCAGCGGCGTGTCCTGGCTCATGCCGGCACCGCCGAAGACCTGCATCGCCCAGTCGATCACCTGCTGTGCCATGTTCGGCGCCACGACCTTGATCATCGCGATTTCGGCTTTGGCCGACTTGTTGCCGGCCATGTCCATCATCCAGGCGGCCTTCAGCGTGAGCAGCCGCGCCTGCTCGATCATGATGCGGGCTTCGGCGATGCGTTCCTGGGTGACCGTCTGCTGGGCGATCGTCTTGCCGAAGGCCACACGCGAGACGGCGCGCTCGCACATCAGCTTCAAGGCCCGCTCGGCCACGCCGATGGTGCGCATGCAATGGTGGATGCGACCCGGGCCCAGCCGGCCCTGGGCGATCTCGAAACCCCGGCCCTCGCCGAGCAGGATGTCGCTGGCCGGCACGCGCACGTTCTGGAAGTCCACCTCCATGTGGCCGTGCGGGGCGTCGTCGTAGCCCATTACCGTCAATGGCCGCAGCACCTTGACCCCGGGCGCATCCATCGGCACCAGGATCATGCTCTGCTGCGAATGCCGAGGCGCCGAAGGGTCGGTCTTGCCCATGAAGATCAGGACCTTGCAGCGCGGGTCGCCGGCCCCGCTGGTCCACCACTTGCGGCCGTTGATCACGTAGTGATCGCCGTCGCGCTCGATGCGGGCCTCGATGTTGGTGGCGTCGGACGAGGCCACCGCCGGCTCGGTCATCGCGAAGGCGCTGCGGATCTCGCCGCGCAGCAGCGGCTCCAGCCACCGCTTCTTGTGCTCGGCGGTGCCGTAGCGCACCAGCACCTCCATGTTGCCGGTGTCGGGCGCCGAGCAGTTGAAGACCTCGCTCGCCCAGGGTACCGCGCCCATGATCTCGGCCAGTGGCGCGTACTCCTGGTTGCTCAGGCCGGCGCCGTAGTCACCGGAGGTGTCGTGCGCGCCGTCGGCGCTGGGCGGCAGGAACAGGTTCCACAGGCCGGCGGCGCGCGCCTTGGGCTTGAGTTCCTCGATCACGGGCACCGGTGTCCAGCGCTTGCCGGCCGCGGTGTTGGCCGCGATCTCCGCGGCGTAGCGCGGCTCGGCCGGGTACACGTGCTCGGCCATGAAGGCCATCAGGCGCTCGCGCATCTCCTGCGTGCGGGGCGAGTAGGCGAAATCCATGCGCGGTCTCCTTCGTGGGTGTCAGTTGTCGTTGTCGGCAGCCTGGGCAAAGCGCCAGGCCATCTCGGCCAGCGGCCGCGTCGACGCGCCCGTGGCCCGCGCCTGCGCACTGGCGGCCGTGCCGTCGAGCACGCGGCGGGCGATGCCCTGCGTGATCGAGGCCAGGCGGAACAGGTTGTAGGCGAGGTAGAAGTTCCAGTCGGCCATCACCGCGTCGGGGTCGGCGCGGCCGGTGCGCTCGCAGTAGCGGCGAACGTACTCGCGCTCTGACGGGATGCCCAGCGACGGCAGGTCCAGACCGCCGATGCCGCGGAACGTGCCCGGCGGGATGTGCCAGGCCATGCAGTGGTAGCTGAAGTCGGCCAGCGGGTGACCCAGCGTGGACAGTTCCCAGTCCAGCACCGCCAGCACGCGCGGCTCGGCGGGATGCCAGATCATGTTGTCCAGGCGGTAGTCGCCATGCACCACAGAGACCTGGTCCGCATCGCGGGCACTCGCAGGCACGTTGGCCGGCAGCCACTGCAGCAGCCGGTCCATCGGCTCGATGATCTCGGTCTGCGACGCCAGGTACTGCTTGCTCCAGCGGCCGATCTGGCGGTCGAAGTAGTTGCCCGGCTTGCCGTAGTCGGCCAGGCCGGCGGCCACCACGTCCACGCTGTGCAGCGCGGCGATGACCCGGTTCATCTCGTCGTAGATGGCGCCACGCTGCGCTGGCGTCAGGTCCGGCAGGGACTGGTCCCAGAAGACCCGACCCTGAACGTACTCCATCACATAGAACGCACGGCCGATGACCGACTCGTCCTCGCACAGCACGTGCATGCGGGCCACCGGCACGCCGCGGCCGTGCAGCGCGCCCATCACGCGGAACTCGCGGTCGATCGCATGCGCCGACGGCAGCAACTTGGCCGCCGGGCCGGGCTTGGCCCGCATCACGTAGGACGCGCCGGGCGTGCGCAGCAGGTAGGTGGGGTTGGACTGCCCGCCCTTGAACTGCGAGACCTCCAGCGGGCCGCGGAAGCCGTCGATGCGTGGCGCGAGCCAGTCCGTCAGTGCGGCCACGTCGAAGACGTGCTGCTCGCGCACGGGTTGGGTGCCGGTGAACTGTTCCATCGTCAGGTGCGTCCGGGGGTCAGCGTTCTGCCGCGGCCATCAGCCGCTCGCGCGACAGCACGACCAGCCGCGTCGGTTCCACGCGCAGGATGCCGTCGCGCTCGAAGCCCTTGAGTTCCTGGTTCACGCGCTGGCGCGAGGCGCCCAGCAGTTGGGCCAGGTCCTCCTGCGCCAGCTGCAGCCCGATGCGGATCTCCTCGCCGTCGGCGATGCCATAGCTCTTGGCCAACAGCAGCAGCTGGCGCGCCAGCCGCGCCTGCAGCGGGCGCGTGTTGACGTCCTCGAACTGGTCGAACATCAGCCGCAACCGGCGGCAGTTCAGACGCAGCAGGGCCTCGTAGAGCTCCACGTGCTGCGCCAGCAGGGCCTTGAAGTCGGGCTTGCGCACCACCAGCAGCGTGGTCTCGCCATGGGCGTGCGCGTCGTGCGTGCGCGGCAGGCCGTCGAACAGCGCGATGTCGCCGAACCAGGTGCCCGGCTCGCAGTAGGTCAGCGTGACCTGCTTGCCCGACAGCGCCACCGTGCTGATGCGCACCGCACCGCGTGCCACACCCACCCATTCCTCGGCCTGCGCACCGCGGATCGCCAGCGGCGCATCGTCGGGCAGGCGCCGCACGATGGCCCGCGACAGGATGGCCTGCTGCAATGGAAGAGAGAGCTTGCTGAACCACGCCCCGGTGTCGATGTTGCGTCGTTCGTCCAGTGTAAGAGTGGGGTTGTGCATGGCTTGTCCCTGACGCGACAGCGTCGGCGTCCCGTGGCGCGCTGCAGGCCGGCGCGGCGGGTGCACGCGCCCGCCGCGCCGGCGGATCACATCCCGCCGAAGCGTGGCTTTCGCTTGTCGAGGAAGGCGCGGATGCCTTCGCCGCCATTGGCATGGAAGAGGTTGCGCACGAAGTGATCCCGCTCACGGTCGAGCTGCTCGCGCAGCGGTGCCGTCACGGCGTCGTTCATCAGCTGTTTGGCGCTGGCCACCGCGTTGGGCGCCATCGCGGCCAGTTCGTCGGCCAGGGCCAGCGCGCGCGGCAGCGCGTGCCCGCGGTCGACCACCTCGTTGACCAGACCCCATTGCTGCCATTGGGCCACTGGCTGCGGGCTGGGCAGCCACAGCATGCGCAGCGCCTGCGCGCGCGGCACGCGACGCGCCAGTTGCCACGTGGCCCCGGCATCGGGCGAGAGGCCGACGCGGCCGTAGGACAGCACGAACTTCGCGTCCTCCGCGGCGACGACGAGGTCGCAGGCGAGGACGAGGCCCACGCCGGCGCCGGCCGCGAATCCTTCCACGGCGGCGATCACGGGCTTGGGCAGGGTGACCAGCGCCTCGACGAAGCCATGCAGCAGCCGCATGGACTCCACCTGGACGGCCGGTTCGCCGTCGCGTACGCCCAGCAGGCGTGGCAGGTTGCCGCCGCCGCAGAAGTGCTCGCCGTCTCCCCGCAACACGACGCAGCGGACCTCCGGGTCGGCGCCCGCACGCTCCAGCGCCTCCAGGCCGGCGGCGCTGGCCTGCGGCGACAGGCTGTTGCGCGACGCCGGGTCGCTCAAGGTCAGCACCAGCGTGCTGCCCTGCCGTTCCGTCAACATCTGTGAAGCCATCGAATTCATTGTGGCATGCGCCGCGGAAGCGGCCACCGGCCGCCGGGTCGGTGTAACGCTTCGTGCTAGAGTCGATTTCAACCGGATTCCGACCTGTGCCGGGCATGCAGCAGCAGAAGAAGAAGCGGATTCCGTCCCTCGCGACCTTGTTGGCCCTGATCGGCCTGGGCAGTGCCCTGCCGGCGGCGGCCATCGGCTTTGGCAACGGCACCACGGCGACCCAACTCGGGCGGCCACTCGATTTCCGGGTGATCGTGCGGCTGGCCGAGGGCGAATCACTCGATCCTGCGTGTGTGCGCGGCACCGTCACGGTGGGCGAGCGCATGGTGCCGGCGCAGGGCGTGGGGACGATCGTGACCACCGGGCCCGACAACACGGCCGTGGTGCGGGTGCGCACGCTCAACCGCATCGACGAGCCCATCGTGACGGTGGACGTCCAGGCCGGCTGCGCGCAGCGCGTTTCGCGCAGCTTCACCGTCTTTGCCGATCCGCCGCTGGTGGCGGTGCCTGCGGCGCCGCAGGTGCTGGCCCAGGCGCCAGCTGCGACCGCACCGGCTGCGACCGCACCGGCTGCGACCACCACGCCGCCAGCGCCACCGCCCCCCGTGGCCGCGCCCGCCGTTGCGGCCCGGCCAGTGCCGGCGGTCGAACCGGCACCGGTGGCGGCCGCGGCAGACGCGGCGGCGCCGCCACCGAAGCCGAAACCTCGCCCGAAGGCCAGGCCCAGGCCCAAGGCACCGCCCCCTGCGGTCGTGGCGGAGGCCGCCCCGGCGCCAAGGCTGCGCCTGGACGAGCCACGCCTGAGCCTGCCAGCGCCCGATGCCGGGCCCGAGCCGTCGGCCGAGACATTGGCGCTCGTCGACAGTGCGAACGAGGCCGTGAAGGCGGCCATCGCCGCGGCTTCGGCGTCGCAGGCGCGCATCGCGGCGCTGGAAGACAGCGTGCGGCAGCTGAACGCGGCGGCGCAGGAACAGCGTGCCCTGCTGGCGCGGCTGAACGCGCGCGCCGAGGCGGCCGAGGGCGGCTCGCGCTGGCTCTGGCCACTGGTACTGGCCATGCTGGTGTTCGCCGCCCTGGCCGCGTGGCTGTGGCTGAGGCTGCGTGAACTCGAGCGTGAACGCCAGCAGGGTTGGCTGGCTGCGGCGCAGGCCGCCCGGTCGGCACCTGCGGCTGCCCCCGCGCCAGCACCGCGACCAGAGCCGCCGACGCCGTCTCAGGTGCCCTTGCTGGTCGAGCGCGGGCCCCGACGTGGTGGCCTGGGTGCCCTGGGTGCCGGTCTGGCGCCGGTCCATCAGCCCACGCCGTCCGAAATGCCGGGCGAGACCTCCGTGGCGCCACCGGCCTGGGACGACGAGGTGTCGCCCATGCAGCAGACCATGCCACTGGTGGGCGTGCCCAGCCCACCGGTCGAGGCGCCGCGCGATGTCAGCGCCGAGGAACTGATCGACCTCGAGCAGCAGGCGGAGTTCTTCGTCGTGCTGGGGCAGGACGATGCGGCGATCGACCTGCTGGTGTCGCACCTGCGTGATGCCGGGGGTGCCAGCCCGCTGCCCTATCTGAAGCTGCTGGACATCTACCACCGCCGGGGTGACCAGGCCGCCTATGAGCGCACGCGCGACCGCTTCAACCAGCGCTTCAATGCCCATGCCCCGGCATGGTCCGACGCCGGGCAGGACGGCCGCACGCTGGAGGACTACCCCGCGGTCGTCAACTGGCTGCAGCGGGTCTGGCCGCAGCCGTTGGACGCGATGGCCGAACTGGAGTCTCTGCTGTTCCGCAAGGACGGCGGTGAACTCTTCGACCTGCCCGCGTACCGCGAGCTGCTGATGCTCTACTCCCTGGCGCGCGACCTGCTGGACGCGACGCCCGGCGGCGGCACCGCAGTGGACGTGCTCCTGCCGCTCAACGATGCCCCGGGCTTCGTGCAGACCTCGCCGCGCCCCTACTTCGGTGACGATGCACCACCACCAGAGGTGCAGCCGACCGCGCCGCTCGATCTGGACCTGGGGCCCGACGACACGCGGCCGCTGATCGACCGAGGCAGCTGAACCGACAGCACCGCGCCGGGTCAGCGCCCGACGTCCCGGGTCGCCGTCACAGCGCAGCCAGCCGGCCCAGTGCCAGGTCCAGCGTCTCGTCCTTCTTCGCGAAGCACAGGCGCGCCAGCCGCTGTTCGCGACCATCGGCGTAGAAGGCGCTGATCGGGATCGCGGCGACGCCGATCTCCGTGGTCAGCCACTCGCAGAACGCGGCCTCGCCCAGGCTGCTCACCGCGCTGTAGTCCACGGTCTGGAAGTAGGTGCCTTCGCAGGGCAGCAGGTGCAGGCGCGTGCCGGACAGGCCGGTGCGGAAGCGGTCGCGCTTGGCCTGGTAGAAGGCCGCGAGCCCGAGGTAGGGCTGCGGGTCGGCCAGGTAGGCCGCCAGCGCGTGCTGCACCGGCGTGTTGACCGTGAACACGTTGAACTGGTGCACCTTGCGGAACTCGGCCGTCAGGGCCGCCGGCGCCGCGACGGTGCCCACTTTCCAGCCGGTGACGTGGAAGGTCTTGCCGAAGCTGGACACGACGAAGCTGCGCGCCGCCAGCGCCGGGAGGGCCGAGGCCGACACATGGGGGCGGCCGTCGAAGACCATGTGCTCGTAGACCTCGTCGCTGATCAGCAGCACATCGGTGGGGGCCAGCAGGTCGGCCAGGGCCTGCATCTCCTCGTGCGTCCAGACGGTGCCGGTGGGGTTGTGCGGCGAGTTGACGATGATCGCGCGCGTGCGTGGCCCGATGGCCGCGCCGATGGCTGCGAAATCGGGACGAAACGTCCCGGGCGTGAGCGGCACCCGCACCACGCGGCCGCCCGCGAGCTCGATGTTCGGCGCGTAGCTGTCGTAGCAGGGCTCGAGCACGATGACCTCGTCCCCCGGGTGCACGCAGCACAGCACGGCCGTCAGGATGGCCTGCGTGGCGCCCGCGGTCACGGTGACCTCGGTCTCGGCGTCGTAGGCGTGGCCATACAGCGAGCCGATCTTGGCGGCCACCGCCTGGCGCAGCGCCGGCACGCCAGCCATCGGGGGGTACTGGTTCAGGCCGCGTTTCATGGCCTGGCAGACCTGGTCCGGCAGCGCCGGGTCGCAGTCGAAGTCCGGGAAGCCCTGACCGAGATTGACCGCGCCCGTGCGCGTGGCCAGCGCCGACATCACGGTGAAGATCGTGGTGCCCACGTCGGGCAGGCGGCTCGGGAAGGCGGGGGTCGGGAAGTTCATGTCGTCGCTCACAGCGCGTAGTCGTCACCGCCGCCGGCCACGGCGCGCTCGATGAGCGCCCGGTTCAGCCGGTCGGACAGCAGTTCGGCAAGGGTGTAGACGTAGTGCCGCAGGTAGGCCCCGCGGCGGAAGGCCACACGCGAGACGTTGCGGCCGAACAGATGGCCCACCGGCCTGGCCACGAGCCCGTCGTCGGCGGCGGCATCTTCGGCGCGCATCGCCATCTCGGCCACCAGGCCCACGCCCAGGCCCAGCCGCACGTAGGTCTTGATGACGTCGGCGTCGATGGCCTCGAGCACGAAATCCGGCGCCAGCCGGCGCTGTGCGAAGGCCTGGTCGATGCGGCGGCGGCCGGTGAAGCTGGGGTGGTAGGACACCAGCGGCTGGGCCGCGAGCTGCTCCAGCGTGGGCGGTGGCCCGTCGGCCAGCGGGTGGCCGGCCGGCACCACGGCCACGTGCTGCCAGTCGTAGCAGGGCAGGGTGATGAGGTCCGCGTGCTCTTCCAGGGACTCGGTGGCCAGGCCGATGTCGGCCGCGCCGTCCAGCAGCATCTGCGCCACCTGCTCCGGGTTGCCCTGGTGCAGGGCCACGCGCACGGCCGGATAGCGCTGGCGCAGCGCGGCAATGGGGGCCGGCAGCATGTAGCGCGCCTGCGTGTGCGTGGTGGCGATGGACAGCGTGCCACTTTCCTGGCGCGAGTACTCCTCGCCGATGCGGCGCAGGTTCTCCAGCTCCTGCAGGATGCGTTCGATCGACGCCAGCACCTGCGTGCCGGGTTCGGTGACGCGCCGCAGCCGCTTGCCGTGGCGCTGGAAGATGCGCACGCCGAGCTCTTCCTCGAGTTCGAGGATGGCCTTGCTGACGCCCGGCTGCGAGGTGTGCAGCGCCTTGGCCGCCTCGGTGAGGTTCAGCCCGCGCCGCACCGCCTCGCGCACGTAGCGGAACTGGTGCAGGTTCAATCGCGCTCCCGGTCGGTCGCGGATGCCAGGGCGGCCACGGCTGCACCCGCCATGGCGTCGATCACCGCCGGCAACTCACCCACCGGCGGCTGCAGCGACCAGCGCACCGCCGGGTGCGCCGCGCGCAGCGTGTCGATGATCTGCGGCAGGTCCTTGCGCACGTGACCACCGGCGCCCAGGAACAGCGGCAGCACGACGACGTCGGTGCAACCCGACGCAGCCAGGTCGGCGCCGGCCGTGGGCAGGTCGGGTGTCATCAGCTCCAGGTACGCCAGGCGCACCTGCGCGCCGGGGGCGCGCTCGCGCAGCCGCGTGGCCACGGCTTCGAAGGGGGCGGCCCAGCGCGGGTCACGGGCGCCATGGGCGAAGAGCACGATGCCTTGGGTCATGGTCTCAACGGTAGCGCACCAGCCAGGCGAACGCGGCCAGCGACAGCAGCAGATACAGCAGCCCGGGCGCGGCCGAGACCATCCACGGCGTCAGGTCCGACAGCGCACCGATGTGGCCGGCGATGTTGTTCAGCAGCACGAAGCTGATGCCCAGCATGATGCCGCCAAAGACCTTCAGGCTGACCCCGCCGGCACGGGCCGACAGGTAGGCGAAGGGCAGGGCCAGCGCCACCATCACGATGCAGGCCAGCGGGTAGAGCGCGCGCTTCCAGAACTGCAGCTCGTAGCGCTGCGCCGCCTGGTCCTGGGCCTGCAGGTGGCGGCTGTAGCGCCACAGCTCCACGGTGGTCATGGTCTCGGCGGGCAGCAGCGCCGCGGCCACCACCTGCGCATCCAGCGTGCTGGGCCAGTGCAGCGATGCCGTGCGCTCGACCGCCACCGACCCGTCGCCGGCGGGCCACTGCTGACTTACGGCATCGGCCAGCAGCCAGCCCCCTTCGGCGACCTCGGCCCGCGGCGCGGCCAGCCGCTGCTGCAGGCGGCCGTCGGTGTCGAAGACAAACACGCGCACGTCGCGCATGGTGCCGTCGGCGTTGAGACCACCGACGTTGACCGACACCGACAGCGGCCCCTGGGGCGTGTCCCGCCGCTCCTTGAGCCAGGCGCCGGGGCCCGAGAGCTGCAGCCCACCGGCCGCGCGGGCCTTCAGCAGCACCGCCTGGCGCTCGCTGGCCGGTGCCACGATGTCGCCGACGACGAAGGTCAGCGCTGCGAACGCCACGCCCAGCATCGCCAGCAGCAGGAGCGCACGCCGCGGCCCCAGCCCGCCGGTGCGCAGGATGGTGAACTCCGAGCTCTGCGCCATGCGCGACAGCGCGTAGATGGTGCCGATCAGCACCGCGATCGGCAGCAGCTCGTAGGCATGGCCCGGCAGGGCCAGCAGGGCCGTCGTCACGGCCACGCCCAGCGTGCGGCCGCGCTGGCCCACGCTGTCGAGCTGGTCGACGAGGTCGATGAAGAAGAACAGCGACAGGAAGGCCACGCCGACGAAGGCCACCGACGACACGATGTCGCGGTACAGCAGGCGGCGCACGGTCTTCATGCGGTGGCCTTCCGCGGCCACAGGCGGTGCGTGGCGCCCTGGTCACGCCAGGCCAGCAGGCCCAGCGCCAGCATGGCCGCTGCACCATGCAGACCGAGCAGCGCCGCGCCGATGCCCAGGCGCCCGGCGGCGACCCACGCCTGCGACAGCCCGATCAGGTTGTAGTAGACGACGAAGCCCAGCAGCGCGAACAGCAGGTTCCAGTTGCTCGCCCGCCGCGGTGTCGTGGCCGACAGCCCGATGCCCAGCAGCAGCAGGTTGGCCGCGCCCAGGGCCAGGCCGATCCGCCAGGCCAGTTCACCCTGGTGGCGCAGCGTCGGGTCGCGCAGCAGGTCGGCGGTGGGCATGGCGCGTGGCTGCACCTGGGTGGCCAGGCGTGCGGCCTTCTCGTCCACACGCACGCGGTAGTCCTCGAAGCTCGCCCGTGCCTTGTCGCCGGTGGCGCGGTCGAGGTCGGTTCGCTGCCCGCGCTCGAGCACCAGCACGCGCGTGTCGTCGATGCTGTCGATGCGCCCGCGGCTGGCCGAGGTCACCGATTCGTGGTCGCCCGAGGCCGACAGCACGAAGACGTTGCGCGCCACCGCGGGCCCGGTGTCGCCTGCCGCCACGTCGGTCGGCGCACTGGCGGCGGCAGATGCCTCGGCCGCGCTGCGCTCGATGAAGAACACGCGCGAGCCGTCGGACGACTGCTGGAAGACCCCCGGCGTCACCCGCGACAGGTCGGAGCGCGCGGCGTAGCGGTCGCGCAGTTCCAGGCCGCTGCGGCTGCCCCAGGGCACGACGAACAGGGTCAGCAACGCGATCACCAGCAGCACCGGCCAGGTGGTGTGCAACACCGGCCGCACGAAGCGCCGCAGCCCGATGCCGCTGGCGAACCAGATCACCATCTCGCTGTCGCGGTACATGCGCCCGAGCGAGACCACCACGGCCACGAACAGCGACAACGCCAGCATGGTCGGCAGATTGGACAGGGCGACGAAGCCCAGCAGCAGCACCACGTCCTGCGGCGCGATCTGCCCCTTGGCGGCCTGGCCCACGGTGCGGATCAGCAGCATGGTCAGCACGATGGTCAGGATGACCACGAGGGTCGCACCGAAGCTGCGCGCCAACTCTCGCCGGACCGTCGTATCGAATACCATCTTTCGCTTTTGCGGGCCCGCGGGGCCAGGACACAGGATTATGGACTTCAAGACTCTCGTGCCCGGTGCCGGTGGTGCCGCGGCCGTGGCGGCCGATGCGCTGCTGGTCGTCGTCGGTGGTGATGCGGTGCCGGCCGCACTGCCCAAGGCCCTGGCCACCGCCTGCCAGCAGCTGGTGCTTGACGGCGACTTCGACTTCAAGGCCGGGCGCACGGCCTGGACGGCCGGTGTCGACGGCGTCAAGGCCCGACGCGTGGTGTTCGCGTGGGCGGCCGATGTCGGCGTGTCGGCCTTCCGCAAGGCCGTCGCCGCCGGCCTGGGGCTGCTCAAGGGCGGCGGGGCGGCGCATGTGGTCGTGCTCAGCGCCGGCGCCGCTGCGCCGGATGCGGCCGCGGCCGAGGCCCTGGTGGCCGCCGTCACCGAGGCCAGCTACGTCTACCGTGCCACCAAGCCCAGCGCGCCGGCGGCCGGCAAGCTCAAGCGCGTGAGCCTGCTCGTCGAGAAGTCTCAGGCGGCGGCCGCCGAGGCCGGCCTGAAGCAGGGCCAGGGCATCGCCGCCGGGGTCGAACTGGCGCGTGAGTGCGCCAACCGCCCGGGCAACGTCTGCACGCCCGCCTACCTGGCCGCGGAGGCCAAGAAGCTGGCCAAGGCGCCGCGCATCAAGGCCGAAGTGCTGGAGCGCAAGGACTGCGAGAAGCTTGGCATGGGCAGCTTCATGGCCGTGGCCCAGGGCTCGGCCCAGCCGCCGAAGTTCATCGTGCTGCGCTACACGGGCGGCGCCAAGGCCGACGCACCGTTGGTGCTGGTGGGCAAGGGCATCACCTTCGACACCGGCGGCATCTCGCTCAAGCCCGGCGCCGAGATGGACGAGATGAAGTTCGACATGGGCGGCGCGGCCAGCGTGCTGGGCGCCTTCAAGGCCCTGGCCGAACTGCAGCCGCCGGTCAACGTCGTGGGCCTGATCCCGGCCACCGAGAACATGCCCGGCGGCAAGGCCGTCAAGCCGGGTGACGTGGTCACCAGCATGAGCGGGCAGACCATCGAGATCCTCAACACCGACGCCGAGGGCCGGCTGATCCTCTGTGACGCGCTGACCTATGCCGAGCGCTTCAAGCCAGCGGCCGTGGTCGACATCGCCACGCTCACCGGCGCCTGCGTGATCGCGCTCGGCCACCACCGCAGCGGCCTGTTCAGCGCCGACGACGCGCTGGCCCAGGCCCTGCTGGATGCCGGCGAGCGCGGCGGCGACCCGGCCTGGCGCATGCCGGTGGATGCGGAGTACGACGAAGGCCTGAAGAGCAACTTCGCCGACATGGCCAACATCGCTGGCCGCGCCGGTGGGGCCATCACGGCGGCGATGTTCCTCAAGCGCTTCACCGGCAAGTTCCGCTGGGCGCACCTGGACATCGCCGGCACGGCCTGGAAGTCGGGCGCGGCCAAGGGCTCCACCGGTCGCCCCGTGCCGCTGCTGGTGCACTGGTTGCTGGCGCAGGCGAGCTGAGCGCGGCAGGGCAGGTCCGGCCGGCGATGACGGTGACGGTGGACTTCCACACCGGCGTGGCCGACCCGGTGGCCTTTGCCTGCCGGCTGCTGCGCAAGGCCTGCCGTCAGGGCGCCAGGGTGCTGGTGACGGCACCGCCGGCCACGCTGGCGGCGCTGGACACTGCGCTGTGGACCTTCGACGCGCAGGATTTCGTGCCTCACCTGCGCTGGCCGGCACCGGTCACCATGGCCGCGCGCACGCCGATCTGGCTGTGCGCGCCGCCGGCTGTCCTGCCCGAGGGGGCGCCGCGCGTGCGCGTCAACCTCGGCGCCGAGGCGCTGCCGGCGGCGGGCGATGTCGACCGCGTCATCGAGATCGTCGGCAACGACCCCGACGACCGCATGGCCGGTCGTGCCCGCTGGCGGCACTACGAGCAGGCCTGGGGCGTCAAGCCCACCCACTACGCCGCCTGATCCCGTGCCCCTCTCAGGGCCGCACCCGATCGAAGCAGCCGGTGTCGTGCCTACAATGCATGGTTTTCAGCGCCCTCGTGGCAGAAAGGCGAACTCGATGAAACGCAATGTCCTGGCGATTTCGATGATGTCGGTGGCCCTGCTGGCCGCCTGTGGCAAGAAGGAAGAGGCCCCGGCCCCCGCGGCGGCACCGGCGCCGGCGCCGGCCGTGGAGACCATGACGGTCAAGATCGGTCACGTCGGCCCGACCAGCGGCGCGATTGCGCACCTCGGCAAGGACAACGAGAACGGCGCCCGCATGGCCATCGACGAGCTCAACGCCAAGGGCATGATGATCGGCGGCAAGAAGGTGACCTTCGAACTGCTGGCCGAGGACGACGCCGCCGACCCGAAGCAGGGCACGGCCGCCGCGCAGAAGCTGGTCGACAGCAAGGTCAACGGCGTCATCGGCCACCTGAACTCCGGCACCACGATCCCGGCCTCGAAGCTGTACAGCGACGCCGGCATCCCGCAGATCTCGCCGTCGGCGACCAACCCGAAGTACACCCGCCAGGGCTACAAGACGGCCTTCCGCATGGTGGCCGACGACACCCAGCTCGGCGGCACGCTCGGCAAGTACGCCGTGACCACCGTGGGCGCCAAGACCGTGGCCGTGGTCGATGACCGCACCGCCTACGGCCAGGGCGTGGCCGAGGAGTTCGCCAAGGGCGTGGAAGCGGCCGGCGGCAAGATCGTCAGCACCCAGTTCACCACCGACAAGGCGACGGACTTCACCGCCATCCTGACCGCCATCAAGAAGGAGAAGCCCGACGTCATCTTCTTCGGCGGCATGGACGCCGTGGCCGGCCCGATGCTGCGCCAGATGAAGCAGCTGGGCATCAAGGCCAAGTTCATGGGCGGCGACGGCATCTGCTCTGGCGCGCTGCCCGAGCTGGCCGCCGGCACGATGGCCGACGAAGGCGTGATCTGCGCCGAAGCCGGTGGCGTGGAAGGTGAGGAGAAGGTCGGCCTCGACAAGTTCAAGGCCGATTTCCAGGCCAAGTTCGGTGCTGAGGTGCAGATCTATGCGCCGTACGTCTACGACGCCGTGATGGTGATGGCTGCCGCGATGGAGAAGGCCGGTTCGGCCGACCCGGCCACCTACCTGCCGGTGCTGGCCGCCACCGACGGCTACAAGGGTGTGACGGGCACGATCGCCTTCGACGAGAAGGGCGACATCAAGAACGGCGCGCTGACGCTCTACACCTACAAGGCTGGCAAGCGTGAGCAGCTGGCTGTCGTGCGCTGACCTCCGCGCCGATGCATGAGAAGGCGCCCGCAAGGGCGCCTTTTTCCTTTCCGGCCTGCCGATGACGAACCACCGGGACTGGCGCGACGCCGTCTACGAGCGCCTGGCCGGCGACGACGATGGCCGTGTCTGCGCGGCGATCTCCGACGACGCCTGCCGGGAAGCCCCGGGCAACTTCCTGCGCCTGGGAGCGGCCAATGCACTGACGGCGCTGGCCGACAGCGTGGCCAGCGCCAAGACCACGCTGCCCTGGCTGCTGGCGCAGCTCGGTTCACCCGCGGGACTGACCGCGCTGCTGGTGCCGCTGCGCGAGTCCGGCTCGATGCTGCCGCAGCTGCTGCTGGGTGCGGCGGTCCGCCGCATGCCGGTGCGCAAGCACGTGTGGGTGGCCTGTGCGGTGGTGCAGGCGCTGAGCCTCGCCGGCATGGCGGCTGCGGCGCTGTGGCTGCAGGGCCTGACGGCAGGTCTGGCGGTGATCGCCTGCCTGGCGGTGTTCAGCCTGGCGCGTGCCGGTGGCTCCATGAGCTACAAGGACGTGCTGGGCAAGACGATCCCGAAGACGCGCCGGGGCCGCCTGTCGGGCTGGATCGCGGCACTGGCGGGCGGAGGCGCCCTGGCCATCGGCGTCGCGCTCGCCGGCCTGTCGGCCCAGGCGCCGGTGACGCTGTTCGTGGCGCTGCTCGTGGCCGCGGCAGGCTGCTGGGGGGTGGCGGCGGCGGTGTTCGCGCGCATCGTCGAGGCGCCGGGCGCGTCCGAGGGCGCCGCGGGCGGCTGGGCCGCCGTGCTGGCGTCGCTGCGCCTGCTGCGGGACGACGTGGCCCTGCGCCGGTTCGTGGCTGCGCGTGCGCTGGCCCTGGGATCGGCGTTGTCGGCGCCGCTGGTGGTGGCGCTGGCGCGCGACGCCCAGGGCGGCGGTGTGGGCTGGCTCGGCCTGTTCATCGCGCTCGAGGGCGTGGCCGCGCTGGTGAGCGCGCCGCTGTGGGGCCGCTGGGCCGACGACGACAGCCCGCGCGTGTTCACCCTGGCGTCGGGTGCGGCCGGCGTGCTGGCGATCGTGGCCGCCACGCTGGTGGGCGCCGGTGCACCGCTGGCCTGGCAGGCGGCGGGGTTGCCGCTGCTGTTCCTGGGCCTCGGGGTGGCGCATGCCGGCGTGCGCCTGGCGCGCAAGACCTACCTGGTGGACATCGCCACCGGCGACCGACGCACCGAGTACACCGCGGTCAGCAACTCCGTGATCGGGCTGGTGCTGCTGGGGGCGGGGGCCGTCGGCGCGCTGGCGGCCAGCGTCTCGATCCCGGCCACGCTGGGCGTGCTGGGCCTGGGCAGCCTGGCCGGCGCCGCGCTGGCCCGGCGCTGGGCCCCGGCCTGACGTCGACCGGCGTCCGTCAGCCGCCCCGCTGCACGCGCCAGACCTCGCGCGCGTACTGCGCGATCGTGCGGTCCGACGAGAACGGGCCCATGCCGGCCACGTTGCGCACCGCCTTGGCCTGCCACGCCGGCGCGTCGGTGAACAACGCGTCCACGCGCTGCTGCGTGGCCACGTAGTCGGCGTAGTCGGCCAGCAGCAGGTAGTGGTCCACGTTCAGCAGCGAATCCACGAGGCCACGGTAGCGGCCCGGCTCGTCGGGCGAGAACAGGCCGCCGCCAATGGCGTCGAGCACCTGCAGAAGCGTGGGGTGGGCTGCGGCGATCTCGCCGGGACGGTAGCCCTCGCGCCGGCGGGCCTCCACCTCCGGCGTGCGCAGGCCGAAGATGAAGATGTTGTCGTCGCCCACGGCCTGCCGGATCTCGATGTTGGCGCCGTCGTCGGTGCCGATGGTCAGTGCGCCGTTGAGCGCCAGCTTCATGTTGCCGGTGCCCGAGGCTTCGGTGCCGGCGGTGGAGATCTGCTCCGAGAGATCGGCCGCGGGCATCAGTGCCTCGGCCACGGAGACGCCGTAGTTGGGCACGAAGGCCACCGCCAGCCGGCCGGCCACGCGCAGGTCGTGGTTGACCACCGAGGCCACGTCGTGGATCAGGCGGATGATGGTCTTGGCCGCGACGTAGCTCGACGCCGCCTTGCCGGCGAACAGCACCGTGCGCGGCACCCAGCTGCCCTGCGGCTCGGCGATGATGGCCAGGTAGCGCGTGACCACGTGCAGCACGTTGAGCAGTTGGCGCTTGTACTCGTGGATGCGCTTGACCTGCACGTCGAACAGGCTGTCCGGGTCCAGCGGTACGCCGAGCTCCCGCTGCAGCCGGGCCGCCAGCCGCGCCTTGTTGGCCCGCTTGATGGCGCCGAAGCGTTCGCGGAACGCCGCATCGTCGGCCAGCGGCGCCAGGTCGGCCAGGCGGTCCAGGTCGCGTCGCCAGGCGGTGCCGATGGACTCGTCCAGCAAGGCCGCCAGAGTCGGGTTGGCCTGCGCCAGCCAGCGCCGCGGCGTGACGCCGTTGGTCATGTTGGTGAAGCGCTCGGGCCAGATGGCGGCGAAGTCGCTGAAGATCGTGTCCACCAGCAACTGCGAATGCAGCGCCGAGACGCCGTTGACGGTGTGGCTGCCGACGATGCTCAGGTGCGCCATGCGCATGCGGCGCTCGCCGTTCTCGTCGATCAGGCTCAGGCGCTGCAGGAAGGCGTTGTCGCCGGGCCGGTGGCGCGCCGCCTGCAGCAGGAACTCGTGGTTGATGCGGTAGACGATCTCCAGGTGACGCGGCAGCACGCTCTGGATCAGGCCCACCGGCCAGGTCTCCAGCGCCTCGGGCATCAGCGTGTGGTTGGTGTAGCTGAAGGTGGCCTGCGTGATGGCCCAGGCCTGGGCCCAGGGCAGGGCGTGCTCGTCCAGCAGCAGCCGCATCAGCTCGGCCACGCCGATGGCCGGGTGGGTGTCGTTGAGGTGGATGGCCACCGCCTCGTGCAGGTCGTCCAGCCGGCCATGCTCCGCCAGGTGCCGCGCCAGCACGTCCTGCAGCGAGGCGCTGGTGAAGAAGTACTCCTGGCGCAGCCGCAGTTCGCGGCCCGCCGGCGTGCTGTCGTTCGGGTACAGCACCCAGGAGATGTTCTCGAACTGGTTCTTGAACTCCGCCGCGCGGGCGTAGTCGCCGCTGTTGAAGGCGGTCAAGTCGATGTGCGCCGGCGCCGCCGCACGCCACAGGCGCAGCGTGCTGACGCGCTCGTCGTGGTGCGACGGCACCACCATGTCGTAGGCCTTGGCATTGACGGTGCCCGCCGGGTGCCACACGGCCGGCCCGCCCGGGCCCTGCGGGTGCTCCACCCAGCCGCCGAAGCGCACCGGCCAGGCAACATCCGGCCGCGGGAACTCCCAGGGCGTGCCGTTCTCCAGCCAGGGGTCAGGGTGCTCCACCTGCCGCCCGCCCTGGATGCTCTGCGCGAACATGCCGAACTCGTAGCGGATGCCATAGCCGAAGCTCGGCAGGCCCAGCGCGGCCATCGAATCCAGGAAGCAGGCCGCCAGCCGGCCCAGGCCGCCATTGCCCAGCGCGGCGTCGGGTTCATGGGCCTGCAGGTCCTCCAGCGTGCGCGCGTGGGCCTGCGCCGCGTCGGCCGCGGGGCCTTCCAGCCCCAGCGCTGCCAGCGCGTTGCCCAGCGTGCGGCCCATCAGGAACTCCATCGACAAGTAGACCACGCGCCGGGCCTTGGCGCGGCGGTCGGCCGCCGTGCTGGCCACCCATCGTCGGGACAGCTGTTCGCGGGCGGCCAGCGACACCGCCTGCAGCAAGTCCGACGGCGACGCCTCGGCCGGCGCGACGCCGACGCTGTCGAGCAGGTGGCGTTCGACATCGGCCGTCAGGGGTGTGCGGTTCGGGGTATCGTTCATTGCAGTCCAGGAGTGTGGGCAGGCCGGGCGAAGGTAGCAATTTTCAGCCCAGGCCGTTGTGCCCACAGCTGGTGCCAGGAGACAACGGCATGAACACCTACGACCTTGCCCGCAACCTCGACCTGCCCAAGCGCGCCGTCGCGCTGGTGCTGGCCGGCGGCCGCGGCAGCCGGCTGAAGAACCTGACCGACCGCCGCGCCAAGCCCGCGGTGTACTTCGGTGGCAAGTTCCGCATCATCGACTTCGCGCTCAGCAACTGCCTGAACTCCGGCATCCGGCGCATCGGCGTGATCACGCAGTACAAGAGCCACAGCCTGCTGCGCCACCTGCAGCGCGGCTGGGCCTTCATGCGCCCGGAGATGCACGAGTTCGTGGACCTGCTGCCGGCCCAGCAGCGCGTGGACGAGGAAAGCTGGTACCGCGGCACCGCCGACGCCGTCTACCAGAACCAGGACATCGTGGCCGCCTACGGCGCCGACTACATCGTCGTGCTGGCCGGCGACCACATCTACAAGATGAACTATGCGCTGATGCTGGCCGACCACGTGGCCCACGGCCGCGAGGTCACCGTGGGCTGCATCGAGGTGCCGCGCATGGAGGCCACCGCCTTCGGCGTGATGGCCGTGGACGAGAAGCGCCGCATCCTCGATTTCGTCGAGAAGCCGGCCGACCCGCCGCCGATGCCGGGCAAGCCCGACCGCGCGCTGGCCAGCATGGGCATCTACATCTTCAACGCCCGCTACCTCTACCAGCAGCTCGAGCGCGACATTGCCGACCCGTCGTCGAGCCACGACTTCGGCAAGGACATCATCCCCTACGCGGTGAAGAAGGGCAGTGCGGTGGCCCACCCCTTCGACCTCAGCTGCGTCGGCCAGCGCAGCGGCCACGAACCCTACTGGCGCGACGTGGGCACCATCGACGCCTACTGGGACGCCAACATCGACCTCACCGCCACCGACCCGCTGCTCAACCTCTATGACACGCGCTGGCCCATCTGGACCTACCAGCCGCAGCTGCCGCCGGCCAAGTTCGTGCACAACGTCGACGACCGGCGCGGCATGGCCATCGAGTCGATGGTCTCGGGCGGCTGCATCGTCAGCGGCAGCGTGTTCCGTTCGGTGCTGTTTTCCACCGTGCGGGTGCACTCGTACAGCCAGGTGAACTGGTCCGTGCTGCTGCCGGGCGTGCAGGTCGGACGGCGTGCGCGGTTGAACCGCGTGGTCGTCGACCGCGGTTGCACCATCCCCGACGGCATGGTCATCGGCGAGGACGCCGAGGCCGATGCGGCGCGCTTCTACCGCACCGAATCGGGCATCGTGCTCGTCACGCGCGAGATGCTGGCGCGCGCCGGCAGCGTGCAGGGCGTGATGCCGGAGGGCCATTGAAGGTCCTGCACGTCGCCGCGGAGGTCTTCCCGCTGGTCAAGACCGGCGGCCTGGCCGACGTGGTCGCCGCGCTGCCGCCGGCGCTGGCGGCCCGCGGCGCCGACGTGCGCCTGCTGCTGCCCGGCCACCCCGCGGTGCTGGACGCGGTGCGTCATGCCAAGCCCGTGTGCACGCTCGGCCCGCTGTTCGGCGCGCTGCGTGCCACGCTGCTGAAGGCGCGCATGCCGCGCACCGACCTGCCGGTGTACGTGATCGACGCGCCCTACCTCTACCGGCGTGACGGCAACCCCTACCTGGGCCCCGACGGCCAGGAGTGGCCCGACAATCTGCAGCGCTACGCGGCGCTGGGCTACGTGGCCGCGCACCTGGGCTTCGGTGAGCTGGACGAGGCCTGGACCCCCGACGTGCTGCACACGCACGACTGGCACGCCGCCATGACCAGTGCCTACCTCGCGGCCCACCCGGCCACCGCCGCGGCGTCGGTCTACACCGTGCACAACCTGGCTTTCCAGGGCGTGTTCCCGCACGATGACGCGCGCCTGCTGGGCCTGCATGCGCGCTTCATGCAGCCCGCCGGGCTGGAGTACCACGGCCAGCTGTGCTTCATGAAGGCCGGGCTGAAGTTCGCCGACCGCGTCAGCACCGTCAGCCCCGGCTACGCGCGCGAGATCGCCACCCCCGCCTTCGGTGCCGGGCTGGAGGGCGTGATCCAGAGCCGCGGTGGCGACGTGGTGGGCATCCTCAACGGCATCGACGACGCGGTGTGGAACCCGGCCACCGACAGTGCGCTGGCCGCCCGCTACGCGCCCGACGCGATGGCCGGCAAGGCCGCGTGCAAGGCCGCGCTGCAGGCCGAGGCCGGGCTGGCCGAACGGCCCGACGCACCGGTGTTCACCGTGGTCAGCCGCCTCACGTCGCAGAAGGGCCTGGACCTGGTGCTGGCCGTGCTGCCGGAACTGCTGCGCCACGGCGCGCAGCTGGTGGTGCAGGGCGAAGGCGACCCGTCGCTGGAATCGGCCTTCGCGATCGCCGCCCATGCCCACCCCGGGGCGGTGGCGCTGCACGTGGGCTACGACGAGGCGCGGGCGCACCGGCTCATCGCCGGCGCCGACATGATCCTGGTGCCGTCGCGTTTCGAACCCTGCGGCCTGACGCAGCTCTACGGCCTGCGCTACGGCACCGTGCCGGTGGTGCGCCAGGTGGGCGGCCTGGCCGACACCGTGGCCGATGGTCACACCGGCTTCTGCTTCGGCGAGGCCACGCCGTTCGCGCTGCAGGGTGCCGTCGAGCGTGCGCTGGCCGCGTTCGGCGAACCCGCCCGCTGGCAGGCCCTGCAACAGGCCGGCATGGCACAGCACCTGGGCTGGGACGGCCCGGCGCAGGCCTACCTGGCGCTGTACGACGATGCCTGCCGTGCCCGGCGCGAGCAGCCGCGCCTGCCGCCGCCGCTCTGAACACCACCGAGACCATGCCCCGCTTCGCCGCCAACATCAGTCTGATGTACACCGAATGGCCGTTCGCCGACCGCTTCGCGGCCGCGGCCGACGACGGCTTCGAGGCCGTCGAGTGCCAGTTCCCCTACGAGGTGCCGGCGGAGACGCTGGCCCGCCGGCGCGAGGCGGCGGGGGTCGAGCTGGTGCTGCTCAACGCACCACCCGGCCCGGCCGGGGCCCGCGGCATGGCGGCCGTGCCGGGGCAGGGGGCCGCCTTTCGAGCCAGCCTGCTGGAGCTGGCCTTGCCCTACGCGCAGGCCCTGGGCTGCCCGCGCGTGCACGTGATGTCCGGCTTCGTGCAGGACGGTCGGGAACGGGCAGACGTGCAGCCCACCCTGGTGGACAACCTGCGCTGGGCGGCGGATGAAGCCGCCCGGGCCGGCGTGACCCTGCTGATCGAACCCCTCAACGGCCGCGACAACCCGGGCTACTTCCTGAACCGGCAGGATCACGGGCACGAGATCGTGGCCGCCGTGGGCGCGCCAAACGTCGCCGTGCAGTTCGACCTCTATCACGCGCAGATCGTCGAGGGCGACCTCAGCGCCAAGCTGGCGCGCTACCTGGATCCGTCGCACCCGACGAAGGTGGGCCACCTGCAGGTTGCCGCCGTGCCCGACCGTGGCGAACCCGACGCCGGCGAACTGGCCTGGGGCCACCTGTTCTCGCTCATCGACCAGTTGGGCTGGCCGGGCTGGGTGGGTGCCGAGTACCGGCCGCGCGCCGGCACGCGCGCCGGGCTGGGCTGGTTCCAGCCCTGGCGCCGGCGTTGAAACTCACCAGCTGACTTCGCGCTCCGGCGTGGCGCCGATGCGGTGGATGGACAGGTCGGCGCCCTGGAACTCCTGCTCGCGGTCCAGCCGCAGGCCCACCGTGGCACGCAGCACGCCATAGACCACGAAGCCCGCCAGCAACGCCCACAGCACGCCCGCGGCCGTGCCCAGCACCTGGGCGCCGAAGCTCACGCCTCCACGCCCACCCAGCGCAGCCTGACCAAAGACGCCGGCGGCCAAGCTGCCCCAGGCGCCGCACAGGCCGTGCAGCGGCCAGACGCCCAGCACGTCGTCGATGCGCCAGCGGTTCTGCGTCAGCGTGAACAGGCCGACGAACAGCGCACCGGCCACCGCGCCCACCACCAGCGCGCCGCCAGGGTGCATCACGTCCGACCCCGCGCACACCGCCACCAGACCGGCCAACGGCCCGTTGTGCACGAAGCCCGGGTCGTTGCGGCCCAGCAGCGTGGCCGCCAGCGTGCCGCCGGCCATGGCCAGCAGCGAGTTCACCGCCACCAGGCCGGAGACGTTCTCCAGCGTCTGTGCGCTCATCACGTTGAAGCCGAACCAGCCCACGGTGAGCACCCAGGCGCCCAGGGCCAGGAAGGGGATGCTCGACGGCGGGTGGGCGCTGATGCCGCCGTCCTTGCGGTAGCGGTTGGCGCGCGGGCCCAGCAGCAGCACGGCCGCCAGCGCCACCCAGCCGCCGAAGGCGTGCACCACCAGGCTGCCGGCGAAATCGTGGAAGGGCGCACCGGCGATCGACTCGATGGCGGCCTGCAGGCCGAAGCGGTTGCCCCAGACCGCGCCTTCCAGCAGCGGGTAGGCCACACCGACCAGCACCGCGGTGGCGATCAGCTGCGGCCCGAAGCGCGAGCGTTCGGCGATGCCGCCGGAGATGATGGCCGGGATGGCCGCCGCGAAGGTCAGCAGGAAGAAGAACTTGACGAGCTCGTAGCCGTTGCGCTCGGCCAGCGTCTCCGCGCCGACCATGAAGCCCACGCCGTAGGCCACCGTGTAGCCGACGAAGAAGTACACGACCGTGGAGACCGAGAAGTCCACCAGGATCTTGACCAGCGCATTGACCTGGTTCTTCTGGCGGACGGTGCCCAGTTCCAGGAAGGCGAACCCGGCGTGCATGGCCAGCACCATGATGGCGCCGAGCAGGATGAAGAGGGCGTCAGCCGCCGGCTTGAAGGTCTCCAAGGGGGATCTCCCGGTGCAATGGCCCGGGCGATGCACCTGGGCAGTGTGTCAATGCACCAGGATTAGCAAGATATGTGCCAACATGGTGCGCTGACGACCGAGCGGGATCGCACCTGAGGTGTGCGGTGGCGCCCCGAAATAGAGCGCGATGCACCGATATGGTGGCGGAAGCGGTGAGATTCGAACTCACGGACGGTTGCCCGTCGCCGGTTTTCAAGACCGGTGCAATCGACCACTCTGCCACGCTTCCGAGGGCCAGGATTCTAGGCGCTAGGTGCCCGGCCGCTGCGCCTGCGGGCAGGCGACCTGAACCACCTCGCGGCGCCCGCCGTCCACCCGTACCGCCGTGAGCGAGCCGCCCCACAGGCAGCCCGTGTCCAGCGCCAGCAGGTCCGGCCGCGCCATCAGCCCCAGCGTGCTCCAGTGGCCGAAGGCCACGGGCGTGCCCGCCGTTCGGCGGTGCGGGTGGTCGAACCAGGGCGCAAAGCCCGGAGGCGCGGCGGCGGCGCCGTCCTTGGTCGCAAACTCCAGCGTGCCGTCGGCGGCGCAGAAGCGGATGCGGGTGAGCACGTTGACCACGTGGCGCCAGCGGTCGGGCCCGTGCAGGGCCTGGTCCCAGCGTGCCGGCTGGTTGCCGTACATCACCTGCAGGAAGTCGCCGAGGTCCGGCCCGGCCAGCAGCGCTTCGACCTCGGCCGCCAGCGCCAGCGTCTCGTCCGCAGACCACGCCGGCACGACGCCGGCGTGCACGCACAGCCAGCCGGCGTGGCGCAGCGCCAGCTGACGCGTGCGCAGCCAGTCGAGCCAGGCTTCGCGGTCGGCCGCCTGCAGGATGCCGTCCAGCGTGTCGCTTCGGTGCGGTCGGCGCACGCCGTTCGCCACGGCCAGCAGGTGCAGGTCGTGGTTGCCCAGCAGGCAGCGCGCCGAGGCGCCATAGCCGCGCAGACGGCGCAGCACGGCCAGCGAGTCGGGGCCGCGGTTGACCAGGTCGCCGAGCAGGACGATGACGTCGCGCGATGGCGAGAAGCCGATCTCGTCGAGCAGGCGGCCCAGCGCCGCATCGCAGCCCTGCACGTCGCCGATCAGGTAGTCCATGACACCGATTCTGCCGGTGGGCCCGGAGGGCAGGGGCAGCCGGGCTGTGTCGCGATCACCAGGCGATGTAGGCCCAGCCCTGTTCCTGCAGTTCCATCAGCACGGCGGCACCCACTTCCTCGACCCGGGCGAAATCGACCATGTCCGAAGCGGTCCAGCCCAGCGTCTTCATCGTGTTGCCGCAGGCGAAGAAGCGCACGCCATAGTCGCGGGCCTGGCTGCGGGCGCGCTGCCGCAGCGGCTCGGGCACCGGACGGCGCGGCTGGGCTGCCAGCAGGTGGATGCCCGGCCCGAAGGCGACCACGGCGATGGCCACGTTGTCCTGGTAACGGCCGATCATCGCGCCCACCGAGTTCAGGATGTGCTCCAGGTGTTCTGCGCCGGCCTGGTTGAGCTGGTAGACGATGCGGTGCTCGGGCGGGTCGCCGGGCATGCGTTCGGACGGTGCGGGCGAGGCGACTGGCGCAGCGGCCTGGGCGCTGTTGCCCGTCGACACCGCCACACCACCGCCCAGCGCGGCGCTCCAGGCTGGCCACCGCTTGAGCCAGTAGCGTCGCGTCCAGGGCATGCCGTCTCCTCTCGAGTGTCCGTGTCGGTGGAAAGTCTAGGCCCAACGCCGTCGTGACCCGGTGCGCTGGCGCAGGCTCGGGACATTGCTGCTCTGTTAATCTCCGCCTCCCGCAACAGCTCCCGGCCTGCGGCGCCGGGGGGTCGATGGACATCGCGCTACTGGTCTTCCTGATCCTGCTCAATGGCGCGTTCGCGATGGCGGAGATGGGGCTCACGGCGGCCCGCAAGGCGCGGCTGCAGGTGCTGATGGAAACCGGCGACGGCGGCGCAGCGGCGGCGCTGAAGCTGCACGAGGACCCGACCCGCTGGCTGTCGACGGTGCAGATCGGCATCACGTCCATCGGCCTGCTCAACGGCATCGTCGGCGAGTCGGCGTTCGCCGGGCCGATCGGCGACTGGCTGGAGGCCCGGCTCGGGTTGACGGAACAGGTGGCCGACATCGCGGCCACCGCCGGTGTGGTGGTGCTGATCACGTTCTGCACCATCATCTTTGGCGAGCTGGTGCCCAAGCGCATCGGCCAGATGTTCCCGGAGCTGGTGGCGCGCCTGTTCGCGCGGCCGATGAACCTGCTGTCCAAGGTCACCAAGCCCTTCGTCTGGCTGCTGTCGGCGTCCACCCAGGGTGTGCTCAAGCTGCTGGGCCTGGCCGGGCGCACCGCCTCCAGCGTGACGGAAGAGGAGATCGCGGCCCAGCTCGAGGAAGGCCTGGACGCCGGGGTCATCGAGGCGCAGGAGCACCAGATGGTGCGCAACGTCTTCCGCCTGGACGACCGCCAGATCGGCTCGATGATGATCCCGCGCGCCGAACTGGAGTGGCTGGACATCAACGAGCCCATCGACCAGCTGCTGGCCAAGATGGTGGCGCACGGGCATTCGCGCTACCCGGTGTGCCGCGGCGGCCTGGACGACGTGATCGGCGTGGTGGGTGCGGCGGACCTGCTGGGGCCGTTGTCGCGCGGTGAGCAACCGTCGCTGCTGGCGCACCTGTCGCCGCCGGTCTTCGTGCCCGAGACGCTCAGCGGCATGGAGCTGGTGGAGCATTTCCGCCGCAACGACGTGGACCTGGTCTTCGTCGTCGACGAATACGGCGCGGTCCAGGGCCTGATCAGCGAACGCGACCTGCTCGAGGCCATCGCCGGTGAACTGGGCGAGGCCTCGGCCGAGGACGCCTGGGCCACGCAGCGCGCCGACGGCAGCTGGCTGATGGACGGCCTGATCCCTGCGCACGAATTGAAGGACCGCCTGGCCCTGAAGGACCTGCCGGAGGAGGACCGCGGCCGCTACAACACGCTGGCTGGCATGATCATGCTGTTGCTCGGCCGGCTGCCGTCCACCGCCGACGCGGTGGAATGGGCCGGCTGGCGCTTCGAGGTCGTCGACCTCGACGGCAAGCGCGTCGACAAGGTGCTCGTCAGCCGCCTTCAAGAGTTCATCCCCGCAGAGACCCCATGATCATTCCCGCTCTCCACCGCCAGGCCCGCCCCGTCAGCAGCCAGACCGACCGCCAGACCGCGGTGCGGCTGCCGGTCTCCTCATGGGCCCACCTGGCCACCGTCAACGCGCTGTTCCTCACCGCCGCCGAATGCATGCAGGCCGCGTGCGACTACCCCGTCGTCTTCGTCAAGGCCGGCGACGATGGCCAGGGTGGCGTGGACTACGCCCCCATCGCCGTGCTCGGCCTGGCCCCGGGCGAGAACCTCTTCCTGCAGGGCGATGCCTGGCGCGCCCACCAGATGCCGGTGCTGATGGCCAGCTACCCGTTTGCCATCGCGCGTGGCGATGGCGGGCAGTTCGCCGTGTGTATCGACACCGCCTACGAAGGCCTGACGGGCGAGGGCGGCGAGCGGCTCTTCGACGACGCCGGCCAGCCGACGGAATTCGCGCGCCGCGTCACCGGCGAGCTCGAGAAGCTGGAGCAGCAGATCCAGGGCACGCGCGCCGTGTCGCGGCGCCTGGCCGAGCTGGGTCTGCTGGCGGAAAAGCGCTTCGACGGCACCATGCCCGACGGGCGCAAGGTCAGCGTCGATGGCTTCTTCATGGTCGACGAGGACAAGCTCAAGGCCCTGCCCGACGCGACGCTGCTGGAGCTGCACCGCAACGGCGTGCTCAACCTGATCCACGCGCATTGGATGTCGCTGGGGCAGATGCGCAAGCTGCTGATGTGGCGTGCGGAGCGCCCGGCGTGACGCCGGCGCCGGTCGATGCGCTGGACCGTGACCTCTACGACCAACCCGGCCACCTGATCCGGCGCGCGCAGCAGATCGCTGTGTCGATGTTCCTCGACGCCGTCGGTCGCGACGTGACGCCGGTGCAGTACGCCGTCATGCGCATGCTGCAGGAACGTCCGGGCATCGACCAGGTCACGCTGGCGCGCGAGGTGGCGCTGGACACCTCCACCACGGCCGACATCGCGGCGCGGCTGGAGGCCAAGGGCTGGCTGGAGCGCCGGCTGCTGCCGCGTCGCCAGCGCAGCCTGGTGCTCACCGACGAAGGGCAGGCGGTGCTGGCGCGGCTGATCCCGGGCATCCGCCAGCTCAACAGCAGCATCCTGGCGCCGCTGTCGCCCGACGAGCGGGTGCAGTTCATGGTGCTGCTGCGCAAGTTCGTGCGCCTGAACAACGCACAGAGCCGTGCGCCGTTGCAGGCCGCGCGCGCCGAAGACTAGGGTAAACACGGATCCTTGCTTCCAGCTTGATCCGTATCATTCAGTGTACTGAATGTAAATCGGCCCAAGCTGCCGCTGAAGGAGTCCGCCATGTCCAACGCTGCGCCCACCCCGTTCGTCCGCAACGCCTGGTACGTCGCCGCCACGCCTGGCGAAATCGACGACAAGCCCTTGGGCCGCACCATCTGCGGCGAGCGCATCGTCTTCTACCGTGGCGAGGGTGGCCAGGTGGCCGCGCTGGAGGACTTCTGCCCGCACCGCGGCGCGCCGCTGTCGCTGGGCCGGGTGGTGGAGGGCAGGCTGGTCTGCGGCTACCACGGCCTGGAGATGGGCTGCGACGGCAAGACCATCGCGATGCCGGGCCAGCGCGTACGTGGCTTCCCGGCCATCCGCAGCTTTCCCGTCATCGAGAAGCACGGCTTCGTCTGGGTCTGGACCGGCGACCCGGCACAGGCCAGCGAGGACAAGCTGCCGCACCTGCACTGGGCCGACGATCCGGAATGGGCCTATGGCGGCGGCCTGTACCACGTGAAGGCCGACTACCGGCTGATGATCGACAACCTGATGGACCTGACGCACGAGACCTACGTGCACGCCACCAGCATCGGCCAGCCGGAGATCGACGAGACGCCGTGCAAGACCACGGTGGAGGGCGACAGTGCCGTCACCAGCCGCTTCATGAACGACATCCCGGCGCCGCCGTTCTGGCGCATGGCCATGCGCGCCCACGGCCTGCCCGACGATCAGAAAGTGGACCGCTGGCAGATCTGCCGCTACAGCCCGCCCAGCCACGTGATGATCGAGGTCGGGGTGGCGCTGGCCGGCCACGGCGGCTACGAGGCGCCGAAGGACAAGAAGGTCTACAGCATCGTGGTCGACTTCATCACCCCCGAGACCGAGACCTCGATGTGGTACTTCTGGGGCATGGCGCGCAACTTCCGCGCGCAGGACAAGGCGCTGACGGCGCAGATCCGCGAAGGGCAGGGCAGGATCTTCGCCGAGGACCTGGAGATGCTGGAACGCCAGCAGGCCAACCTGACGCAGTGGCCCGAGCGCCGGCTGCTGATGCTCAACATCGACGCCGGCGGCGTGCAGGCGCGCAAGGTGATCGACAAGCTGGTGGCCACCGAGCAGGCCGCCCAGCCCGCTGCCGCCTGAGCGCTACCATCGCCCGATGACTGCGCCCACCACCCTGAACGTGCGCGTCGTGCGCAAGGCCGTCGAGGCCGAGGACATCTGCAGCCTGGAACTGGCAGCGGTCGACGGCGGCCCGCTGCCGGCCTTTTCCGCCGGCTCGCACGTGGACGTGCAGCTGCCCGGCGGCCTCACGCGCCAGTACTCGCTGTGCAACGACCCGGCCGAGACCCACCGCTACCTGCTCGGCGTGCTGAAGGACGCCGCCTCGCGCGGCGGCTCGCGCGCCGTGCACGAGCAGGTGCAGGAAGGCAGCGTGCTGCAGATCAGCCCACCGAAGAACCACTTCGCGCTGGCGCACGACGCACGGCGGCACCTGCTGCTGGCCGGCGGCATCGGCGTCACGCCCATCCTGTGCATGGCCGAGCGCCTGGCGCGCACCGGCGCGGCCTTCGAGATGCATTACGCCACGCGGTCGAAGGCGCGCACGGCCTTCGCCGGCCGCATCGCCGCGTCGTCCTTCGCCGACCGCGTGCACTTCCACTTCGACGATGGCGACGCGGCGCAGAAGCTCGACATCCCGGCGCTGCTGGGCACGCCGCGCGCCGGCGAGCATGTCTACGTCTGCGGGCCCAAGGGCTTCATGGACGCGGTGCTTGGCGCCGCGCGCGCCGCCGGCTGGCCCGAGGCGCAGCTGCACTACGAGTTCTTCGGTGCCGAGGTGGGGCCGTCGGCCGGTGACGGCGCCTTCGAGGTCGTGCTGTCGAGCTCTGGCCGCGTGATCCCGGTGGCCGCCGACCAGACCGTGGTGCAGGCGCTGGACGCCGCGGGCGTGCTGGTGCCCACGTCCTGCGAGCAGGGCGTGTGCGGCACCTGCCTGACGCGCGTGCTCGAAGGCGAGTGCGACCACAAGGACATGTACCTCACGCCCGAGGAACAGGCCGCCCACGACCAGTTCCTGCCCTGCTGCTCGCGCGCGAAGTCGCCGCGGCTGGTGCTGGACCTCTGACACCTGCGGCCGACACGGCAGAATCACACCGAATTCCTGGAGACAACCGATGACCGCACGAACCACGCCCCCGTTCCGCGCCGACCACGTCGGCAGCTTCCTGCGCCCGAGATATCTGCTCGACGCGCGCGACCAGTTCTTCAACCAGAAGAGCATCAGCGCCGCGCAGCTGCGCGAGGTCGAGGACAAGGCGATCACCGAGATCGTCAAGTTCCAGCAGGACGTGGGCCTGCACAGCATCACCGACGGCGAGTTCCGCCGCACCTACTTCCACATCGACTTCCTCGAGCAGCTCGGGGGCGTGAAGACCGACATCCCGGTCACCGTGAAGCGCCCCGACGGCACCGAGGAACTGGCGCCGCCGGTGATCCGCGTGGTCGACAAGGTCCGCCACGTGAAGGACATCCAGCGCGCCGACTTCGAGTACCTGAAGTCCCAGGTGGCGGCTGGCTTCACGCCCAAGGTCACGATCCCGTCGCCCACCATGCTGCACTTCCGCGGTGGCCGCGCCGGCATCAGCCGCGAGGCCTACCCGGAACTCGATCCGGTCTTCTACGACGACGTGGCCAAGGCCTACGGCGAGGAACTGCAGAGCCTGTTCGACGCCGGCTGCCGCTACGTGCAGATGGACGACACCAACCTGGCCTACCTGTGCGACGAGAAGATGCGCGAGGCCGCCCGCCAGCGCGGTGACGACCCCAACGAGCTGCCGCACCGCTACGCGCAGTTCATCAACAAGGTGGTGGCGCACAAGCCGGAGGGCATGACCCTGGCCATGCACCTGTGCCGTGGCAACTTCAAGAGCACGCACGCGGCGGCTGGCAACTACGAGCCGGTGGCCGAGGCGCTGTTGTCGGAGATGAAGCTCGACGCCTTCTTCATGGAGTACGACGACGAGCGCTCCGGCGACTTCAAGCCGCTGCGCTACCTCAGCAAGGGCAAGATCGTCGTGCTCGGCCTGGTGACCACCAAGTTCGGCCAGATGGAGAGCAAGGACGAACTCAAGCGCCGCATCGACGAGGCGTCGAAGTACGCCCCGCTGGACCAGCTCTGCCTGTCACCCCAGTGCGGCTTCAGCAGCACCGTGCACGGCAACAACATCGCGGTCGAGGACCAGCGCAACAAGCTGCGTCTGGTCGTCGAGGTGGCCGACGAGGTCTGGTCCTGAGGCCAGCAGCGCCTCCACCGCGCGCGGGTCGCTGACGGGCCGCACGCGGTCGTAGAGGGTCTGCGCCTGCGGGAAGCGCCGGCGCAGCAGGTTCAGCCACTGCTTCAGCCGCCCGGCGCGGTGGCGCGGTGCCACGCGCGTAGACACGCTGCGCCAGAACGGCATCAGCAGCGCCGACACCGCCGTCCAGTCCGGCACGGCCTGGCCACGCACCGCCCAGGCCAGGCCGGGGTCGGCCACCATGCCGCGGCCCAGCATGAGCGCATCGCAGCCACTCTCGGCCAGGCAGCGCTGCGCATCGGTCACGGTCCAGACCTCGCCGTTGGCCACCACCGGGATGCCGACCGCCTCGCGGATGTGGCCGATGCGGTCCCAGTAGGCCGGCGGGCGGTAGCCGTCCTGCTTCGTGCGGCCGTGCACCACCAGCTCGCTGGCGCCGGCGGCAGCGATGGCCTGCGCGTTCTCCAGCATCCGGCCGGCGTCGCGGTGGCCCAGTCGCATCTTGGCGCTCACCGGCATGCCCGCCGGCACCGCGCGCCGCACCGCGGCCACGATGGCGTGCACCAGCTCGGGTTCGTCCAGCAGCACCGCGCCGCCGCGGTGGCGGTTGACCACCGGGGCCGGGCAGCCGAAGTTCAGGTCCACGCCGGCCGGGCCCAGCTCGGCCAGGCGGGCCGCGTTGTCGGCCAGGCAGGCCGGGTCGCTGCCCAGCAGCTGGGCCCGCACCGGCGTACCCGCCGGCGTGCGGCCGCCGGCGTCGAGCTCCGGCACGATACGGCGGAAGACACGCGGCGGCAGCAGCTGGTCGGTGACGCGGATGAACTCCGAGACGCACAGGTCCACGCCACCGATGCGCGTGAGGGTGTCGCGCAGCGTGGCGTCCAGCAGGCCCTCCATCGGCGCCAGCAGCACGCGGCGGGGCGACGGGCAGACCGGGGGCGGGCAGGGTGCGGGCATCGCGCGATTGTCGCCGCCGGTAGCATCGCGCCTTTGACCTTCGGCCCGCACCGCCCTTCATCCCATGACCGTTGAACTCAAGACCCTTGGCGTCCGCGCCGTGCCTGTCCATGTCGTCGACCGTGCCAGCTTCGCCACCCACCTGCGCACCGCGCCGGCGACCACCCAGCGCTGGCTGAAGGCCACCGGCTTCCAGGGCGAGGCCGACCGCCACGTGCTGGTGCCCGGTGCCGATGGCGGCCTGCACGAGGTGTGGGCCGGCGTGAGCGCGGCCGATTCACCCTGGGCGCTGGCCGCGCTGCCCACCGCGCTGCCACCGGGCACCTACCGCATTGCCGACGACGGGCTGGAGGTGCCCGACGAGGCGGCTGCGCTGTCCTGGGAACTGGGCGGCTACGCCTTCGACACCTACAAGCCCACGCGCCGCGAGCCCGCCACACTGCAGCTGGCGCCGAGCCTGGCCGCCGAGCGCGGCCTGATGCTGGCCACGGCCATCGCCTCGGTGCGCGACCTGGTCAACACGCCGGCCGAGCACATGGGCCCGGCCGAGCTGGCGGCGGCCGTGAAGCTGGTCGCGAAGCAGCATGGCGCCAAGGTCAAGGAGACGGCGGGCGATGCGCTGCTCAAGGCCAATTTCCCCGCCATCCATGCCGTGGGCCGTGCCGCGGCGCGCGCGCCGCGGCTGATCGAGCTGACCTGGGGCAGCCCCAAGCACCCGAAACTCAGCATCGTCGGCAAGGGCGTGTGCTTCGACAGTGGCGGCCTCGACCTGAAGAGCGCCGACGGCATGCGGCTGATGAAGAAGGACATGGGCGGCGCGGCCAACGCGCTGGGCCTGGCGCAGATGATCATGGCGCTGAAGCTGCCGGTGCGCCTGCAGCTGCTGATCCCGGCGGTGGAGAACGCGGTGTCGGGCAACGCCTTCCGCCCCGGCGACGTGTTCCGCACGCGCAGCGGCCTGCACATCGAGATCGGCAACACCGACGCCGAGGGCCGCGTCATCCTGTGCGACGCGCTGGCCTACGCGGCGGAATCGAAGCCCGAGGTCATCATCGACCTGGCCACGCTCACCGGCGCGGCGCGCACTGCGCTGGGCCCGGCGCTGCCGGCACTGTTCTGCCGCGACACCGCGCTGGCGCGCCAACTGGTGGACAGCGGCCTGGCGCTGCAGGACCCGCTGTGGCACATGCCGCTGTGGGCCGACTACCACGCCGGTATCGAGAGCCCGGTGGCCGACATCGTGAACACCGGCCGCAACGCCATGGGCGGCGCCATCAGCGCCGCGCTGTTCCTGGCCGACTTCGTGCCGGCAGACCTGCCCTGGCTGCACATCGACCTGTTCAGCTGGAACGACCAGGCCCGCCCCGGCCGTCCGGTGGGCGGCGAGGCGCAGACCCTGCGCACGCTGCTGCACTGGCTGGAAACACGCTTCGGCTGACCACCCGCTGCAACTTGCCGCTGCGCCCGTGCGGCAGCGGATGGCCGCAGTGCAGGCGCACCTGCACCGGGCTGGCGCCTTGTTCGGCCGCGTAACGCTGCAGCAGCTGCACCGCGTGGCAGGCGGAGGCGGTCCGAGCGCCCGGCAGGCGCAGGCACAGTGACGAAGGCCCGGTCTGCTCCAGGCGGAAGTGGAACAGCCCGGCCTCGTCCTCCCGCAGCGTGCTCAACGCCAGCGGCAGCAGGTGGACGGGCGTGCCGTCCACACCGGGCAGCACCAGCAGGTCGTCGCAGCGGCCCTCGACCTCGATCACCGGCAGCACCGAACCGCAGGCGCATGGCCCGGCCCGCCAGCGGGTGCGGTCGCCGAGCGCGTAGCGGATCAGCGGCTGCACGCCGTTGGCCAGGTTGGTCAGCAGCGTGTCGTGCGACAGCTCGCCGGGCGGCACCGGCCGGCCGCGGGCGTCCACCGGCTCCAGGATGACCCAGTCGGCGTTCACGTGCAGCGCCTGTTCGCGGCACTCTGCGGCCAGGGGCAGGAACTCGCTGGCGCCGTAGCTGTGGCGCAGCGGGCAGTCGAACACGTCGGTGATGCGCGCGCGCTGCGTGCGGCCCAGGGTCTCGCCGCCGGTCCACACCTCCTGCAGGTTCAGCGCGATGCGCCCGTCCGCCTGCGCCTCGGCGAGCATCGACGCGGCCGTGGGGTAGGTGGTCAGCACTGTCGGCGCGAAGGCCTGCAGTTCGGCCAGCAGGGCGGGCAGCGGCTGCAGGATCGAGAAGCCGCGCCAGCGCTCGGCCAGCCAGGGCATGCGCCGGCACAGCCGCTGCAGTGACGCCTGGCTGGCGAAGTGGCCGTCGATGGCGCCGACGAAGGCCACGCGTTCGCCCCACCAGAACGGGTCCCACAGGCGCTGCAGCGGGCGCAGCGGCGCCGGCCGCTGGAACTCCAGCGCGTCGTAGACCGCCAGCGCGCCGGCGTCGTGCACGAAGAGGCCGGGCTCGCCGCGGCTGCCAGAGCTTTCCCAGACGGCGCACGCCGGGCCGCAGGTGTCGCCGATGCGCTGGGGGTCGGCCACGAAGCGGCGCAGGCTCTGCAGGGTGAGCGAGCGATCGGTGACCCAGTCATCGAAGTGCCGCATCAGCGTGCGCTTGTGCTGCACTGGCAGGTCGTGCAACGGCGCGCTGTCCGGGTCCAGGCCGCGCAACTGCCCGGCCAGGTAGGGCGAGGCCTGCACCGCATGCCGCAGCAAGGCCGTCAGCCGCTGGCGCTGCAGGGCCTGGCACGCGGCGGCATCGTGCAACGGCGCGGACGCCACGGCCCAGCCGGCGGTGGCGGGGTCGACCAGCGTAGGCATGCCAGCAAGGTAGCGCGCCAGAGCCCCACCGCCTTGCGCGCAATCAAGGCGGGGCCGGTGGCGGCCCCGATGGGCCGGGCCGGACCGAGCGCATAACATCCCGGCTTCCCCGACCGGAAGACCACGATGTCCGACGCCCCCATCCTCGTCAGCACGCAGGGCCCGACCCGCGTGATCACGCTGAACCGCCCCGCGGCCCTCAACAGCTTCACCGCCGCGATGCACGCGCAACTGCTGCCGGCGCTGGACGCTGCCGCGGCCGACCCTGCGGTGCGTGCCGTCGTCGTCACCGGCGCCGGCCGCGGCTTCTGTGCCGGGCAGGACCTCAACGACGCCGACATGGGCAATGCCACCGACGGCCCGCCCGACGTCGGCGCCGTCATCGAGCGCCACTACCGCCCGTTGGCCCTGCGCATGCACAGCATGCCGGTGCCGGTGATCGCCGCCGTCAACGGCGTGGCCGCCGGCGCCGGCGCCAACTTCGCGCTGCTGGCCGACTTCGTGCTGGCGGCGCGCGGCGCCAGCTTCATCCAGGCCTTCTCCAAGATCGGCCTCGTGCCCGACTGCGGCGGCACCTGGTTGCTGCCGCGCCTGGTGGGCCGCGCGCGTGCCCTGGGCCTGGCGATGAGTGGCGACAAGCTGCCGGCCGAGGAGGCCGAGCGCATCGGCCTGATCTGGCGCTGCGTGGACGACGCGGCGTTGATGGACGAGGCCCATGCGCTGGCCGCGCGTCTGGCGGCGATGCCGGTGCATGCCATCGCGCAGACGCGCCGCGTGATCGACGCCTCGGGTGATCTGTCGCTGCCCGACGCGCTGACCCTGGAGGCCGACACCCAGCGCGAACTCGGCCGCCGGCACGACTTCGCCGAGGGCGTGGCCGCCTTCCTCGCCAAGCGCGCCCCCACGTTCACCGATCGCTGATTCGCCGATGAGACTGAATCCCACCGTCGTTGCCCTGCTGTTGGCCGTTGGGGCGTGCTGCCACCCGGGTGCTGCGTGGGCGCAGACGACACCGCCGGCTGCCGAGGCGCCGACCCTGCGCCCGGAGATCGCGCCGCCGCTGCAGGCCGCGCAGAAGGCCATCAACGACAAGGACTACGCCACCGCCCTGCAGCAACTGCAGGCGGCCGAGCAGGTGGCCGGGCGCACGCCCTTCGAGACCTACGTGCTCGAACGCCTGCGTTTCCTGGCCGCGGCCGGCCAGCGCGACACGGCTGGGGCACTGAAGGCGCTCGAGGCCGCACTGGCCACCGGGCAGGTGGAGGCCGAGCTCAAGGCCACGCTGATGGACCAGGCCTCCAACGCGGCCTACGCACTGAAGGACTACGACAAGACCGTGCACTGGGCGCGGCAGGCGCTGGCCGCCGGTGCCACGGCCGACATGACGCGGCTGCGTCTGGCCCAGGCGCTGTATCTGCAGGGCCAGCATCCGGCTGCGGCGCAGGTGCTGGCCGAACTGGCCACGCAGCAGCGTGCGGCCGGCCAGGCACCGGTGGAAGCGCAACTTCGGCTGCAGGCCAGCAACCTGCTGAAGATGGGCGACGAGGTGGGCTATGCCCGCGTGTTGGAGGACCTGATCGCGCTGGCGCCCAAGCCCGACCTTTGGGCCGACCGCCTGGCGCGCCTGCTTCGCCAGCCGGGTTTCGACGAGTCGCTGACGATCGACCTCTTCCGCCTGAGCCGGCAGGTCGGCGCGTTCGCCAATGCCGACGCCGACGTGGAACATGCGGAGCTGGCGCTGCGTGCCGGCTTTCCGGCCGAGGCCAGGGCGGTGCTCGATGCCGGTTACGCGGCCGGCCGTCTGGGACAGGGGCCGCAGGCGGCGCAGCACCAGGCCTTGCGCGAGAAGGCCATCAAGGCGGCGGCGGCCGACGCCACCGCCGCGACCGATAGTCCCGCCCTATTGGCCCGCGACCCGGCGCTGGCGCTGGCCGCCGGCTGGGCGCAGTTCACCGCCGGCCAGCGCGACGCCGGCCTGGCCTTGATGCGCCAGGCCGTGCAGAAGGCACCGCAGCCCCGCCTGCAGTTGCGCCTGGCCGAGGCCCTGCGCACCGCCGGTGACACCGCGGCGGCGCGCACGGCGCTGGCGGCGGCCCGGGACGCCGGCGCCACCGATGGCACCAGCGACCTGGCCCGGCTGGCGCTGCTGAGCCTGGGCAAGCCGTGACCGATCTGGCCCTGCGTGGTCCCTGGACCGACGATGCCCCGGCGTGCCTGCGTCGGTGCCGGACGGGGCATGATGCGATGCCAATGATCCCTGGGAGCGCCCGATGAATCCGTACGACCTGATCGACCGTTTCGACGCCCAGGCCCGCGCCGATGGCTTCGACCAGATCCTGGACCGCGACTGGGGTGCCAACGAACTGGTGCCGGAACACACCCACCCGTTCGATGCACGCGCGCTGGTCGTGCGCGGCGAAATGTGGCTCGAGCACGGGGGGCAGACGCGTCACCTGCAGCCGGGCGACGGTTTCGAGCTGGCGGCGCTGACACCGCACGCCGAACGCTACGGCCCACACGGCGCCACCTACCGCGTGGCGCGGCGCCAGCAGCCCGGCTGACCTGGGCACTCAGAGCCCGGGCAGGAACCGGCCGCTGCGCTGGCGGTAGGCGGCGTAGCCGTCGAACACGCGCAGCAGCGCGCGTTCCTCCACGCTGGACTTCAGCCACAGTACGCCCAGCAGCGCCAGCCAGGCGGCCCAGGCCATGCCAGCCAGCGAGCCGATGTCGTTGCCGCCGCCAGCCATGCGCACCGCGCCCAGGCCGGCCAGCAGCAGGGCGCTGTACATCGGGTGCCGGATCCAGCGGTAGGGACCGCGGTGCACGAACACCGCACCATCCCGCGGCTGCGGCAGGATGTTGAAGTTGCCCGGCCGGTTGGTGCTGAGCGCCCAGAGTCCCAGCACCACCCCGGCGGCCAGCAGCAGGCCGGCATCGACCTGCGGCCACCGCCCTGGCGCCAGCGCCAGGCCGACCAGCACGGCCAGCAGGCCGAACTGTGCGACGACCAGGGCAGCGCCGACCATCGCGCTCAGCGCCGGCGCGCCACCAGGCCGATCAGCGCCGAACGCCCATGGTGGCCGCTGCCTTCGGCGAGATCGTCCTCATAGTCCTCGAGCGTCACGATCTCCATGTCGGCAAAGGCCTCGCGCAGCAGGGCTTCGGTGTACAGGTGATCCAGTTGCCCCGGCCCGCCGGTGCGGTAGTCCAGCTGGCGCGGCGTGTAGCCCTGCAGCAGCAGCAGGCCTCCCGGCTTGAGGCAGCGCTGCATCCGGGCGAACAGGCGGCTGCGCAGGGCCGGGTCGGCAAACTGCACGAAGATCGCGGCCACGCCGTCGTAGGCTGCCTCGGGCCAGGCCCAGCCGTCGACGTCGGCCACGTCGTAGTGCACCGTCACGCCGGCCTCTGCCGCCAGCGCACGGGCCTTGCGCACGCCGGCCTCGGCAATGTCGAAGGCATCGACCTGCAGCCCCTGCTGCGCCAGCCAGACGCTGTTGCGGCCCTCGCCGTCGGCCACACAGAGCACGCGTGCGCCGGCCGGCCAGGCCGCGTGGCGGCGCAGCCAGGCATTGGGTTCGCGCCCGAAGAGAAAGTCGTTGCCCGCCCCGGTGAAGCGGCGGTTCCAGGTGTCGGCGGCGTCGGAGAAGGCGGTCATGGTCGTGTCGGATGCGCGGTGGCCGGTGGCGGCGCCTGCCACCAGGGATCGTCGGCGGGCAGCGGCGAGGTCAGCGTGCCCAGGAAGGCCGCCAGCTGGCCCAGCTGCGCCGGCGTCAGCTGCAGCGGCAGGATGTCGAAGTGGGGCCGGCTCGGGTGCTGGGCCGGATCGTAGAACGGCGGCGGCGGCTGGTTGTAGTGGGCCAGCACGTCGGCCAGCGTGGCCAGCTGGCCGGCCTGCATGTACGGTGCGGTGGCGGCCACGTTGCGCAGGCTGGGGGTCTTGAAGGCGCCCACCAGTTCCGGGCCCTGGGACTTGAGGAAGCGCATCTCGCCGCAGTCGCGCTCGGCGTTCGCGTCGCTGTGTGACGACAGGCAAGTGAATGCACTGCCCTGCAGCCGCTGCACGCCTTCGGCGCGGCCCAGGTCGACGCGGCTGCGGTCGGGCTCGGGCGCACCGATGTTGTGGAACTCGTGATTGGTGAACAGCGGCCCGTTGTGGCAGCTGACACAGCGCGCCGCGCCGACGAACAGGCGCAGGCCGGCCACCTCGTCGGGCGCCATCTGCTGGCGGGCGGCAGCATCGTCGCCCCGCTGCAGCGCCTGCACGAAGCGGTCGAACCGCGCCGGCGCCATCTGCAGCCGGCGCTGGTAGGCCGCCAGCGCCTTGCCGGTCTGCGCGAAGACGCGGTCGATGGCGCTGCGCTGCGCCGGGGACAGGGCCTGCCAGGCCGCCTGGGCGGCGGCATCGCCCAGTGGCGACATCGGCGTGGCCAGCACGGCTGCACTTGGCAGGCCGGGCACGGGGCCGAAGACGGCGGTGAGCGCCGGGCCATGGGCCTGCAGCACTCGGCCCACCCAGCGGCTGCGCGGCGTGGCCATCTCGTCGGCGTGTTCGATGGGCCCCAGGGCCTGCGCCCAGAGGCTGTCGGCGCTGCCGTCCCAGTTCAGCCAGGGGCCGTGCGCCGCACCCAGCAGGCTGGGCGTGTGACGGCGCGCCGTGCCGGCGGCCACGGCCCGCGGCAGGCCGTCGCTGAAGTGCCGCGCCGGCTGGTGGCAGGTGGCGCAGGCAAAACGGCCGCTGTCGCTGAGCGCGGGGTCGAAGAACAGGCGCTGGCCGAGCTGCGCCGCGCGCGGGTCGTCGGCCTGGGCGTTCGACGGGCTGGGCGGCGGCGGTGGCAGGCGGTCCAGCGTCAGCGTGGCCAGGAAGGCGCGGTCGGCAGCGGTGAAGCGGTAGGCCTCATCGGCCGGCGTGGCTGCCCAGGCCGCAAAGGCCGGCAGGGCCAGCAGCACGACGGTCAGACCGCACCGCAGGCGTGCCGATGCCCAGGCCAGGAAGTGCGCAGGCATGGCGGTCAGAACACGAGGTTGAAGGCCACGTTGTCCGGTGGCGGGACGACACCATCCGCCCCGGCGGCGGGCTGGATCTCGAACTGCATCACCCACCAGCCGTCCATCTGGAACTTCAGCCCGTCCACGCGGTAGACGCCGGGCGCGATCTCGCCGGTCACGCGCGGCTGGGTCGGCAGACCGTGCACGTGACCGGGCATGTGGCCGACGACGTCGATCCTGGCCCCGTGCACCGGCGCGCCGTGCAGGTCGGCCACCAGCAGCCGCCAGCGGTGCAGGCGGTTCAGGGGCACGGCAGCGGCGCCGGTGGGGCCGTCGGATGCGCCACCGGTCGCGGCGTCGACCTCGATGTGGGCCACGAAGCGGGCGTCGCGCGACAGCTGGAAGGACGCGATGTCGAGGTTGCGCGGCGGGTTCTGCGACGCGAGCATCGGGAACTGCAGCGTGAAGGCCTCGTCCAGCGGCGCCGACGCGGACGCGACGGGCGACGCCGGCGCTTCGGCCATCGGCGGCGGCATGTTCGGGTGCACGCTGCGCACGCGGGCATTGTGTGCGGCGCCGGGCGCCAGGGCCTGGCGCAGGTCGGTGTCCAGGGTCAACGGCGCGGTGTCGCGCACCCACTGCGACCATCCGGTGGCCAGGCCACGGGCAAAGTGCGCTGCGGCGTCACGGCGGGCCGCTTCGGCCCGGTCGCGCGCTTCGGCGCCCTGGCGCTGCAACTGATCGAGGCGGGCGGCATCGGCAGGCGCAGCCGGCCCGGCCGGACGGCGGGACGCCAGGGCCCGCCGCAGCGCGGCCGCGTCGATCAGGGCCTGGCGCGATGTGGCGGCATGTCGTTCTGCGGCAGCCAGTGCAGCACGCCCGGCCGCGAAGGCCGGCGCCGACACCGCGGGTGCATCACCTGCCGGTGCGCCGGCGGCCGCTCCGGCCGCCAGGGCGCCACCGGTGCCACCCGCCAGCATCGCCAGGGCCGTCAGTGCCTTCAGGGACTGGCGGACGCCGCGGTGCACCCCCGTCACGGAAACCTGATGCGCCAACCCTGCAGCGTGCCGGTCTGCCGCCGGCGGATGTCGCGCACGCGCAGCTGCCAGGTGCCCTCGGCCGCCTCGGCACCCGCGTTCACGGTGTAGGTCTGCTGCAGGTTGTCGGTGTTGCCGCCGGTGCGGTTGTGCAGGTTGCGCACGGTGCCGGCCGGCGAGATCAGGTCGACGATGAGCTGGCCGATGGCCGGGTGCGCGATGTCCACCGTGACCTCGAGCGTGCCCGCCTGGCCGCTGCGCGTGACGGCGATGGCACTGGTGGCGCCGGCCAGGTTGCGGTCGGGGATGGCCACCGGGGTCGTGTTCTCGAAGCTGCTGCTGCCGCCGCCGCCGCCGATGGCGTCCCAGTCGGGCGCGACGACGAACAGGCCGCCGCCGATGTCGCTGAGCACGACGTTGCCGCTGCCGAACCAGACGTAGCTGCTCCAGGTGCCGGAGAACTGCGGCGCGTCCGACCCCGGGATGGTGTCGAAGTAGGCCACCTCGGTCAGCGTGCCACTGCGCGCAGCCGACGCGTCGAGGATGCGCAGGCCGGCGCGGTAGTTGGTCTCGAAGACGTAGCCGTCGCGCGTGTAGAGGTTGTGGTCGATGGCTGGCGTGGGGCCGGTGTAGCGGCCGATCTCCACCGGGCGGTCCAGGTCGGACAGGTCGAACAGGTAGGACCGCGTGTTGTGCCCGTTGCTGCTCTCGTCGAGCTCGTCGTTGACGATGATGGTGTCGTGGCTGCCGTCGAGGAACCAGCCCTGGTGCGTGTAGCGCACACCGGCGTACGGGGTGCGCGACAGCATCTGCGGGTTGGCCTTGTTGGTCACGTCGACCACGGTGACCGTGTCCTCGTTGTAGGCCACGCAGATCTCGCGCCCGGCGTAGGCGGTGTCGGGGCCGGCATAGACGACGCACTGGGTGTCGTGCGTGTAGCCGTCGGCCGAGAAGCAGCCGGCGAAGGCCGGGGCCTGCGGGCTGGAGACGTCCACCATGTACAGGCCGCCGCTGCAGCGGTTGCTGCCCACGACATAGGCGTAGCCGGTGTCCTCGTTGATGGCGATGTTGTGCGCCGGGCCGAAGGTGCCCAGGTGGGCCGTCTCGGTGAGCGTGCCGCCCGGCGGCAGGCCGCGCAGCGTGCGCAGGTCGAAGACCTGCAGGCCGTGCGTGCTGTTGCCGCCGCCGTCGGCGACGATGAAGGCGTGGTCGGCGTAGACCTTGATGTCGCGCCACGCGTCGCTGCCGCCGTTGTGCGACGGCAGGAAGCCCAGCAGCACCGGTGCGGTGGGCACGCTGATGTCGACGAAGGCGGTGCCGTGGGTGCGGCCGACGATGGCGATCTCGGCGCCGGTGAGCGGGTCGGTCCAGCCCCAGATGTCGTTGAGGTTCTGCGTGCCGCCGCCGAGCGAGGTCTTGGGCACGAAGGCACGTAGGTCGACCTTGCTGCAGGGGTAGCCGTCCGCCTGACCACCGGCACACACGCCTGCCGGCGCATTGGCCGGGCGCTGCTGGCGCAGCTGCGCGGCGCTCGGGCCTTCGTTGCTGTCGTCGAAGCGGAAGCCGTCGGGGAACATCACGCTGTGGGCCATGGCCGCCGGGCTGGCAGCGAGCGCCACGGCCAGGGCGGCGAGGGTCTTCGCCGCACGACGGTGGTTCGGGAACGACATGGCTGGGCCTCCTGCTTCGCGGTGCGAGGTGCGCCTGAACGGGCACCTGATCCGACTCTATCAGCGCCCGCAGACCGGCCAGGCACGTTCCCCCCAATCCGAGCGTTGGCGACGACCTCGGCGCGAAGCCGCGTCGCCCCCGGCGAGGTCAGCCAAACCAGCCCGAAAGACAAAAAGCCAGCAGGCGCAAACCTGCTGGCTTTCGACTTTCTTGGCTCCCCGACCTGGGCTCGAACCAGGGACCTACGGATTAACAGTCCGGCGCTCTACCGACTGAGCTATCGGGGAACTGAGCCCAAGAGTATAGCCTGAAAATTCAGCCGGTCTCGGTTCAGAGCGTGATGTTCAGCGCAGCCCGCCACGTGCGCGGCGCCAGCGGGTACAGGTAGGCGTGGCCGTACTGGTACGGCGATTCCTTCCAGGCCCGCGCGTCGGCCACGTTGTCCAGGCCCAGGCGCCAGGCCCAGCGCTGGCCGTCGACGATCCGGGCATAGCGCAGGCCCAGGTCCACGCGGGTCCAGCCCGCGGTGCGCACGCTGTTGTCCGGCAGCACCATGCGTTCACCCTCGCGGCTCAGGAAGCCCAGCAGGGCCAGGCCGGGCAGGCGGTCCACGTTCCACGCCGCCTGCAGTTTCAGACTGTGCGCCGGCACGTTGGTGGGCCGCAGGCCGTCGAGCGCCGGGTCGCTGGCGCCCTCGCGCCGCGCGTGCAGCCACAGGGCGCTGCCACGCAGGTTCAGTGCGCCGGCGCGCCACTCCGCCTCGGCCTCGACGCCGCGGTGGCGGGCGATGCCGTCGGCGCGGCGCGTGCAGGGGTCGTCGTCGCTGCAGGCGTCGCTCGCCAGGCCGGTGGATTGCAGGATGTCGCTCCAGACCGGGCGGCGGATGTCGAACAGGGCGACCTGCCACTGCAGGGTGTCACCGCGCTGCTTCACGCCGACCTCGGTCTGGCGGCTGATCAACGCCGGCAAGGCCTGCCCGGCATTGAGGTAACGGCTGCGGTTGGGCGCCACGTCCGACTCCACGCCTTCACCCCAGCTGGCATAGGCGGTGAGTGACGTCGTGGCCTGCCACGACACGGCAAGCCAGGGTATGGTGAAGGCCTGCCGGTAGTCGGTGGCACGGCCGCCGTCGGTGCGCACGCTGGCACGCTGCAGACGCGTATGCCGCAGGCCGGCCCACAGTTGCCACTGCGCGCCCAGGTCGACCCGATCCTGCAGCCGCCATTCGGTGCTGCGTTCGCTGAGGTTGGTGTTCTCGTCGGTCAGCGTCGGGTCGGGGGGCAGCACGGCGCTGCCGTCGAGCGTGCCGATGCCGACCCAGTTGTAGGCCTGCCGGCCGAAGTGTGCCGTGGTGCGCGTGGCCAGCAGGCCGGCGGTCCAGTGGTGGCGGAAGCCGCCGATCGTGTGCCGACCGCGCAGCGTCAGGTCGGCGGCAGTACTGGTGCGGCGCTCGCCCTCGCTGCGGAAGTCGTAGAGGTCGAAGCTGCCATCGCTGCAGTAGCGCGTGTAGTCGTTCTCGGCACTGCAGCCGAAGGGAAAGGCGATGCGGTCGTCGGTGCGCAGACGCTGCTGCATGGCGTGCGCCGTCAACTGCAGGTCCGGCGCCAGTTCGCGCATATAACGCAACGATCCGGTGCGGCCCTCGAACACCACCGGCAGCGACCAGGCCTGGTTGTTCAGGTTCAGCCGCGGGTCGATGGCCTCGGCATCCGGCAGCTGGCTGCCCAGCAGGCTGAAGCCGGGCGTGCTGGGCTGGCTTTGCCGGTTGAATTCCAACTCGGCCTCCAGCGTGCCGGACGTGCCCAGCTGCCAGGTGGCGGCGCCGGCCAGCAGGTGGGCCTGGCCTCGGCTGTCGCGGGTGGCGGGATCGAGCCGGGTGGCGCTGGCATTGAGCCGCCAGGCCAGGCTGGCCTGCTGGCGGCTGATGTCGGTGCTCAGGGCCACCGTGCCGGGCTCGGTCCATTCGATGGCGGCGGTGGTCAAGGCTTGTGCGGTGGGCCGCTTGACCGCCAGGTTCACCAGCCCGCCGGGCGCGCTGGTGCCGGCCTGGATGCCGCTGGTGCCCTTGAACAGTTCCAGGGCGGCCTTGTTGCCGGTGGGCAGGGCGGTCTGGGCGTTGATGGGCAGGCCGTCGCGGCGGAAGTTGAAGCGGTTGTCCAGCGTGAAGCCGCGCACCGCCAGCTGGCCCCAGTAGCCCGGCGCGTTGTAGGCGTCGGTGAGGCCGGCGTCGAGCCGCGTGATGTCGCCCAGGCTGGCAATGCCGGCGTCCTGCAGCGCATCGGCCTCCAGCACGGTGGCGGAGAACGGCGCCCGGGACAAGGGCACGTCGCCGAAGCCGGCCACGCTGGCGCTGGTGGCGCTGCGGCTGCCGGTGATGGTGACCGTCTGGACGGACTGCGCGAATGTGGTCGTGCAGCAAAGGGCCGCGGCTGCGGCAAGCAGTGTGGGTCGTGTGTTGCTCATCGTGTTTCCCAGCGACGAGCAGGTGGGCAAACACGGGGCAGTGCACGAAGCCCCTGGATGGAGCCGGCCTGCGGTTCGAGCCTGCTTCCCTGCGCGAGGATTACCTCAATCAGGTTCAAAGGGACTGTCTCAGCCGGCCTGCGCGTGCAGGCCAACACCCCTAGCGAGCCAAGATCATAACGTGCATGAAAAAGGGCCCGCAGCGCGGGCCCTTCGTGCGTAACGCACCTTGCGTATTCAGTCGAACACCGGCGTCTCCACGCCCAGCACCTTGTGCAGCTTGGGGCTGGTGGTGGTGTACTGCAGCAGCACGCGCTTCTCCGGGAAAATGTACGGGCTGGCACCGAAGGCGGCCAGTGCGGCCTCGTGGAAGCCCGACAGGATCAGCTTCTTCTTGCCCGGGTAGGTGTTGACATCGCCCACCGCGAAAATGCCGGGGATGCTGGTCTCGAACTTCTCGGTGTCGACGACGATCTGCTTGCGCTCCAGCGCCAGACCCCATTCGGCAATGGGCCCCAGCTTCGGGCTCAGGCCGAAGAAGACCATCAGCACGTCCATCGGCACCACCCGGGTGACGCCGTCGCCGCCGGTGACCTTCAGGCTCGTCATGCGGCCGTCGGCCTCTTCGAAGCCGGTCACCTGGCCGACCATGAACTGCATCTCGTAGGCGTCGCACAGCTCCTTCATCTTCGCCACGCTGGCCGGCGCGGCCTTGAAGCCGTCGCGCCGGTGCACGAGGATGACGCTCTCGGCCTTGCTCGGGCCTTCCTGGACGAAGTTCAGCGTCCAGTCCAGCGCCGAGTCGCCGCCGCCGACGATGACCAGGTTCTTGCCCGCGAACTGCGCCGGGTTGCGCACGCGGTAGAACAGCTGCGTGCCGTCGAAGCGTTCGATGCCGTCCACCTTCAGCGTGCGCGGCTGGAACGAGCCCACGCCGCCGGCGATGAAGATGGTCTTGGTGACGAAGCGCGTGCCCTTGCTGGTCTCGACGTCGAAGCGACCGTCCTCGCGCTTGGCCACCACGGTGACCTCCTGGCCCAGGTGAAAGGTGGCACCGAAGGGCTCGATCTGCTTGAGCAGGTTGTCGGTGAGCTCCTTGCCGGTGCACACCGGCACGGCCGGGATGTCGTAGATCGGCTTGTCGGGGTACAGCTCGATGCACTGGCCGCCGGGGTAGGCCAGGCTGTCGATGATGTGGGCCTTGATCTCCAGGAGGCCAAGCTCGAAGACCTGGAACAGGCCCACGGGGCCGGCGCCGACGATGACGGCGTCGGTCTCGATGGGCCCGTCGTGGGCCTGGGCGGTGTCGGTGACCGCGGGGGTGGCAGTGGGTTCCATTCTGTTCAGCGGATCAGCTGGTCGAGCTTGTCCTTCTTGTCCTTCCACTCGTCGGCGTCCGGCAGCGGGCCCTTGCGCTTGGTGATGCTGGGCCACTTGCGCGACAGGTCGGCGTTGAGCTGGACGAAGGACATCTGGTCGGCCGGCACGTCCTCCTCCGGCAGGATCGCATTGACCGGGCACTCGGGGATGCACACGGCGCAGTCGATGCACTCGTCGGGGTCGATGACCAGGAAGTTGGGGCCTTCGCGGAAGCAGTCCACGGGACACACGTCGACGCAGTCGGTGTACTTGCAGCGGATGCAGGATTCGAGGACGACGTGGGTCATGCGATGAACTCTGGAAGGACGTGGGTGCACCGGGCCCGCGCGGCCCGGCGGCGAAACACTCGATTTTATGCGGTGCGGGTTTGCACCGAATCTTGACCGCAATCAACCTGGGGGCGGATAGGCGCCCCGGTATCGCGGTCGGCCCGGCCTGCGGGCAGGGGCACGGCGCCTGCGCCCACGGTCACCACCGTGGGCCGGCCGGCGTGCAGCACGCTGGCCGCGGCCAGCGTGGCCGGCGTGTGGTCGCTGGCCAGCTGGTCGGGCCAGCCGGCGCGCGAGACCACGCACACCGGCGTGTCCGGCGCCCAGCCCGCGGCCAGCAGCCGGCGGCCCAGCGCACCGAGCTGGCGGCCGGCCATGTAAAAGACCTCGGTGTCGGCCTGCTGCGTGGCACGCAGCGTGCCTTCGCGGGTCATGGCGGTGGACAGGGTGACGCTGCGGCCGCCGCCGCGGCGGGTGAGCGGGCGCAGCGTGTCGGCGGCAGCGGCCAGGGCGGCCGTGACGCCGGGCACGACCTCGGCACCGATGCCGTGGGCGGCCAGGGCCTGCAGCTCCTCTTCCAGGCGGCCGAAGATGCTGGGGTCACCGCCCTTGAGGCGCACCACCACCCGGTGCGTCCGGGCCAGGGCCACGAGCAGCGCGTCGATGGTCGCCTGGCCCGTGCTGTGGCGGAAGCCGCGCTTGCCCACGTCCACCCAGCGCGCCTGCGGTGCGAGTTCATGCAGCGCCGGGTCGGTGAGGGCGTCGAACAGCACCACGTCGGCACGGCCCAGCCAGCGCGCGCCGCGCAGCGTGATCAGGTCGGCGGCGCCGGGGCCGGCACCGATGAAGACCACGGTGCCTGGGTTCGTGCCGGGTGTCATGCCGAGGCCACCTCCGGCCGCAGGTGCAGGCCGCATTCCTTGGCCGCCCCCTGTTCCCACCACCAGCGGCCGGCGCGCGGGTCTTCCCCGGCCGACACGGCGCGCGTGCAGGGTGCGCAGCCGATGCTGGGGAACCACTGGTCGTGCAGGTCGTTGTAGGGCACGTCGTGGCGCTTCACGTATTCCCAGACGTCGGCCTCGGTCCAGTCGGCCAGCGGGTAGAACTTCTCGCGGCCGTCGTCCTCCAGCGCGTAGAAGGGCACGTGGCGGCGCTCGGCCGACTGCTCGCGGCGCAGGCCGGTGACCCAGGCGCTGCGGCCCTGCAGCAGTCGCTCCATGGGCTCGAGCTTGCGCAGCGCGCAGCAGGCGCGGCGCAGGTCCACGCTGTCGTACATCGCGCGCTCGCCATGGCGGCCGACGAACTGCACCACGGCCTCCTGCCGCGGGCGGAAGACCTCCACCGCGATGCCGTAGCGGGCCTCGATGCGCGGGATCATCGCCAGCGTCTCGGCGTGCAGCGCGCCGGTGTCCAGCGTGGCCACGGCCACCGGCAGCTTCAGGCGGGCCACCATGTCGGTGAGCACCATGCCTTCCACGCCCAGGCTGTTGGCCTGCACGATGCGGCCGGCGTGGTCCTCCGCGGCTTCGCGCAGCAGGGCCTCGGCGTGGGCCACGCGCGCCTCGAAGCCGCGCGCCTTGCGCGCCAGGCGTTGCACGATGGTGGTCATGCGTGCACGCTGCGGTGCGGGTCCGCCTGGTAATGGCCGGGGAAGAAGCCCAGCGCGCGGTCGGCGGCGGCCAGGTCCTGGCCGGCCACCAGCTGCGCCGCGTCGAAGCCGCAGCGGCGCAGCAGCGGCAGCATGTCCAGCATCACCTCGCCGGTGGCGATGATCTCGCCGGCGTACTTGAGCCGGCCGCGCAGCACGACGGCCTGCGAATAGGCGCGGCCGTCCACCCACTTCGGGAAGTGCAGGGTCACAGCGGGGGCCTCGCGCAGGGCGTCGGCGTGGGCGGCCACGTCGTCGGTGTTGGCCAGCGTCACGGTGCCGTGCGGGAGGGCGTCGTCGGGGTTCAGCAAGCGCATGTCGGTCGTCCGGGATCAGGCGGCATCGGCCGCGGCGGTGGCACGGCGGGCGGCATCGGCGGCGGCGCGGAAGGGTGGAACGCCCAGGCGGCGCACCACGTCGACGAAGCGCTCGCTGCCCTGACGCTCGCGGCGGTAGACGTCGATCAGCGCCTCCAGCACGTCGGGCACCTCGTCGGCGGCGAACGACGGGCCGATGACCTTGCCGGCCACCGCCGCGCGGCCGCGTGCGCTGCCGTCGGCGCCGCCCAGCGTGACCTGGTACCACTCACTGCCGTCCTTGTCGACGCCGAGGATGCCGATGTGACCGCTGTGGTGGTGGCCGCAGCTGTTGATGCAGCCGCTGAGGTGCAGGTCCACGTCGCCGATGTCGAGCTGTTCGTCCAAGTCCTCGAAGCGCTCCTGGATGGCCGCGGCCACCGGGATCGAGCGGGCGTTGGCCAGCGCGCAGAGGTCGCCACCCGGGCAGGCGATCATGTCGGTCAGCAGGCCGATGTTGGGGGTGGCGAACCCGGCGGCGCGCGCGGCTTCCCACAGCGCCGGCAGCTGGTCGTGGCGCACCCAGGGCAGCAGCAGGTTCTGCTCGTGCGTGACGCGCAACTCGCCGAGGCTGAAGCGTTCGGCCAGCGCCGCGGCGCCGTCCATCTGCGCGGCCGTCACATCACCCGGCGGCTGGCCGGCGCGCTTGAGTGACAGCGTCACGGCGCGGTAGCCGGCCACGCGGTGTGCGTGCACGTTGCGTTCCAGCCAGCGCAGGTAGGCCGGCGGCAGGTCCTCGCGCGGCGGCTGTTCGCCGTGCGGCGCCTGCGCGGCGCGGCGCACGCCGGCGGGCTCGGCGAAGCTGGCGGCCACGCGGTCCAGCTCGGCGGGTGGGATCGTCGGCGCGCCGTCGGCCAGCAGCTGCGCGTACTCGCGCTGCACGTCGTCCACGAAGCGCTGGCCCTCGGCCTTGACCAGGATCTTCAACCGCGCCTTGTAGGCGTTGTCGCGTCGGCCGTGCAGGTTGTAGACGCGCACGATGGCCTCTATGAAGACCAGGATGTGCGCCCAGGGCACGAAGGCCGCGACCTCGGTGGCGACGACCGGCGTGCGGCCCATGCCGCCGCCCGCCAGCACGCGGAAGCCGACGGCGCCCTGTGCGTCGCGCAGCAGCTGCAGGCCGATGTCGTGCCAGGCGATGGCGGCGCGGTCCTCGCGGGCGCCGGTGACGGCGATCTTGAACTTGCGCGGCAGGAAGGCGAACTCGGGGTGCAGCGTGCTCCACTGGCGCAGCAGCTCGCAGTAGGGGCGTGGGTCGACCACCTCGTCGGGGGCGATGCCGGCCAGCGCGTCGGTGGTGACGTTGCGGATGCAGTTGCCGCTGGTCTGGATGCCGTGCATGTCGACCTCCGCCAGCAGGTCCATCACGTCGGCGGCACGGTCCAGCGGTATCCAGTTGAACTGCAGGTTCTGGCGGGTGGAAAAATGGCCGAAGCCGCCGCGCTCGCTGGGCTTGCCGGCATCCTGCAGGTCGAACTCGCGGGCAATGCGTGCCAGCGTGCACAGCTGGGGTGCCGACAGCACGCCGTAGGGCACAGCCACACGCAGCATCGGCGCGTGGCGCTGCACGTACCAGCCGTTCTGCAGGCGCAGCGGGCGGAAGTGGTCCTCGCTGAGCTCGCCGCGCTGCCAGCGCTGGAGCTGGTCGCGGAACTGGGCGGCGCGGGCCCGCACGAAGGCACGGTCGAAGTCGGTGGGACGGTACATGGCGGATAGCCTAGGTGGCCGCAGTTATTTCTCAAACTACAAAGAAGTAGAGTGAACATATCCAGAAGAAATATGGCAGCTTGGCTGCTGGCCGGGCCCGCTGTCCTGGCCGGCTGCCAGACGGCGCCGAGCCCGCCGCCCGCGCCGGTGTTGCCAGCACCCGTTCCCCCGGCGCCGCCTGTGGCGCCACCCCCGCCGCCGCCACCCCCGCCGCCCCGCATCGGCCTGGCCCTGGGCGGCGGTGCCACCCGCGGTTTCGCGCACATCGGCGTCATCCAGGTGCTCGAGGAAGCCGGCATCCGGCCCGACCTGGTGGCCGGCACGTCGGCCGGCAGCCTGGTGGCGGCGCTCTGGGCGTCGGGCCACGACGGCACGGCGCTGGCCCGCCTGGGCGCGTCGATGGCGGAGTCCACGATCGCCGACTGGGGCTTCCCCGGCCGCGGGCTGCTGCGCGGCGATGCGCTGGCCCGCTACGTGCGCGACCAGACGGGCGGACGGCCCATCGAACGGATGCCGCGTCCGCTCGGCATCGTCGCCACGGATCTCGACAGCGGTGACGCGGTGCTGTTCCGCCGTGGCGACACGGGCCTGGCGGTGCGCGCGTCCAGCGCCGTGCCGGCCATCTTCACGCCGGTGGGCATCGGCGGCCGCGAGTACGTCGACGGCGGCCTGGTGGCCCCGGTGCCGGTGAGCCAGGTGCGGCAGATGGGCGCGGAGGTCGTGATCGCGGTGGACATCGGCGAGGCGCCGAAGGGCCAGCCCACGGGCGACCCGTTCCGCCTGCTGCTGCAGACCTTCTCGATCATGGGGCGCAGCCTGAGCCGCCACGAACTGCGCGGCGCCGACGTGGTGATCCGCCCGGCGCTGGACGGCGTGCCGGGCACCGACTTCGCGGCCCGCCACCGGGCCATCGCAGCCGGGCGGGACGCTGCGCTGGCTATGCTGCCCGCCCTGAAGGCGCGGCTCGCGGCCTTCCGGCGCGCCGAACCCTGAGCGGCAGGCCGCCAAAGAAAACGGCCCGGGAAGACCCGGGCCGGAATGGAACCAACACGAGGTTCCGAGGAGACAACCTTCCAGAGAGACCCGGGGATGGACCGGGCACAGGCTCTGATCAGGCGTAGCGGCGGAAGTTCCGTCGCCCCGCCCGTGGTGGTCGATGCGCCGTGATCAGGCGGCGCGGCGCGACTTGGCGGCCGTCTGCGTGGCCTTGACGGCGGTGCTGGTCACGGCCTGGAAGTTGGCTTCGGCCACTTCGGCGGCCTGCTTGGCGGCCTTCTGCACGCTCTCGAAGGCGTTGTTGGCAGCGGCCACGGCCGACTTCACCAGGGCCACGGCGTTCTCGGTGCCGGCCGGCGCGTTCTTCACGGCGGTGTCGACCACGGCCATCATCTTCTTCTGCGCGTCGGCGAACTGGGCCTCGGCGACCTTGGTCACCTCGGCGTTGGTGCCGGCGGCGATGTCGTACAGGTGGCGGCTGTAGGCGGCCGCCTTTTCAGCGCTGGGCTGCAGCATCGCGGCCTGGAGGGCCAGCAGTTCCTGCGCGTCCTTGACCGACAGCATGGCCTTGCTCGCGTCGGCAGCTTCGGTCAGGCTCGACTTGGCGACCTGGAGGTTCAGCTCGACGAGCTTTTCCACGCCTTCGAAGGCCTTGTTGGTCAGGCCGAAGAGGGTGTCGACATTGGCCTTGTGGGCGGCCATCATCTGTTCAGCGGTGAAGGGGGTCATCATGGGCTCCGTTCGTCAGGGTTCAGGAATCGGCATGCCCGGACTTCGCTTTCGGGCATCTTTGCTGCACTGCAGCATGACTCGAAGTATAGGGGTCGCCGGACGCAATGCAAGCTCTTTTTGTTGCGCTGCAACATTCTAGGGAGCTGTCCCCAGGACCGGCCCTGCACGGGCCGCGGAAGCCCCGCTCGGGCGGCGTGTATTCTGGGCACCGGCCAAGGAGGCTCGGATGCTGGTGTTGACGCTGCTCGGCGGCACGGATCGCAAGGCGGGGGCTGCCACGACGGTGCAGGTGCCCGCCGGCCGCGCCCGCTTCGTGATCGGTCGCGACCCGGCCTGTGACTGGGCCTTGCCCGACCGCAGCCTGGCCTTGTCGGCCCGCCACTGCGAGATCCTGTCCACGCCGCGCGGCTGGGTGCTGCGGGACCTGTCCACCAACGGCACCTTCGTCAACCGGTCCGCCATGCGCATGGACGGCGAGCAACTGCTGTGCGAAGGCGATCGCGTGGAGATGGGGCCGTACGCGTTCGAGGTGTCGCTGCGTGACGCGGCAGGGCCGGGGGGGCCTTCCCGGGCGCTTCCGGTCGCGGCGCCGTCGCCGGTCTCGCCGGTCGAGGACACGGCACCGCTGGTGATGCCGCCGGCCCGCGGCGGCGATCCTGCAGCGTCGGTCCCGATTCCGACCGACGATGACGATGCCTTGACGCGGATCCGGCCCGTGCCGGCGGCTCAGGCGAAGCCTTTGTCGCCTGTGTCGCCGGCGGCGCCTGCACCGGTTGCCAGAGGACCCGACGGTGCGCCGGGCGATGCAGCATGCGCGGCGCCGGTGTTGCCCGCACGTGGCGCCGTGTCGTCAGCGCCCGCTGCAGCTGCGGAAGGCACATCCATGCCGGCCAATGGTGACACCCTGCTGTCGGGCCTGAGCCTGCCCCCGGGTGCGATGGCCGGGTTGGCGCCCGCCGAACAGGCGGCCCGGGTTGGTGCGCTGCTGCGGGCCGCGGTGGATCTGCTGCGCGAGCAGCTCGCGCGTCAGGCGCGGGTGCGTGGCGCGCTGGGGTCCCGGCGTGCCGCTGCGTTGTCGAGCGCGTCACCGCTGCAGCTGGCCGCCGATACCGACCAGGCGCTGCGCTGCCTGCTGGCGGGCGATCCCCATGCCTTGCTGGCGCAGGTGGGCCAGGACCTGGCCGACCACGACCGCCGGCTGCTGGCGGCGTTCGATGGCGCGGCGAGCCGCCTGGCCGCCGACCTGTCGCCCCAGGCGCTGGCACGTGCCATGCCTGGTGCCGACGTTGCCGGGCGCGACGCCCTGTACGCCGTGCTCTGGCAGCGCCTGGGTCTGACCGACGCCGGCGCCGACTGGGAGACCGGTCTGCGTTCGGCCGCACGCCACCATCTGGCCAGCGCCTACGACGATGTGGGCCAGTGAGCCCGGGCAGTGCGAAAGGGCCCTTCGACCACCGCAGGAGACACGCCCATGGCCGATGACTTCTTCCAGTACGGTGGCGCGGTGCCCGCGCCATCGCCAGCGCCCACCGATTCGGCCGTGGCCCCACCGGCTCCGCGTCTGCTCGCCGAACTGGGCGACGCCGACTGGGCGCACCTGATCGGCTTCATGGCGCGCCGCCGCTACCCGGCCGGTGCGGTGATCCTGGCGGTCGGCCAGCTGGCGCCTGCGCTGGTGTTCGTGGCCAATGGTCATCTGCGCGTGACGGTGCCCGGCCAGCCGTCCGAACGGCGAGGTGAAGGCGACGTGGCCGGCATGCTCGGCTTCCTGGACGCCGCACCGGCGGCAGCCGAGGTGGTGGCCGAGACCGAGGTCGACCTGCTGATGCTCACGCCGCAGGCGCTGCAGCAGCTCGGGGCCTGGCAGCCGCGCATCGCGCTGGCCCTGCTGCGCGACCTGGCGGCCCACGTGGCCCTGCGGCTGCGTCGGCTGCAGCCGGCGGACTGAAGGCCGCGCATGCCGGTGGCCAACCCCGCCCCGCTGAACTTCTTCGCCAACTACACGCAGCGGCCGGCGCGTGTGTCGGTGGCGGTCTGGTGGGCCCTGCGGGTGGTGGTGTTGCTGACGGTGCTGGCCTTGATCGCCGGGCTGATCTGGGCCCCCACCCTGGGCCTGCGGCTGTTCTGGGGCCTGGCCGTCCCCGTGCTGCCGGCGTTGCTGGTGCTGGCGCCGGGTTTGTGGCGCCAGGTCTGTCCGATGGCCACCCTCAACCAGATCCCGCGCCAGGCCGGCATCTCGCGCGGGCACGACCTGCCGGCCGTGGCGAAGACCTGGGCCTTCTCGGTGGCGCTGGTCCTGTTCGTCGGTGCCGTCGCGCTCCGGGCGCCGTTGCTCAACCACGACGGCACGGCGCTGGCCGCGGTGCTGGGCGCCGTGCTCGTCCTGGCACTGGCGGGCGGCTGGTGGTTCAAGGGCCGCAGCGGCTGGTGCGGCACCTTCTGCCCGCTGGGCCCGATCCAGCGCGACTATGGCCAGGCGCCGCTGGTGGTGGTGCGCAATGGCTTCTGCGAGCCCTGCCTGGGGTGCCAGAAGAACTGCTACGACTTCAACCCGCGGGCGGCGGTGTTCAGCGACGTCTACGACGACGACCCGCGCTGGGCCAGCCAGCGGCGGCTGTTCATCGGCCTGATGCCGGGCCTGATCCTCGGCTACTTCCTCGGCGGTGCGGGCGCCCAGGCCACGGCGCCGGCCAATGGCCTGGCGCTGGCCGCCGGCGCTGCGGCGTCGGCCGGGGCCTACGCGCTGGCCGTGGCCTTCGTGCCGACCACGCCCTACCGCATCTCGATGGCCTTCGGTGCGGTGGCGCTGGCGGTGTTCTATGCCTTCGCCGGGCCGGTGATCGTCGACACGCTGGCCTGGCTGGCGGGCGCCGAGCCCCTGACGGTGCTGCGCGATGCGGCGCGAGGCCTGGGCGTCGTGCTGGCCGGCGCGCTGGCATTCGGCGGCCTGCGAGCCGAGCGCCATTACCGCGAGGCCCAGGCCGCACGCGCGAAGAAGCCGGCCGCGGCGCCGTCGCACGCCGACGAGACGCGCACCCAGATCGGCGGCGGCCGTGCGCTGAAGGACCGGCTGGCGGGCCAGGCCGGCCAGCCTGAGGTCACCGACCGCGCCACCGGCATCGCCTTCCAGGTCGCACCGGAGCAGACGCTGCTGGAGGCCATCGAGCATGCCGGCCTGAAGATCGCGTACGGCTGCCGGGCCGGGGTCTGCGGTGCCGACCCGGTGGCCGTCTGCGACGGTGGCGAGCACCTCTCGCCGCCCGAGGACGACGAACTCGCCACGCTGCAGCGCCTGGGCCTGGAGGGCCGGGCGCGGCTGGCGTGCATGTGCACCGTGCGCGGGCCGGTGGTGATCGACCGCGACCCGCGCGCGGCGGAGGTGCCGGTCAGCGTGCTGCGCCGGCCGCAGGTGGACAAGGCGCGGGCCGCCGGCATCGGCCGCGTGGTCATCGTCGGCGACGGCGTGGCCGGCATGAGCGCGGCCGAGGCGCTGCGCCGTGACAGTGGCAGCCTGCGCATCGAGATCGTGGGCAACGAGCCGGTGCCGTTCTACAACCGCATGGGCATCGGCCGCCTGGTCTACGACGACGACACCGCGGGCGCGCTGCAGGCGCTGCGCCTGGTGCCCGACGACTGGGCCAGCGGGCGCGATGTGACGGTGCACCGCGGTGCCGTGGCTGTGCGCCTGGACCGCGAGAACCGGCGCGTGGGGCTGAGCACCGGTGAATGGTTGCGCTACGACCGGCTGATCCTGGCCACCGGCGCGCGCTCGACGCCGCCGGACGAGCGGTTCCTGACCCATCCCAACGCCTTCGTGCTGCGCAGCGCCGACGACGCGCAGCAGATCCGCGCCTGGGTCAAGCAGCACGGCAGCCGGCGTGCGCTGGTGGTGGGCGGCGGCGTGCTGGGCGTGGAGGCGGCCGACGCCCTGCACCACCTGGGCCTGAAGGTGACGCTGCTGCAGCGTGCCGACCGGCTGATGAACGCCCAGCTCGACGCACCCGGCGCCGCCAGGCTGGCGCACTATCTGGAGAGCATCGGCATCCAGGTGGGCACGCGCATGTCGGTGACCCGCTACGACGGCGAGCCACTGCTCAGCCAGGCCTGGCTGGCCCATGGCCCGCGCGTGCGCGCCGACCTCTTCGTCGCCTGCCTGGGCATCCAGCCCAACGTGCACCTGGCGCAGGCCACGGGGCTGACGGTCAACCGCGGCATCGTGGTCGACGCCGCGATGCGCACCAGCGACCCGCTGATCCAGGCCATCGGCGACGTGGCGGAACTGCCGGGTCAGCCGGGCGGCCTGTGGCCGGTGGGTGCGGCGCAGGCCGCCGCGGCCGTCGGCGCGCTGTGGGGTGACGGCGCACCGTACCAGCCGCCGCGCATCGTGCTGCAACTCAAGTGCGACGGCATCGACCTGCGCAGCTGGGGCGACGTGGCGCCGCAGCCCGGCGACACGGTGCACCATGCACGCGCCGACGACCCGGCGTGGTGGCAGCTGATCCTGCGCGACGGCGCACTGGCGGGCGGCCTGTGGGTGGGGCCACCGGGCAGCGCCAAGGCCTTCACGAAACTGCTGCAGAAACCCGAGCCCGACGCGCTGCAGGCCTTCGTGGCATCGTCGGCGGCGTGATCGCCTACCACGCCGACGCCTTCGTGCTCCCGCTGCCGCCGGGGCACAGCTTCCCGATGAGCAAGTACCGCCTGCTGCGCGAGGCGGTGGAACGCGAGTTGCCCGCCATCCGTGTCACCGAGGCGCCGCCGGCCAGCGACGGCGAACTGGCGCTGGCGCACACGCCGCGCTGGATCCAGGCGGTGGCCGAGGGGCTGACGTCCGACGCCGAGCAGCGCGAGATCGGCTTCCCCTGGTCGCAGCGCATGGCCGAGCGTGCGCGGCGCTCGGTGGGCGCCACGATCGCCGCCGCGCGCGCGGCGCTGGCCGGGGAGGGCGTGGCCGCCAACCTGGCCGGCGGCACCCACCACGCCTATGCGCACAAGGGTTCGGGCTACTGCGTCTTCAACGACGTGGCCGTGGCCGCGCGGCTGATGCAGGCGGAATGGCACCGCCGGCACCGGCACCTGCAGCGCATGCTGCGCGTGATCGTCATCGACCTGGACGTGCACCAGGGCAACGGCACGGCCGCCATCTTTGCCGACGACCCCAGCGTCTTCACGCTGTCGCTGCACGGCGAGAAGAACTTCCCGCACCGCAAGGAGGCAAGCGACCTGGACGTGGCGCTGCCGGACGGCTGTGGCGACGCCGAGTACCTGGCGGCGCTGGAAGAGGCGCTGGACACGGCCTGGGCGCGCACGGCCGACGCGCCGCCCGGCCTGGCCTTCTACCTGGCCGGTGCCGACCCGCACGAGAACGACCGCCTGGGCCGCCTGAAGCTGAGCACGGACGGTCTGGAGGAGCGCGACCGGCGCGTGTTCGCCGCGCTGGCCGCGCGTGGCATCCCGGTGGCCGTCAGCATGGCCGGCGGCTACGGGCGCGACCTGGCCACCACGGTGGCGATCCAGCAGCGCACGCTGACCCTCGCGCTGCAGAGTTGGCAGGCGCGTCGTGTGGAGGCCGGCGCGGGTTCGGGTGGCATTGTGGGAACTGCGAAGCATTCGGGCCAACATTCGATGGAACAATCGGGCGCATGAGCTTCACCCCGGAGACGATCGCCGCCGTCGATGCGGCGATCACCTCGCGCCGGTCCATCCGCGCCTTCCTGCCCACGCCGGTGCCGCGCGAGACGATCGAACAGATCCTCACCGTCGCCGCCCGCGCACCGTCGGGCACCAACACCCAGCCCTGGAAGGTCACGGTGCTCACCGGCGACGCCAAGGCGCGGCTGTCCACCGCCATCCAGGCGGCGTACGACGACCCGGTGCAGCGCGCGGCGCACAGCGAGGAGTACGCCTACTACCCCACCGAGTGGCAGTCGCCCTACATCGATCGCCGGCGCAAGGTGGGCTGGGACCTCTACGGCCTGCTCGGCATCGCCAAGACCGACAAGGCCCGCATGCACGCCCAGCATGGCCGCAACTACGACTTCTTCGGCGCGCCGGTGGGCCTGATCTTCACCATCGACCGCGTCATGCAGCAGGGCAGCTGGCTGGACTACGGCATGTTCCTGCAGAACATCATGGTCGCCGCCCGGGCCCGCGGGCTGGACACCTGCCCGCAGGCCGCGTTCACGCAGTGGCACCGCATCATCGCCACGCAGCTGCAACTGCCCGATGCGGAGATGGTGGTCTGCGGCATGTCGCTCGGCCATGCCGACCCGGCCGCGGTGGAGAACACCCTGGTGACCGACCGCGAGCCGGTGGCCGGCTTCACGAGGTTCCTGGCATGAAGCCGTCGGTCCTGGTCGCCCGGGCGATCTACCCGGAGACGCTGGCGCGGCTGCGTGAACACTTCGTCGTCGAGGCCAATCACGACGACACCGTGTACACGCCGACGGAGCTGTCGGCACTCCTGGAGGGCAAGCTCGGCGCCCTGACCACCGGCAGCGAGCGCATCGACGCCGCGGTGCTCGACGCCCACCCCCAGCTGCGCGTGGTGGCCAACATGGCGGTGGGCTTCAACAACCTGGACATTGCCGCATTCGATGCGCGCGGCGTCCTGGCCACGAACACGCCCGACGTGCTCACCGAGACGACCGCGGACTTCGGCTTCGCGCTGATGATGGCCACCGCGCGCCGCATGGCCGAGAGCGAGCATTACCTGCGCGCTGGCCGCTGGACCAAGTGGTCCTACGACATGTTCGCCGGCGCCGAAGTGCACGGCAGCACGCTGGGCATCCTGGGCATGGGCCGCATCGGCCAGGCCATCGCACGGCGTGGCGCGCTGGGCTTTGGCATGAAGGTGATCTATCACAACCGCAGCCGCCTGCCGGCCGAGCAGGAGGCACCGCTGTGCGCCACCTGGGTCGACAAGGCCACGCTGCTGCGCGAAGCGGATCACCTGGTGCTGGTGCTGCCGTATTCGCCCGCCAGCCACCACGCCATCGGGGCGGCCGAACTGGCGCAGATGAAAGCCACCGCGACGCTGACCAACATCGCACGGGGCGGCATCGTCGACGATGCGGCGCTGGCCGTGGCGCTGCGCGAGCGGCGCATCGCGGCGGCCGGCCTGGACGTGTTCGAGGGCGAGCCGGCGGTGCACCCGGACCTGCTCACCGTGCCCAACGTGGTGCTCACGCCGCACATCGCCAGCGCCACCCATCGCACCCGCCGTGCGATGGCCGAACTGGCCGCGGACAACCTGATCGCGGCCCTGACCGGCGGCACGCCGCCGACGCCGGTGAACCCGGGCGTGCTGCCCTTGACGGGTGTCTGAACTACAGCTGCGCGATCGGCAGGGCCGGCGCGTCCTCGCCGATGCCCATGGCCTGCGCCAGGCGGGTCAGGTCGGCTTCCAGCCGGGCCAGCGTCGGCGCGTCCAGCCGGTCCAGCGCCTGCACCAGCAGCCCGGTGTAGGGCCCAGGCGCCTTGGCCAGCAGGTCCACGCCCGCGGGCAGCAGCCGAAGCTGCACGGCGCGGCGGTCGGCGCCCTCGCGCGCGGTGGACACCAGGTCGCGGTCGACCAGCGCGCGCACCAGGTTGCTGGCGGTGGACTGGTGGATGTGCATGGTGCGCGCCAGCCCGCCCACGCCGATGCCGGGCTGCGCGCCGATGATGCCCAGCGCCCAGACCTGGGCGCCGCCGATGCCGACATGCTTCTCCACCTGCTGGTAGTGGTTGCGCGTGGCGGTGAACACCTGGCGGAAGCGCCGGAGCACCCGCGCCGGCGCCTCGGCCTGCTGGGTGCTGTCGGTTGTCGAGGGCGTGGCGGACATGCAGCGATGATAGTGGGCGTCCTGCCTCCGGCCAGGGCCGGCGACCGTCGACGTGGGTCTGCGCCGCTTCGGCCCGAGGAGTTCCGACGTTGAGCCTGCACCAACCCCTGCACCATCCCGACTGGCGGGCCCGCCTGCGTGGCGAACTGACCGAATGGCGCCCGTGGATCACCCGCGGTGTCGTGCTCGCCTTCGCCGCCGCCGCGGGGCTGGTGGTGGCCGGGTTCACGTGGCTGGCGGAATTCGCGTTTCACCAGTTCCAGCGCATCGAGCAGGCCGCCTGGTGGGCGCCGCTGCTGTGGATGCCGCTGGCCACCGCCGCCATCGTGTGGCTGACGCGGCGCTTCCTGCCCGGCGCGGCCGGTTCGGGCATTCCGCAGGTGGTGGCGGCGCTGGAGGAGACCACGCCGGCGGGCAAGCGCGGCCTGTACGTGTCGATGAAGCTGGCCATCGGCAAGGTGCTGCTGACCTCCGGGGGGCTGCTGGCCGGCCTGTCGCTGGGCCGCGAAGGGCCGTCGGTGCAGATTGCCGCCGGCGTGATGCACAGCGCGCGCCGCTGGCTGCCCGACCGCCACACCATCAGCGAGCACGGTCTGCTGATGGCCGGCGGCGCCGCAGGCATCGCGGCGGCCTTCAACACGCCGCTGGGCGGGGTCATGTTCGCCATCGAGGAGCTCTGGCACCGGCGCGAGCAGCGCAGCAGCGCGCTGCTGATCTCGGCCATCGTGCTGGCCGGTCTGATGGCGGTGTCGATCTACGGCAACAACAGCTACTTCGGCCGCATCCTGGTGCCGCAGCTGGGCTGGTCGCTGTTCGGGCCGGGGCTGCTCATCGCGGTGGTCTGCGGGCTGGCCGGTGGCCTGTTCTCGCGCCTGCTCATCGTCTCGCTGGCCGGTGGCAAGGACATCTTCAGCCGCCAGCGGGCGCGCGCGCCCGTGCGTTTCGCCGCGGGCTGCGCGCTGCTGGTGGCGGTGATCGGCGTGGTCACCCAGGGCGCCACCTTCGGCAGCGGCTACGAACAGACCAAGGTCCTGCTCGAAGGCGATCGCACCGGCGAGTTGCTGTACACGCCGCTGAAGCTGATCGCCACATGGCTGACCACGTGGACCGGCGTGCCGGCCGGTGTGTTCGCCCCGTCGCTGGCGGTGGGGGCCGGCATCGGCAGCGACGTGGCGGCGCTGATCGGCTTCGCAGAGCGGCCGGCGTTGATCGCGCTGGGCATGGCGGGCTTCCTGGCCGCGGTGACACAGGCGCCGCTGACCGCCTTCATCATCGTGATGGAGATGATCAACGGCCATTCCATGGTGCTGAGCCTGATGGCCTGCGCCCTGATCGCCAGCGGCATCTCGCGGCTGATCAGTGCGCCGCTGTACCCAGCGCTGGCGCGGCTGCAGCTGCTGCGCCTGGGCGTGCCGCTGGAGCCCGAAAAAAAGGGAGCCCACCACACGAGGTAGAGGGCTCCGCAAAGGTCGCTTCTGTCCGCCTCGCCCACGCAGGGTGTTCGAGGCCACTGCAGTGTATTTGATCAAATGCGATCGTGGCGTGAAATTTCACGCAGCGCAGGGTCATCGTCGGTGCGCTGAGACAATCGCGCCATGACGGACCCGGCTTTCGACCCCTGGCTGGTGGCGCTGGCCGCCCTGGCCGTGCTGAACCTGCTGCTGCTGGTCTGGCTCGCGCTGCGGGGGCGCGACGACCGCACCCCGGCCCAGATCGACCAGCTCGAACGCGACCTGCGGGACGAACTGGGCCGCCAGTCGCAGGCCACGCGCGGCGACCTGGCCACCTTCCAGCAGATGCTGCTGGCGCAGTCCGGCGACGTGGCGCGCACGCAGAACGAGCAGATCGACGCCTTCCGCGTGCAGCTGGCGGCCACCCAGAGCACGCTGACCCAGCAGGCCCAGGCGCTGCAGGCCACGCTGACCGAGCAGCAGCGTGCGCAGCAGACCACGCTGGGCGACCAGCAGCGGCAGTTGCAGAGCACCCTCGTGCAGCAGGCCCAGGCCGCCCGCGAGGCCCAGGACGCCGCGCTGCGTCGCTTGGCCGAGGCCATGGAGCAGCGCCTGGCGCGGCTGCAGGAAGGCAACGAGGCCAAGCTCGAGCAGATGCGTGCCACGGTGGACGAGAAGCTGCACGCCACGCTGGAGCAGCGCCTGGGCGAGAGCTTCAAGCAGGTGGCCGAGCGCCTGGAGCAGGTGCACCGAGGTCTGGGCGAGATGCAGACGCTGGCGCGCGACGTGGGGGCGCTCAACCGCGTGCTGACCAACGTGAAGACGCGCGGCGTGTTCGGCGAGGTGCAACTGGCCGGCCTGCTGGAGCAGGTGTTCACGCCCGACCAGTACGCGCGCAACGTGGCCACGCTGCCGGGCAGCCAGGCCTACGTGGAGTTCGCGATCAAGCTGCCGGGCCAGCGCGCCGATGGCACGCCGCTGTGGCTGCCCATCGACGCCAAGTTCCCGCGCGAGGACTACGAACGCCTGCTCGACGCCCACGAGCGCGCCGACGCGACGGCGGCCGAGGCCGCCGCCAAGGGCATCGAGACCCAGCTGCGGCTGGAGGCGAAGACCATCCGCGAGAAGTACGTGGGCCCGCCCCACACCACCGACTTCGCCATCCTCTTCGTGCCCACCGAGGGCCTGTACGCCGAGGCGCTGCGCCGACCGGGGCTGGTGGAGGGACTGCAGCGCGAGCACAAGGTGATGCTGGCCGGGCCGACCACGCTGCTGGCCACGCTCAACAGCCTGCAGATGGGCTTCCGCACGCTGGCGCTGGAGAAGCGCTCGGCCGAGGTCTGGGAGGTGCTGGGCGCGGTGAAGACCGAGTTCGGCAAGTTCGGCGACGTGCTGGCCAAGACGCGCAAGAAGCTGCAGGAAGCGGGCAACACCATCGAGGCGGCCGAGGTGCGCACACGCGCCATGGCGCGCCAGCTGCGCGGCGTGGAGGCCCTGCCCGACGCACGCGCGGGCCAGCTGCTGCCCGGAGGCGCCGCGCTGGCGGACGACGCCGCCATCGACGAGACCACCGTCGAGTGAGCCCAGCCGCTTGAGCGTCGACGCTGTCTCGGGCGGACCGTCGCCAGGCGTTGGTCGCCTGCTCGCGGCACTGGTGGCCAGCCAGGTGGGTCTGCACGCGGCCATGACCGGGCTGCGCATGGCCGCGCCGCTGGACGCGCTGGCGCGCGGTGCCACGCCGTGGCGCGTGGGCGTGCTGCTGGCGCTGTTCGCCGCCGCCCCGGTGCTGCTGGCCATGACGGCCGGGCGGCTGGCCGACCGCTGGGGCTTCCACCGCCCCGTGCACATCGCCGGCGGCCTGTGCAGCACGGGCCTGCTGCTGGCGGCCGTGTCCGCCGCGTTGCAGGGCTGGCCCGCAGGTGCGTTGCTGGCCGCAGGGGCGGTGGCGGCCGGTGCCGGGGCCAACATCGGGCTGATCGCGGTGCAGCGCACCGGTGGCCTCACTGCGCGTGACCCGGTCGAGCGCGTGCGCGTGTTCAGCTGGCTGGGCATCGCGCCGTCGCTGGCCAACGTCATCGGCCCGGTGACCGTCGGCTTGCTGATCGATGCTGCCGGTTTCGGCGTGGCCTATGCGGCGTTGCTGGTGCTGCCGCTGGCCAGCCTGCTGGCTGCACGCGCCGTGCCGGTGGCGGCAGCACCGGGCCGGGCTCGCGCCGATGGCAGCGCACCCCTGGGCGAGCTGTTCGCCCTGCCGGGCATGAAGCGCCTGCTGGCGGTGAACTGGCTGCTGTCGATGTGCTGGGACGTGCACAGCTTCGCCGTGCCCATCCTCGGCCACGAACGGGGCTTCAGCGCCACCACCATCGGCCTCGTGCTGGGCAGCTTCACGCTGTCGGTCACCGGCGTGCGGGTGCTGATCCCGCTGCTCGCGCGCCACCTGCAGCCGGCACGGGTGGTGGCCGGCGCCATGCTCGGCACGGCGCTGATCTTCGCCGTCTACCCGCTGGTGACCCAGCCCTGGCTGATGGGCGCCTGTGCCGTGGCGCTGGGGGTCACGCTGGGCTGCGTGCAGCCGCTGCTGATGACGGTGCTGCACCACCTGACGCCGGAGGACCGGCACGGCCAGGCCTTAGCCTTCCGGTCCATGACGATCAATGGTTCCAGCACGGTGATGCCGCTGCTCTTCGGGGCTGCAGGTGCAGCCATCGGCGCGGCGTCGATGTTCTGGATCGTGGGTGCCCTGGTGGGTTCTGGCGCCTGGCTGGCCCGGCGGTTGCGGGCCTGAGCGTCGCGCCAGCCGTCAGAACCGGATGCCGGTCGTGCCTTCGGGGCCGGTCTCGGCGTCCACCGGCGTGGCCGGTGCCGGCGGTGGCACAGGCGGCGCATTGGGCGCCGGTGCGGGCAGGGCGGCGCGGGCCACCAGCGGTGTCGGTGCCGGCGGTGCCCAGTTGCGCGGCAGGCGCGATTCGCGGGGGTAGCCGGCGGCGTCGAGGTAGGACGTCCAGTCGCCGGCGGAGAAGCCGCGCAGCGCCTGCCCACCCACGGTGAGCGAGGGCACGGTGCGCCCGCCGATGGTGCGCTCCAGCGCGGCCACGTCGTCGTTGCTGACGATCTGGCGCTCGGTGTAGGGCACGCCGCGCTGCTTGAGCAGGTCGCGCCCGCTGTCGCAGGGCGGGCAGTTCTCGGCCGTGAACAGCGTGACCGGGAAGCGTGCCGCGGTGCGCTGCAGGTCGGCCGGCAGGGCGGCGCCCGCCGCCGGCTCGGCCACCGGGGCGCGCCGGCCGATCTCGGTGACGCGCACGCTGCCGTCGGCGGGCGGTCGGTCGGTGTAGGTGACGCGGCCGTCGGGGCCGACGACCTTGTACTGCGCTGCCGCCGGGCCGGCGCCGGCCAGCAGGAGGGCCGCGGAGAGGACCGACAGGGCGTGCAGCGTGCGCATGCGTGGAATCTAACGCGTGGCGGCCGCAGCCTCAACGCCAAAAGCGCCTTTGTGCACCAGCCCTTGGTGCCGGAGCAACGCCTCCACCCGTGCCGGCCGGCCGCGGAAGGCCTGGAAGCTGTCCTGGGCCGGGCGGCTGCCGCCGGTGCCCAGCACCTCGCGGCGCCAGCGCGCGCCGGTGGCCGCATCGAACAGCCCGGCCTCCTCGAAGGCTGCGAAGGCGTCGGCCGACAGCACCTCGGCCCAGTGGTAGCCGTAGTAGCCGGCGGCGTAGCCCCCATCGAAGACGTGCAGGAAGGCGTGCGGCCAGCGGTCGTCGTCCGGCCGGCGCAGCAGCGAGACCTCGGCCTCGACCTCGCGCGCCAGCGCCAGTACCCGTTCGCCGGCCTCTGGCTCGGCATGCAGCCGCATGTCGAACAGCGCGTATTCCACCCCACGCAGCATGCGCAGGCCGGCACCGAAGTGGCGGGCCGCCGTCATGCGGTCGAACAGGTCGCGCGGCAGCGGTGCGCCGGTGTCCACGTGGGCCGTGAGCCGCTGCAGCACCGGCCATTCCCACGCGAAGTTCTCCATGAACTGGCTGGGCAGTTCGGCGGCGTCCCACTCGACACCGCAGATGCCCGACAGCGAGAGTTCGTCCACCTCGGTCAGCAGGTGGTGCAGGCCGTGGCCGAACTCGTGGAACAACGTGATCACCTCGTCGTGCGTGAGCAGCGACGGCCGGCTGCCGACCGGCGGCGCGAAATTGCAGACCAGGTGGGCCAGTGGCCGCTGCAGGCGGCCGTCGGGCCGCTGCCAGCGCGTGCGCACCTCGTCCATCCAGGCGCCGCTCTGCTTGCCGGGCCGGGCGTACGGGTCGAGCCAGAAACGTCCGATCTCCACGTCGCCCTGCAGCACGCGGTGGTGCGTGACGTCCGGGTGCCAGGCGGGTGCGTCGGCAGCCTCGATGCGCACACCCAGCACCTGCTCGATCAACGCGAAGAGCCCACGCAACACCTGTGGCAGCGGGAACCAGGGGCGCAGCATCTCGTCGTCGATGCCGTGGCGCCGATGCTTGAGCTTTTCGCCGACATAGGCCCGGTCCCAGGGCTGCAACGCGTCCAGGCCCAGGGTCCTGGCGTGGGCCTGCAGGTCGGCGAGTTCCTGTTCGGCAAAGGGTCGGGCACGGCGGGCGAGGTCGCGCAGGAAGTCCAGCACCTCTTCCACGCTGCCGGCCATCTTGGGCACGAGCGACAGCGCCGCGAAGTGCGGGCGGCCCAGCAGCGCGGCCTGTTCCTGGCGCAGGGCGAGGATCTCGCGCATCAGCGGGCCGTTGTCCTGTTCGGCGGGGCCAAGGTCGCTGGCCAGCCGCGCATAGGCGCGGTAGACCATCTCGCGCAGGGCGCGGTCGTCGGCCGTGGCCAGCAGCGGCAGGCGACAGGGGGCGTGCAGCGTCAGGCGCGCCAGGGTGGCATCCAGGACGCCGGCGTTGGCCGCCGCGTCGCGCGCGGCCTGCACCACGTCGGCCGGCAGGCCGGCGAGGCGGGAGACCGGCACGTCCAGGTGCCAGGCGTCGGTGGCGTCGAGCACGTGTTCGCCGTAGCGCTGTGACAGTTCGGCCAGCCGGGCCTCGATGGCGGCGAAACGCTCGCGCGCCGGACCTTCCAGCGCGGCGCCACCCAGTTCGAAGTCGCGCAGCGCATCGGCCACCGCCTTGCGGCGGACGGCGGGCAGCGCCGCGAAGCCGGGCGCGTCGGCGATGGCCCGGGTCTTGGCGTAGAGCGGGCGGTCGGCCGCCAGCAGGGTGAAGAAGTCGGTGACGCGGGCCAGGTTGTCACCGTAGGCCGCGCGCAGGGCGGGTGTGTCCACCACCGCGTGCAGGTGGCCGACATGGCCCCAGACGCGGCGCAGGCGTTCCACCGGTGCATCCAGCACGCGCGCGAGCGCGTCGGCCTCGGCGGGCACGTCGGGCGAGCCCGCGGCGGCGAGGGCCGCCTCGGCCCCGGCCAGCAGCACGTCCAGCGCCGGCGTGACATGCGCCGCCTCGATGGCATCGAAGCGCGGCAGGTCGCGCTCGTCGAGCAGCGGGTTCAACGGTTCCTGGCTCACGGTCACAGCCCCGACCCGGCCGCCTCCAGCGTGTTGACGAGCAACATGGCACGCGTCATCGGACCCACGCCGCCGGGCACCGGGGTGACCCAGCCGGCGACCTGGCGCACATTGTCGAAGTCCACGTCGCCGCAGAGCTTGCCCTCGGGGTTGCGGTTCATGCCCACGTCGATGACCACGGCACCGGGCTTGACCATGTCGTGCGTGAGCACGTTGCGCTTGCCGACGGCGGCGACGACGATGTCGGCCTGACGGGTGAAGTGCCCGAGGTCCGGCGTAGCGCTGTGGCACACGGTGACGGTGGCACTGGCCTGCAGCAGCAGCATGGCCATGGGCTTGCCGACGATGTTGCTGCGCCCGATGACCACGGCATGCTTGCCACGCGGATCACAGCCGATGGATTCCAGCATCTTCATGCAGCCATAGGGCGTGCAGGGCCGGAAGCCCGGGCGGCCCACCATCAACGCGCCGGCGGATGCGACGTGGAAGCCGTCGACATCCTTGGCGGGGTCGATGGTCTCGATCACGCGCTGTGCGTCGATGTGCTTGGGCAGCGGCAGCTGCACCAGGATGCCGTGCACCGCCGGGTCGGCGTTCAGCGCCGCGATGCGCGCCAGCAGATCGGCCTCGCTCAGCGTGGCCGGGTGGCGCTCGAGCAGCGAGCGCATGCCCACGCCCTCGCAGTCGGCCACCTTGTGCTTCACGTACACCTGCGAGGCCGGGTCGTCGCCGACGAGGATCACGGCCAGGCCCGGCGGCGTCGCGAGCGTCTTCACCTTCTCGGCCACCTGGGCACGGATGCGGGCGGCCAGGGCATTGCCATCGATCAGTTGGGCGCTCATCGGAATCTCCTTCGCTGAAACAAGAAGGCCGCCTGGAATCAAGCGGCCTTCGGTGCGGGCGTGGCGCTCAGGCCTTGCTCTGGGCCCCCAGCGCGATCTTCAGCAGGTCGGCCACGGTGTTGGCGTTGAGCTTCTCCATGATGTTGGCGCGGTGCGCCTCCACCGTCTTGATGCTGATGCCCAGGTCGTCGGCGATCTGCTTGTTCAGCCGGCCGGCGACGATGCGCTCGAGCACCTGGCCTTCGCGCGTGGTCAGGCGTGACAGCAGCGCGTCGCGGCTGGCCTGCTCCTGGTGGGCGCTGAACGCGGTGCGGGCCTGTTCCAGCATGCGCTCGACCAGCGACAGCAGTTCCTCTTCCTTGAAAGGCTTCTCGATGAAGTCCATCGCGCCCTTCTTCATCGTCGTCACCGCCATCGGCACGTCGCCGTGGCCGGTGATGAAGACCACGGGCAGCGGGCTCTTGCGTTCGAGCAGGCGGTCCTGCAGTTCCAGGCCGCTCATGCCGTCCATGCGGATGTCGGCAATCAGGCAGGCCACTTCGCGCGGGTCGAAGCGCGCGAGGAACGATTCAGAGGAATCGAAGCACTTGACGCGGTAGTCCTTGCCTTCGAGCAGCCACTGCAGCGAATCGCGCACGGCCTCGTCGTCGTCGACGACGTAGACGGTGCCTTTCTTGGGGATCAGGCTCATTCAGGAGGTCACGGTGGGGTTGGAGGCAACGCCCGCATCGGCGGCGTCGGCGGCGCGGGCCGCCAGTTCCACCGGCAGCGTGAACGAAAAACGGCACCCGGCGACCTGATCGCCATTGTAGAGGTTCTCCGCACGCATCCGGCCGCGGTGGGACTCCACGATGGTGCGGCACAGTCCCAGGCCGATGCCCAGCCCCTCGGGCTTGGTGGAGAAGAAGGCCTCGTAGAGCCGTTGCGAGACCTCCGGCGGCAGGCCGGGGCCCTGGTCGGTGACGCTGAACTCGATCACGCCGCCTTCCTCGGGCGTGTGGCGCGGCACCACGCGAAGTTCGATGTGACGGCGCGCTGGCGGCATCTGTGCGCCGTCGATCGCCTCGGCGGCGTTCTTCAGCAGGTTCAGCAGCACCTGCTCGATGAGGATGGGGTCGACCATCAGGTCGGGCAGGCGCTGCGCCACGTAGACGCGGATGGCCACGTTGCGCCGGCGCAGTTCGATGTTGGCCAGTTCCACCGCATCTTCCACCATCTTGCTGGCCTGCGCGGCCTGCCGCTGTGGCTCGCTGCGCTTCACGAAGGCGCGGATGCGGTGGATGATCTGGCCGGCGCGCTGGGCCTGTTTCGCCGTCTTCTGCAGCGCGGCGATCAGGTCGTCGGTGCCGATGCTGCCGGCCTTCACTCGCGAGACCATGCCGTTGCAGTAGTTGGTGATCGCCGTCAGCGGCTGGTTGAGTTCGTGTGCCACCGAACTGGCCATCTCGCCCATCGTGACGAGCCGGCTCGTGACCTGCGCCTTTTCCGCCTGCGCGTCGGCGATCTCCTCGGCGCGCACGCGGGCGGTGATGTCGGTGGCGATGATCATCTGCGCCAGGCGGCCATCGGTCCACTGCAGGTAGCGCGCGCGCACGTCGAACCACTTCTGCAGCGTCTCGACGAAGACCTCCCGCGGGTGGATGCCGGCCTCGGTGAGTTCCTGTGCCGGCAGGCCGGAGAGTTCGTCGTAGTCGTCGCTGGTGACGGGTTCGTCGTCGGCCATGCCGCCGGCCAGCAGCGCATGGCCGCGCGGGTCGCTGCCGAACCACAGGCGGTAGGAGCGGTTGACGAACAGCAGTTCGCGCTGCTGCACCGACAGCACCGATACCGACGCGTCCAGCCCCTCGAGCACGGTGGTGAAGCGCTCGTGGCTGGCCGAGAGCTGGTCGCGGATGCGCTTGGCCTCGGTGATGTTGGTCACGCTGGTCATCCAGCCGGTCTGCTGGCCCTTGGGGTCCACCAGCGGCGAGATGTACATGCGGGCGTCGAACTGCGTGCCGTCCTTGCGCATCACGCGCACCTCGATCCCGCCCGCCGGGCTGCGGCCCTGCAGTTCCTGCTGCAGCAGCCGCGCGTTCTCCTCGATGCGGTCGGGCGGCCAGTAGGGGAAGGGCGGCGTGCGGCCGATCAGTTCCGCCTCGCCGAAGCCCACCATGTTGCAGAAGGCGGCGTTGACGTAGCTGATGCGGCCTTCCAGGTCCATCGCGCGCATGCCGGTGGGCATGGAGTTCTCCATCGCGCGGCGGAAGTTGGTTTCCTGCACCAGCTCGCGCTGGATCTGCGCGCGCCGCCGCATGTGGCGCCAACTGCCCAGCAGCATCCACACCGTGAGCACCGACAGTGCCACCACCATCCAGAACAGCGTGTTGCCGATCAGGCCGATGGAGGTGCGGTAGCCCTCCGCCCGCAGCAGCAGGCCGTTGAGCGCCGGCACCAGGGGCAGGTCCTGCACGATGGTGGCAGGGCGGGTGGCGGCGCCAGGCATGGCCGTGACCGTGCTGGCATGCGTGCGGCCGGCCAGGTCGACGATGCTGATGCGGTGGCGGGCCGACACATCGGCTGGCACCTCGTAGCGCAGCAGCGCGTCCACCGCGTACTCCACCACCAGCGCGCCAGCGAAGACCGAGCCGTCGACCAGCGGCACGTGCAGCTGGAACACCGCGGCGCCGGTGCTGTCGGCGAAGATCGTCGAGTAGGTGGGCTGCAGGCGCTGGCGGGCGGTGCGGAAGGCGCCTTCGGCCGCGCTGGGTGCGCCTTCGATTGGCCGCGAGGTGCGCGAGGATTCCTCGTCGGGCGGCAGCGCACCATGGTGCAACGGCGACCAGTGGATGGCCAGCGGCCGGCGGCGCACGTCGTACCAGGCCATGTGCGTGATCTCGGGCCGGTCGCGTGCGAAGGTCTCGATCACCGGCAGCAGGGCCTCGCCGGCGATCGGCCGGGCCGACAGCCCGCCGGCCAGCCGCACCAGCTGTTCCTGGTTCTGGATCAGGCGCAGGCCCAGCTGCTGCTGGATGACCTCCACGTCACGCTTGACCGATTCGGCCTCCCGCTCGAATTCCTCGTTGCGCAGGTACCAGAACGCCGAGATGATGGCCGCGAGGAACAGCAGCACCGACACCAGCGGTGCCACGGTGACGAAGCGGTCCTGCCGCGACGGCGACTGGCGGCGCCACCAGCGGCCCAGCAGGCGTTGCAGGCCGGAGGCGGGGTGCCGCGTCGGTGGCGTGCCCGATGGTGGGCGAGGGGCCGGGGTCATCGATCGATTATCGCGGGGCGAACCGGCTCGCTGTTCATAATGTGAAATGCATAGGCACTATTTGAAATTCTGGAACTTTGTGCCACACTGCCGCCCCAGCGCACTTCAACCATCAAGGAGACAACGATGTCCGCTGTGCCGAGCCCGCTGAACGCGCTGGCCGCCCCCGATGCCGATGCCCAGGAAACCCGCGAATGGCTGGACGCGCTGGGCGCGCTGATCGAGACCGAAGGCCGTGAACGCGGGCACTTCATACTCGAGCAGCTCTTGGAGGAGGCGCGTGAGCGCGGCATCGACATGCCGTTCTCGGCCACCACCGGCTATGTCAACACCATCGAGCCGGAAGACGAGGCCAAGAGCCCGGGCAACCTGGAGCTCGAAGGCCGGCTGCGCGCGTACATGCGCTGGAACGCCATGGCCATGGTGGTCAAGGCCAACCGGCTGCACCCGGAGGACGGCGGCGACCTCGGTGGCCACATCAGCAGCTTCCAGAGCCTGGCGCACATGTTTGCCGCCGGCTTCAACCACTTCTGGCATGCCGACGACGGCGTGCACGGCGGCGACCTGCTCTACATCCAGGGCCACAGCGCGCCCGGCATCTACGCCCGCGCCTTCCTGGAAGGCCGCATCAGCGAGGAGCAGCTGCTGAACTTCCGCCAGGAGGTGGGCGGCAAGGGCCTGTCGAGCTACCCGCACCCGAAGCTGATGCCGGAGTTCTGGCAGTTCCCGACCGTCAGCATGGGCCTGGGCCCGCTGATGGCCATCTACCAGGCGCGCTTCCTCAAGTACCTGCACGCGCGCGGCATTGCCGATACCTCCAAGCGCAAGGTCTGGGTCTTCTGCGGTGACGGCGAGATGGACGAGCCCGAGAGCCTGGGCGCCATCGGCATGGCCGCGCGCGAGAAGCTCGACAACCTGGTCTTCGTCATCAACTGCAACCTGCAGCGCCTGGACGGCCCGGTGCGCGGCAACGGCAAGATCATCCAGGAGCTCGAAGGCGAGTTCCGGGGCTCGGGCTGGAACGTGCTCAAGCTGATCTGGGGCAGCAACTGGGACCCGCTGCTGGCCAAGGACAAGGACGGCGCGCTGCGCAAGATCATGCTCGACACGCTGGACGGCGACTACCAGGCCTTCAAGGCCAACGACGGCGCCTTCGTCCGCAAGAACTTCTTCGGCCGCGACCCGCGCACGCTGGAGATGGTGTCGAAGATGACCGACGAGCAGATCTGGGCGCTGCGCCGCGGTGGCCACGACGCGGCCAAGGTCTACGCCGCGTTCCACGCCGCCAACGGCCACCAGGGCCAGCCCACGGTGCTGCTGGTCAAGACCGTCAAGGGCTGGGGCATGGGCCGTGCCGGTGAAGGCAAGAACACCGCGCACCAGACCAAGAAGCTGACCGACGAGGACATCCGCTACTTCCGCGACCGTTTCAACATCCCGATCCCCGACAGCGAGCTGCCGAAGATCCCGTTCTTCAAGCCGGCCGACGACACGCCGGAGATGAAGTACCTGCACGAGCGCCGCCAGGCCCTGGGCGGCTACCTGCCCAAGCGCCGGCCAAAGGCTGACGAGCAGTTCACCGTGCCGCCGCTGGAAACCTTCAAGGCCGTGCTGGAGCCCACGGCCGAGGGCCGCGAGATCAGCACCACGCAGGCCTACGTGCGCTTCCTGACACAGCTGCTGCGCGACAAGGACCTGGGCCCGCGCACCGTGCCCATCCTGGTGGACGAAGCACGCACCTTCGGCATGGAAGGCCTGTTCCGCCAGATCGGCATCTACAACCCCGAGGGCCAGAAGTACACGCCGGTCGACAAGGACCAGGTCATGTACTACAAGGAAGACAAGGCCGGCCAGATCCTGCAGGAAGGCATCAACGAGGCGGGCGGCATGGCCAGCTGGATCGCCGCGGCGACGTCGTACTCGACGAACAACCGCGTGATGATCCCGTTCTACATCTACTACTCGATGTTCGGCTTCCAGCGCATCGGCGACCTGGCCTGGGCCGCCGGCGACATGCAGGCCAGGGGCTTCCTGCTCGGCGGCACCAGCGGCCGCACCACGCTCAACGGCGAGGGCCTGCAGCACGAGGACGGTCACAGCCACGTCATGGCCGGCACGATCCCCAACTGCATCAGCTACGACCCGACCTTCGCGCACGAGGTGGGCGTGATCATCCACCATGGCCTCAAGCGCATGGTGGAGCAGCAGGACAACGTCTTCTACTACCTGACCCTGCTCAACGAGAACTACGCCATGCCCGGCCTGAAGCCCGGCACCGAAGAGCAGATCATCAAGGGCATGTACCTGCTCGAGGAAGGCGCGAAGAAGACGCCGCGCGTGAACCTGCTGGGCAGCGGCACCATCCTGCGCGAGAGCATGGCCGCGCGCCAGCTGCTGGAGGCCGACTGGGGCGTTGCCGCCAACGTCTGGAGCTGCCCCAGCTTCAACGAACTGGCGCGCGACGGCCAGGACTGCGAGCGCTGGAACCTGCTGCACCCCACGGCCGAGCCGCGCGTGCCCTACGTGACGCAGCAGCTCGGCGCGCACGCCGGGCCGGTGATCGCCAGCACCGACTACATCAAGAACTACGCCGAGCAGATCCGCGCCTTCGTGCCCAAGGGCCGCGCCTACAAGGTGCTGGGCACCGACGGCTTCGGCCGCAGCGACTTCCGCAGCCGGCTGCGCGAGCACTTCGAGATCAACCGCCACTACATCGTCGTGGCCGCGCTGAAGGCGCTGGCCGACGAAGGCACGGTGCCGGCCGCCAAGGTGGCCGAGGCGATCGCGAAGTACGGCCTGGCGGTCGACCGCGTGAACCCCCTGTACGCCTGAAGCCCAACGACAACGGAGACGAGATCCCATGGCATTGGTGGAAATCAAGGTCCCGGACATCGGGGACTTCAAGGAAGTGGCCGTCATCGAACTGCTGGTCAAGCCCGGCGACACGGTGCAGGCCGAGCAGAGCCTGATCACGGTGGAGAGCGACAAGGCGTCGATGGAGATCCCGTCGTCGCACGCCGGCACGGTGAAGGAACTGCGCGTCGCGTTGGGCGACAAGGTCAGCGAAGGCTCGGTGATCCTGGTGCTGGAGGCGCAAGGCGCCGCGGCGCCCGCTTCGTCGCCAGCACCGGCGCCTGCCGCGGCAACGCCCGCACCGGCACCCGCCGTGGTGGCGCCGGCTGCCGCATCCCATGCCGGCGGTGCCGACCTGGAGTGCGACATGCTCGTGCTCGGCGCTGGCCCGGGCGGCTACTCCGCCGCCTTCCGCGCCGCCGACCTCGGCATGAAGGTCGTGCTGGTCGAGCGCTATGCCAGCCTGGGCGGCGTGTGCCTGAACGTGGGCTGCATCCCCAGCAAGGCGCTGCTGCACGTGGCCGCGGTGATGGACGAGGTCAAGCACTTCGCCGACCTGGGCGTCACCTTCGCCGAGCCGCAGGTGGACCTGTCCAAGCTGCTGGCGCACAAGAACAAGGTGGTGGGCAAGCTCACTGTCGCCGCGCCAGTCGCCGCGCCAGCGCCTGCAACCGCCTCGGCTGCTCGCCAGCACCGGCGCGCCCCGCAGCCGCTGCCCCTGCTCCCGTGGCCGCGGCACCCGCCGTCGCCACCCCGGCCGGCAAGCTGCCCATGCGTCACCTTCGGTGCGCCGCTTTGCCCGCGAACTCGGCGTGCCGCTGGCCGACGTGGCCGGCAGCGGTCCCAAGGGTCGCATCACGCAGGAGGACGTGCAGCGCTACGTCAAGGGCGTGATTGCCGGCGCAGCGCAGAAGCCCGCCGCAGCGCCCGCCCGCCGCGGCGGGCGGTGCCTTCCCCGGCCTGCTGCCCTGGCCGCAGGTGGACTTCGCCAAGTTCGGCCCCGTCGAGCGCAAGGACCTCAGCCGCATCAAGAAGATCAGCGGCGCCAACCTGCACCGCAACTGGGTCGTGATCCCGCATGTCACCAACCACGACGATGCCGACATCACGGACCTGGAAGCCTTCCGCGTCCAGCTGAACAAGGAGAACGAGAAGAGCGGCATCAAGGTCACGATGCTGGCCTTCATGATCAAGGCCGCCGTGGCGGCACTGAAGAAGTTCCCGGAATTCAACGCCAGCGCTGACGGCGACGCGCTGGTGCTGAAGAACTATTTCCACATCGGCTTCGCCGCCGACACGCCAAACGGCCTGGTGGTGCCCGTGATCAAGGACGCCGACAGGAAGGGCATCTTCGACATCAGCCAGGAGATGAGCGCGCTGGCCAAGAAGGCGCGCGACGGCAAGCTGGGCCCGGCCGACATGAGCGGCGGCTGCTTCAGCATCAGCAGCCTGGGCGGCATCGGCGGGCGCTACTTCACGCCCATCATCAACGCGCCCGAGGTGGCCATCATGGGCGTGTGCCGCAGCACGATCGAACCGCGCTGGGACGGCAAGCAGTTCGCGCCGCGCCTGATCCTGCCGCTGAGCCTGAGCTGGGACCACCGCGTGATCGACGGCGCGGCCGCCGCGCGCTTCAACGTCTACTTCGCGTCGCTGCTGGCGGATTTCCGCCGCATCGCGCTGTGATGCGGAGGACGGATCGATGAGCATGGTCGACATCAAGGTGCCCGACATCGGCGACTTCCAGGAAGTGGCCGTCATCGAGCTGCTGGTCAAGCCCGGTGATGCGGTCAAGGCCGAACAGAGTCTGATCACGGTGGAGAGCGACAAGGCGTCGATGGAGATCCCGTCGTCGCACGCCGGCGTGGTGAAGGAACTGAAGGTGGCGCTGGGCGACAAGGTCAGCGAAGGCTCGGTGATCCTGGTGCTGGAGGCGCAAGGCGCCGCGGCGCCCGCTTCGTCGCCAGCACCGGCGCCTGCCGCGGCAACGCCCGCACCAGCACCGGCCGTGGTGGCGCCGGCTGCCGCATCCCACGCCGGCGGTGCCGACCTGGAGTGCGACATGCTCGTGCTCGGCGCCGGCCCCGGGGGTTACTCCGCCGCCTTCCGCGCCGCCGACCTTGGCATGAAGGTCGTGCTGGTCGAGCGCTATGCCAGCCTGGGCGGCGTGTGCCTGAACGTGGGCTGCATCCCCAGCAAGGCGCTGCTGCACGTGGCCGCGGTGATGGACGAGGTCAAGCACTTCGCCGACCTGGGCGTCACCTTCGCCGAGCCGCAGGTTGACCTGTCCAAGCTGCTGGCGCACAAGAACAAGGTGGTGGGCAAGCTCACGGGCGGCCTGGCGGCGATGGCCAAGATGCGCAAGGTCACGGTCGTGCGTGGCTACGGCAGCTTCCTGGACCCAAACCACGTGCAGGTCGAGGAGACCACGGGCGACGGCCAGGACAAGACCGGCGGCACGAAGACGATCCGGTTCGCGAACTGCATCATCGCCGCCGGCTCGCAGGCCGTGCGCCTGCCGTTCCTGCCGGACGATCCGCGCATCGTCGACAGCACCGGCGCGCTGCAGCTGCGCCAGGCACCGAAAAAGATGCTGGTCATCGGCGGCGGCATCATCGGCCTGGAGATGGGCACCGTCTACAGCACGCTGGGTGCGCGCCTGGACGTGGTGGAGATGCTCGATGGCCTGATGCAGGGCGCCGACCGCGACCTCGTCAAGGTCTGGCAGAAGATGAACGCCCACCGCTTCGACAACATCATGCTGAAGACCAAGACCGTGGCGGCGCAAGCCGCGGCCGACGGCATCCGTGTGATGTTCGAGGGCCTGGACGGCACGAAGAGCGAAGGCGTCTACGACCTGGTGCTGCAGGCCGTGGGCCGCAGCCCCAACGGCCGCAAGATCGGCGCCGACAAGGCCGGTGTCGCCGTCAGCGACCGCGGCTTCATCCCTGTGGATGCGCAGATGCGCACCAACGTGCCGCACATCTACGCCATCGGCGACATCGTCGGCCAGCCCATGCTGGCGCACAAGGCGGTGCACGAGGCGCACGTGGCGGCGGAAGTGGCCGCGGGGCAGAAGTCGGCCTTCGACGCGCGCGTGATCCCCAGCGTGGCCTACACCGACCCCGAGGTCGCCTGGGTGGGCCTGACCGAGGACGAGGCCAAGGCCAAGGGCGTGAAGGTCAAGAAGGGCCTGTTCCCGTGGACGGCCAGCGGCCGCGCCATCGCCAACGGGCGCGACGAAGGCTTCACCAAGCTGCTCTTCGACGAGGAGACGCACCGCATCGTCGGCGGTGGCATCGTTGGCACTCACGCGGGCGACATGATCGGCGAGATCGCACTGGCCATCGAGATGGGCGCCGACGCGGTGGACATCGGCAAGACCATTCACCCGCACCCGACGCTGGGCGAGAGCATCGGCATGGCCGCCGAGGTGGCGCACGGCAGCTGCACCGACCTGCCGCCGGCGCGGCGCTAGCGGCCGCGCGCCGTCGCCCCGGTGCGGCGGCGGCGCATGACCTTGGTCAGGTCGGGGGTGCGGCATCGGCTTTAGGCTGGGGGCCATGAGCAGGACCGTCCTCACCTCGAGCCGCCGCCGCGCCCGCCAGCAGGCGCTGTCGATCGCACTGGGCCTGGCGCTGGGGCCTGCCCTGGCCGCCGGCCCGTCGGGTGGCCCGTTCCCCGACGCCCAGGCCAGCGACCCCGCGAAGCTGGGCTGGATGGTCGGCTCGCCGCCGCCGCCTGACCGCGTCATCCGCTTCGACGACGGTTCGTACTGGGCCTTCCCGGCCATGCGCTGGACGGTGTCGAACTTCCGGCAGTTGATGCCCACGGTGAACGTGTCCCGCGGCCTGGGCCCGGTGGCCGCCTTGCCGCGCGCCCTGCGCGACGACCTCGACGCGGTGCGCTTCACGCCGCTGAACAGCGACCGGCCGATGACCTGGCGTGAGTCGCTCGACGCCAATTACACCGACGGCATCGTCGTGCTGCACCGGGGCAGCATCGTCTACGAGCGCTACTTCGGCGTGCTCAGGCCAGAGGGGCAGCACGGGGCCATGTCGGTCACCAAGACCTTCGTCGGCACCCTGGCGGCCATGCTGGTGGCCGAAGGTGTGCTGGACGCCGGCCAGCGCGTGGACCATTACGTGCCCGAGCTCGCCGCTTCCGCCTTCGGCAACGCCACCGTGCGTCAGGTCATGGACATGACCACCGGCATCAAGTTCAGCGAGAACTACGCCGACCCGAACGCCGAGGTCTGGGCCCACGGCGCGGCCGGCAACCCATTGCCCAAGCCCAAGGACTACACCGGCCCACGCAGCTACTACGAGTTCCTGCAGACCGTGAAGCCCGAGGGTGTGCATGGCGAGGCCTTCCACTACCGCACCGCCAACACCGACGCGCTGGGCTGGATCCTGGCGCGGGTGACCGGGAAGTCGGTCGCCCAACTGCTGTCCGAGCGCATCTGGAGCCCCATGGGCGCCGAGCAGGACGCCTACATGTCGGTGGACTCCATCGGCACGCCGTTCGCCGGCGGCGGCCTGAGCACCGGGTTGCGGGACCTGGCGCGCTTCGGCGAGATGATCCGCAACAACGGGGTGTTCAACGGTCGGCAGATCGTGCCGGCGATCGCCGTGGGCGACATCCGCCGCGGCGGCAGCACGGCCGATTTCGCCAAGGCCGGCTACGCGCAGCTGCCGGGCTGGAGCTACCGCAGCATGTGGTGGGTCACGCACAACGCGCACGGTGCCTTCGCCGCGCGCGGCGTGCACGGGCAGACCGTGTACGTCGACCCGAAGGCGGAGATGGTGATCGCGCGCTTCGCGTCGCATCCGGTGGCGGGCAATGCCGCCATCGACCCGACCTCGCTGCCGGCGTACCACGCGCTGGCCCGGCATCTGCTGGCCGCGCCCCGCTGAGACGCCACATCGCGGCGCGAGGACGCCTCTTGAAGCCGCGCCGCGAGTTGGTGCGCCTGCCCGCCGTGCCCGTCTACCGCGCGATCTTGCGCTCGACCTTCGCCACCACCCCGGACCGGAACGTGATCACGGTCAGGGTCTGGGCATCGCCGTAGCCGGGGAAGTAGGTCCAGGCCTTCTCTTCCGGGTGCCCCTTCTCCGCGCGGATCATGTTCTCATGGTCCGGCTTGCCGATCTTGAAGAGCACTTCGCCTTCGGGCATGCCCTGGCGGATGAACTTGCGCTCCTTGGCGTCGGCGGCCAGCGCCGACGTGGCTGCCATGGCCAAGGTGACGAAGGCAAGGGTGGTCAGCCTCATGTCGTGCCCTGCTGGTCTTCGGGAGGGGTGAGGGGCGGGGCCGTTCCGCCCCGCCCGGTGGCAGCGTCAGGCGCGACGCAACGCGCCGGGACTCAGGCCTTCTTCGCGTAGGCGCTGCACCAGCCCTTGTTGGCCACTTCCTTGCCCGGGAACAGCGCGCACTTGCCGGCCGGGGCGGCACCGCCCTGGTACAGCGCGCAGGTGCCGCAGTGCTGGCCGGCAGCGAACTGCTTGTACTTGGTCTTGTCGGCCTTGGCGGCGTCGGCCACGTAGCCCAGCGCCTTGGCCTGGGCGTCGTTCTCGTCAACCATGGCGGCCTGGGCGCTGCCGGCGGACGCCAGCAGCGCAGCGGCGCCGGCAACGGGGATGATCTGGATGAACTGGCGACGGCTGGTCATGCGTGGACTCCTGTGGGTTGTGGTCGCTACAGAGGGGGCGGGCTGCATCGCCCGCCGCGGCGTCTCAACGTGCGACGCGCGGCGGTGGAAGACAGACGATGCAAGATTTTTTCGCCGGATACGGTGAACAAGAAGCGTTCTCGATCAGCCACGCAGAGGACGCTGGCTGCACCGACGAGGGCTCAGGCGATGTCTCCGACGTGCACCCCGAAGGCGCCGCTGCGCCGGTCGGCAAAGTAGTGCTCCAGGGTCTGGCGCACGGTCCGGAAGGCAATCTGATCCCAGGGGATTTCGTGCTCGCGGAACAGCTGCGCCTCCAGCGTTTCCGGCCCGGGATCCAGCCGCGTGTCGAGCATGCGCGCGCGGTAGAACAGATGCACCTGTCCGGCGCGCACCACGTTGAGCACGGTGAACAGGCCGTCGAGTTCGACCCGGGCGCCAGCTTCCTCGTCGGTCTCGCGCAGTGCGCCTTCAGCGGTGGTCTCGCCCAGTTCCATGAAGCCGGCCGGGAGTGTCCACAGGCCGTGGCGGGGCTCGATGGCGCGGCGACACAGCAGCACCTGATCGTCCCACACCGGCACCGTGCCGACCACGTTGATCGGGTTCTCGTAGTGGATCTCGCCGCAGGCACCGCAGATGGCACGTTCGCGGTTGTCGTCGGCCGGCACGCGGTAGGCGGTGGACGCGCCGCAGGCGCGGCAATGCTGGATGCGGCGGGGCGCGAACATGCGGTCAGTGTAGCGGCGTGGCATCATCCCCCGCTGACCTCGGAGACCCCTGATGAGCCTTGTGTTTCCCGCGCCCGCCCCCGTGACCCTGCCGGTGGCCGGCGGTGGCAGCTACCCCGTGCACCGCATCTACTGCGTCGGCCGCAACTACGCCGAGCATGCCCAGGAGATGGGCTTCTCCGGCCGTGAACCGCCGTTCTTCTTCATGAAGCCCAATGACGCCCTGGTGCCGGTGGCCGAGGGCGAGACCGGCCGCATCGCCTACCCGTCGCTCACGGCCAACCTGCACCACGAGGTGGAACTGGTCGTCGCGCTCGGCCCGGGCGCGCGAATCTTCGGCTACGCCCTCGGGCTGGACATGACCCGCCGCGACCTGCAGGGCGAGATGAAGAAGCAGGGAAGGCCCTGGGAGATCGGCAAGGCCTTCGAGCAGTCGGCGCCGATCGGACCGATCGTGCCGATCGGCTCCACCGGCGAACTGAACGCGGGGGCCATCACGCTGGACGTCAACGGGCAGCGCCGCCAGACCGGTGACCTGAAGGACCTGATCTGGAACGTGGCCGAGACGCTGGAGAAACTCGCCGAGGCCTGGACGCTGCAGGCCGGCGACCTGATCTTCACCGGCACGCCGGCCGGGGTGGGCGCCGTGGCGCGCGGCGACGTGATGGAGGCCCACATCGCCGGCCTGCCGGCGCTGAAGGTGCGCGTGGCCTGACGGAGCGCGGCGCCATGGAGCTCTACAACTACTTCCGCAGTTCGGCGTCTTACCGTGTGCGCATCGGCCTGGCCCTCAAGGGCCTGGCCTACGAGTACAGGCCGGTGCACCTGCCGAAGAACGAGCAGACCGGCGAGTCCTACATGGCGGTCTCGGCTTCGCGCCTGGTGCCGCTGCTCAAGGACGGCGACACCGTGCTCACGCAGTCGCTGGCCATCCTGGAGTACCTGGACGAGACGCACCCCGAGCCGCCGCTGTTGCCGGCCGACCCGGTGGCGCGCGCCCGCGTGCGCGCCATCGCGATGGACATCGCCTGCGAGATCCACCCGCTGAACAACCTGCGTGTGCTGCGTTACCTGGTCGGGCCGATGAAGCTGTCGGAGGACGACAAGAACCGCTGGTACCGCCATTGGGTGGAGACCGGACTGGAGGTCGTGGAGCGCCAGCTCGCCGCGCGGCCTGGCACCTACTGCCATGGCGACGCGCCGACGCTGGCCGATGTCTGCCTGGTGCCGCAGATCTTCAACGCCCAGCGCTTCGACTGCCGGCTCGACCACGTGCCGAACGTGATGCGGGTCTTCGAGACCTGCATGACGCTCGACGCCTTCGAGCAGACGCGCCCCGAGCGCTGCCCCGACGCGGCGTGATCGTTCCCGACTGGCCGGCCCCGGTGGGCGCGTGCTGCAGCACGCGCGACGGCGGCGTGAGCCAGGGCCCCTACGCCACGCTGAACCTGGGCGTGGCCGTGGGCGACGACGCCGCGGCCGTGGCGGAGAACCGCCGCCGTTTCGCGGCCACCCTGGAGGGTGCACAGCCCCTTTGGCTGCGCCAGGTGCACGGTGTGCGTGTGGTCAAGGCCGACGCGGCCGCGCTGGCCGGGCCGACCCCCGACGCCGACGCCGCCTGGACCGACCAGCCCGGCGTGGCCTGCGTAGTGCAGGTGGCCGACTGCCTGCCCGTGCTGCTGGCGCATCCGGCGGGTCGCGGGGTGGCCGCAGCCCATGCCGGCTGGCGCGGCCTGGCCGGTGGCGTGCTGGATGCCGCCATGCAGGCGCTGTGCGAAGGCACGGGGGCGGAACCGGGCGATCTGCTGGCCTGGCTGGGCCCCTGCATCGGCCCGCAGGCCTTCGAGGTGGGGGCCGACGTGCGCGACGCCTTCGCCGACGATGCGGCATTGCTGCGCTACACGCCGCGCGCCGACGGCGACCCGCGCTGGCATGCCGATCTCGCCGGGCTGGCCCGTGCCCGCCTGCAGCGGCTGGGCCTCAGCCGCGTTCACGGTGGTGCGCGGTGCGCCGTCGGCGATCCGTCACGCTTCTTTTCGTACCGCCGCGACGGTGTCACCGGCCGCTTTGCCGCGGCCATCTGGCGCCGCTGCTGAGGCGTCCGCTGCGGCCAGCGCCGCGGCCCGGGCCGTTTCGTCGGCCTCGACGGCCAGCCGCCGCCGGCGCCGGTGTGGCGTGCCCAGGATGTACAGCAGCAGGGCCATCGGTCCCACGCCATACAGCAGCAGCGTCACCACGGCGCCGAGCACCGTGCCCTGGGGCGACATGGCTTCTGCCACGGCCATCATCAGCACCACGTACATCCAGGCAATCGCGACCAGGTACATCTCGACAGGTGAATTAGAGTTTCATAGAATGGAATTGACCGTCAACACGTGGTAAGCGATGCGGCGTACAACGTGACCTCGGTCACGACCCGCCCACCCAGAGGAGACAAGCCTTGAGCACCCAGCGTAACGCCCGCGCGCGTCCGCGCCCCGCCGCCGCCAAGAAAGCCCCGCAGGGCGCCAAGGCTGCCCCCGCCGCCCGCCCGGCAGCCACGGCGGCGCCCGCGGGTGCGCCCGGCCAGATGGCGGGCGATGCAGCGGGTGCCTTCGGCGCGGCGTTCTCGGACATGTTCGGCCGGCTGCAGGGCCTGACGCTGCCGCAAGAGCAGGTGGCCGGCCTGCAGGGTGAGTACCTCAAGAGCATCGGCCAGATCTGGAACGACACCCTGCAGCGCCTGCAGCAGGGCGAGTCCAGGCCCCTGCCGGACCGCCGCTTCGCCGCGCAGCCCTGGCTGCAGAACCCGGCGGCGGCCTACACGGCGCAGATGTACCTGCTCAACGCGCGCACGCTGATGCAGATGGCCGAGTCGGTGCAGGGCGACGCCAAGACCAAGGCCCGCATCCGCTTTGCCGTGCAGCAGTGGGTGGACGCCACCAGCCCCAGCAACTTCCTGGCCTTCAACCCCGAGGCGCTGGCCAAGGCCGTGGAGACCAAGGGCGAGAGCATCGCCACCGGCGTCAAGCAGCTGATGGAGGACCTGGGCAAGGGCCATGTCTCGCAGACCGACGAGTCGGTGTTCGAGGTCGGCCGGAACGTGGCCACCACCGAAGGTGCCGTGGTCTTCGAGAACGAGCTGTTCCAGCTCATCGAATACAAGCCTTTGACGGCCCAGGTGCATGCGCGGCCGATGCTGTTCGTGCCGCCGTGCATCAACAAGTACTACATCCTCGATTTGCAGCCGGAGAACTCCGTCATCCGCTACACGGTGGAGCAGGGGCACCGGGTCTTCGTGGTCAGCTGGCGCAACCCGGACGACAGCCTGAAGGACAAGACCTGGGACGACTACATCGAGGATGGCCCCATCCGCGCCATCGAGGTCGTGCGCCAGATCAGCGGCGCCGAGACCATCAACACGCTGGGCTTCTGTGTGGGCGGCACCATCCTGTCGACCGCGCTGGCCGTGCTGGCCGCCCGCGGCGAGCAACCGGCCGAGAGCGTGACCCTGCTGACCACGCTGCTGGACTTCAGCGACACCGGCATCCTCGACATCTTCGTCGACGAGGCCTCGGTGCAGCTGCGCGAGATGACCATCGGTGCGCAGGCACCGGCCGGCCCCGGGCTGCTCAAGGGCCAGGAACTGGCCACCACCTTCAGCTTCCTGCGGCCGAACGACCTGGTCTGGAACTACGTGGTCGGCAACTACCTCAAGGGCGAGACGCCGCCGCCGTTCGACCTGCTGTACTGGAACGGCGACAGCACCAACCTGCCGGGGCCCATGTACTGCTGGTACCTGCGCCACATGTACCTGCAGAACGATCTGAAGAAGCCCGGCCAGCTCACGGTGTGCGGTGAGCCGGTGGATCTTCGGACCATCGAGGCCCCGTTCTTCGTCTACGGCAGCCGCGAGGACCACATCGTGCCCTGGAAGGCTGCCTACGCCTCCACGCAGATCCTCAAGGGCCCGACACAGTTCGTGCTCGGCGCCAGCGGCCACATCGCCGGCGTCATCAACCCGCCGGCCAAGGGCAAGCGCAGCTACTGGACGAACACGAAGCTGCCGGCCAAGGCCGATGACTGGTTCGCCGGTGCCACCGAGCATCCCGGCAGCTGGTGGACCACCTGGGCGGACTGGCTCAAGCCGCATGGCGGCAAGCGCGTCGCCGCGCCCAAGACCTACGGCAGCCGTGCGCACAAGGCCATCGAGCCGGCGCCCGGCCGCTACGTCAAGGCCAAGGCCTGACCGACATCCACAGGAGACCCGATCCCATGTCCGACATCGTCATCGTCGCCGCCGCCCGCACTGCCGTGGGCAAGTTCGGCGGCTCGCTCGCCAAGACCCCCGCGGCCGACCTGGGTGCGGCCGTGATCCGTGAACTGCTGGTGCGCGCGAAGCTCGACGGCGCGCAGGTCGGCGAGGTCATCCTCGGCCAGGTGCTGCAGGCCGGCTGTGGCCAGAACCCGGCACGCCAGGCCGTCATCAAGTCGGGCCTGCCCAACGCCGTGCCGGCCATGACCATCAACAAGGTCTGCGGCTCGGGCCTGAAGGCGGTGATGCTGGCCGCCCAGGCCATCCGCGACGGCGACAGCGAGATCATCATCGCCGGCGGCCAGGAAAGCATGAGCATGAGCCCGCACGTGCTGCAGGGCAGCCGCGACGGCCAGCGCATGGGCGACTGGAAGATGATCGATTCGATGATCACCGACGGCCTGTGGGACGTCTACAACCAGTACCACATGGGCATCACGGCGGAGAACGTCGCCAAGCAGTTCGGCATCACGCGCGAGCAGCAGGACGCGCTGGCGCTGGCCAGCCAGCAGAAGGCCGCGGCGGCCCAGGATGCCGGCCGGTTCAAGGACGAGATCGTCCCGTTCTCGATCCCGCAGCGCAAGGGTGACCCCATCGTCTTCGACGCCGACGAGTTCATCAACCGCAAGACCAACGCCGACGCGCTGGCCGGCCTGCGCCCGGCCTTCGACAAGGCCGGCAGCGTCACCGCCGGCAATGCCAGCGGCCTGAACGACGGCGCCGCCGGCGTGGTGGTGATGGCCGCCAAGACGGCCGAGCGTCTGGGCCTGACCCCGCTGGCGCGCATCGCCAGCTACGCCAGCGCCGGCCTGGACCCGGCCACCATGGGCATGGGGCCGGTGCCGGCCAGCCAGCGCGCGCTTCAGCGTGCGGGCTGGAAGGCGGCCGACCTGGACCTGCTGGAGATCAACGAGGCCTTCGCGGCCCAGGCCTGCGCCGTGCACCAGCAGATGGGCTGGGACACGAGCAAGGTCAACGTCAACGGTGGTGCCATCGCCATCGGCCACCCCATCGGCGCCAGCGGCTGCCGCATCCTGGTCACGCTGCTGCACGAGATGGTCAAGCGCGATGCCAAGAAGGGCATCGCGAGCCTGTGCATTGGGGGTGGCATGGGTGTGGCGCTGACCGTCGAGCGCTAGAGTCGGATCACATCAACCGGATTTCACTGGAGGAAGACATGAGTCAGAAAGTTGCATACGTCACCGGCGGCATGGGCGGCATCGGCACCGCGATCTGCCAGCGCCTGGCCAAGGAAGGCTTCAAGGTCATCGCCGGCTGCGGCCCCACCCGGGACTTCCAGAAGTGGCTGGACGAGCAGAAGGCCGAGGGCTACACCTTCTACGCCAGCGTCGGCAACGTGGCCGACTGGGACAGCACCGTGGCCGCCTTCACCAAGGCCAAGGAAGAGCACGGCCCGATCGACGTGCTGGTCAACAACGCCGGCATCACGCGCGACCGCATGTTCCTGAAGATGTCGCCCGACGACTGGAAGGCCGTCATCGACACCAACCTGAACAGCATGTTCAACGTCACCAAGCAGGTGGTGCCGGACATGGTGGAGCGTGGCTGGGGCCGCATCATCCAGATCAGCTCGGTGAACGGCGAGAAGGGCCAGGCCGGCCAGACCAACTATTCCGCCGCCAAGGCCGGCATGCACGGCTTCACGATGGCCCTGGCGCAGGAGCTGGCGGCCAAGGGCGTGACGGTCAACACCGTGAGCCCGGGCTACATCGGCACCGACATGGTCCGCGCGATCAAGCCCGAGATTCTGGAGAAGATCGTCGCCACCATCCCGGTCAAGCGCCTGGGCACGCCGGAGGAGATCGGCTCGGTCGTCGCCTGGCTGGCCGGGCCGGATTCCGGCTTCACCACGGGGGCCGACTTCAGCTGCAACGGCGGCCTGCACATGGGGTGAGCGTGGACGTGTGACCGTCCCTGCGGACGGTCACACGCCTCGCGAACGACGGCGCGCGTCTCGCGCGCGACGGCTGGGGGAATGCGAACGACGGCGCGCGTCTCGCGCGCGCCGGCTGGGGCGCTGGCGAGCCGGCGCTCACCCTGCGGGTGAACGTTCGGCTCCCCCGAGCCTTGCAGGCCGCGCCCTCGCAGCGCTCGGGCCCCTCGGGCCGTCCGACAGCCCTCAGGGCTGTCGGAGCCGCGGCCCTCGGCCCCCTCTGGGAGGGGGCTCCAGTCTGGATGTCGAGCGCCGACCATTGGTCGGCATTTCCACTTCTACGACCGCGCGTTGATCACGTCCTGCAGGTCTTCCGGAAGTTCGTCCAGGTCTTCCGGTACCGGCGCGCCGGCGTCGAGCAACAGCCCGAGTACCGCGGCGTAGTCGCCGCCGGGCACGGGCTCGTTGCACGCGGCATGCAGGCAACTCCCCACCACGTTGCCGCCGTAGCCGTTGCGCTCGTCCCAATGCGCGCCATGCGCCAGCAGCAGGCGCACCATCGCGGCGTCGCCGCGGAAGGCGGCCTGGTTCAGCGCGCTGGCGTCCCAGTCGCCCTTCACGGCCACCGGCCAGCCCAGGACCAGCATCAGGGCGACGGCGTCGTGGCGGCCGCGCTGCGCCTGCTCGGGCAGCAGGCGCAGCAGGTGTGGCGGCAGGCGTGACACGAGCTTCGCATCGCGGGCCAGCAGCGTGCGGGCCTGCGCCTCGTCCGCCGCGGCACAGGCGGCCGCGAAGGCCTCTTCGTCGCGCATCTTGCGCGGGGCGGCGCCTGGCGTCGGCAGCAGCGCCAGCGACGAGCGATCGCCTGCACGCACCGCGTAGTCCGCGGCGATGAAGCCCAGGTCGTCGGGCGCGGCCGGGTCGGCACCGTGGTCCAGCAGCCGCCGCACGCTGTCGGCGCCCCGGCCGCGCATCAGCGCGTGGTGCAGGGCGCGGCGTCCACCGGGGCCGCGTTCGTTCGGGTCGGCGCCCAGCGCCAAGGCCGCGGCCAGGCCGGCCGGATGCTCGTGGTCCAGCTGCCGGAACAGCGCATTCGTGCCCGTCCAGCGCGCACCCGCACGCACCAGGGCGCTCATGAAGGCGGGATCGTCGCGTTCGGCGGCGTGGTAGAGCGATTCGTTGTCGTTGGGGTCGGCGCCGGCGGCCAGCAGGCGTTCGACGATGCCCAGGCTCCGTGACCGCGCCACCGCGCCGTAGAGCACCGGGAGGGGGTGGCCGGGGTTGTCGGGGTCGGTCCAGGTGGCGTTGGGGTCCGCCCCGTGGTCGAGCAGGGTCTGCACCGTGTGTTCCAGCGCCGTGCGATGGCTGTCCAGCCGCGCCAGGCCGGAGGCCGCGGCGTAGACCAGCGGTGGCGCCTGCCAGGGCGGCAAATTGGCGTGCAAAGCCGTGCCCGACAGCAGCGACAGCGCTTCGTCGGCCTGGCCCCGCAGCAGCGCCAGGGCAGGGTGCGACACCGGGCGGGCCGCCAGCCCGGCCAGCGCGCGCGCCGGCTGCGGGGCGTTCCATCCGCGCCCCAGCGCCAGTGCGACGGTTTCGGCCACGAAGTCCGCCTCGTCCAGTGCGGTGGCACGGCGGGCGTCCACCGCCGCCATCAGGCGCGGCCAGCTGGCCTGTTGGTGTTCGCGGGCGATGACGAACTGTGCCGCGGCCAGCTGCCAGGGCGGCTGCAAGTGCCACGCGCTGGCGCGCGCCAGGGCTGCGACATCGCCAGCGCGCCAGGCACGCAGCAGATCCTTGGCCTGACGGCGCAGGTGGTCGGGGTGGGGCAGGGGCGGCAGGGCGCGGCTCATCATGATCCTCCGTGCGAGGGCCCGGGGTCTGCAACAGCGGGCCGCACGAGGCGACGGCGACGCGGTGGCGCACGCAAGCGTGTCAGGTGGGTTCGACCCTGTCCGCAGACCCGGTGGCGCCCTGCGCGCCGCCGGCATGCTGTCATGCGGGGGCGATCGCGGTCAAGGTGCGGGATCAGACCGCGGCGTATCGCCCGGGCTTGTGGTTCACCGCGAGCGCGAAGTTCAGCGCCACCGCGGCCAGCACCGACCACAGCAGCGCCTGGGCACCGATCCACGGGCCGGCCGCGAGCAGGATCAGCGCATCCAGGCCCATCTGCACCTTGCCCGCGCGCCAGCCGCGCGTGTCCTGCAGCCACAGCACCAGCACGTTCAGCCCCCCGAGGCTGGCACGGTGGCGGAACAGGATCAGCAGCCCGGCGCCCATCAGCAGCCCGCCGCCCAGCGCCGCAAAGGCCGGGTGCACCGACTGCAGCACCACCCAGCGCGGCACGGCCTCGGCCAGCAGCGACAGCAGCGCCACGGCAGCAAAGGTCTTGAGCGTGAAGCGTGCGCCCATGCGCCGCCACGCCAGGGCGTAGAAGGGCAGATTGATCGCGAAGAAGGCGGCGCCGAACGGAAGGCCGAGCGCATAGTGCGCGATGAAGGCCAGCCCTGCGGTGCCGCCGGTCACCAACCCGGCCTGGCGGAACAGCACCAGCGCCAGCGCCACGAACAGCGTGCCGGTGAGCAGGCCCTGGGCGTCGTCGAACAGGCTGTGACGACTCGGCGCGGCGGTCGCGTTCATTCGCCGATGCCGGAGAGGAAGTACTTGATCAGCCCCTTGGCCGCGAAGCCCAGCAGGCCGAAGCCCAGCACCAGCAGCAGCACGAAGGTGCCGAACTTGCCGGCCTTCGACTCGCGCGCGAGCTGCAGCACGATGAAGACCATGTAGAGCATGAAGGCCGTGACGCCGAACGTCAGCCCGAACCAGGCGATCTGCTCCTCGGTGTAGCCGAACATGGGCGGTCAGCCTTCGGGCGGCAGCTCCACCAGGTCGCGGTAGGCGTGCCAGCTGGCGTGGGCCAGCCAGGGCAGGATGACGATCAGCCCGGTCAGCGCCGTGGCCATGCCCAGCGCGGTCAGCGCCATGATGATGCCGGCCCACAGCGCCAGCGGCACCGGGTCCTCCATCACCACGCGCCAGCTGGTGTAGATGGCCACCGGCAGCGCTTCGTCGCGGTCCAGCAGCATCGGGATCGCCACCACGGAACTGGCGAACACCGGTGCGGCCAGGATGGCGCCGAGCATCAGCCAGACCTCGAACAGCCAGCCCTCGCCCAGCAGCACCACCTGCAGGAAGTCCTTCGGGCCCAGCACCGGGGCCGGTGCGAAGCCGATGATCAGCGCACCCGAGGTCATCACCCAGCCGGTGCCGGCCAGCGCCAGCAGCACGCCGAAGCCCACCAGCCGCAGGTTCCGCGGGTGCCAGACCGCCAGCGCGGCGCGAAAGCCCGCCGGCTCGCCCCGCTCCATCGCCCGGCTCACGGCGTACAGCCCCGTGGCCGCCAGCGGTGCCACGATCAGGAAGCCGCTGAAGGCGCCGGCCACGAGCCAGAAGTGCTGGCCGGCCAGCACGAACAGCACGCCGCCGAACAGCGCCGCCAGCAGCCCGTGCAGCAGGCCGGGGCCAGGATTGCGCGTGAAGTCCACCGCGCCGCGTTCCAGCCAGCGCAGCGGCTGGCTCAGCGGGATCGTGCGGGGCCGGAATCGGCGGGAGGCCTCGACGGCCGGCGAGCGCTGCATGGGGTCGGATGCTGCCACGCCGATAGGCGTTGCGGCTTGATGGCGGTCAATCGGTGCCGGTCAGCAGGGCTACCGCGGCCGCGTCCAGTGCCGCCGGGCCGCCATCGGCCAACGGCACCGCCGGCGCCTGCGACAGGGTGGCGAAATGCTTGCGCATGGAGCGGTCGTACAGGGGGTCGTAGTGCTCGGCCATCAGGCGCTCGAACAGGGGCGCCCATTGCCCGGCCCGGGCCTGTGCCTGCCAGCCGTGCACGCGTTCGCGGCCTTGCAGCTCGATCAGCGTGTCGAGCTTGGCGCAGAACCCGTCGACGTCGTCGGCGAAGAAGGCGTAGTCCTCCAGCAGCAGCTGCACGCGACTGGCCAGCGGCATCTCCACCCGCATCACGCGGCCGTGGTCGCGCATGCGCAGCAGCAGCGCTTCGGGCACGCGCAGGCTGCCGATGCGGGCGCTTTCGCTTTCCACGAACACGGGCCGCCCCGGCACGAACCCGCGCAGCGCCTGCCACACGCGCGTGTCGAAGGCCTTCTGCGTGGGCTGTGGCAGGCCAGGCAGGGCGCCGAGCACCGAACCGCGGTGATGCGCCAGGCCCTCCAGGTCCAGCACCTGGGCGCCTCGGGCCGCCAGCGCCTGGAGCAACCGCGTCTTGCCGCTGCCGGTGCGCCCGGCCAGCACGGTGAAGGCGAGCGCCTGCGGCAGCGTGTCGAGCTGCGCGCGCACCACGGCGCGGAACGCCTTGTAGCCGCCCTGCAGCTGCCCGGTGCGGAAGCCGATCTGCGACAGGAACCAGGCCAGGCTGCCGGAGCGCTGGCCGCCGCGCCAGCAGTAGACCAGCGGTCGCCACTCGCGCGGCTTGTCGGCGATGAACGCATCCAGGTGCCCGGCGATGCGCCGCCCTGCCATGGCCGCGCCGATCTTGCGGGCCTCCAGCGCCGAGACCTGCTTGTAGGTGGTGCCGACGATGCGGCGCTCGTCGTCGTCCAGCACCGGCCAGTTGAGCGCGTCGGGCAGGCGGTCCTCGGCGAACTCCGACGGCGAGCGGGCGTCGATCACCGCATCCCAGGCCGCGGGGTCGGCCAGGTACTCGTCGGCCGTGACGGGCTTGAGACTCATGCCGGCGTGGCCACCGCGTCGAGCAGCTCGCTCTCGATGCGCAGCTGCGCCTTGGCGTGCTGCAGCACCGGGCCGTCGACGAGGAAGGTGTCCTCCACGCGTTCGCCCAGCGTGCTGATCTTGGCCAGCTGCAGGTTGATGCGGTTCTTCGCCAGCACGCGGGCGATCGCGTAGAGCAGGCCGGTGCGGTCGCTGGCGCTGATCGTCAACAGGTAGCGCTGCGCACGCTCGTCGGGCGTCAGCGACACACGCGGTGTCACGGGGAACGACCGCACCCGGCGCGACAGGCGGCCGCGACTGGGCTCGGGCAGCGGCCCGTCGGCCCGCAGCGCGGCCGGCAGCTGGTGTTCCACCAGGGCCACCAGGTCACGGTAGGCCGAGGCGGTGTGCTCCACCACGTGGTGGCTTTCCACCAGGAAGGTGTCCAGCGCGTAGCCCTTGGCCGTGGTGTGGACACGGGCGTCGAGGATGCTGAACGCGGCGGCGTCGAAGTAGCCGCAGATGCGCGCGAACAGCTCCGGCGCATCGGGTGCATAGACCAGCACCTGCAGTCCTTCGCCGATCGGCGCCGGCCGCGCGAAGACCACCGGCTGCGCGGCATCCACGTGGCGCCACAGCGCCCGCGCGTGCCAGGCGATGTCGCTGGCGTCGTGGCGGGCGAAGTAGCGCGTGTCCAGCGTCGCCCACAGCGGGGCCTCGGTGCCGGGCAGGGCCGACTGCAGCGCCAGGCGCTGGCGGGCCTCGGCCTTGCGCGCCTCGATGTCGGCCTGCAGGTTGGGCTGGGCCCCGCCCAGCGCGCGCAGCGTGGTGTGGTAGAGGTCCTGCAGCAGCTTGCCCTTCCACGCGTTCCACACCTTGGGGCTGGTGCCGCGGATGTCGGCCACCGTCAGCAGGTACAGCGCCGTCAGCCGGCGCGGCGTGCCCATCACCTTGGCGAAGCGCGCGATGACCTCCGGGTCGGACAGGTCCTCCTTCTGCGCCACGCGGCTCATCGTCAGGTGATGCTGAACGAGGAACTCGCACAGCGCCGTGTCCTCTGGGCTGATGCCGTGCTCGCGGCAGAAGCGGCGCACGTCCTTCGCACCCAGGTCGCTGTGGTCGCCGCCCCGGCCCTTGGCCACGTCGTGGAACAGCGCGGCCACATAGAGCAGCCAGGGCTTGTCCCAGTCGGCCGCCAGCTGCGAGCAGAAGGGGTACTCGTGCGCGTGCTCCGGGATGAAGAACCGGCGCACGTTGCGCAGCACCATCAGGATGTGCTGGTCCACGGTGTAGACGTGGAAGAGGTCGTGCTGCATGCGCCCGACGATGCGGCGGAACACCCACAGGTAGCGGCCCAGCACCGAGGTCTGGTTCATCAGCCGGAACACGTGCGTGATGCCCTGCGGCTGGCGCAGGATGTCCATGAACACTTCCCGGTTGATGGGGTCGTGCCGGAAACGCGTGTCCATCACCTCGCGCGCGTTGTACAGCGCGCGCAGCGTGCGTGCCGACAGGCCCTTGATGCCCGGGGTCTGCGCGTAGACCAGGAAGGTTTCGAGGATGGCGTGGGGGTTGCGTTCGTAGAGGTCGTCCTGCGCGACCTCGAGCATGCCGCCGCGGTCCAGGAAGCGGGCATTGATGCGCCGCATCGGCGCGCCTTCGGACCCCAGCACCTTCTCCTCGATGCCCAGCATCAGGATCTGGTTGAGTTGCGTCACCGCCTTGGCCGCCCAGTAGTAGCGGTGCATCAGCGCCTCGGAATTGCGCTGCCCGCGCTGCGGCTTGAGGCCGAAGCTGTTGGCCACCGCGGTCTGCAGGTCGAAGACCAGCCGGTCCTCGCGGCGGCCGGCCACCAGGTGCAGCCGCGCGCGGATGAGCTTGAGCAGGCCCTCGTTGCGCTGCAGCTGCCGCACCTCGAAGGGCGTGATGATCCCCTTGGCCGCCAGTTCCGACCAGGTGCCGCCCAGGCCGGCGCCGCGCGCCACCCAGATCACCACCTGCAGGTCGCGCAGGCCGCCAGGGCTCTCCTTGCAGTTGGGCTCCAGCGCATACGGCGTGCCTTCGTACTTCACGTGGCGCTGCCGCATCTCCAGCGTCTTGGCGCGCAGGAAGGCCTTGGCGTCGACCGCGGCGGCCTGCGCCTTGGCGAAGGCCGTGTAGGCGCTGCGGCTGCCGCAGATCAGCCGCGACTCCAGCAGCGCCGTCTGCACGGTGACGTCGCGCGCCGCCTCGTCCAGGCACTCGGGCAGCGTGCGCACCGAACTGCCGATCTCCAGCCCCACGTCCCAGCAGCCGGTGATGAAGGCCTCGACGGCGGCCTTGACCTCGGCATCTGGCGCCGCCGGCAGCAGCACCAGCACGTCGACGTCGGAATGCGGGAACAGTTCTCCACGGCCGAATCCCCCCACGGCCACCAGCGACGCGGCCTTCGGCAGCCCCGCCTGCGACCACAGCTCGGCCAGGATGCCGTCGACGTGTCGCGCCAGCGCACGCAACAGGGTCTGCGCGGCGGAGATCGTCGGCCGCGCGTCGCGGAAGGCGTCCAGCAACGCCGCCTTCCCGTCGCGCGCACGGGCACGCAGCGCGGTCACCGACACCGCGGGCCGGTCGTCCATCGTGTGCGCGCTCAGGACGTGGCCAGCGCCGGCGCCGGCTGCACGAAGGCCGGCAGCGGCGGGTAGCCGGCCGACAGCGTCAGCACCTCGTAGCCGGTCTCGGTGACGAGCACGGTGTGCTCCCATTGCGCCGACAGCGAGCGGTCCTTGGTGACGATGGTCCAGCCGTCGCCGAGCTCGCGAATCTCACGCCGGCCGGCGTTGATCATCGGCTCGATGGTGAAGATCATGCCCGGCACCAGTTCCTCCAGCGTGCCGGGGCGGCCGTAGTGCAGCACCTGAGGTTCCTCGTGGAAACGCTTGCCGATGCCGTGACCGCAGAACTCGCGCACCACAGAGAAGCCCGACGACTCCGCGAAGGTCTGGATCGCGTGGCCGATGTCGCCCAGGCGCGCGCCTGGGCGCACCTTGACGATGCCCTTCCACATGGCCTCGTAGGTGATCTGGCACAGGCGCTTGGCCTGGATGGAGCCTTCGCCGACGATGAACATGCGGCTCGTGTCGCCATGCCAGCCGTCCTTGATGACGGTGATGTCGATGTTGACGATGTCGCCGTTCTTCAGCGGCCGGTCGTTCGGGATGCCGTGGCAGACCTGATGGTTCACCGAGGTGCAGCACGATGCCGGGTAGGCCGGGTAGCCCGGCGGCTGGTAGCCCAGCGTGGCCGGCACCGTGCCCTGCACGTTCACCATGTGGTCGTGCGCCAGCTTGTCCAGCTGCGCGGTGGTGACGCCAGGCACGACGTGCGGCGTCAGCATGTCCAGGACCTCGGCCGCCAGGCGGCCGGCGACGCGCATGCCCTCGATGTCGGCGGCGGTCTTCAGCGTGATCGTCATGGCCCGGATTATCCCACCGTCCCCCGTAAAATGCCGGGTTCCCCCTGATGGCCGCCCGCCCGATGCCGCACGTGCACCCCGCCCCATTGACGTTCGACGGCGGCAACGCCCTCTCCGACTTCCGCGCGCGTGCGCTGCTGCCCCGGCTGCAGGCCATCTGCCCGCGCATCACCGGCGTGGCGGCGCGCTTCGTGCACTGGGTGGCGCTGGACGCCGCCGCCACGCCGGCGCAGCAGGACAAGCTGGCCGCCTTGCTGACCTACGGCGACCCGTACACCGGTCCCATCGACGGCGAGTGCGTGCTGGTGATGCCGCGCCTGGGCACGGTGTCGCCCTGGGCCAGCAAGGCTACCGACATCGCGCGCAACTGCGGCATCGAACTGCACCGGGTCGAGCGTGTCACCGAGTTCCGACTCACGCTCAAGAGTGGGTTGGTCGGCGGCCTGCTGGGCGGCGCCAAGCCGCTGACCGACGACGAACGTGCCGAGGTGGCTGCGCTGCTGCACGACCGCATGACCGAGAGCGTGGCCTTCACGCGCGACGCCGCGGTGCACCTGTTCGATCCGCAGCCGGCACCGCCGCTGGCGCACGTGGACGTGCTCGGCGCCGGCCGTGCCGCGCTGGTGGCCGCGAACGGCGAGTTCGGCCTCGCGCTGTCGGACGACGAGATCGACTACCTCGTCGACGCGTTCACCAGGCTGGGCCGCCACCCCAGCGACGTCGAGCTGATGATGTTCGCGCAGGCCAACAGCGAACATTGCCGGCACAAGATCTTCAACGCCGAGTTCGTGATCGACGGCCAGCCGCAGCCGCACTCGATGTTCGGCATGATCCGGCAAACCGAGAAGACCAGCCCCCAGCACACCGTGGTCGCCTACAACGACAACGCCGCGGTGATGGAGGGCGGCCCGGCCGAGCGCTGGTTGCCGCAGGGCTTCACCAACGCGCCGGCCTACGGCCCGCGCGACGGCACGGTGCACGTGCTGATGAAGGTGGAGACGCACAACCACCCCACGGCCATCAGTCCGTTCCCGGGTGCGGCCACCGGGGCCGGCGGCGAGATCCGTGACGAAGGCGCCACTGGGCGGGGTGCGCGCCCCAAGGCCGGCCTGACCGGGTTCTCGGTCAGCAACCTGCACCTGCCCGGCACCGACGAACCCTGGGAGCGCAGCCCGGTGGGCAAGCCGGCGCACATCGCCAGCCCGCTGCAGATCATGACCGAGGGCCCGCTGGGCGGTGCCGCCTTCAACAACGAGTTCGGCCGGCCCAACCTGGGCGGCTACTTCCGCGTCTTCGAGCAGACCGTGGCCGGTGTGCGCCGCGGCTACCACAAGCCCATCATGATCGCCGGTGGCCTGGGCAGCATCGACGCCAGCCAGACGCACAAGAAGATCTTCCCCGCCGGCACGCTGATGATCCAGCTCGGCGGCCCGGGCATGCGCATCGGCATGGGCGGCGGTGCCGCCAGTTCCATGGCCGCGGGCAGCAACACCGCGGCGCTGGACTTTGACAGCGTGCAGCGCGGCAACCCGGAGATCCAGCGCCGTGCGCAGGAGGTCATCAACCACTGCTGGGCGCTGGGCGAAGCCAACCCGGTGCTGGCGATCCACGACGTGGGCGCCGGCGGCATCTCCAACGCCTTCCCGGAGCTGGCCGACGGCGCCGGCCGCGGCGCGCTGTTCGACCTGACGCAGGTGCCGCTGGAGGAAAGCGGCCTGGCGCCCAAGGAGATCTGGTGCAACGAGAGCCAGGAGCGCTACGTGATCGCGCTGGATCCGGCCGGGCTGCCGCTGTTCGAGCAGATGTGCGCGCGCGAGCGCTGCCCGTTTGCCGTGGTGGGCACGGCCACCGAAACCACCGAGCTGGTGGTGGAGGTCGGTGCCGGCGGCGAGCGCGTGATCGACATGCCGATGGACGTGCTGCTGGGCAAGCCGCCGAAGATGCGGCGCGACGTGCAGCGCGTGGCGCGCCGCGAGCCGCCGCTGGACCTCACCGGCGTCAAGCTCGACGACGTGGCGCTGGCCGTGCTGCGCCACCCCACGGTGGCCAGCAAGCGATTCCTGATCACGATCGGCGACCGCACGGTCGGCGGGTTGAACCACCGCGACCCGATGGTCGGCCCCTGGCAGGTGCCGGTGGCCGACGTGGCCGTGACGCTGGCCGACTACAGCGGCTTCCGCGGCGAGGCCATGTGCATGGGCGAGCGCACGCCGCTGGCGGCGCTGGACGCGCCGGCCTCCGGCCGCATGGCCGTGGGCGAGGCCATCACCAACCTGCTGGCCGCGCCGATCGAGCTGTCGCGGGTGAAGCTCAGTGCCAACTGGATGGCCGCCTGCGGCGAGCCGGGCGAGGACGCTGCGTTGTACGACACGGTGCGCGCCGTCGGCCTGGAACTGTGCCCGGCGCTGGGCATCGGCATCCCGGTGGGCAAGGATTCGCTGTCCATGCGCACGCAGTGGGAAGGCAACAAGGTCGTCGCGCCCGTCTCGCTGATCGTCAGCGCCTTCGCCACGCTGGACGACGTGCGCGGCACGCTGACCCCGCAGCTGCAGCTGGGCGACACGACGCTGCTGCTGGTCGATCTGGGCCAGGGCCGGAACCGCCTGGGCGGCTCGATGCTGGCGCAGGTGCTCGGCCGCTTCGGGCATGAGGTGCCGGACCTCGACGACCCGACGCTGCTGAAGGCCCTGGTGGCCGCGGTGAACGAGCTGCGCGGCCAGGGCCGGTTGCTCGCCTACCACGACCGCAGCGATGGCGGCCTGTGGGCCGCGGCCTGCGAGATGGCCTTCGCTGGCCGGCAGGGTCTGAGCCTGAACGTCGACATCCTGGTCACCGAGGGCGACGGTATCGCCGACAGCCGGGCCGAGTACGGCGATTCGAAGAACTGGGCCGGCCAGGTGGGCGAGCGGCGCAACGAGCTGATGCTCAAGGCGCTGTTCAACGAGGAACTGGGCGTGCTGCTGCAGGTCAGGCGCGAGGACCGCGATGCGGTGCTGGGCGTGCTGCGTGCCCATGGCCTGTCGAAGCACACGCACGTGGTCGGCAAGACCAACGACCGCGGCGTGGTCGAGGTCTGGCGCGACACCAAGTGCCAGTTCAGCGCGCCCCTGGGCGACCTGCTGGCGGCCTGGGACGAGGTGAGCTGGCGCATCTGCCGCGAGCGCGACAACCCCGAGGCTGCCGACGCGGAGCACACCGCGGCCGGCGATGCCGCCGCACCCGGCCTGCACCTGCACCTGACCTTCGACCCGGCCGAGGACGTGGCCGCGCCGATGATCGCCACTGGCGCGCGGCCGAAGCTGGCCATCCTGCGCGAGCAGGGCGTGAACTCACACGTCGAGACCAGCAAGGCCTTCGACCTCGCCGGCTTCGAGACCTTCGACGTGCACATGTCCGACCTGCAGGCCGGGCGTGCGCGGCTGGACCAGTTCGCCGGCTTCGTCGCCTGCGGCGGCTTCAGCTACGGCGACACGCTGGGCGCCGGTGAAGGCTGGGCGCGGTCCATCCTCTTCAACCCGGCGCTGGCCGACCAGTTCGCCGCGTTCTTCGCGCGTGGCGACAGCTTCGCCCTGGGGATCTGCAACGGCTGCCAGATGCTGGCCGCCCTGGCGCCGATGATCCCGGGTGCCGACGCCTGGCCGCGCTTCGTGCGCAACCGCAGCGAGCAGTTCGAGGCCCGGCTTGCGATGGTGGAGCTGCTGGACAGCCCCAGCCTGTTCTTCGCCGGCATGGCCGGCAGCCGCATCCCGATCGCGGTGGCGCACGGCGAGGGCCGGGCCGACTTCTCGCAGCGTGGCGACGTGGCGAAGGTGCAGCGTGCAGCGCGCTGGGTCGACGGCCACGGCCAGGCCACCGAGGCCTACCCGGCCAACCCCAACGGCAGCCCGGGCGGTCTGACCGCGGTGACCACCGCCGACGGCCGCTTCACGGCCATGATGCCGCACCCCGAGCGCGTGTTTCGCAACGTGCTGATGAGCTGGACGCCGGGCGACGTGTCGGCGCTCAGTCCCTGGATGCGCATGTTCCGCAATGCGCGGCGTTTCGTCGGCTGATCGCTGACCTGACACGACATGCCCACCGAGGGCCAGGCTGCCGCGCTGCTGGAGTTGCTGGACACGCACGTGCCCATCGCCGTGCTGCAGACGCACGACGAGAAGCGCGTGCTGGCGCTGGCCGAGGCCGTGGCGCGGCGCACGCAGCGCGCGCTGTGGGCCTGGTCGGCCAGCAACGGGCTGCGCGCGCTGCACGGCCTGAAGCTGCGCCTGGTGGAGCAGGGCACCGACGGCCACCCCGGCGCTGCAGACACCCACGAGCTGCCAGCCGCACTGAAGGCCATGGCCAAGGTGGAAGGCCCGGCGCTGGTGCTGCTGCTGGACATCCACCCCTACCTGAACCACCCGGTGACGGTGCGCGCGCTGAAGGACCTCGCCCTGGCCAGCGAGCGCACCGGCGTGCAGCTGGCCTTCGTGGCCCACGCGCTGACGGTGCCCGACGAACTGCAGCCCTGGGCGGCCGCGTTCGAGATCGAGCCGATGACGCCGGAGCGCGTGCGCACCGTGCTGCGCGAGGAGATCACGCGCCAGCGCAGCCGCAGCGGGCGCGACGTGGCCGGCTGCCAGCGCACGCTGGAGTCGCTGCAGCGCCATCTGGTGGGGCTGCCCGAGGCCTCCGTGCGCCACCTGGCGCGGCTGGCGCTGGGCGACGGCCAGATCACCACCGCCGACCTGACCCGAGTACTGGCCGCCAAGCAGGCGCAGCTGGGCGCGGCCGAACTGCTGGTCTTCGAGCCCGACCTGCCGGCGATGGACCAGGTGGCCGGCATGACGGCGCTCAAGCGCTGGCTGCTGCTGCGCCGCGCGCCGTTCCTGGACCCGGCTGCGGCCGAGGGCCTGCCGCCGCCCAAGGGTGTGCTGCTGCTGGGCGTGCAGGGCGGTGGCAAGAGCCTGGCGGCCAAGGCGGTGGCGGCGTCGTGGCAGCTGCCGCTGTTCCGCATGGACTTCGGCGCGCTCTACGACAAGTGGCAGGGCGAGAGCGAACGCAAGCTGCGGGAGGCGCTGCGCGTGGCCGAGAGCATGCAGCCCTGCGTGGTGTGGATGGACGAGGTGGAAAAGGGTCTGGCCGGCGGCAGCGCCGGCAGCGACGACGGCACGGGTGCCACGCGCCGCATGCTGGGCACGCTGCTGACCTGGATGGCCGAGCGCCGCAGCCGGGTGTTTCTGGTGGCCACCGCCAACGACATCCAGGCCCTGCCGCCGGAACTGGTGCGCAAGGGCCGCTTCGACGAGATCTTCTTCGTCGACCTGCCCGACGAGGGGGCGCGCGCCGAGCTGATGCGCATCCACCTGGGTCGCCTCAAGGTGGCTTTCGACGAGGCGCAATTGGCCACCCTGGTGGTGGCCAGCACCGGTTTCAGCGGTGCCGAGATCGAGGCCGCGGCCGTGGCGGCGCGCTACGAGGCGCTGGCGCTGGGCCGCGAAGCCAACGCCGCCGCGGTGCTGGCGGAACTGGCGCGCACGAAGCCGCTGTCGGTGACGCGCGCTGAAGCCATCGCGGCCTTGCGGGCCTGGGCCGCCGAACGCGCCGTGCCGGCGGGGTGATGGCTCAGGCGTCCCGGGCCAGCCGCAGCCCGCTGAACTGCCACTGCGCCTCGGGCGGGAAGAAGTTGCGGTAGCTCAGACGCGCGTGGCCGTCGGGCGTGGCCAGCGAGCCGCCGCGCAGCACGAACTGCTGGGCCATGAACTTGCCGTTGTATTCGCCCACCGCGCCGTCGGGCACCCGGTAGCCGGGGTAGGGGCGGTAGGCCGAGCCTGTCCATTGCCACGCCGTGTCGTGCACCTGCTGCAGGCGGCCGCTGCGGGCGCCGGTTTCCCACTCGGCTTCGGTGGGCAGCCGCGCGCCGGCCCAGCGCGCGATGGCCTCGGCCTCGTACCAGCTCAGGTGCAGCGCGGGCGTGTCGCGCTCCAGCGGGCGGTGGCCGAACAGCGTGTAGACCTGCCAGGGCACGTCCGGCGCGTCGCGATGCCAGTACAGCGGCGCCTCGCGGCGGCCGGCCTGCACCCAGTCCCAACCCAGCGAGGTCCACAGCGCCGCACGCCGGTACCCACCGTCGGCGATGAAATCGGCCACCTCGCCCTGGCTGACTAGGCGGTCGCGAAGCTCGAAGGGTTCGACGAACACGCGATGGCGCGGGCCTTCGTTGTCGAAATGGAAGTTGCCGTCCTGGGTCGGATCGTGGCCGATCTCGACGAGCCCGCCGTCGAACCCGCACCACACCGCGGGCGACGCGGCCGGCACGAGGGGCGGTTCGCCCGACGCGTAGGCCGCGCCCAGCGGGTTGTGCCACAGCAGGTGCTTGGCGTCGGTGACGATCAGTTCCTGGTGCTGCTGCTCGTGGTGCAGGCCCAGCGTCAGCAGGGCAGCTGCCGACGGATCGGCCAGCCGCTGCGCCAGCGCCAGCATCCGTTCGTCCACCGCGCGCCGGTAGGCCTGTACCGTGGTCAGGTCGGGCCGCGTCACCAGGCCGCGCTGCGGCCGCGGGTGCTGCGGCCCCACGGCCTGGTAGTAGCTGTTGTAGAGCGTGCGGAAGGCCGGGTCCACGGGCCGGAAGTCCGGCTCGAACCGCTCGAGCACGAAGGTCTCGAAGAACCACGTCGTGTGCGCCAGATGCCACTTGGCCGGGCTGGTGTCGGGCACGGACTGCACCTGGCAATCCTCCGGCGACAACATCGCGGTGCGGCGCAGCGTCTCGGCGCGCACGGCACGGTAGCGCTGCAGCAGCGCCAACGGATCCAGCGTCTCGGTCATCGGCCCATCCTAGCGGAGCGCCTGTGTCGCACAATGACGGCATGACTTACACGGTGCGGCGCCTGCAGGTCGACCTGGACACCCCGTGGCCGCGCCACTGGGCCGGCGGCGACGCCTTCCGCAGCGCCTGGTTCAACGCGCTGTCGTTCAGCTTCCCGGCCGGCGAGCAACTGTTCATCGATGCGGTGAAGCAGGGGGCGGCGAAGCTCGATGGGCCGGCGCGCGAGCGCTTCGCCGCCGAGGTGCAGGCCTTCATCGGCCAGGAGGCCACGCACCGGCGGATCCACCAGCGGTTCAATGCGCAGCTGGTCCCCCAGGGTTACGTCAACACCTGGGAAGGCCGAATCCTGCACCGCCGGGCCACGCAGCTCGAGGGGCAGGATCCGCGCGTGTGGCTGGGCGTGACCGCGGCCACGGAGCACTTCACCGCGATCCTGGCCGAATGGCTGCTGACCAGCCCGACGGCATTGGCCGGCGCCGAACCGCGCCTGCGCGACCTCTGGCTGTGGCACGCCAGCGAGGAATCGGAACACCGCGCCACGGCCTTCGACCTCTACCACGCGCTGGGCGGCAACCTGCGCTGGCGGCGGCGGCTGTACGTCGTCATCACGCTGCACTTCGCCGCCGACATGATGCGGCAGACGCTGGCCAACCTGTGGCGCGATGGCCACTGGTGGCGGCCGGCCACCTGGTTCGGCGCGTGGCGGCTGCTGCTGGGTCGTGGCGGCCTGCTGCGTGCGACCTGGCGGCCGTGGAAGCGCTACTTCTCGGCGGATTTCCACCCGGACGAGGGCAATGGCGCCCCGGCCGACGCCTGGCTGGCGGCCCATGCCCATCTGGCGCCGCCGGTGCGTGGCGTGGCGCCGGCACAGGGCTCCGCCAGCGCCTGAGGGCGAGGCGGCCTTGCCGGTGGCGAGCCGAGGCGATGGCCTCAGGGCCCGGGCACCAGCGTGATGTCGTCGAAGTAGTAGGTTTCGCCCGGATCGGTGGACGCCAGCGTGCCCAGGTTCGGCAGCATCACCACCCAGCTGTAGTCGGGCCCGACCTTGTTGGCGGGCACGTTCCAGCTCAGCGTCTGCCAGCCCTCGACCACGGTCTCGTTGGCCTGGATGTCGCCGGTGCTGATGCCAGCATCCGAGACGTTCTCGAGCTTCAGCACGATGGGCACGCCGGCCAGCGGCGAGTACACACGCGCCGTGATCTTGCGGACGTCGGCCGTCAGCGGGATCACGTCCACGTTGACCTTGGCGCCGGCCCAGACCTCGCCACCCAGGCGGATGATCTTGCCGGCCTGGCCGTTGCCGCCGTCGGGGCCGGCCGCGATGGCCGAGGTCTCGGCGCCGTTGAAGCCCTCGAACACCAGCGCCGTGGTTTCGTCGAACGACGCCAGCACCGTGCCAGGCGTGGCCGCGGGCACGAGCAGCTTGATGTCGTCGAAGTAGTAGGTCTCGCCGGGGTCGACGGAGGCCAGCGTGCCCAGGTTGGGCAGCATCACGACCCAGCTGTACTCGGGGCCGACCTTGTTGGCGGGCACGGTCCAGGTCAGCGTCTGCCAGCCCTCGACGACGGTCTCGTTGGCCTGCAGATCACCAGTGGTGATGCCGGCGTCGGCCACGTTCTCGAGCTTGAGCACGATGGGCACGCCGGCCAGCGGCGAGTACACACGCGCAGAGATCGTGCGGTTGTCGGCCGTCAGCGGGATCACGTCGACGTTGACCTTGGCCCCGGCCCAGACCTCGCCGCCCAGGCGGATGATCTTGCCGGCCTGGCCGCTGCCGCCGGCCGGCGCTGCGGCGATGGCCGAGGTCTCGGCACCATTGAAGCCTTCGAATGCCAGCGGCGTGGCCTCGTCGAACGACGCCAGCAGCACGTCGCCGCTGACCGGCGGCGTGGTGCGCACGGTGTTGAAGTCCTGCGCGTGCGTGCCGGACGTGGTGCCCGGGTTGTCGTTCAGGTCCGCATAGCTGCCCGCCGCCACGGCCACGCTCATCGTGCCGGCGCTGTCCGGCTCCGGCGTGACCTCGAGCAGGTACTTCTGGTCGTTGACCTTGATCAGCGTGCCGCGCATGCCGCCGGAGACGGTGACGTCCTCGACGGTGAAGCTGGTGCCGACCGACTCGCTGAAGCTGAAGGTGAAGGTCACCGCACCTCGGGCCACGTCGCCCGGCACGTTGTCGTCGATGACCAGGGTCGGCCCGGCAGTGTCGTTCTGCGGCGGTGCAGACGCGCCGCCGCCACAGGCCGCCAGCAGGGCGGACACCGCGAGTGCGCAGGCGGAGAGGGCGAAGTGTTTCGAGGGCAGGGTCATGACGGATTTCCTGGCAGGGGAGCAGGCCGGGCGTTGCGTGAGGAGACGACGCCCCGGCGTCCGCGGCACGGCCGGGACGGTGGAAAGCGGTTTCCAGTCACTGTGAAAGCGGTTTCAAAGAAGCATAGGGGAGGCCCTGCCAACTCGCAATAGGGAAGGTCCAATGGATTTCCCGGGGTTTCGGCGCGGCGACGGCCCGTTCAGGCCGACGCGGCCGGTGCACCGCAGTAACGGCGCACGTAGTCGTCGTGCGGCGGCAGCTGCCGAGCCGCCTGGTCGGCCGCCGACTGCAGTCCGCCGAGGAACCGCCCCAGCTCCGCATCGCCCATCAGCTCGGCCACGGGGTGATGTCGGGTCGGAACCAGGCCTTGCCCGAGCATCACCTGGGCCCAGGAGTTCTCGGAGAACAGCTCGCTGTCGCCGCGGAAGATGCGGGCGCTCTGCTGGAACAGGTCGATGCGGTGCTGCAGCGACGGTGGCACGCGCAGGTCGGCGCAGGCCTGCCAATAGGGCGAGTCGCGTCGCTCCGTGACCTTGAAGTGCAGGACGATGAAGTCGCGCACGTGCTCGAAGTCGGCGCGCATCTGGCGGTTGAACTCGGTGACGTCGGGTGCCTGGATGCCACCTGCGGGGAACATCTGCAGCAGCCGGATGATGGCGCGCTGGATCAGGTAGATGCTGGTGGATTCCAGCGGCTCCAGGAAGCCGCCGGCCAGGCCGATGGCCACGCAGTTGGCCCGCCAGGCCTCGTGGCGCTGTCCGGGCTGGAAGCGAATCACCCGCGGCGCCGTCAGTGTTTCGCCCCGCAGCTGCGCCTGCAGCGTCTGGCGCGCCTGGTCGTCGTCGATGAAGCGCCGGCTGTAGACCAGGCCGTTGCCCACCCGATGCTGCAACGGGATGCGCCACTGCCAGCCCGCACCGTGGGCGATCGACCGCGTGTAGGGCACGGCGGCGTCCACGGCGGCGGTCTGCACCGCCACCGCGCTGTCGTTGAAGAGCCAGTGCGACCAGTCCTCGTAGCCCACGCCCAGCGCATCGCCGATCAACAGGGCACGGAAGCCGGTGCAGTCGACGAAGAGGTCGCCCTCGACCTCCGCGCCACCATCCAGGCGCAGAGACCGGATGTCGCCGGTGCCTTCGCAGCGCCGCACCTCCACGATGCGGCCCTCGATGCGCTGTACGCCCAGCGCTTCGCTGAACCGGCGCAGGAACGCGGCATAGCGCGTGGCGTCGAGGTGGTAGGCGTAATGCAGCCCGTCGTCGGGCAGGTGGGCGAAGCGGCCCAGGCGCGCGGCCTGCGCCTCCAGGCAGTAGGCGCCATAGTCGGCCGCCAGTTGCCGCTGCCGGCCCTTGAGCCAGAAGTGCTGGAAGCCGGCGGTCCAGTGGTCCTTGCCGGTCAGGCCGAAGCCGTGGAAGTAGGCCTTGCCCACGTCGCGCCAGCCTTCGAAGCGGATGCCGAGCTTGAACGTGGCCTGCGTGGCGGCCATGAAGTCGCGCTCATCCACGCCGATGAGCCGGTGGAAGACCTGCAGCGACGGGATCGTGGCCTCGCCCACGCCCACGGTGCCGATCTCGTCGGATTCGACCAGCCGGATGTCCAGCCGCCGGCCGAGCGTCTTCGACAGCGCGGCGGCGGTCATCCAGCCGGCCGTGCCGCCGCCGGCGATCACGATGCGCCGCACCGGCGCGCGCGGGCCTGCGTCGGCTGCAGCGAGTGGAGTGGATCGATCGTCGCTCATCGGTTCAGGCTCCGCAGCAGGCGTGCGCGCAGTTGCCGGGCCGCATCGGGCGTCAACGGGGCCAGGCTGCCTCGAGCCGCGGGGGGGATGTGTGCGGCCGTGCGCTCGTCGGCGTCGAACACGTAGTGCTCGAAGAGCTGCCGCCAGGCCTGCCGCTGGGCGGGCGGCAGGTCGCGCACGCTGGCCATCGCCATCTGCAGCGCATGCACCGGCGAGTCCATGTGCGCCGGCGACTGGCGCCACCAGTAGTTGACCAGCACGTTGACGCTGTCGAGCGCCTCGACGTGGTGCCACCACATGCTGGGGATGAAGATGGCGTCGCCGGCCTGGAGTTCGACCATGCGGGCGCGGGCCATCGCATCGGCGAACCGTGGGAAGCGCGCCAGGTCCGGCTTCGCGACATCGACCAGGCTGATCGGCTGGCCGGCGGGCGTCAGGTCCAGCGGCCCGACGTACAGGTTGGCCACCTCGTCCGGCGGAAAAAGCGTGAAGCGGCGTCGCCCGGCCACCACGCAGGCCAGGTTGTCCGGCAGGTCCTGATGGGCGGCCACACGCGTGCGGTTGCCGATCCAGACGCTGGCCAGAGGCGCATGGTCGGGCAACGGCACGTCGTTTTCTTCGCGGAAGCCCGGCAGGCAGGTGTCGACGGTGGTGGAGCCGACGTAGATCGCCGGGGGCCGGACATCGTCGCGGTGGCGCGCCAGTGCGTCGAGCACGCCATCGAGCCGCACGCGCTGGGCGCTGAAGTTGAAGCCGGTGAGGGCGTCGTCGTAGAAGAACCGGCCTTCGATGCCCGGCGGCCCGAACCATGCCCCCACGGTGGCGTCGCGGTAGTGGCGGCGCAGGTGGTCGATGCTGGCCACTGGGCCACCATGGCCCGCCTGCACGGCCGGCCAGTGCGCCACCAGCCCGCGCAGGACGTGGGGTTCGGTGGACGCGAGCAGGTCGGGCGGGATGGCGTCCGCCCGCACGTCCGTGCGTTCGGCCAGGGCCTCAGGACTGGCCGGCATCTGCCGTCTCCAGCCGGGCGACGAGTGCCTGCAGCTGCGACATCGACGCGACCGCCATGTAGGCGGCCTGCAGGTGCCCGGCACGACTGAGCGCCGCCAGCGTGGCACCGTCGAGCGTGGCCAGGCGGTCCTCGTGCACCGTGTAGTGACCGTTCAATGCACATCGCCGGCCATCGGCCAGCGTGGCCTCGAAGGTGAACGGCTCCAGCAGGTCGTGCGCCAGCAGGGCGGCCACGAACGCCGGCGTGGACTGCAGACCGTGGTGGATGGCCAGCAGCACCGAGTTCATGCGTTGCAGGAAGTCGGTGCTGCCGCCCTGGGGAAGGAACAGCGGCTCGCCCTCGGTGGTGCTCAGCCGCGGGCTGTCGAGGTCGACGTGCACCACCAGTTCGTCGCCGTCGCGGCCGATGTAGAACGGCAGCCGCTCCAGCGCCAGCGGCATCACCGGGGCGTCCCAGCGGCCATCAGGCCGCAGGAACAGGTTCTGCCCGTCCTGCAGGCCCAGCAGCGCCACCGGCTCGAATCCGGTGCCGTCGGGGGTCTTGCGGAAGACGATGGGATGGTGCGCCTGCAGTTGCCGGAATTCGGCTGGAAAGGTGGTGACGGCCATCACGCCGTCGCCGTACTCGGCGCCGCGCCGCGTGACGACGCGCAGGTCGTGGTGGTCGACGTTGTTCAGCAGGACGGTGCGGGGCATGTGTCGGGTGCGGTCGTGCCGCGGGTTCAGATGCGGGACAGCCCGTGCTGGCGGACATGGGCGATGAGTTCGCGGTTGGACGGCAGGGCCGGCAGCATGCGACGTGTCAGTGCGGCCGCCTCGCGGAAGAATCCGTCGGCGCGGTTGGCGTCGTCGGTGGCGCGGGCGCAGGCGCCCGGCGCCGGCCTGAAGCCCATGCCGTAGAGAACGTACTGGTAGCTGGCCGACGGAAAGAGTTCCTCGGCGCGGGGGAAGTCGTGGCGCGACGGCGGACGGTGCTGCCACAGCGCCAGCAGGTCCCGCAGCTGCGCGGGCATCGAGGCGGGGTCGGCATGGTCCCGCCAGTAGGCCGTGTCGCGTCGACGGGTCAGCGCGTAGTGCAGCTTCAGGAAGTCGATCACGCGTTCCCAGCGGTAGCGGAAGCTGTCGTTGAAGCGGCGGGCGACGATGGTCATGGTCTCGCGCGTGGCGGGCAGGTCGGCGCTGATCATCGCGGCCGAGAGTTCCGCCAGCGCCAGGGCCGACGCCTCCAGTGGCTCCACGAACCCGGCCGACAGCCCCACCGCCACGCAGTTGCGGTGCCAGAACTCCCGCCGGTAGCCCGGCTGGAACTGCAGCTGGCGTGGCGTGGCGATGTCGGCCGGCCCGCCGGTGGCCGTGATGTAGTTGCGCAGCGCCTGCTCGACGGCGTCGTCCGTGGTGTGGGCGCTGGAATAGACGTGGCCGACGCCCCGGCGCGTGGGCAGGCCGATGTCCCAGATCCAGCCGTTGGCCTGCGCCGTGGCGAGGGTCTGCGACGCGATCGGCGCGTCGTCACGCACGTAGGGCACCTGCACGGCGAGGGCGCGGTCGTTGAACAGCACCTCGTGCTGGCGCACCAGGGGCACGCCGTAGTGCCGGCCCAGCAGCAGCGCGGCCATGCCCGTGCAGTCGACGAACAGGTCGCCGGCGACAGCGCCGTGGGCGCGCGTCTGCAGCGCGGCGATGTCGCCGTTGTCGTGCGACAGCACCGCATCGACATGGTCGAGCACATGCCGCACGCCCAGCCGTTCGACCCCGTGGCGCTGCAGCATCTGGCCGAACTTGCCGGCGTCGAAGTGGTAGCCGTAGTTGGCCACCGCCGCGAACTCCGGTGTGGTCACCTGCTTGGGCGCCTTGCCCTGCGCGCACAGGTGGGGCTGGAAGCTCACCAGGTCGGCAAACGGCACGTGGGCATGGCGCTCGAGCCACGCGGCCACCAGGTTGGCCTCGGTGTGGCCCTGCGGCAGCACGAAGGGGTGGTGGTAGACGTCCGTGGGCCCGCCATCGACCCAGCCGTTGAACCGCGACCCCTGCTTGAACGAGGCGTCGCACTCGCGCACCAGCGTCGTCTCGCTGACGCCGATGCGGCGCAGCGTGTCGCGCATCGTGGGCCAGGTGCCTTCGCCCACGCCGATGGGGCCCACGTCGGGCGATTCCAGCAGCGTCACCTGCAGCCTGCCGGAGGCACCGTGGCCGTGCTCTGCCGCCAGCAGGCAGGCCGTCAGCCAGCCGGCGGACCCGCCACCGACGACGACGACTTGCTGGACGGATGAGTTCACGGACTGTGCAGGGGCTCGGCCGCTGGCATCGCGAAACGAAACAGCCGCTGATGATCAGCGGCTTTCGTGCCGACGGCAGCCCGGGCGGACCCGGGTGCGATCAGGTCGCGGCGCGGGTCAGAACTTGTAGTTGGCGCCGATCATGTAGCGCGGACCGGTCTGCGTGACGTACAGGACCTGGCTCTTGCTGCGGCCGTGCAGTCGCTGGGTGCCGTCCAGCGCGTTGATCACTTCGGCATGCAGCGTCAGGCGATCGTTCCACTGGTACGAGGCGTTGATGTCCAGCTGGCCATAGGCCTCGGTGTACACGGGGTTGAAGCGGGCGCTGTCTTGCAGGGCATTGAGGAACTTGTCGCGCCAGTTGTAGGCGGCGCGGATCTGCCAGCGGTCGTTCTCGTAGAACACCACCAGGTTGGCCGAATCGCTCAGGCCCACCAGCGGCAGCTGCTCGCCCAGCGACGCGTTGTTGTACTCGAGGTCGGACCGCACCACCGTGTAGTTGGCCGACGCGCCGAAGCCGGACTTGCCGAACATGTGCTGGACGTTGAACTCCAGCCCGTACAGCGACGCGGACCGGCTGCTGTTGACCTGGGACCGGATCTGGAAACCCGCGATCGGATCGCCGGGCTGGCCGGCGATGGTGCCGGCGGCGGCGTCGACGCCGAACTGGCCGTCGTAGTTGGCAAAGATGTAGGTCCGGATGCAGTCGCGATCGGACGCCTCGCAGCCCGAGGCCACGGCCTCGTTCCACAGTGCCCCGTCCACCGGCGTCGGCAGGTTGAAGGGCGTGGCCGTGATCGTCGTGTCGGTGATGAAGTTGGTGATGCTCTTCCTGAAGTAGCTCACCGCCGCGTAGCTGCCCTTGGCGTAGTACCACTCCAGGGACAGGTCGAAGTTCTTCGACTTCAGCGGCTGCAGTGACGGGTTGCCCTGGCGCCCCGTGCCGCCGTCTGCACGGGCCAGCGCGTCCAGCGTCTGGCCGCCCTGGATGGCACCCCAGCCGGGCCGGCCGATGGTCTCGCCGTAGCTGGCCCGGACCTTGACGTCGTCGGTGACGTCCATGTCGAAGTCGATGCTCGGCAGGAAGTGGTTGTAGCTGCCCTTGAGCGTCGTGAAGCCCGGTGTCGGCGAGAACACGACCGAGAACTCGTTGACGCCTGTCCAGACGATGCCGGTGGCCTCCGGCACCTGCGCGGTGGATGTGATGTCGGTCTTCTCGTAGCGCAGGCCGATGGCGCTGCGCAGGGGGAAGCGGGTGTCCCAGTCCTTGACGTACTGCACGAAGGCACTCGTCGAGGTCTCCTTGACCCGGCTGTCGGTGACGTCGAAGCGCGGGTTGGGCAGGAACAGGGCCTCGTCGCCCCGGGCCGCGGCCGCGAGGTCGCGCACGGTCTTGAAGTCCCAGGTGAAGAACTGGTTGAACAGCGCGGGGTCGCCACTGCCCTTGATCTGCGAGAAGTACGGCCGGATCTGCTGGGCCTGCCAGACGCTGTCGGGAATGTCGTCGACGCTGCTCTGGTTGCCGCCCCAGTCGTCCTGCTGCACGTTGGAGAAGGCGCTGCGGTTCTTCACCGTGGTCAGGCCGACGCCGAAGTCCAGCTTGGACTCGTCCTCCAGCTTGAACTGCCCCTTCACCTGGGCCTGGTCCACGCCGGACTTCATGTAGCTGTTGCGGAACGACGAACCGGTCACCTTCATCAGGGCCGGGTCGATGGCCGTGTCGTAGATGCTCAGCACCGGGAAGTCACGCCGGAAGTCGACCGAGGTCGTCGCCCGGTTGAAGCTGGCGGTGCCGATGGTGTTGTTGGAGCCGAAGGGGCTGTCGGCGCCAGATTCGGCGGTCGACGAATGGGCGTCGAACTCCAGGCGCAGGCGGTCGGAGGCCTTCCACGCCACGTTCAGGCCGGTGGACTTGTTCTCGTTGCGCGTGGCGAAGTCGGACCCGGCCATGGCCAGGTCGCCCAGGCCGCGGCGCAGCGGCGAGGTGCCGGGACCGCGGGTCTCGGAGTAGAAGATCGGGCTGGACACCGGGCCGTTGGTCCAGGCGCTGGAGGACTGCGGCGCCTGGTCGAACCAGGCGGACAGCTCGTTGCGCCGCGTCTGCAGCTGCAGTTCGGAGTAGGTGTAGTCCAGCGTCGCCGTCAGGTTCTTCACCGGCGCGTACTGCAGGGTCAGCTGCCCGTTGGTGCGCTGTCGCTGCACGCTGTTGAGGCTGTAGATCAGGTTCTGCGGGATCGAATAGATGTCGTCCGCGCCCGGCTTGTTGGTCACGTCCGCCAGGTTCAGGTTGGGGTTGGCCAGCGGCCCCTGGTTGCCCTGGAAGGCGTACCAGCCACCGCCCACGGCGGCCTGGTTGTAGCCGAGGTCCCGCTCCTGGTAGCTGGCGCTGATGGCCACGCCGAACTTGCCGTCGGCGAAGGTGTTGCTGTAGATGCCCGAGACCTCGGGCGTGACGTCGGCGCCCTGCATGGTGCTGGGCAGGCGGCCGTTGGAGACGTCGTGCACGGCCTTGACGCCCAGACTGCCATGCAGCCCCGGGTTCTCCAGCGGGCGCGCCGTCTTGATGTTGATGGTGGCGCCGATGCCGCCGGTGGGCGACGCGGCGCGGCTGGTCTTGTAGACCTCGATGCCGGCGATGGCCTCCGACGCGAGGTTGCCGAAATCGAAGGCGCGCGAGGTGGGCGCCGTCGTGTCGGCGATGCTCGAGGCCGGCATCTGGCGGCCGTTGAGCAGCACGAGGTTGAAGTCCGGCCCCACGCCACGCACCGTGACGCGCGAGCCTTCGCCGATGGAGCGGTCGATCGACACGCCGCTGATGCGCTGCAGCGACTCGGCCAGGTTGGTGTCCGGAAACTTGCCGATGTCCTCGGCGGAGATGCCGTCGACGATGCCCTGGTTGTCGCGTTTCAGGTCGAGCGAGGATTCCAGCGCGGAGCGGATGCCCTTGACGATGACGCGTTGGGGTTCGGCCGCCGCCGCGCCACTGGCCGCCGGCGCGGGGGCAGGCGCTTGCTGGGCCAGGGCGCCACTGGCGCCCGCCGCGGCCATGGCGCACGCGGCCGCCAGGCGGGTGACGCGGAAAGCCGGGCGGGTGACCGGTGGGCGACGGTGCAGGTGGGGGGCTTGGCTCACGGCGTCTCCAGGATGATTCGTGTCGATGCCGAGCACGCGACGGGGCATCGGCGCACGGCAGGCGTCATCACTCGCCGTGCACGCGGGCTGCAGCGGGCTGAGGATGAAAGCGCTTTCAGTAATCTACAGGCGAGGCCCGGGCTTGTGTCCTAGTGGAACCACCAACAGCGATGCCGTGGCCGGCGGCTTGCGCGCCCGCGCGACGGCTCCGAGCGTTGGAGGCCGCATGAAAGCGCCTGCCAGCAGGGCAAGTCCCGGCGCTGTGGCGCCTTGTCTTGGGTAGCATGCCGGTTGGCGAGGACGAGGCGATCCGATGGGCGACACCCGTTTGAAGAAGGTCCTGATCGTGGGCGGTGGCACCGCGGGCTGGATGTCGGCCGCAGTGCTGATGCATTCGCTGGGCCGGCAGTACGAAGTCCAGCTGATCGAGTCCGACGAGATCGCCACCGTCGGCGTGGGCGAGGCGACGATTCCGTCGATCATCCGCTTCAACGACCTGATCGGCATCGACGAGAACGAATTCATGCGCCGGACGCAGGCCACGTTCAAGCTCGGCATCCAGTTCAGGAACTGGGGCGCCCAGGGCGACGCCTACATCCACGGCTTCGGCAGCATGGGGCGCAAGACCGGCTTGGTGGACTTCCACCATTACTGGCTCAAGGCCTTCCAGGCCGGCCGGGTGGATCGGCTGGACGACTACTCGATCAACCTGCTGGCCTGCGAGACGAACCGGTTCTCACGGGCCGACCCGGCGAATCCCAACTCGCCGCTGGCGGACATCCGCCATGCCTTCCACTTCGATGCCGGCCTGTACGCGCGCTACCTGCGCGACTACTGCGAACAGCGCGGCGTCACGCGCACCGAGGGCCGGATCGACAGTGTGCAGGTCCACCCGGAGACGGGTTTCGTCACCTCGGTGACGATGGCCAACGGCGACGTGCACGCCGCCGACCTGTTCATCGACTGTTCAGGCTTCCGCGGCCTGCTGATCGAGCAGACCCTGCACACCGGCTACGACGACTGGAGCCACTGGCTGCCCTGCGACAGTGCACTGGCCGTGCCCTGCGCGTCGGTGGAACCCTTGCTGCCGTACACGCGCGCCACGGCCCACGGCGCGGGCTGGCAGTGGCGCATCCCGCTGCAGCACCGCATCGGCAACGGGCATGTCTACTGCAGCCGCTTCATGAGCCAGGACGAGGCCACGGCGATCCTGCTGGGCAACCTGGACGGCCCCGCGCTGGCCGAGCCGCGGCTGATCCGCTTCACCACCGGCAAGCGCAAGAAGTTCTGGCACAAGAACGTGGTGGCCATCGGCCTGGCCAGCGGCTTCATCGAGCCGCTGGAGTCGACGTCCATCCACCTGATCCAGCAGGGCATCGTGCGGCTGGTCGAGCTGTTCCCCAGCCAGGGCTTCCTGCAGGCCGACATCGACGAGTACAACCAGCAGTCGCAGACCGAGTTCGAGCAGGTGCGCGACTTCATCGTGCTGCACTACCACGCCACCCAGCGACGCGACACGCCGTTCTGGGAGTACTGCCGCACGATGGATGTGCCCGACACGCTGCGGCGCAAGATCGACCTGTTCCGTGCCAACGGCCGCTTCTTCCGCCAGAACGACGAACTCTTCAACGAGACCAGCTGGGTGCAGGTGATGTTCGGCCAGGGCATCCGCCCGCGGGGCTACCACCCGCTGGCGGACAACACCGCCGACGAGCCCACCTGGCGGATGCTGGACAACGTGAGGACCGTGATGCACCGGGTGGTCGAGCGCCTGCCGACGCACGCGCAGTACATCGCGCAGCACTGCAAGGCACCGGCCAGCTGAGGACCTGGCTGCAAGGGTCCGGCAGCGCGGTCACATGGACAGCGAGCCCTCGCGGAACGCCGTCTTCTCGAGCCAGACATTGACCAGCACCGGTCGCCCGCTGCGCGCGATCTCGCGCGCCCGGGCCAGCGCGGCCGGCACCTCGGCGTCGGTCTTCACGCACAGGCCGGCGGCACCGAAGCCTTCGGCCACGCGGTGGTAGTCGGTGCGCGCCAGCACCGTGGCCACGTCGTCGTGCAGCATCTTGACCTGCTCGCGTGCGATCTGCGTCCAGCCGGCGTCGTTGCCCACCACCATGATGGGCGCGAAGCCCTGGCGCACGCAGCTGTCGATCTCGCTGAGGCTCCAGCCGCAGGCGCCGTCGCCGAAGACGATCCACAGCTCGCGCCCCGGGCGTGCGGTGGCCGCGCCGATGGCAAAGCCGGCGCCGACGCCCAGCGTGCCGAAGGCGCCCGGGTCCAGCCAGGCCAGCGGCCCGCGCGGGTGCAGCACGTAGCTGGCGGTGCCGACGAAGTCGCCGCCATCGGCGACGAAGATCGCGTCGTCGGCCGCGGCCTGGTCCATCGCACGGAAGAAGGCCAGCGGGTTGACGAACTCGCCAGGTTCGGCCGCCTGGGCGTCGATCTCCGCCTCGCGGGCACGGTCGCGCTCGGCCAAGGTCTCCAGCCATGACGGCCAGGCTGCTTGCGGCGCGTCACGCGAGGCCAGCGCTTCGATGAAGGCGCCGGCGTCGCCGATGGCGGCCACGTCCGGCCGCCGGTTCAGACGCGCGTCCTTGGCGCTGCGGTTGGCAGCGATCAGCGTGGCGCTGCGGCGCACATGGCGGCCGTAGTCCAGCCGGAAGTCGCAGGGCACGCCGGCCAGCAGCACGGCGTCGGCCTCGCGCAATGCGTTGCGGCGCGCGTGGCGGCGCTGCAGCGGGTGCTCGCGGCCCAGCAGGCCGCGCGCCATGCCCGACAGGTAGACCGGGATGCCCAGCGCGCCCACGGCGGCGGCCAGCGCGTCGGCGCGAGCGGCGTTCACCACGGCCTGGCTGCCGATGACCATCAACGGGCGTTCGGCCCGGTTCAGGGCCTGGGCTGCCGCGGCCACGGCGCCGTCGCCGGCCGTGGGCAGTACCGCCGTGCGCAGCGCCGGCGTGCGGGCCTGCGCCGCGCCGGCGAACATGCGCTCGGCGTGGCGGTTGAGGTACCAGCGCAGCGCGCGGTCGGCCAGGCCCGTGCCCTTGCCGGCGGCGTCGGCGTACCACTGGCGGATGCTCGCCTCGTCGTACAGCAGGTCCACCGGGCATTCCAGGCACACCGGACCGGGCACGCCCTCGAGTGCCAGCGCAAAGGCCTCGGCCACCGCGGGGCCGAGCTCGGCCACGCGCCGCAGCTTGAAGAAGCGCTTGACGTGCGGCGCCACCAGCGGGCGCTGGTCGATGTCCTGCAGCGCACCTCGCCCCTGCAGCGCGGTGGGCGCAGCGCCGGCGATCAGCACCACCGGCGACTGCGCCAGCTGTGCGTTCTTCAGTGCCGTCAGCGTGTTGGTGATGCCCGGCCCGGCGGTGACGGCGGCCACACCTGGCCGGCCGGTCAGCCGGGCGTGAGCGTCGGCGGCAAAGACCGCCGTGACCTCGTCGCGCGTGTCGACGATGCGCAGGCCGCGCGCCTTGGCCGCCGACAGGATGGGGGAGATGTGGCCGCCGCACAGCGTGAACACCACTGTCGTGCCCTGGGCCTGCAGCGCGGCGGCGACGTGGTCGCCGCCGTGGCGCACGCCCACCGGCGCCGCGGCGTCGTCCCGGCCCTGGCGTGCCATCGTCTCCGGCGCCGTGCCGCTCAGTGCCACAGCACGCCCTTGCGCTCGTACCAGGCGGGCAGGGCGCCGGCGATGGCCTGCTCGATGCGCGCGCGCTTGAGCTTCATCGTCGGCGTCAGCAGACCGTTGTCGATGGACCAGGCCTCGCGCGCGATGACGATGGTGTGCAGCTTCTCGTAGTCCGACAGCTGGCCGTTGACCTGCGCCAGCAGGGCCTTCATCTCGGACTCCACCTCGGTGCGCACGGCGGCATCGCCCAGCCGGGGCTGCAGCGCTTCCGACAGCACCACGACGGCGATGGCCGACACCTGGCCGTTGCCGGTGACCATGGACATCTCCACCATCGGGTGCACGTTGATCAGGTTCTCGATCGGCGCCGGCGCCACGTATTTGCCCTTGGCGGTCTTGAACAGCTCCTTCTTGCGGCCGGTGATCTTGAGCATGCCGTCCGGGCGGCGTTCGCCCAGGTCGCCGGTGCGGAAGAAGCCGTCCTCGGTGAAGCTCTCGGCCGTCAGCGCCGGGTCCTTGTAGTAGCCGCTGAACTGGCCCGGCGACCGAATCAGCACCTCGCCGTCGTCGGCAATCCGGCACTCCACGCCGGGCATCGGCACGCCGACCCAGCCCGGCTCGCCATGGTCCTCGTTGGAACTGTGCGAGTAGGAGTTGTCCTCGCTCATGCCGTAGCCCTCGAACAGCTGCAGGCCGAGCTTGCGGTACCAGCGGATCAGGTCGGCCGGGAGCGGGGCCGAGCCGCTGCCGGCCTGCTTCACGGCGTCCAGCCCCAGGCCCTTGAGCACCTTCCTGCGCACGATGCCGCCGAGGATCGGGATGCCCAGCAGCCGGTCCAGCTTGGCCGGCGGCATCTTCGCGAACACGCCCTGCTGGAACTTCAGCCACAGGCGGGGTACGGAGATGAACAGCGTGGGCCGGGCGCGCTGCAGGTCCTGCAGGAAGGTGTCCAGGCTCTCGGCGAAGTAGAGGCGTGTCTCGCCGTCGGCCAGCGACGCTGCCTCCACCCAGCTGCGCTCGAAGCTGTGCGCCAGCGGCAGGTACGACAGCATGCGGCTCTCGCCCGGGCCCACGCGGCGGCGCGTGTCGGCGGCGATGCCTTCGGCGGTGCGCGTGATGGCGCCGAAGCTCGTCATCACGCCCTTGGGCGTGCCGGTGCTGCCGGAGGTGTAGAGGATCATTGCCAGGTCGTCGGCGGCGCGGATCGGGCGGCCGGGCATCGGTGTGGCCTGCGCAATGACGTCGTCCCAGCGCGGCAGGTCGGATGCCGTTGCCGGCGCCAGCGGCAGCGCGATCATCGGCAGACCCGCGGGCACGCCACTGCGCTGTTCATCCCAGGTGTCGAGCTTGCCGACGAACAGCAGGCTGGCCTCGCTGTGCTCGAGCACGTAGCGCACGGTGGCCGCCTTCTCGGTGGGGAAGATGGCCACCGTGGTGTACCCGGCCATCCAGACGGCGAGCTCGGCGATGATGAAGTGCGCGCAGTTCTTCGACAGGATGGCGATGCGCGCGCCCGGCGCAAAACCCTGGGCCTGCAGGTGCGCGGCCATGCGTCGGGCCTGGTCCAGCGTCTGGCCCCAGGTGAAGTCCACCGTGCTGCCGCCGGCCAGCGGCTGCGTCAGGTAGATGCGGTCGGGGTGGGCGGCCTCGTGGTCGTAGACGAGGTCGAGCAGCAGCGGGGTGGAGGTGTCGTTCGCCATGCCCGCGAGCGTACGCAGCCCGCCGCCGCCGCGGGAGCGGTGGAACCCTGGGGCGGGTGTCGCTCAGGCGGCAGCGGTGGGCCGGGTCCGGTAGAAGGTCACCGGTTCGGCCTTCAGCTGCCGGTTAAGCGCCTTGAGCACGTGCGGCTGCATGGCCCCCACCACGTGCATCTCGCAAGGCTTGCAGTCGAAGCGCAGCGTGTAGCGAAGGTCCTCGTGCACCAGCGTCATCGGCTCGGCGCGCACCGTGCCCTGCACGCCGGTCACGCCCTTGGCCTGCTTGGGGCACAGGCTCAGGCTGTAGCGCACGCAGTGCTTGGTGATCATCAGGCTGACCTCGCCCAGCGCCTCGTGGCTCTCGTAGGCCGCTTCCACCAGCTTCACGCCGTGGCGGGCGTAGAAGGCGGCCGCCTTGGCGTTGTAGACGTTGGCCAGGTAGCTCAGCGTGTCCTCGGGGTAGGGCGCAGGTGGGTCCACCGGCATGGCGCGCGGCAGGCGCTGGAACGCGGCGGCGCGTGCGGCCTCCAGCGCGGCGATGCCGTCGCGGCGCAGCGCGTTGAGCACGCCGGCGGGCAGGAACCAGGGCTGGGCCAGCGCCAGGCGCACACGGCGGGCCGTGAAGATGGTGCCGCCCAGTCTCGCCAGGCCGTCCTTCAACTGCGCCTCGGCGCGTGCCGCGTCGCGCGCCGGTTCGTGCGGGTGCGCCACGCGCACGCTGGCGCGGTGGCCGTCGGCGTCCTTCAGCGACAGTTCGAAGCCCTCGACCCCGTCCACCATGGCCTGCGCCAGCGTCAGGTCCACCGCGATGCGGCGCTCGGCCGATGGCTTGGCCAGCAGGCGCTCCCAGCCCATGTCGCGGTTGCGGTTGACGGCGGTGCCGGGGCGCAGGTCCTTCAACGCCGTGGTGCCGACGCCGGGGGGCTGGTTGGGCACGATGCGCCAGCGGGTGCCACCGCCGGTGGGCAGCGGCGTGGCCGTGTTCACCGGCACGCCCTGCAGCTCGCCCTGCAGGTCCCACCAGGTCAGCGCGTCGCCGTTGTGCAGCAGGATGGACGCGTCGCCGGTGTCCAGCTCGAAGCTCTCGGCGTCCATCTTCATCACGTGGCCCACCGGCAGCCCGGCGTGCTTGGGGCTGTCGAAAGCGCCGATTTCGTCCTTGCGGCCGTTGACGAAGTAGTCGGTGCCGCCGCGGTTGTAGCCCTGCTCGGGCTGCGGCGTGAAGGTGAAGGTGCAGCGGCCGGACGAGGCGGGCTGCACGTCGCGCCGGCCTTCGAGCAGTGCATCCAGCAGCCGGCGGTAGTGCGCGGTGACGTTCTTCACCGTTGCCATGTCCTTGTACCGGCCCTCGATCTTGAAGCTGCGGATGCCCGCGTCCACCAGGGCAGCCAGGTTGGCGCTCTGGTCGTTGTCCTTCAGGCTCAGCACGTGCTTGTCGTGCGCGACGACGCGGCCCTGGGCGTCGAGCACGGTGTAGGGCTGGCGGCATTCCTGGCTGCAGCTGCCGCGGTTGGCGCTGCGGCCCGTGACGGCGTGGCTGATGAAGCACTGGCCGCTGTAGGCCACGCACAGTGCGCCGTGCACGAAGAACTCCAGCACTGCGTCCTGCACCTCGGTGGCGATGGCGCGGATCTGCTGCAGGTCCAGCTCGCGCGCCAGCACCATCTGCGAGAAGCCCACGTCCTGCAGGAAGCGCGCCTTCTCCGGCGTGCGGATGTCGGTCTGCGTGCTGGCATGCAGCTGGATCGGCGGCAGGTCCAGTTCCAGCAGGCCCATGTCCTGCACGATCAGCGCGTCGGCACCGGCGTCGTACAGCTGCCAGGCGAGCTGGCGGGCGCCTTCCAGTTCGTCGTCGCGCAGGATGGTGTTGAGCGTGACGAAGACGTGGGCGCCGTAGCGGTGGGCGTGCGCGGCCAGGCGGCCGATGTCGGCCACGTCGTTGGCCGCCTTGTCGCGCGCGCCGAAGCCGGGGCCGCCGATGTAGACGGCGTCGGCGCCGTGGTTCACCGCCTCGATGCCGATGTCGGCATCCCGGGCGGGGGCGAGCAGTTCCAGGTGGGGGCGCGGCATGGTGGCCGCGATTGTCCCCCAGGGCCTGCCGGTCAGGCGGCGGTGTCCGGTGCCGGGGCGGGGCTTTCGCTCAGCGTCATCAGTACGTCGGCGTACCAGGCCAGGTTCAGGCCCAGCGATTCGTCCTCGACCTTGTCGCGCGTGCTCAGGTCCAGCCGCGCGGAGTGCACACCGGCCAACCGCCAGGGCAGGTCGCCGGCGCGTTCCGGCGCGTGCGCCACCACCGCCGCGCCGCTGATGCCGCGGTGGGTGCGCCCGTCGGTCAGGAAGTGGCCCTGGCCCTGGAAGCGCAGGCCGAAGGCCGACGCGACGATCGCCTGGCGCACCACCGGCAGCCGGTGCAGCGTGTCCTGGAAGCCCAGCGGGAAGCCGACGATCAGCAGCGGGTGGCCGATGCGCAGCGGCGCGTCGGGGCGCTGCAGGTCGGCCGGACGGAACGCGCGCAGCAGGTGGCCGGCCGGCAGCCGCGAGCGGTCGATGGCGAGCATGGCCACGTCGATCTCGCCGCCGGCGTCCTCCGCGCTGCGCCAGGCGCTCTTGCCGTTCTCGTAGAGCAGCAGCGAGGTCGCCTCCACACGGGCCAGGTCGTCCCGGCGGCTGTGGACCTCGATCTCGATGCGGTCGGGGTGGTGTTCGTTGTCCGCGTCCAGGAAGACGTGGCGGCTGGTGACGAGGAACAGCGCGTCGTCGCGTTCGAAGAAGAAGCCGCTGGCGTTGGTCAGCGGCCGGTCGCCCTGGAAGGTGGCGATGCGTGTGGCCGTCAGCAGCAGCGCGTCGACCGGCAGCTCAGTCATCGAAGCCCGCCGCCGCGGCGTCGAAGGAGCGCAGCAGCGACGCGTAGTCCTCGTGCAGCGGGAACTGCGGGAACTGCGCCACCACGTTGGCCGGGGCGTGGATCAGGAAACCGGCGTCCGCGGCCGACAGCATGCCGGTGTCGTTGTACGAGTCGCCGGCGGCCATGACCTTGAAGTTCAGGCCCTTCAGCGCGTTGACGGCGTGGCGCTTCTGATCCGGCTGGCGCAGGCGGTAGTCGGCCACGTGGCCGGCCTCGTCGATCAGCAGCTTGTGGCAGAACAGGGTGGGGCGGCCCAGCTGCGCCATCAGCGGGTCGGCGAACTCGTAGAAGGTGTCCGACAGGATGATGACCTGGTAGCGGCTGCGCAGCGTGTCCAGGAAGTCCTTCGCGCCCGGCAGCGGCGACAGGCGGGCGATGACCTTCTGGATGTCGGCCAGCTTCAGCCCGTGCTGCTTGAGCAGGTCGAGCCGGTAGCGCATGAGCTTGTCGTAGTCGGGCTCGTCCCGCGTGGTGCGGCGGAACTCGGCGATGCCGGTTTCCTGGGCAAAGGCGATCCAGATCTCGGGGACGAGCACCCCTTCGAGGTCGAGGCAGACGATGTGCATGCCGCGATGCTAACCGGCGGGTTCCAGCGTGACGCTGACGCCGGAGAGCACCGCATTGCCCGACGGTGCGTCGCGCAGGCGGTCGTCGAGCAGCGCATTGAGGTTGGCGCCGGGGCGTTCGGCGGCCACCGCCATGCGCGTGCCCGGCTGGTCGTGCCCCCAGCCGTGCGGCAGGCTGCACACGCCGGGCATCAGCGCGTCGTCCAGTTCCACCGGGGCTTCGGCCGCGCCCTGCGGGCCGACGATGCGCACGCGCTGGCCGTGGACCACACCGTGCCGTGCGGCGTCCTGCGGGTGCAGCTTGAGCGTGCAGCGTTCCGGGCCCTTGGCCAGCAGCGGCAGGTTGTGCATCCAGCTGTTGTTGCTGCGCACCTCGCGGCGGCCGATGACCACGAGCGGCGGGGCGGGTGCGTGCAGTTCGGCCCGGGCCTTGGCCAGTTCGGCCAGCAGTGGTGCCGGCGCCAGCTCCACGCGGCCGCTGGGCGTGCGCAGCACCTCCGGCAGCCGCGGCTGCAGCGCGCCGAGGTCGATGCCGCCGGGCGCGTCGGCCACGCGCTGCAGCGTCAGCCCGTCGGGCCGGGTGCCGAAGCCGTCGCCGTACGGACCGGCGCGCAGCGACAGGTCCAGCACGCGCTCCGGCCCGGTCCAGCGCGACACTGCGGCCAGCACGGCGTCGGCGCGCTCGCCGGCCAGCTTCTCGACGTCGCGGCGGACCAGCGCGTCGTCCAGCACCACCGGGTCGACGTCCGGACCGTCGCCGCGCGCGATGGCGGCGAGCTTCGTCAGGATCTGCCACTCCGGCAGGTGCCCAGCCGGCCGCGGCAGCACCGGCGCGCTGTAGCGGGCATGGTTGCGCACCGACAGCTGCGGGAAGGGCACGTCCCAGTGGCCGTCCTCCAGCGGGCTGCTGCCGGGCAGAATGACGTGGGCATGGCGCGTGGTCTCGTTCAGGTAGAGGTCCACGCTGACCATGAAGTCCAGGCCCGCCAGCGCCCGCGCGATGCGATCGCCGTTGGGCGCCGACAGCACCGGGTTGCTGGCCAGCGTGACCAGCGCGCGCACCTGGCCGGCGCCGGGGGTCTCCATCTCCTCGGCCATCAGCGTCATCGGCAGTTCGCCGAAGACCTCGGGGGCGCCGCTGACACGGCTGCGATGTCGGCCCGTGACGATGCCCGCCCCCTGGCCGGGCCGGCCCTCGGTGTTGCGCGCGAAGGCCGCGGCCTTGGGGAACATGGCGCCGCCCTCGGTGTCGAGGTGGCCGGTCAGGGCATTGATCACGTCCACCAGCCACGACGCCGCGCTGCCGTAGGTCTGGGTGCAGGTGCCGATGCGGCCGTACAGGCAGGCGCGCTCGGTCTCGGCCAGCTGGCGCGCCAGGGCACGGATGGTGGGCGCCGGGATGCCGCAACGTGCGGCGACGGCCTCTGGCGCAAAGGGCTGCACGGCGTCGCGCACGGCGTCCACACCGGCCAGCCACGGCGACAGCCGCTCCGGCCGCACCCACCCGTCACCGAACAGCGCATGCACCATCGCGGCCAGCAGGAACACGTCGCTGCCCGGCCGGATGAAATGGTGCTGGTCAGCGATGGCGGCCGTCTCGGTGCGCCGAGGATCGATGACGACCAGGCGCCCGCCGCGCGCCCGCAGCGCCTTGGCCCGGCCACGGAAGTCGGGCACCGTCCACAGGCTGCCGTTGCTGGCCATCGGGTTGGCGCCCAGCACCACCAGCAGGTCGGTGCGGTCGATGTCGGGCACGGGGATGGACAGCCAGTGGCCGAACATCAGCCCGGCCGACAGCTGCTTGGGCATCTGGTCCAGCGTGGAGGCGGTGAAGATGTTCCTCGTGCCCAGCGCCTTGGCCAGCCGCGGCACGTACAGCAGCAGCCCCATCTTGTGCGCCGACGGGTTGCCGATGCTCAGCGCCACCGCGTCGCGGCCGTGGGCGGCCTTCACCGCCGGCAGGCGGGCGGCGATCTCGGCGAAGGCCTCGGCCCAGGTGGCTTCGACGAAGGTGTCGCCACGGCGGATCAGCGGCGTGCGCAGGCGGTCCGGGTCCTCGTGCAGGTCCTTGACGGCGACGCCCTTGGGGCAGATGTAGCCGTGGCTGAAGACGTCGTGCTCGGCGCCGCGGACACTGGTGATCCGGTTGTCGTGGAGGGTGATTTCCAGCCCACAGCAGGCCTCGCAGACGGGACAGATGCGGTAGTGACGCATTTCTCGCGATTCGGGTTGCATGTCGTGACGATGATGCGCCCTCGTTCGCGACCCGGTCGCTCAAGTTTTCCCGGGGCTCGTCGAAGAGCCCGCCAATGGACGACGACGATCCCTTTGTGCCGAAGACGCAGTCGTCGGCCGCGGAAACGCTGGAAGCGGCTTCCGAGCGACTCAAGCCGATGCAGCGCATCAGCGGCAACCTGTACCGCGCGGTGGAGGTGATGCGCGCGCCCAACGGCCGCGTCACCCGCGTCGGCAAGATCTGGCACAGCGACCTCGAACGCGTGCGCCGATTCGGCCACGCGCTGGCCGCCAACACGGCGGGCGAGCACGTTCAGGTGGCCGATTCCGGTGGCCACGTGATCGAGACCATCCCGCCGCCGCCGCCCGGTACGCCACCCGTGGGGTGGGGCAACTGGACGGCCGTGCGCGTGCCGAACGCGCCGCCGCGGCCCCCGGTGCTGACGGCACCACCGCCGAAGGCAGCGCCGGTGCCCAGGCCCCCGCCGACCATGGTGCCGCCCATCGTGCCGCAGGCCTTGCCGGCGTCGCTGGCTTCTGCAGCGGCGCGGGCCACCGCGGCGGACCAGGCGCCCTTGCCGCCGGAAAGTCCGGTCGAGCGCACCAACCCCCTGCCGCCGACGCACGTCTGAGCCGCTTTGGCCCGGTTGCCGGTCGAACGACGCGCCAAAGTGCCGTTGAAAGCGCTTCCTACCGGCGTAGACTCCCAGCCCCATGGCTTCCCGGACCGTCACCCTCGAACAGGTCGCCCGCCATGCGGGCGTGTCGCCGAGCACCGTGTCGCGCATCCTCAACGGCACCGCGGTCGTCAGCGACGACAAGAAGCAGGCCGTCGAAGACGCGATCCGCACGCTGGGTTTCGTGCCCAACCCGGTGGCCCGCGGCCTGGCCGGTGGGCGCACCCTGAGCATCGGCGTGGTCACGCAGGCCATCGACTCGCCGTTCTACGGGGCCGCGCTGCGCGGCATCGAGGACACGCTGGGTGCGGCCGGGTACAGCCCGTTGTTCGTCAGCGGCCACTGGAACGCCGACGAGGAGGCCCGTTGCATCGACGTGCTGCGTGCCCGCCGGGTGGATGGTCTGATCGTGCTCACGGGCCGGCTGAGCGACGCCGCCCTGCGCGCGCTGGCCCGCCAGCTGCCGGTGGTGGTGACCGGGCGCAGCCTGAAGGCGCCCGGCCTGCTGTCGCTGGACTTCGACGATGCGACCGGCGCCCGCATGGCCACCGAACATCTGCTGGGGCTGGGGCATCGCGACATCGCCTTCATTGGCGGCGATCCGCTGCACCCCGATGCGCGTGAACGCGAGGCGGGATTCCGTGCCGCGTGTGCCGCCGCCGGGGTGGTGGTGGACCCGGCCCTGATGACCGTGGGCGGCTACCAGGAGGCAGGAGGCCGCCAAGCCATCGAACAGCTGCTGGACGCCGGCCGACACTTCAGTGCCGTGTTCGCCGCCAACGACCAGATGGCCTTCGGCGCCGCCCTGGCGCTGCACCGGCGCGGACTGCGCGTGCCGCAGGACGTGTCGCTGGTGGGCTTCGACGACCTGGCCACGGCGTCCTACAGCATCCCGCCGCTGACCACCGTGCACCAGCCGGTGATGGACCTGGGCCGTGCTGCGGCGACCGGCATGCTGGCCCTGCTGGCCGGCCGCAAGCCCGCCACCGGGTTGCCGCCGCCGGAACTCGTCGTGCGCGAGTCCACCACCGCGGCAACGCGCCGCTGACCCCCGGGGCGGCCACGCGCGTCGGGTCATCCGGCCCGTCAGGCGCCGCGCCGCGCCTGGCCGACGCCTCCGCGATTACCCTGCGTTGACACCCTGCTGTGGCGTCAACTACAGTGTGAAAGCGCTTTCATCATCAATCGAGGCAGGAGCAGGGCTTGGTCGAAACCGGGGCATGGCGCCGTCGCGCATGGCTGGCCGGCATGGCTGCGGCCGTGGCGGCGCCTTTGCACCGCGCAAGTGCAGCCACCTCCATCACTCTGACCGTGGCCGCCTATCCGGCGGTGGACGCCATCGTCAAGGCCGCGCTGCCGGCCTGGCGGCAGCGGCATCCTGACGTGGCGGTGAACGTGGTCAGCCGCCAGTACGGCGACCACCACACCGCGATGACCACGGCGTTGTCCACGTCGGTCTACCTGCCCGACGTGATGGCGCTGGAAGCCAGCTACCTGGGCCGCTTCTCCACCGGCGGCGGGTTGGACCGCCTGTCGCTGCCGCCCTACGACGGCGGTGCGCTGCAGCCGCGTTTCGTGCCGTATGCCTGGTCCAGCGCCCTGAACCCGCGCGGTGAGCTCGTGGCCGTGCCCACGGACATCGGCCCGGGCACGATGCTGCTGCGGCGCGACCTGCTCGCACGGGCCGGGCTGGCGGCCGCCGACCTGCAACCCAGCTGGGAGGCCTACGTGGCCGCCGGTGCACGCATCAAGGCGGCCACGGGTGCCTACCTGATCTCCAACGCCCAGGCGCTCAAGGACATCCTGATCCGCACCGGCATCGGGCCGGGCGAGGGGCTGTACTTCGACCGCGACTCGCGCGTGCTGGTGAACTCGCCGCGCTTCGTGCGCGCCTTCGAACTGGCGCGTGAGGTGCGGCGCCAGCGGCTGGACGCGCGCGTCAACGCCTGGTCCAACGAGTGGGCCGAGGCCTTCCGCCGTGGGCGGCTGGCCACCGAATTGTCGGGCGCCTGGATGGTGGGCCAGATGGCCAACTGGGTGGCGCCCGACAGACGCGGGCAATGGGAGGCAGCACACCTGCCGGGCCAGACCTTCGTCGGCTATGGCGGCACCTTCTATGCCATCCCGCGCCGCTCCGAGCCGGCGCGCAAGGCCATGGCCTGGGCACTGATTCGCCTGCTCACGCTGGACCCGACGCTGCAGCTGGCCGCGTTCAAGGCCGAGGACGCCTTCCCGGCGCTGCTGGACGTGCACGAAGCCCCGTTCTTCGACGAGCCGCTGCCGTTCCTGGGTGGCCAGCCGGCGCGCCGCCTGTGGCGCGACGCGGCCCGGCGCATCACGCCGGTGCAGGTGCACAAGCAGAACAACTTTGCCGACGAGGTGGTGGGCACCGAACTCGACAACGTGATGGACCGTGGCAAGCCCATCGCCGAGGCGCTGGGCGATGCCGAACGGCTGCTGCAAAGGCGGGCCCACCGATGAACTTCCGTCTGTCGCCGCGCTGGGCGCCCTACGTGCTGATCAGCCCGTTCCTGATCCTCTTCGCCGTCTTCGGCGTGTTCCCGCTCGGCTTTTCGCTGTGGCTGGCCTTCCAGGCCTGGGAGCCCACCAGCGGCCTGGAGACGATGCGCTGGGTGGGGCTGGAGAACTTCGCCTTCGCGCTGCAGGACCCGTGGTTCTGGAAGGCACTGAAGAACACCGCGTGGCTGGCCCTGATGTCGGGTCTGCCGCAGCACCTGGTGGCCATCCCGCTGGCGGCCTTCATCGACGGCGGCATCCGGCGCTGGCGCGACGGCGTGGTGGGCGCCTGGTTCGTGCCCTACATCACCTCCACGGTGGCCATCGCCATCCTGTTCGCGTCGCTGTTCTCCACCGATTTCGGCCTCGTCAACGCGGCGCTGGGATGGGTCGGGCTGGGGCCGGTGGACTGGCTGGGTCAGCCGGAGAACGTCAAGCCGGCCATCGCGTCCATCGTCTTCTGGCGCTTCGTCGGGTTCAACGTGGTGCTCTACCTGGCCGCACTGCAGTCCATCCCGCGCGACCTCTACGAGGCTGCGGCCCTGGACGGCGCCGGCCCGCTGCAGCGCTTCCGGTACATCACGCTGCCGGGTCTGCGGCCGATGATCTTCTTCGGCGTCACGCTCAGCGTGGTCGGCGGGCTGCAGCTGTTCGAGGAGCCCTTCATCCTCACCGGCGGCCGCGGCGGGCCCGACCAGTCGGGCATGACGGCGGCGGTCTACCTGTACCGCATGGCCTTCGACTTCAACGACTTCGGCGGCGCCAGCGCGATGTCGTGGCTGCTGTTCGTCGTCGTCGTGGGCCTGACCTGGCTGACGCACCGGCTGCTCGGGCCGCGCAAGGACGGCGCATGAAGGCGACGCAGCCCATGACCCGCATGGCCGCCTATGGCCTGGTCGGCCTCGGTGCGGCGGTGATGCTCGCGCCGTTCTACGTGATGTTCGTCTTCGCGACGCACTCGCGGGCCGAGATCTTCTCGCTGCCGCCACCGCTGTGGTTCGGCAGCGACCTGCTGGCCAACCTGGCCATCCTGACCGAGCGGCTGCCGTTCTGGCGCAACCTGGGCTGGAGCCTGTACGTGGCGCTGATGTCCACCGCGCTGACGCTGCTGTTCTGCTCGATGGCCGGCTATGCCTTCGCGTGCTTCCAGTTCCGCTTCAAGAAGGCGCTGTTCGCACTGGTGCTGGGCACGATGCTGCTGCCGTCGTTCATGAACATGATCCCCACCTTCCTGATCATGGACGCGCTGGGCTGGATCGACACCCACCGCGCGCTGTACATCCCGGGCGCGGCCAGCGCCTTCGGCATCTTCCTGATGCGGCAGTTCGCCGTCAGCGCGGTGCCGCCGTCGCTGCTGGAGGCCGCGCGCATGGACGGCTGCGGCGAATGGGGCATCTACTGGCGCATCGTGCTGCCGCTGATGCGGCCGGCGCTGGGCACGCTGGGGCTGATCACCTTCATTGCCAGCTGGAACAACTTCATCGGCCCGCTGGTGGTGCTGCGCAGTGCCGACAACTACACGCTGCCGCTGGCGCTGCGCAGCCTGCAGACCACGATGAACACCGAGTGGGGCGCGCTGATGGCGGGCTCCGCGATCGCCACCATTCCCTTGCTGGTGCTGTTTGCGCTGTCGTCACGCCAGCTCATCGCCGGCTTGACCGCCGGCGCTGTCAAGTGACCTCCACCCGAGCACGACCATGACCATCCCACCCGACCGCCACCGCTTCTTCGGCCCGGACTTCGTCTGGGGCGTGGCCACCAGTGCCTTCCAGATCGAGGGTGCAGCCCAGGCCGACGGCAAGGGCCCGTCGATCTGGGACCGCTTCTGCGCCGAGCCGGGCCGCATCGCCGACGCCAGCAACGGCGACGTGGCCTGCGACCACGTGCAGCGCTGGCGCGAGGACCTGGACCTGATCGCGGCCCTGGGCGTGGACGCCTACCGCTTCTCGGTGTCCTGGCCGCGCGTCCAGCCGTCGGGGCAGGGCGCCTGGAACGCCGCCGGCCTGGACTTCTACGAGCGCCTGGTGGACGGCCTGCTGTCGCGCGGCGTGAAGCCCTACCTGACGCTGAACCATTGGGACCTGCCCGACGCGCTGCAGCAGCAGGGCGGCTGGGCGAACCGCGAGACGGTGCACCGCTTCGTCGAGTACGCGCAGGCGATGAACCGCCGCCTGGGCGACCGGGTGGCGTCGATCACCACGCACAACGAGCCCTGGGTCATCGCCCACCTCGGCCACGAGACCGGCGTGTTCGCCCCCGGCATCCGCGACCGCGCCGTGGCGGCGCAGGTGTCGCACCACCTGCTGCTCAGCCACGGCCTGGCGCTGCAGGCGCTGCGCGCCGACGGCTGTGCGGCCCGGCTGGGCATCGTGCTGAACCTCTCGCCGGTATACCCGGCCACCGACACCGACGCCGACGTGGCCGCCGCGCGCCGCGAGGACGGCCTGCTGCGCCGCTGGTACATGGACCCGCTGTTCCACGCCCGCTACCCCGACGACGTGCTGGCCCACCTGGGTGCCGATGCGCCGAACGTGCAGCCCGGCGACCTGAACGCCATCGCCCAGCGCATGGACTTCCTGGGCATCAACTACTACTCGCGCCTGGTGGCGCGCGCCGGCGAGCCGTGGGACGTGGCCAGCAGCGGCCGCGAGCGCACCGACATGGGCTGGGAGATCTACCCCGAGGGCCTGACCGACCTGCTGGTGCAGCTGGACCACGACTACGCCGTGCCGCCGCTGTACGTGACGGAGAACGGTGGCGCCTTCCGCGACGAGCCGGTGGACGGCCGCGTGCACGACCCGGCACGCACCGACTACATCGCCCGCCACATCGATGCCGTGGGCGAGGCCATCCGCCAGGGCGTGCGCATGGAGGGCTACATGGTCTGGAGCCTGCTCGACAACTTCGAGTGGGCCTCGGGCTACGCCAAGCGCTTCGGCATCGTGCACGTGGACTACGCCACCCAGCAGCGCACGCCCAAGACCAGCTACGCCTGGTACCGCGACTTCCTGGCGCGGCGGCGCCAGGCGGTGCAGGCGCCAGCCGCGGCGCGCCGCGAAACCGTGGAGGCCTGAGCATGCCCCGCATCCGCACCCCCCGCGGCGCCCGCCGCCCTGGCTGGACCCTGGTCTGGCACGACGAGTTCGAAGGCGACGCCGTCGACCGGACCAAGTGGGACTTCGACCTCGGCAACGGCTTCTACGACTACAAGAACCACGCCTGGGTCCCGGGCTGGGGCAACGAGGAACTGCAGTACTACACGCACGAGCCGGAGAACGTGGTCGTGCGCGACAGCTGCCTGTCGATCCGCGCCGTCAAGGCGCCGCTGCACGGCTGCGGCTACACCTCGGCGCGGCTGAAGACCAAGGCGCGCGACGGCTCGGTGCTGTTCGCCAAGTGCTACGGCCGCATCGAGTTCCGCGCCAAGGTGCCCTGGGGCAAGGGCCTGTGGCCGGCGCTGTGGATGCTGCCGGTGGACGACACCTATGGCGGCTGGGCCGCCAGCGGCGAGATCGACCTGATGGAGATCGTCGGCGAGAAGCCGCAGGAGGTGCTCAACAGCATCCACTTCGGCTCCACCTTCCCGCGGCGCACGCTGATCACCACCACGCACGCGCTGCCCCAGGGCAGCCTGGTGTCGGACTGGCACACCTACGCGGTGGAATGGGAGCCGGGCGAGATCCGCTTCTACGTCGACGACGTGCAGACCTGCACCTACGACTTCTGGTGGAGCTGCGGCAAGCTCGTCAAGGGCCAGGGCGTCGAGGCGAAGAAGGAGGCGGACCTGCATCCGTGGCCGGCACCCTTCGACCAGCCCTTCTACCTGGTGATGAACGTCGCCGTCGGCGGCAACTTCCCCGGCGCGCCCAACGACCAGACCCGCTTCCCCGCCGAACTGGTGGTGGACTACGTGCGCGTGTACGACAAGGTGGGCGGATACGGCCCCGTCAAGCCCCGTGGCCCCGGTGTGATGCCCTGGCAGAAGGGCCACGTCAACGAGCGCCGCAACTGAACACGCAAGGCCATTGGAGAACACGATGTCGAAACCCCGAATTCCCCAGCAGGACGCCGAGCGTGGCGAATACCCGGCCGCCGACCAGGTGCGCTCCGGCGCGATGCCGCGGGTGGCCGCGCAAGGCGGTGCCTGGTCGCACGTCAAGCCCGAGGTCTGGACCGATGCCGAGCGCAAGACGCTGAACGATGCCTTCCGCGGCGTGCTCCAGCGCGGCGTGCACGGCTTCTGCTTCAGCCCCTACCTGGAAGGCCAGTCGCCGGGCTCGCAGGTCAGCGAGGCGCAGATCCGCGAGCGCCTGCAGATCATCCAGCCCTACACGCGCTGGATCCGCACCTTCTCGTGCACCGACGGCCACGAGCAGACGCCGCGGATCGCGCACGAGATGGGCATCAAGACCCTGGTGGGCGCCTGGATCGGCACCGACGACGAGATCAACGAGCGCGAGATCGCCGGCGTGATCGAGGTGGCGCGTGCCGGCCACGCCGACATCGTCGCCGTGGGCAACGAGGTGCTGCTGCGCGAGGACATGGGCGAGGAGCAGCTGCTCGCGTGCATCCAGCGGGTGAAGGACGCGCTGCCCGGCGTGCCGGTGGGCTACGTCGACGCCTACTACCTGTTCGAGCTGCACCCGCGCATCACCGCCGCCTGCGACGTGGTGCTGACCAACTGCTACCCGTTCTGGGAGGGCTGCCCGCGCGAGGGCGCGCTGGCCTACATGCAGAGCATGGTGCGCCGCACGCGCGCGGCGGCGCCCGGCAAGCGCATCGTGATCAGCGAGACCGGCTGGCCCGACCAGGGCAGTGCCTTCCACGGCTCGGTGCCGTCGACCGAAGGCGCGATGGCGTACTTCGTCGACACGATCCAGTGGGCCGAGGCCGAGGACCTGGAGGTCTTCTACTTCGCGGCCTTCGACGAGGCCTGGAAGGTCGGCGCCGAAGGCGACGTGGGCGCCTACTGGGGCCTGTGGGACAAGGACGGAAAGCCGAAGTTCGCCTGATGCCGAAGATCGAAATCCCCACCGGCCGTGCCATCTGCTACTCGGGCTACCGCGAGGGCCAGAGCCCCGACAGCCGCATCTACCCCAGCCTGGAGCAGATCCACGAAGACCTGCTCATCCTGAAGCCGCACTGGCCGCTGCTGCGCCTGTACGACTGCAGCACGCATGCCGAGCGCGTGCTGGAGGTGATCCGGCGCGAGCGCATGGACTTCAAGGTCATGCTCGGTGCCTACCTGGGACCGGAGATGAACAACTTCGGCTGCCCCTGGGGCGGTGTCTATGGCGAGGAGGAACTGGAGGCCAGCATCGCGGCCAACGAGGTCGAGGTGGGGCGCCTGATCGCGCTGGCGAAGGCCTACGAGGACATCGTCTTCAGCGTGGCCGTGGGCAACGAGTGCACCGTGGACTGGAGCGACCACATCGTGCCGGTGGAGCGCATGCTGCACCACGTGCGCCGCGTGAAGGCCGCCGTGCGCCAGCCGGTGACCTTCTGCGAGAACTACGTGCCCTGGCTGGACAAGCTCAAGCCGCTGGTGCCCGAACTGGACTTCATCTCCGTGCACACCTACCCCGTGTGGGAGTACAAGCACATCCACGAGGCGCTGGACTACACGCGCCACAACGTCGAGAGCGTGGAGCGCGCCCATCCGGGCAAGCCGGTCGTGATCACCGAGGCCGGCTGGTGCACGCGCAGCAACGGCCGCGGCATGCATGCCGAGCACGCCGCGCAGGAACTGCAGGCGGTCTACCTGCGCGACCTGATGGAGTGGACCGATCGCGAGCGGAGGCTGTGCTTCGTCTTCGAGGCCTTCGACGAACCCTGGAAGGGGTCGTCCGACCCGCTGGAGCCGGAAAAGCACTGGGGCCTGTTCACGGTGGACCGGCAGCCCAAGCTGGTGATGCAGGACTGGCCGGCTGCGGCCGTGACGGATGACTGAAGCGTCTGCGTCGCGCCGCGCCGTGCGCGGCAGCGCGGCCTGGCCGCTGGTGCTGGTGGCGCTGCTGGTGGCCTGCGGCGGCGGGTCGGCGGGTGACGCCGGGCCGGCGGCTGGCAGCCCGGCACCGTCGCCATCCCCTGCGCCTCCGCCGGTCACGCCACCGGTGTCCCCGCCTCCGCCTGTGGCCGCGCCGGCGCACTACGTGCTGGCCTGGGCCGACGAGTTCGACACGCCTGGCCAGCCCGACGCTGCCCGGTGGGTGGCCGACACCGGGCGCAACCAGGCCGGTTGGTACAACAACGAGCTGCAGTACTACGCGGCAGGCCGGCTGGAGAACGCCGAGGTGCGCGACGGTCGGCTGGTCATCACGGCCAGGCGCGAATCGCTCAGCACCGCGCCGGACTGGGGCGGCCAGCGCTACACCTCGGCGCGGCTGATCACCCGTGGCCTGGCCGAGTGGACCTACGGCTTCTTCGAGGTGCGGGCGCGCATGCCCTGCGGCCGCGGCACCTGGCCGGCGATCTGGACGCTGGGCAGCGGCGGCCGCTGGCCGCAGGACGGCGAGTTGGACATCCTGGAGCACACGGGCCGCAATCCGGACCACGTGTTCTCCACGGTGCACACAGCTGCCGGCAGCGGTGGCGCCGGCCGTGGTGCGGGTCGCACGCTGGCCACGGCGTGCAGCGCGTTCCACGACTACCAGATGCACTGGACCCCGGAGCGCATCGTCTTCAGCGTGGACGGCGTGGAGCACTTCCGCTACCTCAACAGCGGCCCCGGTGGCGCAGCCTGGCCCTTCGATGCGCCGCAGTTCCTGATCCTGAACATCGCCATCGGCGGTGACCTGGGCGGACCGGTGGACGACGCGATCTTCCCGGTAGAGATGCAGGTCGAGCACGTGCGGGTGTGGCAGGCGCCAGGTTGAGGAGTCGACGACCCTGTGAACCGCGCCTCGGCCGGTGACCCCGTCTTGGTCCGCGGGCGTCCATCGCTCCCCCATCGGCCTCAGGGCGATTGACCGCGTTGGTTATCCTGCGTGGCGACCCACCCACCGGTCGGAGGTGGGTCGCGCACGCAGGGCGGGACCAGCACGGACGATGGACGACGATCACACGACAGGCGAGGGCGAGAGCCCGGTGGGGGTGGAAGGTCCGCAGGTGGTCCACGGCTTCCTGGACCCCGAACGGATGGCCAGCCGTCTCGATCGGCGCGGGCGCTTCGACGACGCGCACCTGAAGCCGTCGTCCGCGCGGTGATCGCCTGCAGTTCGGCGTGCCCGCCATGCGCATGAAGGGCCTGCGGCTCCTGCTCGCCGGGCTGCTGCTGTGGCAGGCGGTCGGTGCGGCCCTCGCACGCGAGGTGCCCGACACGATGGCGCAGCGCGCGCTGGCCTGCACGGGGTGCCATGGGCCGCAGGGGCGTTCCAGTCCGGAAGGCTACGTGCCGCGCCTGGCCGGCAAGCCGGCCGGCTACCTGCTGGCCCAGTTGCAGGCGTTCCGCGACGGCCGCCGCCGCCACCGCACGATGGCAGCGTTGCTGCAGCCCCTGGACGACGCGATGCTGGCGGCCCTGGCGCAGCATTTCAGCGGGCAGTCGCTGCCTTACCCGCCACCGGTCGCGTCGACGCTGGTCCCGGCCGATGCCGCACGCGCCCGTGCGCTCGTCACCCAGGGCGACGCCGCGCGCGGCGTGCCGGCCTGCGTCGACTGCCATGGCCACGCGCTCACCGGCGTGGCACCCCACGTGCCCGGGCTGCTCGGCCTGCCGGCCGACTACCTGCTGGCCCAGTTGGGCGCATGGCGCAACGGCCAGCGCCAGGCGCGCACACCGGACTGCATGGCCGAGGTGGTGCACCGGTTGTCGCCCGGCGACCTGCCGCTCGTCGCACGCTGGCTCGCTGCACAGCCGGCGCCGTCGCGGACCGCACCGGCCGAACGCCTGTCCGGCGACTGGCCGCTGGCCTGTGGCAGCGCCACGCCACCGGCACCGACGGTCGCGCCGATGGCCGCACCGGTGGCGGTGTCTGCCGCCGTCGAGCGCGGTGCCTACCTCGCCAGGCTGGGCAACTGCGCCGGCTGCCACACCGCGCCGGGCGGGGCCGCCATGGCCGGCGGTCGGGCCATCCCCACGCCCTACGGCGTGGTCTACGCCGGCAACCTGACCCCCGACCCGCAGACGGGCATCGGCCGCTGGAGCGCCGACGATTTCCACCGCGCCATGCACGAAGGGCGTGGACCCGATGGCCGCCGCCTGCTGCCGGCCTTTCCCTACACCTCGTTCACGCACGTGGCGCGTGCCGACAACGACGCGCTCTACGCCTGGCTGCGCAGCCTGCCCCCGGTGGTGCAGCCCAACCGCCCGCACGCGCTGCGCTTCCCGTACAACACGCCGCTGGCCATGACCGCGTGGCAGTGGCTGAACTTCGCGCCGGCGCCGCCGTTGGCTGACGCACCGACCAGCGGGCCGGCGCGCGGTGCCTACTTGGCCCGGGGCCTCGGCCACTGCGGCGAATGCCATGCGCCGCGCGGCCGCTGGTCGGCGCCCGGCCGCGCGCTGCTCGGCGGCGACCTGCCAGGCCAGGACTGGACGGCGCCCTCGCTTCACCCGGTGCAGGGCCGCCCGGTGCCGGCGGCCGAGACCGTGGCGCTGCTGCGCACCGGCCGCAACGCCTTCGGCACCGCCAGCGGGCCGATGGCCGAAGTGGTCCAGGCGAGCACCCAGCACTGGACGCCGGCCGACCTGCAGGCCCTGGCAGACCACCTGCTGGCGCTGCCGTCCACCGCCGCCCCGCCTGCGGCGGCGCCGGCCGACCCGCGGGTCTTCAACGCCGGCGAGCGCGTCTACACCCGGCATTGCGCCGACTGCCACGGCGCCGACGGCCGCGGTGCGCCCGACGCCTACCCGCCGCTGGCGGGCAACCCGGGCGTCACACAGCCCGGCGTGCGCAACCTCCTGGCCGTGCTGCGCCACGGCGGCTTCGGTGCCGCCACGCGGGACCATCCGCTGCCGTACGGCATGCCGCCGGCAGAACTGTCGGTCGAAGACACGGCGGCGGTGCTGACGTACATCCGCCAGGCCTGGGGCCACCGTGCCGGCGCGGTCAGCGCGCTGGACGTCCAGAAGTCGCGCTGACGCCGTCGGCAGGCCTCGGCGCCTCGGCTTCGGAGTCTGCGATGTTCAACCCGTCGGGGTCGAATAGATGCCGCCGTCGGTGCGCCCGGGGTGGTAACCCTTGTGGCCGATGGCGAGCGTCAGCGGGCTGCGCGGATCGCGGCCCTGGGCCAGGTCGGCCAGCGCGCGGCCGAAGTCGTACTTGGGCTGCCAGCCCAGCACCTGGCGGGCATGCGCATTGACGTAGACGCGGTCGATGTCCTCGAGCATGTGCCAGCCCCGCGCCGCGAACACCGGCTCGAAGCCCGGCGCCACCCGTCGCAGCACCGCAGAGGCCTGGCCGCGCAGCAGGTCCAGGTCCGTGGGCTCGAACGGCGATGTCGCGCTGATGATGAAGCGGTCGAAGCCGATCTGCTCGGCGCGCTGAACAGCCAGCAGGTGTGCGTCGACGACGTCCTGCAGGTCCACCCGCCGGTGAAGCAGTTCGACCACCTTCAGGTTCAGCGCGTCGAAGCCGAGGCGGCGATGTTCGTCGTCGTCCCCTTCCGGAAAGAAGCGGGACGTGCGCAGCACCACGACCGGCAGGCCCTGGTTGCGGTGGAAGAGCCGGCACAGGTCCTCGGCGGCGACCTTGGTCGCGCCGTAGATGTTCTTCGGCACCGGCGGCACGTCTTCGGTGATCCAGGCCGCCGGCGCTGGTGGCGACGGGCTCAGGGCATCGCCGAAGGTGCTGGTCGTGCTGGTGAAGACGAAGGCGCGCACCTGGCCGGTGGCCGCGGCCTCGAGCAGGTTCAGCGTGCCGCTGACGTTGACGTCGACGAAGGCCTGCCGGCCGTGCGAGTGCACGTGCGGCTTGTGCAGCGTGGCCGTGTGCAGCACGGCGTCGACGCCCTGCATGCAGCGCGCGACGAGCGCGCGGTCCACGATGGAGCCGACGACATCGGTGCCCACTGCCGGCACGATGTCCAGGCCCACGACGTCATGCCCCTGCGCGCGCAGCGTGCGCACCAGCGCGTCGCCCAGGTGCCCGGAACTGCCGGTGACGAGGATCTTCATGCGCGGGAATCTACCGCGCGCGGGCGTCGGGGCACCGTCGTGATCGGCGTGCCGCTGCGGCTCAGCCCCCGTACTTCAGCTGCTCGTCCTTGTCCCACAGCCCCCACTCGGGCCCGACGTCGCCTTCCTGCGCCAGCTTCCACGGCTCGTCGAAGGACGCGAAGTAGAACATCTTGACGCCCTCGCGCCGCGCCCACTGCTGCACGGTGACGAAGTAGTGCAGCGCGTTCTCCGGCGACGGCACGGCGTCGTCCACCGGCTGCCCGCGGCCGGGCCAGCCGGTCTCGGCGATGACCACCGGCTTCTCGCCGGCGGCGGCCTGCACCAGGGCGTGCATGCGCTTGAGGTACTGCGCGGCGACGCCGATCTCCGCACCCTCCCAGAAGGGGTAGCAGTTGGGCAGGACCACGTCGCAGGCGGCCACCAGGGCCGGGCGCTCGAGGAACTGGTAGTAGGCGTCGACGCAGCCCAGCGGCACGTCGTCGGGCAGGGCCTCGCGCACCCGCTCCAGGTAGCCGATCAGCTCGGCCTCGTCGAGCTCACCGCGCAGCAGCACCTCGTTGCCGACCACCGCCACGTTGACCAGGCCTTCGCGGGCCAGTTGCACCAGGCTGGCGATCTCGCGCTCGTTGCGTGCGCGGTCGGCGCTGATCCAGGCGCCGACCATGGTCTTCAGCCCCTGCTCGCGCGCCACGGCCGGGATGCGCTCCTGGCCGCCGGTGCAGGAGAAGGTGCGCACCCAGCGCGTGTGCGGCGCCACGATGCCGATGCGGCGGTGGATCTGCGCGTCGGTCGGCACGGCGGCGGTGTCCTGCCCTTCGACAAACGGGCTGAAGCACAGGCCGTAGACGCGGTTGGCCAGCAGGTCGTTGAACTGCGCGTGAGCCTGTTCGGACGTGGCCGGGCCGGGCAGGGCGCCGGCGCGCAGGTCCAGGCCACGCGCAGCCAGCGGCACGCGCGGCGCCGACGGCCTGGAGGATCCAGCGCCGGCAACGGCGCGCTGCTTGCGCCGCTCCAGTTCGGCGTGGACCTCGGTGGCGCGGGCCTCGTCGAGGTCGTAGCTGCGCATGATCCACATCGCCAGCAGGGTGCCGACGATGGGCACGCCGGAGTAGAACAGCCGCAGGCCGTCCACCGCCCCATCGGGCTGCGTGGCCGCGCCGGGCGTGAAGGCAACCACCGTCATGATGGCGCCGCTGAGCAGGCCGGCGATGGCGAAGCCGAACTTCACCATCCACCAGTAGATGGCGCCGAAGATGCCCTCGCGGCGCTTGCCGGTGGCCAGCTCGTCCAGGTCGCAGACGTCGGCCGTCATCGACATCATCAGCGTGAACAGGCCGCCGATGCCGAAGCTGAAGAACGGCAGCGCGAACATGAACATGTACGGCTTGCCCGGCACCATCAGGAACCACAGCAGCACGTAGCCGATGATGGAGATGCCCTGCGACAGCATGAAGGCGTTCTTCTTGCCCATGTGCTTGGACATCCACGCCACGGTGGGGATCACCGCGAACGTGGTGACCAGGGCCCCGATGCTGCCGAACAACGTGGGCCAGATGCCGGCCGCGGCGGCGTCGCCGTTGAACAGGTGGTAGACGACGATGAAGAACGAGAACGCCGCCACCGTGTTGAAGGCGTTGAAGATCAGGAAGGTGGAGAAGCAGAGCTTGCGGAACGGCACGATGCCGAAGGCGTCCTTGAAGCCGGCCAGGATCTCGCGCATGCCGCGCCCCAGGCTCTTCATGTCCAGCGGCACCAGGCTGGTGTCGTCGGTGGTGGGGCGGCTCTTCAGGAAGATCGCCGGCACCATGGCCAGCGCCGCGCAGACCACGCCCACCCACACCGACAGCGTGCGCGTGGCCGTGTCGGCGTTGGGGAACCAGCTCGGGTCGTACATCACCACCCAGAACCAGGGCGCGATCACCCAGGCCCACTGGCCGATCCACTGCGCCACCGCCATGATGCTGGTGCGCTCGTGGAAGTCGTCGCTCATCTCGTAGCCCATGGCCACGTAGGGCACGCTGAAGATGGTCAGCCCCAGGTAGAAGACCAGCGACCAGGCGAGGAAGTAGATGAAGTTGTAGGTGACCCCGTCCTCGCGGTAGAGCTGCCACATCGCCACGAAGGAGATGCCCATGATGATGGCGCCGATGAACACGTAGTGCCGGCGCCGCCCCCACTTGGAGCGCGTGTTGTCGGAGATGAACCCCATGATGGGGTCGGTGACCGAGTCGAACACGCGGGGCAGGAAGAACAGCACGCCCCACATCCAGGGCGGGAAGCCCAGGTTCTGCACCAGCACCACCATGAAGATGCCCAGCGCCGCCGGGAACATCTGGTTGGCCAGCATGCCCAGGCCGAACGCGACCTTCTGGCCGAAGGGGATCTTGTGCGTGGCAACGGCTTGGGCTGTCATGGTGGTGGATGAGTTCAGGGTCTGTCGGGGATCGCCACGGTGGCTTCGATCTCGACGACGCCGGTGGGGTCGAAGCGGCGGTCGGGGCAGTCGGTCCAGCCGGCGTCGGTGCGCACGCGCAGGCGCGTGGCCGCGCCGCGCCGCCAGGTGCAGGGGATGCGGCGCCAGGTGAAGCGCAGCACGCCGTCGAGCGGCACCTCGGCGGGGTCCAGCAGCACCGGGTCGAAGCGGGCCTGGCCGCCCTGCATGCGCAGGCCCAGTTCGCCCCAGCGGGTGAGGATCTCCTCCTTCACCTGGCCGGTCATGCCGGGCTGGCGGGCGCCGCCTTCACCAGGCGTGTGGCTGTAGGGGTCGAGCGGGAAGGCGCCGAAGGCCGCGGCGCCACGCTTGTAGCCCAGCCCGTCGCGCACGCGGCGGTAGTGGCGGCACAGCGCGGGCAGGGCCGGGTCGCCGGCGTCGAGCGCGGCGAACACCTGCTCCTGCACGGCCAGCAGCAGCTTGGCCACCATGTGCCAGTAGATGCAGCCCAGGCCCTCGTAGCCGAACATGGTGCCGGAGCGGCCGGTGAAGGCGTGGTGGCCCAGCACGCGTTCGTAGACGGCCACCAGCGCGGGCAGGTCGGGGCCCAGGTCCGCGGCGGCGGCCTCGAGGTCACCACGGCTGGACAGTGCCGGGGCGAAGCGCACGGTGCCGTCGGCCTGCTGCTGCAGCAGGTCGTTGCGGCCGGCCTTCAACAGGCGCTGCACCACCGGCTGCGCCAGGGCCTCGTCGTCGAGCCGGTTGCGCGCCAGGAAGCGGGGCAGGTCGCGGTCCGGGTAGAGCAGGAAGCTGTCGCGGTCGGCGGTGTAGATCGGGCTGGCGAACAGCGTGTCCAGCAGCCTGGCCGCCTCGGCCGGGGTCAGCAGGCCGGCCGACAACACGGCCACCTGGCCTTCGAGCATGGGGTACAGGCGCGAGACCTCCGCGGTCCCGTCGCCGAACGCCACCAGGTTGTAGGTGTCGAACAGGCCATCCGGCCGCCGGCAGCGCTGCAGCGTGGCGTCCACCAGCGGCAGCAGGGCCTGGGCCAGCGCCGGCAGCAGGCCTTCAGGGGCCGTGGCCGGTTGACGGCCGGCGGCACCTTGGTAGGCGGCCGCGCGCCAGGCGTCCAGCAGCGACCCGGCAGCGTCCAGGAAGCGGCGCCGTTGCACCGGATCGTCGACAGCCTCGTCGGGCGTGGCCTGCGCCAGCGCCAGAAGGCCCTGCAGCGCCTGCAGCGTGGCCGCGGGCAGGGCGAAGGGGGCCGCGGCTCGGGGCCACGCGGCCAGCCAGGCCAGGAAGCGGCGCAGGTGCGCCAGCGTCACCACCGACAGGCCGTAGCCCGCCAGTGCGTTGTTGGCGTCGTTCCACTCCGGCCGCTGCGTGTGCAGCCACAGGCCACCACCCGGCAGCAGGCTGCCGGCCTTGGCCAGCACGATGTTGGCCAGCTTCTCGCCCAGCGTGGCCAGCACGGGCAGGCCGTCGGCGTCGCAGACCAGCAGGCCGTCGTTGCCCAGCGCGGTCTTGCGCGCATGGGCACGCTCGTGCGCGGCGTGGTCGAAGTGAATGGTCTGCTTGGGGGCGCGCACCTGCTCGTCGTGCGGCTTCAGGCGGTAGGGCACGTCGGCGAAGGGGAACAGCGCGCGGTCCCAGAGCCCGTCCAGCAGCGCCGGGTCCTGCGCCTGGGCGGCTTCCAGCAGGCGCAGCAGGTAGACCACCTGGTGGTCGCCCCAGTAGCCGATGTAGCTCCAGGGGTCGTCGGGCTCGATGGCCTCCCAGTCGATGCCGTCGCGGCCGATGCGGTAGGGGTTGTAGCCGTCGGGCGTCATCGCGCCGACGAAGGTGGCCACCATCGAGCCCACCCAGGCCGGTTCGCTGGGCACCAGCGCCTCCCAGTTCTGGAAGATGTCGCGCCAGTTGCCCTGGTGGTTCAGCACCCGGCGGCCCTGGGCATCGCGCACGCGCACGCTGAACTTGTTCCAGGGCCGGCTGGGGTCGCCGTGGCGGCGGCTGAAGGTCAGCGGCAGGTAGGCCATCGCCAGCCGCTCGACCTGCGGGCCGAGCGCGGCGGCGCGGGCCAGCAGATCCTCACGCTCCATCGTTGCCGGCCAACTGGCCGCGGCGTCGGCCAGCGTGGCGCCCAGTGCCCGGTGGCGCTGCCGTGCGAAGGCCACGAGGTCGTCACGCCCGATGCGGGAGCCGTCGACGAAGACGCCGCCACGCATGATGTTGAACAGCACGTTCGCGCGGTGGTGGGCCGCGGCCAGCGGGTCGCCGGAGTGCTGCAGGCCGTCGGCACGCGCCAGCAGGTCGTCCACCCCCGCGGTGTTGCGACGGCGGGCCGCGACGATCTGCTCGGCCGTGCCGTCGCCGGCGGCCAGGCGCTGTGCCAACGCGTCGACCTCGACCTGCGAGCGCGGCCCGTCGATCACCTGGTGCCAGGCCAGCCCGGCGGCGCCGACGGTGGCGGTGAACTGCGCCAGGCAGGCGCCCGGCCGCCCGCGCGTCAGCGTCTCGTCCTGGACCTCGCCACCACGGCAGAAGGCGCCCACCTGGTGCGCCGACAGCAGCGTGCGCGCGCCGGCGGGCAGGCCGGCATGCCAGGCCACCAGCGCGTGGAACGATTCCTTGGGTTCGGCTCGGTCCCAGATCTGCGCGTACAGCGTGTACAGGCCCAGGCGGCCACCGGCCAGGGCCTCGTTCCACTTGTAGGCGTCGGCCAGGCAGCTCATCGTGTTGTTCAGCAGCACGCTGACCCCGGGCGGCACGAGGTTCAGCACGCCGTCGAGCACGTCCACCGGCACCGCGTTCGCACCGTCCAGCGTCCGCAGGCGTGCGCTGCGGACCAGGCCGAGTTCGGCCGAGGTGAACCACTCGTACTCGAACGCCAGCCCGGCCTCGGGACAGTCCTCGCGGAAGCGGATGCGCGTGGACGACAGGTTCTTCCACAGGGCGCGCGCACCGCCCCGGCCGTCCAGACGCGGTGTGAACGGTGTCCACAACAGCGGCGCGGCGCCGTCGCGCTGGACGCGGATCCAGGTGCGCGGCCCGGTGTGTTCCCAGCGGCGGTGGATCTTGTCCACCGTCTCGTACGGCAGGAAGGAGCCTTCGGCATCGTGCCGGCCGGCGGCCAGCGACCCGGCCGACGAGACGAAGGCCCAGAGGTCGCTGTCGCCGGCCAGTGCCATGAAGAAGGGGGCGGCGGCGTCGATGCCGTCCAGGCGGTACCAGGTCTCGCCTTCGGCGTCGGTCTCGAACTGGCCCTGCATGCGGGCCGATGGGGTGGGGTTCATGCGGTGGCCGGCAGCGCCGGCGGGAGGGTGCAAGTGGCGATGGCGTGCGCGGGCAGGTCGATGCGACCTTGCCGGCCGTCGTGCACGAGCACGCAGGACAGGGCGTCGTCGCTGCGGTTGAGCACCACCACCGCCAGCGACCCGTCGGGGTTGGCGAAGGCGGTGCAGGCCAGGGCCTCGCGGGTGGCGGTGCAGAGCACGCGCTGCGCCCCCGGGGCCACGAAGCGCGCGAACTGCCCCAGGACGTGGAAAGACGGCTGCGCCACCCAGTGCTGCGCGGCGCGGTCCACCAGCACCGGCGCATGGCACAGGTTGCCCACGTGGTTGGGACCGCCGGTCTCGTCGAGCAGCAGGTTCCAGTCGATCCAGCCCACGGTGCCGTGGTTGAGGTCGTTCACCAGGGCGAGCGCGTAGCGCTCGGCGGCGGCCCAGCTGTCCCAGTGCGGGCCGCCTTCCTGGCAACCTTCGCTGAACAGCAGCTGCTTGTCCGGCCAGGCCTCGTGCACCTGGCGCACGTGGTCGAAATGCGGTTCGCCGTACCAGTGGAAGGCCAGGCCCCAGAAGCGGCGCGCGGCCTCGGGGTCGCCATACAGCACGCTGGCGCGTTCGACCATGAGGTCGCGGTTGTGGTCCCAGCCGAGGATCTTCACGTGGCCCAGGCCCGCCGCGTCCAGCGCCGGGCCGAGGTGGTCGCGCACGAAGTCGCGCTCTTCCTCGGCCGACCAGAGGCAGGAGTCCCAGCGCTGCACGGCCAGCGGCTCGTTCTGCAGCGTCACGCCCCAGATCGGCACGCCTTCGTCGGCATAGGCCTGGATGAAGCGGACGAAGCACTGTGCCCAGGCCCCGCGGCATTCGGGCTTGAGCCGGCCGCCCTCGGCCATCCGGCCGTTGTCCTTCATCCAGGCCGGTGGGCTCCAGGGCGAGGCCAGCAGGGTCAGCGGCCGGCCGGCCACACGCTGCGCCGCCTTCAGGAAGGGCAGCAGGGCTTCGCGGTCGCGGGCGATGCTGAAGTGTTCCAGCGTCAGGTCGCCGGGCACGTCGGCATGGGCGTAGTGGCCCAGCGAGAAATCGCAGCTGCCCATGTGCACGCGGCCCAAGGTGTAGCCGTGGCCGGTGGCCGGGTCGAAATAGGCTTGCAGCAGGGCTTCGCGTTCCACCTCCGGCAGCGTCTGCCAGGTGACGGCGGCGGCCTCGGTGAAGGCGCCGCCGAAACCCAGCACGGTCTGGAACCGGCGCGTGGCATCGACCCAGACCCGCGGCCCGTCGGCGTCGCCCGGCGCCACGGCGGCGACGGGCTGCGCCGCGAGCCGCCCGCCGTCGCGCGTGGTCATCACCACGCGCCAGGCGGCCGGGTCAGCGGGTCCAGGACATGCCGTCGACATAGACCTCGGGCAGGCCGCTGGTGCCCTGCGCCTTGCCGGTGCGGTCGAAGATGTCGGAGATCACGAAGCCGGCGGTGACGTAGCGCAGGTCCAGCCGCGGGTTGGCTGCCAGGAAGTCGGCCACCGGGATCGACACCAGGCACCACTGGTCGTTGGTGCAGTAGCCGTAGTCGCCCGCCGCGATGGCGATGTAGGCCTCGGCCTGCTCGCGCTCCTCGGTGTCGGTCCACACGCCGATCTCGATGCGGCCCGGGTAGCCGTTGGTGCGGATCCACAGGTTGACGTGGCCGTTCTCGAAGCCGGTCAGGTTGACGGCCGGGCCGGCCTGGAAGAAGCCCCAGCCCCAGACCTGCGGGTTGGCCGTGATGGCGATGCTCTGGCTGCCGCCGTCCGGGGCTGCGGTGGCGCTGGTCAGCGGCGCCACCGTGGTGGCGAAGGGGTTGAAGCTGCGGTCCGTGGCCACCAGGTCGCCGACGGCGGCCGGCGCATCGGAGAACAGCACCCAGCGCGTGACGTCGTCGGCCAGCGGGTCGCTGGGGGTCGGCGGGTCGAAGAAGACGGCGGTGGCCGGGTCGCACGAGACCGACGTGTCGTAGACCCAGTCGGCGCTCGGCGGGTTCATGTCCTGCACCACGCAGCGGGCCTTGCGGTCGCGCGTGAACAGGCCCCAGCCGTCGTCGCTGCTCTTCCACTGCTCGTCGAACGACTGGAAGTAGAAGATCTGCACCGGCGGCTTGTTGCCGGCCGGCTCGGCCTTCCAGGCGGCCAGCCGGTCGTAGTACATCTTCTGGTTCACCGGGCTGGCGCGGAAGCCCAGCGTGGGGTCGCCGTTGTAGTCGATGGCGGTCCAGCCGGTCTCGCCGATGACGATGGGCATGGTGCTCAGGCCGATGCGGTCGAGGTAGTTGCGCACCGCCGCGATCTCGTTCTTCGCGCTCTGCACGGCGGCGTCCATCATCGCGTCGGCGCGCTCGGCGGCGGGCACGTCGCGCTGGCGCCAGTCCCAGGTGTCGGGCGAGTAGAAGGTGTCCAGCAGCGGGTAGGTGTGCACCGCGGCGTAGTCCACCACGTCGAGCACGGCGTTGGGCGCGGTGGCCCAGAAGTACCAGTTGTCGTTGGTCGTCACCGGCTGCGTGACGGCATCGCGCACCTGCTTGATGTAGCGCGCCATGACCTCGGGCGGGATCTGCAGGAAGGAGAAGTCCACCATCGCCTCGTTGCCGACGCTGACGGCGAGCACGATGTCGCTGTAGCGCGTGGACAGGTCGATCAGGCTGGCGAGCTCGGCCTGGTTCTGCGCCTCCATCGCGTCGTCCACCGGGTTGTAGACGTAGGCGCCGAGCTGCATCTTCAGGTCCAGCCCGTTCTCACGGATCACGCGCAGCACCAGCTCGCCGAAGCGTGCGCTGCTGAACAGCCGGATCACGCCGACGCCGGCGCCCTGCACCAGGCGAAGGTCCTGCAGCACGTTGGCGTAGGTGATGACCTCGTTGTCGAGGTCGGCCTCGCTGAGTGACGTGCGATAGGGCGAGTAGGCCGCGGCGGTGCGCGACGTGAACTCCGCCGGCAGGGCCCGGCGGTCGGTCAGCGACACCGGGGAGTCGAGGTAGCCACCACCGCCGCAGGCGGCGACGATCAGGGAGAGCACGGCCGCCGTCAGGAGGGCGGCAAGGCGGCGCCCGTGCTGCAGCGCCATCGAGGACATCCAGGAGATCATGACTCGGGCCTCAGAAGGTGAAGACGGCGCCGACGCCGAACCAGTTGCCACGCGTGGTCACGCGCGGGTCGACGTTGGTGAACGCGTTGTGGCTGGGCATGGACAGCGGCGCCAGACCCTTGCGGTCGTAGTGCACCATGCCGGCCAGGCCGTAGAAGCGGATCCCGTGGCCGAAGTTGTAGTCCACGCCCACGGTGTTGATCAGCACGCTGTTGCTCTGGCCGCGCTCGCTGGGGTTGTCGGTGCTGGCCTTGCCCAGGTAGACCATGCCGGTGTTGAAGGCCCACTTGCCGTGCAGGTAGCGCACGCCGGCCATCAGGTCGGTGGTGCGCGCCGGGTAGCCGGGGTTGGGCACGCCGTTGGCGTCGGTGCCACCCCAGTCGACGTTGAACATGTTGTTCCACAGGCCGCCGCGGCCGAAGGTGGTGGGCACCGCGTAGGCGCCGCTCCACCGGTTGAAGCGCACGCCGGCGGTGGCCTCGATCTTTGGCGCGAAGTAGTAGCGCGCCATCAGCTGGAAGATGCCCTGCGACGAGCCACCCAGGATGTCGTCGTCGGCCGGGTTGGTGGTCAGGCCGAAGAAGGGCGCATGGCCCCAGGACACCGGCTGACCGTTGCGCGAGACCTGCACCGAGGCGTCGATCATCAGCCCGCCGCGGGTGTACTTGCCCCAGAACTCGAGCATCCAGGGGTCGTTGCGGTCCCAGCCGCTGGGGCCGGTGTCGTAGGTGGCCTCGAGCACGAGGTCACCGTCCATCACGTCCATGATGCGGGAGGTGTAGCGCAGGGCATGGCCCAGCAGGGCGTAGCCGGCACCGCTGGACGCCCAGGCGTCGCTGATGCCGAAGTCCGAGGCGTAGGGGAAGTCGGCCACCGCCCAGCTGCGGCTGGTCATCGCACCGATCGACAGCGTGCCGTACTCCTCGTGGCGGACGCCGATGTTGCGTTCGTAGATCGCGCCCTCGATGTCGACCTTGCCGTCGCGCCAGCGCTGGCTCAGCAGGCCCACGGCCATGAAGCCGTTGGGCAGGTCGACCTGCATGCCCAGGTAGGGCTGAAACAGCACAGTGGTGCTGGTGTCGCTGCCGTAGGCCTTGCCGTAGACGAGCGGGTCGGCCCACTCGCGCTGGCGGTTCTCGTTCGGTTCCTTCTGGCACTCGTCGCAGACGTTGCTGCCCCGCACCATTTCCGCCTTGGCAAAGCCGGTCAGGGTGAAGAAGGGGCCGATGTCCACGGCCGCGGCCGGGAAACAGGCGGCAGCCGCCGCGACGACGACGGCCAGGCGCCTGAGCGAAGCGCCGGTGCGCGGCGAGGGCCGGCGCGGCGCAGCCTGGCAGGGCCGGGTGAGGGGCGAGGAGGCCGGGGGGAGAGAGCGTACGTGCATGGGTTCAGCCTTGACAGCGTGAAAGCGCTTTCAAAGGATAGTTCCCCCGGCCCGTCAACGTCAACGCCATGGGCCTGCGTGATTACCCTTGGTTGCGTGATTTCGACCCGGCCTGACGGCGGATCCGGGTAAACCAGATGTTGCTGTGAAAGCGCTTTCATGCAGAATCTTCGCACGTTGTCGCGATTGCAAGGAGTCCGCGCATGATCTGGTCGAGCCTCCGCCGCCTGGCGCCCTGGGTGGGTGCCGCCGCCCTGGCGCTGGGTCTGTCCGCCCAGGCGCAGCCCGTCAAGCTGGGTGCTGCCACCTACTTCCTGGCGCCCAAGGGCAGCGAGGCCCGCCCGCCGGCGGCGCCGTTCCGCACCGAGGCCCTGCTGAAGACGGCAGCACAGACCAACCAGTGGTACAGCACGCTCATCTTCAACGAGACGCCGGACCCCATCTATGCGATCCCGGTCAGCGTGCGCACGGTCAAGGCCGGCCTGGAGTTCTCGCTGCCGGTGAAGACCATCGTCCCGAGCGAGCGGCTGGACGTGGAGGTGCACTACCCGCATGCCGACCCGCTGCTGATCGCGCCGACGGCCTTCGAGCCGGGGCAGGCCAAGCTGGCCAAGGCCAACGACTGGTCGATCGACATCTCGTTCGCACGCGGCGCCGACGACATGCGCGTGACCGTGGCCCATGGCAGCCCGTACGCGCAACTGCGCCTGACGCGCGGCGACCTGCGCGTGACGCTGCCCGCCGCCGGCGAGCGGCTGGACGACGGCCAGGACCCGCGGGTGCTGGCGCTGAAGGTCGGCCCGCGGGCCTATGCCCTGTTCGGCCCGAGCGGCGCCCGCTGGGAGCGCACGTCCGACACCGTGTGGGTGGCGCGCATGCCGGCCGGCGCCAGCCATGCCGCCGTGGCGGCCTTGCCGGATGCGACGCCGGCGTCGCTGAAGCTGCTGGCCGAGCACGCCTGGGCGTTCCTGGAGGAGACCCGCGTCGACTGGCGTTACGACCCGGCGGCCAGCCGCGTCGAGACGCGCTTCAGCACGAAGACGAAGGCCATGGAGGGCAGCCAGGCCACGCCGCTGCTCGGGTTGTACCCGCACCACTGGTTCCGTAACGCCAGCGTGGCCGGCCGTCTGGGTCCGGCCTACGACACCATCCGAGGCAAGCTGCACCTGCTCGCCGCCCCCGAGTTCACCACCACCGCCACCTACGCCAGCTTCGTGCCGCGCTGGCCGGCGGTCGGCCCGTCGAAGTTCAGCGACACGCTGGCCGACGTGATGAAGAAGGACGTGCGTGACGCGCGCCGCCTGCTGCTGGTGGAAGGCGAGGGGCCCTACTGGCAGGGCAAGGGGCTGCAGCGCCTGGTCAAGCTGATGGACGTGGCCGAGGCGCAGGGCGACATGGCCGCGCGCGACGCCCTGCTCGAGCGGCTCAAGGAGCGTGTCGAGGAATGGTTCTCCGGCGAGAGCCGCAAGACCTACTTCGTGCACGACAAGACCCTGGGCACGCTGCTGGGCTACCCGGAGGAGTACTTCAGCGTCGTGCAGATGAACGACCACCACTTCCACTACGGCTACTGGATCCGCGCCATCGCCGAGATCGGTCTGCGAGACCCGGCCTGGGCGGCCAAGGACCGCTGGGGTGGCCTGGTGGACCTGCTGGTGCGCGACATCGCCGGCACCGAGCGGGGCGGCAGCGACTTCCCGTTCCTGCGCAACTTCGACCCCTACGAGGGTCACTCGTGGGCGTCGGGCATCGGCCTGGGCCCCTGGGGCAACAACCAGGAAAGCTCGTCGGAGGCCATCAACGCCTGGGCAGGCCTGATCCTGTGGGGCGAGCTGCACGGCGACACGGCGCTGCGCGACCTGGGCATCTGGATGTACACGACCGAAACCGAGGCCATCCAGCACTACTGGTTCGACATCCATGGCCTCGTCTTCCCGCCCGAGTACAAGCACGTGGAGACCAGCATGCTCTTCAGCGGCAAGTACGCCCACAACACCTGGTGGACCGACGAGCCGCGGCAGATCAAGGGCATCAACCTGCTGCCGGTGACCACGGCCTCGGCCTACCTGGGCCGCTACCCGGAGTACATCGCCAAGAACCTGGGCACGCTGGAGTCCGACGTGGCCACCTGGCTGGGCCGCGGCAAGAACTACGGCCGCCTGCCCAAGGACATCTGGGGCGACATCTTCGGCAAGTACCTGGCCCTGGCCGACCCGGCCAAGGCCCTGGCCGGCTGGGAGCGCTGGGGTGCGGTGGAACTGGGCGAGACGCGCACGCACACGCTGCACTGGATGCTCAGCCTGCAGCAGATGGGCACGCCGGACTTCAGCGTCACCGCGGACAGCACCTTCTACGCCGTGTTCCGCAAGCCAGATGGCACGCGCACCCACCTGGCCTACAACGCCAGCCGCGCGCCCATCACGGTGCGCTTCAGCGACGGCAAGTCGCTGAGCGTGCCGCCCGGCGAGCTGGTGTCTTCGGCGCCGGCCGCCCGCTGAGACTCGGGTAATCCAGAACATCCATGCGGCGAGACATTGATATGCTGCATGAAAGCGCTTTCAGATTGCTTCACGCCGGCTGGAGACAGGCTGCCGGCATCTCGATGGATGGCGCCCGCCGCGCCAGCTCTACACCGACAGGACGAACCACCATGCACACGTCACCTCGCGTTCCTTCCCGCGCCCTGACCCGCAGCGCCGCTGCACTGGCGGTGGCGGCCCTCGTTGCGGCCTGCGGTGGCGGCGACGTCGATCCGCCGCCGGACACCGTGCCGCCGACCGTCGCCATCACCGACGACGTCTCGGCCGCCACCGCCGGTGGTGTGGTCACCTTCACCTTCACCTTCAGCGAGGACGTCGGCGAGAGCTTCGTCGCCGAGGACGTGCTCGTCACCGGCGGCACGGCCGGCACGCTGACCAAGGTCAGCGACACCGTCTACACCCTGGCCGTGACGCCCCCGGCCGACACCGCCGGCACGATCAGCGTGAGCGTGGCCGCGGCCAAGTTCCGCGATCTGGCCAACAACGACAACGTGGCCGAGGCCACCGCCACCCAGGCCTTCGACACCCAGACCGCGCCACCGGCCGGTGGCACGGTGCTGGCGAACTTCGACGACGTCTCGCCCCCGGTGGCCGGCTTCGAGGGCGCGGAAGGCAGTGCCGTGGAAGCCGGGCCGGCCGGTGGCGGCAGCGGCAACAGCTTCAAGGTGCTGCGTTCGGGCGGGCAGGTCTATGCACTGGGCATCATCGAGACCGCCGTGCCGGTGAGCGACACGCGGCGCACCATTTCCGCCCAGGTCTACTCGCCCACCGCCGGCATCCCGATGATCATGAAGATCGAGGGCCCGGATGGCGCCAACTCCGGCGACGTGCAGGCCAACGAGACGGTGGTGCAGGGCTGGCAGACCCTGACCTGGACCTTCACCGGGACCGACGTCAGCAAGACCTACAACAAGATCGTGCTGCTGCCCAACCTGGGCACGGTCGACGCGCCGCCCGGGCAGGCGTACTTCTTCGATGCCATCACGCTGCTCGATGCCGCCGCGCCGCCGGTGGCCGAAGGCACGGTGATCGCGAACTTCGAGGACGTCTCGCCCCCGGTGGCGGGCTTCGAGGGCGCCGAGGGCAGCGCCATCGAGGCCGGCCCGGCCGGTGGTGGCAGTGGCAACAGTTTCAAGGTGCTGCGTTCCGGCGGGCAGGTCTATGCGCTGGGCATCATCGAGACCACGGTGCCGGTGGCGGCCGACCGCCGCACGATCTCTGCCGAGGTGTACTCGCCGACGGCCGGCATCCCGATGGTCATGAAGCTCGAAGGGCCCGACGGTGCCAACTCCGGCGACACGCAGGCCAACGAGACGGTGGTGCAGGGCTGGCAGACGCTGACCTGGACCTTCAGCGGGCTGGACGTCAGCAAGACCTACAACAAGATCGTGCTGCTGCCCAACCTGGGCACGGTGGACGCGCCTCCGGGGCAGGCCTACTACTTCGACACCATCACGCTGCTGGCCGCAGCGGGTGGCGGCGGTGGCGGCGCGGGCCCGCTGGTCTTCTCGTCGGGCTTCGCCGGCGGTGCCCGCACGGTGGAGGGCGGCGAGTACGGCGGTTTCAGCGGCAGCAACCTCGACAACTTCGGCTGTAACGGTGCCCCCGAGAACTGCGGTGGCGGTGGCGACGTGTCGCCGAACGTCGCGGCGGCGGACTCGTACTTCTTCTACTACTACCAGACGCCGACCCCGGCCTCGGCCCTGTACGCCGGCATCTACGTGCAGGCGCCGGGTGTCACCGGCGGCCTGAGTGCCTCCGCGGACACCCCGGGGATGCAGTTGAACGGCCAGACACAGATCAAGTTCAACTTCAACCCGAACCCGGAGTGGTACGGCACGACGACGAACAACTTCATGGTCCAGTTCGACATGGGCAAGCTGTACACGGTCAACGGCAACCCCTGCCACATCCAGCTGCGCAAGGTCGTCACGCCCACGTCCGCCGATTCCGCGGCCTACGCCCTGAACCTCAGCGAGTTCGCCGTGGTGCAGAACTGCGGTGTGGCTGGCCTGACCGCAACCTCGGTGCTGGCCTCCGAGCCGGTGTCGCAGGTGTCGTTCCAGGCGGCCGGTGGGGGGGCTGCGGTCAGCGACGGTGTGCTGAACACCGGCGCCAACCTGTCGGCCGCCAACGGCGCCGGCGTCTACCCGACCACGCTGGTGATCAAGGGCGGCATCCGCTTCGAGTGAGCGCGTGGGCGGCGCGGTGGCCCGGTCCATCGCGCCGTCCGTGCCGGACCTTCGACCGCCACACCGCCAGGACCTCACCATGACATACCTCTTTCGCGTGATCCCCGCCGCGGCGGCGGCCTGCCTGCTCGCCTCCTGCGGCGGCGGCGGCGGTTCGCCGCCGGTGACCGACACCCCGCCCGTGACCAGCAGCAGCGGCGTGGCCGTCGACGGCTACCTGCAGTTCGCCACCGTGCTGTGCGACGTCAACGGCAACGGGGTGGCCGACGCCGGCGAGCGCGGTGCCGGCACCGACGCCGCCGGCCGCTTCGGTTTCTCGCCCGCCTGCGACGCGCCGCTGGTCGTCACCGGTGGCACCAATGCTGACACCGGCCTGCCGTTCACCGGCGTGCTGCGCGCGCCAGGGGGCGCCACCGTGGTGTCGCCGCTGACCACGCTGCTGGCAGAAGGCCTGGCGGCGGCCGACCTGCTGGCGGCCCTCGGTCTGCCGGACGACACCAACCTCGCCACGACCGACCCGGCGGCCTCCACCGACGGCGTGCTGCAGCAGCCCGCGCTCTACCGTGCCACGCTGGCGCTGCAGCAGATCGTGCAGGGCACCGCCAGCGTGCTGCTGGAACTGGCCGGCGTCGACGATGCCGCCACCCAAAGGGCCGTCTATGCCGCCGTTGCGCGGGCGGCTGCTGCTGAACTCGCCGCCGACGGGGGTACGCCCCCTGTGCTGAGCAACGGCACGACGGTGTCGCCCAGCGTCGTCGACGCCATCGTGCAGGCTGCCGTGTCGGCCGTGGCCGGCATCGCTCCGCCGACTCCGGCGGTGAACGCCGCCACGCTGGCCCAGGTGGTGGCCGGCTCGCTGGCCCTGCAGGCCGAGCGCATCCTGGGCGCGGGGCCGAGCGAACTGACCGCCGTGGTGGCCGACGCCCAGCGCAGCACCGTGGTCGGTGACTTCGTGCGCACCAACGCGGCGCAACTGTCGGCGGCGCCCGGTGACGGCAGCGCCGCGCTGGCGGCCACGCTGGTCGAACTGGTGGACCCGTACCTGGCGATTGCCGGCGACAGCCTCCGCCTGGTCAACGGCAATGCCGTCACCGCGCTGAGCCTGGCCGCCTTTGCCGGTGCCGACGGCATCAGCGTGCCCTGGCCGCTGGCCGAGCCGCTGACGCTGGAGGTCACGCTGGCGCGGGCCGCGAACTACACGCCGATGGCCGGGCAGAAGCTCAGCGCGGCGGTGTCGATGCAGGAGACGAGCGCCGGTGGCCAGGGCAGCATCCTGGCGCTGATCGACGGCGTGGACGTGGCCCGCGTGGGCGACGTGCTGCGCCTGACGGTGCCCAGCACGGCACGGGCACGCGTCTACGGCGTGTCCACCGACGGCCGCCGCAAGGCGGTGGTGGACTTCGCCAACGGCGTTCGCAACGTCACCGGCAGCTTCGAGACCGGCGGCAACGTCACCAGCTTCCCGCTGGGCAACATCGTCAACTACGCCATCAACCAGCTCAGCAACGACTTCACCGGCATCTACGCGCTGCGCGGCAGCTACCGGGTGTCGCTGGTGCTGGCGGGGCTGGACCTGCGGTATGCCGACGGGTCGCGCTTCGAGGCCGCGAGCCTGACGGTGCCGACCGGCCTGAACAGCGCGGGTGCGGTCACCACCAGCGTGACGGTGGAGGGCCGTGGGCTCACGGGCACGATCACGCTGGTCGACTGACGTGCACCGGCCCAGTCGATGGTCGTCAGCGCAGGTCAAGACAGTTGTGCAGGCCATGGGGCCGGCACTGCTGAGTCTGGCCGTGACTGGCGCCACGGCCGCGCCGCTGGACGCGCTGCTGGGCGCCTGGCCGGAGCGCGCGGGGCCGTCTTCGGCCGCTGCAGCGGCGCAGTTCGAGGCGGGCCTGTCCTTCGTCAACCGCCACATCGACTTCTCCGACCCCGAGGACGACCCGGAACTGGCCGCCCGCGCGGCCCGCGGTGACTACCGCGCGGCCCACCTGAGCGGCGGCTGGGCACCGGCGCCGGGCTGGTGGCTCACCGGCACGCTGGCCCAGCGCGAACTCGACGACGGCGTCGACCGCTACCGTTACCTCGGCTGGCAACTCGCCGCCCAGTGGCGCTGGCACGAACCGGCCGCGGGCAGCCGCCTGCCGGCGATGGCGCTGCGGCTGGGGGCCTGGGGGCACCGGGCCGGCGAGACGGCGACGACGACGCCGGTGCGTGTGCCCGGGGCCGTGCTCGACACGGTGACCATCCGCGACCCGGCGGACCGCACCCTGCAACTCGATGCCATCGCGTCATGGACGCTGCGCCCGGGGCTCGAACTGGGGCTGCTGGCCAGCGTCGGCGACACCCGGCTGTCCTACGGCGGGCTCACCGCCACCACCCGCCGCAACGGCTGCAGCTACGACCTGCTGTTCACTGGCAACGACATCTTCGGCACCCTGGCTGAGCCCTGCAATGCGCCGGGCGGCGTGATCGAGCAGTTCTTCGACAGCAGCGGCAGCTACGGCGTCGACGTGCCCGCCGAGATCGCCTGGCGGGGGCGGTTCGTGCAATGGGGTGTGAACCTGCGGGGCGAGACGGGGGCCTGGACCTGGGCCGCCGGCTTCCTGTGGCACCGCATCCGGCGCGACGGCGTCGACGACGTGGTCGCCGAGCGCGGCCGCTCGGCCTACGCCCACAACCGCCAGCTCGTGCTCGACGGCGGCTGGCGCTTCCGTCCAGGCTGGGCGTTGTTCCTGCGTGCCGACCTGGGCGAACGGCTGTTCTTCAACGAGCTGCCCGTCACCTACAACAGCAGCACCGCCGGGCGGTTCGGCAGCCGCCTGTCGCTGCTCACCGCCGGGCTGCGTGCCCAGTTCTGACACATCCACCATGCAACAACCCGGCTTCCCGCGCCTGCTCGGCGACGTGGGCGGCACCCACGCCCGTTTCGGCTGGCAGGCCGCCCCGGCGTCGGCCATCGAACACATCGGCATCGAACGCTGTGGCGACCATGCCGGCCTGGCCGATGCGGTGCGCCACTACCTCGGCCAGTGGCGCCTGCCGGCGCCCGCGGCCGCGGCCATCGGCATCGCCAACCCGGTGGCGGGCGACGAGATCCGCATGACGAACCACCACTGGCGGTTCTCCATCCGGGCCCTGCGCGACGAACTCGGCCTGCAGCGGCTGTGCGTGGTCAACGACTTCGAGGCGCTGGCGCTGGCCCTGCCCACGCTGGATGCCAGCGTGCTGCAGCCCATCGGCGGCGGCCGGGCCGACCCGCAGGCCGCCTGCGCCGTGATCGGGCCGGGGACCGGGCTGGGCATGGCCGGCCTGCTGCCCGGTGGGCGCCACGCCGTGACCGGCGAGGGTGGCCATGCCACGCTGGCGCCGGTGGACGACCGTGAGTCCGCCGTGATCGCACGGCTGCGCCAGCGCTTCGGCCATGTGTCGGCCGAGCGCGTGCTGTCGGGCGCCGGCCTGGTGAACCTCTATGCGGCTGTCAGTGCGCTGGACGAGCAGGCGGCGGAGCCGCTGGAACCGGCCGACGTGATCCAGCGTGGTCTCGGTGGCCAGGACGCCGCCTGCCGCACGGCCATCGACCTCTTCTGCGGCTTCCTGGGCAGCGTGGCCGGCAACCTGGCGCTGACGCTGGGTGCGCGCGGCGGTGTCTACATCGGCGGCGGCATCGTGCCGCGGCTCGGCCCGGCCTTTGCCGACTCGGCGTTCCGCGCCCGCTTCGAGGCCAAGGGGCGCTTCAACGCCTACCTGTCGGCGATCCCCACCTGGCTGATCGTGGCGCCGCAGCCGCCGGCGCTGCAGGGCGCGTCGCGCGCGCTGGACATCGCCGGCTGAGACCGCCGGGGCGGTCGCCTCAGCTGCCGCCGTCCGCCAGCCGCATGCGCTGCTGGCGCGTCTTGCCGGCGTTCCACAGCGTGAGGGTCACGGTGTCGCCGGTCTGGCGCGCCTCCAGCAAGGTCAACACGTCATCGAGGTCGGTCACCGGTTGGCCGTCGACTTCGGTGATCACGTCGCCGAGCACGATGCCGCCGTCGCGCCCGCGGCGGAAGGGCTGCAACTCGGCGCGGGCGGCCGGGCTGCCGCGCTGCGTCTCGATGATGGTCACGCCCGGCGGCAGGCGCAGCGCCCGCGTGAGCCCCGGTGGGCCGGCGGTGATGCCCAGCGACGGACGCACGATGCGGCCGTCCCGGATCAGCCGCGGAACGATGCGGTTGACCTCGTCGGCGGGGATCGCGAAGCCGATGCCGGCGCTGGCGCCGCTGGGGCTGGCGATCTGCGTGTTCACGCCGATCAGCCGGCCGGCGGAATCGAGCAGCGGGCCGCCGGAGTTGCCGGGGTTGATGGCGGCATCGGTCTGCACCACGCCGCGGATCGTGCGGTTGTTGAAGCTCTCGATCTCGCGGTTGAGCGCGCTGACGACGCCGGTGGTCAGTGTCTGGTCCAGGCCGAAGGGGTTGCCGATGGCCAGCACGCGCTGGCCCACCTGCAGGTCCTTGCTGCTGCCCAGCGGGATCGGCGGCAGTTTGTCGGCAGGCGCGTCGATCTTCAACACGGCCAGGTCACGGTCGGGGAAGGCGCCCACCAACTTTGCATCCCAGGTGCTCTGGTCGGCCAGGGTCACGCGCGCCGCGTTGCCGCCCTGGATGACGTGGAAGTTGGTGACGACGTGGCCCGCCGTGTCCCAGACGAAGCCGGTGCCGGTGCCGCGCGGCACCTGCTGCACGTTCAGGGAGAAGAAGTCGCGCTGCGCCGCCAGCGTGGTGATGTGCACCACGGATGGCGACAGGCGCCTGAACAGGTCGATGGTGGCCTGCTCGTCGGGCTGCAGCACGCCTCGGGGCGCGACGGAGCGTGGCGCCGGAGCGTCGGTGCGCGACGCGGCGGGGAAGGTGAAGGCCAGCAGCGCCGCCACGGCGCCGGCGGCGAAGGCCCAGAGCGTGCGGGAAGGGCGCAGGGTCATCGGTGGTTCGGGGAAGAGACGGTCGACCCGATGCTAGATCGGGATCGTTTCGCGCATGTCAAGGCCGGGTTGAGAACCCGACCGGTTCGCGGCGCTCAGGCCACCACGTAGGCGGCGGAGCCGGTCGCGATCAGCGTGCCCTCGTCGTTGTGCATGCGCGTCTGCACCGAGCCCACGCGCCCACCCAGGCGCGTGACCTCGGCCGTGGCCACGAAGTGGCGGCCGTGCCCGGGGCGCAGGTAGTCCACGCGCAGGTCGATGGTGCCGAAGCGGCTGAAGCGCTGCATCACCTGGTCCGCGGTCTCCGTCGGGTGGCGCTCGGCCAGTTCGGACATCAGCGCCAGGCCGCCCAGTGCGTCCAGCGTGGCGGAGATGGCACCGCCGTGCAGCCGGCCGGTGCTGAAGTGGCCGACGAGCTCGCGCCGCATCGGGACGCGCACGCGCACGCCGCCCGCAGCGACCGATTCGACCTTCATGCCCAGCACCTCGTTGAAGCTGATGCTGTGCTCGAACATGTGCGTGAGCAGCTGCTCGAAGCGCGCCTGCTCCTCGGCGCTGCGGCGTTCGCTGGCGGTGTCCTTCATGGGGGCGTGATCATGCCCCAGCGCGCAGGCCCAGCATCGCGCGCGTCTCGGCCGGCGTGGCCACGGCACGGCCGGCATCGCGTGCACACCGGGCCAGCGCCTCGATCATCGCGCCGTTGCCGGGAGCGCGATCGCCACCCGGCAGGTAGAAGCTGTCCTCCAGGCCGGTACGCAGCATGCCGCCGAGTTCGGCCGTGCGCTGGTGCACCGGCCAGATCTCGGCGCGGCCGATGAGCGTGCTCTGCCACACCGCACCCGGCGGCAGCCAGCGAGGCAGCAGGGCCAGCAGGTCGGCGTCGCAGGGCATGCCGCTGGCCACGCCCATCACGAAATTGAGCTCGGGCACGCCGCTGAACAGGCCGGCCTGCAGGTACATGCCCACGCTGCGCACGATGCCCACGTCGAAGCACTCGAACTCCGGGTGGATGTGCAATTCGTTCATCACGTCGAGCATGGCCTTGACCTTCTCCACCGGGTTGTCGAAGACCATCGGCGGCCAGGCCCAGGTGCCGTCGGCCTTGAGCTTGAGGTAGTTCAGGCTGCCGGCGTTGCAGGCGGCCGCCTCGGGCTTCACGCGGCGCAGGCAGGCCAGCGGGCCGCTGATGTCCGGGCCGACGACGCCGGTGGTCAGGTTGATGACCACGCCGGGGCAGGCGGCGCGGATGGCGTCGACCACGGCCTCGGCCACGTCGGGGTCCCAGCTGGGGCGGTGACCCTGGCCCGGTTCCTGGCGACGCAGGTGCACGTGCATCACGCTGGCGCCGGCGTTGTAGGCGTCGCGCGCCTCGGCCGCCATCTGCGCCGGCGTCACCGGCACCGGGTGCTGCTGCGGGTCGGTCAGCACGCCGGTCAGCGCGCAGGTGAGGATGGCCTTGTCGCTCATGCTTGGATGTCCAGTTCGATCAGCAGGTCGCCCGCGGCCACCGCCGTGCGCGGCTGGCGGTGCACGGCGGCCACGGTACCGGCGGCACCCGCCGGCAGCCACATCTCCATCTTCATCGCCTCCACGCAGGCCAGCGGCTGGCCGGCCGTGACGGCATCGCCCACGGCGACCTTCAGCGCCACCAGGGTGCCGGCCACCGGCGCGCGCACATGGGCAGGTTCGGGGCGCTCGTCGCGGCCGGGCCAGGCAGAGCGCTCGCGGAACACGCAGGCGCGTCCGTCATGGGCCAGGTGCAGCGCGTCGCCGTCGCGCACGGCGTGGAAGTGGCGCTGCACGCCGTCGACCTCCACCGTCAGCCGGTGGTCGGCGAAGCCCAGGACACGCACGCCGTGGGCCGGCACGCGCAGCGCGCGCTGGTGGTCGGCGCATTGCAGGTGCAGGTCCATCGGACGTTGATCGCCGCCTAGCACGGCGGCGGCCACGCGCCAGAGGTCCTCAGGGGGCACCATGGGTCGGAGGATGGCGGCGTCCTCGTCGGCCCAGGCGTCCAGGCGCGCGGTGGTCATGGCGCCTGCAGCGAAGTCCGGGTGCGCCAGCAGGTCGCGCAGGAAGCCGGCGTTGGTGGTCAGGCCCAGCAGCGGCGCGTCGGCCAGTGCGCGGCGCAGGCGGCGGATGGCATCGGCGCGGTCGCGGCCATGGGCGATGAACTTGGCCAGCATGGCGTCGTAGTGCGGCGTGACCTCGCCGCCCTCGGCCAGGCCGTGGTCGATGCGGAGGCCGGCGTCGCCCGGCCGCCAGTGCAGCACGCGGCCGGTCTGCGGCTGCCAGCCCCGGGCCGGGTCCTCGGCGTACAGGCGGGCCTCGATGGCGTGGCCCTGCATCTGCTGCTCAAATGCCGGCAGCGGCTCGCCGGCGGCCACGCGCAGCTGCCATTCCACCAGGTCAATCCCGGTGACGCACTCGGTCACCGGATGCTCCACCTGAAGCCGGGTGTTCATCTCCAGGAAGTGGTGCTGCCCTTCGGCGTCGACGATGAACTCCACCGTGCCGGCCCCCACGTAGCCCACGGCACACGCCGCCGCCACCGCGTCGCGGCCCAGGGCCTCGCGCATCGCCGGCGTGACGAAGGGCGAGGGGGCTTCCTCGATCACCTTCTGCCGCCGGCGCTGCGCGCTGCAGTCGCGCTCGCCCAGGTGGACCACGGTGCCGTGCGTGTCGGCGAAGACCTGTACCTCGATGTGGCGGCCGTCGTCGATCAGGCGTTCGAGCATCAGCGTGCCGTCGCCGAAAGCAGCTTCCGCTTCACGGCGCGCGCCGGCCAGCGCCTCGTCGAGCTCGGTCAGGGTGCGCACCAGGCGCATGCCGCGCCCGCCGCCACCGGCCGTGGCCTTGACCAGCAGCGGCAGGCCCAGGCGCTGTGCCTCGGCGCGCAGGATATCCAAGTCCTGCCCGTCGCCGAGGTAGCCCGGCGCGCAGGGCACGCCGGCGTCCCGCATGCGGCGCTTGGCGCGCGCCTTGTCGCCCATCGCCCGGATCGCCTCGGCCGGCGGGCCGATGAAGGCCAGGCCGGCGGCCGTGCAGGCTTCGGCGAAATCGGCACGCTCGGACAGGAAACCGTAGCCCGGGTGCACGGCGTCGGCGCCACTGCGTCGCGCGGCGTCGAGCAGCGCCGCGATGTCGAGATAGCCCGGCACCGCCACTGCCATGTCCGCCTGCTGCACGTGGGGTGCGCCGGCGTCGTGCGCGCTGAATACCGCCACCGTGCGGTAGCCCAGCCGATGTGCGGTGCGGATCACGCGGCAGGCGATCTCGCCGCGGTTGGCGATGAGCACCGTCGTGAAGCTCATGGCGGTGCCCAGCGCGGTGGCCGCTTCTGCAGGAAGGCGTTGGTGCCTTCGGTGCCTTCGTCGCCCAGCACCGCATCGGAGAAGGCCTGCGCCGCCTCGGGGATCAGCTGTGCCGGCTCGCGCAGCCGGGACCGGGCCAGCAGCGCCTTGCTCGTCGCCAGCGCTCCGGGCGCGCAGCGCAGGATGTCGGCCAGCACGCGCTGCAGCGCGGCGTCGAGCCCGCCGTCGGGATGCACTTCATGCACCAGGCGCAGCCGCAGCGCCTCGGCGGCACCGATCCGTGCGCCGGTGACCACCAGCCGCTTGGTCTCGCCGTAGCCCAGGCGCTCGAGCAGGAAGGGCTCGATCTGCGCCGGCGGCAGGCCGAGCGAGGTCTCCGACAGCCGCAGGTCCACGCTCTCGCCGGCCAAGGCCACGTCCACCACGCAGGCCAGGCCGAAGCCGCCGCCCATCACCGTGCCCTCGAGCACGCCAATGGTCGCCAGCGGCGTGCGCGCGAAGGCCAGGCACAGCTCGCCGAAGGCGGCGCTCAGGCGCACGACCACTTCGGGGTCCTCGACCGCGCGGGCGCGTGCCGCGGCCATGTCGGCGATGTCGCCGCCGGCACAGAAGTGGCCGCCGGCGCCGCGCAGGACGACCACGCGGGTCTGGCCGTCGCCTTCCGCGGCGGCCAGGGCTTCGCGCAGCGCCAGCACCATCGCCAGCGACAGCGGATTGCGCCGCGCCGGGCGGTTGAGCGTGAGGTGCAGGACGGGGCCGTCCTGCCGGACAAGCACGTCGCTCATGGCCGCCTGCGCCCGGGTAGTGTGTCCTCCAGCTTGCAGATGATGCCCAGCATGACCTCGTCGGCGCCACCGCCGATGCTGTTGAGCCGCCCGTCGCGGTACGCGCGCGAGACCGGGTTGTCGGCGGTGAAGCCCATGCCCCCCCAGTACTGCAGGCAGGCGTCGGCCACCTCGCGCGACAACCGCCCGGCCTTGAGCTTGGCCATCGACGCGAGCCGGGTCACGTCCTGCCCGGCAACGTACATCTCGACGGCGCGGTAGGTCAGCGCGCGCAGCGCCTCGACCTCCGTGCGCAGTTCGGCCAGCCGGAAGTGGACCACCTGGTTGTCCAGGATGCTCTGGCCGAAGGCCTTGCGCTCGCGGGTGTAGTCGATGGTCAGGTCGATCAGCCGGTCCAGCGCGCGCAGGTTGGCCGCCGCGCCCCACAGCCGTTCCTCCTGGAACTGCAGCATCTGGTAGGTGAAGCCCTGGCCCTCCTGCCCGATGAGGTTTCGGCGCGGCACGCGCACGTTGTCGAAGTACAGCAGCGCGGTGTCGCTGCTGTGCATGCCGATCTTCTGGATCTTCTGCTTGGTGATGCCGGCGGCGTCCATCGGCAGCACGATCAGGCTCTTGTTGCGGTGGGCGGGGCCGTCGTCGGTGTTGGCCAGCAGGCAGCACCAGTCGGCCTTCAGGCCGTTGGTGATCCACATCTTGCTGCCGTTGATGACGTAGTCCCCGCCTTCCGTGCGGGCCGTGGTCTTCGCGGCGGACACGTCCGACCCCGCACCGGGCTCGCTGACGCCCAGGCAGGCCACCATGTCGCCAGCGATGGTGGGCACGAGCCACTCGCGGCGCAGGTCGTCGCTGCCGAATCGGGCCAGTGCCGGCGTGGCCATGTCGGTCTGCACGCCGATGGCCATGGGCACGCCACCGCAGGCACAGCTGCCCAGCGCCTCGGCCATCACCATCGAGTAGCTGAAGTCGAGCTCCGAGCCGCCGTAGGCCACCGGGTACTTCAGGCCCAGCAGGCCCAGGTCGCCCAGCTTCTTGAACACGGCGTGGCTGGGAAACTCCTCGGCTTTCTCCCAGTCGTCGACGAAGGGGTTGACCTCCTTCTCGATGAAGCGGGTGACGGTCTCGTCGAGCTGCCGGTGTTCGGGGGTGAATTCCATGTCAGTACCGCCCGGCCGTTCCGAAGGTACTGACAGCCCCCACGGGGGGCAGCGAACGAAGTGAGCTTGGGGGCTTCATGTCTTGTCCTCCTACATCCGGGCCACGCCGAAGGTGTTCGGCCACAGCGTGCGCCGCGCGGCTTCGGCCGCGAGGTCCAGGCACAGGCCCAGGATGCGACGCGTGTCGCGCGGGTCGATGATGCCGTCGTCCCACAGCCGCGCGGTGCCGAAGAGGGCGCCGCTCTCGGCGTCCAGCCGGCGGCGCAGGCCATCGCTCATCTTCGCCAGCACGGCGTCGTCCACCGGCTGGCCGGCGCGCTGCAGCTTGGCGCGGTTGACGATGTCCATCACCATCGCGGCCTGCGCACCGCCCATCACTGCCGTGCGCGCGGTCGGCCAGGCGAAGATGAAGCGCGGGTCGAAGCCACGGCCGCACATGCCGTAGTTGCCGGCACCGAAGCTGCCGCCGAGCACGATGGTGAACTTCGGCACCCGCGCGTTGGCCACGGCCTGGATCATCTTGCTGCCGTGCTTGATGGCGCCGGCCTGTTCGGCCGCGCTGCCCACCATGTAGCCGGTGGTGTTCTGCAGGAAGACCAGCGGCGTGCCACTCTGGTCGCACAGCTGGATGAACTGCGCCGCCTTGGTCGAGCCCTGCGGCTGGATGGGGCCGTTGTTGCCGATGAGGCCCACGGTGTGGCCGTGCAGGCGGGCATGGCCGCAGACGGTGTCCGCGCCGTAGCTGGCCTTGAACTCCAGGAAGTCGGAGCCGTCCACCAGCCGGGCGATCACCTCGCGCACGTCGTACGGCGTGCGCTCGTCGGCCGGCACCACGCCCAGCAGTTCCTCTGCCGCGTAGCGCGGCTCGGCGCAGGGCGCGGGTGGCGGCATCACGTCCCAGGGCAGCTTGTCCAGCAGATCGCGGGCCAGCGCGATGGCATGGCCGTCGTCCTCGGCCAGGTACTCGCCCAGGCCGGTGACGCCGGCGTGCATCTCCGCGCCGCCCAGCGTCTCTTCATCGGCCTCCTCGCCGATCGCGGCCTTCACCAGCGGCGGCCCGGCCAGGTAGATGCTGCTGCGGCCGCGCACCAGCACCACGTAGTCGCTCAGGCCCGGCAGGTAGGCACCACCCGCGGTGGAGGCGCCGTGCACCACCGCGATCTGCGGGATGCCGGCGGCCGACAGCCGCGCCTGGTTGGCGAACGTGCGACCGCCGTCGACGAAGATCTCGGCCTGGTAGAGCAGGTTGGCGCCGCCGGACTCCACAAGGTGCACCAATGGCAGCTTGTTTTCCAGGGCCAGTTCCTGCGCACGCAGCGCCTTCTTCAGGCCCATCGGCGGCACGGTGCCGCCCTTGATGCCGCTGTCGCTGGCCGAGACCAGCACGCGCTTGCCCGCGACGCTGCCGATGCCGACGATGCTGCCGCCCCCGAGCACGCTGTCCTGCCCGTCGTCGTCGTGCATGCCCAGGCCGGCCAGCGGGCTGAGTTCCAGGAACGGGCTGTCGCGGTCGAGCAGCCGCGCAACGCGTTCGCGCGGCAGCAACTGCCCGCGCTGCTCGAAGCGCGCGCGCTTGCTGGCCGACTCGGCCACCACGGCCGCCTGCAGCCGCTGCACCTCGGCCAGACGTTCGCGCATGCGCTCGGCGTTGGCCGCGAATTCGGCCGAGCCTGCGTCCAGCCGGGACGAGAGCACCGGCATGGCTACTTCAGGACCTCGGGTGTTACCGCGCGGTGGAAGCCGTCGAACGGCACCGAGCGCGACGTGGCCGGGATCGGGAAGATCTCGCTGCCCAGGGAAGCGGCGCCGTCGATCTGCAACGTCACGCCGCTGACGAAGGCCGCCGCCGGCGACAGCAGGAAGACGATGGCGGCGGAGACCTCGGCCTCCACGCCCATGCGGCGCAGCGGCACGTGCTCCTTCAGGCGCGGGATCAGCGCCTTCATCGCGCCGCCGTACGTGTCCATGCCGGAACTGGCGATCCAGCCCGGGGCCACCGCATTGACGCGCACCCCGGCGTGTGCCCATTCATAGGCCGCCGTCTGCGTGAGGTTGCTCATGCCGGCGCGCGCGGCGCCACTGTGGGCCATGCCGGGCATGCCGTTGCGGAAGTCGGCCGTCATGTTGACGACGGCGCCGCCGTGCTGCGCCATGGCCTGGTTGAAGACCTCGCGCATCATCAGGAAGCCGCCGGTGAGGTTGTTGGCCACCACGGCGTCGAAACCCTTCTTGCCAATGGCCGCCATCGGCGCCGGAAACTGGCCACCAGCGTTGTTGACCAGGCCGTTGACGGGGCCATGGGCCTGCACCACCGAGGCCACGGCCGCCTTGACCGCGTCCTCGTCACGGATGTCGAAGGCACGGGTGTCGACGTGGCCGCCGTCTTCGCGGATCTCGGCGGCCACGCGGTCGAGCTTGTCTAGGCTGCGGCCGCTGATGACCACCATGGCCCCCAGCGCAGCCAGTTCGTGCGCCACGCACCGGCCGATGCCGCTGCCGCCGCCGGTGACCCAGTGCACCTGGCCGCTGAACAACCCTGGACGGAAGACGCTGCGGTAGCCCGAAGTCATGCCGACGATTGAAGTCGAGGGTGACGTTAACGTCAACCAGATTCCGTCTAGGGGATTGCCCGAGCAACTGGGGAAGAGGCGGCCGCTACGATGGCCGCATGGATTCCGTTCAGGCCCCCGGGCGTCGGCGCACGGCACGTTCGGCCAGCCAGGCGCAGGCGGTGATCGCCTCGCATCGCGCCGACGACGCCGGCCAGCTGTTCGGCATCACCGAGCTGTGCACCGAGTTCGGCATCACGCTGCGCACCATCCGCTTCTACGAGGACAAGGGGCTGCTCAGTCCGCGCCGCGTCAACGGTGCACGGGTCTACACCCGGCGTGACCGCGCACGTCTGGCGCTGATCCTGCGCAGCAAGGCCATCGGCGCCACGCTGGAGGAGATCCGGCACTACCTGGACCTCTACGGCACGCACGGCGAGGGACGGCAGCAGCAGCTGCAGTGGGTGCGCGAACGCACCGACGTGTCGATCGCCGAACTGGAAGCCAGACGCGCCGCCATCGACGCCACGCTGGCCGAGCTGCGGCTGATCAACACCGAGGTGCGCACGCAGCTCGCGAGGATGGAGAAGCCCACATGACCCTGCCGCTGCTGCCGTCGCCCTGGATGACCGAGGAGCACCACGCGCTGGCCAACAGCGTGGCACGCTACATCACCGAGCGCTGGGTGCCGCGCGCGGCCGAGTTCCGCGAGGCGGGCCGCATGCCGGCCGAGGCCTGGCGCGACGCGGCGGCCAACGGCCTGCTGTGCGTGTCGACGCCGGCCGAGTACGGCGGAGGCGGCGGTGACTTCAGCCACGAGGCGGTGATCCTGCTCGAACAGTCGCGCGCCAACTGCTCGGGCTGGGGCGGCGGGCTGCACTCCGCCATCGTCGCGCCCTACGTGCTGCACTACGGCACCGAGGCGCAGAAGCAGCGCTTCCTGCCGCGCCTGTGCAGCGCCGAGCTGATCGGCGCCATCGCGATGACCGAGCCGGGCACCGGCAGCGACCTGCAGGCGATCCGCACGACCGCACGCAGGGATGGCGACCACTACGTGCTCAACGGCGCCAAGACCTTCATCACCAACGGCCAGAACGCGAACGTGGTGATTGTCGTCGCGCGTACGGGTGGCGAGGGCGCCAAGGGTGTCTCGCTGCTGCTGGTGGAGACCGAGCAGTCGCCCGGCTTCCGCCGCGGCCGCCAGCTCGACAAGATCGGCCTCAAGTCGCAGGACACCTCGGAGCTCTTCTTCGACGACGTGCGCGTGCCGGCCGCCAACCTGCTGGGCGAGGCCGAAGGGCAGGGCTTCTTCCAGTTGATGCAGCAGCTGCCGCAGGAGCGGCTGATCATCGCGCTGCAGGGCATCGGCGCCATGGAGCGTGCGCTGGAAGAGACCGTGCGCTACGCCAAGGAGCGCAAGGCCTTCGGGCGCCCGATCTGGGACTTCCAGAACACCCGCTTCAAGCTCGCCGAGGTGCAGGCCACGGTGCTGGCCGCGCGTGCCTTCGTCGACGCCTGCATGGTGGCGCACCTGAAGGGCGAGCTCGACGCCGCGCGTGCCGCGCTGGCCAAGGCCTGGGTGTCCGAGCAGCAGGGTCGGGTGATGGACGAATGCCTGCAGCTCTTCGGCGGCTACGGGTACATGATGGAGTACCCGATCGCCGAGCTCTTCGTCGACGCCCGCGTGCAGCGCATCTACGGCGGCACCAACGAGATCATGAAGGAGCTGGCCTCGCGCTCCATGTGAGCATCCTGTGAGGTGACACGATGAATCCCACCGACCTTCCCCTGGCCGAACGCCTGCAGTCCGCACTGGCGCTGCAGCGCGCGGCCTACCACGCGCACCCGGTGCCGAGCTACGCCGAGCGCGTGGACGACCTCAAGCGCCTGCGCGCCTTCCTGCTCGAGAACCAGGCCGCCATCGAGGCCGCCATCAGCGCCGACTACGGCCACCGCTCGCCGCACGAGACGCGGCTGGCCGAGCTGGTGCCGGCGGTGGACGGCGTCAAGCACACCCTCAAGCACCTGAAGCGCTGGATGAAGCCGCAGCGGCGCCATGCCGACTGGATCAGCTTCCCGCTGGCGAAGAACCGCGTGATCCCCCAGCCGCTGGGCGTGGTGGGCGCTATCGTGCCCTGGAACTTCCCCATCAACCTGAGCTTCGTGCCGCTGAGCGCCATCTTCGCCGCCGGCAACCGGGCGATGGTGAAGATGAGCGAGAACTCGCGCCGACTGGCTGCGCTGCTGATTGAGAAGAGCCCGCAGTACTTCCCGCCGGAGAAGCTGCAGTTCTTCGACGAGACCGGTGGTGTCGGTATAGCCTTCTCGCAGCTGCCCTTCGACCACCTGCTGTTCACCGGCAGCGGCACCACCGGCCGCCTGGTGATGGCTGCGGCGGCGAAGAACCTGTGCCCGGTGACGCTGGAGCTGGGCGGCAAGTCGCCGGCCATCGTGGCCGACGACTTCCCGCTCGCCACCGCGGCCGAGCGCATCCTCTTCGTCAAGTGCCTGAACGCCGGCCAGATCTGCACCACGGTGGATCACGCCTGGCTGCCGCAGGGCAAGCTCGAGGACTTCGTGCGCCTGGCGAAGCAGCAGGTGCCGCGCATGTTCCCGTCGCTGGCCTCGGCCGACTACACGTCGATCATCGACGTGCGCTCGTTCCAGCGCCTGCTCGGTGCGCTGGACGAGGCGCGCGAGAAGGGCGCACGCATCGTGCCGCTGCTGCCCGGGCCGACCTTCGACACCGCCACGCGCAAGATCGCGCCGCACCTGGTGCTGGACGCGCCGGCCGACTGCGAACTGATGCGGCGCGAGATCTTTGGCCCCATCCTGCCGCTGCGCGGCTATCGCTCGCTCGACGAGGTGATCGCGGCGGTGAACGCCGGCGACCGGCCGCTCGCCGTCTACCCCTTCAGCCACGACACCGCCGTGGTGCAGCGCGTGCTGGAGCAGGTGATGTCGGGCGGCGTCTCGGTCAACGACGCGCTGATGCACGTGGGCCAGCACGACCTGCCGTTCGGCGGTGTCGGCCCGTCGGGCATGGGCCACTACCACGGCCGCGAGGGCTTCGAGACCTTCTCCAAGCTGCGGCCGGTGTTCCACCAGGCGCCGGTGTCGGCGCTGAAGTTCTTCGGCCCGCCCTACGGCGCCCGCATGGATGCCCTCCTGAAATTCCTCATCCGATGAGACTGCCATGAGTCACGCCTACATCTACGAGCACGTGCGCACGCCGCGCGGCAAGGGCAAGAAGGACGGTGCGCTGCACCAGGCCACGCCGGTGTGGCTGCTGCGCACGCTGCTGCAGGCCATGCAGCAGCGCCTGGACCTGGAGACCGCGCTGGTGGACGACGTGGTGCTGGGCTGCGTGACGCCGGTGGGCGAGCAAGGCGCCGACATCGCGCGCACCGCAGTGCTGGACGCCGACTGGGCGCAGACCGTGGCCGGTGTGACGCAGAGCCGTTTCTGCGCCAGCGGGCTGGAATCGGTGAACCTGGCCGCGGCCAAGGTGCTCAGCGGCTGGGAGGACCTGGTGGTGGCCGGCGGCGTCGAGAGCATGAGCCGCTGGACCATGGGCAGCGACGGCGGTGCCTGGGTGATGGATCCCCGCGTCAACCAGAAGCTGGGCTTCGTGCCGCAGGGCGTGGGTGCCGACCTGATCGCCACGCTGGAAGGCTGGGACCGCGGCGACGTCGACGCCTTCGCGCTGCGCTCGCACCAGCGCGCCGCGGCGGCGCGCGCCGAGGGCCGGTTCGACCGTGCCGTGGTGCCGGTGCGCGACATCGCCGGCCTGATGCTGCTCGACCGCGACGAGACGATCCGCCCCGACGCCAGCCTGGACGGCATGGCCGGGTTGAAGCCCTCGTTCGCGCAGATGGGCGCGATGGGCTTCGACGCCACGGCGCTGCGCAAGTACACCACCGTGGAGCAGATCCGCCACGTGCACCACGCGGGCAACAGCAGTGGCATCGTCGATGGCGCGGCGCTGATGCTGGTGGGCTCGGAGGAGGGCGGCCGCAAGGCGGGCCTGAAGCCGCGGGCCCGCATCCGCAGCGCAGCCGTCATCGGCAGCGAGCCGACCATCATGCTCACCGGCCCCACGCCGGCGTGCCACAAGGCGCTGGCCAAGGCCGGCATGACGGCCCGGGACATCGACCTCTTCGAGATCAACGAGGCCTTCGCCGTGGTGCCGATGAAGACCGCGCGCGACCTGGGCGTGGACCTGGACCGCGTCAACGTCAACGGCGGCTCGATCGCGATGGGCCACCCGCTGGGCGCCACCGGCTGCATCATCCTCGGCACCCTGCTCGACGAGCTGGAGCGCCGTGACCTGAACACCGGCCTGGCGACGCTGTGCGTCGGCGGCGGCATGGGCATCGCGACCATCATCGAAAGGGTCTGAAGATGGACAAGGCTGTGACCCTCGAACTCGGCGCCGACGGCATCCTCGTCGCCACGATGAACCTGCCCGGCCGGCCGATGAACGTCGTCGGCGACCCGTTGATGGCCGGCATTGCAGAGGCCGCCGAGCGCCTGGCGACGGACCCGGCCGTGAAGGGCCTGATCCTGGCCAGTGGCAAGGCCGATTTCTGCGCTGGCGGCGACCTGGACAACATGTTCACCTGGACGCGCCCAGAGCAGGCCTTCGAAGGCTCGATGGCCATGAAGCGCGTGTTGCGCCGCATGGAGACCACGGGCAAGCCGGTGGTGGCCGCCATCGCCGGCCATGCGCTGGGCGGCGGGCTGGAGATCGCGCTGGCCTGCCATGCGCGCATCGTGCTCGACGACCCGAAGCTCAAGCTCGGCCAGCCCGAGGTCAAGCTCGGCCTGCTGCCCGGTGGCGGCGGCACCCAGCGCCTCTCGCGTCTGGTGGGCCAGCAGGCGGCGCTGCAGATCTGCGCCGAAGGCAACGATATTGCGCCGGCCAAGGCGATGCAGATGGGCCTGGTGACGGAACTGGCGCAGGACCGCGACGACCTGATGTTCAAGGCGCGCACGTGGTGTGCCACGCACGAGAAGAGCCAGCAGCCCTGGGACGCGCCGAAGTTCCGCTGGCCGGGCGGTGATTCGCGTTCGCCGGCGTCGGTGCAGATGTTCTCGATTGCGCCCTCCATCGCGTCGGCCAAGAGCTGGGGCAACTACCCAGCAGTGCAGCACATCATGAGCTGCGTGTTCGAAGGCGGGCTGCTGGACTTCGACAGCGCCTGCGAGATGGAGAGCCGCTACTTCGCCGCCTGCGTGATGTCGCCGGAATCGAAGGCGATGATCGGCACGCTGTGGTTCCAGCTCAATGCCATCAAGAAGGGCGCGTCGCGCCCCACGGGCCCGGCCAAGACCAAGGTGAAGAAGCTCGGCATCCTGGGGGCCGGGATGATGGGCGCGGGCATCGCCTACGTGTCGGCCCGGGCGGGCATCGACATCGTGCTGCTCGACACCTCGATGGAGGCGGCCGAGAAGGGCAAAGCCTACAGTCACGGTCTGCTGGACAAGGCCGTGAAGAAGGGGCGCAGCACCGCCGAGCAGCGCGACGCCCTGCTGGCGCGCATCACGCCGACGACCGACTACGCCGCGCTCGACGGCTGCGACCTCGTCATCGAGGCCGTGTTCGAGGACCGAGCCATCAAGGCCGACGTCACGGCCAAAGCCGAAGCCGTGATCGCACCGACGGCGGTGTTTGCGTCCAACACGTCCACGCTGCCGATCACCGGGCTGGCCAAGGCCAGTGCACGGCCGGCGAACTTCATCGGCCTGCACTTCTTCAGCCCGGTGGACAGGATGCCGCTGGTGGAGATCATTGTCGGCCGGGAGACCTCCGACGAGACGTTGGCCAAGGGCTTCGACTATGTGCTGCAGATCGGCAAGACGCCGATCGTCGTCAACGACAGCCGCGGCTTCTACACCAGCCGGGTGTTCGCCACCTACGTGATGGAAGGCATCGCGATGCTGAAGGAGGGCGTGCACCCGCGCAGCATCGAGGTGGCCGGCCTGCAGGCCGGCATGCCGATGCCGCCGCTGGCGCTGCAGGACGAGGTGAGCCTGAGCCTGTCGATGCACGTGGCCGAGCAGACGAAGAAGGACCTCGCTGCCGAAGGGAAGACGCCGTCGGAGCACCCGGGCATGGCGGTGATCCGCCAGCTGTGCGAGGCTGGCCGTATCGGCAAGAAGGCGCGCCAGGGCTTCTACGACTACACCGACGACGGCAAGCGCCTGTGGCCGGGTCTGGCCGAGTTGTTCCCGGTGGCGGCCAGCCAGCCGGACCAGCACGAACTCGTCGACCGCCTGATGTTCGCCCAGGCCAACGAGGCGGCCCGCTGCCTGGAAGAGGGCGTGCTGCGCTCGGTGGCCGACGGCAACATCGGCTCGATCTTCGGCTGGGGTTTCGCGCCGTTCCGGGGCGGGGCGCTGCAGTTCATCGACACCGTGGGCGTGGCGGCCTTCGTGGCGCGGGCGCGCGAACTCGCGGCCGCGCATGGGCCGCGCTTCGCGCCGGCAGCGATGCTGGTGCGGCTGGCCGAGGCCGGGGGGCGGTTGAACAGCTAGTCCCTCAATGGACTTTTGTATTCATGGGGTCCATAATAGGACCCATGAATGCATTGCTCGATCCGGTCTCTTCTTCGGCCGTGCCGCCGGTGGGGCCGGCACAGATGGCCGCTGCGGGCCTGCGCGCCTTCGTTCGCATCGCCGACGCCTGGAAACTCAGCGTGGACGAGCAGATCCGCCTGCTGGGCGAGCCGCCGCGCTCCACCTTCTTCGCCTGGCGCAAGCATCCGGAGAAGGCCAACCTGTCGCGCGACACGCTGGAGCGCCTGTCCAACCTGCTCGGCATCTGGAAGAGCCTGCAGATCCTGCTGCCCGATGCCGCTGCCGCCGACGCCTGGGTGCGCCAGCCCAACGGCGCCGCGCCCTTCGGCGGCCGCGGCGCGCTGCAGCACATGCTCGGCGGCAACGTCAGTGACCTGAACCTGGTGCGCCGCTACCTGGACGGCGTGCGCGGCGGCGGCTGGTCTTGACGGTGGCCGCTCCGCCGAAGCGCCGCGTGCACTGGCAGCCGGCCTGCCGCATCGTGCCCACGCGCCACCCCTCGGTCTACCTGTTCGACCGCGTGGCCGACGCCGCCGACTTCGACGCGCTCTACGCGCTGGAGGCGCTGACCAACGAGCGTGTGCGCGACGAGGTGGGCGACATCGCCCGCGTGCCCGAAGCCGACCGCGTCTACGGCCCCGGCAGCGGGCCCATCATGGCCGCCTTCACGCACGTGAACCCGCTGGGCAGCCGGTTTTCCAGCGGCGACGTCGGCGTCTTTTACGCCGCCCATCACCGCGAGACGGCGATTGCGGAGACGGCGTTCCACCATGCCCGCTTCCTGGCGGCCACCGGCGAGCGGCCCATGCACCTGCCGATGCGGCTGTACCGGGTGGACGTGGACGCCAGCCTGCATGACCTGCGCGCCGGCTTCGACGCCGAGCACGAACCCGCCGACTACGGCGCCGCACGCGCCCTCGGTGCCCGGCTGCGTACCGACGGGTCGGCCGGTGTGGTCTACCGCAGCGTGCGCCACGCCGGCGGTGAATGCGTCGGGCTGTTCCGCCCGCGCGGCGCCGCGCGCTGCGTGCATGCCGCCGTCCTGCTCTACGCCTGGGACGGGCAGCGCTTCAGCGACATCTACGAGAAGGTGTCGTGACGAGTCCAATCGCGACCCGAGGCCAGCGCTTCGACCGGCTCGACGCGCTGCGCGGTCTGGCCATCGTCTGGATGGCGGCCTACCACTTCGCCTTCGACCTCAACCACTACGGGTTCTTCCAGCCGCCGTACCGCTTCTTCCACGACCCGTTGTGGACCGTGCAGCGCACGATGATCCTGTCGGGCTTCCTGCTGTGCGCCGGTGCGGCGCTGGCGGTGGCGCTGGACGCCGGCCAGAGCTGGCCACGCTTCTGGCGGCGCTGGGCGCAGGTGGCGGGCTGTGCGCTGCTGGTCAGCATCGGATCCTCGTTCATGTTCCCGAAGAGCTGGATCTTCTTCGGCGTGCTGCACGGCATTGCGCTGATGCTGATCCTGGCCCGGCTGCTGGCGCCGCTGCGCGGCGGGCTGTGGCCGCTGGCGGCGGCCTGCATCGCGCTGCCGGCGCTGTGGCGCCACCCGGTGTTCGACGTGCCGTGGCTGGCCTGGATCGGCCTGGTCACGCACAAGCCGATCACCGAGGACTGGGTACCGGTGCTGCCCTGGTTCGGCGTGATGCTGGCGGGCCTGGCGGGTGCGCAGTGGCTGCTGGCGCATCGGCGGGCGGCCTTTGCTAGCCCGGTGCCAGGCGTGCTGCAGCCGCTGGCGGTCCTGGGGCGCTGGAGCCTGAGCTTCTACATGCTGCATCAGCCGGTGCTCATCGGAGGCATCTTGCTGTACCTGAAAATGGCGGGATGAAACCCGGCATCCTCTACGGCTTCCACGCCGTCACCGTGCGGCTGAAGACCGCGCCCGAATCCGTGCTCGAGGTGCACGTGGACGCCACCCGCCGCGACGCCCGCATGCGTGGCTTCGTGGAGCGCGCCCAGGCCACTGGTGCGAAGATCGTCGACAGCGACGATGCCCGGCTGGCCAAGCTGTGCGGCGGCCGTGGCCACCAGGGCGTGGTGGCGCGCGTGCAGGCACTGGCGCCGAAGCATTCGCTGGACGACGTGCTGGACGAGGCAGATGGCCCGCCGCTGGTGCTGGTGCTCGACGGCGTGACCGACCCGCACAACCTGGGCGCTTGCCTGCGCGTGGCCGATGGTGCCGGCGCGCATGCGGTGGTGGCGCCGCGAGACCACGCCGTGGGCCTGAACGCCACCGTGGCCAAGGTGGCCAGCGGCGCGGCCGAGACCGTGCCCTACCTGATGGTGACCAACCTGGCGCGCACGCTGGGCGAGCTGAAGGAACGCGATATCCGTGTCATCGGCACCAGCGACGACGCCGAGCAGACCCTGTACGACCTGGACCTCACCGGCCCGGTCGCCCTGGTGCTCGGCGCCGAGGGCCCCGGCATGCGCCAGCTCACGCGCAAGACCTGCGACCAGCTGGTGCGCATCCCGATGAACGGGGCGGTGGAGAGCCTCAACGTCTCGGTGGCCGCCGCCGTGTGCCTGTACGAAGCCCTGCGGCAGCGGCAGCATGGACAGGGTTGACGCTGTCCGCCGCCGTCTCGAGGCCGCGCAGCGCGTCTGCGTGCTCACCGGCGCCGGCATGTCCGCCGAGAGCGGCATCCCGACCTTCCGCGACGCGATGACCGGCCTGTGGTCGCGCTTCGACCCGGCCGAGCTGGCCAGCGAGGACGGCTTCCGCGCCGACCCGGGCCGCGTGTGGGACTGGTACGCCGAGCGCCGCGACGGTGTTCACAGGGCCGAACCCAACGCCGGCCACCACGCCCTGGCCGCCTTTGCGGCCCGCAGGCCGGGCGTGCTGACCCTGGTCACGCAGAACGTCGACGATCTGCACCAGCGCGCGGGCAACGTCGACACCATCCGTTTGCACGGCGACATCCTGCGCGACCGCTGGCTGGAACCCTGCCGCTGCCGCCCGGCGCTGCCGCCCGACGCCGCCACGCCGGGCCGGCCGCCACGCTGCCCGGGCTGTGGCGTGATGGCCCGCCCCGGCGTGGTCTGGTTCGGCGAGTTCCTGCCCGAGGGCGCGCTAGTCGCGGCGCAACAGGCGGCTTCGGCCTGCGACGTGATGCTGGTGGTCGGCACCTCGGGCGCCGTCTGGCCCGCCGCCGGCCTGGCCGGGCGGGCGAAGACGCGCGGCGCCTTCGTCGCCATCGTCAACCCGCACGACAGCGAGATCGACGCCGAAGCCGACGTCGTGCTGCGCGGCACCGCCGCCACCGTGCTGCCGGCGTTGCTGTCCTGACGTCGCCAGCGACCCCCGCCGCGCCCGCGTCGCCCTAAACTGTCGCCCACCATGCCCGTCATCGCTGTCAACCACCCCCTCGTCCGCCACAAGGTCGGCCTGCTGCGCGAGCAGGACATCTCGACCAAGAAGTTCCGCGAGCTCACGGGCGAACTGGCGCGACTGCTGGCCTACGAGGCCACCGCGGATTTCCCGCTCGAGAAGACCACGGTGCAGTGCTGGAGCGGCCCGACCGAGATCGACCAGATCGCCGGCCGCAAGGTGACGGTGGTGCCCATCCTGCGTGCCGGCCTGGGCATGCTCGACGGCGTGCTCGACATGATCCCCAACGCCAAGGTCAGTGTGGTGGGTCTGTCGCGCAACCACGAGACGCTGCAGCCGGAGCACTATTTCGAGCGCTTCGTCGGCCACCTGGACGAGCGCACGGCGCTGATCGTCGACCCCATGCTGGCCACCGCCGGCTCCATGATCGCCACCATCGACCTGCTCAAGCGCAAGGGCTGCAAGGACATCCGGGCCCTGGTGCTGGTAGCCGCCCCCGAAGGCATCCGCGCGCTGGACGCTGCCCACCCGGACGTGCGCTGCTGGACGGCGTCCATCGACAGCCACCTCAACGAGGTGGGCTACATCATTCCCGGCCTGGGCGACGCCGGCGACAAGATCTTCGGCACCAAATGAAGCACCTCACCCTGCTGGCCGCCGTGGCCGCCACGGCCGCTGTCACGCTCGCCGGCTGCACCCAGGAACGCCAGAACCAGATCCGTCGCGAGATCCAGAACTGGACGGGCAACGACGGCGTGCTTGAGATCTATGCCGGGTCGCAGCTGGTGCGCCGCTTCCTGAAGGTGGACAAGCTGTCCACGGCGCTGGGCACCGACGACGGCGCGCCGCGCGAGTACCGCTTCGGCTATGGCGTGCTGGACGAGAACCTGAACGGGCAGGTGGATGCTGGCGAGAAGCGGATCTACTTCGAGATCGGCGGCTTCTCGACCTACGTGTTCTTCGACAACCCGCGCTGACCGGGCGCGCGGCGGGCGAAGGCCCGTGCGGCAACGCCGGCGCCCAGCAGCACCAGCCCCATGAGCGCATAGGCGCCGGGATCGGGCACGCCGCCGGCAGGCAAGGTCGCCATCGGCATGGTCGCGGCCGATGCCGACGGCACGGTGGTGTCGGGCGCTCCCAAGGGTTGCGCTGGCACCAGCCAGGTGACCGGCGGCGCCAGGCTGCTCAGCGACCACTGCATCGCCAGTTCGTCCCGCTCGGCGGCCAGCGTGTCGCCCTGGACGGGTGCGGCCCAAGCTCCCGCGGAGGCGACCAGCAGTGCTGCGGGCAGCAACCGGGTGCGAACGGCGGACCAGAACGACATGCATCAGAGCCTAGCCGCGATGCAGCGTCGCGTCATCCCCCAGGGGCGGGCGTGTCCGGCACGTCGTGCGCTATGCACGCCCAGGTGGCCGTGTCAGCGGTGGACCTTCAAGGCCTCGGGGTTCACCAGACCGGTCGGCCGGCCCTCGATGAAACTGACGACGTTGTCGAAAGCGGCGCCGAAGTAAAGCTCGTAGCTGTCCTGCTCCACGTAGCCGATGTGGGGGGTGCAGACCGCGTTCTCCAGCCGCAGCAGGGGGTGGCCCTGCAGGATGGGTTCGCTTTCGAACACGTCCACCGCCGCCATGCCCGGTCGGCCCCGGTTGAGCGCCGAGACGAGGGCGTTCTCCGCCAGCAGTTCGGCCCGCGAGGTGTTGACGAACAGCGCCGTCGGCTTCATGCGCGAGAGATCCTCCAGCGTCACCAGCCCGCGCGTGGTGTCCGCCAGGCGCAGGTGCAGGCTGAGCACGTCGCTGGTGGCAAAGAAGGTCTCACAGTCCGCGGCCGCCTGGTGGCCATCGGCCACCGCCCGCTGGCGCGAGCTCTCGCTGCCCCAGACCTGCACCGTCATGCCGAACGCGCGGCCGTAGCCGGCCACCATCTGACCGATCTTGCCGTAGCCCCAGAGGCCCAGCGTGCGCCCGCGCAGCACCGTGCCCAGGCCGAAGTTCGGCGGCATCGACGCCGCCTTCAGGCCCGCCTGCTGCCAGGCGCCATGCTTGAGGTTGCCGATGTACTGCGGCAGCCGCCGCATCGCCGCCATGATCAGCGCCCAGGTCAGCTCCGCCGGTGCCACCGGCGAGCCCACGCCTTCGGCCACCGCGATGCCCTGGCGGGTGCAGGCATCGACATCGATGTGGCCGCCCACCCGGCCGGTCTGCGAGATCAGCTTGAGCCGGGGCAGTTTCTCCAGCAACTGGCGCGGAAAGTGGGTGCGTTCCCGGATCAGCACCAGCACGTCGGCGTCGCGCAGGCGCACCGACAGCTGACCGATGCCCTTGACGGTGTTGGTGAAGACCTTGGCGTTGTAGGGCTCCAGGCGCGCCGCGCAGGCCAGTTTGCGCACGGCGTCCTGATAGTCGTCGAGGATGATGATGTTCATCGCCGCACGATTGTGCCGCGCCACCGCGGTGGCGGTGGCGCGGCGGCCCGACGCGGCCGTTACCAGTCGTGCAGCGTCAGCGCGCCGGTGCCATCGAGGTAGAGCACGCCGCTGCCGAGCACCAGCGCGCGCTCGGCGTGCACGCCGTCGCTCACGGGC
>JACKLN010000003.1 GCA_024235855.1 Burkholderiaceae bacterium
GTTGTAGTCACCGCCCTCGCTCTTGAAGTTCGGGTCGTAGCCCGTGGTGCCGGGCACGATGTTGGACTGCGCCGGGATCGCCTGCCCGCGGCGGATGATGCGGATCTCGCGGTCGATGTCCATCGCCAGGCCGATGGCGCGGCGCAGCGCCACCTTCTCGGGCGTGTAGCCGCCGACCACCGGGTCCTCCATGTTGAAGTAGGTGATGGCGATGTCGGAGTTCACCGTCTGCTTGCCGACGATGCCCTTCCTGGCCAGGTTGGGCGCCACCTGGCCGCCGGGCATGCCCTGCACGACGAAGTTGCCGGGCACCGAGTTGCCACGCGAGACCAGGCCGTCGACCTCGCCGTTGAGGAAGCTCAGCCACAGCGGCTGGTCCTCCTCGACGATGGCCACGTGTACCTCGTCGACGATGGGCAGGCGCTTGCCGCCCATCTTGGCCAGGATGGCCTGGCCCTCGGCGTCGTCGGCCGCGGGTTCGGCGTCGTAGAGGCGCTCGCGGTAGTCCGGGTTGCGCTCCAGCACGATCTGCGAGCCGCGCCGCCAGCTCTTGAGCTTGAACGGCCCGGTGCCCACGGGGTGCTCGCCGATCTTGTCGCCGTAGGCCTCCACCACTTCGCGCGCCACGGCGCCCAGCAGGTCCGACGCCGCCAGCACCTCCAGGAAGCGCGGGTTGGGCTCGTCCAGGCGGATCTGCAGCGTGTAGCGGTCCAGCGTGCGCAGGCCCTCGGGCTCGCTGTCGTAGTCGAACGGGGTCTTGTCGTCCAGGTGCTTCTGGCGCTTGGCGGCCAGCCCGCTGAGCTTGAGGCTGGCGATGTAGGTCCAGATCTGCGCGCGGTTGGCCGGGTCGGCGCTGCGCAGGATCGAATAGACGTAGTCGCGCGCGGTGAGCTCGCGCTTCCGGCCCTTGAAGACGGGGTCGTCGGCGAAGTGGATGCCGGGCGTCACGCGCACGGTCCAGGTGCGGTAGTCGGCCGAGACCTCGGGCATGCCGGCGGCCGTCAGCGGCTTGACCTTCACCGGCCGCGCCAGGTAGTCGTACTGGTAGAGCGCTTCGAAGATGTGCGGCGTGATCGTGCGCGAGTACAGGTCGCTGATCTGCACCGGGTCGAAGCTCGTGGTGGCCGTGGTGAAGGCGAGCTTGAGCACCTTCTTCGGCGTGGTCTGCGCCACGCCGGGCAGGGCCGCGGCCAACGCCAGCGCAAGTGCCAGCGCGATCTTGCGGTTCATGAGGTCTCGTCCCTCCGGATGTCCACCAGGTGCCACCACTCGTTCCAGAACAGCGGGCGACGGAAGCCGATCAGGTGCTTGTACGCCAGCGAGTTGGCGTAGCGGTGCAGCAGCGACTTGTAGGGCATCAGCGCGGTGCCGATGAGCTTGGCGCGCTTGAACAGCGCCTCGCGCTCGGGGCCGTCGGGCATGGCCGCCACTTTCAGGTAGATCTGGTCCATCTCGGCGTTGCGGAAGCGCGCGAAGTTCTGGCCGCTGCCGATCTGCTCGCTGAAGTACGACTGCATCGTGTCCAGCCCATCCGGGCTGGCGGCCGAGCCGCCGAGCATCCACATCTGCAGCTTGCCGGCGTAGGCGGCCTTGAGCTGCTCCGACCACTGGCCGTAGAAGTGCGTGAGCTTCACGCCGATGGCGGCGAAGTCCTTCTGCATGGCCTCGTCGAACTGGCGGCTGAACTGGTCGGGCTGGGTGGCCACCTCCACGCTCAGCGGCGACCCGTCGGGCCGCTCGCGGAAGCCGTCGCCGTCGCGGTCCAGGAAGCCGTAGAGGTCCAGCAGGGCCTTGGCGCGCGCCGGGTCGTGGTCGCCCATTTCGCTCTTGAAGGCCGGGTCGTAGCCGGTGCAGTGCGGGATGAACAGCGACTGCGCCGGGATGCCCTGGCCGCGGTAGAGGCGGTTGATCAGCTTGGGCACGTCCAGCGACAGCGACAGCGCGCGCCGCAGCGCCACCTGCGCCGGTTCGGTGCCGCCGACCACCTTGTCGTCCATGTTGAAGTACAGATAGACGCCGTCGGCGTTGAGCGAGCGGTAGTGGCGGATGCCCTGCTTCTCGAGGTTGGGCGCCAGCTTGCCGTTGGGGATGGCCTGCGGGATGGCCACCGACGGGATGCCGGAGATGTCGAGGTCGCCCTGCAGGAAGCTCAGCCAGCGCGGCTGCTCCTCGGCGATGATGGCCACCTCCACGCGGTCGACGATGGGGATGCGCAGGCCCTTCATCTGGGCCAGGATGGCCTGGCCTTCGGCGTCGTCGGGCGCCGGCTCGGCCTCGTAGAAGCGCTCGCGGTAGCCCGGATTGCGCTCGAGCACGATCTGCGAGCCGCGGCGCCAGCTCTTGAGCACGAAGGGCCCGGTGCCCACCGGGTGGGTGATGATCTCGTCGCCGTAGTGCTCGATGACCTCGCGCGCCACTGCGCCGAACACGTCGCCGCCGGCCAGCGTCTGCAGCAGGCGCGGGCGCGGCTGGTCCAGCGTGATCTTCAGCGTGTAGCGGTCCGGCGCGCGCAGGCCGGGGATCTCGCGGTCGTAGTCGAAGACGGCCTTCTTCGCCACCGCCTCGTCGCGCAGCGCGTTCAGCCCGACGATGCCGATGTCCTGCAGCACCGAGCCGATGGGGCTCTTGTTGGCCGGGTCCATGATGCGCTTGAGGCTGTAGACGTAGTCGGCCGCCACCAGCTCACGCTTCTGCCCCTTGAAGGCCGGGTCGTCGGCGAAGAAGATGCCCGGCTTGACGCGGATCGTCCATTCGCGGAAGTCGGGCGAGACCTCGGGCAGGCCGTCGGCCGTCAGCGGCTTGATCCTGAACGGCCGTGCCAGGTGGTCGTACTCGTACAGGCCCTCGAAGATGTGCGGTGTGACCGTGCGCGAGTAGAGGTCGGAGATCTTGGCGGGGTCCAGCGCCGTGACCGGCGTGTTGAACGCCACGCGCAGCACCTTCGGCGCCGCCGCTGCCGCAGTGCCGACGGAGACGGCGCACAGCAGCGCGGCGAGCAGGGGGCGGATCGAAGGCATCATGGCTGCAGGGCGGGGTCGACGTCCACGTAGCGGAAGAAGTCCCGCATGAAGGGGTGACGGCGGTAGCCGGTCACCGGCGCGTGCATGAGGTCGGTGGCCACGCGGTGGCCGGTGACCTTGTAGGGCGCGTAGGCCACCGACAGCCGCTTCATGCGCTGGATGATGGCCTCGCGCTCGGGCCCGTCGGGCATCACGTTCTGCTGGCGGTACAGGTCATTGAATGCCGGCAGGTCGAAACGCGCATGGTTGGCCTGGCCCTTGTTCGGGCCGTACAGCAGGTCCAGGAAGTAGCTGCCGTCGGGGCTCACGCCGCCCCAGGCCACGCCCCACATCATCAGCTTGCCGGCGCGGCTGGCCTTGAGCTGCTCCGGCCACTTGGCGATCTTGAAGACGATGCGCACCTTCACGGCCTCGCCCGCCTTGCGCCAGAGCTCCTGCAGCTTGCGCGACTGCTGGTCGGGCTGGCTGGAGTACTCCACCAGCAGCGGGCTGCCGTCGGGCTGGTCGCGCCAGCCGTCGCCGTCCTTGTCGTGCCAGCCGTAGAGGTCCAGCAGCGCATTGGCCTTGGCCGCGCTGTGCTCGCTCATCTCGCTCTTGAAGGCCGGGTCGTAGCCCGACAGCAGCGGCGGGATCAGCGACTGTGCCGGCACCGCCTGGCCCAGGCGCACCAGGGCGATTTCGGCCTGCCCGTCGTAGGCCAGCGACATCGCACGTCGGAAGGCCACGCGCTCGGGCGTGTAGCCGCCGATCACCGGGTTCTCCATCGCGAAGTAGGAGAAGGTGGCGTCTACCAGCGGCGTGCGCACCATCCGGATGCCCTGCTTGGCCAGGTTGGGCGCCAGGCGGTTGTGCGGGATGGCGTTGGGCGCGAACTCGTTGGGTAGGCGGTCGAGGAAGTCGTGCTCGCCGTTCAGGAACGCCAGCCAGCGCGGCTGCTGCTCCTCGATGATGCTGATCTCCACGCGGTCCAGCAGCGGCAGCTTGCGGCCGGCCAGGCGCTGCGCCATGGCCACGGCCTCGGCGTCGTCGGCCGGGGGTTGTTCCGCGTAGCGCACCTCGCGGTAGGCCGGATTGCGCTCGAGCACGATCTTCGAGGACCGCCGCCAGCTCTTGAGCACGAAGGGCCCGGTGCCCACCGGGTGGGCCATGATGGCGTCGCCGTAGTGCTCCACCACCTCGCGCGCCACCGCACCCATCACGGCACCGTCGGTGAACAGGTAGTAGAAGCGCGGCGCCGGTGCCTTGATGCGCACCTGGAAGGTGTAGCGGTCCAGCAGCTTCAGGCCCTCGACCTCGGTGTCGTAGTCGAAGGGCTTCTTCTCGTCGATCAGGCGCTTGCGCAGTTCCGACAGGCCCAGGATGCCCGCGTTCTCCAGCTGGAACAGGTTCGGGCTCTTGTACTTGGGGTCGTAGTGGCGCTTGATGGCGTAGACGTAGTCGGCGGCCGTGAGCTCGCGCGGCTTGCCCTGGAAGACCGGGTCGTCCTGGAAGAAGATGCCGGGCTGGATGCGGAACGTGAAGCGGGTGCTGTCCTCGCTGATCTCCGGCAGCGCCACCGCGGTGTTGGGTACCGCCTGCGCCGGGCGTGCCAGGTAGGCATAGCTCAGCGGCGCGTCGAAGATCGCCGCGGCGACCGTGCGCGAGTACAGGTCGGAGATCTGGGCCGGGTCGAAGCCGGTTTCGGCGATCGGGAAGGCGTAGCGCAGCACGCGCGGCGCGTCGGCGGACGCGGGCGGGGTCTGCGCCGACCCGGTGCCCCAGGCCAGCGCAAGGCTCGTGGCCAGCGCCAGCAGGACGGAACGCTTCATGGGTGCGAAGGGGGACGACGAAGGCGCGAGTCTAGCCGTGTGACCCCCGGACGCCCTCCCGGGACAACCCACTGGGCACGGGGGTTGCTTCGCGGAAGCCCGGAGGCGCGGGGCTTTGTCGCCCCCGTACACTCGCGCCTTCCCAAACCCGGGAGTGAACTGACGTCATGGCCGCCTACCTTCTGCGGCGCTTGTGGCAAATGGTGCCGACCATCCTCGGTGTCGTGCTGCTGGTGTTCTTTCTTTTCAAGTACTTCGGTGGTGACCCTGCCGAAATCCTCGGTGGCCTGAACGCCACGCCCGAGCAGATCGCCGCCATCCGGCAGCAGCTGGGCCTGGACGAGCCGGTCTGGTACCAGCTGTGGATCTACCTCAAGAGCGTGGTCACGTTCGACTGGGGCAAGAGCTGGGCCACCAACGAGGCGGTGAGCAACCTCTTCGCCACCCGGCTGCCGGCCACGCTGACGGTGATGCTGCCCATCCTGATCCTGGAGGCCATCGTGGCGCTGCCGATCGCGATGTGGGTGGCCTACCGCCGCGGCTCGCTGGCCGACCGCAGCATCATGGTCATCAGCACCGTGGCGCTGTCGATCAGCTTCCTGGTCTACGTCATCGTCGGCCAGTACGTGTTCGGCTTCCAGCTCGGCTGGTTCCCGGTGCAGGGCTGGAGCGACAGCACGTGGACCAACCTGGTCACCTACGCACCGCTGCCGGTGTTGCTGGCGGTGGCCGTGTCGGTGGCGCCGTACACGCGGCTGTACCGCACCTTCTTCCTCGACGAGCTGGGCCACGACTACGTGCGCACCGCGCGCGCCAAGGGCATGACCGAGAACACGATCATGTTCAAGCACGTGCTGCGCAACGCGATGATCCCCATCCTGACGAACGTCGGCCTGGCCCTGCCCAGCGTGTTCGTGGGCTCCTTCCTGATCGAGGTCTTCTTCTCGATCCCGGGGCTGGGGCGTGAGGTGCTGCTGGCGGTCAACCGCAGCGACTACCCCGTGATCCAGGCCATCGCCGTGTACCTGGCGGTGCTGACGATGCTCATCAACCTGGTCGTGGACGTGATGTTCAAGCTGGTCGACCCGCGGGTGCAACTCAAATGAGCGCCGTTCTGACCCCCACCGCCGCCGGCGCTGCCGACGAGCGCTCCGAAGGCGTCTGGCATGCCGCCTGGCGCCGATTCAGGACCGACCGCGTCGGCCTCGTGTCCGCGGCCATCGTCGCGGCCTTCCTGGTGCTGATCCTGGCCTCGTGGCTGGGCCTGGTGGCCAAGAACTGGCAGAACGAGGTCGGCGTGGCCAACGCGCCGCCCACCTTCCTGGGCCCCCGCCCGCCCGAGGCCATCGGGACCATCGAGGTGCCCAAGGGCCCGAACGTGGACCTGTCCGACGTCGACCCGCTGGCCCCGCGCTACCAGGAGTGGGACGCCGCCGCGGCCAAGTACAAGACCACCGAGACGGTCAAGGCCGAGACCCTGCCGCTGGGCGGCGACCGCCTGGGCCGCGACGTGCTGAGCAAGGCCATCAAGGGCACCGAGATCTCGGTCTTCGTCGGTGTACTGGCGGCGGTGCTGGCCACGGCCATCGGCACCGTGCTGGGCGCCTTCAGCGGCTTCTTCGGCCGCCGCATCGGCGACCTCCTGGAGTGGCTCTACAACGTCTTCGAGTCCATCCCCGGCATCCTGCTGATCTTCGCCTTCGCCGCGGTGTTCGGCCGCGGCATCCTGACTGTCGTGCTGATCCTGGGCCTGACCGGCTGGACCGGCCTGTACCGCCAGGTGCGTGCCGAATTCATCAAGCACGGCTCGCGCGAGTACGTGCGCTCGGCCGAAGCCATCGGTGCCAGCACCTGGAGCCGGATGTTCAAGCACATCCTGCCCAACGTGAGCCACGTGATCCTGGTGCGCATGAGCCTGCTGGTGGTGGGCTTCATCAAGGCCGAGGTGATCCTGTCCTACCTGGGCCTGGGTGTGGGCGTGGAGGACGTCTCCTGGGGCACGATGCTGGCCGAAGCGCAGAGCGAGCTGATCCTGGGCTACTGGTGGCAACTGGCCGCGGCCACGCTGTTCATGGCCGTGTTCGTGACCGCGTTCTCGCTGCTGGCCGACGCCGTGCGCGACGCGCTCGATCCGAAACTGCGCGGCCTGGAGTGACCATGTTGCTATCCATTCAGGACCTCAAGGTCAGCTTTCGCATGGGCAAGGTGGGCGGCGTGGCGCAGCGCGCCGACGCCGTCAAGGGCGTGTCGTTGGACGTGCCGGAGAACTCCATCGTCGCACTCGTGGGCGAATCGGGCTCCGGCAAGAGCGTCACTGCGATGTCCATCCTCAACCTGCTGCCGGACAACGCCGAGCGGCAGGGCCGCATCCTGTGGCAGGGCAAGGACCTGCTGCAGACGGCGCTGCCGGAACTGCAGACGCTGCGCGGCAAGGACATCGCCTGCGTCTTCCAGGACCCGATGCAGAGCCTGAACCCGGTGTTCACCGTGGGCGCGCAGATCGTCGAGCCGCTGGTCAAGCACCTGGGCCTGACGAAGAAGCAGGCGCTGGTGCGGGCCGAGGAACTGCTCGTGGAAGTAGGCATGCCGGAGCCCAAGCGGCGGCTGAATGCCTACCCGCACGAGATGTCCGGCGGCCAGCAGCAGCGCGTGATGATCGCGATGGCGCTGGCCTGCGAGCCCAAGCTGCTGATCGCCGACGAGCCGACCACGGCGCTGGACGTGACCATCCAGCGGCAGATCCTCGAACTGGTGGGCAAGCTCAAGGACAAGCACCGCATGAGCGTGCTGTTCATCAGCCACGACCTGGGCGTGGTGGGCGAGATCGCCGACCACGTGGTGGTGATGCGCCACGGCGTGATCCGCGAGCAGGGCCCGGTGGCCGGCATCTTCGCCAACCCGCAGGACGACTACACCAAGGCCCTGCTGGCCTGCCGGCCCAGCCTGACCGAGAACCCGCCGCGGCTGATGGTCATCGACGACCACATCGCCGGCAAGGGGGCCGGCACGGTGGCGAAGGCCAAGGATCCCGACGCCCCCGTGGTGCTCGAGGTGCGCGCGCTGGCCAAGAGCTTCTTCATCAAGGAAGGGTTGTTCGGCAAGCGCGAGTTCAAGGCCGTGCAGGACGTGAACTTCAAGCTGCGCAAGGGCCACACCCTGGGGGTGGTGGGCGAATCCGGCTCCGGCAAGACCACGATGGGCCTGTCGCTGCTGCGCCTGCACGAACCCACCGGCGGCGAGGTGATCTTCGAGGGCAAGGACCTGCTCAAGCTCAGCGACGCCGAGCGGCAACACATGCGCCGCCGCATCCAGGTCGTGTTCCAGAACCCCTACGCCAGCCTCAACCCGCGCTTCACCATCGGCCAGACCCTGGTCGAGCCGATGGAGATCCACGGTGTCGGCCAGGACATGGCCGATCGCGAGCAGCGCGCGCGCAGCCTGCTGGAGAAGGTGGGCCTCGACGGCCGTGCCTTCGGCAAGTACCCGCACGAATTCTCCGGCGGCCAACGCCAGCGCATCGCGATCGCGCGCTGCCTCACGCTGAACCCCGACGTGCTGGTGCTCGACGAGGCGGTCAGCGCGCTGGACGTGTCGGTGCAGGCGCAGGTGCTCAACCTGCTGAAGGACCTGCAGGACGAGTTCGGCCTGTCCTACGTCTTCATCAGCCACGACCTGGCGGTGGTGCGGTTCATCAGTGACGAGGTGCTGGTGATGAAGGACGGCCGCGTGGTCGAGCAGGCCGGTGCCGAGCAGATCCTGGCCGCGCCGCGCGAGGACTACACCAAGCGGCTGCTGGCGGCGATCCCGCGCGGCTACCAGCCCGCCGCCGCCTGACGCGGCCTGGCCGCGCCTTGCTCGTCTTCGCCTACGGCTCCAACCTGCTGCCGGCGCGGCTGCTGGCGCGCACGCCGTCGGCACAGGTGGTGGCCACCGGCGTGCTGCCCGGCCACCGCCTGTGCTGGCACATGGCCTCGCGTGACGGCTCGGGCAAGTGCGATGTCGTGCCCGATGCCGCGGCCGAGGTGCACGGCGTGGTCTGGCGGCTGGACCCGGCCGACAAGCCGGCGCTCGACGCCGCCGAGTCCCTGGGCCACGGCTACACCGAGCGCGCGCTGGCCGTGCACACCGCCGCCGGTGTGGTCGAGGCCTGGACTTATCTGGCCCTGCGCACCGACCCGGCGCTGCGGCCCTACGACTGGTACCGTGACATCGTCGTCGCCGGTGCGCGGCACCACGCGCTGCCGGCAACCTACGTGGCGACGCTGGCCGCCATCGAGGCGCTCACGGACCCCGACCCGGCGCGCGCCGCCCACCACCGTCGGCTGCTGCGCGGCTGAACCTCAGCGCGGCCGGCGCAGGGGGGCCAGCGCCGCCACCAGATCGGCCTCGCTGACGGGCTTGCCGATGAAGCCCTGCATGCCGGCAGCGCGCGCCTGTTCGCGGTCGCGCTCGAGCACCGCCGCGGACAGCGCGAACACCGGCAGCCGCGCCGTGCGGGGGTCGGCGCGCAGCCGGCGCGCGGCCTCGAGGCCGTCGACCTGGGGCATGTGCAGGTCCATCAGCACGGCATCCAGCGCGCCGTCCTCGCGCAGCGCGCGCTGCACCGCCTCGGCGCCGTCGTGGGCCTCGCTGACCTCGGCGCCCAGCGTGCGCAGCAGCGTGGCCACGATCAGCATGTTCACCGCGTTGTCCTCGGCCACCAGCACGCGCAGGCCCTGCAGTGGCTTGCCGTCGAGCGCAGGGCGCGGCTCGGTGACCGGCGTGGCGCTGGCCGCTGGCAGCGGCAGGTCCACCCAGAACAGGCTGCCCTGTGTGGCACCGTTGTCGACGCCCACCTGGCCGCCCATGCGCTCGGCCAGCTCCCGGCAGATCGACAGGCCGAGCCCGGTGCCGCCGAAGCGGCGCGTGGTGGAGCTGTCGGCCTGCGTGAACGGCCGGAACAGGCGCGCCTGGAGCTCCGGCGCCACGCCCGGGCCGGTGTCGGCCACCGTCAGCCGCACGCCGGTGGCGGACGGCGCCGCGCCCAGGGTGATGTGGCCATCGGCGGTGAACTTCAGCGCGTTGCTCAGGTAGTTGGCCAGGATCTGGCGCAGGCGCAGCGGATCGCCGAGCACGCGGGCCGGCACGGCGGGGTCGATCTCCAGATGCATGTCCAGGCCCCGCTCCTGGCCCAGCAGCGCGAAGCTGCGGAAGACCCGGCCGAGCAGCTCGTGCAGGTCGAAGCCGATGCGCTCGATCTCCAGCTCACCGGCCTCGATCTTCGACAGGTCCAGCACGTCGGAGACGATGCCCGCCAGGCCCTCGGCGGCATGCACCAGGTGGGCCAGGTAGTCCTGCCGGCGGGCCGGTGACAGCGCCGGGTCCTGCAGCAGCCGCGCGAGCCCGAGCACGCCGTTGAGCGGCGTGCGGATCTCGTGGCTCATCGTGGCCAGGAAGCTGCTCTTGGCCTCGCTGGCGGCTTCGGCCAGCCGCTTGGCGTCCGCGAGTTCCTGCTCGGCACGCCGGCGTTCGCCGATGTCTTCGGCCACCCAGATCGCACCCCCGGCCAGGGGCTGGGCCGGGTCCAGGGCCTGGGCCAGCAGGCGCACGGTCACCGTGCTGCCGTCGGGCCGCGGCACCGTGCGCTCGATGTCGATCAGCTGGCCGTCGCCATGGGCGCGGTCGGCTCGCCGGGCGAAGCGCTCGAAGGTCTCGTCGTCGGGGAACATCCCGCGCGTGGGCTGCCCGGCCAGCGAACCGGCCGGCACGCCGAAGATGCGCTCGAACTGCGGGTTCACGCGGTCGAAGCGGCGCTCCCGCACGAAGGCGATGCCCAGGGCCGCCTTGTCCAGGATGGCATCGGTCTCGCGTCGGGCCCGCTCCATGGCCGTGACGTCGCGGCCCACCAGCACGGCCGCCGGCGCGCCGTCCCATTCGAAGCGGGCGGCCGCCACTTGCAGCTCGCGCAGCGTGCCGTCGGCCGCGTGCACCGGCAGGCGCAGGTCGTGCAGCACCGGGTCGCGGTCCAGCGCGTTGCGCAGCGCGTGCGCAGGTCCCCAGTCGGGCCACAGGCGCAGGTCCACCGCGCTGCGGCCGATGACCTCGTGTTCAGGGCGCCCGGACAGGCTCACGAAGCTCGGGTTGGCCAGCAGCACCTGGCCATTGTCGAGGTTGACCACCGCGATGGCGTCCGGACTGAGCCGCACGAGCCGGTCGAGCAGCACCTGTTCACGCTGGCGTTGATGTGCCGTGAGCGACTCGGCGGTGACGTTGCGGCTGACGCCCCACCAGCCGGCCAGCTTGCCGGTGGCGTCGAACCGGGGCTCGCCGCTGCCGCGCACGATCAACGGTGTGCCGTCGCTGCACTGGAAGGCGATGGTCAGGTCGCGGTAGGGACGCTGTTCCCGCATGTGCGTGAGCAGGGTCTCCAGCCCCTCGTCGCGCACGGTCTGCGGGCCGCCGGGCAGGTCCAGCCGCATGAACTCGTCGATGCGCCGGCCCGTGCGCTCCTCGAACGACGATGACAACCAGGTCAGTCGCCCCTTCGTGTCCATGGCCCACGACCAGTCGCTGCCCATGCGTAGCAGCGTGGCCAGACGGTTCGACTGGTCTCGCGCGCGGTCCAGCGCCCCGGCCACGATCCGCCGCGCCAGCAGCGCTGCCAGCCAGGCGCCCAGGCCCAGCAGCACGAGGTTGGTGACGCGGTCGGCCACGCCCAGCGCAGCGAGGGCCTGCGCGCCGGGCAAGCGGCCGGTGTGCTCGGCCCAGGCCAGCGCGCCGACCAGGAGCAGGTAGAACAGCGTCAACGCATGGGCACCACGGTCGCTGGCCAGCAGGCCGGCCATCACGATCAGCAGCGTGATGCCGGGGATGGCGACGCCGCTGGTGCCCACGCCCACGCCTGCCGTGGCCAGGCCCGCGCCCAGCGCGGCCACCGTCAGCACCAGCGTGACGGCGGCCTGTGGGCGCCCGCGGGCGAGCAGCCGACTGGCGATCCACCAGCTGAGGACGAGCGCGCCACCGAAGATGCCCCGGGCCACCGAAGCGCCCGGCGGGCGGTCCAGCAGCGTCAACTGAACCACCGATGCGAAGCACAGCAGCAGGCCCAGGCCGCCGAGAAACCACGCCAGCGCCCTGGCGGCGCGTGGCACCAGGCTGTTGATGTCTGAGACGTCGTCCGTCGGGTCCTGCACGGCGAAGTAGGGAGGCCTGCGCGCATCGTAGGCCTTCCAGCGCCCGCGCGGCCCCGGGACCGACCCGGGGTACCCTACCCGGGTGGGTGCAGGCGCCGACGTCGACGCTCAGGCACGGCGCACCCGGACGCTGTAGTCGCCCACGCCCTTCTCGCGGTTGTAGTGCCGCACCTGCACCCAGTAGGTGCCGGCCGACAGGTCGGCGGCGATGCGGGCGTTGAAGCCGTAGCCGGAGTCGTCGTCCTCGGCGATCAGCCGCGTGGGCTCGTCGGGGCCGAAGAGCTTCATCACCACGTCGCTGGGCCCGCGCGTGTCGACCACGTGCCGGCCCTCGGCATCCGGCGCGACCGTGAAACTGAACAGGTCCTCTTCGCCGAACTGCGCGATCGACGCCGCCGTGCGCGTGCGTGCGCCCACCGTCAGCGGCGTGGCATCCACCAGCGTCGGTCGCGCCTTGGGGTACATCTTGGCGCCGGCGACGAACTGCTTGTCCATGGCCGACAGCACCTCGTTGGCCTCGGTGCCGATGCCGTTGGTCGTCCAGTCGGCCGGGAAGAAGTACAGCATGATCGACTCGGGGTCGAAGCGCGTGCCGTTGACCTGGTCGGCGCTGTAGCGGCGCAGGATGTTGAAGCGCGTCGTCTGCTCGTCCCAGAAGTTGGGGCTCTTGGCCATCTCGCGGATCACCACCGCCTCGTTCCACTGGATGCCGCCGACGGGGTTCTGGTGCTCGTGCGCCAGGCCGATGGCGTGGCCCCATTCGTGCGCCGCGGTGCCACCGTCCAGGAAGCCGAGGTTCATCGTCGGCTCGTCGAGCGGGATGCTGCGGCAGTCGGTGCCGATGTAGGACCAGGCACCGTCGTTCGGGTCGAAGGCGATGCGGATGTCGGCGTTCGGCGCGCCGTCGAAGACGATCTGCAGGTTGCAGACGTCGGTCCACCACGCCGCCTGCTTGATGGCCTTGGCACGCTGCAGGGCATTGCCGCCGATGAAGCGCACGTGCAGCGTGCTGCCGTTCATCCAGGTCTTGCCGATCGGCGAGATCGCGCGCGTGCGGCCCGACCGGCCGGGCTGCGTGGCCTGTGGCCGGAACAGTTCGCGCGGCAGGATGCGGTCGAAGCAGACGTGCGGGCGGGCGGGTCGGCGCGGGGTCGAGCGGCTGGACATGCGGGTCTCCTGTCGGTGTTCGTGTGCAGGGCCAGCATGCGGCGGCCCACCATGCCCCGCAACCGGCAGACTAGGGAGCGCGGGCCCACAATCCGCGCCCGTGACCGCCCACCTCACCCGCGCTGCCCTGCTGCATGCCGCCACCTGGCTGGCCCTGACCGCCGGTGGCGGTGCCTGCTTCGCCCAGACCGAGACCCCGCCGCCGTCGCCGCCCGCCGCGGCCGCATCGGCGCCACCCCAGCGTGTGGAGATCACCGGCGGCAGGGAGGCCGACACCGAACAGCGCCGCCGATCCACCGCCGCGAAGATCGTCATCGGCCGCGAGGAGATCGAGCAGTACGGCGACAGCACCATCGGCGAGACGCTGCGCCGCCTGCCCGGCGTCACCACGCCCGGCGGCCGGCCCGGCCGCGGCGGCCCGCCGCGCCTGCGTGGCCTGGGCAACGGCTACACGCAGCTGCTGATCGACGGCGAGCCCATCCCGCGTGGCTTCTCGCTGGAGTCGCTGACACCCGACCAGGTCGAGCGCATCGAGATCCTGCGCGCGCCCACCGCCGAGACCGGCGCACGCGCCATCGCCGGCACCATCAACATCGTGCTGCGCGAGGGCTACCGCCGCCGCCTGAACGACCTGCGCCTGGGGCTGGGCCTGGAGCACGGCCTGACCACGCCCGGCGCCTTCTGGACCTGGAACGACACCGTCGGCGATGCCACGGTGAACCTCAACGCCGGCACCTTCCTGCGCCGCAGCGACGACCGCAGCCGGGTCGAATCGGACACCACCGGCGGCGACGAGGCGGGCACCTGGACCGAGGACCGCAGCAGCCTGTCCACCCGCGGCGGCCTGAACCTGGGCGCGCGGCTGCAGTGGCGCCTGGGCACGGGGGGCGACATGCTGATGCTGTCGCCCAGCCTGTTCCGGGCCGAGAACCGCAGCCAGTCGGCCGCCCTGCGTGCCACCGCCCGCGGGCAGGCCCGCTACGACCTCGCCGAAGAGGCCTGGGATGGCAGCTTCACCAACCTGCGCCTGAACGGCCAGTGGCGCCAGCGGCTGGGGCCGGGGCGGCTGGAGTCCAGCCTGACCGGTGGCCTGTGGCGGTCCGAGAACACGGGCCGGCGCGTGGAGTCGGCCGCCGGCGCCGTGCTGCACACGCAGGACGAGGCCAACGACACGCGCGAGCGCTCGCTGCGCCTGTCGGGCAAGTACACCGCGCTGCTGGGCGGCGACGCCGACGGCAAGGGCGAGCACAGCGGCGTGGCCGGTTTCGAGCTGGAGGCCTCGCGCCGGACCGAAGCCCGCAGCCTGGCGCAGGGCGGCGTGCCGCAGCTCACCGACTTCGGCGACAACCTCGCCGCCGACAGCCAGCGCCTGGCGCTCTACGTGCAGGACGAGTGGGCGCCGACGCCGAACTGGGCGCTGCATGTCGGGCTGCGCTGGGAGGGCATCCGTACCGTGGGCGACGCCAGCGGAGAGCCAGGCGACGGCGGCCGCCCGGAGCACCTGGACCGCGTGCTCACGCCGCTGGCGCACGCCGTCTGGAAGCCCGACCCGGCCAGCCGCAGCCAGGTGCGCATGAGCCTCACGCGCAGCTGGAAGGCGCCGGGCCTGGGCAACCTGATCGCGCGCCCGCGGCCCGACGACCGCTACCCGCTGGACGGCCCGAACACGCCCACGGCGCCCGACCGCGCCGGCAATCCCGAGCTGAAGCCCGAGCTCGCCACCGGCATCGACCTGGCGCTGGAGCACTACCCCAGTGGCGGCGGCGTCTTCAGTGCCAGCCTGTTCCACCGCCGCATCCGCGACCTGCAGCGCACCGTCACCGCACTGGAGACCGTGACATGGAGCCCGGTGCCCCGCTACGTGAGCCGCACACGCAACATCGGCGAGGCGACCACGCAAGGCGTGGAGCTGGAGGCCAAGGGCCGCGCCGACCAGTGGTGGGCCGGCGCGCCGCGCACCGAGCTGCGCGCCAGCCTGTCGCTGTTTCGCTCGCGCGTGGATGGCCTGCCCGGCCCCGACAACCGGCTCGACGAGCAGGCCGACGGCACGCTGAACCTGGGCGCCGACCACGCCTGGCGTGGTACGCCGCTGAAGGGTGGCGTGAACCTGAACTGGGTGCCGGGCTACCGCACCCGGCTCAGCGAGACGCAGTGGGTGCAGGTCGACGACCGCCGCGTGCTGGACCTCTACCTGCTGTGGACGGTGCAGCCCGGCCTGGCCTGGCGGCTGTCGGCCGGCAACGTGGTGCCGCGCGACAGCGAAAGCCTGCGCGACTACGACGACGGCAGCGTGCGATCCAGCCTTCGCAGCGTGACGCCGTCGGACATCGCCTGGCGGCTGCAACTGGAACTCAAGCTGTAGCGGTCGCGCCAGCGGCGTCGGCCGGCGGCTCCTGCCCCGACAGCGCCCGGTGCAGCCAGGCGCGGGCCACGACCCAGTCGCGCTTGACGGTGGCCGGCGAGACGCCCAGCGCCTCGGCCACCTCGTCGTTCTCCAGCCCGCCGAAGAAGCGCAGTTCGACCACCTTGGCCGCACGCAGGTCGATGGCCTCGAAGGCCAGCAGCGCCTCGTGCACCGCCACCACGTCGCGGTCGGTCGGCGCGGCCAGCTGCTCCAGGCCCGACATCGTCACCGGCACCAGGTCGGCGTCGCGCTTGGCCGCGCGCCGCGCCAGCTCGTGGTTGACGAGGATGCGGCGCATCATCGTCGAGCACACGGCCAGGAAGTGGCTGCGGTTCTTCCACAGCGTGCGTGTCTGCCCGGCCATGCGGAACCAGGCTTCGTGGGCCAGCGCCGTCGGGCTCAGCGTGTGGCCCGGGTTCTCGCGCCGCAGGTGCTGGCGCGCCATGCGGCGCAGGTCGTCGTAGAGCATCGAGAACAGCTGCGCCCCCGCCTCCGGCGTCGGCGCCTGCAGGCGCGACAGCCACAGCGTGATCTCGTCGTCGGCGGGTGTGGCGCGCAGGTCGGCAGTCATGTCCTGCATTGTCGGAGCCCGGGAGGGCCGTTCCCGTGACCGGTGTCACGCATGCCATGAGCCGGCTGGCGTCGCCCCCCGGCGTAAGGGGTCGTGGCCTCCGGGGGGAGGCGCTTTCTGGAGATCGTGATGAACCCTTCGATGCACCGGCCGGCGACGGCCCGCCCTGCCCGCACCGCCCGCGCCTGGTGGCGCGCGGCCCGCGCCTTCGGCCTGTCGCTGGCCATGGCTGGCGCCACGCTGGGCCTGGTGGCCTGCGGCGGTGGCGACGACGACGACGGCGCCACCGGCGGTGGCACGCCCGCGCCCACGGCGCAGATCACCGGCCTGGCCGCGGTGGGCGCGCCGATCGCCGGCGCCACCGTCACCGGCACCAACGCGCAGGGCCAGACCGTCACCGCCATCACCGCCAGCGACGGCAGCTTCACGCTGACGATCACCGAAGGTGCGCCCTACGCGCTGCAGGTGACCGATGCCGACGGCAACGTCTGGGCCAGCTACGCGCAAGCCGCGGGCCGCGCCAACATCACGCCGCTGACGACGCTGGCCATGGCCGACGCCTGGGGCTATCGGCCGCTGGCCGACCTGCTGGCCAACTGGCAGGCCAACGCACCGACACCGGAGCAGGTGCTGGCCGCCGCGGCGCGCGTCAACGCCAACCTGCAGGACCTGATGCGGGCCCAAGGCGTGGACCCGACGACGATCAACATCTTCACCGCCGAATTCGCCGCCAACGGCCAGGGCCTGGATGCCGTGCTGGACGCCATGCGCCTGCGCTTCGACTGCACGGCCACGGCCTGCACGCAGACCATCACCGAGCCCACGGGCGACGTGCTGGTCACCTGGAACGCCAACATCTCCACCACCGGCTTCACGGTGAGCTGGAGCGGCGGCGGCAGTGGCGGCGGCCAGATCGACGTCAGCCTGGGCGCCTGCACGGCCAATCCGACGGCCGGCACCTGGTCGATGGTCGTGCAGACCACGGTCAGCGGCCTGGGCGGCGTGCCGATCCCCGAGGTCTGCATCGATGGCCTGCCCGCCAAGCCGGCGAGCGAATCGGAGTTCTGCGGCGGCCCCGACACGCTGGGCGCCCTGCCCACGGGGGTGGAAGTGGTCAGCTGCAGCTTCGACGGCACGGTGGGCACCATCGCGGCGCGCATCACCTCGCCGATCACGATCGACTACAGCGTGACGTACACCTTCGTCCAGCGCTGAAGCGTCGGCAGCACGGGCGCGCCGTCGGCTAGATTGGCGCGCCCGTGCCACGTTCGTTCGTTTCCTGACCATGACCCTTTCATCGCCCGACTGGGCTGCCGTGCGTGCCCTGTTCGACGCGGTGGCGGAGCTGCCGCCGGCTGAACGCGAAGCGCGGCTGGCAGACCCGGCGCTGGACGCGGCGGTGGTGGCCGAGGTGCGCTCGCTGCTGGCGCACGGTGGCGAGACCTCGTTCCTGGCCGAGCCTGCGGAGCCGATGGTCGAACCCGGGCGCGAAGGCCAAGTGCTGGGTGCCTGGCGCATCGTCGCGCCACTGGGCAGCGGCGGCATGGGCCAGGTCTGGCTGGCCGAGCGGGCCGACGGCGCCTACAGCGGCGAGGCCGCGGTCAAGGTGCTCAAGCGCGGCATGGACACCGAAGCCGTGCTCGCGCGCTTCGCGCAGGAACAGCAGGCGCTGGCACGGCTGAGCCACCCGCACATCGCGCGGCTGCTGGACGCCGGGCGCACCGCCGACGGCCTGCCCTACTTCGTGATGGAGCGCGTGCACGGCCGGCCCATCGACCAGGCCTGCGACGGCCTGACGCTGGAAGCGCGGCTGGCGCTGTTCCTGCAGCTGGCCGACGCCGTGGCGCACGCCCACCGGCACCTGCTGGTGCACCGGGACCTCAAGCCGGCCAACGTGCTGGTGGATGCCGACGGGCAGGTCAAGCTGCTGGACTTCGGCATCGCCAAGGCGCTGCAGGAAGATGCGGCCGAGGCCACCCACACCGGCCAGCGTGCCTTCACGCCGCACTACGCCAGCCCCGAGCAGGTGCGTGGCGAACCCGTCAGCACCGCCACCGACCTGTACAGCCTGGGCGTGCTGCTGTACGTCATGCTCACCGGGCAGCGGCCGTACGGGCGCACGGCCGGCAGCGCCATCGAAGCCGCACGTGCCGTGCTGGAAGAAGAGCCCACACGGCCCAGCAGCCTGAGCCCGGGGCCGCAGATGGCCGCGGGCTGGGTGACCACGCGCAGACGGCTGCAGGGCGACCTGGACAACATCCTGCTCAAGACGTTGGAAAAACCCGTGGAGCGGCGCTACCCCAGCGTGGAGGCGCTCTCGGCGGACGTGCGCGCCTTCATCGCCGGCTACCCGGTGAGTGCCCGGCCGGCGGGCTGGGGCTATCGCGCCGGCAAGTTCGTGCGCCGCAACCGGGCGGCGGTGGCCGCTGCCGGCGTGGCCGCGGTGGCGCTGCTCGGCGGCTTCGGGCTCGTGGCCTGGCAGGGCGCCGAGGCGGCGCGCGCACGCGACGATGCCCAGGCTCGCCTGGCGCAGACGCGCGCCATCGCACGGGACATCGTGGCGCGCTATGCCGACGCCGTCACCTTCCTGCCCGGCGGGCTGCAGCTCAAGGCCGACTTGCTGCGCGACACGCTGGGCCACCTGGACCGCCTGAGCGCCGACGGCGACCTCGATCCCGCGCTGGCCGGCGAGGTGGCGATGGCCTATTCACGCCTGGCCGACATGATGGCCGGCGACAACGACGCCACGCTCAACGACCCCGACGCCGCCAGCCGCTACAGCCTGCGCGCGCTGGACCTGTTCCCTCATGGCGAGGCCGCCTACCGCGACGACCCGGCCTTCTACATGTGGTGGGCGCGCGCCATGCGCTCGCGGTTCTTCGAACTGCGCCGCCAACGCGACATCGCCGGCGCCCTGCAGTGGTCGCAGCGCATCCGCGACCTGCTGACGCCGGTGGTGGCCCGCCTGCCCGACGCCCCCACGCTGCGGCACGAGCTGGGCTCGGCCTGGATCCAGATCGGCCAGGCGCACGACACCTGGATGGTCGCCAGCCTGAACCAGCCCGAGGAGGCGCTGGCCGCCTTCGAGCAGGCCGAGGCGCTGTACCGCAGCCTGCTCGGCCGCAGCGAGAAGGAAGGCGACACCCTCTACCAGCTGGGCACCATTGCCGGCGCCCGCATGCTCACGCTCAACCGCCTGGGCCGGTCCGAGGAGGCCGTGGCTCATGGCCAGCGCGGGCTGCAGTACAAGCAGCAGGCGCTGGCGCTGGAGCCGGGCAACGTGGCCTACCGCCAGGCCGTGGCCGGCGAGGCCAACAACCTGGCCGTGACGATGCTCGACGCCGGTCAGCCACAGGCGGCGCTGCCCGTGGTGCAGCTCAGCGAAGCCACGATGCGCGCATTGGAGGCCGACGACCCGGGCAACGCCACCTGGACGCAGCGCCGGCGCTTCTTTGCACTGCACTACGGGCGCGTGCGCCTGGCACTGGGCCAGCCGGCACGGGCCCTGCCCTACCTGGCCGAGACGCTGCAGGCCATGGCGGGAGCCTCGGCCGGCGCGGCGCTGCAGCGGCGGGCGCTGGCCGGCGTCGCCCTGGCCGAAGCCCTGGCCGCGACCGGGCGCCGGGCCGACGCCGCTGCGGCCCTGCAGCGCGCGCTGACCGACCTGGACGCTTCGGACGCGTCGAACCCGGACGCACGGGTGCTGCGCGCCCAGGTCGCGGCCCTGCGCGCGGACCTGGCGCCCGCTGGTGCAGCGCGCCAGGCGGCGCTGAGCGAAGCCCAACGCGCCGTGGCCGCCGCACAGGGCACCACGCCGCTGAAACCGGCGCAGCAGGCGTGGCTGGCGGCGTTCACAGCGCGCTGAAGCGCGGCAGCGCGTTTCCGTCTCAGCCGGCCAGCAGCTCCGCCAGCGTGCGCGCCACCACCTTGGTGGCACGCCGCAGGTCGTCCAGCACCAGGTGCTCGTCGGCGCGCTTGGCGTTGCTCTCGCGCACCGTGCGCGGGCCGGCGCCGTAGATGGCCGCGGGGATCCCGCGTTCGCCGAACAGGCGCACGTCGGTGTACAGCGGCGTGCCGCGGGCGGGGATGGGTTCGCCGAAGACGGCCTCGCCGTGGCGCTGCAGTGCCTGCACCAGGCGCGCATTGCCGGCGTCGGGCTGCCAGGCGCGGGCCAGCAGCAGGCGGCGGATCTCCACCGTGATGCCGGCTCGCGATGCCGCGGCCTCGGCGATGGTCTGCCGGATCGACGCTTCCACCGCCACCGGGTCTTCCTCCGGGATCATGCGCCGATCCAGTCGCAGCACCACCTTGCCCGGTACCACGTTGGTGTTGGTGCCACCTTCGATGCGGCCGACGTTGAGGTAGGGGTGGGTGATGCCCGGCACCTGCGAGGTGATGCTGCGGTAGCCGTCGTTGAGCGCGTAGAGCGCGTTGAGGATGGCCACCGCGCCCTGCAGCGCGTCCACGCCGGTGTGCGGGATCGCGGCGTGCGCCATCGTGCCGTGCACCGCGACCTCCATCTGCAGGCAGCCGTTGTGGGCGGTGACCACCTCGTAGCTGAAGCCGGCGGCGATCAGCAGGTCGGGGGTCGTCAGGCCGCGTTCCAGCAGCCAGCCGGGACCGAGTTCGCCGCCGAATTCCTCGTCGTAGGTGAACAGCAGCTCGACGCCGCCCTTGAGCGCCAGGCCCGCGGCCTGCGCTGCGTCCAGCGCGCGCAGCGCGAAGGTGTAGGTGGCGAAGTCGCTCTTGCTCACCGCGGCGGCGCGGCCATAGAGCCGGCCGTCTTCGATCTCGCCGCCGTAGGGGTCGTGTGTCCAGCCGTCGCCGGGTGGCACGACGTCGCCGTGGGCGTTGAGGGCGATCACCGGGCCGTCGCCACCATAGCGGCGGCGCACGATCAGGTTGGTCAGGCTCTGCAGGCCGTAGGCCTGCACGTCGCTGGCGGGCACCACGTGCCGCTCGGCCTCCAGCCCCATGGCGGCCAGCAGTTCGGCGGTGCGCAGCGCGTGCGGTGCGTTGTTGCCCGGCGGCGTGTCGGTGGGCACCTGCACCAGGGCCTGCAGGAAGCGCACTTCCTCGTCGAAGTGGGCGTCGATCCAGGCATCGAGCGTGTCGTGGAGGCTCATAGGTGCTCGCAAAGGTGCCGGAAGGCCAGGACGCACAGCTCGGCGTCGTCGGCGCTGATGGTCTCCAGCGGGTTGTGGCTGATGCCGGCGTTGCCGCCGCGCACGAAGAGCATGGCCTGGGGCATGACTTCGTGCAGCTTCATCGCGTCGTGGCCGGCGCCGCTGGGCATCCGGAACAGCGGCAGGCCCAGCGCCTGCACCGCCGCTTCCCAGCGCGCCTGCCAGGCCGGGTGGCTGGGCGCGGCGGCGGCGCGCATGGTCTCTTCGAGCTTCAGCGTCAGGCCGCGGCGGGTGGCAATGGCCTCGGCCTGCGCCAGCACGTCGGCCACGGCGGCGTCGCGCACCGGGTCGGTGGTGGCGCGCAGGTCCAGGCTGAAGCGGCAGCGGCCGGGCACCACGTTGATCGAGCCGCCGGGCACGTCCAGCAGGCCGACGGTGCCCACGGTGTCGGGCGTCTGCGCGGCGCGCTGTTCGACGAACAGCAGCAGCTCGGCCACGCCGGCGGCGGCGTCGCGGCGCTGGCCCATCGGCGTGGTGCCGGCGTGGCTGGCCAGGCCGATCATCTCGCCGACGAAGCGCCGGCCGCCGTTGATGGAGGTGACGATGCCCAGCGGCTGGTCGGCCGCGTCCAGCACCGGGCCCTGCTCGATGTGCACCTCGACGAAGCCCAGGTACTGCGCCGGGTCGCGGGTGCACGCGGCGATGGCTTCCATCGTGCCCGGCAGGCCCACGGCCTGCATGGCCTGGCGCATGGTGATGCCGTCGGCGTCGGCCTGGTCCAGCCAGGCGGGGTCGAACTGGCCGAGCAGGGCGCCGGAGCCCAGGAAGGTGGCCTTGTAGCGCTGGCCTTCCTCCTCGGCGAAGCCCACGACCTCGAGGCCGTGCTTCAGCCGCCGGCCTGTGCGGTGCAGCGCCTGCACCACCGCCATCGGCACGAAGATGCCCAGCCGGCCGTCGTACCGGCCGCCGTTGCGCACGGTGTCGAAGTGGCTGCCGGTGAGCAGGCGGGGCGCCGCCGGGTCGGCGCCGTGGTAGACGGCGACGAGGTTGCCCACGGCGTCCTCGCCCACCTCGTCGAAACCGCAGTCCCGCATCCACGCCTGCAGCTGCGCACTGCAGGCGCGGTGGGCCGCGGTGAGGTACGTCACCGTCAGCTGGCCCTGTTCCTTGTAGCCGGGGTCGCTGTGCGCGGCCAGGGCTTCGGCCCAGTCCCAGACCTGCTCGCCGGCGGTGGGCCGCAGGCCGAGCTTGTCGTTCAGCCGGATCTGCGCGATGCGGTGGATCTGGCGCAGGCTCTCGGCGAACTCGACGTCGGGGTGGTGGTCCAGCCGGCGCGCGAAGGTGGCGATGATCTCGCTGCGCGCGAGGCCGGTGCCGCGCGGGCCGCGCACCGCCAGGATGAAGGGCCAGCCGAAGCGCGCGTTGTAGTCGGCGTTGAGCTGCTGCAGGCGCGCGAACTCCTCGGGCGTGCAGGCCGTCAGCCCGGCGCGCTGCTGTTCTCCGGTGGATTCGGCGGTGAGCGTCTGGGCCACCATGGCCTTGCCGGCCAGTTCCGGGTGGGCGCGGATCAGGCCCAGCTGCTCGGCGCGCGGTGCGGTGCGTACCACGTCGGCCAGCGCCTTGAGCAGCGCTGCCACGGTGGTGAAGGGGCGTGCCGCTGCGGCACGCGCGGCGATCCACGGCGAGTGCTCGTAGACGCCGTCCAGCGCGGCGACGAAGCCGTCGGCGTCGGCCGCGTTGAGCTGTTCGAGGGTGAGGCTCATGTCCAGACGAAGGCCGTGGCCGGGTCGAAGGGGTGGGTGCGCCGCCAGTGCTCGGCGATGTCGATGCGGCGCGCGACCCAGACGCGGTCGTGCGCCTGCACGTGGTCCAGGAAGCGCTGCAGCGCGCGGAAGCGGCCCGGGCGGCCGAGCAGGCGGCAGTGCAGGCCGATGCTCATCATGCTCGGCTGCGTGTCGCCCTCGGCGTAGTGCACGTCGAAGGCGTCCTTCAGATACTGGAAGAAGGGCTCGCCGTGGCTGAAGCCCTGCGGCAGCGCAAAGCGCATGTCGTTGCAGTCCAGCGTGTAGGGCACCACCAGGTGCGGTGCCAGCTCGCCGCCGCTCTTCTTCACCTGCAGCCAGAACGGCAGGTCGTCGCCGTAGTAGTCGCTGTCGTAGGTGAAGCCGCCGAAGTCGGCCACCAGGCGGCGCGTGGCCGGGCTGTCGCGCCCCGTGTACCAGCCCAGCGGGCGCTGACCGGTGAGCTGCGTGATCGCGTCCATGCAGCGCGCCATGTGCTCGCGCTCGGTGGCCTCGTCCACGTTCTGATAGTGGATCCAGCGCCAGCCGTGGGCGGCGATCTCGTGCCCGCCCTCGACGAAGGCGGCGGTCACGTCGGGACAGCGCTGCAGCGCCATGCCCACGCCGAAGACCGTCAGCGGCAGGCCGCGCCGCTCGAACTCGCGCAGGAGGCGCCAGACGCCCACGCGCGAGCCGTACTCGTAGATGCCCTCCATGCTCAGGTGCCGCGCCGGGTAGGCGGCTGGGTTGAACATCTCGGAGAGGAACTGCTCGCTGCCGGCGTCGCCGTGCAGCACGCTGTTCTCGCCCCCTTCCTCGAAGTTCAGCACGAACTGCACGGCCACGCGGGCGTCGCCGGGCCAGCGCGGGTGCGGCGGGTGGCGGCCGTGGCCAGCCAGGTCGCGGGGGTAGGTCGGCTCGGTGGGCATGCGGCTTGCGATATCGTGAGGCGATTCCTGCAAGTGTGCACCGGGAGCAAACCATGGGCCATCTGAGCACCCACGTGCTCGACACCGCGCACGGCTGTCCGGCCGCCGGCATGCGCGTGACGCTGCAGCGCATCGGCGCCGATGGCGCGGCGCAGGACGTCAAGACCGTGACGCTCAACGCCGACGGCCGGGCCGACGGCCCGCTGCTGGCCGCCGCCGAAATGGCCGCCGGCCGCTGGCGGCTGCGCTTCGACGTGGCGCCCTACTTCGGTGCGCGCGGCGTGGCCCTGCCCGACCCGCCCTTCATCGACGTGGTGCAGATCGACTTCGGCATCGCCGACGCCGCCGGCCACTACCACGTGCCGCTGCTGGTGAGCCCGTGGAGCTATTCCACCTACCGCGGGTCATGAGGCCCCCAAGCTCACTGCGTTCGCGGCCCCCCATGGGGGCGCGCGCCTCCCTTGGGGCGGCCCGGCGGGAGGCGCGATGACGCTCGACCCCTACCTGCTCGACTGGGCCAACCTGCTGCTGCGCTGGGCGCACGTGATCACGGCCATCGCCTGGATCGGCTCGTCGTTCTACTTCGTGATGCTGGACAACAGCCTCACGCCGCCGGAGCACGACGACTTCAAGGCCAAGGGCGTGGACGGCGAGCTCTGGGCGGTGCACGGCGGCGGCTTCTACCACTCGCAGAAGTACAAGGTGGCGCCGCGCTGGCGCGGCATCCCGGAGCGGCTGCACTGGAGCTACTGGGAGAGCTACAGCACCTGGCTGACCGGCTTTGCGCTGTTCACGGTGCTGTACCTGTTCAACGCCGGCAGCTTCCTGATCGACCGCACGGTGTTCGACTGGTCCCCCGCAGCGGCCATCGCCACGGCGCTGGGCTTCCTGGTCGCCTTTTGGTTCGTCTACGACGTCATCTGCCGCACGCTGGGCCAGGGCGCCAGGGGCGACCTCATCGTCGGCGGCGCGGTGCTGGTGTTCGTGGTGCTGGCGTCGTGGGCCGCCTGCCAGCTGTTCGCCGGCCGCGCCGCCTTCCTGCTGGTCGGCGCGATGCTGGCCACGGCGATGAGCGCCAACGTGTTCTTCGTCATCATCCCGGGGCAGAAGAAGGTGATCGCGGCGCTGCAGGCCGGCCAGGCGCCGGACCCGGTGCACGGCCAGCGCGGCAAGCAGCGCAGCGTGCACAACACCTACTTCACGCTGCCGGTCATCGTGGCCATGCTGTCCAACCACTACGGCTGGCTGACGCAAGGCGAGCACAACTGGGCCGTGCTGGTGCTGCTGATGGCCGCCGGCGCGCTGATCCGCCACAGCTTCGCCGCCCGCCACGCGGCGCACGTGCAGGGCCGGCGCGCGCCTTGGGAACACGCGGTGGTCGGGGTGGCGCTGCTACTGGGCCTGGCCGTGTGGCTGGCGCCGGCCCCGAAGCCTGCCGCCGCCGCGGCCGCCCCGGTGACCTGGCCGGCGGTGCAGGCCGTCATCGAACAGCGCTGCGTGCTCTGCCATGGTGAACAGGTGCAGAACAAGGCCGTGGCGCTGCACACGCCGGCGCTGGTGCAGCAGCACGCGCTGGCGGTCTACCAGCAGGTGGCGGTGCTGAAGCTGATGCCGATGAACAACGCCACCCAGATCACCGACGCCGAGCGTGACCTGATCAGGCGCTGGTACGAGGCCGGGGCGCCCACGAAGTGAGCACGCTGCTGGTCCGCCACGCCACGCTGCTGGCGACGATGGACGACGCGCACCGCGAGATCCCCGACGGCGCAGTCTTCATCCGCGACCACGTCATCGAGGCCGTCGGCCCGACGGCGGACCTGCCCGCCACGGCCGACGTGGTCATCGACGCGACCGACCAGGTCGTGCTGCCGGGCCTGGTCAACACCCACCACCACTTCTACCAGACGCTCACCCGCGTGCTGCCGGCGGCGCAGGACGCCGAGCTGTTCGACTGGCTGCGTGCGCTCTACCCGGTGTGGGCGCGGCTGACGCCGGAGATGGCCTTCGTCAGCACGCAGACGGCGGCGGCCGAACTGCTGCTGTCGGGCTGCACCACCAGCAGCGACCACCTCTACCTCTTTCCCAACGGCACCACCCTGGACGACACGCTGGAAGCGGCGATGCAGATCGGCCTGCGCTTCCACGCCGCGCGCGGTGCGATGAGCGTGGGCGAAAGCCGCGGCGGCCTGCCGCCCGACAGCGTCGTCGAGGACGAGGACGCCATCCTGGCCGACACCGAGCGCCTGATCCAACGCTGGCACGACCCGGCGCGCTTCGCGATGCGGCGCATCGTGGTCGCGCCCTGCAGCCCGTTCTCCGTCAGCCGCCAGCTGATGGAAGACGCGGCGGTGCTCGCGCGCCGGCACCGCGTGCGCCTGCACACCCACCTGGCGGAGAACCAGAAGGACATCGACTACACGCGCGAACACTTCGGCTGCACGCCGGCCGAATACGCCGAGCAGCTGGGTTGGGTGGGGCCGGACGTGTGGCATGCGCACTGCGTGCAGCTGGACGCGGCCGGCATCCAGCTCTTCGCGCGCACCGGTACCGGTGTGGCGCACTGCCCGGGCAGCAACATGCGCCTGGCCTCGGGCATCGCGCCCATCCGCGCCATGCGCGACGCCGGCGTGCCGGTGGGCCTGGCGGTGGACGGCTCGGCCAGCAACGACAGCGGCCACCTGCTGGCCGAGGCGCGGCTGGCGCTGCTGCTGCAGCGCGTGGGCCACGGCCCCGATGCGCTGACCGCGCGCGACGTGCTGGAGATCGCCACCCGCGGCGGTGCCCGGGTGCTCGGCCGCGACGACATCGGTGCGCTGGCGCCGGGCATGGCGGCCGACCTGATCACCGTGCCGCTGGACGAGGTGGGCCTGGCCGGCGCGGGGCACGACCCGATCGCGGCGGTGTTCTTCTGCCAGGTGCCGCGCGTGAAGCACAGCGTGGTGCATGGCCGCCACGTGGTGGCCGACGGCCGGCTGACCACGCTGGACCTGCCGGCGCTGCTGGCGCGGCACCGGGCGCTGGCGCGGGATCTGGCCAGCGGTTGAACACCGGCCGGCGTGGCCGGGGCGTGTCGAGAACCGGCGCCGCCGATCGTCGTCTGGGGGTCATCCACTGCAACGGGAGCCCGCCATGGCCACCTCGCTCGTCCCCTACCTGTCGTTCGACCACACCTGCGCCGAGGCGATGCACCTCTACGCCGAGGTGCTCGGTGCCCGCCTCGAGACACTGATGACGTACGGTCAGGCGCCGGGCATGGCCGAACACGTGGCCGAGGTCGACCGTGGCCGTGTGATGCACGCCTACCTCGTGCACCCGGACTTCACGCTGATGGCCGGTGACGGCACCTGCGAGATGCCGTACCAGAAGGTGCAGGGCATTTCGCTGGCGTTGAGCTTCGACACGGTGGCCGAAGCCCGGCGTGTGTTCGATGCACTGGGCGCCGGTGGCCAGGTGACGATGCCCATGGGCGAATCGTTCTGGGCGGAAGCTTTCGGTGCCGTGACCGACCGCTATGGCATCAGCTGGTTGGTCAACGGCGTGCTGAAGCCGATGGCCTGAGCGCGTGGGCGAGGGCGGCTCGATCCCGTGCGCGGCGTGCTCACCCGGCATGTGAAGTCGGCCATGGCCATCTTCTTTGATCACGCCAAGACCCTGCACGCGGCGGCAGGCGGTCAACTGCCGGATCTGGGCTGAGTTGACGCCGCGGGCGCGGCGCTGGTTCAGGTCCGCCAGGGCAGCGCAAGCGCCGTGCCGTCGGGCAGCACGGTACCGACCGGCGAGGCGCCGAAGATGCCGACGATCTCCATCGGCGCAGGGCCGAGGTTGAAGATCTGGTGGGTGCCGCCCCGGGGCAGGACGAGGGTGCTCTCGGCGCCGAAACGCTCGATGCGACCTTCGGTGTGGACCTCGCCCCAGCCGGCCAGGCAGAGCACGACTTCGTCGCAGTCGTGGCGGTGGGGCGGGGTCGCAGCACCAGGGGCCAGTGTCTGGCGCCAGACGGAGAGTTGGTCGACGCCGTCAGCGCGGCCGGCCCAGGTGGCATGGGCGACGCCGGGAATCGGGCTGGCCGCGGGCCGCGTCTGTTCGATGACGGTCATGGATCTTCCTTTCGATGGGGAGGTTCGGTGGGGGTCTGCACAGGTCCGGGGCCCTCGGATGACTCCAGTGTCCACGCCGGGCGTTGAGGATGGAAGAGACTCCAGCGGCATATCATTGAAGACATCATGTCCTCAATGACGTCGGCGCCCGCATGACGACGGGCAGCCTGCAGCAGTTCCTGGCCTTCGCGCAGACGGCCCGGCATGGCAGCTTTGCGGCAGCCGCTCGTGAACTCGGCGGCGCACCTTCGACACTGGCCAAGAGCGTGGCGCGGCTGGAGACGGCCCTCGGAGTCAAGCTCTTCCACCGCACCACCCGCCATGTTCGGCTGACGGCCGACGGTGAGCGGCTGTACCACCGCTGCGAACGCGTGCTCGCCGAGCTCGACGACCTGCAGTCCGAGGCCGCGGGCGTGCGCAGCGCGCCCGCGGGCCCGCTGCGCATCGACGTCTCGGCCTGCTATGGCCGGCGCTTCGTGCTACCACTGCTGGCGGACCTTGGCCAGGCACATCCCGGCCTGGTCTTCGAGGTGCGCCTGCACGACGGCATCGCCGACATGGTGCGCGACGGCATCGACGTGGCCGTGCGTGCCGGCCCGCTCGACGACTCGACGCTGGTCGCGCGCCGTGTCGACGAACAGCAGCTGCGACTCGTCGCCAGCCCCGCCTACCTGTCGCGCGCCGGCACCCCGAGCACCATCGAGACGCTCGCAGCCCACGCGGCCATCGTGTTCCGCCTGCCTGCCAGCGGCCGGAACAGGCCCTGGCAACTGCGGCACGGCCGCCGGCTGCTCTCACTGCATCCGACGCCGACCGTGCAGCTCGACGACACCGAGGCGCTGGCCGACGCGGCGCGGCTGGGCTTCGGCCTGTGCCAACTGCCCGACTACGTGGTGCGGGACGAATTGGCCCAGGGCACGTTGGTGGAACTGTTGCCCGAGCTGCGCCCGCCGCCGATGCCGATCAGCGCCGTGATGCCCACAGGACGGCTCGTGCCGCAGCGCGTGCGTGTGCTCCTGCAGGCGCTGGACCGCCTGCGCGAGCGGGCACACCCATAGCCCTGCGACGCCGCCGGGCGCCGCCATCATGGCGATGGCGTACGCCCGGGCCCGTGCTGGCTCAGCCGGCGGCGCGCCGCGCCTTCACCGCGGCGGCCAGCGTGTCGAGCACGCCGATGGAGTCGTCCCAGCCGATGCAAGCGTCGGTGATGCTCTGGCCGCTGGCCAGCTTGGCCGGGTCGTCCTTGCCCGGGGTGAACTTCTGCGCGCCGGGCTGCAGGTGGCTTTCCACCATCACGCCGAAGATGCAGCGGTTGCCCTCGGCCAGCTGGCGGCCGATGTCGGCGGCCACCTCGATCTGCTTCTGATGCTGCTTGCTGCTGTTGGCGTGGCTGCAGTCGATCATCAGCCGGCAGGGCAGCTTCGCCGCTTCCAGGTCGGCGCAGGCCTTCGCGACGCTGTCGGCGTCGTAGTTGGGCGCCTTGCCGCCGCGCAGGATCACGTGGCAGTCGGGGTTGCCCATCGTCGAGACGATGGCCACCTGGCCGTTCTTGTGGACGGACAGGAAATGGTGCGGGTTGCCCGCGGCCTGGATGGCGTCGCAGGCGATCTTCAGGTTGCCGTCGGTGCCGTTCTTGAAGCCGATGGGCGCGCTCAGGCCGCTGGCCAGCTCGCGGTGCACCTGGCTTTCGGTGGTGCGCGCACCGATGGCGCCCCAGGCGATCAGGTCGCCGATGTACTGCGGGCTGATGGTGTCGAGGAACTCGCTGCCCGCCGGCACGCCCAGGCGGTTGATGTCCACCAGCAGCTGTCGCGCGATGCGCAGGCCCTCGTGGATGCGGAAGCTGCCGTCCAGGTAGGGGTCGTTGATCAGGCCCTTCCAGCCCACCGTGGTGCGCGGCTTCTCGAAGTACACGCGCATCACCACCTCCAGCTCGCCGGCGTGCTGCTCGCGCAGCACCTTCAGGCGGCGGGCGTACTCCAGCGCCGCGGCCGGGTCGTGGATGGAGCAGGGGCCGATGACCACCAGGAGCCGGTCGTCCAGCCCGTGCACGATGCGGCGCACCGCCTGTCGTGTGTCGGCGATCAGCGCTTCCACCGGCGTGCCGGCGATCGGGAAGAAGCGGATCAGGTGCTCCGGCGGCGGCAGGGGCACGACGTCCTGGATGCGCAGGTCGTCGGTTTCGCTGGTCTTCTCGCTGAGGGTGTAGCGGTCGGTCATGGTGGGCCTGGCTTGAGAAACAAAAAACCGCCGGGGCTGCCGGCGGTTTGGGGGGGTTCGGTGCGTCTGCTCTGCTTACGCGCTTGCCTCTCCAGCCGCCGTGCGGTGCGAGAACCAAAAGTAGGCAAAGAAGAGCGTGCCGAAGCGCATGGGGGCGGAATGTAGCACGCGCAACGTTTCAGTACGCTGACGCGTCGAAGCCCGTCGCGGTCATCGCGTCGATCACGGACGCCACGTGCGCGCGATTGCGTGTCTGCAGCACCAGCTCCACTTCCACGTTCTGCGCGCTCAGCATCGAGAACGCGCGCTGGTGGTGCACCTCCTCGATGTTGGCGCCGGCCTGAGCGACGACGGCGGTGATCTTCGCCAGCACGCCAGGGGTGTCGCGTGCCGCGACGCGGATGCGCGCCAGCCGCCCGGCGCGCACCAGGCCGCGGCCGATGATGGCCTGCAGCACCACCGGGTCGATGTTGCCGCCGCACAGCACCAGGCCCACGCGGCGGCCGGCGAAGCGCTTCGGGTCCTTCACCAGCGCCGCCAGGCCCGCGGCGCCGGCGCCTTCGACCAGGGTCTTCTCGATCTCGAGCAGCATCACGATGGCCTGCTCGATGTCGCCTTCGTCCACCAGCACCAGGTCGTCGACCAGGCGGCCGATGAGTTCGCGCGTGATCTGGCCCGGCCGGCCGACCGCGATGCCCTCGGCGATGGTGCTGGTGCCCTGCGGGTGCGCCGTGCCCTTGATGGCGTTGACCATGGCCGGGAAGCGCGCCGTCTGCACGCCGACGATCTCCAGCCCCGGCTTGAGCGCGCGTGCCGCGGTGGCGATGCCGCTGATCAGCCCACCGCCGCCGACGGCCACCACCAGGGTGTCCAGATCCGGCTGTTCGGCCAGCATCTCCAGGCCGATGGTGCCCTGGCCGGCGATGACGGCCGGGTCGTCGAACGGGTGCACGAAGCTCAGGCCCTGCTCGGCAGCCAGTTGCAGCGCATGTTCGCGGGCGGCGTCGAAGGTCTCGCCGTGCAGCACCACCTCGGCACCGAAGCCGCGCGTGCGCTCCACCTTCACCGTGGGCGTTAGCACCGGCATCACGATCACCGCGCGCAGGCCCAGGCGCTGTGCGTGGTGCGCCACGCCCTGGGCGTGGTTGCCGGCGGAGGCGGCGACCACACCTTTCAGCGGCTCGCCCGACTCGACGAGCTGCGCCAGCTTGTTCAGCGCGCCGCGCTCCTTGAAGCTGGCCGTGAACTGCAGGTTCTCGAACTTCAGGAAGACCCGGCAGCCCAGGATCTGGCCCAGCGTGCGGCTTTCCACGCAGGGGGTGTCCAGCACCTGGCCACGCAGCCGTTCGGCCGCGGTCTCGATGTCGACCAGCGAGACCGCCACGGGCACGCCACCGGGTGTGGCCGGCATGTTCAGGCCGTGCCCCCGACCGTGAGCTTCTCGATGCGCAGGGTCGGCTGGCCTACGCCCACCGGCACGCTCTGACCTTCCTTGCCGCAGACGCCGACGCCGGTGTCGAGCTGCAGGTCGTTGCCGATCATGCTGACGCGGTTCATGGCTTCCGGGCCGTTGCCGATCAGCGTGGCGCCCTTGACCGGGTACTTCAGCTGGCCGTCCTCCACCCACCAGGCCTGGCTGGCGCTGAAGACGAAACGGCCGCTCGTGATGTCGACCTGGCCGCCGCCGAAGTTGGTGGCGTAGATGCCGCGCTTGAGGCTGGCGACGATCTCCTTCGGGTCGCGGTCGCCGCCGAGCATGTAGGTGTTGGTCATGCGCGGCATCGGCAGGTGAGCGTAGCTCTCGCGGCGGCCATTGCCGGTGGGCTTGACGCCCATCAGGCGGGCGTTGAGCGCGTCCTGCATGTAGCCGAGCAGGATGCCGTCCTCGATCAGCACGTTGCGCTGGGTGGCCGCGCCCTCGTCGTCGATGTTGAGGCTGCCGCGGCGGTCGGCGATGGTGCCGTCGTCGAGCACGGTGACACCCTTGGCCGCCACGCGCTGGCCGATGCGGCCGCTGAAGGTGCTGCTGCCCTTGCGGTTGAAGTCGCCCTCCAGGCCGTGGCCCACGGCCTCGTGCAGCAGCACGCCGGGCCAGCCGGGGCCGAGCACCACGGTCATCTCGCCGGCGGGCGCCGGGCGGCTGTCGAGGTTGGTCAGTGCCGCGTCGACGGCGTGGTCCACGTAGGACTGCAGCACGGCATCCTGGAAGTAGCCCAGGCCGAAGCGCCCGCCGCCGCCGGCGGAGCCCACCTCGCGGCGGCCGGCCTGTTCGGCGATCACGGTCACGTTCACGCGCACCAGCGGGCGCACGTCGGCGGCGCGCGTGCCGTCGGCGCGCGCGATCAGCACCACGTCGTGCTCGGCGGCCACGCTGGCCATCACCTGCACGATGCGCGGGTCCTTGGCGCGGGCCATCTTCTCCACCTTCTCCAGCAGCGCCACCTTGCTGGCGCTGTCCAGCGTGCCGATGGGGTCGGTGGGCGCGTAGAGCACGCGGCTGGCGGCTGGCTTCGTGCGCGCGGGCACCTTGATGCGGCGCTGCTGGCCGGCTGCGGCGATGGTGCGCACGGTGCGCGCGGCGTCCATCAGGGAGGCTTCCGACAGGTCGTCGGAGTAGGCGAAGGCGGTCTTCTCGCCGGCCACCGCGCGCACGCCCACGCCCTGGTCGATGCTGAAGCTGCCGCTCTTGACGATGCCTTCCTCCAGGCTCCAGCCCTCGTGGCGGGTGGTCTGGAAGTAGAGGTCCGCGTCGTCGACGCGGTGCTCGCGGATCGTGGCCAGCGCCTGCGCCAGCGAGGATTCCGACAGCCCGAAGGGCTCGAGCATCAGCGACTGGGCGATCGCCAGCCGTTCGATCGTGGGTTCGCGCTTCATCGCGCGATTCTAGGAGTCGGCCTGCTTCCGTGACAGCGCCAGGGCATAGAGCGCGTTGCGCGGCGCGCCGCTGATCTCGGCTGCCAGCGCCACGGCCTGCTTCAGCGGCAGGTCGCGCTGCAGCACATCCAGGGCGCGCAGGGCGGCCGGGTCGATGTCGTCGTCGCCAGCGGCCGGCGGCAGCGCATGCAGCACGAGCACGAACTCGCCGCGCAGGCGGTTCGGGTCGGCCGCCAGCCAGGCCGGCAGGCCGCCCGCCGGGGCGGTGTGCACGGTCTCGAACTGCTTGGTCAGTTCGCGGCACAGGGTGACGGTGCGCACCGGCGCGGCCGCCGCCAGGGCCGCGGCCAGCGTCTCGATGCGGTGCGGCGCCTCGAACAGGATCTGTGCGCCCGGCGCCGCCAGCACCGCGGTCAGCGCCGCCTCGCGCTCGCGGCCCTTGGCCGGCAGGAAGCCCTGGAATGTGAACGCCGTGGCCGCGGCGTCGCCGGCCACGCTCAGGGCCGCCAGCGCGCTGCTGGGGCCGGGGATCGGCAGGACGCGATGGCCCGCCGCCGCCACGGCGGCCACCAGCCGCGCGCCGGGGTCACTGACGGCCGGCGTGCCGGCGTCGCTGACCAGGGCCACGCGTTCGCCGGCGGCCAGGCGGTGGATGACATGCCCGGCGGCCGCTGCCTCGTTGTGCTGGTGCAGCGGCAGCAGTGGCTTGCGCAGGCCAAGGTGCTGCAGCAGGGCGCCGCCGACGCGCGTGTCCTCGCAGGCCACGGTGTCGGCCAGCGCCAGCACGTGGATGGCGCGCAGCGTCAGGTCGGCCAGGTTGCCGATCGGCGTGGCCACCACGTAGAGTGCGCCGGTGGGCAGGCTCTGGCCCCCGGTGGCCTGGGTGGCGGCCTGCAGCAGCAGGGAGGGCGAGGTGTTCAAGGCGTTCGGCGGGGCGGGCAGCACCAAGGCGACGGGGGACGCGGGCGAGGCCCGCGCGCTGGCGCATCTGCAGTGCCAGGGGCTGACGCTGGTGGAGCGCAATTATCGGGTGGCTCGCGGCCCACGGGCACGCGGCGGCGAGGTCGACCTGATCCTGCGCGCACCCGACGGTACCCTGATCTTCTGCGAGGTTCGCGCGCGCCGCAGCCGGGCGCAGGGCGGTGCGGCGGCCAGCGTGGGGACGGCCAAGCAGCGTGCGCTCGTGCTGGCGGCCCAGCACTACCTGCGCCGCTATGCGTCGCCCCCGCCCTGCCGCTTCGACGTGGTGGCCATCGACGGCGACCACCTCGAGTGGCTGCCGGGTGCCTTCGACGGCACCGGTTGAAACGGTCTGCCGCCCTGGGCCACGGAACCGGCCGTGTCCAGCCGGTGTCCTACACTCGATGCCGATGCTCGAACCGCGCCTGCAGCAGTCCTTCTTCGACTGCGCCGACCTGCTCTACCAGGTGGCCGAGCCCCTGGGCCGCCCCATGGGCGAGGCCCTGCAGGCCTGCGTCGGCTGCCTGACCGGCGGGGGCAAGCTGCTGACCGTGGGCGGGCCGCTGGCCGCGCATGCGGCCTCGTTGCTGGTCCGGGGGTTCGAGCGCGAAAGGCCGCCGCTGGCGGCGCTGACCATCGCCCCCGAGCCCATGCCGCTGAGGGCGCTGGGCCACCCCGGCGACCTGCTGCTGCTGTTCGACGACGCGCTGGCGGCGCCGGCGGCGCTGGCCCTGGTGGAGGCAGCGCACGACCAGGACATGGCCGTGATCGCCTTCACCGGCGCCGCGCCCGCCTGGCGCAGTGCGCTGGCCGAGACCGATGTGCTGCTGGCCGTGGCGCACGAGCGCGCCGCGCGCGTGCGCGAAGTGCATCTGCTGATGCTGCATGCGCTGGTCGACGGCATCGATGTGCAACTGCTTGGAGAACAGGACCCCGCATGAATTTCCCCCGTCACGGAGGCCGGTCGCTGGCCGCCGCCCTGCTCGCGCTGGGCGCGCTCACCGCACTGCCCGGCTGCGCCCCGCTGATCGTCGGCGGCGCCATGGTCGGCGGCGTGCTCGTGGCCACCGACCGCCGCACCACCGGCGCCCAGGTCGAGGACCAGGGCATCGAGCTCAAGGCCGGCAACCGCGTCAAGGAACTGGCCACGTTGGGCCACGTCAACGTGACCAGCTACAACCGGATGCTGCTGCTCACCGGCGAGGTGCCCGACGAGACCCAGCGCGCCCGTGTGGAAGAGTCGCTGGCCCGGGTGGAGAACGTGAAGTCGGTGGTCAATGAGCTGACGGTGGCCGGCAACAGTTCCACCACCTCGCGCGCCAACGACCTGCAGCTGGGCCTGAAGGTCAAGGCCAGCTTCGTCGATGCCAAGGACGTGGCGGCCAACGCCGTGAAGGTGGTCGTCGAGCGCGGCAATGTCTATCTGATGGGCCGCGTCACCGAGGCCGAAGCCACCCGCGCGGCCGACCTGGCCAGCCGGGTGCCCGGCGTGGTGAAGGTGGTGCGCGTGTTCGAGCTGATCAGCGAAGAAGAGCTGGCGCGCATGGTGCCGGCGTCGAAGTAGCCGGCGGCCTGCGCCCGGCTTGCGCCGGGCCTTCGGATTACTTGCGCAGGCGGCGGATGAGGCTGGACGTGTCCCAGCGCTGACCGCCCATGGCCTGCACCTCGGCATAGAACTGGTCCACCAGCGCCGTCACAGGCAGCTGGGCACCGTTGCGCCGTGCCTCGTCCATCACCAGGCCGAGGTCTTTGCGCATCCAGTCCACCGCGAAGCCGAAGTCGAACTGGTCGTCGACCATGGTCTTGCCGCGGTTGTCCATCTGCCAGCTCTGGGCCGCACCCTTGCCGATAACGTCGAGCACCAGCGGCATGTCCAGCCCGGCGCGCTGGCCGAAGGCGATGGCCTCCGACAGCCCCTGCACGAGGCCGGCGATGCAGACCTGGTTGACCATCTTGGCCAGCTGTCCGGCGCCAGCGTCGCCGATGCGCGTGACCGCGCGCGAGAAGGCCAGGGCCACCGGCTTCATGGTGTCGAAGGGCTCGGCATCGCCGCCGCACATCACGGTCAGTGCGCCGTTGACGGCGCCGGCCTGGCCGCCGGAGACCGGGGCGTCGATGAAATGTGCGCCTCGGGCGCGCGCAGCGGCGTGCAGCTCGCGGGCGATGGCGGCCGAGGCCGTGGTGTGGTCGACGAAGATGGCGCCGCTGGCCAGCGCGCCGAAGGCACCGTCGGCGCCCAGCGTGACCGCGCGTAGGTCGTCGTCGTTGCCCACGCAGGCGAAGACGATGTCGGCGCCCTGCGCCGCCGCTGCCGGCGTGGGCGCGCTGGCGCCACCGTATTCGGCCACCCAGGCCGCGGCCTTGGCGGCGGTGCGGTTGTAGACCGTGACCTGGTGCCCGGCACGCGCCAGGTGGCCGGCCATCGGATACCCCATCACGCCCAGGCCGAGGAAGGCCACGCGGCGTGCGGGAACGGAGTCGTAGGTGCGGGGGGCGGGGGCGTTCATGCCCCGATCTTAGGCGGAGCGCCGGCGCAGCCCGCCCCGTGGCGACCCGCCCCCGCGGCCACACCGCCGCCAGGGGCGCCGCCGTTCAGGCCGGCCGCTGGTCGGTGGTGCGCCGCTTCGGCGGCTCGCCCAGGTCCTCGGCCTTCATGCCGACGATGCTCATGTGCTCGGTGCCGGCGGACAGGTCGGTGTTGCGCGAACGCTGGCTGTTGAGCTTGATCTGCAGCCGAAGGTCGTTGACGCTGTCGGCGTTGCGCAGCGCGTCCTCGTAGCTGATGCTGCCGTTCTCGTAGAGGTCGAACAACGCCTGGTCGAAGGTCTGCATGCCCAGCTCGCGGCTGCGCTTCATCAACTCCTTGATCTCGGCCACCTCGCCCTTGAAGATCAGGTCGGCGATCAGAGGCGTGTTGAGCATGATCTCCACCGCGGCGATGCGGCCGCGGCCCTCCTCGCGCGGCATCAGCCGCTGCGACACCAGCGCGCGCAGGTTCAGGCTCAGGTCCATCAGCAGCTGCTGGCGGCGTTCTTCCGGGAAGAAGTTGATGATGCGGTCCAGCGCCTGGTTGGCGCTGTTGGCGTGCAGCGTGGCCAGGCACAGGTGGCCGGTCTCGGCGAAGGCGACCGCGTGCTCCATGGTCTCGCGGTCGCGGATCTCGCCCATCAGGATCACGTCGGGGGCCTGACGCAGCGTGTTCTTCAGCGCCTGCTCCCAGCCGTCGGTGTCGATGCCGACCTCGCGTTGGGTGACGATGCAGTTCTTGTGCGGGTGCACGAACTCCACCGGGTCCTCGATGGTGATGATGTGGCCGTACGAGTTCTCGTTGCGCCAGTCCACCATCGCCGCCAGCGAGGTGCTCTTGCCGGAACCGGTGGCACCGACGAAGATGCACAGGCCGCGCTTGGTCATTGCCACGTCCTTGAGCACGCGTGGCAGGTTCAGGCTTTCGATGGTCGGCAGCGTCTGCGGGATCGTGCGGAACACCAGGCCCACGTGGCCCTGCTGCATGAAGGCGTTGACGCGGAAGCGCCCCACGCCCTGCGGCGCGATGGCGAAGTTGCATTCCTTGGTGCGCTCGAACTCCGCGGCCTGCTTGTCGTTCATCACCGCTCGGGCCAGCTGCAGCGTGTGCTGGCCGGTCAGCGGCTGCGGGCTGACCTTGGTGACCTTGCCGTCGACCTTGATCGCCGGCGGGAATTCGGCGGTCAGGAACAGGTCGGAGCCGTTGCGCGCCACCATCAGGCGCAGCAGGTCGCTGACGAACTTGGAGGCTTGATCTCTTTCCATTCGTCAGTCCTAGCCGGGGAAGTTCTCTGGAATCTTTGCTTTGGCTCTGGCCTCCGCCGGCGCGATCACGTTGCGCCGCACCAGGTCGGCCAGGTTCTGGTCCAGGGTCTGCATGCCCAGGTTCTGTCCGGTCTGGATCGCGGAGTACATCTGGGCGATCTTGTTCTCGCGGATCAGGTTCTTGATCGCGGAGGTGCCGACCATGATCTCGTGCGCCGCCACGCGGCCGCTGCCGTCCTTGGTCTTGCACAGCGTCTGCGAGATCACCGCCTGCAGCGATTCCGACAGCATCGCGCGCACCATCTCCTTTTCGGCCGCCGGGAAGACGTCCACGACGCGGTCGATGGTCTTGGCCGCGCTGCTGGTGTGCAGGGTGCCGAAGACCAGGTGGCCCGTCTCGGCGGCCGTCAGCGCCAGGCGGATGGTTTCCAGGTCGCGCAGCTCACCCACCAGGATGGCGTCCGGGTCCTCGCGCAGCGCCGAGCGCAGCGCGTTGTTGAAGGACAGCGTGTGTGGCCCGACCTCGCGCTGGTTGATCAGGCACTTCTTGCTCTCGTGCACGAATTCGATCGGGTCCTCCACCGTCAGCACGTGACCGTACTCGGTCTCGTTGAGGTGGTTGACCATGGCCGCCAGCGTGGTGCTCTTGCCCGAACCCGTGGGGCCGGTCACCAGCACCAGGCCGCGCGGCTTGAGCGCCAGCTCGGCGAACACCTTCGGGCAGTTGAGCTGCTCGAGCGTGAGGATCTTGCTCGGGATCGTCCGGAACACGGCGCCGGCGCCGCGGTTCTGGTTGAAGGCGTTGACGCGGAAGCGCGCCAGGCCCTGGATCTCGAAGCTGAAGTCGCACTCGAGCGTGTCCTCGTAGTGCTTGCGCTGGGCGTCGTTCATGATGTCGTACACCATGTCGTGCACCATCTTGTGGTCGAGCGCCTCGACGTTGATCCGGCGCACGTCGCCGTGCACACGGATCATCGGCGGCAGCCCGGCCGACAGGTGCAGGTCGGACGCCTTGTTCTTGACCGAGAAGGCCAGCAGCTGGGTGATGTCCATGCAGGATGGGGCGCGGGCAGGCGCCCTTAAGCTCGGGGGATTATGAGCAGCATCGGCATCAGGCTACAAGAAGTGAAGGCGCGGCTGGCATCCGCCTGTATCGCGGCTGGCCGCGGTGTCGACAGCGTCACGCTGCTGGCGGTGAGCAAGACCCAGGGCCCTGACGCGGTGCGCGAGGCCGCCGCCGCCGGACAGCGGGCCTTTGGCGAGAATTACGTGCAGGAAGCGCTGGACAAGATGGCCGCGCTACGCGACCTGCCGCTGCAGTGGCACCTGATCGGCCCGCTGCAAAGCAACAAGACACGGGTGGTGGCCGAGGCCTTCGACTGGGTGCATTCGGTGGACCGGCTGAAGATCGCCCAGCGCCTGGCCGACCAGCGCCCGGCGCACCTGCCGCCGCTGCAGCTGTGCCTGCAGGTCAACGTCAGTGGCGAGGCCAGCAAGAGTGGCGTCGCGCCAACGGACGTGCCCGCGCTGGCCGCGGCCGTGTCCGGGCTGCCGGCGGCGCGCGTGCAACTGCGCGGGCTGATGGCCATTCCGGCGCCGGCCGACACGGTGGCGGCGCAGCGTCTGCCCCACCGCGCGTTGCGGGAGCTCGCCGCGGCCCTGGCTGAACAGGGGTTGCATCTGGACACCTTGTCGATGGGCATGAGCGACGACCTGGAGGCGGCCGTGCTCGAGGGCTCGACGATGGTGCGCGTGGGCACGGCGATCTTCGGCCGGCGCTTGGCCTGAATCCCGCGCGCACTGGCGAGAATCCTTCACGAACATTGCCCTCAAGTTTTCACTTGAGCGGCCGAGCGGAAAAATTCACGCAGGCCGGCGTGCTTTCTTCACGCCCAATCGTTCACGTTTCCAAATGTGAGATGCCCCTGAAACAAGGGGTTTTTCCGATGATCGCGCCCACTCGCCCCGCACCGGGCCGAGCGTTGGGAAAGGAAACAAGAATGACCGTGCTGACCCCGTTCATCGTGTTGATCGAACGCCGTCGCCTGAAGCAGAAACTCGGTTGGCTGATGGCCTCGCTGCTGCTGGCCGCCGGTGTCACGGCGCACGCCGATGCCGCGCAGGAGGGCAAGAAGCATCGCAAGTTCGCCCGCGACCTGGCCCCGGCGATCGATGCGCGCGACGATGCCCCCCTGCGGCACCGTTGGGAGAAGAAGAAGAACGGCAAGCGCATGGTGCAGGCCGTGGTGGTCAGCGACTCGAGCGATCCGGAACTCAAGGCCCTGCAGCGCTTCATCGAGCGCGCTGGCGGCACGGTGCACGCCCGCTTCGCGTCGGTGCGCGCCCTGTCGGTGACGATGCCGGCGCGCGCGCTGCGCCGCCTGGAGGCGCGTGACGACGTGGTCTCGGTGTCGCCCAACCGCGTGACGGCGCGTGCCGGCAGCGACCTCGAACTCACCACCGGCGCCCTGACCTCGGCGGTCCGTACCGACAGCCTGTCGCTGCTCCCGGGCTGGGGCCTGGACGGCAGCGGCGTGGGCATCGCGGTGCTGGACTCCGGCGTCATGCGCCGCCACGCCGCCTTCCTGGACGCGAACGGCAACAGCCGCGTGGTCAAGAGCGTGAACCTGGTGGGCGCCGGCAGCTCGGCACTGCAGGCGGCCGGCTACGCCCCGGGCAGCACGGCTCGCGAGGCCTTCGAGGCGTCGGTGGACAACGGCGGCAACGCCGACCCGGACCGCCACGGCCACGGCACCCACGTGGCCGCGGTCGCTGCCGGGCGCGCCACCACCCTGGTCAAGGGCACCGCCGGTGTGGCCCCGGGGGCGTCGATCGTCGACGTGAAGGTGCTGGGCGACGACGGCCAGGGCACGATGGCCGACGTGCTCGGCGGCCTGGACTGGGTGATCTACAACGCCAAGCGCTACAACATCCGCGTCGTCAACCTCAGCCTCGCGTCGGACTCCACCGAATCCTGGGAGACCGACCCGTTGGCGCGGGCGGCCCGGGCCGCCACGGCCGCCGGGCTCACGGTGGTGGTCTCGGCCGGCAACTACGGCCGCGCGGCGGACGGCCGGCTGCGCTTCGGCAGCATCGGCTCGCCGGGCCACGACCCGTCGGTGATCACCGTGGGCTCCACCCACATGCAGGGCACGACGGCGCGCGGCGACGACACCGTCAACCTGTTCAGTTCGCGTGGCCCCACGCGCGGTGCGCTGGAGCTGACCAATGGCAGCGTGCGCATCGACAACCTGATGAAGCCGGACCTGGTGGCGCCGGGCAACCGCATTGTCGGCGCCGCCGCCGTGGCCACCAACGGCACCTGGAACAAGCTGGCGCGCGACTACCCAGCGCTGACGCTGGGCCTGGGGCTGCTGCAGGGCAACGACCGCAATCTGATGTACCTCTCGGGCACGTCGGTCTCCGCGCCGGTGGTGGCCGGTGCCGCGGCGGTGCTGCTGCAGGCCAACCCCGGCCTGACGCCACCCCTGGTCAAGGCGCTGCTGCAGTTCACCGCACAGCCATTGCCGGGTGCGGCCCTGGCCGAACAGGGCGCCGGCCTGCTGAACCTGGACGGGGCCGTGCGCATCGCGCGTTCGCTGCGCACCGACATCGCCCAGCGCATCGCTTCGGGCAACATGCGCGTCGGCGACTCGATGCTGGCCAGCAGCATGCCGGCCTTGCCGACGAGCACGGTGGGCTGGGAGACCTTCAACTGGGGCCGCATGGTCTTTGTCGGTGGCTCGCACATCGCGTCGCACAGCTCGCTGTTCCGCTACTACCAGGCCATCTGGGACCCGCGCCTGGTCTGGGCCAACGGCAAGACCCAGCGCATCGACATCAACTACTGGCCGGCCAGCGGCTCGGTGGCGGCCAACACCGTGCCGCGCAGCTTCAACACCGTGCCGGTGAACAGCGGCGCGTTGCTCAGTGGCGGTGTGGTGCTGGGGTCGGCGCTCACCGGCACGCAGAGCGTGCTGGCCGGTGCGGACGTGGTGTCTGGCGCGCTGATCTCCGGCAGCGGCGTGATCCTCAGCGAAGGGGTGATCCTGAGCGAGGGCGTGATCCTGAGCGAGGGGGTCATCCTGAGCGAGGGCGTGATCCTGAGCGAGGGGGTCATCCTCAGCGAAGGCGTGATCCTGAGCGAGGGGGTCATCCTGAGCGAGGGCGTGATCCTCAGCGAGGGCCAGCCCTGACCATCGCCCGGCAGGTGTCATCCTGCCTCAAGCCTTGACCCGGGGTGCCGATAGACCGGCACCCCATTTGTTTTCAGGGCTCGCCATTCATGTCCGCACAGCCCCCCGCTGCCCCTGAGCCGCTGCCCGCCAGGCCCTGGCAGCGGCTGCATGCCGCGCTGATGCCGGACTACAACCGGGCGGCCACCGCGTACTGGTGGAGCGTGGTGCTGCTGGGGGTGGCGGCCTTGCTCTGGTCGGTCGATCAGGTGGCTGCGGGGCCGGCATCGTTCGGGCTGCAGGTGCTGGCCGGGTGCGTGGTCACCATGCTGGCGGGCCTGTTCCCGGTGCGCATCCCGGGCTCGAACAATTCGTTCGCCGCCGGCGAGATCTTCATCATCCTGGTGCTGCTCGTCTATGGGCCGGAGGCTGCCGTGCTGGCCGCCGCCTGCGAAACCGGTGTCGGTGCCCTGCGCACGTCCAAGCGCTGGACCAGCCGCATCGTCAGCCCGGCAGCGTCGGCCCTGTCGATGCTGGTGATGGGCACGGCGTTGCACGTGTGCATCGATGCGCTCCCGCCCGGCGCCATCGGCGAGGCCTCCGTGCTCGTGCTGGCGATGGTCTTCGCGGTGGCGCACTTCGTGCAGAACATGCTGCTGATCACGCTGGTGCTGCACCTCAAGGCGCGCCAGCGGCTGGACCTGCGCGCCTTCTTCTCCAGCTTCGGCTGGGTGGGCACCAGCTATGCGGCCAGCGCGCTGATCGCCGGGCTGCTGTACCTGGCCTTCCGTACCACCGGCATCGGCGTGATGGCCGGTGCGGTGCCCATCATCATCGTGCTGCTGGTGATGCTGCACTACCACTTCCGCCAGCGCGAGTCGGACGACGAGGCCCAGCGGCTGCGCATCGAGGCCGCCGAGCGCGAAGCCGAACAGGCGGCCCGCCACCTGCAGGCGCTGCGGGCCAGCGAGCAGCGATTCCACAGCGCCTTCTCGCACGCGGCCATCGGCATGGCGCTGGTGCAGCCCGACGGCCGGGTGCTGCAGGTCAACGGTGCGCTGTGCGCGCTGCTGGGCAGCGACGAGGCCACCCTGGTGGGGCGGCCGTTCCAGTCCGTCGTGCACCCCGAGGACGTGGCCCTGCTGCAGCGCCAGTGGCGCGACGTGGGCTCGCCGCGGGGCAGCGATGCCACGGTGGAACTGCGCTGCGTGCCCACCGACGGCCGCGCGCTGCACGTGGCGCTGCACAGCGGCCAGTTTGCCGACGACGACGCGGCCGAGCCCTGCCTGATCCTGCAGGTGCAGGACATCACGGCACGTCGCCAGGCCGAGGCGCAGTTGCAGCACATCGCCTACCACGACGGTCTGACGGCGCTGGCCAACCGCATCCGCTTCGGCCAGTGCCTGGCGCAGGCCATCGAGCGCGGCCAGCGCGAGCCGGGTTACGCCTTCGCGGTGATGTACCTCGACTTCGACCGCTTCAAGCTCATCAACGACACGCTGGGCCACAGCGCCGGCGATCGCTTCCTGACCCAGGTGGCCAAGCGCATCCAGGCCCAGGTGCGGCCCTGCGACACCGTCGGCCGGTTGGGGGGCGACGAGTTCGCCGTGCTGGTGGACAACCTGGGCGACGAGTCTGCGTTGCTGGCGATGGCCGAGCGGCTGCAGCAGGTGCTGGCGCAGCCCTATGCGCTGGACGGCACCGAGGTCACCAGCAGCGCCAGCATCGGCATCACCTTCAGCAGCGTCGGCTACGAGACGCCGGGCGACGTGCTGCGCGACGCCGACATCGCGATGTACCGCGCCAAGGCCGCCGGGCGCGCGCGCACGGCGCTGTTCGACGCCAGCCTGCGCGCCCAGCTGGCGTCGCAGGTGAACCTGGAACGCGACCTGCGCCGCGCGCTGGAGCAGCAGCAGCTGAGCCTGGCCTTCCAGCCGATCTACGACCTCGGCTCCGGCCGCGTGGACAGCTTCGAGGCCCTGGTGCGCTGGCAGCATCCGGAGCGCGGCGCCGTGCCGCCGTCCACCTTCATCCCGCTTGCCGAGGAGTCGGCGCTGATCGGCCAGCTCACCGAGTGGGTGCTGCGCCACGCCTGCGCCCAGTTGCGCGCCTTCGAGCGCGACCTGCCCCCGGGCCATGCCCGCCCGCGGCTGCACGTCAACGTCTCCGGCACCGACATGTGCCGGGTCAACTTCGTCTCCCAGGTGGCCGCGGCGCTGCTGAGCAACGGGCTGGAGCCCGGCCAGCTGACGCTGGAGATCACCGAAAGCACGCTGATGCAGCGGCTGGACAACGCGCTGGACGTGATGGGGCGCCTGCGCGAGCTGGGCGTGGGCCTGTCGGTGGACGACTTCGGCACCGGCTACTCGTCGCTGGCCTACCTGTCGACCCTGCCGATCACGAGCCTGAAGATCGACCGCAGCTTCGTGCAGCGCCTGCAGGACCAGACCAGCGACGCCGAGGTCGTGAAGGCCGTGATCACGCTGGGCCATGCGCTGGGCAAGACGGTGATTGCCGAAGGCATCGAGACGCCCGGCCAGCTGGCGCAGCTGCGTGCCCTGGGCTGCGGCCTGGGCCAGGGCTACCTGCTGGCGCGGCCGTTGAGCCCGGAGGCCGCCTCGGCCGTGGTCGCCGTCGAGCGGCGCTGGCCCGGGCCGGACGCGCGGCCGTCGGACTTCGCGCGCTTCACGCCCACGGGTTTCAGCGACTCGGCACTCACGGTGCACTGAACCAGGCCGGCACGGGCTGACCACCCGCCGCCGCCAGGGTCACAGCGGCAGCTGCGCGCTGTGCTTGACCTCCTCCATCACCGCATAGGTGCGCGTCTCGCGCACCCCAGGCAGGGTCCAGATCACGCTGCCGATGAACTCGCGGTAGGCGGCCATGTCGGCCACCCGCGTCTTGAGCAGGTAGTCGAAGCCGCCCGCCACCAGATGCGCTTCCAGGATCTCCGGGCGCGACTGCACGGCGGCCTTGAAGGTGTCCATCACGTCGTGCACCGTGCGGTCGAGCAGCACCTCGATGAACACCAGCAGCCCGGCGCCCAGCTTGGCGGGGTTCAGCCGCGCCTCGTAGCCCAGGATGTAGCCGTCGCGGTGAAGCCGCCGCACGCGTTCCAGCACCGCCGTGGGCGACAGGTGCACCGCCTCGGCCAGCTTGAGGTTGCTGATGCGGCCGTCGGCCTGCAGCACGCGCAGGATGCGGCGGTCGATCTTGTCGATCGGGCGGGCGTCGTCCATGGCGGGCGATTCTCCGCCGACGAGATCGTTCGCCGCAGCATCCTCGGCTCAGGCGTCGCGCGGCCGAGACATCGTCAGCGGATACCGGCGCGCAGGAAGCTCTGCACGAACTGCCGCTGGAACAGCAGGAAGGCCACCAGCAGCGGCGCACTGGAGATCAGCGTGGCGGCGTTGATGATGGCCCAGTCGATGCCCTGGTCGGTGCCGGCGAAGACCGACAGGCCCACCGTCAGCGGCCGCGTCTCCACCGAGTTCGACACCACCAGCGGCCACAGGAAGTTGTTCCAGTGGTGGCTCACCGACACCAGCGCATAGGCCAGGTACACCGGCTTGGCCAGCGGCACGTAGACGCGCCAGAGCACGCCGAAGCTGCCGCAGCCCTCGATGCGCGCCGCTTCCTCCAGCTCGGTGGGCACGGTCTTGAAGGTCTGGCGCAGCAGGAAGATGCCGAAGGCCGAGGCCACGTACGGCAGCGCCATCGCGCCCAGCGTGTCGACCAGGCCCAGCGCGTGCATGCTGCGGTAGTTCTCCACCAGCACCACGTCGGGCATCACCATCAGCTGCACCAGCACGAGGGCGAAGGCGATGTCGCGGCCCGGGAAGCGGAAGCGCGCGAAGGCGTAGGCCGCCAGCGTGCACAGCACCAGCTGCCCGGCCAGGATGCTGGTGACGAGCACGAAGGTGTTGAGGAAGTAGCGCGGGAAGGGGGCGGCGGCCCAGGCGGCGCCGAAGTTCTCCAGCGTCAGCGGCGCCAGCAACTCGAAGCGCGCCGAAAAGGCCGTGGGGTGGATGGCCGACCAGACGGCATAGGCCAGCGGCAGCACCCACAGCAGCGCCAGCAGCCAGGCGCCCAGCGTGTTCAGCGCGGTGTCCAGGCGGGTGGGGTGCAGCATCGCTCGCTCGTGCCGGTCACTGGTAGTGGGTGCGCCGCTCGAGCACGCCGAACTGCAGCAGCGCCAGTGCCGCCAGGATGGCCAGCAGCACGGCCGTCAGCGCCGCCGCGTAGCCGGCGTCCCAGTACTTGAAGCCGGTCTCGTAGATGTAGTACAGCAGCAGCGAGCTGGCGTTGTCCGGGCCGCCGCGCGTCATCACCACGATGTGGTCCACCAGCCGGAAGGCGTTGATGACGGCGTTGATGAGCACGAACAGCGTGGTCGGCATCAGCAGCGGGAAGGTCACGCGCCAGAAGAACTGCCAGCGGCTGCAGCCCTCGAGCGCCGCGGCCTCGCGCAGCTCGGGCGACTGCTGCTGCAGCGCCGCCAGGTAGAAGATCATGAAGAAGCCGGCCTCCTTCCACACCGCCACCGCGATCACGGCGCCGAGCACGGTCTCCTTCGAGCCCAGCCAGTTGTGCGCGCCGGCGCCGAACCAGCCGCGCACCTGGTCGAGCAGGCCGTAGTCGGGCGTGTAGAAGAACAGCCAGATGTTGGCCACTGCGATCATCGGCAGCACCGTGGGCGTGAAGTAGGCCAGCCGCAGCAGGCCGCGCCCGGCCAGCGCGCGGTTGACCCACAGCGCCATCACGATGGCCAGCGCGATGGACGGCACGATGGTGCCCAGCGCATACCAGGCGTTGTTGACCAGCGCGGTGAGGAACACCGGGTCCTCGGCCAGCAGCCGGTAGTGCTCCAGCCCCACGAAGCGGGCCGGCCGGTTGGGCTTGGGCGTGGTGTAGAGGCTGTGCCACAGCGTGGCCAGCGCCGGCCAGTGCGTGAACGCGGCCAGCAGCGCGGCTGCCGGCAGCAGCAGCAGCCAGCCGATGACGGCGTGGCGGCGGTCGTTCATGGGTGCGAGTCCATGGAGGGACGTTCGCTCTGACGGTCTGCGCTCGACCCGAAGCAGCCTTCGGCTGCTTCGGGCCTGGCGCCCCGTCTTTCGTGGGCTCCCCCGAGCCCCCTCCGGGAAGGGGCTCCAGCACGTTCGACAGCTCCCCGCCAGCCCCCCTCCGGGAGGGGGACTCCAGCCAGATTGACGTGTCGGCCTGCCGGCCGACCGCTTCGCTGCGCGCGGACGCAGGGATGGTCCTCTCGCAGGGCGCCTGTGCGTGTCCGCAAAGCGGTGGCGGGTTGGCCTGTGGCGCGCATGAGAGCGCCGAGCATCGCAGGGCTCATGGCCGCGCGCGCCAGCGCGCTTCGTGAACTGACTCGCGGACGCCGTCCGAACGCAGCGAACGCAGTGAGCGAAGTGAGTTCGGCCGCGGGCCATGAGACCGAGAAGCGCAGGGGAGTCGGAGCGCAGCGGAGACCGCTCGACCTAAGCGCCACGGGCCAACCCGCCGCCGCCTTGCCGCCTCGGCCGTTGAGCGCGGTATCCAGCGTCCGCTCCGGGTCGAGAACTGTCACTCGAACGCCCCTTCGTTCCCGACCCCGCACCTGCTCACCGGTAGCTGCGCAGGATCCGATCCGCCTCGCGCTGGGCGTCCTTCATCGCCTGCTCCGGCGTCTTGGTGCCGGTCAGTGCCGCCTGCAGGCCGTCGTTCAGCGCCTTGGTCACGCGCTGGTTCTCGTGCGTCGAGAGTTCCGCGGTGGCGTACTGCAGCTGGTCGCGGGCCACGGTGGGGGCGGCGAAGTCGGCCAGGTAGGCCTTCATCTCCGGCGTCTCCCAGGCCGCCGGGCTCACGGCGATGTAGCCGGTGGCGATCGCCCATTCCGCGGCGCGCTTGGGCGAGGTGACCCACTGGATGAACTTCAGCGCCGCCTCGCGTTCGGCTGCAGTGGCCTTCTTGAAGACGTAGAAGTTGCCGCCGCCGGTGGGTGTGCCGCGCTGCTTGCCCGCGGGCAGCATGGCCACGCCGAAGTCGAAGCCGGCGTTCTTGCGGATGTTGGTCAGGTTGCCGGTGGTCGTCCAGATGATCGCGGCCTTGCGCTCGAAGAAGTCCTTCGGCGTCGTGCCCCACTCCACCACGCCCGGCGGGTGCACGCCGTGCTTGCGCGACAGGTCCACCCAGTACTGCAGCGCCTGCACCACCTCGGGCTTGTCGTAGGAGGTCTGGGTGCCGGCGTCGTTCATCAGCACGGCGCCGTTCTGCGTGGTGAAGCCCTGGAACAGCCAGTACGGGAAGCCCGACGACGGCACCTGCACGCCCCAGGTCGTGACGTTGCCGGCGGCGTCCTTCTTCGTCAGCTTCTTTCCGTAGTCCACCAGCTCTGCCCAGTTCTGCGGCGGGCGCTCGGGGTCCAGCCCAGCTTCCTTGAACAGCTGCTTGTTCCAGTACATCACCACCGTGGAACGCTGGAAGGGGATGCCCCAGGTCTTGCCGCCGGTCTGGCTGTTCTTCATGAAGCCGGGGTAGAAGCCGCCCATCCAGGCCTTCTGCTCCGCGGTCTTCACCAGATCGTCGAAGGGCACGACTACACCTTCGTCGATCAGCGTGTACATGTCGGTGGACAGGATCACCGCCATGTGCGGCGCGTCGCCGCCCTTGGCCGCGGTCAGCACCTTGGTGATGGTGTCCTGGTAGCTGCCGGCGTAGACCGGCTTGATCTTGATGCCCGGGTTCTCCTTTTCGAAGTCGGCGGCCAGGCCGTCGATGATCTTGGTCACCGGGCCGCCGACGGCGACCGGGTAGTACAGGCTCAGTTCCTGCGCGGCGGCAGGCAGGGCACAGGCGGCGGCCAGCGCGGCGGCGGCCAGGGCGGGGGTCCAGCGGCTCATCGGGAAGCTCCTCTCAGGTCAGGCGACAACCGGTGTCGCGGTCGAAGTGGTGCAGCGCGTGCGCCGGCCAGTCCAGGCCGACCTCGGCGCCGCGCGGCGGCAGGGGGTGGGCGGCGTCGGCCCCGGCGCGCACGACCAGGCGCGTACCGGCGGCCTCGCAGACCAGCAGGCTCTCGGCGCCCAGGTACTCGATGGCGGCCACGCGCGCCGGCAGGCCCTGCCCGGCAGGCAGCAGGCGCAGCTGTTCCGGCCGCACGCCGCGCAGCGTGCGGGTGTCGTCCGACGGGAACAGGTTCATCGCCGGCGCGCCGATGAAGCCGGCCACGAAAGTGGAGGCCGGCCGCTCGTACAGGTCCTGCGGCGTGCCTTGCTGCTCGATGCGGCCGGCGCGCATCAGCACCACGCGGTCGGCCATCGTCATCGCCTCGGTCTGGTCGTGCGTGACGTAGATCATCGTGATGCCCAGGCGCTGCTGCAGCTCGCGGATCTCGCCGCGCATCTGCTGGCGCAGCTGGGCGTCCAGGTTGGACAGCGGCTCGTCCATCAGGCACACCGGCGCCTCGGCCACGATGGCCCGGCCCAGTGCCACGCGCTGGCGCTGGCCGCCCGACAGCTGCGCCGGCTTGCGCCCCAGCAGCGCCTGCAGGCCCAGCAGCTCGGCGGCACGGGCCAGCCGGCGCGCACGTTCGGCCTTGTCGACCCGGCGCACGGTGAGGCCGAAGACGATGTTCTCGCCCACCGTCAGATGCGGGAACAGGGCGTAGTTCTGGAACACCATGGCCACACCGCGCTCGGCCGGCGGGGCGTGGGTGACGTCCCGGCCGGCGATCTCGATGCGGCCTTCGTCGGGCCGCTCCAGCGCCGCGATCAGTCGCAGCGTGGTGCTCTTGCCGCAGCCCGACGGCCCGAGCAGGGCCACGAACTGCCCCGGCTCGGCCACCAGGCTGACGCCGTCCACCGCGGCGTGCTCGCCGAAGCGCTTGACGATGCCTTCCAGCGCGACGCGGCTCATCCGGCGGTCTCCTCGGCCAGGTGCACCCGCGGGCGCGCGCCCTCCAGCAGCGGCCGGAAGGCCGGGCCGGGCAGGGCGTCGATGAACAGGTGGTCGATGTCGGCCAACCGGGCCCCGCGCGCCAGTGCCGCGCGGCCGAACTTGCTGGCGTCGGCCACTAGCAGCGACTGCCGGCAGTTCTGTCGCATGGCCTCGCGGGCGGCCACCTCCGCCGGGTCGAAGTCCAGCAGGGCACCATCCTCGTCGATGCCGCCGACGCCGAAGACGGCGAAGTCGGTCTTGAAGCCGGCGAAACAGCGCACGGCGGCGTCGCCCACCACGTCCAGGTCGGCCGGCCGCAGGAAACCGCCGGCCACGGCGATCTCCAGCCCCTCGGCGCCGGCGAGCGCAAACACCACGCGCAGGCTGTTGGTCACCACCCTCAGCCCGCGCCGCGCCCGCAGTGCCAGTGCCACCTGGTGCGGCGTGGTGCCCAGGCCGATGGCCACCGAGGCGCCATCACTGATGTGAGCGGCCACTGCGGCTGCAATGCGCCGTTTGCCGTCCAGATGCTGCACCTGCCGGGTCTCCCAGGGCAGGTTGGTGCCGGCCGCTGGCAGGGTGACGCCGCCGTGCACGCGGCGCAGCAATCCGCGTTCGCTGAGCCGGTTGACGCTGCGCCGCACGGTCTGCGGCGTGACGCCGAATTGCTGCGCCAGCGCGCCGATGTCCACCAGCCCGTGGTCGCGCACGAGATCGAGGATGCGGCGTTCGCGGGCGTCGGTGTCGGGCGGGTTCATGTTCGAATGAAAGGCAAGAGCCTGTTCATTCGAAAAGCATAGGCGGGTTCGATGACGCTGTGATGTCAGGTGAACCCGGGGGTGCCGGCCGGCAGCCGCTCCGCATCGGACGTAGCATGCCGCGCCACGGAGGCCCATTACCCATGCTCGTCCAGCTGTCCGACCCCCACATCGTCGCCCCCGGCCGGCGCCTGCTCGACCGCGTCGACACCCCGGCTCTGCTGGCGCAGGCGGTGGCTGCGGTGGCGGCGCTGCAGCCGGTGCCGGCGGCGGTGGTGCTTACCGGTGACCTGGTCGACCGCGGCACCGCCGAGGAATACGACCACCTGCGATCGCTGCTGGCCCCGCTGCCGGGCCCGGTGTGGCTGATGCCGGGCAACCACGACGATGCGGCCGTGATGCGCGAGGTCTTCGCCGACCACGACGAACTGCAGCCGGTGGCTGGTGACCCGGCCCTGGCCGGCCACGTGCTGTGGGTGCGCCAGACCGCCGGGCTGCGGGTGGTGGCGCTGGACACCGTGGTGCCCCGTGCCTCGCATGGTCAGCTTTGCCCCGCGCGGCTGGCCTGGCTGGCGCGCACGCTGGACGCCGAGCCCGACACGCCCACCGTGCTGGCCATGCACCACCCGCCCTTTGCCACCGGCATCGGTCACATGGACGCCATCGGCCTGCGCGAAGGGGCGCCGGAACTGGCGGCGCTGCTGCAGCGCCACCCGCAGGTCGAGCGGGTGATCTGTGGCCACCTGCACCGGCCGATCACGCGCCGCTTCGGCGGCACGCTGGCGATGACGGTGCCGTCCACCGCGCACCAGATCGTGCTCGACCTGGCGCCCGACGCGCCGCCCGCCTGGCGCCTGGAGCCGCCGGGCTATGCGGTGCACGCCTGGCTGGACGGCGCGCTGGTCAGCCACGTGGCCACGCTGGGCGACCACGGGCCGGTCGGGCTCTACTGACTCAGTTCAGCTTCACACCCAGCTTCGTGATCACCGGGCCCCACCGGGCCACGTCGTCGGCGATGAAGCGGCGGAAGTCCTCGGCGCTGCCGCCGACGATGGTCAGGCCCTTGTTGGCCATGGCATCGCGCACCGCCGCGTCCTGCAGCAGGGCGTTGACGTCGGCGTTGATGCGCGCCACGGCGGCGTCGCTCATCGACGCCGGGCCCACCAGGCCGTTCCAGGCCAACGCCACCACCTTGGGGTAGCCCACCGCGCCCATGGCCGGCAGGTCCTGAAGGCCGGCCGGTTTGGTGTCGGCGCTCACGGCCAGCAGGCGCACCTTGCCGCTCTGCACGTGCGGCAGCAGGGCCGGCGCCACCATCCAGGTGGCGTGCACGTCGCCCTGGGCCACCGCCAGCGCTGCCGGCGGGCTGCCGTTGTAGGGCACGTGCGTGGCCTTGATGCCGGCCTCGGCCAGGAACAGCTCCATCGTCATGTGGGCCGAGCTGCCCTGCCCCAGCGAGCTGAAGTTCATGCCGCCGGCCTGCCCCTGGGCCCAGGCCACGAACTCGGGCACGGTCTTCGCGGGCACCTTCTCGGCGTTGACCGCCAGCACGTTGGCCTGCGAGCTGGTCATCACGATCGGCCGCAGGTCCTTCGCCGGGTCGTAGGGCGTCTTGCTGTACAGGAAGGGCGCGTAGGCCAGCGGCCCGTTGAAGCCGATGGCAATGGTGTGGTTGTCGGTGGCCTTGGCCGCCAGGTCCACGCCCAGCATGCCGCCGGCGCCCGGCTTGTTGTCCACCAGCACCGGCTGCCCCCAGCGCGCGGCGAGCCTGTCGCTCATCAAGCGCACGATCAGGTCCAGCGAACTGCCGGCGCCGGTGGGCACGACGATCTTCACCGTCTGCGTGGGCCAGGTCTGGGCCTGGGCGGGGACCGCCGCTGCGCCGATCAGCGCGAGCGAGGTGGACAGGAGCAGGGCACGTCGTTGCATGGATTGACAAACGGCAACGTGCGCACAACGCGCACGGCCAGGATCGTAGCCGGGCGGTGCTACGCTGAGCCTCCGTTGCGACCCTGCAGGAGGACCCGATGCGACACCCCACCCTTCCCGTGCTCATCACCGGCGCCCTGGTGCTGGCCGGGTGTCAGAACATGGACAAGCGTGAGCAGGACACGGCGCGCGGCGCCGCCATCGGGGCGGTGGCCGGGGCCGTGCTGTCCAGCGCCACCGGCGGCAAGGCCGGCACCGGCGCGGTGGCCGGTGCGGCCGTGGGCGCCATCGCGGGCAACATCTGGTCCAAGCGCATGGAGGAGAAGCAGCGCGCGATGGAACGCGCCACCGCCGGCACCGGCATCGAGGTGGCCAAGACGGCGGACAACCAACTCCAGGTCAACGTGCCCAGCGACCTGAGCTTCGCCACCGGCCGCGCCGACCTGAACCCCTCACTGCGCCCGGTGCTCGACCAGTTCGCCCAGGGGCTGGACAGCACGGTGCTGGTGCGCATCGTCGGCCACACGGACAGCACCGGCAGCGATGCCATCAACGACCCGCTGTCGCTGGCACGCGCGCGCACCGTGCGCGACTACCTCGAGGATCGCGGCGTACCGGCCTCCCGCCTGATGATCGAGGGCCGCGGCTCGCGCCAGCCGGTGGCCGACAACGCCACCGACGCCGGCCGTGCGAAGAACCGCCGGGTGGAGATCTTCCTGCGCGAGCCGGCGGCGTAGGCGCACGCCGCCGCCGCCCGGCTCAGGGGTACAGCCCGCGTTCCTCGCGCGCCATCAGGATGCGCTCGCAGGCGACCGCGAAGGTGGCCGTGCGCAGGCTGATGCGGTGGTGGTCGGCGGTGTCCCAGATGTGCTTGAGCGCGCCGACCATGATCTTGTCCAGGCGAAGGTTGATCTCGTCCTCGGTCCAGAAGAACGAGCTGAAGTCCTGCACCCATTCGAAGTAGGACACCGTCACGCCGCCGGCGTTGCAGATCACGTCGGGCACCACGAGGATGCCGCGGTCGGCCAGCACGTCGTCGCCGGCGGTGGTGGTCGGGCCGTTGGCGCCTTCCAGCACCAGACGGGCCTTCACGCGCTGCGCGCGCTCGGCGCCGACCTGGCCTTCCAGCGCGGCGAGCACGAGGATGTCGCAGTCCACGTCCCAGAAGGCCTCGTCGTCGATCGTCTCCGCCTCGGCGAAACCACCCACGCCGCCGCGCTGCTGCACGTGCGGCATCAGGTCGGCGAGTTCGAAGCCGTTCGGGTTGGCGATGGTGCCGGTGTGGTCCTGGATGGCGACGATCTTCGCGCCGGCCTGGAAGAACAGTTCGGTCGCCGCCGAGCCCACGTTGCCGAAGCCCTGCACCGCCACCCGCGCGCCGTTCAGGTCCAGCCCGCCGCGCCGCGCCGCCTCGCGGCCGGTGACGAAGACGCCGCGGCCCGTGGCCTTCACGCGCCCCAGGCTGCCGCCCAGGTGGATCGGCTTGCCGGTGACCACGCCGGTGGCGGTGGCGCCGATGTTCACCGAGTAGGTGTCCATCATCCAGGCCATCACCTGCGCGTTGGTGTTGACGTCGGGCGCCGGAATGTCCTGCTGGGGGCCGATGATGATGCCGATCTCGCTGGTGTAGCGGCGCGTGAGCTTCTCCAGCTCGTTGCGCGAGAGCTTGGCCGGGTCGACGCGGATGCCGCCCTTGGCGCCGCCGTAGGGCAGGTTCACCGCCGCGTTCTTGATGCTCATCCAGCCCGACAGCGCCATCACCTCCTCGAGCGTGACGTCCGGGTGGTAGCGGACGCCGCCCTTGCCCGGGCCGCGCGTGAGCGAGTGCTGCACGCGGTAGCCCTCGAAGTGGCCGATGGTGCCGTTGTCCATCTCGATCGGGATGTCGACGATCAGGCAGCGCTTGGGCCGGCGCACCGTCTCCACCCAGCGCCCCAGCGGGCCCAGGTAGGGCAGCACACGGTCGATCTGGGCCTGGAAGGTGCCCCAGGGGCTGTCGGGGGTGGGGTGGACGAAGGACAGGGGTTCGTTCATGGACGGGGTTTCCGTGACAAGAGCGGGAGGTGGCCTCGTGAGCCGGTTCCGCGGGTGGCGGCACTGTAGGCGGGCGGATGCCGGCCCGGCGCGCCGCGCCATGCGAGTTGCGCATGACCCTCGCTATGGCGCCCGGCCTACACTGGCCGCATGCCGCGGGACGAGGGAACGGATACCCGGCGCAGCGCGGCCGGTGACGGCGCGTCGCCAGGCACCACGCTGCTGGAGCGCGATGCGCCCCTGGCGGCGCTGGCGCAGGCCTGGGCATCGGCGCAGGCCCAGGGGGGCCGGATCGTGCTCGTGGCCGGGGAAGCCGGGCTCGGCAAGTCCAGCCTGATCCAGGCCTTCGTGGCGCGACTGCCCGACCCGGGCGCGGTGGTGACCGGCTGGTGCGACCCGATGCACACGCCGCGCCCGCTGGGCCCGGTGCGCGACCTCGCCCGCCGCCTGCTGGGCCCGGCGCGCGACGATGCCGACGAGGCACGCCACTTCGATGGCCTGCTGCGGCGGCTGGGGCGGCGGCCGCGCGGTCGCAACCGCGTGCACGTGCTGGTCCTCGAGGATCTGCACTGGGTGGACCAGCGCAGTGCCGACTGGCTGCAGTTCGTCGGCCGCCGGCTGGCGCTGCTGCCGGTGCTCTTCGTGGGCAGCCTCCGCGACGACGTGCGGCCCGCCGGCCATCCGCTGGATGCGGCGCTCGCGGCGCTGCCCGTCGCCCGCGTGCAGCGGATCGACCTGCAACCCCTGTCGGCATCGGCGGTCCGGCTGGCTGCCGCTGAGGCGGGCCTCGATGCCGGCGCGGCCGATGCCCTGCACCGCCTGACGGCGGGACACCCGTATTTCACGCAGGAACTGCTGCAGCAGCGCCTGTCCTGGCCAGCCGACAGCCCCAGCCCGGCGGTGCTGCCCGGCACGCTGGCCGACGCGCTGCAGGCCCGCCTGACCGGGCTGCCGCCCGCCCTGCTGGATCTGCTGGCCCTGGTGGCCTGCGGCCCTGCAGGGGTGCCGCGACGCCTGCTGCAGCGGGTGGCCTCGGCCGAGGAGGCGGCAAGGATCGACGAGGCCCTGACGCGGCGGCTGCTGCTGGCAACCGCACAGCAACTGCAGTTCCGTCACGAGCTGCTGCGGCTGGCCGCGCTCGAGCGCTTGCCGGACGCCGCCCGGCGCGCGCTGCACCGGCGCTGGCTCGACACCCTGCTGGCCGAGCGGCCCGGCACCCAACCGCCGGACCTGATCGTGCACCACGCACGCGGCGCCGGGGCCGACGCGGTGCTGCTGGCGCATGCCCCGCGTGCGGCCGAGCGCGCCGCCGCCCTTGGCGCCCACCGCGAGGCCGCAGCGCACCTGGCCACCGCCGTGGAGGCCGCCGCCGCGGCGCCGCCCGAGGTGGCTGCCGACATGCTGGAGCGCTGGGCCTACGAGGCCAGCCTGGCGCATGGGGTGACCGATCGCGCGCTCGCCGCGCGCCACGAGGCGGTGCGCCTGTGGCGACAGGCCGGGCGGCCGGACAAGGTGGGCGAGAACCTGGCGGGCCTGGCCCGCATGCACCGCTACCGTGGGGATTCGGTGCAGGCGCAGGCCTTCGGTGCACAGGCCGAGGCCCTGCTGGCCACGCTGCCGCCGTCGGCAGCGCAGGCCGGCGCGCTGGCGCTGCAGGCGCAGTTCGCGCTGTTGCAGGGCCGCGTGGCGGACGCCGAAGCCGGATGCCTCCGGGCGTTGGCGGTCGCCGAGGTTGTCGGCGACGTGGCCAGCCGCAGCGACGCGCTGAACACCCTGGGCAGCGCGCGCATGCTGCAGGGGGATGCCGGTGGTGAAGCGATGCTGCGTGACAGCCTGGCGCTGGCCCTGCAGCATGGGCTGCACGTGCAGGCCGCGCGTGCGTACACCAACCTCGCCGAGGGACTGATGGCGCTGGGCGAGCTGTCGCGTGCCGACGCCGTCGTCGCGGAGGGCCTGGCCTTCGACGCCGCGCACGAGTTCGGGCGCTGGACCGACTACCTGGTCGGCCGCCAGGCGCAGCTGCGCTGCGAGCAGGAGCGTTTTGCCGAGGCGCTGGCGATTGCCGACGGCGTGCTGGCACAACCCGCCGGCCCGACGCTGACGCGGCTGCCGGCGCTGGTGGCCCGCGCCTGCGCCGCGATGCGGGTGGGGCGTGACGATGCGGCCACGGCGATGGCAGAGGCACTCGCGGCCGCGCAACAGGCCGGCGAATCGCAGGAACTGGTGACGCTGCACGTGGCGCAGATCGAGGCCGCCGTGCTGCACGACCAGCCGGTGTCGGCCCGTGCAGCCGCGCAGTGGCTCGCGGCTCAGGGGCCCGCTGCCATCTGGCCTCGCGCCCGGGGCGCGTGGCGTTTCTGGCAGCGGTTGGCCGGCATGGCCGACACGTCGATGCCGGATGAGGTCGGGCTCCCGCCACCCTTTGCCCTGGCCGACGCCGGGCGCCTGGATGAAGCCGCCGCTGCGTTCGAGGCGGGCGGCTGCACCTACCTGGCGGCCTGGGCGCGCGTGGCCGCGGCACGCCTGCCCGGCAGCGCTGCCGGGGACGGCCGGCTGCGGCTGGCCGACGTCACGTTCGACCACCTTCAGGCGCATGCCGCCCGCGATGCGCTGCGCCGAATGGGCATGGGGCAGGCACCGCGGGCAAGCGCCTCGCGGCGGGGACCGTACCTGGCCGCCCGCGCGCACGCTTATGGCCTGACGGCCCGCGAGCAGCAGGTGCTGCGGCTGGTGGCCGACGGCTGCGACAACGCCACCATCGCCGAACGCCTTCAGCGCTCGCGGCGCACGGTGGAGAACCACGTGTCGGCGGTGCTGGACAAGCTGCAGGCCCGCAACCGGCTGGCGTTGATGCTGCGCGTCCAGCGCGAGCCCTGGGTGCTGGGAGATGACGCGGCCGAACCCGCGGCGGACTGAGAGGGTGAGAGCCCATCCCGCATGCCCGCTCATCCCCGCCAAGCGGCCCGACTCGTCGCTGCAAATGCTCGCCATGGCTCGAGCCATGGCTGTGCTCTGCGCCTGGATTCGGGCCACTTGGCGCGTCTGCGCGGGCACGCCGGACTGCCTCTCACCCTCTGAGCGAGGGCCCACCGCATTCTTTGGGGGCGGCGCGAAATGTGCGTATGCACACTCAGGACGCGGGCGCCCGGGCTGCCTACCCTGACGGCGTGTTTACCGTTGCCCCAGGAGGCACCTGCCATGTTCCTTGCCAGCCCCTTCCACCACCCGGGTGCCACAGACCGGCGTGCCGACGATCACCGCCGCCCCTGGTCGATCGGTCGGCGTGTACGGCTCGCCCTGGCCACGGCCGCGTGGCTGGCCGCTGGTGCCGTGCAGGCGGTGCCGGTGGCGCCAGGCGACAGCGTCTTCCTGCCCGGCACCACGCTGAACGAACGGCCGGACCTGGCCGGCCCGGACCTGCAGAGCGATCAGCTGCAGGTGCGGGTGGGGCACCCCTTCTGGCCGGAGGGCGTGGCCGCCGGCTGGTCGGTGCGTCAGCAGGTCCTGCGCTCCGACGTCACCGGTGCGCTCGTGTTCTCGACCCAGCTGATCTGGTCGTACAACATCACGCCGGGCGATTTCCTCGTCGACGCCATCTGGCTCGACGGCTGGGGCGACGCCGTCACCGACGTCGACTACCGCACCGACCTCAGCGGCGACCGCGGCCCCAGCTTCGCGACCCGGGACGATGACGGCCAGCGGCTGGAGCTGGGCTTCGGCTTCCCGCTGTTCTCGGGCAACCTCACGGGCGAGCCTCACGAGAATGCGATGCCCATCGTGGTGGCCACCAACGCCACGGCCTTTGCCAACACCGGCGCATTCACCGTCGTCGGCCGCTTCAGCGACCGCCCTGGCGAGGTCTTCGTCGGTCGCGTCGACGGCCTGGCCGTGCCGGTGGCCGCGCCAGTGCCGGAACCGGCGGGCTGGGGGTTGATGGCGCTGGGCACCGCGGTGCTGGCGCTCGCCCGCCGGCGCCGGCGGACCGGCCCGCCGCGGTAGGGCAGCGTATCCTGCGGCCCGGAACCCGTCACGAACCGGGCCGCGGAGCGCCGCGGGCCGCTTTCCATGCCCCACCAACCCATTGCCTTCATCGGCGGCGGCAACATGGCCGGTGCCCTCATCGGCGGCCTGCTGCAACGCGGCCTGACGCCGGCGGACTTGGTCGTCGTCGAACCCTGGGCGCCGCAGCGCGACAAGCTCGCGGCACGATTCGGCCTGCAGGCCCTGCCCGAGGCGGGCCCGGCGCTGGCGCGTGCCGGCACCGTGGTCTGGGCGGTCAAGCCGCAGAGCTTTGCCGAGGCCGCAGCTCCCTGCCGCGCCCACGTCGCCGCTGCGCTGCAGCTGTCGGTGATGGCCGGCATCCGCAGCGAGCGCATCGCCCAGGCCACCGGCAGCGACCGCATCGTGCGCGCCATGCCCAACACGCCGGCGCTGATCGGCCAGGGCATCGCCGGGCTGTTCGCGCGCGACAGCGTGACAGCGGACGAACGTGCGCAGGTGGAGGCCCTGCTCGCGCCCACCGGCCGCACCCTGTGGGTGGCCAGGGAGGCCGACCTCGACGCCGTGACCGCGTTGTCCGGCTCCGGGCCGGCGTATGTCTTCTACCTGCTGGAGGCGATGGAAGCAGCCGCTGCCCGGATGGGCCTGCCGCCCGATCAGGGCCGCGAGCTCGCCCAGGCCACCGTGGCCGGTGCCGCGGCGCTCGCCGGGCAGTCGGCCGAGCCACCGGCCACGCTGCGCGCGCAGGTCACGTCCAAGGGCGGCACCACGCATGCCGCGATCTCCGCGATGGAGGCCGCCGGCGTCGGCCCGGCCATCGTGGCCGCCATCCTGGCGGCGCAGCAGCGGGCGAAGGAACTGGGCGACGCGTTCTGAGCCGCGTGCCGCTCAGCGCAGCGCGAGGTCCAGCGCGACGCCGGCGAACACCGCCGCACCCACCCAGTGGTTGTGCCGGAAAGCGGTGAAGCAACCCTCGCGGGTGCGGTCGCGGATCAGCGTCCAGTGCCACAGCGCCTGCGCCGCGGCCAGCGCGACGCCGCCGGTGAACCAGGCGCCCAGGCCCAGGCTGCGGCCGATCCACCACCAGCTCAGCAGGTAGGCGGCGTAGAAGCCCATCACCGCGGCCACGTCCCAGCGGCCCAGCGTGATGGCCGAGGTCTTCATGCCGATCCTCAGGTCGTCGTCGCGGTCGACCATCGCGTACTCGGTGTCGTAGGCCAGCACCCAGAACAGGTTGCCCACCAGCAGCGCCCAGGCCTGCGGCGGCACGGCGTCCGCCACGGCCCGCAGCGACACGCCCTGCCCGCCCAGCACCGCCGAAAACGCCATCGGGATCCCGAAGCTGAACGCGATGCCCAGCACCGCCTGCGGCATCGACACCAGCCGCTTGGCGTAGGGGTAGACCAGGGTCACGGCCAGGGCCGCGACGCTCAGCAGGATGGTTGGCGGGTTGGTCGTCAGCACCAGGCCGAAGGCCAGCAGCGTCAGCACGGCCCCCACGGCCAGCGCCTCGCGCGGGGTGACGGCGCCGCGGGTGACCGGCCGCTGCGCGGTGCGCTTGACGTGGCGGTCGAAGTCGCGGTCGGCCACGTCGTTGACGCAGCAGCCGGCGCTGCGCATCAGCACCGTGCCGAGCACGAACACCGCCAGCAGGTGCCAGCCCGGAAAGCCGTCGGCCGCGATCCACAGCGCCGACAGACCGGGCCACAGCAGCAGCAACCAGCCGGCCGGGCGGTTCCAGCGGATGAGGTCGAGGTAGAGCGTCAGGCGAGAAGGCCCGGGTGCGGTCGCGACACGCATCCCACGATTATCGGGAGGCCCGGCTCCGATAGAGTTCGTGGCGTTCGAATCCGGGAGAACACCAATGATCAAGTGTCTTGTTCGACGCCTGCGTCGATGCCGTTCGACGCGCGTGCTGACCGCCGCGCTGGCAGCGTTTCTGCTGCCCCTGCCCTTGCAGGGCTTGGCGGCTGATTCCGAGGCTGCGCTGGCGACGATGGCCAACGACTTCGCGCGCTGGCCGAGCGTGCGGGATGTGACGCTGTCGCCGTCGGGCCAGCACGCGGCGATGCAGTTGCGCCTGGCCAACGGGCGCATCGGGCTGGCCGTGGTCGACCTCGAAAAGCCCGGAGAGCCGAAGATCCTGGCCGGTTACGACGATGTCGACGTCGGGAGCGTGCAGTGGATCAGCAACCGTCGCCTGGTCTACGCGGTGCATCCAGTCTGGGAGCATCTGGCTTACGACAAGTCCGGCACATTCGCCGTCGATCTCGACGGCAGTGACGAACGGCAACTGATCTCGGCGCGATCCGACCAGGAGGCGGCCACGGGCAGTTCGATTCGCACCCGTGTTCTGCCGCGCCACTGGCAGGTCTGGCGTGCCCACGGCGGCGAGGACAAGGTGCTGGTGGCGCGCTGGTTCGAGACCGATGCCATGGGCTACCGGCCGCAGGGGCTGTCGATCCTGGACACGCGCACGATGGTGCTCAAGTCCGTGACCACCGGCGAAGAACCCCGCGGAACCGACGGCTGGTGGCTGGACCGCGACGGCGTCCTGCGCGTGGTGACCGCAACGGTGGCGGACCGTCGCCAACTTTGGACACGTGCCTCGGCGGATGCGCCGTGGGTGAAGCTGGAGGACCACGATGCCTTCGAAGGCGGCGGCTTCGAGCCCGACGTGATCGAGGCCGATGGCACCATGATCGTCAGCGCACGGGTCAATCGTGACACCGCGGCGCTCTACACCTACAACCTCGCCAGGCGCCAGATGGACCCGCAACCGCTGGTGGCCGTGGATGGCTACGACATCGGTGTCGTCCGCTTCGACCGCCGCATCGGGCGTGCCATCGGTGTGGAGGTGCAGGCCGCATCGCCGTCGACCGTATGGTTCGAGGAAGACCTCGCCCGCATCCAGGCCACCGTGGACAAGGCCTTGCCAGCTGGCCGAAGCAACCTGTTGCTGTGCACGTACTGCGTGGGCGCCAAGCGTGTTGTCGTGTGGTCGCGCAGCGATCGCCAGCCGGGCGAATTCTGGCTGTTCGATGCCACGACGGCGCGCCTGACGCTATTGGGCGCGACCATGCCATGGATCAAGGAGGACCAGCAGGGACGACGCAGCGCGCACCGCGTCGCGGCGCGCGACGGTCTGTCGTTGCCCGTGGTGGTGACGCATCCGCGCGGCGTGGCCGACGACGCGCCGGCGCCGACCGTCGTGCTTGTGCACGGCGGCCCCTGGGTCTATGGGTCGGACACCACCTGGCAGGCCGAACCGCAGTTCCTGGCGGCGCGGGGATACCGTGTGCTCGAGGTCAGTTTCCGAGGCACGCTGGGTCTGGGCTGGCGCCACCAGCGCAGCAGTTGGGGCCAGTGGGGTCTGACGATGCAGGACGACCTGGAGGACGCGCTGAAGTGGGCGATCGAGCAGAAGCTGACGGATGCTGAACGAGTCTGCATCTACGGTGCCAGCTATGGCGGCTACGCGGCATTGATGGGTCCGGTTCGCCACCCGGGCCGCTATCGGTGTGCGATCAGCCATGTCGGTGTCACCGACATCGGCCTGCTCTACAGCGGCAACTGGACCGATGTGGCCGAGATGTTCCGCACCTATGGCCTGACGCGACTGGTGGGCGACCCGAGTGTCCCAGCCGACGCGGACCGCATCCGCCAGACCTCACCGCTGCATCGCGTGGCCGACATCAAGGTGCCGGTGCTGATCGCGCAGGGCCGATACGACCAGCGCGTGGCCCCGGAACATGCCGACCGTTTCGTTGCCGCGGCCCGGTCGGCCGGCGTCGACGTGGAGCGGTGGGACTACGAAGGTGGGCACGGCTGGTACACCAGCGAGTCTCACCGGGACTTCCTGCTGCGTCTGGACGCCTTCCTGGCGCGACACCTGGCGAGGCGCTGAATGCCACTGGACGCCCCGGAGATCCGGGGTGACGGTGGCGCCGGGTGGGCCGTAGCATCGTTACCCCGACGGAGGAGCATCATGACTCGCTGGATCACGAATTTCGCCATCCCGGCGTTTCTGATGGTACCGGCCCTGCCGGCCCTGGCCCAGTCACCCTGGCAAACCATCGCCAACCCGCCGCCGGTGATCGGCGCTGATGGCCGGCAGCACAGTGCCACCTGCAGCGGCTACCCCGGCACCGACCCGTCGTACCGCTTCTGGGTGCGCCCGGGCGACCCGAAGAAGCTGGCCGTGGTCTTCGATGGCGGTGGCGCCTGCTGGGACAACCTGACGTGCAGCAACCCCTTCGGCGGCGACGGTGTGCTCACCTTCTACTCGCCCGACGTGCCGGCCGGCGTCGACCCGTCCCGTTACGGGGGCTTGCTCGACTTCGCGAACCCGGCCAACCCGGTGGGCGACTGGACGGTGGTGGCCATCCCCTACTGCACCGGCGACGTGCACCTGGGGTCGGCGGACCGCGCCTACCGCATGGTCGGCCACCGCGACCTGCCGCGCCGGTTCACGATCCACCACCGCGGGTACGACAACTTCATGGTCGTGCTGGACTGGATCACGAAGAACGTGCCGCAGGGCGTGACCGACCTGCTGGTCACCGGCGCCAGCGCCGGCGGCTATGGTGCGGCCGGCCTGTTCCCCTGGGTGGCCCAGGCCTACCCGCAGGCGCGGCTGTCGGTGCTGGCCGACGCCAGCCAGGGTGTGAGCACGGCCGCCTTCGACGCGGCCACGCCGGGGCGCGGGTCCTGGAACCCGCAGCTCGCGCCATGGGCCTTCGGCGACGACGCGCTGGCGGTGCGTTCTTACGAGCTGGTGCAGCGCGGTGCGCTGGCCTACCCGGAAGGCCGCTTCGCCCAGTACACGACGACGGCCGACAGCGTGCAGATCGGCTTCTATGGCGTGATGCGGCTGCGCTACGGGCCCAGCGACGACCCAGCCTGCCGGACCGCCGCCAAAGACTGGAACCGCCAGATGCTGGCGCACCTGGCGGACGACACCGCCGCGCTGCCGAACTTCCGCAGCTACGTGGCGCCAGGCAGCAGCCACACGATCATCGCCGACAACGCGGTCTATGCGCCGATGGGCACACAGCCCAGCGTGGCGACGTGGCTCAGCGGCATGCTGGACCACGACGGCGGCAGCACCTGGGATGCCGTCGCCTGCCCCGACTGCCTGCTGCCGCCGGTGTGCCGCTGACCGATCCTCCACCGGGGCCACGCCCCGGTGGGCAGGTTCAGCCCAGCTTGCCCAGCGTGCCCGTGGCCTCGGCCAGCAGGTAGTACACGGTCACGCGGCTCTTGCGGTTGTTGCCCTTCATCTTGGCGGCCACCGTCTTCAGGCCGGCTTCTGCGGCAGCCTGGTCCAGGCCCAGCTTCTTGGCGGCAAACCCCTTGCACACGGTGGCCACCTCGTCCTTGTCGGACAGGGCCACGATGGCGGAGTCGGCACTCTTCAGCGCGATGCCGCAGTACTTGACGATGGCCTTGACGACGGCCTCGTTGGGGTTGGGGCTGTACTTGGCGATGTCGGCGGTGTAGTCGCTCACGGATCCTCCTGGGTGATGCCGGGGTTGGCGGAAAGACCGGGGCAGTGTTCACGCCGGCCCGCCGGAACGCTATCAGGGGAAGCCTGATAAGTCACCCATCCAGCTGCTTCTGGAACACCAGCCCCGCGTGCTCACGCAGCGCGTGGAACTGGATCTTCGGCCAGTTGTCCTGCATCGCGCGCAGCTCGCCGGCGTATTCCAGCAGCACGCAGGGGGCGTCCACGGCGTCCATGGCCACGCGGTGGGCGTTGCCGTCGATGAAGCGCTGCAGCTCCTTCGCATCGTCACAGGTCACCCAGCGCGCCACGCTGTAGCGTGCCGGCGTGATGCGCGCCTTGCAGCCGTACTCGTGCTCCAGCCGGTGCGCCACCACCTCGAACTGCAGCTGGCCCACGGCGCCGAGCAGCAGCACGCTGCCGGCCACCGGCCGGAAGACCTGGATCGCGCCCTCCTCGCCCAGCTGCGTGAGGCCGGCGCGCAGCTGCTTGGTCTTCAGCGGGTCGGCCACCTCCACGCTGCGGAACATCTCCGGCGCGAAGAACGGCAGGCCCGTGAACTGCAGCGGCTCGCCTTCGGTGAGCGTGTCGCCGAGCTGCAGCACGCCGTGGTTGGGCAGGCCGATGATGTCGCCAGCGTAGGCCTCCTCCAGCAGCTCGCGGCGCTGGCTGAGGAAGGTGACCACGGTGTTGGGCCGCATCTCCTTGCCGCTGCGCGTCACCTTCAGCCGCATGCCGCGCGTGAAGTGGCCGCTGGCCACGCGCACGAAGGCGATGCGGTCGCGGTGCGCCGGGTCCATGTTGGCCTGGATCTTGAAGACCACGCCGCTGAACTTCGGCTCGGTGGCGCCCACCGTGCGCTGGATGGCCGGCTTGTCGCCCGGCGGCGGCGCCAGGTCCACCAGTGCGTCCAGCACCTCCTTGACGCCGAAGTTGTTGATCGCCGAGCCGAAGAACATCGGCGTCTGGCGGCCGGCCAGGAACGCGGCCTCGTCGAAGGCGGGGGCGGCCTCCTGCACCAGCTCGATCTCACCGGCCGCCTGTTCGTAGGCGGTGCCAAAGCGCTGCGCCAGCAGCGGGTTGGCCAGCCCGTCGATGATCTCGTCATCATCGTGGCGCTTGTCCTCGCCGGGCGAGAACACGCGCATCTGCTGCTTGCGCAGGTCGAGCACGCCGCCGAAGAACTTGGCCATGCCCACCGGCCAGGTGAAGGGCACCACGCCCATGCCCAGCTCGCGCTCGATCTCGTCCATCAGCGCCAGCGGCTCCTGCACCTCGCGGTCCATCTTGTTGACGAAGGTGAGGATGGGCGTGTTGCGCGCTCGGCAGACCTGCAGCAGCCGCCGCGTCTGCGGCTCCACGCCGTTGGCTGCGTCGATCACCATCAGTGCCGCGTCCACCGCGGTCAGCACGCGGTAGGTGTCCTCGCTGAAGTCCTGGTGGCCCGGCGTGTCCAGCAGGTTGATCACGCAGTCGCGGTACTCCATCTGCATGACCGAGCTGGCCACCGAGATGCCGCGCTGCTTCTCGATCTCCATCCAGTCGCTGGTGGCGTGCCGCGAGGCCTTGCGCGCCTTCACGCTGCCGGCGATCTGGATCGCGCCGGAGAACAGCAGCAGCTTCTCGGTCAGCGTGGTCTTGCCCGCGTCGGGGTGGGAGATGATGGCGAAGGTGCGGCGGCGGCGCACCTGGTCTTGGATGGCGGACATGCGGGAACCCGGGTGAAGCGGGCGATTATCCCGGGCGACAGTGCCGACGCGTGCCGGAGCGCACCGATGCCCGGGCGGGTTATGCTGGCCCGACGATGAATCACCCCGCCGACCGCCGACTCCAGCGCCTGGCCGCCCTGATGCCCGGGGTGCTGTTCCAGTTCCAGCGCTGGCCCGACGGCCGCACGGCGATGCCGTTCGCCACCGACGGCCTGCGGGCGATGTACGACGTGGAGCCGGCCGAGGTCGTCGACGACGCCCGCGCGCTGTTCGAGCGCGTGCACCCGGACGATCGGGAGCGTTTCGTGCAGAGCCACGACGCGTCGACCGCGGCACTCACACCCTGGGAGTTCGAGTACCGGGTGGTGCGGGCCGACGGCCGGGTGGAGTGGCACCACGGCCGCGCCACGCCGGAACGGCAGCCCGACGGCAGCACGGTCTGGCACGGCCACATCGCCCCCATCGACGAACGCAAGCAGGTCGAGACGGCCCTGCAGCGCAGCGAGCACGCCTTCCGCCAGTTCTTCGAGGCCGGCCTCGTGGGCATGACCATCGCCGAGCCCGACCTGCGCTGGCTCGGCGTCAACGCGCGCATGGCCGAGATGCTGGGTTACACGCCCGAGGAACTGCGCCGCCTGAGCTGGGCCGACTTCACCCACCCCGACGACCTGCCGGGCGACGAGGCCAACTACGCCCGCATGGCGGCCGGCGAGATCGACGGCTACGTCATGGACAAGCGCTACCGGCGCAAGGACGGCAGCCTGCTGGAATGCCGCCTGGCCGTGCGCTGCGAACGTGCCGACGACGGCACGCTGGCCCGCGTCTTCGCGATGGTGGAGGACATCTCCGACTGGCGCCGCGCCGAGCGCGAACTGCAGGCGCAGCGCGACGCGCTGGAGCAGCAGGTGGCTGCGCGCACCCGCGACCTGGAGAAGGCGCGCGATGCCGCCGAGCAGGCCAGCCGCGCCAAGTCCGAGTTCCTCTCCAGCATGAGCCACGAGTTGCGCACGCCGCTCAACGCCATCCTCGGTTTCGGCCAGCTGCTGGAGATGGACCGCGACCTCGGCGCCCGCTCGCGCGGCCACCTGCGCGAGGTCATGCGCGCCGGGCGCCACCTGCTGCGGCTGATCAACGAGGTGCTGGACCTGGCCCAGGTGGAATCCGGGCGCCTCGTGCTGTCGCCCGAGGCGCTGGCGTTGGCCGAGCTGGTCGACGAGGTGGCGGCCCTGACCGAACCGCTGGCCGCGCCGCGCCAGGTGCGGCTGCACGCCGCCGTGCCACCGGCGCTGGCCGTGCGTGCCGACCGGCTGCGCCTGAAGCAGGTGCTGGTGAACCTGCTGGGCAACGCCGTCAAGTACAACCGCGAAGGCGGCGAGGTGCGCATCACGGCACGGCCGATGACGCCCGACCGCCTGCGCCTGGTGGTGGAGGACGACGGTGCCGGCATCCCGGCCAGCCGCCGCAGCCAGCTCTTCCAGCCCTTCAGCCGCCTGGGGGCGGAGCTGGGCAGCGTCGAGGGCACCGGCATCGGCCTGGCGCTGAGCCGCCGCCTGGTCGAGCTGATGGGCGGGCGCATCGGTGTCGACGACGCGCCCGGTGGCGGCGCGGCCTTCTGGGTCGAGCTGCCGTCGGCCACGCTGGCACCCTCGCCGCCCCCGGTGACCGAACCCGCGCCGGCCGAGCCCGGCCTGGCCCCGGCGCGGGTGCTCTACATCGAGGACAACCCGGCCAACCTGGCGCTGGTGGAGCAGATCGTGGCGCGCCACCCGGGACTGCAACTCACCAGCGCCGCCGACGGGCCGGCGGGCCTGGCCGCCGCGCGGGCCCAGCCGCCGGCGCTGATCCTGCTGGACATCCACCTGCCTGGCATGGACGGCTACGAGGTGCTGGCCCGTTTGCGCGCCGACCCGCTGACCCGCGAGGTGCCGGTGGTCGCGCTGACCGCCCAGGCCATGCCCAGCGATGCGCGGCGGGCCATCGAGGCCGGTTTCGCCGAGTACGTTTCCAAGCCGATCGACCTGTCGGTGTTCGACACCATGCTGCGGCGGTTTCTGGCCTGATCCCTGGCGCGCGATGGTCGGTGCGGTCAGCGCGCCGGGTCCAGCGGCGTTGGCGCGGTCGGCGGCGGCAGCTCGAAGAGGGGCCGCGGCTGCCCTGCGGCGGCAGCCAGGTAGGCGCCCACCGCGGCGGCCTCCAGCGGCCGGCTGGCCAGCCAGCCCTGCACCAGGTCGCAGCCATAGCCGGACAGCACGGCCGCATGCGCCGGCTCCTCCACGCCTTCGGCCACCGTCCGCATGCGCAGCGTGCGTGCCAGGCCGATGATCATGCGCACGATCTCGCGCGCATCACCCCGCGTGTTGAGCTCGCGCACGAAGCTGCGGTCGATCTTCAGCGTCTGCAGCGGGAATCGGCGCAGGTAGGACAGTGCCGAGTAGCCGGTGCCGAAGTCGTCCAACGCCAGGCGGATGCCGGCGTCGCGCAGCGTGTTCAGCGCGTCGGCCGTGGCTTCGTGATCCTGCAACAGCAGTGACTCGGTGATTTCCAGCTCCAGCCGTTCGAACGGCAACCCAGCCGCGCGTGCGGTGGAGATCACACGCAGGGCGAAGTCCGGCGTCCTGGCCTGCACCGGCGAGACGTTGACCGACACGGTCAGGTGCGCCGGCCACCGCGAGGCCTCCTGGCAGGCCTGTGCCAGCACCCAGGCGCCGATCTCGGGCATCAGCCCGGCGTCCTCGGCCACGGGCACGAACTCGGTTGGCGACACGTCGCCCAGCGTCGGATGCTGCCAACGCAGCAGCGCCTCGAATCCCGTCACCTGCCAGTCGTCCAGCCGAAGCTGCGGCTGGTAGACCAGGCGCAGCGTGCCGTCACCCGGCGCGCTGCGCAATGCGTGCTCCAGCGTGACGCGCCGGCGGGTGGACGACGCCATCGCGCTGTCGAAGAAGCGCACCTCGTCGCGCCCGGCCGCCTTGGCGGCGTAGAGCGCGATGTCGGCGTGGTTGATCAGCGTGTCCACGTTGGTGCCGTCGCGAGGCGCGACGGCGACCCCGATGCTCGCCCGCGCGGCCACCTGCAGGCCGCCGACGTCGCAGGGCTGGCGCAGCGCCTCCAGCAGTCGCCGCGACAGGGGTTCGATCTCCGCCGGGTCGGCCGCGTGCATCAGCACCGCGAACTCGTCGCCGCCCAGGCGGGCCACCGTGTCATGGCGGCGCACGGCGGCCAGCAGGCGCTCGCCGACGATGCGCAACAGGGTGTCGCCCGCCCCGTGGCCCATGCTGTCGTTGACCGACTTGAAGTGGTCCAGGTCCAGGCACAACACGGCCAGCGTGGCCTGCTGCTCCAGCAGCTGTGCCAGCTGGCTGCGGAACTGGTGGCGGTTGGCCAGCCCGGTCAGCGCATCGTTGTGCGCCAGCCAGCGCAGGCGATGGCTGGCGTGGCGGGCGTCGGTGACGTCGCTGGCCACGCCGCGCCAGCCGGCCGGGCGCCCGGCGTCGTCGAACAGGGGTTTGGCACTCAGCGACCACCAGCGCACCTGGCCGCCGCGGTGCAGCGGCAGGTGCTGGTCACGGAACGGTGCCCCTTCGCGCAGGCGCTGGCGCAGCTGGTCGAACTGGGCGCGGGCCTCGTCGTCGTCCGGGATCATGGCCGGCAGCCAGGCCGTCACCGGCTGCGCGCTCAGGGCGCCCGGGGCCTGGCCCAGCTGCTCGGCCAGCCGTCGCGACACGTGGCGAAGGTGGCGATCGGGGCCGATCTCCCAGAGCACGTCGCTGGTGTTCTCCTCGAAATCGCGCAGCAGCAGGCCGATGACCTCGTTCTGCCGTTCGGCTTCGGCCTCCGCGAGCAGGCGCCCGGTGAACAGCCGCGCCGTGGACCAGATGCTGCCGACGACGATGAGCCCGTAGACCCCCAGCAGGGCGCCGATCACCGGCGCCAGCGCCACGTGTGACAGCGCCAGCGCCACGCCGGCGCCCAGCGACAGCACCACCACGTAGGCGGTGCCGGCCACGGGCACCGTGGCCAGGGCAAAGCCGCCGGCGCAGATCATGCCGGTGGTGACGCTGGCCACCAGCAGCTGCAGGTCGTGGCCGCCCCCGGGGAACAGGATCACCGGCATCGCCGCCCACAGCAGCGCCAGGACGACTGCATGCAGCGTCGCACGGTGCAGGGCCTGCAACGACGCCGTGTCCTTGCGGGTGCGCCGGTGCTGACGCCACCAGCCCCCCATGCCGCGCAGGGCGACGAGGCTCACGGCGCCAGCCCACCACCACAGGGCCACAGGCACGCCGGCCGTCTGCACCGCCCACAGCACGAGGACGACGTTCAGGGCATTGGCGCCCATCGCCAATGGGGTCAGGCGCCCGACCGCCTGCAGCTGCCGCGCCCGGATCCGCGCGGCCGTGGCCGGCTCCACCGGCGCGCCAGGGGCGATGGCCGACACGGCACGGAGCCAATCGATGGGCGGGGGAAGGCGAGGCGGTCGTGGCACGAGGACGGGCGGCTGGCCCGCGGGATGGCCGGCACGTCCAGCTTATCGGCACCCCAGCGTCCGAGACCGCCCCCCGATCGCGAACTTCTTCGCGATCTGGTCATACGCGGCTGCCGACCGGGCCCTCAGCGTCCCGCCGGGCGCCCCAGGGCGTCGATGGCCTGGCCGAGGTCGGCCGTTGCGCGGCCGTTGCCGCCCATGAGCTCGCCGACGTCGATGGCGAACCCGCGCACCAACCTCAGCGGGCTCGGCGGCGGCGCTGGCAGCTTCAGGCCGTCAGGCGTGTCACTCCCGGCAGCGGGCAGGCGTAGATGGCATTGCGCAGCGCCGCGATGGCCTCGTAGCGTGTGAAGCTGCGCCGCCAGGCCAGCACCACGCGGCGCGTGGGCACGGGGTCGGCAAAGGGCACGAAGGCCAGGTGCGGCTGCTCCTCCGCCGGCACGGACAGCTGCGGCATCACCGTGATGCCCATGCCGGAGCTGACCATGTACTTGATGGTCTCCAGCGACGAGCCCTCGAAACTCTTGCGGATGCCCTCGGCATCGCTGGAGAAGCGCGCGTATTCCGGGCAGACCTCGAGCACGTGGTCGCGGAAGCAGTGGCCTGTGCCCAACAGCAGCATGGTCTCGCGCTTGAGCTCCTCGGCCGGGATCGCGCTGCGCGTGGCCAGCGGGTGCGACTTGGGCACCGCGATCATGAAGGGCTCGTCGTACAGCGGCGCGACGGCCAGCCCGGTGTCCGGGAACGGCTCGGCCATGATGGCGGCGTCGAGTTCGCCGGTGCGCAGCATGTCCAGCAGCTTGGCGGTGAAGTTCTCCTGCAGCACCAGCGGCATCTGCGGGGTCTTCTCGATGGCCTGCTTCACCAGGTCGGGCAGCAGGTAGGGGCCGATGGTGTAGATCACGCCCAGGCGCAGCGGGCCGGACAGCGGGTCCTTGCCGCGCTTGGCGATCTCCTTGATGCCCTGCGCCTGCTCGATCACTTGTTGCGCCTGACGTACGATCTCCTCACCGATCGGCGTCACCGAGACCTCGCTGCCTCCGCGCTCGAAGATCTTGCAGTCGAGTTCCTCTTCCAGTTTCTTGATCGCCACCGACAGCGTCGGCTGGGACACGAAACAGGCCTCGGCGGCACGGCCGAAGTGGCGCTCGCGTGCCACCGCCACGATGTAACGCAACTCGGTCAGGGTCATGGCGGGATTGTGGCCAAAATCGGCGTCGATCAGGGAGGCACGGCGATGAAGGTGCTGGGGCGCGCTTGGTGGGCAGGACCACGCTGGTCGGCAGGGGTCGTGGCCGCCTTCGTGGCCGTGGTCGTCACCTGCGTGCCCGGGCTGGCCAGGCCGGCGTGGGCGGCGCCATCCGCCGCCCCGGCGCCGGACGCCGACGATGGCCCGGTGTGGCGCTACGGCATGCTCGCCGACTACCCGCCCTTCCAGGTCTGGCCCGCCAGCGGCTGGCCCGGCGGCGCCGACCTGGAACTGCTGACCGCCGCCGCGTCCCGCGCAGGCGGCCGCATCGAGCCGGTGCGCTACACGGACTTCACGCAGCTGCTCGACGACCTGACCGCTGGACGCATCGACGTGGCCAGCGCGATGGCGCGCACCCCGGAGCGGGCCCAGCAGCTGGCCTTCGGCCCGCCCTATGCCCGTGTGGAACAGGTGCTGGTGGCGCGCAGCCGCGACGGCGACGTGCCGCTGAGCCCCGACCTGGCCGGCCGCCGCGTGGCCGTGATCGACGGCTACGCCAGCGCCAGCGCCGTGGCGCGCCTGTTCCCGCTGGCCCCGCGCGTGGTGGTGACCGACGTGGCCGATGGCCTGCGGGCGCTGGGCGAGGGCCGGGCCGACCTGTTCATCGAATCGGCGCGGGTCGTGGCCGAGACGCTGGACCGGCTGCGGCTGACCGACCTGCGCATCGCACGCACCGTGGTGCTGGACAGCGGCGATCTCCACCTGGCCAGCGGCCCCAACGCCGCGGGGCGCCTGGCGCCGCTGGCCGAGGCGCTGGACGCTCTGGGTGACGCCGAGCGGCAGGCGCGCATCGTGCGCTGGTCGGCGGCCGAGCCGGTGCCCCTGCAACGGCCGTTCTCGCTCAGCGGCGACGAGAGGTCGCGCCTGGCCGCCCTGCCGCCGTTGCGGGTGGCGGTGCTGGCCGGGCAGGCCCCGTTCTCGCTGGTCGACGACGACGGCGCGCCGGCTGGCCTGTCGGTGGACGTGCTTCAGGCCACCGTGGCCCGGCTGGGCTTGCCGCCGCCGAGCTGGCGCGTGATGGACGCGCGCGACGCGCTGGCCGCGCTGCGCGCGGGCGACGTGGACCTCGCGCTGGGCCTGCCGGAGCTCGCCGCACGCGGCTGGGGCATCGGCTATGTCGGCCCCTTCATCGAACACCCGCTGATGCTGGTGGCCACGCGCCGCAGCGGCCTGTGGAGCATGGAGCAGATGGCCGGGCGCCGCCTGGCGTTGCCGGCGCTGCAGGTGCCGCAGACGCTGCTGCTGGCGCGCTACCCGCAGGTCCGGCCCGGCGAGTGCGCGATGGTGACCGACTGCCTGGCCCAGGTGCAGCGCGGCGAGGCCCAGGCCATGGTGGCCGACGTCGTCAGTCTGGCGCTGGTGCTCGGCAGCGGCGGCTTCGACGACCTGCAGTTCGTGGGCACGGCGGGTGACCTGCGCCATGCGCGCGGAATGGCGGTGTCGCCGGCGCAGCGCCCGCTGGTGCCGCTGCTGCAGCGTGCGCTGGACGGCGTGATCGCCGAAGACCTCCCTGCCATCAAGCGGCGCTGGCTCGAGCGCCCGCCGCCGCAGCGCATTGCATGGACCGTCCTGCGCCGCGCAGCGCCATGGGCCATGGCGGCGCTGCTGGCCCTGGGCGCGCTGTGGTGGTGGCACCAGCGGGGTCTGCGCGCCGAGGTCGCGCGCACGCAGGCCGCGCGGCGCAAGGCCGAGCAGTCCGCGGCCAGTGCGCAGCGCTTCATCGTCTTCCTGGCGCACGAGGTGCGCAACTCGCTGCACTCGGTGATCGCCGCCGTGACGCTGCTGCGCGGCCAGCCCGGGGTCGACGCGGCGCTGGCCGAGCCGCTGGGCCGGTCGGCGCGCGGCACGCTGGCGCTGCTCAACGGCCTGCTCGACCGCGAGCGGCTGGCCGCCGGCGGGCTGACGCTGAACCCGGCGCCGGTTCGCCTGCCGGCGCTGGTGGCCGGTGTCGTCGACGAGATGACGCCGCTCGCGCGTGCGGCCGGGGCCACGCTGGAACTCGACCCGCTGCCCGACCGCCTGCTGCGGGTGGACGCGCTGCGGGTGCAGCAGGTGCTGCGCAACCTGCTGAGCAATGCCATCAAGTACGGTGGGCCGGGGGCCGTGGCGGTGACGCACGAGGTCGACGCCGTCGGCGACGGCTGCCGGATCTGCCTGACGGTGCGCGACCACGGGCCGGGCCTGGACGCGCAGACGCTGGCCCGGGTGTTCGAGCCCTTCACCGCCGCCTCGCCGGGCCGGCCCGACAGCGCCGGACTGGGCCTGTCGCTGAGCCGGGACCTGGCCCGGGCCCTGGGGGGCGACCTCACGCTCGCGCCCGCCGAGGGCGGCGGGCTGCGTGCGCAGTTCGTCTGGCAGGCGCAGTGCCTCGAAGCGGTGCCAACAGCCTCGGCGCAGTCGGGCCGCAGCGTGCTGATCGTCGAGGACGCCGAGGTCTATGCCCTCCTGCTGCGGCGGGCGTTCGAGGAGGCGGGCTGGCAGGTGGAGACGGTTGCCAGCGTGGCCGATGCGCGGGCTCGCCTGGCCGCGCAGTCGTATGCGCTGCTGCTGACCGACCTGCACCTGCCCGATGGCGATGCGGCCGCGGTGCTGGCCGCAGACACCCGCCCGGGCGGGTGCCGCATCGTGATGAGCGCCGAGCTCGACGCCGGTGCGCCGCGGCTGCCCGGTGCCGACCATGTCGTGGCCAAGGATGCCGACGTGGCGCTGTTCGTGGCACGCGTGCTGTTGCTGGAGCGGGAGGCGGTAGTGGCTTGAGGGGGCACGGCCTTCCGCCCTGGTTGGCCTTGAAGGTCGCGCTCGCGATGCCGGAGTTTTCGTCCGACTCAGCCTTGCAGGCCGCGCTCGCACTTGCAAGCGCTCGCCCGTTCGTGGGCGTTGAACCCTGCGCAGGCAGGGTTCCACGTCCAGCTCAGCCTTGCAGGCCGCACTCGCGCTTGCAGGCGCTCGCTCGTTCGCAGGCGTAGAACCCTGCGCAGGCAGGGTTCCAGGTCCCACTCACGCCTTCAAGAACTCGCTGCGGGTGCCTAGCCAGCGGGCCACGTGTGCGCGCGCGGCGTCGGGTTGTTCGCGCAGCAGGCGGGGGGCCAGGGCGCGTGCGGCCTGCAGCAGGGCATCGTCCTCGGCCAGGTCGGCGAAGCGCAGCAGCGCGTCGCCGCTCTGGCGGGCGCCGAGGAATTCGCCCGGGCCGCGGATGTCCAGGTCGCGACGGGCAATCTCGAAACCGTCGGTGGTCTCGGCCATCGCGCGCAGGCGGGCCTTGCCGGCATCGGCCAGCGGCGGCGTGTACAGCAGCACGCAGGCGCTGGCCACCGCGCCACGGCCCACGCGGCCACGCAGCTGGTGCAGCTGCGCCAGGCCGAAGCGTTCGGCGTGCTCGATCACCATCAGGCTGGCGTTGGGCACGTCCACCCCCACCTCGATGACCGTGGTGGCCACCAGCACGGCCGTGTGGCCGGCGGAGAAGGCGGCCATGGTGGCGGCCTTGTCGGCCGCGGCCATGCGGCCGTGCAGCAGGCCGACCTGGGCGCCCGGCAGTGCCGCCAAGAGTTCGGCGTGCGTCTCGGTGGCGTTCTTCAGGTCCAGCGTCTCGCTTTCGGCCACCAGCGGGCAGACCCAGTAGACCTGCTTGCCGGCGGCCACCTCGTCATGGATGCGCGCCAGCACCTCGGGCCGGCGGTTGTCGGCGAAGACCTTGGTGACGATGGGCGTGCGCCCGGGCGGCAGTTCGTCGATGGTGCTGACGTCGAGGTCGGCGTAGTAGGTCATCGCCAGCGTGCGCGGGATCGGCGTGGCCGTCATCATCAGCAGGTGTGGCTCCAGGCCATCGCGCGCCTGCCGCAGCGCCAGCCGCTGCGCGACGCCGAAGCGGTGCTGCTCGTCGACGATGGCCAGGCCCAGCCGCGCGAAGGCCACGCCCTCCTGGATCATGGCCTGCGTGCCCACGACCAGCGTGGCGCGCCCGTCGGCCACGGCGGCCAGCTGCTCGCGCCGGGCCTTGCCGCGCCGGCTGCCGGTGAGCCAGGCGGTGACGATGCCCAGCGGCTCCAGCCACTGCACCAGCTTGCGGAAGTGCTGCTCGGCCAGCAATTCGGTGGGGGCCATCAATGCGCACTGCCAGCCGGCGTCGATGGCGGTGGCGGCGGCCAGCGCGGCGACCACGGTCTTGCCGGCGCCCACGTCGCCCTGCAGCAGGCGGTGCATCGGCTGCTCACGGCCCAGGTCGGCCACGATCTCGGCCACCACGCGGTCCTGGGCCGGGGTCAGGGCCCAGGGCAGCGCCTGCCGGAGGCGTCGGGGCAGGCCGTCGACCGCGGCCTGCATGACCGGCGCCCGCAGGTGGGCGCGCTCGGCGCGCGCCATCGCCTGCGAGAGCTGCTGCGCCAGCAGCTCGTCGAACTTGATGCGCTGCCAGGCCGGGTGGTGGCGCTGCTCCAGCGCGGCCACCGGGGCGCCGATCGGCGGCTGGTGCAGGTAGGTGAGTGATTCGCGCAGCGACGGCAGGCCCGGCGGCAGGTCGGCCGGCGGCAACAGTTCGGCCAGGTCCGCGCGCTTCAGCCCCGAGGCCACGGCCTTGCGCAGGTAGGCCTGGGGCAGCTGCGCGGTGGCGGGGTACACCGGCGTCAGGGCCTGTGGCAGCGGCGTGTCCTCGGCCACCACGCGCACGCTGGGGTGCACCATCTCACGGCCGAAGAAGCCCTCGCGCAGCTCGCCGCGCACGCGCAGCAGCGCGCCGGCCGCCCAGGCCTTCTGCTGCGTGGCGTAGAAGTGCAGGAAGCGCAGCACCAGCGTGTCGTGCCCGTCCTGCAGGTGCACCACCAGCTGTCGGCGGCTGCGGGTTTCGATGCGGCAGTCGCGCACGATGCCCTGCACCTGCACCGTCTCGCCGGCGCGGGCCTGCGCCAGCGGCACCAGGCGGGTTTCGTCCTCCCAGCGCAGCGGCAGGTGCAGCGCCAGGTCGACGTCGCGCACCAGCCCCAGTTTCTCCAGGGCCTTGGCGGGGCCGGACTTGGCAGGTCCGGACTTCGGCGCGTCGGGCATGGAACAATTCTGGGCCCAGGGCAGTCCCTGGTCGTGCCATGCCCCACTTCAGCCTGTCCGACTTCGACTTCGACCTCCCGCCCGAGCTGGTGGCGCAGCATCCTGCGCCCGAGCGCAGCGGCTCGCGCCTGCTCGACGGCACCGGGCCGCTGCCGGTGGACCGGGTGTTCCGCGACCTGCCGGCGCTGCTGTCGCCCGGTGACCTGCTGGTGGTCAACGACACGCGTGTCATCAAGGCACGTCTGCTGGGCGAAAAGCCCACCGGCGGCGCCGTGGAGGCGCTGGTGGAACGCGTGTTCCCGGGCACCCGGGAGGTCTGGGCCCACCTGCGCGCCAGCAAGTCGCCGCGGCCGGGCACGGTGGTGCGCTTCGCCGATGCCTTCGACGCGCTGGTGCTGGGCCGGGCCGGCCCGGAGGATGCGCTGTTCCACCTGCGCTTCCCCGACGACCCCTTCGTGCTGCTGTGGCGCCATGGCCATGTGCCACTGCCGCCGTACATCACGCACGACGACAGCGCCGAGGACGAGGCGCGCTACCAGACCGTGTTCGCCGACAAGCCCGGCGCCGTGGCGGCACCGACCGCCTCGCTGCACTTCGACGATGCCGTGCTCGCGGCGCTGGCCGCGCGCGGCGTGCAGCGCGCCACGGTGACGCTGCACGTGGGCGCCGGCACCTTCCAGCCGGTGCGCGCCGAGAACATCGCCGAGCACCGCATGCACAGCGAGTGGTACGAGGTGCCGGCGGCCACGGTCCAGGCCATCGAGGCCACACGCGCTGCCGGCGGGCGCATCGTGGCCGCGGGCACGACGGCGCTGCGCGCGCTGGAGTCGGCCGCGCGCGACGGTGGCCTGCGCGCGCGCCAGGGCGAGACCGACCTCTTCATCACCCCGGGCTTCGACTTCCGCGTGGTGGACCGGCTGGTGACCAACTTCCACCTGCCCAAGAGCACGCTGATGATGCTGGTCTCGGCCTTTGCGGGCCACGCGCACGTGATGGCGTTGTACCGGCACGCCATCGAGAGCCGCTACCGCTTCTTCAGCTACGGCGACGCGATGCTGCTGGCCCGGACCGGGGGCTGACGCCGACCCCGGCGCGCGCAGAAGATTTTGCGGGCTCGATGTCGAAATCGGCGCTGGCCGTTCGACAAGGGGTGCAACACTCCGTTGCGCTCACCGGAGACCCCGATGAAATACCTGTGCCTGATCTACGACGTGGAACGCGACATGGCGGCCAAGTCCAAGGCCGAGATGGATGCCCTGATGGGCGAATACTTCGCCTTCACCGAAGGCATCCGCCAGAGCCAGCACATGATCGCCGGCGAAGGCCTGCAGCCCACCCTCACCGCCACCACGGTGCGTGTGCGCAACGGCAAGACCCTGACCACCGATGGCCCCTTCGCCGAGACCAAGGAGCAGCTGGGCGGGTTCTACCTGATCGAGGCGCGCGACCTGAACGAGGCGATCCAGATCGCTGCCCGCATCCCGTCGGCCAAGTTCGGCTCGGTGGAGGTGCGCCCGGTGATGGACTACGGCTGATCCGGCGGACCCCCGATCCATGCAGGCGGTGATCGAGGCGCTGTACCGGACGCAGTCGCGCCGTGTCCTGGCCACGCTGATCCGCCTGCTGGGCAGTTTCGACCGTGCCGAGGAGGCCCTGCACGAGGCCTTCCGTGCCGCGCTGGAGACCTGGCCGGCGCAGGGCGTGCCGGCCAACCCGGCCGCCTGGCTGGTCTCGACCGGGCGCTTCAAGGCCATCGACGCGCTGCGCCGCGCGCGGCGTTTCGAGCCCTGGGACGAGCACGCCGAGCGCATCGCCGGCCTGGCCGCCGAGCCGGCGGAGGCGGACCTGGAGCAGGGCTTCGTCGACGACCAGCTGCGGCTGATCTTCACCTGCTGCCACCCGGCGCTGCCGCAGGACGCCCGTGTGGCGCTGACGCTGCGCGAGGTTTGCGGCCTGACCACCGAGGCGATCGCCAGCGCCTTCCTGAGCAGCCCGTCGACGATCGCCCAGCGCATCGTGCGGGCCAAGGCCAAGATCCGCGACGCCGGCATCCCCTACGCCGTGCCGGCCCCGCCCGAGTGGCCGGCGCGGCTGGACAGCGTGCTGCAGGTGATCTACCTGGTGTTCAACGAGAGCTACGCGGCCTCGTCGGGCGACCACTGGGTTCAGGCCGAGCTCGGCACCGAGGCGGTGCGGCTGGCGCGGCTGCTGCTGGCCTTGACGACGCCGGCCGACGGGCGGGCACCGCCGGCCGCGGTGCAGGGCCTGCTGGCGCTGATGCTGCTGCACGACTCACGCCGTGCCACCCGGGAGGACGCCGCGGGCGACCTGGTGCTGCTGGCCGACCAGGACCGCAGCCGCTGGGACCGGTCGCTGATCGACGAGGCCGATGCGCTGCTTCAGCAGGCGCTTCGCGACCGAGCGGCACCCTGCCATCCCTACACCGTGCAGGCGGCGATCGCGGCGGTGCATGCGCAGGCGCCGCGGGCCGACCAGACCGACTGGGCGCAGATTGCCGGGCTGTACGAGGTGCTGTTGGCGATCGCGCCGTCGCCGGTGATCGAGCTCAACCGGGCCGTCGCGGTGGCCATGCATCGGGGGCCGGACGCCGGGTTGGCACTGATCGACGCGATGGTGGCGCGCGACGCACTGCCGCGCTACCACCTGCTGCACGCGGCGCGGGCCGACCTGCTGCGCCGCCGTGGCGACGTCGTGGCCGCGCGCGACGCCTATGCGCAGGCCATGGCGCTGGTGCGCACCGAGCCGGAACGCCGCTTCCTGCAGGCCCGGCTGGCCAGCCTGCCGGCCGGCTGAGGGCCGCCGGGGCTGCCCCGGGTCGTTGCCGGGCTGGCAATCAGGCGGCGAGCACCACCATGTGGTTGTCCAGCGCCATCGGTGCCGGCCAGGGCAGCATGGCCGGCGCCTGCTGCGGGTGCCAGCGTGCCAGGCCGCGCCCGGCGGCGATGAGCACGCCGCTGCCCGTGGCCAGGGCGTAGGCGCGCTGCAGCGTCGCCACCTCGGTCAGTCGGGTGGGCGCCGCGGGGGACCACCACCAGGCGGTGTCGCGGAAGGCGTTGGTGATGACGAAGCCCCCTCCACCAGCAGCGGGCACGCCCGTCACGTCGCCGGCGTAGCCATCGCCGCCGGGCACCGCCTGCAGCGTACGGCCGTCCCAGACGGCCAGCGCCGGTGCCGCGGTCTTGTCGACGGCGTGGTCGTGCTCGGCCTGCAGGGCCACGCCGAGCAGCCCGCTGTCGCCCCAGGCCAGATGGCGGACCGACAGGCGCGGGTCGGCGGGCCGCCATTGGCCCAGCCGTTCGCCGCTGTCGCCGTGCACCCGCACCAGCGAGGCGTCCATGCGGTCGAGCCGGATCTTGCGGTCGTCGCGGTCGCGCCAGATGCCGCCATTGGCCAGCACGACGTGGCCCTCGCGGTCCAGCAGCAGCTGGTGGGGTTCGACGCCGTGGCTGTCCCAGTCGTCGAGCTTCCCGAGCGTGCGCGCATCGCGCACACCGATGCGGCCGCGGCCGCTGTGGGTGTCGGTTTCGGTGGTGTAGAGCCGGCTGCCGTCGGCACTGGCGATGACGTGACCGCCGAAGCGGCGCGGCAGGGGTTCGTCGGCGATGTCCAGGCGTTGCCGGACCGTGCCGTCGGGCGCCAGGCGCAGCAGCCAGCGGCCGGGGCGCAGCGCCACGGCCAGCAGGCCACCGTCGGACTCGCCGAACAGGCCGTGAGGCCGCGTCGGCACGCGCAGCTGGCCGGCCACGCGCAGCGTGCGCGCCGCCCAGTCCACGGCCAGGATGCCGACGTGGTGGTCGCTGCCTTCCTGCGCCCCGCGCCAGGCCACGCCCAGGCGCAGCGGCGGCGCCTCGGCGTGGGCGGGCAGCAGGGCACTGCCGGCCAGCAGCGCGAGCAGATGACGCCGCTGCACGATCAGAACCGGCTCGTCACCGTCAGCTGCACGGTGCGGCCCTTGCCCGGGATGAAATGGCCGCGGTAGAGCTGGTCGGCGTAGAGCTTGTCGGCCACGTTGGTGACGTTGAGCTTGAAGACGGCCGGGCCGGCGTCGTACTCGGCCATCAGGTCGGCGGTGACGTACTTCTCGGCGTGGAAGTTGGTCAGCAGCGGCTTGACACCGCCGCGGGCGTTCAGGCCCCCGCCCACGCGCCACTTCGGCGTCAGGCGATAGGTGGTCCATACCGTGCCGCTGTGCACCGCGGTCATCGCCGGGCGCTCGCCCACCGCTTCGCCGCCCACCAGCGTCGTGCCACTGACGCTGGCGGCCTTGTCGACCTCGGCGTCCGGGATCCAGGTGTAGGCCGCGAACAGCTCCCAGGCCGGCGTGATGCGGCCGGCGAAGTCCAGGTCCAGGCCGGCGGCGTGGCGCTCGCCGCTGAGGATGTAGTTGGTCGGGTCGACCGATTCTTCGTCGCGGTTGCGCTCGTTGTACTTGGTGGCGTGGAAGAGCGCGAATCGCGTGGTGAAACGCCCTTGCGCCCAGTCCAGGCTGCCGCCGAGCTCGAGGTTGCGGCTCTTCTCCGGCGGCGTGTTCTCACCCAGCGCGTCGAACGAGTAGGTGTCGCCCGAGGTGTTGAACGAGGTGCCGTAGGAGAAGTGGAACGACATCGTCTCGCTGGGCTGGTAGAGCACGCCCAGGCGCTTGCTCAGCAGGCTGTCGCTGCGGCCGCGCTCGGCGGTCACGTCGCCGATGGCCGCGCCGTTGTTGGTGTTGGTGGCGTACGTGGTGTAGTCACCCTTGAAGCGGTCCCAGCGCAGGCCGGCCAGCAGCTTCCAGGTGGGGGCCAGCTGCACCAGGTCCTGCGCGTAGAGGCCCAGCCCCGTGGCGTCGAACTGCTGGCTGCGGTAGACGTTGCGCAGGCTCTCGTCGACCCAGCCGGTGGCGCCCGGGCTGCCGACGGTCGTCGTGCCCTTGCCGGGGAAGCCCTGCGGGGCCACCGCGCTGTAGCGCGTGAAGTCCTCCACCGCGAGGTCGACGCCGGCCAGCACCTCGTGATTGAACCCGAGCCAGCCGAAGCGGCCGCTGTAGTCGCTCTGCAGGTACACCGCCTCCATGTCCTGGATCTTGTTCTGGTTGCCGCGGTTGAGCACGGTGTCGGCGCCGATGTTGTCGACGCTGACACGCTCGGTCACGTCGGGGCAGTTGGCGTTGGGTGTGCCGCTGTTGTTCGGCTGGCAGAAGCGGATCGCGCTGGCGCGCTGGTCGCGGTTGTAGCGGCCCACGCGCACCACGGTGCGCAGCTCGTCGCGGTTGGCGAAGCGGTGCGTGTGCGTCGCCGTGGCGTAGGTGGTGCCGCCGGCCATGAAGTCGCTCTCGGCGCCGTAGTAGCTGTCGGGCTGCCAGCCGCTCCACATCTTCTGGTCCAGCCACGGGAAACCGTAGTTGATGCCGTTCTTGTACTCGAGGTGGTACAGGCCGATGCTGAACTCGTCGGCGGTGCCGATGCCGAAGCGGTAGGTGGGCGCGACGCCCCACTTGTCGATCTTGTTGCCCAGGTCGTCACCGGTGTTCAGCAGGGCGTTCACGCGGATGGCCGCGTTGTCGCCGGTGCGCCGGTTCAGGTCTAGCGTGCCCCGCACGTAGCTGCCGCTGCCCACGGTCAACGAGAGCTCGTTCTGGTCGAAGCCGAAGGGCTGCTTGTTGACCTGGTTGACCGCGCCGCCGGTCGAGCCGCGGCCGAACAGCATCGAGGCCGAGCCCTTGAGCACCTCCAGGCGGTCCCAGTTGAAGCTGTCGCGGTCGTAGAAGCCGGGGTCGCGCATGCCGTCGAGGAAGATGTCGCCGGTGGACTGCAGCGCAAAGCCGCGCAGGCGGATGTCCTCCTCCTGGCCTTCGGCGGCCTGGAAGGTGATGCCGGCGGTGCTGCGCAGCGTGTCCTTGAGCGTGTCGAGGTTGCGATCGTCGAGCAGGCGCTCGGTGACGACGGTGACCGACTGCGGGATGTCGCGCAGTTCCTGCTGGCCCTTGCCGATGCGCGTGGTGGTGGCGCGCACGGTGTCCTTGTCGGTCTCGGCGCGGGCGCGCACCGGGATCGGGGCCAGCGTAGGCGCGGAGGCGGCCGAGTCAGGCGCCGGTGCGGTCTGCGCGAAGGTGCCGGTGGCAGTCATCGCGGCCAGCGCGGCCGGCAGCAGGGCGAACGGGATCAGTCGATGCATGGAAAGGCTCCTCGGGGGTCGTCGTCGGCACGGGCTGGCGGCGGCTCGCGAGTGCGCTGGTCTTGGGAAGCAATGGGGTCAGGGGCTGTCGGGTTCGCTGACGAAGCCGACCTTGCTCAGCCCGGCGCGGGCGGCGTCGGCCAGCGTCTGCGCCACGACGCGGTAGGGCACGGCCTGGTCGGCGCGCAGGTGGATCTCCGGCTGCGGCTGGCGCTGGCCGGCTTCGGCGAACCGCGCTGCGGCCACCTCGCGCGCGACGGGTTCGCCGTTCCAGTACAGCGTGCCGGCGGCGTCGATGGCGAACTCCACCCTGTCGGGCACCGGCGGGTTGACCTGCGAACTGGCCTGCGGCAGTTCCAGTTTCACGGCGTGCGTCAGCAGCGGTGCGGTGACGATGAAGATCACCAACAGCACCAGCATCACGTCGATCAGCGGCACCATGTTGATCTCGGCCATCGGCGCCGAGGCGTTCTTCGAGTCGAAGCTGGCGAAGGCCATGGCGGGCTCCGGCGCTCAGGCCACCGCCGGCCGTGGTGGCAGCGGGCGCACGTTGGCCGGCTCCTCGGCCGGTGCGGCCAGCGGCTGGCCCATGGCCACGAAGGTGTGCAGCTCGTAGGCGAAGGCGTCCAGGCGCGACAGCGTGACGCGGTTGGCGCGCACCAGCACGTTGTAGCCCACCACCGCGGGGATGGCCACGGCCAGGCCCAGGCCGGTCATGATCAGCGCCTCGCCCACCGGGCCGGCCACCTTGTCCAGCGTGCCGGCGCCGCTCATGCCAATGGCCACCAGCGCGTGGTAGACGCCCCAGACGGTGCCGAACAGGCCGACGAATGGCGCAGTGGCGCCCACGGTGGCCAGCACCGTCAGGCCGTTATCCAGCCGCGTGGTCTCCTCGTCGAGCACCTTCTTGATCGTGCGGGTGACGAAGTCGCTGGCTGAGCCGGCTTCCCCCAGCTTGGCCGCGCCATACCGGGCATGGTGCTGGCGCGCATGCATGGCGTGCGCCGTCAGGTGCGAGAACGGGTCGTGTGCGCCGTGCGTGGTGATCTCGTGCTGCACGGTGTCCAGCGAACTGGCGTTCCAGAAGAAGTCCAGAAAACGCGCGCTGCGCCGCTGGCGCGACCACTGCGCCAGGCCCTTGAGCGCGATGATGATCCACGACAGGATCGACATCGCCAGCAGCAGCACCAGCAGCGTCTTGCCGACGCCGTCGCTCTGCGCAAGGAAGTGGGCGAAGCCCAGCGAGGTGTCCACGGTCAGTTCTCCAGTTCGAAGGGAATCGGGATGCGGGCCCAGCCGGCCAATGGCTGCCCGTTCTCGGTGTAGGGCTTGAAGCGCGCGGTGCGCACGCCGGCCACGGCGGCGCGGTCCAGGCGGTCGAAGCCGCTGGACTGCACCACCTGCACCTGCTGCGGCACGCCGGCGGTGTCCATGTAGACCGCCACCACCACCAGGCCCTGCTCGCCCAGCCGGCGCGAGGCGCTGGGGTAGACGATGTCGGGCAGCACGGCGTACTGGATGGCCGACGGCGGGATCGTCCGCGGCGGTGGCGGAGGGACTGCGGCCGCCGGGGGCGCGGGTGGAGCCGGGGGCGCTGGCGCCACCGGCACGGGCTCGGCCGGCGCCGGCTCTGGCGCCGGCGCGACGAAGGGGGTGGGTGCCTGGTCGAGCTGTGGTGCCACGGTCACCACGGGCTTGGGCGGCGGCGGGCGGTTGGGCGGTGGTTTCGGGGTTGGCGGCGGTGGCGGTGCCGGCGGCGCTTCGGGCTCGGGTGGGGCCAGCAGGTCGACGAACATCGGCGCCGCAGCCACCAGCGACTCGCGCACCGCCTGCACCTGCAGCAGCCCCCAGGCGGCCGCGCCATGCAGCGCGACGATCAGCGCGATGGCGGCGCGCCGCTGCCCAGCGGGCAGGTCGGGGTCGGGTCGGTGGACGAGGCGGGGCACGACGGCGAGACGCATGATGGGCGCGAAAATCCGGCTCGATCCGGCATGTATGCGCTCACTGCAGCGGGTGTTTACTTGTTGATATCAAGCATAACACGAATGATTCGCAACACGATAACAGTTTGATGTGTTTCGCTCGTCGGGGCGGGCTGGCCACCAGCCCGGACCAACCTGGCCTGCCGGCACGCCCCGGGCGCCCCGGCGACAATCCGCCGATGCTGCACTTCGACCTGCTGTCCACCGAAGGCCATGCCCGTCGCGGCCGCCTGCGCCTGAACCACGGGGTGGTCGAGACCCCCATCTTCATGCCCGTGGGCACCTACGGCACCGTCAAGGGCGTGCTGCCCCGGGACCTGGAAACCATGGGCGCGCAGATCATCCTGGGCAACACCTTCCACCTCTGGATGCGGCCCGGGCTGGACGTGGTCCGCACCTTCGGCGGCCTGCACCGTTTCGAGGGCTGGCAGCGGCCCATCCTGACCGACAGCGGCGGCTTCCAGGTCTGGAGCCTGGGCAAGATGCGCAAGATCAGCGAGGAAGGCGTGCGCTTTGCCTCGCCGGTCAACGGCGACAAGCTGTTCCTCACGCCCGAGGTCAGCATGCAGGTGCAGACGGTGCTCAACAGCGACATCGTCATGCAGTTCGACGAGTGCACGCCGTACGAGACCGACGGCCAGATCACCACCGAAAAGGCGGCGCGGGCGTCGATGGAACTCAGCCTGCGCTGGGCCAGGCGCTCGAAGGACGAGTTCACGCGGCTGGAGAACCCGAACGCGCTGTTCGGCATCGTGCAGGGCGGCATGTTCGAGCCGCTGCGCGAGGCCTCACTGGCGGCGCTGGTGGACCTGGACCTGCCGGGCTACGCCATCGGCGGCGTCAGCGTGGGCGAGCCCAAGGAGGACATGCGCCGCATCATGGCGCACACGCCGCACCGGCTGCCGGCGCACAAGCCGCGCTACCTGATGGGCGTGGGCACGCCGGAAGATCTGGTCGAAGGCGTGCACCATGGCGTGGACCTGTTCGACTGCGTGATGCCCACGCGCAACGCGCGCAACGGCCACCTGTTCACGCGTTTCGGCGACCTGAAGATCCGCAACGCCCGCCACAAGACCGACGAGCGCCCGCTGGACCCCACGTGCGCCTGCCACACCTGCAGCCACTTCAGCCGCGCCTACCTGCACCACCTGGAGCGCTGCGGCGAGATGCTGGCGCCGATGCTGGCCAGCATCCACAACCTGCACTACTACCTGAACCTGATGCAGGAGGTGCGAACGGCCCTCGAAGCGGGCCGTTTCGAGGCGTTCCGCGCACAGTTCCACGCGGACCGGCAGCGCGGGATCGACTGAGGGCCGATCCCGCCCGCGACGGTGTCAGCGTGAACGCCGGCGCGCCGTGAACGCCGTGAAGGCCAGGCCGGCCAGCCACAGCGCGGCCGTGCCCGGCTCGGGGACCGCGGGCATGTTGACCAGGTCGCCATAGGCGCTGCCGCTGACCTGAACATTGGCGCGGAACTGGCCACCCATCCAGTCGCCGGTGGCATTGACGAAGGAGACCACCAGCGGGCCGGCATCGCTCGCCTGTTGTGACACCCAGTCACTCAGCCAGTAGTCGAAGTACGACCCGCCGTTCACGCTGCGCTGGTCGAACGACGTCTGGTAGCCGTTCCCGCCGCTGGCGGCCGGGCCCTCGGCCGTCATCGTTGCCGACGCGTAGCCGTTGTTGCCGCTGAGGTACAGCCAGCCATAGGGGTCGGCGAAGCTGCCGCCGCCGACCGCCGCCACGTCGACGCTGGCCTGAGCCGTGAACAGCACGAGCGTGTTCGCGCTGAGCGTGAACGACACGCCGTAGTCGTACACGCGGGCACCGGCGGAGAACGTGGCGGAGGGCAACGTCCACCAGTAGTCCCCCGCCTGGTCGGGTGGCGCCATGGCCGAACCGCCGGCGCTCAGCGCAAACGTACCCGCCAAGGGACTGCCGCCGATCGACGATGCGGCATTGCCGTAGCTCACCTGGGCCGCCGCCTCGTTGGCTGCCCACGGGCTGCCCGGGCTGCTGAACGACTCCGACGCCGAGCCCGACCGGGTGGCCGTGGTGTAGCTCGCGCTGGCGTTGCCGGCATTGCTGCCGGCGTACATCGAGAACGTGATCGCCGGTGCAATGCCGTCGGCGGGCGCCAGATCGACGAGGGTGAAGCCCAGGCCCGTCAGCGAGGCGCTGGCGGTGGTGCTGCTGTCGGCCCACGCAGGCACGACCAAAAGGGCCGCCGAAATGGCGGCCACGCGGGACAGAAGTCGCATGGATGCTCCTTGAGAAAGCGAAGACGCCCGGATCTGTGCCGGGCTGGCATCGACGCTATCAGGCAGCTGGCCGCGTGGTTGGACGACATGCGCGGACCGCCCCCCATGTTCAAGGGGGAGTCAGCCGGCTTGCTCCAAGGCGCTGCGCGCGTCCGGCCCGGCTCCAAGCGCCTGCGCCAGCCAGGGCAGATCCGCCTGCAGCGCCGAGGCCAGCGGGTGCGGCGGATTGATCACGAACACGCTGCTGCCGAACATGCCGAAACCCTTGGCGTCGGGCGCGCCCACGGTCAGGCGCGCGTGCAGCCAGCCCTTCTTCGCCGGTGCCGCCGCGGACTTCAGGCGTTGCGGCAGTTGCGCCGCCTCCAGCAGCTGCAGCTGGGGCAGCCAGACGATCACCGTGCCGTCGGCAAAGCGCTCGAGCGCCTCGCGCACCGCGGCGAGCACGCGCGCGTAGTCGGTCTTGATCTCGTAGGGCGGGTCGATCAGGACCAAGCCGCGCCGTGTGGGGGGCGGCAACTGGCCTTTCAGCGCCGTGAACCCGTCGACCATGCGCACCTGCACGCCGGGCTCGTCCCCCAGGTAGCTGGCCAGGATCTTGTGGTCGGTGGGGTGCAGTTCGAACAACTTCAGCTCGTCCTGCGGCCGCTTCAGCATGTGGGCGAATGCCGGCGAGCCCGGGTACTGCGCCAGGCGACCATCGGCGTTGAACGCCCGCACCAGGCCGACGTAGTCGGCCACCGCGGGCGGCAGGTCGTCGCGTCCCCAGAGCCGGGCGATGCCCTGCACGAACTCGTCGCGCTTGTGTGCCGGGCCGCCTTCGAGCGAATAACCGCCGGCACCGGCGTGGGTGTCCACCAGGCGCCAGCCCTTCTCCTTCAGGTTGAAGTGCCGCAGCACCTGGACGAGCACGAGGTGCTTGAGCACGTCGGCGTGGTTGCCGGCGTGGAAGGCGTGGCGGTAGGCGAGCATGCGCGATGGTGCCATGCCCGCCGCGCTGTCCGCGGGTGCGGCCAATGCCGCACCGCGGATTCAGCGGGTGGTGACGATGGTCACGCGGCGGTTCTCCGGAGCGGTGGGCTGCTGCGCATTGAGCAGTTCGCTCGAACCCTTGCCCACCGGCTGCAGGCGATCCGCTGGCAGGCCGTAGCGGTCCATCAGGTAGGCCACCACCGACTGCGCGCGCTCTTCCGACAGGCGCAGGTTGTAGTCGACACCGCCGCGCGGGTCGGCGTGGCCTTCGATGCGGAAGGAGAAACCGGCCAGCCGGTCGGACTTCAGCGCCTTGCCCACCTCGTCCAGCGCCGTCCGGGTCTCGGGCGTCAGCTCGGCGGAGCCGGTCTGGAACGTGATCAGCAGCCCTGCCCGGCCGGCGGCCTGGGCCGACGGCGCGGCGCCGGTGAGCGTGGGCCGGATCGACCGGGTCTTGGCCTCGTCGGCCGGGGTCAGGGCATCGACGAGGGCCGACTCGGTGATCTGACCCGGCTTGAGCAGCGGCTCGGCCGCGTGGCCGTTCACGGCGGCCAGGCCGATGGCCAGCAGGGCGACGAACGGGGTGAGGCGGTGACGACGCATGGCGGGCTCCGTTGGAAATGCCGAGACATTGTCGACGCCGGGCCCGCCGACGTCACTCCCTCGCTCGGCGGAGGGAGGTTCGTGACGGGCGTCACGGCGTACCATCGCGCCCAGGCGCAGGCCCGCGCCACAGAACGAAGGCCGCGCAGGCCAGCCGCCCGATGAGCTCACCCTTCGACGACGACGAGGCCACCGGCTTCGAACCCACGCGCGCCTTCGCGCCGCCGCCACCCGCGCCATCCCCCCCGCAGCCCACGCTGGACGGGGGCAACGCCCTGCCGGCCGGCACGCGGCTGGCCGAGTTCGAGGTGCTGGGCGTCGTCGGCGAAGGCGGCTTCGGCATCGTCTATCGGGCCTGGGACCATTCCCTCAAGCGCCAGGTGGCGCTGAAGGAGTACATGCCGTCGTCGCTGGCGCAGCGCACCGCGGGGCTGATGGTCTCCGTGCGCTCCGACAAGTACAAGGAGACCTTCGACGCCGGCAAGGAGAGCTTCGTCAAGGAAGCGCGCATGCTGGCGCAGTTCGACCACCCGGCGCTGGTCAAGGTGTTCCGCTTCTGGGAGGCCAACGGCTCGGCCTACATGGTGATGCCGTTCTACGAGGGCATCACGCTGCGTCAGGAACTGCGCGAACGCAAGGCCGCGCCCGACGAGGCCACGTTGCTGGGCTGGTTGGGGCCGATCGCCGACGCGCTGGCCGTCATCCACGCCGAGTACTACTACCACCGCGACATCGCGCCCGATAACGTGCTGCTGCTGGCCGGCTCGCGCCGCCCGGTGCTGCTGGACTTCGGCGCCGCCCGCCGCGTGATCGGCGACATGACGCAGGACCTGACGGTGATCCTCAAGCCCGGCTACGCGCCGCTGGAGCAGTACGCCGAGATCCCGGGCATGAAGCAGGGGCCGTGGACCGACGTCTATGCGCTCGCCGCCCTGGCCTACTACGCCATCCGCGGGCGCACGCCGCCGCCGTCGGTGGGCCGGGTGGTCAACGACAGCTATGAACCGCTGATGAAGGTGGCCGCAGGCCGCTTCAGCGAGCGGGTGCTGAAGGCCATCGACCGCGCGCTGGCCGTGCGGCCGGAGCAGCGCACGCCGTCGATCACGGCGTTCAAGGTCGACCTGGGCCTGGCCCCGCCACCGGCCGACCCGCAGGCGATGTTCCCGGCCAGCCAGCCGGCCGCCGAAGCGGCCGACCTGGCGCTGGACGTGACCGTGCCCAGCCCGCCGCCGAGCGCACCGTCGCCGGCACCCTTGCCCACGGCGTCGGCCGATGTGCCCACGATGGTGGTGCCGCCGCCGGCGTCGGCGGTCGAACGCACCCGCGTCGTGCCACGCCCGGCCGCGTCGGCGCCCGCGCCGGTGGCTGCGCCCACGACGGCGCCGGCAGCCGCCGCTGGAGGACGTCGCGGCCTGGTGGTCGGCGGCTTGGTGGCCGCTGCGGTGGTGGCTGGTGGCGCCCTGTGGTGGTCGCGGGCGCCGACACCTTCGACGGCAGGCGACGGGACGGCGGCGCCGTCGGCCACCCCAGCCCCGGCGCCGACCCAGGCCGCCGCACCAGCCCCCTCGCCGTTGCCGCCCCCGGCCGCCACCCCGGCAGGTTTCGATGCGGCCGCCGCCTTCGAACGTGTGGTCGCGGCGGGCTCGGCATCGATGGCGCCAACCTTGGCCGCAGCACAGACCCAGTGGCGCATCGACCGCGACAAGCTGGTCTTCACGGTCACGTCACCGGCCGACGGCCATGTCTACGTCTTCAACCAAGGCACCGACGGCAGCCTGCTGCAGCTCTACCCGAATGCGCAGACGCCGGACCTGCGCATCCGCGCCGGCCAGCCGCTGACGCTGCCGCAGCGCGGTCTGCAGCTCGATGTGGCCGGGCCCGAGGGCACCGGCCGGCTGCTGGTGATGGTGTCGCGCTGGCCGCGTGACATGACGGCCTTCGCGCCGAAGGTGGAGGGCGGCTTCACCAGCTTCCCCACCGGCAGCGTGGCCGCGGCGCTGGAAGGTGCCAATGCCGGCCGCCTGCCGCTGCTGGCCGGGCAGCCGGTGTGCACCGCCGGGGTCGACTGCAGCGATGCCTTCGGTGCGGCGGTGATGCAGCTCGAGGTCGTGCGCTGAGTCCTGCCGCCCCCCGGGTGGCGCGCATCGCGGGCACGCTGGCCGGGGCCGTGCTGGCCGGATGGGCGGCCGCGGCGGCGCAGGTGCCGCTGCCCTGGATGATCGGGCCGCTGCTGTTCAGCGCGCTGGGCGGCGTGCTGGGCGCGCCGGTGGCCGCGTCGTCCCGGCTGCGCAATGTCGGCCAATGGGCCATCGGCGTGGCGCTGGGCCTGTACTTCACCCCTGCGGTGGGCGCGATGGTGCTGGCGTTGGCCCCGGCCATCGGTGTCGGCGTGCTCTGGGCGTTGGCGCTGGGCTGGGGCTTCCACCGCTGGCTGGCCTGGACACACCCCGACGAGCGGCGCGCCACCACCTGGTTCGCGGCAGCCATCGGCGGTGCCTCCGAGATGGCGGTGATGGCCGAGCGCGCCGGTGCGCGTGTGGACCGCGTGGCGGCGGCGCATTCGCTGCGCGTACTGATCGTCGTGGTCAGCGTGCCGTTCGCGATGCTGTGGACCGGCGCCCACGGGGCGGACCCGACGCAACCCGCGGCGCAGGCCGTGGCCGTGCAGGGTCTGGCCGTGATCGTCGTGCTGACCCTGGCCGGTGTGGCGCTGATGCATCGGCTCGGCCTGCCCAACCCCTTTGTGCTTGGGGCGCTGGCCGTGACCGCAACCTTGACCCTCGCCGGCGTGGAGTTTTCGGCCCTGCCCCGCTGGGCAACCAACGCGGCGCAGTTGTTCATCGGGGTTTCGCTGGGGGCCCGCTTCACGCCGGACTTCGCGCGCGCCGCTCCGCGCTGGCTGGTGGCCGTGGCCGCCGGCACGGTGGGCATGTTGCTGCTGTCCGCCGGCTTTGCCTGGGCGCTCGCCGCAGCCATCGGCCTTCACCCGGCCACGGCGGTGCTGGCCACCTCGCCGGGTGGCATCGCCGAGATGGCCATCACGGCCAAGGTGCTGCAGCTGGGCGTGCCCACCGTCACTGCCTTCCACGTCGTGCGCTACGTGGCGGTGCTGCTGCTGACCGGGCCGCTGTTCAGGGGTGCCGGCCGAGCTTCGCCCTGAACAGCTCGCGCAGGTTGACCTCGCGCGGCCCGGGTTCGAGCCGGATCGGGTCGCCGGCCTGCACGCGGCCCGGCGTGACCACGCCGAGGTAGCTGCCGCAGAAGCCCGACTGCGCCATCAGCCTGCCGGCCTGGGCAAAGCCCATCACCGCTGCGAACTTGGCACAGGGGAAGCGCGGCTCGCTCACCGCCAGCACGCAGCCGGGCAGCACCAGGCGGTCGCCCACCCACAGGCGGTCCTCGGTCAGGCCTTCGATGGTGAGGTTCTCGCCCAGCAGGCCCGGCGGTACGGGGGCATCCCAGGCTGCCGCCCGCGCCTGCGCACGAACGGTCCGCCAGAAGCCGAAATGCTCCGACGGGTAGGCGTACACGGCCTTGGCCAGGCCGCCGTGCACCGTGGGGTCGGCCTGCTCGTCGCCTTCCAAGCCAAGTGAGTGCACGCTGACAGCGCTGTCCACAGGTTGCTTGGCGATGGCGCTGGCCACCTGCCGACCTCCGACATCCAGCGGCGCGCATCGGCCGACGTTCACGCTCAGTACACGCATCAACTCATACCGTTTCTGCATGACCCCCGCAGCGAGGGCAGTTACGGGGTGATTACATTGGGGCGAGAATGCCGGTCCCCCGGTTCCCTGGGCGGTATTCGGTGAGCGCCGCAGGCCACGCTGAAGTGGTGCTGAGGTTCGGTGCTGACCGAATCCCGCTTTGTCACTTTGCCGATTGGAGAACCGATGAACCGTCCCGTGATGGAAGGGCTGCGGCTGAACGTGCCCGCCTACGTCAAGCATGCCCGCCTGGTGGCCTGGGTGGCTGAGATCGCCGCCCTGACCGAGGCGTCCGAAGTCTACTGGTGCGACGGTTCCGAGGCCGAATACCAGCGCCTGACCGAGCAGCTGGTGGCCGCCGGCACGCTGATGAAGCTCAACCCGGCCAAGCGCCCGAACAGCTTCCTGGCCCGCAGCGACCCGAGCGACGTCGCCCGCGTCGAGGACCGCACCTACATCTGCAGTGCCACCAAGGAAGCCGCCGGCCCGACCAACAACTGGATGGCCCCGGCCGAGATGCGCGCGCTGCTGCAGACCGGTGACAACGCCCTCTTCAAGGGCTGCATGCGTGGCCGCACGATGTACGTGGTGCCGTTCTCGATGGGCCCGCTGGGCTCGCACATCGCGCACATCGGCATCGAACTCACCGACAGTCCCTACGTGGCCGTGAGCATGCGCACGATGACGCGCATGGGCGCGGCGGTGTTCGACGTCCTGAAGGAGGACGGCGAATTCGTGCCCTGTGTGCACACGGTCGGTGCGCCGCTGGCGGAAGGCCAGAAGGACGTCGCCTGGCCCTGCAACCAGACCAAATACATCGTGCACTACCCCGAGACGCGCGAGATCTGGTCCTACGGCTCCGGCTATGGCGGCAATGCGCTGCTGGGCAAGAAGTGTTTCGCCCTGCGCATCGCCAGCACCATGGGCCGCGACAGCGGCTGGCTGGCCGAGCACATGCTGGTGCTGGGTGTCACGTCGCCCGAAGGCAGGAAGTACCACGTGGCCGCGGCCTTCCCCAGCGCCTGCGGCAAGACCAACTTCTCGATGCTGGTGCCGCCCCAGGGCTTCGAGGGCTGGAGCGTCTCCACGATCGGCGACGACATCGCCTGGATCAAGCCGCACAGCGACGGCAAGCTCTACGCCATCAACCCCGAGGCCGGCTACTTCGGCGTCGCGCCCGGCACGAACTACCACACCAATCCCAACTGCATGGATTCGCTCAAGCGCGACGTGGTGTTCACCAACGTGGCGCTCACCGACGACGGCGACGTGTGGTGGGAAGGCATGACCGACGAGCCGCCGGCGCACCTGATCGACTGGCAGGGCCGCGACTGGACGCCGGAGATCGCCAAGGCCAACCCGGTGAACGGCAAGCCGCGCCCGGCGGCGCACCCGAACGCCCGTTTCACCGTCAGCGCGATCCACAACCCGGTGCTCGACACCGAGTGGGACAACCCCGCAGGCGTGGCCATCGACGCCTTCATCTTCGGCGGCCGCCGCAGCACCACGGTGCCGCTGGTCACCGAAGCCCGCGACTGGACCGACGGCGTCTACATGGCCGCCACCATGGGCAGCGAGACCACCGCCGCCGCCGCCGGCCAGCAGGGCGTGGTGCGCCGCGACCCGTTCGCGATGCTGCCCTTCGCCGGCTACAACATGTCGGACTACTTCCAGCACTGGCTGGACCTGGGTGCCAAGCTGGAAGCCGCGGGCGCCAAGCTGCCGAAGATCTACTGCGTCAACTGGTTCCGCAAGGGCGCCGACGGCAAGTTCGTCTGGCCCGGCTACGGCGAGAACATGCGCGTGCTGCACTGGATCCTCGGCCGCGTGGACGGCACGGCGCAGGGCGCGGAGAACCTCTTCGGCACCAGCCCGCGGTACGACGACCTGCGCTGGGACGGCCTGGACTTCACGCGTGCGCAGTACGACAGCGTGATCTCGGTGGACCGCCCGGCCTGGGTGGAGGAGATGAAGCTGCACGCCGACCTGTTCCAGCAGCTGGCCTACCACCTGCCGCCGGCGCTGGAGGCCACGCGCCAGCGCATCGTGCAGAAGCTGGAAAGCTGATGACGCGCCCCCCGAGGGGCGCCGCAGCGTCCACGGGCGGCCGAGCGGCGCTGAGCTTCCGATGATGCGCCTGCAGGTCCTGTCGGACCTGCACCTGGAGACCGAAGCCTTCGACCCCGAGCCCGCGCCCGGGGCCGAGGTGCTGGTGCTCGCCGGCGACATCGACAGCACCTGGGCCGGCCTGGACCGGTTCCGTGGCTGGCCGGTGCCGGTGCTGTTCACGCCCGGCAACCACGAGTACGACCGGCGCGACGTCGACGAGGCCGACGCCCGGCTGCGCGACCACGTCGAAGCCCTGGGCTTCGTGTGGCTGCAGCGCCGGGCCGTGGTGCTCGACGCGGCCGATGGTCGGCGCGTGCGCTTCGTCGGCGTCACCCGCTGGAGCGACTTCGACCTCTTCGGCGCCAGTGGGCGTGAACGCGCGATGCGGGCAGCCAGCTACTTCCAGCGCGTGATGCAGGCCACCCGCCATGGCCAGCCCTTCGACGCCGACGCCGTGCGCGCGCTCGGCCTGGACGACCGCGCGTGGCTGGCCGAAGCGCTGGCCGAGCCGGCGGCGGGCCGCTGGGACACCACGGTGGCCGTGACCCACTTCGCCCCCAGCCTGCGCAGCGCCGACCCGCGCTACGGCCGTCAGCCCGGCACCGCCAGCTTCTGCAACGCCGACGACGACCTGCTGCCCCGCGCGGCGCTGTGGCTGCACGGCCACCTGCACTGCCGGCACGACTATCGCGACGCCACCGGCACCCGCGTGCTGTGCAACGCGCGCGGCCTGTCGGCCAAGGGCGAGGACGCGGGCTGGGACCCACTGCGCCCGGTCGAGGCTTGAGCCCGGTCAAGCCGGGGCATGACCCCTGTGGGACACTGAGTCCATCACGATCACCACCCGACGCAGGAGACCCCATGAAGATCCTCATCGCCGTCGACGGCAGTTCCTTCACCAAGCGCATGCTGGCCTACCTGACGGCGCACGACGAGTTCCCCGGGCGTGGCCACGACTACACCGTGCTGCACACCGTGCCGCCGGTGCCGCCGCGCGCCGCGGCGGTGCTCGACAAGGCCACGCTCGACGGCTACTACCAGGACGAGGCGGAGAAGGTCTTCAAGCCCATCCGCAGCTTCCTGGGCAAGCAGGGGCTGGAGGCCAAGTTCACGTACAAGGTGGGCCACGCGGCGGAGACCATCGCGGCCTTTGCCGAGAAGGGCAAGTACGACCTGATGGTCATGGGCTCGCACGGCCACGGTTCGCTGACCAACCTGGTCATGGGGTCGGTGGCGACCAAGGTGCTCGCCAAGTGCGGGGTGCCGGTGCTGCTGGTGCGCTGACCTCGAACCACCACGGCGGGCGGGACGCCCGCCCGTTCAGCGCGTCCGCAGCCCGCTGAAGCAGGTGCGCAGCACCAGGTCGACGATCTGATCGTCGGCCATCTGCCCGGCCGCCTTCAGGAAGCCGGGTACCGGGTCGCAGGCACGGGCAAAGATGGTGTAGAGCACCACCTCGGGCGGCAGGCCAGGGTCGATGGCCCCGTCGGCCTGGGCCTGCTGGATCCAGACGCCGAGTTGGTCGCTGACCTGCATCAGCAGGTCGATGTAGGCCTTGCTGCCCAGCAGTTCCGCGCGCAGCGTGGAGTTCTGCGATGGCAGCGTCGGCATTTCGCCGGCCAACTGCACTTCCAGCGCCCAGCGCGTCACGGCCTCCAGCTTGTCGATCGCGGCGAGGCTGGCGGGCTGCTGGTCGATCACGGTGGCGGTGCGCTGCAGCACCCGCACCATGGCTGCCGCGGCGAGCGCCTCCTTGGACGGGAAGTGCTTGTAGAGGCTGGCCTTGGCGATGCCGACGTCGGCAGCCACTTCGTCCACCGTCATCAGGTCGAAGCCCTTCTCCGCCAGCAGCCGGTTGACGGCCGAGACGATCGCGTCCTCGCGGACCTTCAGGACTTGCTCTCGGAAAGATCCTCGGGCCATGAGGCCCGGATTCTAGGCGCCTGCGGGCAACCTCAGGCGCCGCAGGACTTGCGGACCTCGGCCCGGTCCCACCAGGGGCCATCGGCGCGTGCCGGCTCGGCGGCGCGTGCGGGGCCTGCCGGCACCAGGCTGAGCTCCAGACCGAAGCAGGTGCCCATGTCGGCCGGGTCGACCGCGACAGACACCGTCTGCGCCGGCTGGGTGCGCCGACGCCAGAAACTGCGCATCGAGGGGCGGGGCAGGTTCATCGGTGTCTCCCTGGTCGCACATGACTGTGCCTGCATGCAGTGTCGGCCGTGTGACAGAACTCTGGAATCCTGAAGAGGGGGGACAACGTGATGCAGTTCCCTCGGCCCCCTAGAATCCCGGCCCCCATGTCGTCACCTGCCCACACCACCGATGCCGCTGCGATGGCCGGCGTGTGCGCCATCGACTTCGGCACCTCCAATTCCGCGGTGGCGCTGCCGTCGCGCGCCGGTGGTGTGGCCCTCGTGCCGCTGGAGGCCGGCCAGCCGACGATGCCCACCGCGGTCTTCTACCTGGCCGACGGCCCGGCGCACGCCGCCGAGCCAGAGCGCCTGTACGGCCGCGCTGCCATCGCCGCCTACGTGGACGGGCTGGACGGCCGCCTGATGCGCTCGATGAAGAGCCTGCTGGGATCGGCCCTGCTCGACCAGCGCACCGACGTCGGCGCCGGCCGCGCGGTGCGCTACGGCGACGTGATCACCGGCTACCTGCGCCAGCTGCGCCGGCTGGGCGAGGCGGCGGCGGGCCAGCCGCTGGCCCGTGTGGTGCTCGGCCGCCCGGTGTTCTTCGTCGACGACGAACCGGCGCGCGACCGTGCCGCCGCCACGGCGCTGGCGCAAGCGGCGCGCGATGTCGGTTTCGTCGAGGTCCAGTTCCAGTACGAACCCATCGCCGCGGCCTTCGCCCACGAGGCGGCGGCCACGGCAGAGCACCTGGTGCTGGTGGCCGACATCGGTGGCGGCACGTCGGACTTCTCCTTGGTGCGCGTGGGCCCGGCCCGGCGCGCGCGGCTCGATCGGCAGGACGACATCCTGGCCAACCACGGCGTGCACGTGGCCGGCACCGACTTCGACCGCCGGGTGGAACTGGCCGCCATCCTGCCGCTGATGGGCCACGGCGGCCACGGTCCGGCGCGCCCGGGCCAGCCGCCGCGCGAGATCCCCGTCGGCCTTTACCACGACCTGGCCACCTGGCACCTGATCAACACCGTCTATGCCCCGGCCCGGGTGGCCGAATGGAAGGCCATGCGCAGCTGGTTCGCCGACCCGCGGCAGCACGCACGCCTGATGACGGTGCTGCAGGAGCGCCTGGGCCACGCGCTGGCGGCGGCGGCCGAGCAGGCCAAGATCGACGTGGCCCTGCACGGCGCGGCCACGATCGCACTCGACGCCGTCGAGGCGGGCCTCGGCACCACACTGGATGCGCCCACCGCAGCGCGCGTGTTGCAGGCCGACCTGGCGCGCATCGTCGAGGCAGCCCAGGAGACGCTGCGCCAGGCCGGCGTGGCGGCCACGGCGGTGCAGGCGGTCTTCTTCACCGGCGGCTCCACCGGCCTCGCTTCACTGGTGGACGGCATTGCCGCGGTCTTCCCGGCGGCCACGCCGGTGCGCGGCGACCGCTTCGCCAGCGTCGCCACCGGGCTCGGGCTGCACGCCCGACGGGTGTTCAGCGGCGGGGCTTTGCCGGCGCCCTGACGGCGCGCCCGCCCGGCCGGGCCGCCGGCCGGCGCGGTGGCGCCTTGGTGCGCGGCCGGGTCACGTCGGCGATCAGCATCACTGCGCGCACCAGGTCCTGCACCGCTTCGGCCAGGTCGGCCGGGGGTTCGATGGTCTCGATGACCGCCTGCAGCGGCTCGGCGTCCTCCAGATCCTCGGCGTCGAAATGCAGGTAGATCAACGCCAGCGGCTCCACCAGCTCCGGGTCCTCCAGGGTCTGCAGCGCCGGAAAGCTGTCCAGCGCCGCGGCAAAGCCGGCCACCCAGGGCAGCACGCTGTCGGAGACCGCGGCCTCGTCGTCGGGGTAGATCCAGGGGTCGAACCAGTCGCGCGCGTCGATGGCGCGCTGCAGTTCGGCGTGGCGACGGCCCACCAGTGCCAGCAGTTCGGCGGCATCGTGTCCTGGTGGCAGCGGCCGGCCCTCGACGTCCAGCACAACCGGCTGCCAGCGTGCTGGCGGCACCACCTGAGGCTGCAGGATCACGCCGCACAGGTAGCCGTCGAGCGCCATCACGTCCATCGGCTCCAGCGGCGCCGGCAGTGCGGCCAGCAGGTCCTGCAGGCGGTCGAGGTCGGCATCGTTCAGGGGGGCGACGGACGCGTGCGCAGGGGCGCCGGAAGGGCGAGGGGGATGGGCCATGCCCGGATTGTCGTCCTTTGCCGCCGCCCCCCCACCTTGCAGGATGGCGGGCGCCGGTCAGGGCCCTAGCATGCGTCCAGCGTCGGTCTCCGGCCGGCGCTTCGCTCCCAACGACGCCCTCGCGAGAGGGCTTGTCCAGGCCCGGCGCCTCACGGCGGCCGGGCTCTTTTTTGCGGCATAGTGGCAGGCTCGACGACCGCAGGAGACTTGCCATGGGCGCGCCCGATCCCTTCCCGCCGTTTACCCAGACCACCGACGTCGGCCACTGGATCGGCGGCCGTGCCGTGTCCGGCAGCGGCAGCCGCCAGCAGGCGGTGTGGAACCCCGCCACCGGCCAGGTCGCGCGCCATGTGCGGCTGGCCGAGGTGGCCGACGTGGAGGCGGCCGTGGCCGCCGCCAGGGCTGCCCAGCCGGCCTGGGGCGACACGCCGCCGCTGCGCCGCGCGCGGGTGATGAACGCCTTCCTGGCGCTGCTCAACCAGCACCGCGACACGCTGGCGGCCATGATCACCGCCGAGCACGGCAAGGTCTTCACCGACGCCCAGGGCGAGGTCACGCGCGGCATCGACATCGTCGAGTTCGCCTGCGGCATCCCGCAGCTGCTCAAGGGCGACTACACCGACCAAGTCTCCACCGGCATCGACAACTGGACGCTGCGCCAGCCCCTGGGCGTGGTGGCCGGCATCACGCCGTTCAACTTCCCGTGCATGGTCCCGATGTGGATGTTCCCGGTGGCCCTGGCCTGCGGCAACGCCTTCATCCTCAAGCCCAGCGAGCGCGATCCGTCGCCCTCGCTGTTCATGGCCGACCTGCTCAAGCAGGCCGGCCTGCCCGACGGCGTGTTCAACGTCGTGCAGGGCGACAAGGTGGCCGTGGACACCCTGCTGACCCACCCGGACGTCAAGGCCCTGAGCTTCGTCGGCAGCACGCCGATCGCGCAGTACATCTACGAGACCGGCGCCCGCCACGGCAAGCGCGTGCAGGCCCTGGGCGGGGCCAAGAACCACATGGTGGTGATGCCCGACGCCGACCTCGACCAGGCGGTGGACGCGCTGATCGGCAGCGCCTACGGCAGTGCCGGCGAACGCTGCATGGCCATCAGCGTGGCGGTGCTGGTGGGCGACGTGGGCGACCGCATCGTGCCGCGCCTGGCCGAGCGCGCCAAGGCGCTGAAGGTCATGAACGGCATGGAACTCGCCGCCGAGATGGGCCCCATCGTCACGAAGGAGGCGCGCGACCGCATCGAGGGCTACGTGGCGCTGGGTGTCGAGGAAGGCGCCACGCTGGTGGTGGACGGCCGCGGCCTGAAGGTCCCTGGCCACGAGGCCGGCTTCTTCACCGGCGGCACGCTGTTCGACCACGCCACGCCGGCCATGCGCATCTACCGCGAGGAGATCTTCGGCCCCGTGCTGGTGTGCGTTCGCGTGCCCGACATGGCCAGCGCGCTGCAGCTGATCAACGACCACGAGTACGGCAACGGTGTGGCCTGCTTCACCAGCGACGGCGGCGTGGCGCGCGAGTTTGCGCGCCGGGTGCAGGTGGGCATGGTGGGCATCAACGTGCCCATCCCGGTGCCGATGGCCTGGCACGGCTTCGGCGGCTGGAAGAAGAGCCTGTTCGGCGACATGCACGCCTATGGCGAGGAAGGCGTGCGCTTCTACACCAAGCAGAAGAGCGTGATGCAGCGCTGGCCCGACAGCATCGGCAAGGGCGCCGAGTTCACGATGCCCGTGTCGAAGTAGCGCTGGCCCACGGCAGAGACGACGAAGGGCTGCCTCGGCAGCCCTTCTTGCGTCCCGGATGCGCCGGAGGCCGCCTGGCTCAACGGCGCCGGCGGGAGGACAGGCCCGCGCCCAGCAGCGCGGCGCCGACGAGGGCCAGCGTGGCCGGCTCGGGTACCGCCGTCCCGAACGTGAAGGCCTGCCAGTTTTCGGCGCCGCTGCTGAAGGTCAGCGATGTCACCGGAGCCGAGAAGCGCAGCACGCCGTGGAATTCGCGCATCGTCAGGTCGTTTCCGACCTGGATGCCGTCGGTGGCGTCGTTGCCCCAATAGCCGCGGCCTTCACTGTCGATCGTGAAGGCCTGATCGAACGTGTAGGTCACGGCGACACCGGGCTGGCCGACGCTCAGAAGCGCCATGTACAGCGTGTCGATCGCTGACCCGAACGTGACCGTCACCCGGTTGGCCGACGCCATGCCCAGCTGCTCGCATGCGACCGGCCGGTTGGAGACGGTGCCACCGGTGTAGGCTGGGTCGAGGGCGTCGGGCTCGGTCCAGTAGTCGGTGCAGGGCCCGCTGATCTGGGTGACGCCGTTCATGGCGTTCGCGGCAGCGACCGTCACGCCGACGCCGGCCATCGTGCCGGTGGCCGCGGTGCCGGAGAACGCGGTCCAATCGGTCCACGCGACGGGCACGGCCAAGGCGCCGCCCGTCGCCCCAAGCAGGGTCGCCGCGTACAGCGCTCGCGTCAGCTTCTTGATCTTCATGGTGCTTGTCTCCCGGTGTGGTGCCGTAACGGCACGTGGTCGACGCCAGAAAGCAGAATCCGCGCCACTCCGCAAAATCAATGACTTGCATTCAAACCGGCCCGTGTTTGTCAATTTCCTTGACGCCGGGGCGATGCGTGTGTCACCGGGCGCCGCGGGACGCAACATGACCCGGTCTGCCGTGTGCCACCCGCGCTGGGGCGCTGACCACGGCCCGACACAGGCCCGTGGCTGGTCGAGGCACTGGCGTGATGTCGAGGGCCGCCAACGGGGCTCCCCACCGTGATGGCCGCACAATCCGAGGTGCGTTTCGACCCTGCATCGCTAGCGAGACAAGATCCGATGGAGACAATGATTCAGGATGTACCAGCCCTGGTGCCGATGTGCCACATCCGCTGCGAGGTCGAGGCCCTCGTCACCCTGGGCCCGGCGCCGCAGGGCGAGCGCCGCTTCGTGCCGCTGGGCGGCGGCACGGTCGACGGGCCCGAGCTGCAGGGCAGCCTGGTGCCCGGCGGCGTGGACTGGCAGGTGGCCCGCGCCGACGGTGCGCTGGAGATCGCCGCCCACTACGTGATCCGCACCCACGACGACGCCCTGGTGGAGGTGCAGAGCAACGGCCTGCGCCACGGCCCGCCCGACGTGATGGCACGCCTGGCGCGCGGCGAGGCGGTGGACCCGTCCGAGTACTTCTTCCGCACACTGATGCGCTTCACCACCGGTCACCCCGATTGGCTGCACCTGAACAAGGTGATGGCGATCGCCCGCGGCCGGCGCGAGGCGCGCGCCGTGCTGCTGGACGTCTACCGCCTGTGCTGACCGGCGCGCGATGACGCAGGACGGCCTGCACGACAGCGCAGAGCAGGCCCTGGCCGACGCCCAGGCCTGCCTGGACCGTGGCGCGCTCGACGCCGGCCTGGCGGCCGCCACGCGGGCGGCTGCGCTCGCCACCGACGATGCCAGCCGCGCGCGTGCCGGCTGGCTGCAGGCCCAGTTCACGTACCGTCGGGGCGACTACGCCGGCGTGCTGGCGCTGGTGGACACGCTGACGCCCATGTTGCGCACTGCGGGCGGCGACAGCCTGCGCGAGTTCCTGCGCATGGTGGTGTTCGCGGGTGCGGAGATCGGCCGCTTCGACCTGGCCCTGCCTGCCGCCTACGAAGTGCATGCACTGGCCGAGGCCAACGGGCAGCCCGGCCCGCGATCGCAGGCCCTGAATGCCTTTGGCATCTGCTTCGAGCGCATGGGCGACCCCTGGCAGGGCGAGCGGCTGCTGCGCGAGGCCCTCGCCGTGGCCCGCGAGGGTGCGCCGCTCCGGGACCTGTTCACCGCCCTGAACAACCTGAGCGCAGTGCTGATCGGCGCCTACTACCTGCAGCGCGGCAGCGAGGTGAGCGCAGCCTCGCTGGCGGCGCTGGAGCGGGCGCTGCCGCTGGCCGAGGAGCTGGTGGGCTTGCCGGGTGTGCCCGGCGACCCCTACATGTGCACCATCGCCGAGGGCAACCTGGGCGAGATCCTGGTGCATCTGGGCGAGCGCGACCGCTCACACGCGCTGCTGGAGCGCAACCATGCCGAGGCCAGGCGCCTGGGGTTCGTGCAGCAGGCCCAGCGGCTGACCTGCTCGCGCGCCGAATGGGCGTTGCGGCACGGCACGCCCGACCAGGCCCGGGTGCTGCTGGAGGCCATGCTGGCCGAAGCCGGTGGCCGCCCGCTCACGCCGATGACCGGGTTGCGTGCGCACCATGCGCTGTACCAGGCGCACAAGGCGCTGGGCAACACGGCCGCCGCGCTGCGCCACCTGGAGACGCAGTCGGAACTGCTGCGCGAACGCATCGTGCAGCAGCTGCGCGCGCAGTCGGAGCAGTTCATCACGCGGGTGGAGGCCGAGCAGTCGCGCCGGGAGGCCGACCGACAGCGCGCCCGTGCCCAGAGCCTGGAGGCTGACGCCCGCCGCGACCCGCTCACCGGCTTGGGCAACCGCCGCGCGGTGGAGCACCAGCTGTCCACGCTGCTGCGCGACGCCGCGGCCGCCGGCCAGCCGGTGACGATGGCCATGCTGGACCTGGACCGCTTCAAGCAGATCAACGACCGCCACGGCCACCTGGTCGGCGACCGCGTGCTGGTGGCCACGGCGCAGCTGCTGCGCGAGTGCGTGCGCCATGGCGACCTCGTGGCCCGCATCGGCGGCGAGGAGTTCCTGGCCGTGCTGCCCGACGCCGACGCGGCGCGGGCGCGGGAGATCTGCGAGCGCATCCGCCAGCGCATCGCCGGCCACGACTGGTCGACGCTGGCGCCGGGCCTGACGGTGACGCTCAGTGCCGGCCTGGCCAGCACGCCGCCCTACGACGAGACGGCGCTGGCCACCCGCGCCGACCAGGCGCTCTACCGCGCCAAGGCGGCCGGGCGCGATCGCGTCGAGACCAGCTGATCAGCTGCCGGATCAGCCGCCAACAGGCCCGCCGTCGCGCCGGCGGATGGCCAGCGTGGCCGAGCGCGGGCGCGTGGCACCGGCACCGTCGGGCCAGCGCGAGAAGCGCATGGGGTCGGCCGGGTCGCTCTTGTCGCGCGGGGTCTCGCCCGGGTGCTGCACGTTGACGAACATCGTCGTCGCGTCCGGCGTGAAGGCCGCACCGGCGATCTCGCAGCCGACCGGGCCGGTGAGGAAGCGCCGCACCTCGCCGCTGGCCACGTCGCAGGCCAGCATCTGGTTGTTGCCCAGGCCGGCGTACTCGCCTCGGCCCAGGGTCGAGCTGCTGGCATCGGTCTGGATCCACAGCAGCCCGCGCGGGTCGAAGGCCAGGCCGTCGGGGCTGCCGAAGGCGTCGCCGCGGATCGTGCCTTTCGCTTCGGCGCGCGCGTTGGCCGGGTCGCCAGCCAGCAGCAGGTGGTTCCAGCGGAAGGTGGTGGCGTCGAAGTCGTCCCGCTCCGTCCAGCGGATGATGTGGCCCATGGTGTTCTGGGCCCGCGGGTTGGCGGCGTCCACGCCGGGCCGGCCCGGGGCGCCCCGGGCGGTGTTGTTGGTCAGCGTGCAGTAGACGGTGGTGCCGCCGGGCTCGATGGCCAGCCACTCGGGCCGGTCCATCTTCGTGGCCCCGAGCAGGTCGGCGGCCTGACGCGCCTTGATGACCACCTCGCCCTGGTCGGCAAAGCCGTTGGCCGGCGTCAGCGGGCCCTGGCCGTGCACCAGCGGCAGCCAGCCGCCCGTGCCGTCGCCGTCGAAGCGCGCCACGTACAAGGTGCCATGGTCCAGCAGCGTGGCGTTGGCCCGGGCGCCGCCCGGTGCGATGCGGTCGCGGCTGACGAACTTATAGATGTACTCGAAGGCCGCGTCCTCGCCGGAGTAGACCACCGCGCGACCGTCCTTGGTCACCGCCACCCAGGCGCCTTCGTGGGCCGCGCGGCCTAACGCCGTGCGCTTGACCGGCGTGCCCGTCGGGTCCATCGGGTCGACCTCGACGATCCAGCCGAAGCGGTGGAACTCGTGGGGGTGCTGAGTCGCATCGAAGCGGGCGTCGTGGTCGCCCCAGCGCGCCCAGCCGGCGGCACGCAGGCCCCAGCGGCGCTGGTCTTCGGTGATCGACGGGCCGCCGTCGAAATAGCCGGCCCAGTTCTCCTCGCCCGACAGGTAGGTGCCCCAGGGCGTCATGCCGGCGGCGCAGTTGTTCAGCGTGCCGAGGATCCGCGTGCCCGACGGGTCGGCCGCGGTGCGCATCAGCGCATGGCCGGCGGCCGGCCCACCGACGGCGAACGGCGTGGCCGCGGTGAAGCGCCGGGCAAAGCGCGAGGGCCGCACCAGGCGCCAGCCGTCAGCGTTGCGTTCCACCTCCACCACGGAGATGCCGTGCGCCGCCTGCGCCTTGGCCACCTTGGCGGCGTTCCAGACGGCGGTGCCGTCGGGGAACAGCAGGCCCTCGTCCACGTACTCGTGGTTCATCACCAGCAGACCGCGGCGCGCGCCGTCCAGCGGGAAGTAGTGGATGCCGTCGTGGTGCATGCCCAGCTGCAGCGCCTGCTCTTCGGCGGTGTTGGACGCATCGGGCCGCCACGCCGGCATGGCACCCGGCAGGCCCACCGGCTCGCCCCAGGGCGCGATCACCTGTGCGACGTAGCCGGGCGGCACCACCACGGTGTCGGCAGTCGACGTCGGCACGCCGGTGAAGCCCAGCCGAGGCGGCACGCGGCCGGTGGCACACCCGGCCAGCCAGGGCCCGTACAGCGCTGCAGCAGCGGCACCGGTGCCCAGGCGCAGCAGCGTGCGCCGCGCCGGGTCGGACACCTCATGGAAGCTGCGGTTGCCGCTGCGGTTGCTGTCTTCCGGCGCACCCAGGTCCATGCCGCCTCCGTCAGAGCTTCTCGGTCTCGCCCACCTTCGGCTGCCACTTCATCAGCCGCTTCTCGATGCGGCCGACCAGCGCGTCCAGCACCAGCGCGAAGGCCGTCAGCACGATGATGCCGGCCATCACGGTGTTGATGTCGAAGGTGCCCTCGGCCTGCAGGATCAGGTAGCCGACGCCCTGGCTGGAGCCCAGGTACTCGCCCACCACGGCACCGACGAAGGCCAGGCCCACGCTGGTGTGCAGGCTGCTGAACACCCAGCTGGTGGCGCTGGGCAGGTAGACGTGGCGCAGCAACTGGCGCTGGTTGGCGCCGAGCATGCGGGCGTTGGCCAGCACCACCGGGCTGACCTCCTTGACGCCCTGGTAGACGTTGAAGAAGACGATGAAGAACACCAGGGTCACGCCCAGCGCCACCTTCGACGCGATGCCCAGCCCGAACCAGACGCTGAAGATCGGCGCCAGGATGATGCGCGGCATCGAGTTCATGGCCTTGATGTATGGGTCCAGCACGGCCGAGGCCAGCGGCGCCAGCGCCAGCCACAGCCCACCCCCCAGGCCCAGCACGGCGCCGATGCCGAAGGCCAGCAGCGTCTCGACCAGCGTCACGCCCAGGTGGCGGTAGATGTCGGCATCGACCACGAACCAGTTCCAGATGCGTTCGCCCACGTGCAGCGGCTGGCCGAAGAAGAAGGCCGCCTGACGGTCGTTGTCGAACATCATCGGCGGGATCAGGCCGGGCTCGGTCATCACGTACCAGAACCCGATCAGTGCCAGCAGCAGGCCGCCCTGCCAGAGTCTCACGTGCTTCATCGCCTACGCCGCCTTGAGCTGTTGCGCGTAGCCCTTGAGCACCTCTTCGCGCAGCACGTCCCAGATGGCGTTGTGCAGCGCGATGAAGCGGGGCGTCGTGCGCACCTCGGCCACGTCGCGCGGGCGCTCAAGATCGACCGCGAACTCGCCCATCGGGTGACTGGCCGGGCCGGCGGAGAGCACGACCACGCGGTCGCTCATTGCGATGGCTTCATCGAGGTCGTGGGTGATGAACAAGACCGCCTTCTTCTTCTGTGCCCAGAGGTCCAGCACCTCGTTCTCCATCAACTGCCGGGTCTGGATGTCCAGCGCGCTGAAGGGCTCGTCCATCAGGATGATGTCCGGGTCCAGCGCCAGCGTCTGGGCCAGGCTGGTGCGCTTGCGCATGCCGCCCGAGAGCTGGTGCGGGTAGCGGTCGCCGAAGCCGCCCAGGCCCACGCGCTTGAGCCAATGCTCGGCCTGCGCCTTGGCGTCGGCCGCCGGCACGCCGCGGAACTCCAGCCCGGCCATCACGTTGCCCAGCGCGGTGCGCCAGGGCATCAGGCTCTCGGCCTGGAACATGTAGCCGGCACGCGTGTTGATGCCCTGCAGGTCCTGCCCGAACACCTGCACGCGGCCGGTGCTGGGCTGCAGCAGCCCGGCGCCGACGTTGAGCAGCGTGCTCTTGCCGCAACCCGTGGGCCCGACCACGCTGACGAACTCGCCCGCGCCGACGGTGAGGTCCACGTCGCGCACGGCGGTGTAGCGCTGACCGGGATCGTCCTTGCTGACGAAGGTGCAGGACACCCCCGTCAGCTGCAGGGCGGGCGCGCTCACGCCTTCTTGAACTTGGCGTTGGCCTTCTTCACGAAGTGATTCGTGTAGACGGCCTGAAGGTCCAGCTTGGCGGCGGCGATCTTGTCGTCGACGCTGGCCAGCGCGCGGAAGGCCGTGGTCGAGCCGGCCTCCGGGATCATCCCGTCGGGCGACAGCGCGCCCTTGGCGGCCAGGAAGGCGTCGATGTAGACCGCGCGGTCGCCAAGCAGGAAGGCCTCGGGCACGGCGTTGATGATGTCGCTGGGTCCGGCCTGCTGGATCCACTGGTTGGCGCGAACCATCGCGTTGGCCATCGCCTGCACCGTGTTCGGGTGCTTGTCGATGAAGGCCTGCGGGCAGTACAGGCAGCCGGCGGGCATCGGGCCGCCGAAGATGCGGTCGGCCTCGGCCACCTTGCGCGTGTCCGCCACGATCTTGATGTCGCCGGCCCGCGAGAGCAGCGTGATCACCGGGTCGAGGTTGCTGATGGCGTCGATGTTGCCGGCGCGCATGGCGGCCACGGCGCCGTTGCTGGCACCGACGCCGACGATGGACACGTCCGACGGCTTCAGCCCGGCCTTGGCCAGCACGAAGTTGGCCATCACGTTGGTGGAGCTGCCCGGCGCGGTGACGCCGATCTTCTTGCCCTTCAGGTCGGCCACCGACTTGAAGCCGGGCATGGTCTTGGTGCTGACGCCGAGCACGATCTGCGGCGCGCGGCCCTGCAGCACGAAGGCGCGCATGGCCTGGCCCTTGAACTGCATGTTCACCGTGTGCTCGAAAGCCCCCGAGACCACGTCGGCGCTGCCGCCCACCACCGCGGCCAGCGCGCGCGAGCCGCCGGCGAAGTCGACCACGCTCAGGTCCAGGCCCTCGTCCTTGAAGAAGCCCTTCTGCTCGGCGATGGTCAGCGGCAGGTAGTACAGCAGGTTCTTGCCGCCCACGGCGATCGTGACCTTGGTCTTCTCCAGCGCCTGCGCGCGCACCAGGGCCGGCGCGGCCAGCGCCCCGGCGGCGGCCAGGCCGCCCAGCATCAGTTCCCGACGTTGCATGTGTTTGTCTCCATCCGGTTTTGGGGGAAGCGGGATCGTAGCGCGGCTACGATGGCCACCATGGACGCTGCATCTTCCGACCGACTCCTGCTCGTCACCGGCGGCAGCCGGGGCATCGGCGCCGCGGTGGCGCGCCAGGCCGCTGCGGCGGGCTGGCACGTGGCCGTGAACTACACGCGGGACGCTGCCGCGGCCGTGGCCGTGTGTGCCGACGTGCGCGCCGCCGGCCGCCAGGCCTGGGCGGTGCAGGCCGATGTGGCCGACGAAGCGCAGGTGGCCGCGATGTTCGCCCGTCTGGACGCCGAGGCGCCGCGGCTGGTCGGCCTGGTGAACAACGCCGGCGTCGTGGACCGCGCGCAGCGCCTGGACGAGATGGACCTGGCGCGCTGGCAGCGCATCTTCGGCATCAACGTCATCGGCACGCTGCTGTGCACACGGGCGGCGGTGCGTCGGATGTCCAGCCGCCACGGTGGCCACGGGGGCAGCATCGTCAACCTGTCGTCGGTGGCGGCGCGCCTGGGCGCCCCCGGCTGGTACGTGGACTACGCGGCCAGCAAGGGCGCCGTCGACACCCTCACCGTCGGCCTGTCGCGCGAGCTGGCGGCCGAAGGCGTGCGCGTCAACGCGGTGCGCCCGGGCATCATCGACACCGAGATCCACGCCAGCGGCGGCCAGCCCGACCGCGCGCGCGACCTGGCGCCCACCATCCCGATGCAGCGCGCCGGCACGGCTGACGAGGTGGCCGCGTCCATCGTCTGGCTGCTGTCCGACGCGGCCAGCTACACCACTGGCGCCCTGCTGGACGTGACCGGCGGCCGCTGAGCCCGGACGAAGAGCAGTCCCTGCGGACTGGTCTTCGCCGGGCGAAGCGGCCCGGCCTGCAAGCCGGGCCGGGGGAGTTCGCGCCGGCCCACTCGTCAGCCGCCGGTCTTCTGCCCCGCGTACACCGCCAGCCGGTCCAGCCAGTCCGCCAGCGCCTGCCGCTCGGCGCCCGCCACCTGGGCCACCCGCGCGCGAAGCGCGTACTCGGCGTTGTCGCGCACCGAGGCCCAGTTCTTCGGCGCGGCGGCACGGCTGTGCAGGTCTTCGGCGCGCGCCAGCAGGCCGCCGATCAGGGTGTGCAGGCGGCCGGCGCCCGCGGTCTCGAAGGCGTCGAGCTCGATCAGCGTCACCACGCTCCAGAAGTCCGGCTCTGCCAGCACCTTGGCCTGCGCGCTGTCGCGGGCGCGCGCCACCAGGCCCGCCTCGAAACCGGGGAAGCTGGGCTCGGGGTGCATCGCCAACGCATAGGCCATGCGGTTGATCACCGGGTAGAAGAGTTCGGGCGCGTCCTGCGCCAGCGCCATGGCCTCGGCACGGCCATAGGCGGCGTCGGACCGCGCCCGCGCATCGGCCGCACCGCGGGGGTCGCTGCCCAGCAGCAGCATGCTCAGGCGTTTCCAGGACGAGCCCACCAGGTTGTGCCGCTCCACCGTGGGTTGCAGAGTCGTCAGCGCCTCCAGCTGCTGCACGGCCGTCTGCACCTCGCGCCGGCACTTCGCCCAGGCGCGGCTCTTGGGCGCGTGTTCGCGCGCCTGCGTCTCGGCCAGGCGCGCGCGCAGGTTCAGCCACTGCTCGTGCGCCTTCATCGACGCGCTGGCGTCGGCCGCGGCGGTGGCACGCCCGTACCAGTCGACCGCGGGTTCCATGGCGCCGGCTTTCGCGTAGGCGAGGCCGAAGGCCTCGGCAATGGCGCCCATGCCGCCCCACAGCGTGCCGAAGCGCGCCTCCAGGTGGCGGATGTGCTCGAGCTGGCGCGTCAGCGGCCGGCCCTGGAACTCCGACTCCACCGCCAGCTTCTCCAGCGCCAGCGCCAGGCCCAGCGGCGACGACAGGCTGGCGTACTCGTCGACCACCGGGTCGCGGGCCTGCGCGTCGCCCACACCGCGGCGGAACACCCAGTCCGGGTCGCCGTAGCACTGGTAGGCAGCCCAGGTGTTGTTGCCGTTGCCGCCCTGCGCGGGGTCGGCCTGGCGCCAGGCAGCCTCGCGCGCCTCGGCCACGGCGTCGATGAAGGGCCGGCCGGCCAGCAGCGTGCGGTAGAAGCGCCCGGCGAAGGCCGCCGCCGCATCGTCGTCCACCGCCCAGCCTGCGGCGACCACGCAGCGCACGCCGGCTTCGATCAGCGCCTCGGCCACGCTGGCGGCGAAGTTCGGCCGGTCCAGCGACTTCCGCCCGGGTTCCTCGGGTGCGATCTTCGCCAGGTGGCAGCAGTTGACGAACACCAGTTCCGGCACGTCGCGCATCTGTTCGATCTCGCGCGGGCCGAGGAAGCTCTTGTCGGACATCACGAGCCCGCCCGGGCCGCCCTCGCCATCGGTGGTCTCGCCGTGGCCGGCGATGTGCACGATGCGCCAGGGCCGCTCGAACAGCGCGTTGAGGATGGCCACGGCCTCCGCCTCGGCCACCAGCTTCACACGCTCCGCGCCCACGCCCTGCAGGCCGCCGAGCGCCGTGGCCACGGCGCGCGCTTCCTGCAGCGCGCCAGGCAGAGGCGCGTATCGGGGATCGTTCAGCTTGGGTTCGCCGACCACCAGCACCTGCTCGTCCGCCCCGGCGTCGCGCACCTGGCTGCGGAAGCGCGCCGTCTGCAGCTTGCGCAGCAGCCGCGTGCGCACGGCCCAGGGCCGCGGGTCGCCGCCGCTGCGGCGCTCCGGCGGTGAATCCAGCAGTTCCCAGGGCACGCGTGCGGTGCGCGTGTCGAGCTCCAGCACCATGCGCTCGGTGCCGCCGAGGTAGGCCTCCATGTCGCGCGGCACCAGCAGCTGGAACAGCGTGCGGCCGAGCTGGGTGTCGTCGTTGGTGTCGTCGGCGGCGCGGCGCACGATCTGCTCCACCAGCGTGGCCTGCGTGGCCACGCTGCGCAGTTCGCTGCGCGCGCGGCGGGTGTCGAGCCGGAAGGCGATCTGGTCGGGCGCGCCGGCCGGCGACAGCGCGGTGATCAGGTCGTAGTCGGCGCCGCGGTAGGCGGTGTCGATCTGCCGGCGCAGCGGCCCGGTGCCGGAGACGATGACCGGGCCGATGACGAAGTGCCCCGGGGCGGCCGTGGCCTGCACCTGCAGCGCGCGCCAGGCGTCGGACGCGCGTTCCAGGTACAGCTCCACCAGCGTCAGCCGCGTGGGCAGCGGCCACAGCTGCGCGGTGTCCGGCCGCCCGGCGGCGTCGGCCGCGGCCTGGCGCGTGGCGTTACCGCGGCGCACGATCTCGGCCGCGTCGCGCACGCCGGTGGCGATGGCGGCGGCCGATTCGCCCGGGCCCATGCCGGCGCCGCCGCTGCCCATCAGCGTGGCGGCCAGTTCCACCGCGGCGGCGGCCTCGCCCTGCTCGGCCAGCCGCTGCAGCCACGCCAGCGTGGCCTGGCGCGTGGCGAAGGCGAGGTCCTTCTGCGTCAGCACACCCTCGTCGCCCAGGCCGATGACGATGGCGGCACGCGGCCGCGGCGCCCGCCAGGGATCGTCGGACGTCCCGCCATTGACGAAGATCTGGTGTTCGCCGATGCCCTGCGGGTAGAGCCCGGCCTGCAGCGACGCGGTGAGCGCGCCGCCGAGCCGGCGGTCGATCACGCCCTCGGTGCCAGTGACCTTGGTGGCGTGGTAGTGGCCGAGCATCAGGGGCTGGCCGATGAAGGTGAGGTCGCCGTTGCACACCTCCACCTGCAGTGCCGCGCCGCGCTCGGCGGTCTGCGCCGGCGTGCCTTCGGCCTCCAGGCCGGGTGCCGACAGCAGTGCCTTCATGCTGTCCATCGGCCGTGCCGCGCCGAGTTGGCGGCCGCGGGACGGTCGCGAGGTCACGTGCTCCACCGTGGCCGCGCCGTCCTGGGCGCCGCCGGCGGCGCTGCGCACGGCCGCGGCCGCCAGCCGCGGCAGGCGCTCGGTGTCGCCATGCTCCAGCAGTTCACGGTAGGCCTCGAAGGCCTCAGCGTGGTCGGGCAGGCTGCCGTGCTCCACCTTCAGCGTCCAGGTGCGCACGCCGGGCAGCAGCGCGCTGTGCAGCGGCACGCGGCCGTCGCCGCCATCGACGGCGTTCAGGTACTCCAGGCCTTCGTCGCCCCATTGCCAGCCGTCGGGCGTGTAGCGCGCGTGGCCCACCACCAGCAGCAGCCGGTCGGCGAAGGCCGGCAATGCCTGCGTGCGCTGTTCGTCCAGGCGCCGGCGCAGCGCCAGCGCGCGGTTGAGCACCGGTTGCTCCGGCACGCCCCAGGTGTAGGGCGACAGCTGGCTGGGGTCGTCGGGTGCGATCCAGTTGCGGTGCCACCAGTTGGCGTCGCGCACCTTCTGCAGGTCGCGCCGGGCCATGTCGGCCCAGGTCTCGTGGCGGGCCAGGCGGCCGTCGTCGTCCAGCAGACCGGCCTGCAGCTGCAGGAAACCCGGCATGCCGGCCATCACCGCGCGGGCGCGCTCGTCGTCGAACATGCCGCCCACCGCGGCCAGCAGGTTGCCGAAGCGGTCGTCGCCGGAGAGCACCTGCATCGGTGCCCAGGAGCCGCCGTTGGGCGTGCCCAGCATCAGCAGGCGCGCGCCGCTGCGCTCCAGCATGCGGTTCCAGGTCTCGGGGCGCTCGAGCTGCACCGTGCGTGCCACCAGCCCACCCATCGAGTGCGCGATCAGCCGTACCGGCTGACGCGAGGCCTCGCGCAGCGCGAGCTCGCGGTCGATGGCGTCGGCCAGGCGCTGCGCCTCTTCCTCGATCGGGCGCCGCCAGTCGAAGGCGAAGGGGATGACCTCGTGCGTGCGCTCGAGGTACTCGGCCAGGTCGTCGTAGAACAGGCCGATCGGGCCGTCCGGGTGCACGCTGGCGCCGGCGTCGGGCCAGGCCAGGCGCTCCAGCCCACCCAGCAGGCGCAGGCTCAGCCAGATCCGCTTGTCGCCGAGCTTCAGGTGGCTGCCCAGGATGCCGGGCAGCAGGAACACGGCCGGCCGGTCCGCTGGCGCCGGCAGGCCCGTGGGCCGCGCCCGGGCCGCGCGCGCGCCGCCGGCGTCCTCGCCGGCCCAGGACAGCGGGCCGATGGGGCGGTAGCCAGAGGGGCGCTCCTGCGTCAGCCCCTCCACCACCGCGCCCACCGTGCGCGCGTTGACGAAGTAGTTGAAGTGCGTGACCTTGCCGCCCTGGTCGAGCACGAACTGCGCACCGCCGTTCGTGCGCGGCGTGCCGCCGTACATCGAGCGCGTCTGCACGACGATGTCGTTGTCGGTCCAGTAGAAGGCGTCGGCGAGCAGCGTCTTGACCCAGCTGCCCAGGGTGTCGCCTTCCAGGTCACCGGCCACCACGCGCAGGTCGCCGGGCACCGGCTCGCCGCCGTTGAGCCAGCGCACCAGCGGGCTGTCGGGCATCATGGCCGCCAGGCCGGGCAGCTTGCCCGGGTCCTCGCGGCGGCGCGCCACCTCGGCCAGGAAGTCCAGCAGCGCTGGCGCCACCGGGATGCCCGCCAGCTGCAAGCCCCAGCGCAGCACCGAGAGATAGGCATCCAGCCGCCGCGACGCCAGCAGGGTGCCGCGCGCCGGGCAGGCCACGCGCACGACGCGCTCCACCGTGATGCCCTGCTGCTTCACGCGCGCGGCCAGCTGCTGCAGCGCGGCGCGCTGCGGGGCGTAGGCGGCGCCGGCGAAGGGCTTCAGGTCGTCGGCCGTGAGCTCGCCGCCGCGCCCGCACACGCGGGCCAGCACCTCGGCCACCAGGCCGCCGCGCGAGTGCGTGGCCAGGTGCAGCCGCGCGCCCTTGGGCAGCGCCTGCACCAGCGTGAGCGCGTTGTCGATCGGGCTGGCGCCCAGCGTGGGGTGGTCCAGCGCGTAGACCTGTTGGCGGTAGTGGCCGAACAGCACCTGCACCTGCGCCGGGTGCAGGTCCCAGAGCTTGCCGAAGGTGCTGGCGGTGTCGACGAAGGTGCCGTGCAGCAGCACCAGCAGCGGGCCGTCGGCGGGTTCGATCGCCGTCAGCGGCCGCGCGCGGTCCTTCAGCGGCTTCAGTCCCGTGGGGTCCAGCCTGTAGACGCCGGGCACCACCTGCCCGTCGACCTTGGCGACGACGGCCGAGGCGGCGAAGTCCACCGCCTTGTCCTTGGCCAGGCCGGTGAGCACCTCCACGGCCTGCAGCAGCACGTCGCCGAGGAAGCCGCGCGAGCGCGCCGGCGCCGTCTGCTCCAGGCTGCGCCAGCGCAGCTGCGTGGGCACGACCACATCGCCGGTGGCGACCCCGGCGCTGCGCGTGGTCTGCGTGCCCTGGCCGAGCAGCATGTCGCGCGCGGTTTCCGGGTGCAGCACCAGGGCCGGACCGCCGGCCACGTGCAGCACCACCAGGTCCTCGCCCGGCACGGCCTCCAGCCGCACGGGCTCGACCCCGGCGCGGCGGGCGCCGACGGTGACGCGGGCCTTGACCTGGCCGGGCAGGCCGTCGCTGGCCCGCAGCGGGGCACCGCTGCGTGTGGCGGCCGTCTGGCCGGGGACGAGGAAGGTGATCGGGGCGGTGCTCACGGGGGTGTTCCTTCAGGCTTGGCCCTGCGGCGTCGCCGTTGGGGCGCGCACCGTTGGGCTCACCCGCCGAGCATCGGTGCAAAGTGCGCCTGCGTCCATCGGGAAGCGGCGCGCCCGACCCGAACTAGGGATGCGGAGGCGCGCCCTCAGGGCACGAAGACCACCAGCGCGTCCAGCGGCAGTGCGTCGGCTAGGCGCGCGGCGGTGGCCTCGGCGTCCCGCCGCTGCACCCAGGGACCCACGCGCACGCGCACCCACTGGCCGTCGTCCTGCAGCGTCAGCTGATCGGCCAGCCACGGGGTCTCCTGCAGCAGCAGGCGCTGCAGCTGCTGGGCGCCCTCGCGGTCACGGAACGCCCCGAGTTGCAGCCAGTAGCCGCTGGAGGCCGTCGCGGCTTCCGGCACGCCACCATCGAACGGGGCCGCGGGTGTCGGCCGCAAACCCGCGCGGATCTGATCGTGCGTGATGCGCTCCACCTCCACTGGTGCCACGCCGCCGAGCACGCCGAGCTTCAGCGCGGCGGTGTAGCTCAGGTCGATGATCCGGCCCGGGTGGAAGGGGCCGCGGTCGTTCACGCGCACGATGATCTCGCGGCCGTTGGCCGGGTTGCGCACGCGGGCGTAGCTGGGCAGCGGCATGGTCTTGTGCGCCGCCGTCATCGCGAACATGTCGTAGGTCTCGCCGTTGGAGGTGGGCCGGCCATGGAACTTGCGGCCGTACCAGGACGCCAGACCGCGCTCGCGCAGCGGCCGGTCCTCGGTCATCGGCACGTAGCGCACGCCGCGGACCTCGTAGGGCTTGTTGGGCCCGCCCACGCGCAGCGGTTCGATCCGCGGCACGGCGTCGGGCGTGCGCTCCAGACCGGTCGGGATCTCGGCCGCCGGGCCGTCGCGGCCGGACCATGCCGCCGGACCCCGGCTGGCGCAGCCGCCGAGGAGCAGCACCACGCCCAGCAGCATCGCCGCCGATCGGACGCCTGGGTCCGGCATCCGCCTGGCCGGCGGCCCTTGCCGTGCTGCCATCAGCGCGGCACGCTCCGGCTCGTCTGCAGGTGCACGAGCTCCAGGCGCTCCTTGCGCAGCAGCCGGTTGGCGGCGTCGCGCTCCACGATGTCGATGGCCACCGGGTGGCCGAGTTCGGGCGAATACCAGACGGTGCGTTCCCATTGCACGTCGCGGCGCGTGCGCTGAGGCATGCGCCACTCGCGGACCCAGCCTTCGCCTTCCATCGGCAGCACGTCGAAGGTGCCGGCGCTGGTGGTCAGGCGCGTGGGGCGGCCGACCTCGACCTCGCCTTCCCAGCGGCGCTTGCCGCGGCCGTCGCGGCTCTCGAACTCCTCGTCGAACGCGATGTCGCGGCTTTCGCCCACCTTGGGGCCGGACCACCAGAAGGACTCGGCGGGCGTGAAAGTGGCGCTGCCGCCCGGCCCGCTGCGGCTGCGCACACGGCCCTGGGCGTCGAAGGTCACGGTGTCGTCGCCTTCACGGCCGCTGAGCTCGCCTGCGGTCTGCAAGGCGTCGATGACCTGCATGACCAGGCCCACCGATTCGCCCTTCCACTGGTCGACGCGGCGGTAGGTGAAGCTGTCGCCGGCCGCGTAGCCATAGGGATTCATCGGCGGTGCGGCCGGTGCCGCCGGTGGGGGTGGTGCGTCCAGTGTCGGCGCCGGCGCCGGTACCGAGGTCGCTGGCGTCGGTTGCACCGCGCCGGTCGCGATCGGCGACGCTGGTGGCGCGGCGCCCGACTGCCCGGTCGGCGGCGCACCGTCCTGCGGGGCCCGAGCATCGTTGATGTCGGGTGCCTTGGTGCCGCTGCCGTCTCGAGACGGCGCACGCACGGTCGTCGTCTCCGGGACATCCGGCCTCGAGAGCGCGCTGGCCGTCGCCGCGACGACACCCACCGCGGCGGTGGCGCCCTGGGCGGCCAGGGTCTGGGCCGCCGCCACCTTGGCCGCCTCGGCCTGTGCAGCGGTGGCCAGCGCGGCCTGGGCCGCGCCCACGGCCGCCGTCGCCGCAGCCGTGCCGGCGGCCGTGCCAGCGGTCGCGGCTGGCCCGGCGGCCACGGGTGCACCCCCTGGCGCCGGCGGCGCGACCTCCGGCGCCGGGGCCTGGGCCGGGCGGGCGTTTCGGCGCAGCGCTTCCAGCGCCTGCCCGCCCGCGACAGCCACGGCCCGCCGGGCTGCGGCCTCCGGCCACTGTGCGATCGGCACGGTCGGGGCCCCGAGTTCGTCGCGCTCGTCGGTGCGGCCACCGAGCCACGGGTCGATCGCCTGGCCGGTGGCGTCCAGCGTCAGCCGGCGCGTTTCCAGCAGCACCTGCGGCCCCGTGCGGCCGGCGGACAGCAAGGCATGCACGAAGGCGGTGCCGAAGGGGCTGCCGGTGGTCTCGCGCGGATCCTGCGGCGGCGGGGAAGGCAGTGCCGGCGGCTGCCAGCGTGGCAGGGTCTGGCCGGGCTGGGCCGACAGCAGGGCCATCACGCCGTCGGGCAGCGTGGGCGTGGCCAGCCCTTGCCAGTCGGCCGGCAGCCGGGGCAGGGGTGTGGCACCGTCCACCACCAGCAGGCGCAGGCTGGCCGGGGTGATCTGCAGCGCCAGCACCAGTTCGTCCAGCGGCAGCGAGGCGGCCTTGAGCGCGGCCGCGTCAGGTGCCGCGTCGCCCGCGCGCAGGCTGCGGGTCACCAGCCAGGACCGGCCGTCCAGCCGTGCCCCGGCGCCCGCGATGTAGATCAGCCCGGCGCCCGCCGGGTCCAGCCGCTGGCGGAACTCGGCCAGGCTGCGGCGCAGGTCGTCGGCGCTCAGGTCGGGCCGCGCCATCACCAGGTAGCCGTTGCGACGCAGCGACTCGGCCACCGCGGCAGCGTCGCGGCGCACGGCCGGCAGGTCGACGTCCCCGACCCTGCTCAGCCCGACCACCAGGGCCAGCCGCTGACGTCCGAGGCCGAGCAGCTGGGTCGCGGCCTTGACCTCCGGTGCGACGGGGAGCACGGCCTGTGCCCAGGCGGCGCCGCTCGCTGCGAGCAATGCCCCGGTGGCCCAGAGCATGACCAGGCCACGCCAGGCCGGGAAGGGCTGGGTCCGGCGTGTCGCGGGTGCGGGGGCAGGCTGCATGGCGGCTGGGGTGGGCGTGTCCGGATGTTAGCGAGGCCTCCGGCGGATCCCCACAGGGCGGGCCCTCAGCGACCCGGCATGTTGGCCCGCGACAGGCCCGGCCTCGCGCAAAGGTGATGGGGCGGTTGGGTGGGTCTGGGTGGGGCATTTCCCCCAAGTACGGGGGCCCGGGCAACCCGTTGGCTTCGAGGGGCGTCCGTAAGTCATTGAAATGAAAAGAGTTCTGATAAAATGGGAAAATAATCCCATGTATGGCATGGCGGATGCATGTCTCTGCCCATCCTGACCTGGAGAGACCCATGACCTCACTGCCCGATATCAGCCTGCTGGCCCCCGCACGCGCCCAGTCCCTGAGGATGCCCTTCGTCACGCGCCGGGTGCCGCGCAACGCCATGGCCACACTCGTCGGCGGCGACCGGGCGCCCCGCCCCGGCGACCTCGTGCTCGTGCGCGTCGAGCGCCTGGGCCAGCATCGCCACCTGGAACTGGTGAGCGGGCGGCGGGCCCGCCTGTTCCCGGGCGACGAGGTCGTGCTCGCCTACGGCCACCGCTACGCGCCGGACCAGTTCGAGGCCGAGGTGCCGGTGGACCTCGGGCCCTGTCACATGGTGGCCGCCGGCGGCATCGCGTCGACCATGCTGTCGCGCCATGGCCGCATTCGTGCCGCCACCCAGGTGCAGCCCCTGGGCCTGATCGGCGACCGCCAGGGTCGGGTCATCAACCTGGCCGACCATGCGCTGCCGGTACCGCCCGCGGTGCGCCGGCGCCCGTTCACGGTGGCCGTGCTCGGCACGTCGATGAACGCGGGCAAGACGGAGACGGTGAGCCACCTGGTACGCGGGCTGGCCGCGGCCGGGCTGCGCGTGGGTGCCGCCAAGGTCACCGGCACCGGTTCCGGCGGCGATGTCTGGAGCATGACCGACGCCGGCGCGCACAGCGTGCTCGACTTCACCGACGCCGGCATGGCGTCCACCTACCTGGCCGACGAGGCGCAGCTGGTGGCGGCGATGCAGCGCCTGCTGGACACCCTGGCGGCACACGGCCACGAGGCCGTCGTGTTCGAGGTGGCCGACGGCCTGTTCCAGCGCGAGACCGGGATGTTGGCGGCCTCGGCGGCGTTCGCCCAGACGGTCGATGCCGTGGTCTTCGCCGCCGGCGATGCGATGGGCAGCGCGATGGGCATCACCCGGCTGCGCGAGCTCGGTCTGCCCGTGCGTGCGGCCAGCGGCCTGGTGACGGCCTCGCCGCTGGCAGCGCGCGAGGCCGCCGCGGCGACCGGCTTGCCGGTGCTGGACCTGGAGGCGCTGAGCAGCGCCGGCGTGGCCGAGGTGCTGGGACGACCGGCTGAGGTGCGCCTGGTCGGGGCCGCAGGATGAACGCCGCGCTGCCCGACGCCCTCGACGGCCCGGGGCGGCGCGCGCTGGCCGCGCTGGTGGCCAACGGGCTGGCCCAGGCCGCCTGCGTGGTGGCCGGCGCGCTGGCCGTGCGCACCGTGTTCCAGGGGCTGGGCCCGGCGGGACCAGCGGGCCCTGCGCTCTGGGCGATCCTGCTGGTGCTCGCCGGCAGCGGCGCCGCGTTGGCCGGCCTGCGCTGGCTGGAGCGGGTGCAGGCCGAACGGCTGGGGCAGACCTACGCCGCGCGCGTGCGGCTGCACCTGTTCGACGCCCTGGCCAGGCAGCCGCAGCGCGTGGCGGCACGTGCGCACGGCGCGCTGCTGATGCGGGTGGCCGGCGATTCGGCGGCACTGCGCCGGTGGTTGGCCCGTGGTGTGCCGCGCCTGATCGTCGGCGGGCTGGCGGGCGGTCTGGCGCTGGCCGTGCTACTGACGTGGCTGGCCCCGGTGGGCGGCGTGGCCCTGGCCGCTTACGCGCTGACTGCCGCGGCCCTGGCCGCTGCGGCGCGCCGGGCCACGCCCGCCGTGCGCACGGCGCGCCGGCGTCAGGCGGTGCTGGCCGCCGAACTGGGGGACCGGCTGGGCGCGCTGGCCACCGTCCACCTGTTCGGCCAGGCCGGCCGCGAGCGTCACCGGCTCCACCGCCGCCAGCAGGCCGTGGTCCAGGCCATGGTGGCGCAGCGGCGTGCCCTGGCCGGGTTGACGGCCCTCTCGCAGGCCGGCGCGGCGGTGGCGGCGGGCCTGGCTCTGGGGGCCGGTGCGTGGTGGGTGCAGCAGGGCGGTGCCGCCGTCGCCGACCTCGCCGGCGCGGTGGCGCTGCTGGCCCTGGCCGGGCCGTCGGTGGCCGGCCTGGGCCGGAGTGGCGGCCGACCGCGAGGCAGCGCGCGTTGCGCGCGAGCGGCTCGCCGCGCTGCTCACGGGCATGTCGTCGGCGCCCGCTGTGCCGGCCAAACCCACTGCGCGCGCCGAGCCTCGCGGGCCCGGCCCCGCCGCCGGGCTGGAGCGGCAGGTGACCCGGCCCGGCGGCGCCATCGCGGTCGCCCTGCGCGGCCTGACGCTGCGCGGCGTCGTCGACGACGTGACCACCACCGTGCCGCCCGGCGCACGAGTGGCCATCGTGGGGGCCAACGGTGCCGGCAAGTCCAGCCTGCTGGCCCTGGCCTGCGGCCTGGTGACGCCGGACAGCGGCGAGGTGACGCTCGATGGCACGCCCATTGCCGCCCTGTCGCCGGCGGAACTCCGCCGCCGGGTCGGCGTGGTCTCGCCCGAGGTGCCGCTGCTGCGCGGCACGCTGGGCCGCAACCTGTCCTACGCCCGCCCTCGGGCCAGCAACGGCCGGCGTGAACGCGTGGCAGCGCTGTGCGGCGTGGACGAGTTGCTGCAGCAGCTGCCGCAGGGCGAGGCCACGCGGCTGGCCGGTGGCGCACGCAACCTGTCCTGGGGCCAGCGCCAGCGCGTCGCCTGGGCGCGTGCCCTGCTCAGCGGCCCCGGCCTGCTGCTGCTGGACGAACCCGACGCGCACCTGGATGCCGACTCGGCCGCGCACCTCGATCGCGTCCTGCAGCGCTTTCCGGGCACGGTGATGATGGTCACGCACGACCTGCAGCGCCTGCGCATGGCCGACGAGGTGTGGCATCTCGAAGCCGGTCGCCTGGTCGAGCGCGGCACGCCGGCCGAGCTGTTGGCCGGCGCCACGCGCACGCGCGCACTGTTCGCGCGCCAGTTGCGTCGCGTGTCATGAACCTTTCCAAGTCCGAAGCCGTGATCCCGGTGGCGAATCCTGCCCGGCGGCGACTCATGGCGGGGCTGGCCGGCGCCGCTGTCGTGGGATCCCCCGGCCCGCAGGGCGCCCAGGCCCGGCCATGGCCTGACGGCGCGGGCGGGCAGGCCATGGCGGGCGAGGCCGGGTTCGCCTGGTACTGGCACGTGCCGGCGCAGGCCGGCCCTGGTGCACCCATCCTCGTCAGCGTGCACGGGATCTCGCGCAACGCGCAGGAGCACCTGGCCATGTTCCGCCCGCTGGCCGACGCCGCCGGTGTGGTGCTCCTGGTCCCGGTGTTCCCGCAGGCGGGATTCCCGCACTACCAGCGGCTGCAGGCGGGCGCCGACGGGCGCCGCCCCGACCGGCTGCTGCTGGAGGCGGTGCGCGACGTGGCCGCCCGGACCGGTGCGGACCGGCGACGGCTGCACCTGTTCGGCTACTCGGGCGGCGCCCAGTTCGTGCACCGCTTCGTGATGCGACACCCGGCGCGGGTGCGCAGCTACGCGCTGGGCGCCGCGGGCTGGTACACCTTGCCCGACCCGGCGCTGCGCTACCCGCATGGCCTGGCCTACAGCCGGCGCTGGCGCAACGGGGGCTTCGACCTCGCGGCGCTGCTGGCGGTACCGGGCCTGGTCATGGCCGGTGAACGCGAGCGCGCCGACAGCAGCGCGCTGCGCACGACAGGGCGGGCTGTCACCGCCCAGGGCGACGATCGGCGTGCACGGGCCCGCTGCTGGGTCGGCGCGATGCAGGAGGCGGCGCAGGCCCTGGGGCTGCCGTCACCGGTGGCCTACCATGAGCTGCCGCGCGCCGGGCACTCGTTCCGGCGCAGCATGCTGCGCGGGGGGATGGGGGAGATGGTGCTGGCCCACGTGGCCGACGCTGAAGCGCGGCGTGCTCAGCTGGCGCGACCGGCAGGAATCGAACCTGCGCCACAGCCTTCGGAGGGCTGGATGATATCCACTTCACCACGGTCGCCAGAGCGCGGATTCTAGCCGCCTGCGGCGCCAGGCGCGCCGGTGCCGACCACGCCGCGGCGGAACTGCAGGGCCTCGGCCACGTGGGGCAGTTCCACCGTCGTGCTGCCGGCGAGGTCGGCCACCGTGCGCGCCACGCGCAGCGTGCGGTGCAAGCCGCGGCCGGACCAGCCCAGGCGCTCTGCCGCCTGGCGCAGGAACGTGGTGGCGGCTGCGGCCGCCTGCGCATGGGTTTCCACGACACCGGCCTCGAGCGCCGCGTTGGCGCAGCCCTGGCGCTGCACCGCCAGCGCCCGCGCCGACGCGACGCGCGCGGCCACGTCGGCGCTGGTCTCGCCGTCGGTCTGACCCAGCAGGTCGGCCGGCTTCACGGCCGGCACCTCCACCTGCAGGTCGATGCGGTCCAGCAGCGGGCCGGAGAGGCGCGCCTGGTAGCGTGACACCGCCTCGGGCGTGCAACGGCAGGCGCGACCGGTGGCGGCATACGCGCCCAGCCAGCCGCAGGGGCAGGGGTTCATCGCCGCCACCAGCTGGAAGCGGGCGGGGAAGCTGGCCTGGCGCGCGGCGCGCGAGATGGTGATGCGGCCGTTCTCCAGCGGCTCGCGCAGCGCCTCCAGCGCGCTACGGGGGTATTCCGGCAGCTCGTCGAGGAAGAGCACGCCGCCATGGGCGAGCGAGATCTCGCCCGGCCGCGGCGGCGTGCCACCGCCCACCAGGGCCACGGCACTGGCGGAATGGTGCGGCGCGCGGAACGGGCGCTCCCCGAAGACCGTGCCCACGCTGTCGCTGCCGCCGCGGGCCAGTCCCAGCAGGGCCGCACTTTCCAGGGCTTCCTCGTCATCCATGGCAGGCAGCAGGCCCGGCAGGCGCACCGCCAGCATCGACTTGCCGCTGCCCGGCGGCCCGGCCAGCAGCAGGCCGTGGCCACCGGCGGCGGCCACCTCCAGCGCGCGCTTGGCGCCGGCCTGGCCCTTCACGTCGCGCAGGTCGGGCACCGGTGCCTGCGGGCCGCCTGCCGTGGCCTGTGCCGTGGGCAGCGCGACGGCTGCATCGCCCGGCTGCAGGCTGGCCACCACGTCCAGCAGATGGCGGGCGGCCTGCACCGCCACGCCGGGCACGCGGGCCGCCTCGGCGGCGCTGTCGGCCGGCAGCACCAGGGTGCCGCCGCCACTGCGCCGAAGGCCCAGGGCCAGGGCCACCGCGCCGCGCACGGGGCGCAGGTCGCCGGCCAGGCCCAGCTCGCCGGCGAACTCGGCGGCGGCCAGGCGTGCCGCATCCAGCCGGCCGTCGGCGGCCAGGATGCCCAGCGCGATCGGCAGGTCGAAGCGGCCGGATTCCTTCGGCAGGTCCGCCGGTGCCAGGCTCACGGTGATGCGCTTGTTGTGGGGGAAGCCGAAACCGCTCTGCTGCAGCGCCGCGCGCACGCGCTCGCGCGACTCCTTGACCTCGGTCTCGGCCAGGCCCACGAGCGTGAATCCGGGCAGGCCGGGGGCGAGCTGAACCTCCACCTGCACCGGCGGGGCCTGCAGCCCGTCGAGCGCACGGCTGCGCACCACGGCCAAGGTCATCGGCGGATCCTTCCTGTCATGTGTGCGTGATCGTGCCACGGGCCGTGTCCCCCCCGCCACGGGCGCCCTTGGCGGCCGCTGGCGTGGCGTTCCGGCCAGGCGCTGACGTGGATGCACGGCCAGGAGGTCACGACGCGCACATCGAAGGTGCATATCGCCCTAGCGCACCAACCAAGTGCACCGATCTGGCGCGCCGCGCACCGCCGGGGCGTGCGGCTGGCCCAAGCCCGTGCGTGCGAAGGTGGCATGGAAGCTGCAAAAAGCGCTCCGGCAGTTTTCACCATCCTCACCCGTTTGGAGCGTTCATGAAGAAGACCCTGATCACCCTCGCCGCCGCGGCTGCCGCCGTCCTTGCCCCCAGCCTGGCCATGGCCGAGGTGTCGGCCAACGTGGCCGTGACGAGCAAGTACAAGTTCCGTGGCCAGGACCAGAGCGACGCCAGCAAGGCCGTGCTGCCCGCGATCCAGGGCGGTTTCGACTGGTCCGAGGGCGGCTTCTACCTCGGCAACTGGAACTCCAGCGTCGGCTTCCTGGGCGGCACCGAGATGGACTTCTACGGCGGCTACTCCGGCGAAGCGGCCGGCCTGAGCTACGACGTCGGCGTCCTGTACTACTACTACCCGGGCCCGGACAGCAGCGGCAACACCACCGAGCTCTACGGCAGCGTGGGCTGGGGCCCGCTGACGGCCAAGTACTCGCGCGTCGTGTCGAGCAAGTGGTTCGGTGTCGACGGCGGCAAGGGCACCGGCTACTTCGAGGTCAACGCCGAGATGGAAGTGGCCAGCGGCATCACGCTGGTCGGCCACGTGGGTGCCACGCAGTTCTCCGGCGGCGCCAAGGACAACGGCGCGGTGAACTACAGCGACTACAAGCTGGGCGTCGGCTTCGACCTGGGCTCGGGCTTCTCGCTCGAGGGCGCCTACGTCGGCGCGACCAAGAAGTCCGACTGGGGCGACATCAACAAGAGCCGCCTGCTGCTCACGCTGAGCAAGTCGCTCTGATCCCGTCCACCGGAACAAGGAGAGAGCCATGAAGATGGTGACCGCGATCGTCAAGCCGTTCAAGCTCGACGAAGTGCGCGAGGCCCTCAGCGCCATCGGCGTTCAGGGCATCACGGTGACCGAGGTCAAGGGCTTCGGTCGCCAGAAGGGCCACACCGAGCTGTACCGCGGTGCGGAGTACGTCGTCGACTTCCTGCCCAAGGTGAAGATCGAGGCCGCGGTGGACGACGCCATCGTCGACCGCGTCGTCGAGGCCATCGAAGGTGCCGCGCGCACCGGCAAGATCGGCGACGGCAAGATCTTCGTCGCCGCCCTGGAGCAGGTGCTGCGCATCCGCACTGGCGAAACCGGCAAGGACGCGCTCTGACGCGGCCGCCCCACAAGAGAAGACAACCATGCGAAAGATCCTCCTGATGCTGGCCCTCGCCGTCTCGGCGCTGGGCCTGTCCACGGGCGCGTTCGCCCAGGAAGCGGCCTCGGCCGCGGAAGCGATGACCACCGCGGCGCCGGCCGCCGAAGCCGCGGCGCCTGCCGCCGAGGCGGCGGCACCGGCACCGATGGTGCACAAGGGCGACGTGGCCTGGATGATGACGGCCACGCTGCTCGTCATCTTCATGGCCGTGCCCGGCCTGGCACTGTTCTACGGCGGCCTGGTGCGCAGCAAGAACATGCTGTCGGTGCTGATGCAGGTGCTGGTGGTGTTCTCGCTGATCGGCGTGCTGTGGGCCGTCTACGGCTACAGCCTGGCCTTCGGCGGCGAGGGCCTGATCATCGCGGGCCTGGACAAGCTCTTCCTGTCCGGCGTGACGGTGGACAGCCTGGCCGACACCTTCAGCGACGACGTGAAGCTGCCCGAGTACGTGTTCATCGCGTTCCAGGCCACCTTCGCGGGCATCACCTGCGCGCTGATCGTCGGCAGCTTCGCCGAGCGCATCAAGTTCAGCGCCGTGCTGCTGTTCTCGGTGATCTGGTTCACCTTCTGCTACCTGCCGATCGCGCACATGGTCTGGGGCACCGGCGGCTACCTGCTCGACAAGGGCGCGCTGGACTTCGCCGGCGGCACCGTGGTGCACATCAACGCCGGTGTGGCCGGCCTGGTGGGCGCCTACGTGCTGGGCAAGCGCGTGGGCTACGGCAAGGAGAACATGTCGCCGCACAGCCTGGTGCTGACGATGGTGGGCGCCTGCATGCTGTGGGTGGGCTGGTTCGGCTTCAACGCCGGCTCCAACCTGGAAGCCACGGGCGGTGCCGCGCTGGCCTTCATCAACACGCTGTTCGCCACCGCCGCCGCCGTGCTGGCCTGGTGCGTGGGCGAGGCGCTGATGAAGGGCAAGGCCTCGATGCTGGGCGCCGCGTCCGGCGCCGTCGCCGGCCTGGTCGCCATCACCCCGGCCTGCGGCTCGGTGGGCCCGATGGGCGGCATCGTGATCGGCGCGCTGGCCGGCTTCGTCTGCCTGTGGGGCGTCAACGGCCTCAAGCGCATGCTCGGTGCCGACGACTCGCTGGACGTGTTCGGCGTGCACGGCGTGGGCGGCATCCTGGGCGCCATCCTGACCGGCGTGTTCACCGCGCCGGGCCTGGGCGGGACCGGTGGCGACGACTTCTCCATCGGCAGCCAGGTCCTGCTGCAGGCCGAGGGCGTGATCATCACGATCGTCTGGTCGGCGGTCGTGGCCTTCATCGCCTACAAGATCACCGACATGGTGGTGGGCCTGCGCGTGACGGAAGAGGCCGAGCGCGAGGGCCTGGACATCACCTCGCACGGCGAGACCGCGTACCACAACTGATCGCAGACACCTGCGTGATCCAAGGCCGCCTTCGGGCGGCCTTTTCATGTCTGACTGCCGCCTGCGGGCGGCCTCTTTCATGGCCGGCCGTAGATGACGAAACTGTCATCTCGCCGTTCGGCTGGCGCCGGATGCGGTTTCTACAGTGACACACATGCCAGGGACGACTCCCGCCCCCGACACCACGAAGCCACTGTCAAGCACTGAAAGGAACCGCACCATGAACGCCAAGCTCACCACCCTGACCGCCCTCGTCGCCGTGGCCGCCGCCTTCGCGTCGCCGGCCTTCGCGCAGGAAGCCACGCCCGACGGCTTCGCCGCCGTGACCTCCACCATCTCGCGCGATGCCGTGCGCGCCGACGCCATCGCCGCGCTGAAGGCCGGCACCATCGAGCGCGGCGAAGCCTCGGTCGACCGCAGCGTGTTCGTGTCCACCAAGAGCCGTCTGCAGGTCGCGGCCGAGGCCCGCGAGGCGCTGCGCCTGGGCGTCGTCGGCCACGGCGAAGGCCCGGCGCCGCTGGTGACGCCGGCGCAGGCCGAGTCGATCCGCCTGGCAGGCCTGGAGGCGCTGTCGCACACGGTGGCCGCCCGCTGAGCCAACCACTGGCCTCACGGCGCGCCTGGGCGCCCTGCACATGGCGTGCGGGCGCCCCGGCGCGTTCCTACAATCGAAATCCCCCCTCCAGCCGCTGTCCGCCATGGTTCCCCACCTCATCACCGCGTTGACCGGCCCGATCAACGAACTCGAGCAGCGCATCCTCGAATCGATGCCGGCCATCGAACGCTGGTTCCGGCTGGAGTGGATGGAGCACACGCCGCCGTTCTACTGCTCGGTGGACCTGCGCAACGCCGGCTTCAAGCTGGCGCCGGTGGACACCAACCTGTTCCCCGGCGGCTTCAACAACCTCACGCCCGAGATGCTGCCGCTGGCGGTGCAGGCGGCGATGGCGGCGATCGAGAAGATCTGCCCCGAGGCGAAGAACCTGCTGCTGATCCCCGAGAAGCACACGCGCAACACGTTCTACCTGACCAACGTGCAGCGCCTGATGCAGATCTTCACGCTGGCCGGGCTGAACGTGCGCCTGGGCTCGCTGGACCCGGAGGTCACCGCACCGACGCAGCTGCCGCTGCCCGACGGCAGCACGCTGACGCTCGAGCCACTGCTGCGCACGCGCGGCCGCCTGGGGCTCAAGGACTTCGACCCCTGCACCATCCTGCTCAACAACGACCTGTCGGCCGGCACGCCCGAGGTGCTGCAGAACCTGCACGAGCAGTACCTGCTGCCGCCGCTGCACGCCGGCTGGACGGTGCGCCGCAAGAGCCTGCACTTCAAGAGCTACGAGGAGGTGGCCAAGAAGTTCGCCAAGCTGCTGGGCATGGACCCGTGGCTGATCAACCCGATGTACGCGCAGTGCGGCCAGGTCAGCTTCTCCGAGCCCGGCGGCCTGGAGTGCGTGCAGGGCAACGTCGACGCGCTGCTGACCAAGATCCGCCGCAAGTACAAGGAATACGGCATCAACGAGAAGCCCTTCGTCGTCGTCAAGGCCGACAACGGCACCTACGGCATGGGCATCATGACCGTGCGCGACCCGAAGGAGCTCGAGGACGTCAACCGCCGCACGCGCAACAAGATGAGCGTGGTCAAGGACGGCCAGGCGGTCACCGAGGTCATCATCCAGGAAGGCGTGGTCACGCACGAGCAGGTCAACGCCGCGGTGGCCGAGCCGGTGGTCTACATGATCGACCGCTACGTGGTCGGCGGCTTCTACCGCGTGCACGCCGAGCGCGGCGTGGACGAGAACCTGAACTCGCCCGGCGCCGGCTTCGTGCCGCTGGCCTTCGAGCCCAGCCCGCAGCTGCCGCGCCCGGGCGAAAAGCCTGGCGCCAGCGCACCCAACCGCTTCTACATGTACGGCGTCATCGGCCGCCTGGCGATGCTGGCCGCGGCCTACGAGCTGGAAGCCACCGACCCGAACGCCGAGATCTACGAGTAGCACCGGGGTGAGCAGTGCCGGCTCTTGTGCGGCGCACAAGAGCCGGCGTAACATCCGCCTCCTCCCGGCTTGACCGCGCGCAAGGCGCTGTCCCGGCGCCTTGACCGCCCCCTCCACTCCCCGCTCCTCCAAAGCCCTGGCCGCATTGACGCTGGCCGCCCTGGGCGTCGTCTACGGCGACATCGGCACCAGCCCGCTCTACGCGCTGAAGGAGGTCTTCCACGCCGGCCGCGTGGACGTCACGCCGGCCAACGTGCTGGGCGTGCTGTCGCTGATCTTCTGGACGATCACGGTGATCGTCTCGCTGAAGTACGTGCTGCTGATCCTGCGCGCCGACAACCACGGCGAGGGCGGCCTGATCGCCATGCTGGCGCTGGCCACCCAGGCCGTGGCCGACCGGCCGGCGCTGCGCCGCACGCTGCTGGTGGTGGGCATGTTCGGCACCGCGGTGTTCTACGGCGACGGGGTCATCACGCCGGCCATCAGCGTGCTCTCGGCGGTGGAGGGCCTGGAAGTGGCGGTGGCCAACCCGGCACTGCACGACGCGGTGCTGCCCATCACGCTGCTGGTGCTCACCGCGCTGTTCGCCGCACAGCGTTTCGGCACCGGCGGCATCGGCCGCGCCTTCGGCCCCATCACGCTGGTGTGGTTCGCGGTGCTCGCGAGCCTGGGCCTGCCGCAGGTGCTGGCCAACCCCGCGGTGCTGGCGGCGCTGAACCCGCTGCAGGCGCTGGGGTTCATCAGCGCCTACCCGGGCACCGCCTTCATTGCGCTGGGCGCCGTGGTGCTGGTGGTCACCGGCGGCGAGGCGCTGTATGCCGACCTCGGCCACTTCGGCAAGCTGCCCATCCGCGTGGCCTGGTACGGCATCGTGATGCCGGCGCTGGTGGTCAACTACTTCGGCCAGGGCGCACTGCTGCTGGCGCAGCCCGACGCGGTCGAGAACCCGTTCTACCTGATGGCGCCGGCCTGGGCCCGGCTGCCACTGGTGTTCCTGGCCACCGCGGCCACCGTCATCGCGTCGCAGGCGTTGATCACGGCCGCCTTCTCGGTCACCAAGCAGGCCATCCAGCTGGGCCTGCTGCCGCGCATGCGCGTGCTGCACACCTCGGTGCGCGACACCGGCCAGATCTACGTGCCGATGGTCAACTGGGGCCTGTTCGTCTTCGTGGTGCTGGCGGTGGCCCTGTTCAAGTCGTCGTCGGCGCTGGCCTCGGCCTACGGCATCGCGGTCACGCTGGACATGACCATCACCACGGTGATGACCTTCTTCGTGCTGCGCTACGGCTGGAAGTACCCGCTGTGGCTGTGCCTGGGCGCCACCGGGGTGTTCTTCGTCGTCGACGTGCTGTTCTTCGCGTCCAATGCGCTGAAGCTGCTGGCCGGCGGCTGGTTCCCGCTGGTCATCGGCATCGGCATGTTCACGCTGATGCTCACCTGGGCCAAGGGCCGGCGGCTGATGAGCGAGCAGCTGCGCCAGGAGGCCCTGACGCTCGACGTCTTCCTCGACGCCATCTTCGTCAGCCCGCCGCAGCGCGTGGCCGGCACGGCGGTGTTCCTGGCCGCCGAGGAGGGCCTGGTGCCCAACGCGCTGCTGCACAACCTCAAGCACAACAAGGTGCTGCACGAGTACAACCTGTTCGTCAGCGTGCGGCACCATGAGGTGCCGTGGATCGGCTTCGACAAGCGCGTGGAAGTGCAGCCGCTGGGCCGCGACTGCTGGCAGGTGACGCTGCACTTCGGCTTCAAGAACGACCCCGACGTGCCGCAGGCGCTGAAGCTGCTGGAAGGCCGCGGCGTGCCGCTGCCGGAGATGGACACCAGCTACTTCCTCAGCCGCGACGTGGTCGACCCGCGCCTGGGTGGCGGCATGTCGCTGTGGCGCGAAAAACTCTTCGCCGCGCTGCACCGCAACGCGTCGGCCGCGGCCGACTTCCTCTCGCTGCCGCCCAACCGCGTGGTCGAGCTGGGCACCAAGGTACAGATCTGATGGACGACACCCGACCCCTGCTGCCCACGGCACGCCTGCATCCGGCCATCCGCGCCCACGTGGCCGGCCAGCACCGGGAGATCGTCGACGAGGTCGACAGCGCCTGCGCGGCGCACGCCGTGGTCGTGGTCGGCATGCGCGGCAACCCCTTCGTGCGCCGTGCGCGCCGCCGCCTGGACGCCGCCGGTGTGGCCCACCACGACCTCGACTACGGCGGCTACCTGAACGACTGGCGGCGCCGCAACGCGCTGAAGATGTGGACCGGCTGGCCCACCTTCCCGATGGTCTTCGTCAAGGGCATGCTGGTCGGTGGCGCGGACGACCTGGGCCGGCTGATCGACAGCGGCGAGCTGAAACAGCTGCTCGGCTGAGCGCAGTACGCGCCGTGCTGCGGGATCTTTCGCTCTCCGCCGTCGTCGCCGGCTTCGTCGCGGTGCTGGTGGGCTTCACCAGCTCGGTGGTCATCGTGTTCCAGGCCGCCGCGGCCTTCGGCGCCACGCCGGCGCAGGCCACCTCGTGGATGTGGGCCCTGGGCCTGGGCATGGCGCTCACCAGCATCGGGCTGAGCCTGCGCTACCGGCAGCCGGTGCTCACCGCGTGGTCCACCCCCGGTGCGGCACTGCTGGCCACCAGCGGCGGCGGCTTCACGATGGCCGAGGCCACGGGTGCCTTCATCGCTTGCGCGCTGCTGATCACCGTGGCTGGCGCCAGCGGCTGGTTCGAACGTGTCATGAACCGCATCCCGCAGGCGCTCGCCGCCGCGCTGCTGGCCGGTGTGCTGGCGCGTTTCGCCATCGACGCCTTCCTGCAGCTGGGGCCCGAGTTCGCCCTGGTGGCGCCGATGTTCGCCGCCTACCTGCTCGGGCGCCGGTGGTGGCCGCGCTATGCCGTGCCGGGCGTGCTGACGCTGGGCGCGCTGATCGCCGCCGGTCAGGGCCGGCTGCAGCTCGCTGGCGTGGACTGGGCCTGGGCAGCGCCGGTGTTCACGCTGCCGGCGTTCACGCTGCCGGCCTTGGTCAGCCTGGCGCTGCCGCTGTTCATCGTCACCATGGCCTCGCAGAACCTGCCCGGCGTGGCCGCGCAGCGCGCCGCCGGCTACGACACGCCGGTCTCGCCCGTGATCACCGCCACCGGCGTGACCACGCTGCTGCTAGCGCCGTTCGGCGGCTACGCCATCAACCTGGCGGCCATCACCGCCGCCATCTGCATGGGCCGCGAGGCGCACGACGACCCGCAGCGACGCTACACCGCCGCGGTGATGGCTGGTGTCTTCTACGGCGTGCTCGGCCTGCTCGGCGGGGCGGTGGTCGGCCTGATCGCGGCCTTCCCGAAGGCCCTGGTGCTGGCCGTGGCCGGCTTCGCGCTGCTGGGCACCATCGGCGGCGGCCTGGCGGTGGCGATGAAGGACGACGGTGCCCGCGAGGCGGCGCTGATCACCTTCCTGGTCACCGCCTCGGGGCTGGTGCTGTGGGGCGTGGGCAGTGCCTTCTGGGGCGTGGTCGCCGGCGCGCTGGCGCTGGCTGTGCAACACTGGCGCAAACCCGCCGCACCCGCATGAAACTGCTCTTCGTCGCCGACCCGCTGGAGTCCTTCAAGCCCTACAAGGACAGCACCTTCGCCATGATGCGCGAGGCCGCCGCGCGCGGCCACACGCTGATGGCCTGCACGCCGCAGGACCTGCGCTGGCAGCGCGGCGAACCGGTCACCGGGTTCGTGCGCGACATCACCCTCACCGGCAGCACCGGCGCCGACTGGTTCACCGCCGCGCAGCAGGCGCCCGACGAGCGGCCGCAGCCGCTGAAGGACGTGGACGCGGTGCTGATGCGCAAGGATCCGCCTTTCGACCCCGAGTACTTCTACGCCACCCACCTGCTCAGCCAGGCCGAACGCGAAGGCGCGCGCGTCTTCAACCGCCCCAGCGCGTTGCGCGAGCACCCGGAGAAGCTGGCGATCCTGGAGTTTCCCGAGCACATCGGCGAGACGCTCGTCACGCGCGATCCGGCCGACATCCGCCGCTTCCACGCCGCGCACCGCGACATCATCCTCAAGCCGCTGGACGGCATGGGCGGCATGGGCATCTTCCGCGTCGGGCCCGACGGCCTGAACCTGGGCAGCATCATGGAGACGCTCAACCAGGGCGGCGCCACCAGCGTCATGGTGCAGAAGTACCTGCCGGAGATCGCCGACGGCGACAAGCGCATCCTGCTCATCGGCGGCGTGCCGGTGCCCTTCTGCCTGGCGCGCATCCCGCAGGGCAGCGAGATCCGCGGCAACCTGGCCGCCGGCGGCAAGGGCGTGGCGCGGCCGCTGAGCGACGACGACCGGCGCATTGCCGAGGCCCTGGGCCCGGTGCTGGCCGCGCGCGGCCTGCTGCTGGTGGGGCTGGACGTCATCGGCAGCAAGCTCACCGAGATCAACGTCACCAGCCCGACGTGTTTCGCCGAGATCACCGACCAGACCGGCTTCCCGGTGGCCAAGACCTTTGTCGACGCCCTGGAAGCCGCCGTTGCATCCACGCGCCGCAGCGCGGCGTAGAGGCATCCCATGAGACGTCATGCCATCGCCCTCGCGGCGTGGGCCGCGGCCTGCGCCGCCCCCGCCCTGGCCAACCACGGTGGCCCGGTGACCGCCGCGCCGCAGACCATCGTCATCCAGGGTCACTACGACAACGCCGTGGGCACGCAGGACGCGGCCTCGGCCGGCACCATCAACCGTTCGCTGCTGGAAAGCCGCCCGGCGCAGCGGCCGGGCGAGGTGCTGGAATTCGTGCCCGGCGTCATCGTCACCCAGCACTCCGGCGACGGCAAGGCCAACCAGTATTTCCTGCGCGGCTTTAACCTCGACCACGGCACCGATTTCGCCACCACGCTGGCCGGCATGCCGCTGAACCTGCCCTCGCACGGCCACGGCCAGGGCTACACCGACCTCAACCCGCTGATCCCCGAGCTGGTGTCGCGCATGGACTACCGCAAGGGGCCCTACGACGCACGGGTGGGCGACTTCGCCGCCGCCGGCTCGGTGGACATCCACCTGCTGCCGCGCGTGGCTGCGCCCTTCGGTCAGGTGACCTTGGGCGACCACGGCTACCGCCGCGGCGTGCTCGGCGGCTCGATGGACGTGGCGCCGGACACCGTGCTGCTGGGCGCCGTGGAGGCGCTGGACACCGACGGCCCCTGGACCGTGCCGCAGGACCTGCGCAAGCGCAACGGCGTGCTGCAGCTCAGCGGCGGCACGCGCGGCAACGGCTGGAGCCTGCTGGCGATGGCCTACGACGCGCAGTGGACGGCCACCGACCAGATTCCCGAACGCCTGCTGGTGCCCGGCTCGGGCTTCGGCCGCTACGACAGTCTGGACCCCACCACCGGCGGTCACTCGCGCCGGCAGTCGCTGTCCGGCGACTGGCACGTGGACACCGCGCGCGGGCGCACCACGGCGGCGGCCTACCTCGTCGGCTACGAACTCGACCTGTATTCGAACTTCACCTACGCGCTGGAGCGCCCGGCCGACGGCGACCAGTTCCGGCAGGCCGACCGCCGCACCGTGGCCGGCGCCGAGCTGACCCACACCTTCAACCACGACCTCGGCGAGCTGCCGGCGCGCAGCGCCTTCGGCGTGCAGTGGCGGCACGACCGCATCCGCAACGGCCTCTACGACAGCGTGGCGCGCAGCGTCACCGCCACCGTGCGCGAGGACCGCATCCGCCTGCACCAGCTGGGGCTCTTCGGCACCACGGCGGTGGAGTTCACGCCGCAGTGGCGCGCCGTGCTGGGCCTGCGCGCCGACCACCTGCGCGCGAACGTCGACGCGCTCACGCTGCCGGCCAACGGCGGCCGCGCCAGCGAGAGCCTGCTGTCGCCGAAGGCGGCGCTGATCTGGCTGCCGCACCCCAAGCACGAGTTCTTCGTCAACGCCGGGCGCGGCTTCCACAGCAACGACGCGCGCGGCATGACGGCCACGCTGGACCCCAAGAGCGGTGATCCGGTGGACCGCGTGCCGCCGCTGGTGGCGGTGACCGGTGCCGAGATCGGCTGGCGCACGCAGGCACTGCCGGGCCTGCAGACTTCGGTGGCGCTGTGGACGCTGCGCTCCGATTCCGAGCTGGTCTACGTGGGCGACGCTGGTGCCACCGAAGCCAGCGCCGGCAGCCGCCGGCATGGCATCGAGTGGAACAACCGCTGGGTGCCGGTGCCCTGGTTCCTGCTCGATGCCGACATCGCGCTCAGCCGAGGCCAATTCGTCGGAGGCAGCGACGACGGCAGCCGCATCCCCAACGCCGTCGACACCGTGGCCTCGGTGGCGGCCACCGTGAAGGACGTGCAGGGCTGGACCGCCAGCCTGCAGTGGCGTTACCTGGGCAGCGGCGCGCTGATCGAGGACGACAGCGTGCGCTCGCGGCCGGCGTCCACCATGAACCTGCGGCTCACGCGCGCCTTCGGCGAGCGCGTGGCGCTGACGCTGGACGTCTTCAACCTGTTCGACCGCGAGGTCAACGACATCCAGTACTTCTACGAATCGCAGCTGCCCGGCGAGGCGGGACCGGTGGCCGACCGCCACGTGCACCCGGCCGAGCCGCGCACGCTGCGGCTGACGCTGCAGGCGCGTTTCTGATGCGGCGGATGCGCAGCGCAGCGCTCGCCTGGCTCTGCGCGCTGGCCGCCGGTTCGGCCGCGGCGCACGACACCTGGTTCACGCCGCTGCCGCCCACGCCGCGCGGGCAGCTGGTGCTGGCGCTGGGCACCGGCACGGCCTACCCGCGCTACGAGGTGGCCATCGCGCCGCAGCAGCTGGCCGACAGCGGCTGCTTGGGCGAGGGCGTGCGCGAGAAGCCGCTGCGCGACGGCGTGGAACTGTCGCTGGACGGCATCCGCCAGTGGTTCGCCAGTGCGGTGAATGCGCCCCCGGTGCTGGCCCTGCGCACTGGGCGGCCGGTGTCGCCGGCCGCGTCGGTCAGCTGCTGGGTGCGCCTGGTGCCCATCGACATCGGCATCGACGACCCCACGGTGGACGTCTACCTCGACGAGGTCCAGGCGCTGCCGGCGGTGCGCGAGCGCTGGGCGGCGCTGAAGGCGCGAGGCGTGCGCTGGCAGGAGACCTACGTCAAGCACGCGCGCATCGAGATCGACGGCGAGGGCGACACCGCGGCCGTGGCCACGCCGGCCTTGCCGGCGCTCGGCCTGGACCTGCGCATGGAGGCCGCGCGCCGCCCGCTGCGTGCCGGCGACAGCGTGCGCTTCCAGCTGCTGCGCGACGGCCAGCCGCTGGCCGGCCAGCCGCTGCAGCTGGTGGGCGACGGCAGCGGCGTCGGCGTCTGGCGCCGCACCGACGCCGAAGGCCGCCTGGAACTGCGCGTGCCGGCGGCCGGCCGCTGGCTGCTGCGCGGCACCGAGCTGCGTGCCGCGCCCGACGGGTCCGACCGCTGGGACAGCCGCTTCGTGACGCTGGCCTTCGAGGTGAAGCCGGCGCCATGAGCGCCCGGGTTCAGCTGCGCACGTAGCGCAAGCCGCTGAAGCGCTGCCGCAGCGCGGTCACGGCCTCGCCCACCGCCTCACCCGCCAGTGCCTGCGCGATCAGCCCGGCCAGCTCCGGCATCTCTGCCGGCCCCAGCCCCAGGCGCACGATCTCCGGCACGCCCAGGCGCAGGCCGTTGGTGTCGCCGCCCACCGGGGCCACGAGGGCCGTGGGCAGGCCGATGCCGCAGGCCAGCAGGCGCGACGCTTCCAGCCGTTTCGATGCCGCCTGGCCGCCGCCCCAGCGCGCGGCTTCGAGCGCGAACTGGTGCGAGGTGGTGCCGCCGCGCCCGGCGGCGAACACCGGCAGGCCCAGGCCGGCCAGCGCGTCGGCGAGCGCCCGCGCCGTGGCCTGCATGGCCTGGGCATAGGCGAGGCCGAACGCGACCCAGTCCAACAGCGACATCGCCAGCGCCGCCACGCGGCCGGCGTCGTGGTTGGCGGTCAGGCCGGGGTAGGCGATGGCGTCCAGGCGCTCGAAGAGCGGCGCGTCGGTGCCGACGATCAGCCCGCCCGGCGGCCCGCCCAGGCTCTTGTAGGTGCTCATCGTCATCACGTGCGCGCCTTCGGCCAGCGGGTTGGCCCAGGCGCGCCCGGCGACCATGCCCGACAGGTGCGCGGCGTCGAACATCAGCACCGCGCCCACCTCGTCGGCAACGGCGCGCACCGCGGCCACCGGGTGCGGGAACAGGTTCAGGCTGCCCCCCAGCGTGATCAGCTTCGGCCGCACCTGTCGCGCCAGCACGCGCAGCGCGTCCACGTCCACGGTGTAGCCGTCGGCCTGCACCGGCGCCGGCACGGTCTTCAGCCCGTACAGGCCGGCGGCGCCTGCGGCATGGTGGGTCACGTGGCCGGCGATCTCGTCCGGCGGCGCGATGATCGTGTCGCCCGGCCGGCAGGTGGCCATGAAGACGTAGAGGTTGGCCAGCGCGCCCGAGCCCACGCGCACCTCGGCAAAGGGCGCGTCGAACACTTCCGCGGCCAGTTCCGCGGCCATGACCTCGATGCGCTCGATGGCCTGCAGCCCGGTCTCGTATTTGTCCCCTGGCCAGCCCAGCGAGGCACGCGGCCCGAGCCCCGCGGCCAGCAGCGCCTCGGCGCGCGGGTTCATCACGTTGCTGGCCGGGTTGAGGTTGAGGCCCTCCTCGTCGTGGATGCGGCGGTTGTCCTGCACCAGGCGCAGCAGTTCGCTGGCGTTGTGGGCGGTGCTGGCGCTGGCCGTGGCTGCGGCCACCGACTGCACCAGGTCTTCGGACCGGGCGGGCACCCAGGGGCGGCGTTGCAGCATCGGGCGTTCCTCAGTCGCGGCCTTCGGCCGGCGCGGGTGGACGGCGGCCGAAGACGACGCGGATGCCTTGCCACAGCCAGCGCGGGCTGCGCAGTGCGTCGCGCGTGACCCGGTCCAGCGGCAGCGTGGGCCACAGGCGGATGATCAGCGGCCGCGCCGCCACCACCACGCGGCCCAGCCAGATGCGGCGCTTGTGGCGGGCCACCGCGCGCGCGCTGGCCTCGCGCGTCAGGCGCATCTCGGTGGCCGGGTCGCCGCTGCGCTGGGCGCGGGCGATGGCCTCGGCGGCGTCGGCGCCGTCCTCGATGGCGGTGGACATGCCGGCGCCGATCCACAGGTCCACGGTGCCGGCGGCGTCGCCAATGGGCACCACGCGGTCGGGGCTGGGTTCGGGCAGCAGGCGCTGCACCACGTCCACGGCCTGCACGTCCTGGCGCAGGTCACGCAGGCCCAGGCGCTCGGCGATGGCCTCGAAGCGCTGCGTCAGCACGGCTTCGCTGTCGCCCTCGCCGGGCGGCGAATCGAGGTAGGCCGTGATGCCGGTGCGGCCGCGCATCGGGATCAGGAAATAGGCGTCGCCGGTGTGCGGGTCGCGCGCGCCGACGATGCCCTCGTACCAGGGCGGCGTGGCGTACTCGGCGGTGACGACGATGTGGCGCGCCCCGGTGCGCCGGCGCTGGGTGCGTCCCAGCGCCTCCAGCTTGCCGCCGGTGGCGTCCACCACGTGGCGGGCGCGCACGATGTGCTGCGTGCCATCGTCGGCCTGCAGCGTGGCCAGCACGTGATCGGGGCCGGGGGTCAGCGCCACGACACGCGTGTGCCAGTGCAGGCTGGGCGGCTGCGCTTCGACTGAATCAGCGGCTGAACACAGCGTCTGGCGCAGGCGCTCCTCCACATGCCGCAGCGTGGTGGTGCGGCGGCCGCGGGTGATGTCGGTCAGGCCGACCGCGCTGAGCAGCGCCTGCGCCTTCGGCCGCACGACGACCAGGCGACCGCGGTTGCCGTGGCGCCCGCGCGCCTCCGTGCCCAGCACGCGCAGGCCCAGACGGTGGGCCGTCAGCGCCGCCATGCAGCCGCCAGGCCCGAGTCCGGCCACGAGCACGTCGACCTCGGTGGCCGGCGGTGGCAATGCGGGCGGATCGGTCATCGGTGCGGGTGCAGACGGTTGGCGGGAGTTTAAGAGCCGCCCCGGCGGGTGCGCCTGGCCGCGGGACAATGCCGGCATGGCCCTGCTCACCCTGCTCGACGCCCACCTCGCCTATGGCCACGTGCCGCTGCTGGACGGCACCGGCTTCGCGCTCGAGGCCGGGGAGCGCGTGGCGCTGATCGGCCGCAACGGCGCTGGCAAGTCCAGCCTGCTGAAGATCCTGGCCGGGCTGGAACGGCCCGACGACGGCACGCTGCAGGTGCAGGGCGGCGTGCGCCGGGTCTACGTGGCGCAGGAGCCGAGCTTCCCCGATGGCGCCACCGTGTTCGACGCCGTCGCCGAGGGCGTGGCCGAGGCCCGTGCGCTGCGCGCGCGCTACGAGGCGCACGCCGAGGGCGAGGACCTGGACGCGCTGCAGACGCGCCTGGAGGCCCTGGGCGGCTGGACCTGGGAGCAGCGCGTGGACGAGGCACTGCAGCGCCTGGCGCTGGACCCGCAGGCCGCGGTGGCGGCACTGTCGGGCGGGCAGAAGAAGCGCGTGGCGCTGGCGCAGGCGCTGGCCGCCGCGCCCGACGTGCTGCTGCTCGACGAGCCCACCAACCACCTGGACATCGATGCCATCGAGTGGCTGCAGGACCTGCTGAACGCGTGGAAGGGTGCGCTCGTGCTGATCTCGCACGACCGCGCCTTCATCGACGCCGTGGCCACCCGCATCGTCGAACTCGACCGCGGCCAGCTGCGCAGCTACCCGGGCCGCTTCGCCGCCTACGAGGCCACGAAGGCGCGCGAACTGGAGGACGAGGCGCTGGCCAATGCGCGGGCCGACAAGCTGCTGGCGCAGGAGGAGGTCTGGATCCGCAAGGGCGTGGAGGCCCGGCGCACGCGCAGCGTCGGCCGGGTGGCGCGTCTGCAGGCGCTGCGCGCGCAGCGTGCGGCACGGCGCGAGCAGCTGGGGCAGGTGTCGCTTTCGCTGGAAGCCGGCCTGCCCACGGGCAAGATCGTCGCGGAGCTGACCGACGTCACCATGCGCTTCGGCGAGCGCACGCTGATCGAGCGCTTCACCGCCACCATCCTGCGCGGCGACAAGGTCGGCCTCATCGGCCCCAATGGCGTGGGCAAGACCACGCTGCTCAAGCTCATCCTCGGCGAACTGGAACCCACCGCCGGCCGCGTGCGGCGGGGGACCAACCTGCAGGTGGCCTACTTCGACCAGTTGCGTGCCGGCCTGGACCTGGAAGCCACGCTGGCCGACACCATCAGCCCGGGCAGCGAGTGGATCGAGACGGGGGCCGGGCGCAAGCACGTGATGAGCTACCTCACCGACTTCCTGTTCTCGCCCGAGCGCGCGAACTCGCCGGTGCGCACGCTCTCCGGCGGCGAGCGCAACCGGCTGTTGCTGGCGCGGCTGTTCGCGCTGCCGGCCAACGTGCTGGTGCTCGACGAGCCGACCAATGACCTCGACATCGACACGCTGGAGCTGCTGGAGGAACTGCTGCAGGACTACGCCGGCACGGTGTTCCTGGTCAGCCACGACCGGCGCTTCCTGGACGACGTGGTCACCAGCACCATCGCCTGGGAAGGTGACCCGGCCTACGGGGGGCGGCCCGGGCTCTGGCGCGAGTACGAGGGCGGCTACAGCGACTGGAAGCTGCAGCGCGAACGCGGCCGGGTGGCCGTGGCGCCGCCGGCCGCATCGGCGCCCGCCACGCCGCCAGTGTCGGCGCCGGCCGCCGCGCCCAAGCCGCGCACCAAGCTCAGCTACAAGGAGCAGCGCGAGCTCGACGAACTGCCGGCGCGCATCGAGGCGCTGGAAGCCGAACAGGCGCAGATCGCCGAGACCCTGGCAGGCAGCGAGATCTACGTCAACGAGCCGCAGCGCGTGGCCGCGCTGAACGCCCGCCACGCCGCCATCGAGGACGAACTGATGCTGGCGCTGGAGCGCTGGGAGTTGCTGGGCAACCGCTGACGCCCGACGGCGTCAGTTGACGTTCGGGTGGCTGCGCCAGCCTTCGTTGGTGGCCGCCGGGTGCGCCCGACTGACGATCAGCGCCGACTGCAGGTACAGCGCGTTGACCAGCCGCGCCGCGCGTTCGCGGTCGAAGCCGGGCCAGGCGCTCATCTCGCGCAGGTTGGTACCCTCGCGGCGCAGGCGCTTGACGGCCGCGGCCAGGGGACCGGGCAGGTCAAGCGCGCGCAGGTCGGCGCCCGGCGTCACGCGGTAGGCGGCCGAGCCGGTGAGTTCCGGCAGCAGGGTGTCTCGCGCGCCGCGCATCGCGATGGCCCAGGTCAGCGGGCCCAGCGGCCCGTAGTGGGCCGCCTCGGCCACCAGCGTGCGCTCGCGGCTGCCCGGCGGCTGCAGCAGGGCCGGCTCCACCTGCAGCACCTCGAAGGCCTGCAGCCGGCTGTTCAGCAGTTGCTCCGGCAGCAGCGGGCTGTGCGCCAGCCGCTCGGCCGGGAACAGCGTCAGCGGGATCACGTGCTGCTCCGCGCCCAGGTGCAGCAGCAGCGCGCGGCCGTGGCGCAGCGAGGCGGCCACCACCTCCAGCAGGTCGCTGGCCTGGCCGTCGCGGCCGGGGCGCAGCAGGTCCTGCAGCAGCGACGGCGACAGCGAGGTCAGCCGCGTCGACGGGCCGTGCTCCTGCATCTGCTGCTGTTGGCGCAGGTAGCGACGGAAGTCGCTGATGCGCATCAGTTCGGGCGCGCCGACAGGCAGGGTGGACGGAAACATGGGGGCTCCAGGCCCACATGTTATCCGTGAAATCCGTCACGAATCGTTCGATGCCGCCCGATGCGCATGCGGGCTGGACGCCTTCAGCGCCTGCCAGAAGCGGCCGTCCTGGGTGGCGGCGAAGTTGATGCGCATGCAGGTGCTGGGCCGGCGGCTGGCCTGGAACAGCGTGCCGGGGGCCAGCAACCAGCCCTGGTCCAGCATGGCCAGGGCCAGGCGCTCGGTGTCGGTGCCCACGTCCACCCAGCCGAACAGGCCCTGCGGCGGCGCCACGAAGCGGCAGCCGGCGGCCAGGGCATGACGCACCGCACGTTCGCGCGCGGTGTCCAGCCGCTGCACGATGCGCTCGGCGTGGCGGCGCAGCAGGCCCTGGTCCAGGCACCAGGCCACGGCCTGCTCCAGCAGGGCGGGCGTGGTCAGCGTGCCGACGAGCTTGGTGTCGATCAGGCGCTCTGCCAGCGCCGGCGGTGCGGCCACGAAGCCCACCCGCCACTGCGGCGCCATGATCTTCGAGAAGCCCGACACCAGCAGCGTGCGCCGCAGCCCGTCCAGTGCCGCCATCCGGGTGGCGTGTGGTGGCGCGAAGAAGGCGTAGGTGTCGTCCTCCACCACCGTCAGGTCGTGCTGCTCGGCCAGGCCGAGCACGCGGTGGGCCGCGGCCGGGCTCAGCGTGTGGCCGGTGGGGTTGTGCAGCACCGACACGGTGACGTACAACCGCGGCCGGTGGGCCTGCAGCAGTGCCGCCATCACGTCCAGGTCGGGGCCGTCGGCCGTGCGCGGCACGGGCAGCAGCCGCATGCCCAGGCGCGTGAGCCGTTCGTACTCCACCGCCCATCCGGGTTCGTCCACCAGCACCGCGTCGCCCGGCTGCAGCAGCGTGCGCGCCACCAGGTCCAGTGCATGTGTGGCGCCCACGGTGGTGACGATCTGCTCCGGCCCGGCGTCCACGCCCAGGTCGGCCAAGCGGCGCGACAGCGCGGCGCGCAGCGCCGGGTCGCCCGCCGGCTCGCCATAGCGCAGCCAGGCGTCGCCGTCGCCGGCGGTGCCGCTGGTCACGCGGCGCACGGCGCGCTGCAGCAGGGCGGCGTCCAGCCAGTCCACCGGCAGCGTGCCCATGCCGGGCGCCGAGCCGTGCACGCCGGCGTGGAACATGCCGCGGATCAGCGCCGTGGCATCCACCGGCGCCGTGGGGCCGCCGCCGGCCGCCGACCCCACGCCTGCGCCTGCGCGCGCAGCCCGCGCCGTGCCAGCCGGCTGCCGCACGTAGAAGCCCCGCTGCGCCTGCGCCTGCACCAGGCCCTGGGCCTGCAGGCGGTCGTAGGCGGCCACCACGGTGGCCGGGCTGACGCCGTAGCGCGCCGCGCAGTCGCGCACCGACGGCAGCCGCGCACCGGGGCGCAGCAGGCCCTGCCCGATGCGCTCGCCGAAGCGCACCGCCAGCTGCTCGGCCAGCGTGGCGCCGGCGCTGCGGGACAGGTTCTCCTGGGTGGCGGGCATGGGCTGTGTCGGTGGTCTGAGCAGTACAGAATGGTGGGCTGTCGGTTTCAGTGTATCGGTACTGTGCTGGTCGTGGGGCTACAGTCTGCGGCGTGCGGAGGCCCCGCACGCCAGCCCTGCCGATGGCCATGGAACCCCGCGACCCGATCTCCCGCCCCTTGGCCGTGTCCGCCGACGCGGTCCCGCCACGCCAGCAGGCCTCCGCCTACCCGGCGCCGTTCGCTGCGCGCATGGACGGGCGGGTCAAGCGCGTGCTCGGTGACCTCTTCGGCCTGACGAACTTCGGCGTCAACCTGACCACGCTGCGGCCGGGCGCGCAGTCGGCCCTGCGCCATGGCCACGCGCGGCAGGACGAGTTCGTCTACGTGCTCGCCGGCCACCCGACCCTGTTGACCGACCAGGGCGAGACGCCGCTGGCGCCCGGCCAGTGCGCGGGCTTCCGCGCCGGCAGCGGTGACGCGCACGCCCTGGTCAACCGCACCGGGGCCGACGTGGTCTACCTCGAGGTCGGCGACCGCACCGAAGGCGACCGGGTGCACTACCCGGACGACGACCTCGAGGCGCGGCGCGTGGACGGGCGCTGGCGCTTCTTCCACAAGGACGGCACGCCCTACGAGGGCGGGCCATGAGCGCCACCGGCACGCTGCAGGCGCCCGACGCCGCCACGCGGGGCCTCGCCTGGGGTGCGCTGGGCGTGCTGATCTTCGCGCTGACGCTGCCGATGACGCGGCTGGCGGTGGGCGATGCGTCGGCGCCGCAGCTGCCGCCGGCCTTCGTCACCGCCGGCCGTGCCGCGCTGGCCGGGCTGCTGGCCGCCGCCTACCTGCTGGCCACGGGCGCCCGCCGCCCGCCGCGGGCCACCTGGGGTCCGCTGGCCCTCAGCGCCTGCGGCACCGTGCTCGGCTTCCCGCTGGGCCTGGCCCTGGCGCTGCGCGACGTGCCCTCGGCCCACGCGGCCGTGGTCACCGGCGTGCTGCCGCTGGCCACCGCCGTGGTGGGCGCGGTGGCGGGGCGCCATCGGCCCTCGGCCGGCTTCTGGGCGGCGGCAGGCGCCGGCTGTGCCCTGGTGCTGGCCTTTGCCGTCTGGCAGGGCGGCGGGGCCCTGGTGGCGGCCGACGCCTGGCTGGCGATGGCCGTGGCCACCGGCGCCGTGGGCTACGTGGCCGGTGCACGGGCTGGGGCGCACCTGCCGGCACCGCAGGTGATCTCCTGGGTGCTGGTGGGCGCCTTGCCGCTGACGCTGCCCGCCGCGGCGGTGACGTGGCCGGACGTGCCGGTGAGCGTGGCAGCCTGGGGCGGTTTTGCGTACACCGCGGTGTTCTCGATGTGGCTGGGCTTCTTCGCCTGGTACCACGGGCTGGCGCTGGGCGGCGTGCTGCGCGTGAGCCAGGTGCAGCTGCTGCAACCCTTCCTGGCCATCATTGCGGCGGCGCTGTTGCTGGGCGAGGCGCTGGAACTGGCCACGGTGGCCTTTGCGCTGGCGGTGCTGGCGGTGGTGGCCCTGGGCCGCCGGACGAGGATCGCATGACGGCTGAACTGCGCTTTCGAACCCTGGGCCTGCTCGGTGGCATGAGCTGGGAAAGCACGGCCGTCTACTACCGCCTCATCAACCAGGGCGTGGCCGTTCGCGGCGGTGGCCTGCACAGCGCGCCGCTGCTGCTGCACAGCCTGGACTTCGCCAGCGTGGCCGCGGCCCAGGCGGCGGGTGACTGGGCCGGGCTGGGCGTGCAGCTGGGCGCGGCGGCTGCGGGCCTGGTGCGTGCCGGCGCCGGCGCGATCATGATCGGCACCAACACCATGCACCGGCTGGCGGCCGAGGTGCAGGCCGCCGCCGGCGTGCCGCTGCTGCACATCGGCGACGCCACCGGCGCCGCGCTGCGCACCGCGGGTGTGAAGCGTGCCGGCCTGCTGGGCACGCGCTTCACGATGGAGGATGTCTCGGTGCTGCGCGGGCACCTCGCGGAACGCCACGGCATCGATACCGTGGTGCCGGCCGAGGCCGCGCGTGCCGAGGTGCACCGCGTGATCTACGAGGAACTCTGCCGCGGCCGCATCGAACCCGCGTCGCGCGCTGCCTACGCCGGCATCATCGACGGCCTGAAAGGCGACGGCGCCGAGGCAGTGATCCTCGGCTGCACCGAGATCGGCCTGCTGATCGGCGCGGCCGACAGCGCCCTGCCCGTGTTCGACACCACGCAACTGCATGCCGCGATGGCGGTGGACTGGATCTGTTCATGACCGCAAGCACCTCTCCGTTCACCCTGGCCCGCCGCGCGCAGCGGCTGGAACCGTCGGTGATCCGCGAGATCCTCAAGCTCACCGAGCGACCTGGCGTGATCTCGCTGGCCGGCGGCCTGCCGTCGCCGGACGGCTTCCCGGTCGAGGCCCTGCGCACCGCCACCGAGCGTGTGCTGACCGAGACTCCGCGCGAGGCCCTGCAGTACGCCGCCAGTGAAGGCTACGGCCCGCTGCGCGAGTGGGCGGCGGCGCAGCTGCAGGCGCAGGGCCTGGCCGTCACGCCGGGCCAGGTGCTGATCACCACCGGCTCGCAGCAGGGGCTGGACCTGGTGGGCAAGCTGCTCGTCGACGCCGGCAGCCGGGTGGCGGTGGAGTCGCCCACCTACCTGGGTGCGCTGCAGGCCTTCACGCCCTACGAACCCGAGTTCGCCAGTGTGGAGGGCGACGACGAAGGCCCCCTGCCGGCGGCGCTGGACGCGGTGCGTGACGCGCGCTTCCTTTATCTGCTGCCCAACTACCAGAACCCGAGCGGCCGCTGCATGGGTGCGGCCCGCCGTGCCGCGCTGGCCGACCGCGCTGGCGCACTGGGCCTGCCGGTGGTGGAGGACAACCCCTACGGCGACCTCTGGTACGACGCGCCGCCGCCGCCGCCCGTGAGCGCGCTGCTGCCGGGTGGCAGCGTCTACCTTGGTTCGCTGTCCAAGGTGCTGGCGCCGGGGCTGCGCCTGGGCTACGTCGCCGCGCCCACGGCGCTGTTCCCCAAGCTGCTGCAGGCCAAGCAGGCGGCCGACCTGCACACGCCCGGCTTCAACCAGCGCATCGCCCACACCGTGCTGGCCGACGGCCTGCTGGAACGTCACCTGCCGGCCGTGCGTGCCCGCTACAAGGCGCAGCGTGACGCGATGCAGGCCGCACTGGAAGCCCACTTGCCGGCCGGCTGCCACTGGGTGCAGCCGCAGGGCGGCATGTTCTTCTGGGTGGAACTGCCCGAGGGCCTGGACGCCACGTCGCTGCTGCCGCGCGCGGTGGACGCTGGCGTGGCCTACGTGCCCGGCGCCGCCTTCTACGCCACGGCGCCCAAGGCCAACCGCCTGCGCCTGAGTTTCGTCACCGTCTCGCCGGAGCGCATCACCGCCGCCGTGGCGCTGCTGGGGGCGATCCTGAAGGAGGCCCTGGCATGACCGCCACGCCACGCCGCTTCCATCAGGTCGACGTCTTCAGTGCGGTGCCGCTGCAGGGCAACCCGCTGGCCGTGGTGCACGACGCCGTCGGCCTGGACGACGCGCGCCTGGCCGCCATCGCACGCTGGACCAACCTGTCGGAGACCACCTTCCTGCTGCCGCCCACCGACCCGGCGGCCGACTACCGGGTGCGCATCTTCACGCCCTTCGGCGAACTGCCGTTCGCCGGCCACCCCACGCTGGGCAGCGCCTGGGCCTGGCTGGCGGCCGGTGGCGTGGCGCGCGATCCCGGCGAGGTCGTGCAGCAGTGCGGCGTGGGCCGGGTGCGCGTGAAGCGCGACGGCGCACGCCTGGCGTTTGCCGCCCCGCCCCAGCGCCGCAGCGACCCGCTGGACGCCGCGATGCTGGCGCGCATCGCCACCGCGCTGGGTCTGGCCGCGGGCGAGATCCAGCGCCATCGCTGGATCGACAACGGCCCCGGCTGGTGCGGCGTGCTGCTGGCGTCCGGTGCCCGGGTGCGCGCGCTGCAGGTGGACTGGGCGGCGCTGGGCGACCTGAAGCTCGGCGTCGTCGGCCTGCAGGCGGCGGGCGACGACACGGCGATCGAGGTGCGGGCCTTTGTCGGCCCCGGTGGCTTCGAGGACCCGGTCACCGGCAGCCTGAACGCCAGCGTGGCGCAGTGGCTGATCGGCGCCGGCGTGCTGCCGGACCGCTACGTGGCCGCGCAGGGCCATGCGCTGCAGCGCGCCGGGCGGGTGCACGTGGCGCGCGACGACGACACGGTCTGGGTGGGCGGCGACGTGACGCCGGTGGTCGAAGGTATCGTCCGCGTGTGACCACGGACATCGACCACCTGATCATCGCCGCCGACACGCTGGAGGCCGGTGCCGCCTGGTGCGAGGCCGCCCTGGGCGTCTTGCCCGGCCCCGGCGGCCAGCACCCGCTGATGGGCACGCACAACCGGCTGCTGAACCTGTCGTCGCCGGCGTTTCCGCGCTGCTACCTCGAGATCATCGCCATCGACCCCGACGCGCCGCCGCCGGGCCGCGCGCGCTGGTTCGGGCTGGACGAACGCCCGCCCGGGCCGCCGGCGCTGTGGCACGTGGTGGCGCGCTCGACCATGCTGGACATGCACCGCTGGGGCCTGATCCACAAGCAGGCCGACCCGGGGCTGCCGCTGGCCGCCTCGCGCGGCGACTTCCGCTGGCAGATCCTGGTGCGCGACGACGGCCGGCGCACCGGGGTGCTGCCGACGCTGATCCAGTGGGACGGCCCGCACCCGGCCGACCGCCTGCCGGTCAGCGGCCTTCAGTTGCGCAGCCTGCGCCTGGATGGCCTGCCGACGGCGCAGCGCGACGTGCTCCGGCTGCGTGGCGTGGGCGGCGACCCGGCCGCGGCACCGCGCCTGACCGCGGTCTTCGACACCCCGCGTGGCGGGGTCACGCTGCAGACCCCATGACCGAGGAACTGTTCCGCGAGGACGCGGCACTCACCGAGTGCCAGGCCACGGTGCTGGTGGTGGATGACCAGGGCATCGTGCTCGGCCGCACGGTGTTCTACCCGCTGGGCGGCGGCCAGGCCGGCGATGCCGGCGTGCTGGTGACGGACGACGGCCGCACGCTGGCGATTGCCGACACGCGCAAGCACAAGGGGCGGCCCGGGGCCATCGCCCATGTGCCGGCTGAACCATCCACCGGGCTGCAGCCTGGCGACGTGGTGACCGCGCGCATCGACACCGAACGCCGGCGCGCCCACATGCGGTTCCACACGGCCACCCATCTGCTGTGCGCGCTGGTGCCGCACCCGGTGGACGGCTGTTCGATCACCGCGGCGCATGCGCGGCTGGACTTCCACATGACCGAGCCGCTGGACAAGGACGCGCTCAACGCCGGCCTGGCGCGCCTGGTGGCCGAGGCGCATCCGGTGCGCCACCGCTGGATCACCGAAGCGGAGCTGGACGCCAACCCCGGCCTGGTGCGCAGCATGAGCGTGCAGCCCCCGCGCGGGCTGGGTCGCGTGCGCGTGCTCGAGATCGAGGGCGTGGACCTGCAGCCCTGCGGCGGAACGCACGTGGCCAACACGGCAGAGGTCGGCCCCGTCGTGGTCACGAAGATCGAGAAGAAGTCGGCGACGACCCGCAGGGTCGTGCTCGGCTTCGCCGAGCCGGGCGCCAGCCCGGGCTGACTTCTGGGGAGCGCTCATGTGCGCTGGCGCACGTGAGCGATCACCAAGGATCGGCGACGACCCGCAGGGTCGTGCTCGGCTTGGCCGGGCCGGGCTGAGGCTGGACTGAAGACAGTCCCTGCGGACTGTCTTCAGCCTGCCGAAGCGGCTGAGCTCTGCGAAGCCGTGGGCGGATCTGGACTGAACTCAGTCCCTGCGGACCGTCTTCAGCCTGCCGAAGCGACCGGGCAACCGGACGTGGCGCTGGCGGCCCCACCCGGCCGGCCGTGCCGCCGAAGGCGATGCGCCAGCCGGTCGGCCGCCCGCAAGGCCCGCGACCTCGCGTTGCACAGCAACGCGTCGGCGCCGCGCCAGACATCGTCCCGCGCCGCGCGTCGCAGCGCCTCGGCGCGTGCATGGGCTTCGTCGTGCAGGCGGTGCAGTTCCAAGGTGTTCAGCGGGTCATGCATGGCGGGTTCTCCTGTGGCTGTGCACTCTATGGAGACACAAGAGCCACGGAAACCGGATCAGCGCGCAATTGGTTTTGCGAGATTCGCAATACAAGGGCAGACTCTGCCCATGCACCTCGACGACGTCGCCCTCTTCGTCCGCATCGTGGAGCTGGGCACGTTGTCGGCCGCGGCGCGTGAGCGCAACGTCCCGGTCAGCCAGGTCACGCGCGCCCTGGTGCGGCTGGAGCAGGCGGCGGGCGTGCGGCTGTTGCACCGCACCACGCACGGTCTGAGCCTCACCGACGAGGGCGACACCTTCCTGGCCCATGCCCGCCGGCTGGGCGACACGGCGGCCGAACTGCAGGGCGCGCTCAGCGGCCGGCGGGAGGGCCCCAGTGGCTGGGTGCGGGTGAGCGTGAGCGCCATCGTGGCCGAGGCGGTGATCGTGCCCGCGCTCCCGTCGCTCTACGCCCGCCACCCGCAGCTGCAGCTGGACATCGCGGTGGAGGACCGCCTGGTGGACATGGCGCGCGACGGCATCGACGTGGCCATCCGCACCGGTACGCCGGCGTCGGAGACGCTGGTGGCGCGGCGCATCGGCCAGTTCACGCGGGCGCTCTATGCGGCACCGGCCTATGCCGCGCGCCACGGCCTGCCGGTGCGGCCCGACGAACTGCCGGCCCACCGCCTGGTGGGCAACAGCGCCATCGCGGCGCAGAACCAGTGGCTGGCCAGCGCGGCCGAGGCTGACCAGGCGCTGCCGATGCGGGCACACACGCGCACCGACAACTCCGCCGTCGTGCTGTCGCTGGTGCTGCACGGCGTGGGCATCGGGCGGCTGATGGACATCGTGGCCCGGCCGCTGGTGGCGGCCGGGCGTTTGCTGCCGGTGCTGCCGAGCCCGGGCCCGTCGGCGGCGACGCCGGTCTACGCCGTCATGCTGCGCGAGCGCCAGCGCCTGCCGAAGCTGCGCGCCTGCATCGACCACTGGGCCGCCTGGCTGGCGCAGCCCGACCCGTCGGGCTGACCCGAGGCTGGCCGCGGCCCGCCGCGGGGCACGGCGTCACTTCTTGCGGAAGTCGTCGTGGCAGGCCTTGCAGCTGCCGCCGACGGGGCCGAACGCGGCCTTGGTGTTGTCGAAGCTGCCGGTCTTCACGGCGGCGTCGAGCTTGCCCATGGCGTCGGCCATCTTGTCGGCCGCGGCCTTGAAGTCCGCCGCCTTGGCCCAGACCTCTGGCAGCGCGCGGGTGTCGCCGCTGTCGGTGCCGGCGCCGAAGGCGGTGAACGGCAGCTGGTGCACCGCCATCACCACGGCCATGTTGGTCGCGGCGGCCTGTGCGTCCCATGGAGCCTTGCCCTGCGCCATCGCGCCCACGCGGCCGAAGTGCGCCGCCATCAGGGTGAAGGCGGCCTTGCGGTACTTGATCGCGTCCTCGGGCTTCTGGAACTGCGCGGCAGCCGGCAGGGCGGTCAGGCCGGCGGCGGCGCACAGGGTGGCGGCCAGGAAGGTCTTGCAGGTCATCAGGGCGGGTCCTCGTGGGTGGTGGATGCGTGACGGTCATCGTCGCCGACCGTGCAGGGACGGACGGTGTGGCGCCGACCAAGCGCATACGCGGTGAGCCCAGGCGGCATTGCAGCACGAGGCCGCGGAACGGCTATCGTGGTGCCGAACGCACGTGGCCCCCTAGGCTGCAGACCCCGGCCCTGCGCCTCACCCCGAGACCCCACCGATGCCTGCCGACACCCCCACCCCGGTCCGCGTCTGGGACCTGCCGACCCGCCTGTTCCACTGGGCCCTGCTGACCGCGGTGCTCGGCGCCGTGGTCAGCGCCAAGTCCGGGCAGATGGACTGGCATCCGCGCTTCGGCCATGCGGTCTTCGCCCTGCTGGCCTTCCGCCTGCTGCGGGGCGTGGTGGGCGGGCGCTGGTCGCGCTTTGCCAGCTTCGTGCGCGGGCCGGGCACGGTGTGGCGCTACCTGCGCGGCACGGCCACCGCCGGCGAACGGCTGGACGTGGGCCACAACCCGCTGGGCGCACTGTCGGTGCTGGCGCTGCTGGCGGTGCTGGCGGTGCAGGTGGGCACTGGCCTGGTCAGCGACGACGAGATCGCCTTCACCGGGCCGCTCAACGCGCTGGTTTCCACCGACACCGGCCTGGCCGCCACCAGCTGGCACCGCGGCTGGGGCCAGTGGCTGCTGCTGGGGCTCGTGGGGCTGCACCTGGCGGCCATCGCGGCCTACACGATGCGGGGCAAGGGGCTGGTGTCGGCGATGTGGCTTGGTGACAAGACGCTGCCGCCCGACACCCCGCCGAGCGCCGACGGTCCGGCTCAGCGGCTGCTGGCGGCCGTGCTGCTGGCCGGCTGCAGCCTGGGCGTCTGGTGGGTCGTGACCCGATGGGGCTGAACCCGGCATAGACTTCGGCCCACTGCCGATGGAAGTGCCCCCGATATCCCTGGTCGAGCCGGACACGCCGGCGCTGCTGGACGCCACGCGCGAGATCTTCCGCGAGTACGCCGGCTCGCTGTCGGTGGACCTGTGCTTCCAGGGCTTCGAGCAGGAACTCGCCGCGCTGCCCGGCGACTACGCCGCGCCGCAGGGCGTGCTGCTGCTGGCCTTCGTGGACGGCGCGCTGGCCGGTTGCGGCGGCTTCCGCCCGCTGCCGGAGGCCGACCACCCCGACGCCTGCGAGATGAAGCGCCTGTTCGTGCGCCGGGCTTTCCGCCGCTTCGGCCTCGGCCGCGTGCTGGCGCAGGCGCTGATCGACCGCGCCACGGGGGCCGGCTACGCGTCGATGCTGCTGGACACGCTCGACGAGATGGAGGCTGCGCGCGGCCTCTACGAATCACTGGGTTTCGTCGAGATTCCGCCCTATTACTACAACCCGATTCCGGGGGCACACTACCTGAAGGTCGACCTGACCGGCACCCCGGGAGCCCTGCGATGAACCCGTTCCGCCACCTGCTCAAGGCCTGCGGCAGCCAGCCGCCGATCGGCACCTGGATCATGTCCGGCAGCCCGCTGGTGGCCGAGGCGCTGGGCTACGCCGGCTTCGACTGGGGCGTGGTCGACATGGAGCACAGCCCGCTGGACATGGGCGACGTGGTGCACCTGCTGCAGGCCATCGGCAACACGAAGATGGTGCCGGTGGTGCGCGTGCCGTGGAACGATGCCGTCGTCGTCAAACGCGTGCTCGACGCCGGCGCGACCACGGTGCTGTTCCCATTCGTGCAGAACGCGCAGGAAGCCGCCGCCGCCGTGGCTGCCACGCGCTACCCACCCGACGGCATCCGCGGCATGGCCGGCATGAGCCGGGCCACGCGCTTCGGCACCCGCGCCGACTACCCGCGCCACGCCAACCGCGAGATGGGCGTCATCGTGCAGCTGGAGACGGCCGATGCGCTGGACCGGCTGGACGAGATCGCCGCCGTGCCCGGCGTGGACGCGCTGTTCGTCGGCCCGGCGGACCTGTCGGCGTCGATGGGCTATGTCGGCCAGAGCCTGCACCCGGCGGTGATGGAGCGCATGGGCCGCGCCGCGCGCCGCGCCGCCGAACTGGGCAAGCCCATCGGCACGCTGGGCATGAACGCGCAGGCCCTGGTGCAGTACCGCGCGCTGGGCTACGGCTTCGTGGCCCTGGGTGCCGACCTGGGGCTGCTGATGCAGGGCTCGCAGGCGGCGCTGCAGTCGCTGCGCAGCCCGCACGACGAGGGCCACGTGCACACGCTGAGCGACGGCACCGTCACCGGGGCCAGTGCGTACTGACCGCCGCCTCGTGCCTCACGAATCTTCCGCCGCGCTGCGGCCTCTTCGCGCGCCTCGAGTGCGTCCTGCATGACCGAACCCCTGATCCTCGAACTCACCCGCGGCCCGCTGCGGCTGGCCCTGCGCCCCGACCTCGGCGGCTGCATCGCCGGCCTCTGGTTCGACGGCCTGCCGGTGCTGCGCAGCACCGAGCCGGCGGCGCTGGAACGCTCGCGCCTGTCGGGTTGCTACCCGCTGCTGCCGTACTCCAACCGCCTGGGCTACCGGCGCTTCCGCTGGCACGGGCGCGAGTACACGACGCAGCCGAACTTCGACGACAACCCGCACTCGGTGCACGGCATCGGCTGGCAGCGGGCGTGGACGGTGGAGTCGGCCCGTGCCGACGATGCCGTGCTGGTGCTGCAGCACGCGGGCGACGCCGACTGGCCTTTTGCCTTCACCGCGCGCCAGGCGGTGTCGCTCACCGAAGAGGGGCTGAGCCTGGGGCTGTCGATCACGAACACGGGCGCGGCGGCGGCGCCTGTCGGCCTGGGCTGGCACCCGTACTTCCCGAAGCGCCAGCGCAGCCGGCTGCACATCGAACTCACCGAACGCTGGGACCCTGACGGCGCCGGCCTGCCGACGCGCCGCGTGCCGCAGGCGGGCATCGACGGCGACGTGGCGCACCTGGACTTCGACCACTGCTTCGAGGGCTGGAGCGGCCCGGCGCGCGTGCGCGACGAGAAGCTGGCATTGCGGCTGACCTCGTCGCTGCCCTACCTGGTGGTGTTCACGCCGCCGCTGAAGGACTACTACTGCGTGGAGCCGGTCAGCCACGTCAGCAACGCCATCCACATGGCCGAGCCGGCCAAGGCCGGGCTGCGCACGCTGATGCCCGGCGAACACCTGGACGCGTGGTTCAAGCTCGAGATCAGCCGCCCCTGATGGAAACCCCGGTCTTCGAGCCGCTGCCGGTGCCACCGTCGCAGCTCGGCGAATCGCCGTTCTGGCACCCGGACGAAGCGGCGCTGTACTGGTGCGACATCCCGGGCCGCACGCTCCACCGCTGGCACCCCGGCCGCGCCGAACACCGCCAGTGGGCCTTCGACACCGAGCCCGCCTGCGCTGCGCCGCTGCCCGGCGGCGCGCTGCTGCTGGGCATGCGCGACGGGCTGTTCCGCTTCGACTCCGCCACCGGCGAACGCACCCGCCTGGCGGCGCCGCCGTACGACCCGGCCGAGGAGCGCTTCAACGACGGCAAGGCCGATCCGCAGGGCCGCTTCTGGGCCGGCACGATCTACGAGCCGCGCACGGCGCCGAAGGCGGCGCTCTACCGCTGGGCCGGTGGCCAGCTCGACCGCGTCGCCGGCGACATCACCACCAGCAACGGCCTGGCCTGGCGCCCCGACGGCCGCACCATGTACTGGTCGGACACCAAGGCCCATGTCGTGCGCGCCTTCGACGTCGACCCGCTGGACGGCAGCCTGTCGCGCGGCCGGGAGTTCGCGCGCTTCGAACCGCGCGGCGACGGGCAGCCGCTGGAGAGCTACGGCGGCCGGCCCGATGGCGCGGCCATGGACATCGACGGTGGCTACTGGGTGGCCATGTTCGAAGGCCAGCGTCTGCTGCGCCTGGGCCCGGATGGCGCCGTCACCCGCGAACTGCGCCTGCCGGTGCGCTGCCCCACGATGCCCTGTTTCGGCGGTGCCGACGGGCGCACGCTGTTCGTCACCACCGCACGCCAGGGCCGCCCGGCCGACGAACTGGCGGCGCAGCCGCTGGCCGGCTGCGTGCTGAGCCTGCGGGTGGACGTGCCGGGCCTGCCGGTGAACTTCGCGCGGCCATGAGCGGGCCGGCACAGACCACCCACGGTGCGCCGCTGGACCGGGCGGCGCTGTGGGCCCGCGTGCGAGCGGCCGAGCCGTTCGACCTGGTGGTCGTCGGTGGTGGTGCCACCGGCTGCGGGCTGGCGCTGGATGCCGCGGCACGCGGCTTCAGCGTGGCGTTGTTCGAGGCCGAGGACTTCGCCAAGGGCACGTCGTCGCGCGCCACCAAGCTGCTGCACGGCGGCGTGCGCTACCTGGCGCAGGGCGACGTGGGCCTGGTCCGCGAGGCGCTGCACGAGCGGGCCGCCGTGCTGCACAACGCGCCGCACCTGGCCAGCCGCCTGCCCTTCGTGATGCCGTCCTACCACTGGTGGGAGCGCGGTTTCTACGGCATGGGCCTCAAGGCCTACGACCTGCTGGCCGGGTCGCGCTCGCTGGGCGACACCGAGTTCCTCTCGGCCGGGCGCACGAAGACCCTGCTGCCCAACGTGAGGGCGCAGGGCCTGGCCGGTGGCGTGCGCTACTGGGATGCACAGTTCGACGACGCCCGCCTGGCCTTGGCGCTGGCCCGCACGGCCGCCGCCCGCGGCGCCGTGGTGCTGAACCACGCGCCCGTGACCGGCCTGTTGCGCGAGCAGGGCCTGGTGCGCGGCGTCGCTGTGCGCGGGCCCGAAGGCGACGTCCACGTGCTGGCGCGCTGCGTGGTCAACGCCACCGGCATCTGGGTCGACGCGCTGCGCGACATGGACCGCGACGCCGACACGCCGCACCGCCCGCCGCTGGTGGCGCCCAGCCAGGGCGTGCACCTGGTGGTCGACCGTGGCTTCTGGCCTGGCGACCACGCGCTGCTGGTGCCCAAGACGCGCGACGGCCGTGTGCTCTTCGCCGTGCCCTGGCTGGGCAAGACCATCCTGGGCACGACCGACACGCCGCGCGACCGCGTCCAGCACGACCCGCTGCCGCTGCGTGCCGAGGTGGACTTCATCCTCGACGAGAGCGCGCGCTACCTGTCCCGGCCGCCAGGCCGCGCCGACGTGCGCTCGGTCTGGGTGGGCATGCGCCCGCTGGTCAGGCCGCAGGCGGAGGACGGTGCCGACACCAAGGCGCTGTCGCGCGAGCACACGGTGCTGGTGGGCCGCTCCGGGCTGGTCACGGTGACCGGCGGCAAGTGGACCACCTACCGCGCCATGGCCGAGGACGTGCTGACGCGCTGCATGGCGCGCGGCCTGCTGCCGCCGCGGCCGGGCGGGGCCACGGCCAGTCTGCCGCTGGTGGGCGCGCAGGCCACGCACCGCACGCTGGTGGTGCCGCCGGGGGCCCACCTGTACGGCGCCGAGGCGCAGACGCTGCAGGCGCTGCCCGGCGCCGACCACTGGCTCTGGCGCGACCCGGAAAGCGACGCGCCCGTGCTCAGCGAGGCCATGGTGCGCTTCGCCGCACGCCATGAACTGGCGGCCAGCGTGGAGGACGTGCTGGCTCGGCGTTGCCGGCTGCTGTTCCTGGATGCGACCGCCGCCGCGGCCTTGGCCGATGACGTGGGCGCGATCCTGGGCGAGGAACTGGGCGACGCCTTCGACGTCGCCGCGTCCGTCGCCGCCTTCAGGACCCTGGCGCAGGGCTACGCAACCCTGCCCTGACCCATCGCGGGATCACTCGCCGGCGTTGCCGTACTTGACCGTGCAGCCGTAGGCTCGCGTGGCCGGCGTGCCGACCGGCTTGCCGGCCATCGACTCGGCCAGCGCCACCTTCACGTGGTTGGTCGCACCCGGGATGTCGGCCGGGTTGGCGCTGGGCTTGCTGTCGATGGCGCCGGCGTAGACCAGGGTGCCCTGGGGATCGACGATGTACATGTGCGGCGTCGTGCGCGCCCCGTAGGCGCGGCCGACCTTGCCGTCCTCGTCCATCAGCGTCGCAGTGGCGGCCGCGCCCTGCTCCTTCATCCAGGCCGCCAGCTTCGCCGGGGCCAGGTAGTCGCCGTGGTCGGGCGTGGTGGAGTTCACCGTCAGCCAGACGGCGCCCTGCGTCGTCGCCGCCTTCTGCGTGGCCTGCATGTTCTGCGCGCCGTAGTGCTTGCGCACGTAGGGGCAGCCGGGGTTCACCCATTCCAGCACCACGTGCTTGCCCTTGAAGTCGGCCAGGTTCACGGTGCGGCCGCTGGTGTCGGTGGCGCTGAAGGCCGGCGCCGGCTGGCCGACGGTGGCGCTGGCCAGCGCGGGCATGGCAAAGGCCGCGGCAGCGGCCAGCGTCAGAGCGTGGAACAGGGGCTTCATCGGGCACTCCTTGCAGGCGGATGGCGGGCGAGCGAGAGGCTCACAGTGTCGCCAAGGCCCCGGTGACCTCGCCGACACTGAGGATTTCCGACAGCAGTTGAGGCGCCGGGTTCCCCGGCCGGTACAGCGCGTACACCGGCACGCCGCTGCGGCCCAGGCGCGTGAGTTCGGCGGTGATGGTGGCGTCGCGGCGGGTCCAGTCGGCGCGCATCAGGCGCACGCCCTTGGCGGCGAAGGCGGCCTTCACGGCCGCGTCGGCCAGCGTCGTGCGCTTGTTGTACTGGCAGGTCACGCACCAGGCGGCGGTGAAGTCCACGAACACCGCCTGGCCCTGCGCATGGGCCTCGGCCACGCGCTCGGGCGACCAGGCCTCCCAGCCGTCGGCCACGGTGCCGGTGGCGTTGGCGGCCACCGCCTCCTGCCGCAACGCCGGGCCGGCCCAGGCCAGCGTCAGGCCCAGCAGCAGCACGCCCACCGTGCCCCACACGCGCTTGACGCGTGCGGAGTTGGCCGGCGAGCCCAGCGCCCAGGCCAGGAAGGCCAGCGCCACCAGCGTGCCCAGCAGGGCCGCGGCGCCGTCGATGCCGGTCTGGTGCCCCAGCACCCAGACCAGCCAGACCACGGTGCCGAACATCGGAAAGGCCATCAGCGTCTTGAAGGTGGCCATCCAGGCGCCGGGGCGGGGCAGCAGGCGCGCCACCGCCGGGAAGGCGCTGGCGGCCAGATACGGCAGGGCCATGCCCAGGCCCAGCGCGGCGAACACCACCAGCGCCTGCACCGCGGGCAGCGTGAGTGCGAAGCCCAGCGAGGCGCCCATGAACGGCGCCGTGCACGGCGCGGCCACGGCCACGGCCAGCACGCCGGTGAGGGCCGAATCGACCAGCGGATGCCGGGCCTGTGCCGTGGCCACGCGGTCCGGCAGCATGCTGCCGACCTCGAACACGCCCAGCAGGTTCAGGCCGATCAGCGTGAACAGCGCCGCGAGCACCGCCACCACCGGCGGCGACTGCAGCTGGAAGCCCCAGCCCAGCTGCTCGCCCCCGGCGCGCAGGGCGATCAGCAGCGCCGCCAGGGCCACGAACGACAGCACCACGCCCGCCGTGTAGGCCAGGCCGCCGGCGAGCAGCCGGCCGCGGTCGTGCGCATGGTGGGTGAAGCCCAGCACCTTCAGCGACAGCACCGGGAAGACGCAGGGCATCAGGTTCAGCAGCAGGCCACCGACGACGGCGAAGGCGATGGCCAGCGGCAGGCCCAGCGGCGACGACTCCGGCGGCGCCACGGGTGACACGTTGGCGGCGGCCTCGACGTGTGGCGACGTCGGCGCCGCGCCCACCGCCGGCCAGGGCCCGGCCACGGCCACCGCCACCTGCGCGCCGGCGAGATCGCCGCGCGCCACCAGCACGGCGGGGATGAGCTCGGGGCTGTCGCTGCGCTGCGGGTCCAGCGGTACCTCGGCCGTCCAGCGCCCGCCTTCCCAGCGCTCCACCGGCTTGGCGGCGTTCAGGATCACGCCGACGGTCTCCGGGAAGAAGGCGACCTCGCGCCCCTGCCACGCCGTGGGCAGGCCGTCGACGCTGACCACCAGCGTCTGGCCGCGGGCGTCGCTGCGCACCTCGGCGCGGCCCTGGGCGCCGGGCACGGCCACCGGCAGCGTGTCGCGCAGGTTGGCGAAGTCGTCGGCATGCGCCACGGCCGGGGCGCCGGTGGGCAGCGACAGGGCGAACTCGCCGGATTCGGGAATGCAGACGTCCTTGCAGACCAGCCATTCCGCGGCCAGCTTGACGTCCACCGTCGGTGCCTTGAAGTCCGCCGGCAGCTGCAGCGCCACCGGCAGCAGCAGCACGTCCTCGTAGCCGAAGTTCACCAGCGGGCCCAGCGGCAGCTTCTTCGGCGTGGGCCATTGCACGTCGCCGGCCTGCACCCCGCCGGGCAGCGTCCAGGTCAGGTTCGTCGGCAGGCCGGAATCGCCGGGGTTCTTCCAGTAGGTGTGCCAGTGCGGCTGGTGTTCGATGCGCAGCGCCAGCTGCACCGGCTTGCCGGGTGCCACGCCGTCCGGGGCGTGGGCCACGAGTTCGGCACGCACCTGGGGCGTCGTCACGACGGCACCTTGCGCCGCCACGGCAGCGGGCGTCAGCAGCGGAATGCAGAAGGAGAGCAGCGCGGCAAGGCGCAAGGGCAGGCGCATCGCAATAGGGAGCAGGCAGGGACGATGGAGTTCCGCGTCGCGACGAAGGCGGCCGACGCGGCGCGCAACCTGCAAGTGTCGTTGATCGACACGCTACCTTTCATCGCAGGGGGCGGCCCGGCGGCTCGATACCCGACCTGGATCAAGGTATCCCCGGAAGTGGCCGGGTTCTCCCCTATAATCCACAGGCTTTGCTGATCGCGCCCACGACCTGACTCATGCCGGACCGCACGCGACCCCTCAACGGTCGCCCCGATCCCTGGGTTGACGAGAGCGACGATTCGGCAGCGCCGGCCTTCCGCCCGTTGACGCGGGAAGAAGCGCGGGCCCTGCGTGCCAAGGAGCCGCCACTCAGTCCGTGGCGGGTCATTGCGGTGCAGGTCCTCGTCGGCGTGCTGGTGGCCGGCCTTGCGGGGCTGGTCTTCGGCAGCAGTGTTGTGGCGTGGTCGCTGCTGTATGGGGCGGCCACGGTGGTGGTGCCGGGTGCCCTGATGGCGCGTGGCATGACCAGCCGCCTGTCCAGCGTGTCGCCCGGCGCCAGTGCCGTCAGTTTCATGTTGTGGGAGGTGGTCAAAATCGCGGTTTCGATCGCCATGCTCATGCTGGCGCCGAAACTCGTGCAGCCCCTGAGCTGGCCAGCCCTGCTGGCGGGTCTGGTGCTGTGCATGAAGGTGTACTGGGTCGCGCTCCTGTGGCGCGGCCGCTGAAGAAGAAGCGAACACGGACGGGAACGAGCACATGGCAGCCGAAGGTCACGCCCCCACCGCTGGTGAATACATCATTCACCACCTGCAGCATCTGCAGGTGGGCTCCGGCTTCTGGACGCTGAACGTCGACTCGCTGTTCTGGTCCATCGTCACCGGCGTGATCGGCCTGTGGTTCCTGCGCAGCGTGGCCAAGCGCGTGCACTCGGGCGTGCCGGGGCGCATGCAGGCAGCGGTGGAGTCGCTGGTCGAGATGGTCGACAGCCAGGCCAAGGGCATCGTGCACAACGCCGAGAGCCGCAAGGCCGTGGCCCCGCTGGCGCTGACGGTGTTCATCTGGATCTTCCTGATGAACGCGATGGACCTGATCCCGGTCGACCTGATCCCGTCGATCTGGCACGTGGCCGGCCCGGCCATGGGCGCACCGGACTACATGCGCGTGGTGCCCACCGCCGACCTGTCGATCACGATGGCGCTGTCGGTCACGGTGCTGCTGATCTGCATCTACTACAACATCAAGATCAAGGGCGCCGGCGGCTGGGTCCACGAGCTGTTCTCGGCCCCGTTCGGCAGCCACTTCCTGCTGTGGCCGTTCAACTTCCTGATGCAGATCATCGAGTTCGTGGCCAAGACCGTCTCGCACGGCATGCGGCTGTTCGGCAACATGTACGCCGGCGAACTGATCTTCATGCTGATCGCGCTGATGGGTGGCGCCTTCTTCACCGCGGTGGGCATCCCGCTGGCCATCGGCCACGTGATCGCCGGCACCGCCTGGGCCATCTTCCACATCCTGATCATCACCCTGCAGGCCTTCGTGTTCATGATGCTGACGCTCGTCTACGTCGGCCAGGCCCACGACGCGCACTGATCCCGCTTTCCTTTCCCCTTCCCTTTCCAACTCACTGTCCCCTGAGGAGCATTCCATGGAAGTCATCAGCTTTGTCGCCCTGGCCGCCGGCCTGATCATCGGTCTGGGTGCCATCGGCGCCTGCATCGGCATCGGCATCATGGGCAGCAAGTACCTCGAGTCGGCCGCGCGCCAGCCCGAGCTGATGGGCGAACTGCAGACCAAGATGTTCCTGCTCGCCGGCCTGATCGACGCGGCCTTCATCATCGGCACCGGTATCGCGCTGTGGTTCGCCACCGCCAACCCCTTCCTGGGCCAGATCGCCAACCTGCCGAAGTAATTCGGCGCTGGCAGGCCCGCCGGGTGTTCCGGCGGTCCATGGGGTGCTGCCACCGGCACGCCCCTGATCACCCCATGACGAGGTACGAGACGTGAGCATCAACGCCACCCTCATCGTCCAGATGATCGTGTTCGCGATCCTGGTCTGGTTCACGATGAAGTACGTCTGGCCGCCGATCACGGCAGCCCTGGACGAACGCGCCAAGAAGATCGCCGACGGCCTGTCGGCGGCCGACAAGGCCAAGGCCGACCTGGCCGCCGCCAACGCCCGCGTGGAGCAGCAGCTCGCCGCGGCGCGCGACGACGCCCAGAAGCGCCTGGCCGACGCCGAGCGCCTGGCGCAGCAGATGGTCGAGGAGGCCAAGGCGCGCGCCAACGACGAAGGCGCCAAGATCGTCGCCGCTGCGCGTGCGGAAGCCGAGCAGGAGTCGGTCAAGGCCCGCGAAGCGCTGCGCGAGCAGGTCGCCGGCCTGGCCGTCAAGGGCGCCGAGGCGATCCTCAAGCGCGAGGTGAACCCGGCCGTGCACGCCGATCTGCTGAACCGTCTGAAGACGGAGCTCTGATCATGGCCGAGCTCGCCACCATCGCCCGCCCCTACGCCGAGGCCCTGTTCAAGGCCTCGACGGGCACCGACGCCGCCACGCTCGGCAGCCAGCTGCAGGCGCTGGCCGAGGTGGCCGCCGACGCCGAGCTGCGCCAGTTCGCCGACAACCCGAAGGTTGGCGCGAGCCTGGTCTTCAACGTGATCGCCGACGTGCTGGGTCGCAAGGGCATCGTGCTCGCCGACGCGGTGCAGAACCTGCTGAAGGTCGTGCTCGACAACGGCCGGCTGGACGCCCTGCCGGAGATCGTGTCGCAGCACCACGCGCTGGTGAACGCCACTGGCGGCGTGTCCGACGCGTTGATCGAGAGCGCCTTCGAGATCGATGGTGCGCAGCTGGCCGACGTCGTCGCGTCGCTGGAGAAGCGCTTCGGCCGCAAGCTCAACGCGAGCGTCGAGGTCAAGCCCGAATTGATCGGTGGCATCCGTGCGGTGGTCGGCGACGAAGTGCTCGACACCTCCGTGAAGGCCCGTCTGGAACAGATGCGGGTCGCGCTCACCGCGTGACCCCAGGAGAACCCCATGCAACTCAATCCCGCTGAGATTTCCGAGCTGATCAAGAGCCGCATCGAAGGCCTTGCGGCGTCGGCCGACATCAAGAACCAGGGCACGGTCGTCTCGGTGACCGACGGCATCTGCCGCATCCACGGCCTGTCGGACGTGATGGCCGGCGAAATGCTGGAGTTCCCCGCCACCAAGGACGGTGCCGCCACCTACGGCCTGGCGCTGAACCTCGAGCGCGACTCCGTCGGCGCGGTGATCCTGGGCGAGTACGAGCACATCTCCGAAGGCGACACCGTCAAGTGCACGGGCCGCATCCTGGAAGTGCCCGTCGGCCCCGAACTCGTCGGTCGCGTCGTCAACGCCCTGGGCCAGCCGATCGACGGCAAGGGCCCGGTCAACGCCAAGATGACGGACGTCATCGAGAAGGTCGCCCCGGGCGTGATCGCGCGCCAGTCGGTGGACCAGCCGGTGCAGACCGGCCTGAAGTCGATCGACTCGATGGTGCCGATCGGCCGTGGCCAGCGCGAGCTGATCATCGGCGACCGCCAGACCGGCAAGACCGCGGTGGCGATCGACGCGATCATCAACCAGAAGGGTCAGAACATGACCTGCATCTACGTCGCGATCGGGCAGAAGGCCAGCTCGATCAAGAACGTGGTGCGGGCGCTGGAGCAGCACGGTGCGATGGACTACACCATCGTCGTCGCCGCGTCGGCGTCGGAATCGGCCGCGATGCAGTACGTCGCCGCCTACTCCGGCTGCACGATGGGCGAGTACTTCCGTGACCGTGGCCAGGACGCGCTGATCATCTACGACGACCTGTCCAAGCAGGCCGTCGCCTACCGCCAGGTCTCGCTGTTGCTGCGCCGCCCGCCGGGCCGCGAGGCCTTCCCCGGCGACGTGTTCTATCTCCACAGCCGTCTGCTGGAGCGTGCCGCGCGCGTGAACGCCGACTACGTCGAGGCTTTCACCAAGGGTGAGGTCAAGGGCAAGACCGGTTCGCTGACCGCGCTGCCGATCATCGAGACGCAGGCCGGCGACGTGTCCGCGTTCGTGCCGACCAACGTGATCTCGATCACCGACGGCCAGATCTTCCTGGAGACCAGCCTGTTCAACAGCGGCATCCGCCCCGCCATCAACGCCGGCATCTCGGTGTCGCGGGTGGGTGGTGCGGCGCAGACCAAGCTGATCAAGAGCCTGTCGGGCGGCATCCGTACCGACCTGGCGCAGTACCGGGAACTGGCCGCCTTCGCGCAGTTTGCGTCAGACCTCGACGCCAGCACCAAGAAGCAGCTGGACCGCGGTGCGCGCGTGACCGAACTGCTCAAGCAGGCCCAGTACAGCCCGCTGCCCATCAGCCTGATGGCTGCCACGCTGTACGCGGTGAACAAGGGCTACCTGGACGACATCGACGTCAAGCAGGTGCTCCCGTTCGAGCACGGCCTGCACCAGCACCTGAAGTCCAGCCACGCCGCCCTGCTGCAGAAGCTGGAGAGCGACAAGGCCATGGACAAGGCCGCCGAGGAAGAACTCGCCGCTGCGATCACCGCGTTCAAGAAGTCGTTCGCCTGATCCCGCACGCCTAGACAAGGAGCAACGTCATGGCGGTCGGAAAAGAGATCCGCGGCAAGATCAAGTCCTTCGAGAACACGAAGAAGATCACGAAGGCCATGGAGATGGTCGCGGCATCGAAGATGCGCAAGGCGCAGGAGCGCATGCGCTCCGCGCGCCCGTACGCCGACAAGATCCGCAACATCACGGCCAACCTGGCGCAGGCCAACCCGGAGTACCGTTCGCCGTACATGCGGCAGGCGGGCGACGCGAAGAAGGTCGGCTTCATCCTGGTGACCACCGACAAGGGCCTCTGCGGCGGCCTGAACACCAACGTGCTGCGTGCGCTGACCAACAAGATGCGCGAAGTGCAGGACGGCGGCGGCTCGGTGCAGGCGGTGGCCATCGGCAACAAGGGCTTCAACTTCTGCAACCGCATCGGCGTGCCGGTGGTCAGCCACGCGGTGCAGCTCGGCGACACGCCGCAGCTGGAGAAGCTGATCGGCCCGGTCAAGGTGATGCTGGACGCCTTCGTGGCCGGCGAGCTGGACGCGGTCTACCTCTGCTACACCAACTTCATCAACACGATGCGGCAGGAGCCGATGGTCGAGCCGCTGCTGCCGCTGTCGGCAGCGCGTCTCGAGCAGACGGAAGCGGAGAAGTCACAGTACGGCTGGGACTACATCTACGAGCCGGACGCGCCCACCGTCATCGACGAGCTGCTGACGCGCTACATCGAGGCCCTGGTCTACCAGGCGGTGGCCGAGAACATGGCGTCGGAACAGTCGGCGCGCATGGTCGCGATGAAGGCCGCCACCGACAACGCCGGCAACCTGATCGCCGAGATGAAGCTCATCTACAACAAGACGCGTCAGGCCGCGATCACGAAGGAACTCTCCGAGATCGTCAGCGGCGCGGCCGCCATCAGCGGCTGATCGCCGCCACGTCGTCTTTACCGAATTCAGTCTGAAGGATCCCAAAATGGCACAAGGCAAGATCGTCCAGTGCATCGGCGCCGTGGTGGACGTCGAGTTCCCGCGCGACCAGATGCCCCGCGTGTATGACGCGCTGAAGCTCGAAGGTTCGGCCCTGACGCTGGAAGTCCAGCAGCAGCTCGGCGACGGCATCGTGCGCACCATCGCGCTGGGTTCGTCCGACGGCCTGCGCCGCGGCCTGATGGTCAGCAACACCGGCGCACCGATCACGGTGCCGGTGGGCAAGGCCACGCTGGGCCGCATCATGGACGTGTTGGGCAACCCGATCGACGAGCGCGGCCCGGTCAGCACCGAGCTGACGGCCTCGATCCACCGCAAGGCCCCCACCTACGACGAGCTGAGCCCCTCGACCGAACTGCTCGAGACCGGCATCAAGGTGATCGACCTGATCTGCCCGTTCGCCAAGGGCGGCAAGGTGGGTCTGTTCGGCGGCGCCGGCGTGGGCAAGACCGTGAACATGATGGAGCTCATCAACAACATCGCGAAGGCGCACTCGGGTCTGTCCGTGTTCGCCGGCGTGGGTGAGCGCACCCGTGAGGGCAACGACTTCTATCACGAGATGAGTGATTCGAAGGTCGTGGTGCAGGAGGACCTGAGCCAGTCCAAGGTGGCCATGGTCTACGGCCAGATGAACGAGCCCCCGGGAAACCGTCTGCGCGTGGCGCTGACCGGCCTGACCATCGCCGAGTCGTTCCGCGACGAAGGCCGTGACGTGCTCTTCTTCGTCGACAACATCTACCGCTACACGCTGGCCGGCACCGAGGTGTCCGCGCTGCTGGGCCGGATGCCGTCGGCGGTGGGCTACCAGCCGACGCTGGCCGAGGAGATGGGCAAGCTGCAGGAGCGCATCACGTCCACCAAGGTCGGCTCGATCACCTCGATCCAGGCCGTGTACGTGCCCGCGGACGACCTGACCGACCCGTCGCCGGCCACCACCTTCGCCCACCTGGACGCCACCGTGGTGCTGTCGCGCGACATCGCTGCGCTCGGCATCTACCCCGCCGTGGACCCGCTGGACTCCACCAGCCGCCAGATCGACCCCAACGTGGTCGGCGAGGAGCACTACGGCGTCACCCGCGCCGTGCAGGGCACGCTGCAGCGCTACAAGGAACTGCGCGACATCATCGCGATCCTGGGCATGGACGAACTGTCGCCCGAGGACAAGCTGGCCGTGGCCCGCGCGCGCAAGATGCAGCGTTTCCTGTCGCAGCCGTTCCACGTGGCCGAGGTGTTCACCGGCAGCCCGGGCAAGTACGTGCCGCTGAAGGAAACCATCCGCGGCTTCAAGATGATCGTCAATGGCGAGTGCGACCACCTGCCGGAGCAGGCCTTCTACATGGTCGGGACGATCGACGAGGCCTTCGAAAAGGCGAAGAAGCTGCAATAAGCGGCGCACACGGCGCCCGGGCGTCGTTGCCGTGCTCAGCGGACATGAGTCCGCTTCCGCGCGGCGCCTAGCCCGGACACCGTCTGCTTGCTTCTTGCACCTTCTTCCACGAAACAAGGAACAGCGATGGCAACCATCCAGGTCGACGTGGTCAGCGCGGAGGAGAACATCTTCTCCGGCCTGGCCAAGTTCGTCGCGCTGCCGGGCGAGAACGGCGAGCTCGGCATCCTGCCGCGCCACACGCCGCTGATCACCCGCATCAAGCCCGGCGCGGTGCGCATCGAGCGTGCCGACAACGGCGAGGAGGAGTTCGTCTTCGTCGCCGGCGGCATCCTAGAGGTCCAGCCGGGCACGGTCACCGTGCTCGCCGACACCGCGATCCGCGGCCACGACCTCGACGAGGCCAAGGCCACCGAGGCCAAGAAGCTGGCCGAGGAAGCGATGAAGAACGCGAAGAGCGACATCGACTTCGCCAAGGCGCAGAGCGAGTTCGCCGCGATGGCGGCGCAGATCGCGGCCATTGCCAAGTTGCGCAAGAAGTAAGCGCGCCACCGCAATCGAACCCACGGACGGGGCCGACACCGCGCATGCGGGTCGGCCCCGTCTGTTTTCCAGCGCCGGCCGGCGCTAGGCTGGGCGCATGGAAACCTCGCTCATCCGCCGCCACACGATCGGCGACCTGCTGCACCGCAGCGCCGCCCGACACCCCCACAAGCCCGCCATCGCCTGCGGCGACGTGCGATGGACCTACGCGGAGTTCGACGCACTGTGTGACCGACTCGCGGCGGGCCTCGCCGCCCAGGGCATCGCGCGCGGCGATCGCGTGGCCATCCTGGCGCGCAACTCGCATGCCTTCGCCGCCATGCGCTTCGCGCTTGCGCGCCTGGGCGCGGTGCTGGTGCCGATCAACTTCATGCTCAAGGCCGACGAGGCGGCCTACATCCTGCGCCATGCCGGCGCGCGCCTGCTGGCCACCGACAGCGGCCTGGCCCCGCTGGCGCGTGCCGCAGCGGCGCAGGACACGGCCGTCGAGCGCCTGCTGTGGCTGCCGGCCGAAGACCCGTCGGCGCCGGAAGCCGACATGCTCGACTTCCGCGACCTGGCCGCCTGCACCGATGCACCGCCCAGCGCTGCATTGAAGGGCGAGGACCTGGCGCAGATCGTCTACACCAGTGGCACCGAGAGCCTGCCCAAAGGCGCGATGCTCACGCACGACGCCGTGCTCTGGCAGTACGTCAGCTGTGTCGTCGACGCCGGCATCGAGGGCAGCGACCTGATGCTGCACGCCCTGCCGCTGTACCACTGTGCGCAGCTCGACGTGTTCTTCGGCCCGGCCATCTACGTCGGCTGCAGCAACGTCATCACCGGCAAGCCGGTGGCGGAGCACCTGCTGTCGCTGATCCAGAAGCACCGCATCAGCAGCTTCTTCGCGCCGCCCACGGTGTGGATCGCGCTGCTGCGCTCGCCCGCCTTCGACGCCACCGACTTGTCCAGCCTGAAGAAGGGCTACTACGGGGCCAGCATCATGCCGGTGGCCGTGATGCAGGAGATCCTCCAGCGCATCCCTGGCCTGCGGCTGTGGAACCTGTACGGCCAGACCGAGATCGCCCCGCTGGCCACGATGCTCGGCCCGGACGACCAGCTCCGCAAGCCCGGTTCCTGCGGCCGCGCCGTGCTCAACGTCGAGACCCGGGTGGTCGACGACGCGATGCAGGACGTCAGGCCCGGCGAGATCGGCGAGATCGTGCACCGCAGCCCTCAGCTCCTCAGCGGCTACTTCCACGACGACGAGCGCACCGCAGCTGCCTTTGCCGGCGGCTGGTTCCACAGCGGCGACCTGGCCACCATCGACGACGAGGGCTTCATCACCGTCGTCGACCGCAAGAAGGACATGATCAAGACCGGCGGCGAGAACGTCGCCAGCCGCGAGGTGGAGGAGTGCATCTACCGGCTCGACGGCGTCAGCGAAGTGGCGGTGGTCGGCCTGCCGCACCCCACCTGGGTCGAGGCCGTGACCGCCATCGTCGTGGCCAAACCCGGTGCCACGCTCGACGAGGCCGCGGTGCTGGCGCATTGCCAGACGCACCTCGCCGGCTTCAAGGCCCCCAAGCGCGTGTTGTTCGCCGCCGCGCTGCCCAAGAACCCCAGCGGCAAGCTGCTCAAGCGCGAGTTGCGCCAAACCCACGAGGGACTCTTCGCATGAGCAAGAAGACGAACGGCAAGCTCGGCAAGGCCGAGTACTACGAGAAGCTCGGCGCCATGGAGCTCGAGCTCAACGACATGGCGCGCTGGCTGCAGCACACCGGTCGGCGGCTGGTGGTCGTCGTCGAGGGCCGTGACACCGCCGGCAAAGGCGGGGTCATCTCCGCCATCGCCGACACGCTGAACCCGCGCCAATGCCACACCGTGGCCCTGCCCAAGCCCAGCGACCGCGAGAAGACCCAGTGGTACTTCCAGCGCTACGTGTCGCACCTGCCGGCCGCCGGCGAGATCGTGCTCTTCGACCGCAGCTGGTACAACCGCGCCGGCGTCGAGCCGGTGATGGGCTTCTGCACCGCCGACGAGACCACGGCGTTCCTCAAGCAGGCGCCGGTGTTCGAGAAGCTGCTGGTGGACGACGGCATCCTGCTCTTCAAGTATTGGCTCACGGTGGACCAGGCGCAGCAGGAGGAGCGCTTCGCCGAACGCCAGCAGGACCCGCTGAAGCGCTGGAAGCTCTCGCCCATCGACGTCAAGGCCCGCGAGCGGTACGCCGACTATGGCGAGGCCCGCGCCCGCATGCTCAAGGCCACGCACACCAGGCACGCCCCGTGGACGCTGGTCGACTTCAACGATCAGCGGCGCGGCCGGCTGACACTGATCCGCGACCTGCTGGACCGCCTGCCCGACCACGACGTGCCGGAGACGCTGGTGGACCTGCCGCCGCTGGGCCACAAGCCGCTGAAGGAGCGCTACGCAAGCGGGCTGAAGCCCATCAAGCCTTTGCGCTGACGTGGTCCAATCACCCGCGTGAACCTGTCGCCCCTGTACCTGCTGGAACGCTTCGACGTCGGCATCGTCCGTCTGGATGCCGACCGGCAGGTCACCGACATGAACGCGTTTGCCCGCCAGGTGCTGCCAGTGGAGGAAAAGCAGCCCTTCAGCCGCATGGTGCTGGACTTCCACCCGGAACGCTCGCGCCCCAAGGTGGAGTTCCTGCTCGACCAGGCGGCCGTGTGCCCGGTGGCCAGCCCGCCGCCGATGACGATGATCATCAACATCCCGGAACGAGTGCTGCTGATCAATGTCAGCCGCATGTCCGATGGCCTGGGCACCACCACCGGCTACACACTGGTGTTCTACGACATCACCGAATTCGTCGCGGCCGAGATGCCGGCGGATGCCCCGCGCGAGGAACGCCGCCGCCTGCACAAGATCCCCAGCGTGCAGGGGCAGCAGATCGTGTTCGTGGACGCCGAGCAGGTGCTGCGACTGCACTCCGAAGGCCACTACACGCACATCGTCACCGGCGCCGGCCGCCGCTTCTGCAACCTGAGCATCGGTGACCTCGAGGCCCGGCTGGACCCGGCGCTGTTCCTGCGCGTGCACCGCAGCCACATCGTGAACCTGGGTGCGGTGCAGGAACTGGAGCGGCAGGACGGCCGGCTGATGGTGCGTCTGCGCGGCGACGACGAACGCGTGCCGGTCTCGCGCAGCAGCGCGCCCGGGCTGCTGCAGCGCCTGGGCCTGGCCGACATCGCGACGCGTCCGGGTTCTTCCTGATCAGGACTTTCCCGGGGCCCTGAAGCGCGCCGGCGCGGCTGGTTCGGCTTCGTGCGGCGCAGGCGCCACTCGTGCGCCACAGCCGTCGTTCGTGCAGGTGCATGCCGGCATTGCCTTGTGCACCGCCGCATGCACGATTCGGCGTCACGCCGAAGAATGGTCTTCATCCCGAATCTGTGCCGGAGACGACGATGATCCCACCCGCCTTCGAATACCACGCCCCGCATTCCGTGGGCGAGGCCATCGGTCTGCTCGGCAGCCTGGGCAGCGACGCCAAGCTGCTGGCCGGCGGCCACAGCCTGCTGCCGATGATGAAGCTGCGCTTCGCGCAGCCGGGCCACCTGATCGACCTGAACCGCATCGCCGAGCTGCGCGGCATCTGCGAAGACGGCGGCACCGTCTGCATCGGCGCGATGACGGTGGAGAACGACCTCATCGCATCCAAGGTGCTGCAGGCCCGTGTGCCGCTGCTGTGCGAGGCAGTGAAGCTGATCGCCGACCCCCAGGTGCGCAACCGCGGCACCATCGGCGGCGACATCGCCCACGGCGACCCGGCCAACGACCACCCGGCGCTCAGCCTGGCGCTGGACGCGACGTTCGTGCTGCAGGGCCCGAACGGCAAGCGCAGCGTGAAGGCCGACGACTTCTACCTCGGCACCTACATGACGGCGCTCGCCGACGACGAGATCCTCACCGAGATCCGCGTGCCGGCCTTCGCGCCGAAGACCGGCTACGCCTACACCAAGCTCAAGCGCAAGACCGGCGACTGGGCCACCGCCGGCGCGGCCGTCGTGATGCGCCTGGACGGCGGTGTCGTCAGCCACGTCCGCATCGGCCTGACCAACGTCGCGCCGACGGCCTTGCGCGCCACCACCGCCGAGGATGCGCTGAAGGGCCAACCGCTGAGCGACGCCACCATCGCCGCCGCCGCCCAGGCCGCCATGGCCGCCTGCGACCCCGCCGAGGACCTGCGCGGCAGCGTGGACTACAAGCGCGCGATGGCCGGCCAGATGCTGCAGCGCGCGATCCGCCAGGCCGCGGCGCGCTGCGCCTGAACACACGGAGGAGAGACACACCATGGCGAAGAAACTGCTGACCTGCACGGTCAACGGGCAGACGGTGGAAAAGGCCGTCGAGCCGCGCACGCTGCTCGTGCACTTCCTGCGCGAGGACTGCCACCTCACCGGCGCCCACATCGGCTGCGAGACCAGCCACTGCGGCGCCTGCACCGTGGACATCGACGGCAAGAGCGTCAAGAGCTGCACCCACCTGGCCGTGCAGTGCGAAGGCTCGGAGGTGCTCACCGTCGAGGGCCTCGCCCAGGGCGGCGTGCTGCACGCGGTGCAGGAGGGCTTCTACAAGGAGCACGGCCTGCAGTGCGGCTTCTGCACCCCCGGCATGCTGATGCGCGCCTACCGCTTCCTGCAGGAGAACCCGAACCCCACCGAGGAGGAGATCCGCACCGGCATGAGCGGCAACCTGTGCCGCTGCACCGGGTACCAGAACATCGTCAAGGCGGTGCAGTACGCCGCTGCCAAGCTGCAAGAAGCTCAGAAGGAGGCGGCATGAACGCGCCGGAACCCAAAGCCGCCGAACGCATGGCCGCCCTGCAGGGCCTGGGCGACAGCCGCCTGCGCAAGGAGGATGCCCGCTTCATCCAGGGCAAGGGCAACTATGTCGACGACATCAAGATGCCCGGCATGCTGCACATGGACATCGTGCGCAGCCCCTTCGCGCATGCGCGCATCAAGGGCATCGACAAGTCCGAGGCGCTGAAGGTGCCCGGCGTGCTGGCGGTGCTGACCGCCGACGACCTCAAGCCCTTCAAGCTTCACTGGATGCCGACGCTGGCCGGCGACGTGGCCGCCGTGCTGGCGGACGAGAAGGTGCACTTCCAGATGCAGGAGGTGGCCGTCGTCATCGCCACCGACCGCTACGCCGCCGCCGATGGCGTCGAGGCGGTGCAGGTCGAGTACGAGGAACTGCCCGTCGTCATCGACCCCTACGAGGCGTTGAAGTCCGACGCACCGGTGCTGCGCGAGGACCTCGCCGGCAAGACCGAGGGTGCGCACGGCAGGCGCGACCACCACAACCACATCTTCACCTGGGATGCCGGCGACAAGGCCGCGGCCGATGCCGCGTTCGACGCCGCGCCGGTGAAGGTCAGCCAGCACCTCTTCTACCCGCGCGTGCACCCCTGCCCGCTGGAGACCTGCGGCTGCGTGGCCAGCTTCGACCCGGTGCGGGGCGAACTCACCACCTACATGACCAGCCAGGCGCCGCACGTGGTGCGCACCGTGGTCAGCCTGCTGTCGGGCATTCCCGAAAGCAAGGTGCGCATCGTCAGCCCCGACATCGGCGGTGGCTTCGGCAACAAGGTGGGCGTGTATCCGGGCTACGTGTGCGCCATCGCGGCCAGCATCGTGCTGGGCAAGCCGGTGAAGTGGATCGAGGACCGGGTGGAGAACATCAGCTCCACCGCCTTCGCCCGCGACTACCACATGGACGGCGAACTGGCCGCCACCGCCGACGGGAAGATCACCGGCCTGCGCGTGAACGTGGTGGCCGATCACGGCGCCTTCGACGCCTGTGCCGATCCCACCAAGTTCCCGGCCGGCCTGTTCCACATCTGCAGCGGCAGCTACGACATCCCTGCGGCGCATGCCAGCGTCAAGGGCGTCTACACCAACAAGGCGCCGGGCGGCGTGGCCTACCGCTGCAGCTTCCGTGTGACCGAGGCCGTGTACCTCATCGAGCGCATGGTGGACGTGCTGGCGCAGAAGCTGGGCATGGACAAGGCCGAGATCCGGCGCAAGAACTTCATCCGCAAGGAGCAGTTCCCGTACAGGAGCGCCTTCGGCTTCGAGTACGACAGTGGCGACTACCACACCGCGCTGGACAAGGTGCTGAACGCGGTCGACTACAAGGCCCTGCGCGCCGAGCAGGCCGCCAAGCGCGCCGACCCCACCAGCCCCACGCTGATGGGCATCGGCCTGGTCACCTTCACGGAGGTCGTCGGCGCCGGCCCGAGCAAGATGTGCGACATCCTCGGCGTGGGTATGTTCGACAGCTGCGAGATCCGCGTGCATCCCACGGGCAGCGCCATCGCGCGCATGGGCACCATCACGCAGGGCCAGGGCCACCAGACCACCTACGCGCAGATCATCGCCACCGAACTCGGCATTCCGTCGGAGGTGATCCAGGTCGAGGAAGGCGACACCAGCACCGCGCCCTACGGCCTGGGCACCTACGGCAGCCGCAGCACGCCGGTGGCCGGCGCGGCCATCGCGCTGGCGGCGCGGAAGATCCATGCCAAGGCACGCAAGATCGCCGCACACCTGCTGGAGGTGGGCGAGGACGACCTCGACTGGGAGGTGGACCGCTTCGCCGTCAAGGGCGACCCGGCGCGCCACAAGACCATGAAGGACATCTGCTGGGCCGCCTACAACAACGTGCCGCCGGGCATGGAGATGGGCCTGGAGGCGGTGCACTACTACGACCCGCCCAACTTCACCTACCCCTTCGGCATCTACCTGTGCGTGGTCGACATCGACCGCGCCACCGGCGAGACCAAGATCCGCCGCTTCTACGCGCTGGACGACTGCGGCACGCGCATCAACCCGATGATCATCGAGGGCCAGATCCACGGCGGCCTGACCGAAGGCTTCGCGGTGGCCATGGGCCAGCAGATGCCGTTCGACGCCCAGGGCAACCTGCTGGGCAACACGCTGATGGACTACTTCCTGCCCACCGCGGTGGAGACGCCGAAGTGGGAGACGGACCACACCGTCACGCCCAGCCCGCACCACCCGATCGGCGCCAAGGGTGTGGCCGAAAGCCCGCACGTGGGCTCGATCCCGACCTTCACTGCTGCAGTGGTGGACGCCTTTGCCCACCTGGGTGTCACGGACATGACCATGCCGCACACTTCATATCGGGTGTGGGAGCAGTTGAAGCGCAGCGGGGTCGCGCTCTAATCGGCGGTTTCCCTCCCCGTTCGCAGAGATCTCATGGAAGTCAAACTCGACAAGAAATACCCGCTGGAAGGCGTCAGCGTGGCCCAGGCCTGGGCCGTGCTGTCCGACATCCGGGCCACGGCCGCCTGCATGCCCGGCGCGCAGATCACCGAGCAGCTGGACGACACGCACTACAAGGGCACGGTCAAGAGCAAGGTCGGCCCGGCGGTGATGGTGTTCAACGGCGACATCGAAGTGCTCGGCCTCGACCCGGCCGCGATGCAGCTGCAGATGCTGGGCAAGGGGGCGGACAAGTCCGGTTCCTCGGCGTCGATGAACCTGACCGCGCACGTGGAGGCCGGCGAGGTGGCCGGCTCCAGCGTGCTGGTCGGCCAGGCCGTGATCGTCGTCAGCGGCAAGCTCGCGCAGTTCGGCAGCCGGCTGCTGGTGCCGGTGTCGGACGCGATGCTGCAGCAGTTCGCGGGCAACTTCCGCACGGCCGCTGCGTCGGTGGCCGCGGCTGCGCCGGCCAGCGCGGAGGCTGGCCCGGCCGAAGCGGCGCCGACCGCTGCACCGGCGCCTGCCGCTGCGCCCGCCCCGGCGCCCGAGGTCAAGGCGCTGAACCCGTTCGCGCTGCTGTGGATCATGGTCAAGAGCTGGTTCGCCGGGCTGTTCGGCGGCAAGAAGGCGGGATGAACGACACGGCGCTGCGCGAAGCCCTGCACGGCGCCGGCTACATCGCCGACGAGGCGCTGGCCACCACGCTGTGGCTGGCCGGCGAACTGCAGCGCCCCCTGCTGCTGGAGGGTGACGCCGGTGTCGGCAAGACCGCGCTGGCCACGGCGCTGGCGGCTGCCGAAGGGCGCGTGCTGGTGCGGCTGCAGTGCCACGAGGGCCTGGACCTGGCACAGGCTGCCTACGAATGGAACTACGGGCGCCAGCTGCTGGCGATCCGCCTGCACGAAACGCAGACCGAATCGGTGCGCGAGGCCGACCTGTTCGCCCGCGACTACCTGCTCGAGCGCCCGCTGCTGCAGGCCATCGCCAGCGAGCGCCCGGCGGTGCTGCTCATCGACGAGATCGACCGCGCCGACGAGGCCTTCGAGGCCTTCCTGCTCGAGGTGCTGGCCGACTGGCAGATCACCGTGCCCGAACTCGGCACGCTGCGTGCGCGCCACGTGCCGCACGTCATCCTCACCAGCAACGGCACGCGCGAGCTCAGCGACGCGCTGCGCCGGCGTTGCCTCTACCACTGGCTGGACTACCCGACGCTGGCGCGCGAGATCGCCATCGTGCGCGCCACGCTGCCGCAGGCGGAATCGGCGCTGGTGGAGCAGGCCGTGGCCTTCGTGCAGCGCCTGCGGGCCGAGGACCTGGGCAAGACACCGGGCGTGGCCGAGACGCTGGACTGGGTTCGCGCGCTGCACCGCCTGCAGCTCAAGGCCCTGCCCGACGACGCGGCGAGCCTGGCGCACACGTTGGGTTGCCTGCTGAAGACGCGCGAGGACCGGTTCCAGTTCGGCGCCGAATCGCTGCAGCGCGTGCTCGAAGGGCGGCGCGACACCGGCGTGGCGGTCAAGCATGCGGCATGACACGGCCCAGGTCGCGCAGCCGCTGGAGCGCATCGCCGGCTTCGCCGCCCTGCTGCGCGAGCACGGCCTGAAGGTCGGGGTGGCCGAGCAGCAGGCCATGGTGCAGGCGGCGCTGGCGCTGCCGGTGGACCGGCCGCGGCAAGTTGAAGCCGCCTGGCGTGCCATCGCCTGCCACGACGCGCGCGACTGGCGGCGCTGGCCGGAGGTCTTCGAGCGCTACTGGCATCCGGACAAGCTCAAGGGCACGGTGCGCACCAGCGGCCGCACGCGCCCGGCGCGCGACCTGCGGCAACTGGTGCAGACGATGCAGGACAACCTCGGCGCCAGCCGGCCGGATGCCCGCCCCGGCGACACCTCGGTCGGCGAGGGAGAAGGCGCGCCCGACGACACCGCCGCACCGCGCGCCCAGGGCGGCGCCAGCCGCACCGAGGCGCTGCACGACCGCTCGCTGCACGAATGGCTGCCGCAGGATCTGGCGCTGCTGCAGGCCCTGGCCGAGCGTATTGCGCGCCGCGTGCGCGAGCGCCTCACGCGCCGCTGGCGCGACGACCCGCGCGGCGCGCGGCTGGACCTGCGGCGCACGCTGCGCGCCAGCCTGGCCACCGGCGGGCTGCCGCTGCGCCCGGCCTGGCGCCGGCCGCGCCGCGAGCCACCGAAGCTGTTCATCGCCGTCGACGTCAGCCGCTCGATGGAGACGCACGCGCAGCTGTTCCTGCGCATCGCGCGCGCCTTCGTGCTCGGCGCCAACGCGCGCGTGTTCGTCTTCCACACCCGGCTGGCCGAGGTGACGCCGCTGTTGCAGCGCGATTCCGCCGCGGTGCAGGAGAAGGTCAACGCCGTCACCGCCGGCTTCGGCGGGGGCACACGCATCGCCACCAGCCTGCACGACTTCCACCGCGTGCATGCGCACGCGCAGCTGGGTCGCGGTGCGCGGCTGTGGGTGCTGTCCGACGGCTTCGACGCCGACCCACCGGAGCAGCTGGCCGCCGAACTGGCCGCCGTGCGCGCGCGCGGCGCCACCGTCACCTGGTTCCACCCGTCGCCGCAGCCGCCGGCCTCGGCCGCGATGCGCGCCGCGCGGCCGCTGGTGCAGCGCTTCGTGCGCCTGGCCAGCCTGCGCGACCTGGCCGCTGCGGCGGCCACCCTGTCCTGAGGATCCCGCCATGTCCACGTCCGACGTGCTCACGCTTGCCCACCGGCTGCAGACCGAGCAGCAGCCCTTTGCCCTCGTCAGCGTGCTGCGCGTGCAGGCGCCGGCCTCGGCGCAGGCCGGCGACAAGGCCGTGGTCACCGCCGACGGCATCGCCGCCGGCTGGATCGGCGGCGGCTGCGCCCAGCCCGCGGTGATGAAGACCGTGCGTCAGGCCCTGGCCGACGGCCGCGCGCGGCTGCTGCGCATCAGCCCGGCCGAGGAAGGCCAGGTCCGCGAACTGGGCGACGTGCTCGAGTTCGGCATGGCCTGCCACAGCGGCGGCACGCTGGAGCTGTTCGTCGACCCGGTGCTGCCGGTGGCGCAGCTGGTGGTCATCGGCGAGACACCGCTGGCGCAGGCGCTGGCGACGCTGGCGCCGCACGTGGGACTGCGGACGCAGGCCGTCACCGACGAGGCCACGGCACAGATCCCGCCCGGCGCCTTCGTCGTCGTCGCCACCCAGGGCCGGCGCGATCTGCAGGGCCTGCGCGCGGCGCTGAAGTCGCGTCCGCAGCAGATCTTCTTCGTCGCCAGCGCGCGAAAGGGCGGCGTGCTGAAGGCCGCGCTGAAGGAGGCGGGCGAGGACGCTGCCGCCGTGGACGCCATCGTCGCGCCGGCCGGCCAGCCCATCGGCGCGCAGACGCCGCCGGAGATCGCGCTGTCGGTGCTGGCGGCGGTGGTCGCGGCGCGGCGGGCGAGCACGGCCACCACGCCACCGACGCCAGAGCTCGGCGATGGCGCAGCCTCGACCGCGGCCGCCCCCAAGGGCCGGCTGAGCGCCTGGCTGGAACGCATTCCGCTGCCGCAGATCCCGGAGAGCAAGGGCGGCTGCTGCAGCTGACGCACGGGCACACACCATGGGTTGCATCCTCAAGGGCGGCGGCGGCCTGTACAGCCGGGTGGTGATCGGCGCCGTGCTGCTGGCCGCGGGCAGCGGCTCGCGCCTGGGCCATCGGCCCAAGTGCCTGCTGGAACTCGGCGGCGTGCCGCTGATCCGGCGCACGCTGGTCGCGCTGTCGGGCGCCGGGGTCGACGAGGTGGTGGTGGTCACCGGCCACCATGCCGACCTCATCGAGCCGCTGGTACAGGACTTCCCGGTGACGCTGGTGCGCAACCCCGACCCTGATGCCGGCCAGGTCTCGTCGCAGCGCCTGGGCCTGGCCGCGCTGACGGGCAAGCTCGACGCCGTGGTGGTGGCGCTGGCCGACCAGCCGCTGCTGGGCGCGGCCGACATCACCGCGCTCATCGGCGCCTGGAAGAAACGGCCCGAAGGCACCGACGTGGTCGTGCCGCACGTGGGCGAGCGGCGCGGCAACCCGGTGATCTTCTCCGCCGCCGTGCGCGACGCGGTGCTCGCCGGCGGGTCGGACTTCGGGGCTCGCCAGTGGCAGGACGCGCACCCGGACCGCGTGGCACCCTTTGCCACCGACGTGCGCCGCTACGTGGTCGACATCGACACACCCGACGACCTGGAGCGCTTCGGCCGCGAGACCGGCCACGTGCTGCGCTGGCCGGCCGCGGTGGCCGCCGGCTGAAGCGCCCGATGGATCCCGGCTTCCACGGCCTGTGGCCCACGCCGGTGGGCGTGCACCGCTGGGCAGAGGCCGAAGCCGTCAACCCTACCCTGGTGCGCATGTTCGGCGCGCTGCGCCTGGCCCAGTGCGCAGCCCGCGGCGAGCCGGCCGACGCGCCGTTCTTCGCCAGCGACGACGACCTGCTGCAGCGCCTGCGCACCGCCGAGGGCGAGGCGCTGGTGCGCTTCATCGTCGGCGCGCTGCAGCAGACGGTGAGCCAGGCCAATGCCGCGGCCTGGGGGCCGGCACCGCGCGCGCTGTCGGTGGTCCTCGAAGGCCTGTGGTTCCAGTGCAGCCGCGCCGGCGCCTTCCACGACGTGCACACGCACGGCAACTGCTCCTGGTCGGGCGTCTACGTCGTGCAGGTGGACGACGAGGCCGATCGCATTGCCCACCCGACCTACGGCGTCGCGCACGGTGTCACGCGCTTCTACGGCCCGCCGTTCGCGCAGCTCGGTGGCGCGCACGCGGACCTGGGCAATGCCTACCTGCAGCCACCGCACGTGGACGTGCCGCCGATGGCCGGGCAGCTGGTGGTCTTCCCGTCGTGGCTGGCGCACCAGGCGCTGCCCTACGACGGCAGGCGCGAGCGCGTGATCGTGTCGTTCAACGCCAGCGTGCACGCGCGCACCGGCAGCGACCGCCAGCACGGCTACGCGCCGGCGTGACCGGGCCGCGCGTCAGCGCAGGTCCACCCGGTCGCTGAGTTCGTTCGGGTTGGCGTCGCCCGCGCCCAGCGGGAAGTGCTGCGCCAGCAGGGCCTCGACCGCGTCGATGGCATCCATCAGGCCCGCTTCGTAGCGCCCGGCGCGGAAGGCCTCGCGCATGCCGGCCAGCACCGTCTGCCAGTGGCCCGCCGGCACGTGGCGCGCCAGCCCGCGGTCGGCCACGATCTCGATCGCGTGTTCGGCCAGCAGCAGGTAGATCAGCACGCCGTTGTTGTGCTCGGTGTCCCACACGCGCAGCTTGCCGAACAGCGTCACCGCCCGCTCGCGCGCGCCCAGCCGCTGCCACAGGTAGGACAGCGGCAGCCCGGCCTCGACGCTGATGCGGATCTCGCCGCTGTGCCGGCGCTCGCTGCCGGCCACGCGCGCGGCCAGGCGGTCGAGTGCGGCGTCGTCCAGCGCGCGCCGGATGTCGGTGTCGTCGATCCAGCGGTGCTTGAGGAGGCGCAACAGGCGGTTGGAGGAACGGTCCATCACCAGTCTCCCGAGGCGCCGCCGCCGCCGAAGTCGCCCCCGCCACCGGAGCTGAAACCGCCGCCGCCGCCGAAGCCACCCCCGCCGCCGCTCCACCCGCCACCCCAGCCGCCATGGTCGCCACCGGGGCCGAAGATGATGGGTGGCCCGCCCCGCCGACGGCCGGCGCGCGTGATGTTGCGCGCCGCGCTGCCGATGCCGAACAGCCCCACCAGCACCACCGACGCCAGCACCGCACCGGCGGCCAGCAGCACGCTGGCGGTGACCATCCAGGCGATGCCGCCGGAGAAGGCCGACGTGGCCAGCGTGCCCAGCTTGCGGCCGAAGACGCCGGTCATCACGGTGCCGATCACCGGCACCACGATGAAGAAGAACATCAGCAGTTCCTCGACCTGCCAGCCGGTGTCGCCCACGGCCTTCTTCGCCGGGGCGGGCAGGTCCTCGCCGCGGATGCGGGCGATGAGCTGGTCCACTGCCGCGTCCAGGCCGCCAGCGTAGTCGCCGGCGCGGAAGGCCGGCGCGATGGCGCGGTCGATGATCTGGCGCGCCGCCAGGTCCGGAATGGCGCCTTCCAGCGCCTTGGCCGGTGCGATGCGCACGCGACGGTCGTCCTTGGCCACGACCACGAGCACGCCGTCGCCCACGTCGCGGCGGCCGATCTTCCAGGCGTCGCCCAGGCGCTGCACGTAGTCGCTGATGTCCTCCGGCGCCGTGCTGGACACCATCAGCACCACGATCTGCGGGCCGGCCTCGGCCTCGAAGGCGGCGAGCTTCCGGTCCAGCGCGGCGATGCGGTCGGCCGGCAGCGTGCCGGTCTGGTCCATCACGCGGGCCGTCAGCGGCGGCACCGGCACCAGGCCCGACACCACACCCTGCGCCCACGCCGGCCAGGCCAGCGCGAGCCACAGGATCAGCAGGCGCAGCACCTTACTTGCCGAACTCGACCTTCGGCGGCTGCGAGATCTCCGCCTCGTTCTGCACCGTGAAGCTCGGCTTGACGTCGTAGCCAAAGACCATCGCGGTCAGGTTGCTGGGAAAGCTGCGCGCCAGCACGTTGTAGTCCTGCACCGCCTGGATGTAGCGGTTGCGCGCCACGGTGATGCGGTTCTCGGTGCCCTCGAGCTGCACGCGCAGATCCTGGAAACCCTGGTTGGCCTTCAGGTTGGGGTACTGCTCCACCACCACCATCAGCCGCGACAGTGCGCTGGAGAGCTCGCCCTGTGCCTGCTGGAACTGGTTGAAGGCCTGCGGGTCGTTGATCAGCTCCGGCGTGGCCTGGATGGACGTGGCCTTGGCGCGCGCCTCGACCACGCGCGTGAGCGTGGTCTGCTCGAAGTCGGCCTCGCCCTTGACGGTGGCCACGATGTTGGGGATCAGGTCGGCCCGGCGCTGGTACTGGTTGAGCACCTCGGCCCAGCCGCTCTTGACCTGCTCGTCCAGGCGCTGGAAGTCGTTGTAGCCGCAGCCGGACAGCAGTGCGGCGAGGCCGAAGGCGATCAGCAGGCGTCGGAACGTGGTCATGGACTCCTCCGTGTGACGCCGCGCAGATGGGGGCAGCGCACTGTTTTCAAGGGCAGACCTTATAGCATCGGCCCGTGCTCGCCCCCGACCAGGCCCTTGCCGCGGCCGCTCGCCCATCCGCGCACGCCGCCACCCTGCCGCGCCGTGCGCTGGTGATCGGTGGCGGCGGCGTGCTGGGGTCCGCGGTCGTCGAGCGCCTGCTGGGCAGCGGCCGCTTCGCGCATGTCGGCGTCTGGACCGTGGCACCGCTGCAGACCGCGTTGCGCCGGCTGGAGCCGCTCGGCGAGCCGGACTGGGCGACGTTCGCGGCCGACACCGCCCTCGTCGTCTTCGACCGCGCGCGCCATGCCAACGGCCGCGACGAGGCCTTCGGCCGACCCGACCCGGTGGGCCTGCCGGCGCTGGCGGCGCGCCTGCAGGCGCTGGGCGTGCGCACGCTGGTGGTCGTGGTGCCGCATGCGCCGGGGTTGCTGCCGCAGGCGCTGAAGGCCGGGCTGGCGTCGATGGACGAAGGCGCGGTGGCGGCGCAGGGCTTCGCCCACCTGGTGTTCATGCGGCCGGCGCAGGTCGGCAGTGCCGATGCTGCGGCGCTGGCCCTCCCGGGGCGGCTGGCGCGCTGGCTGCTGTCGCAACTGCACTGGCTGGTGCCGCAGCGCGATCAGCCGGTGCGCAGCGCCACGGTGGCCCGCGTGGCCGCGCGGCTGGCGGCCGTGCTGCCGGCGGCCGCGCCGGGGGCGCGCGTGATGCCGCCGGAGTTGCTCTGGGCGGCGGCCCAGCGCCCGGACGACGACAGCGTGGTCGATGCCTGGCTGCGCGATGGCCAGCTGCCGGACGCGGCCGGCGCCCGCCAGCGCTGGTGAGTCCCGGCGCCGGGCCCGCGGCGCCGATAATGCCCCGATGAGCGCCCCCCTGCAGAACGACACCTTCCTGCGCGCCTGCCTGCGCCAGCCCACCGAGCACACGCCCGTCTGGCTGATGCGCCAGGCCGGCCGCTACCTGCCCGAGTACTGCGCCACGCGCGCCAAGGCCGGCAGCTTCATGGGCCTGGCCACGAACAAGGACTACGCCACTGAGGTCACGCTGCAGCCGCTGGCGCGCTACCCGTTGGACGCGGCCATCCTGTTCTCCGACATCCTCACCGTGCCCGACGCCATGGGCCTGGGGCTGAGCTTCGCCCAAGGCGAGGGGCCGCGCTTCGCCCACCCATTGCGCGACGAAGCCGCCGTGATGGCGCTGCAGGTGCCCGACCTGGACAAGCTGCGCTACGTCTTCGACGCCGTCACCTCCATCCGCAAGGCATTGGATGGCCGCGTGCCGCTGATCGGCTTCTCGGGCAGCCCCTGGACGCTGGCCTGCTACATGGTCGAAGGCGCCGGCAGCGACGACTACCGCCTCGTCAAGAGCATGCTCTACGGCCGGCCGGACCTGATGCACCGCATCCTGGACATCAACGCCCAGGCCGTGGCCGCCTACCTGAACGCACAGATCGACGCCGGCGCCCAGGCGGTCATGGTGTTCGACTCCTGGGGCGGCGTGCTGGCCGACGGCGCCTTCCAGGCCTTCAGCCTGGCCTACACCGAGCGCGTGGTCCGTGCGCTGAAGCGTGAGGCCGATGGCCGCCGCGTGCCGGTCATCGTGTTCACCAAGGGCGGCGGCCTGTGGCTGGAGCAGATCGCCGGCATCGGCGCCGACGTGGTCGGCCTGGACTGGACGGTGAACCTGGGCCGCGCCCGCGCCGCCGTGGGCGACCGCGTGGCCCTTCAGGGCAACCTCGACCCCAACGTGCTGTTCGCGCCGCCCGAGGCCGTGGCCCGCGAGGCGGTGGCCGTGCTCGACAGTTTCGGCCCGCCGCAGCGGCCGGACGGCACCTGGGACGGCCACGTCTTCAACCTCGGCCACGGCATCAGTCAGTACACACCTCCGGACCACGTGGCGGCACTGCTGGAGGCGGTGCACGCGCATTCCCGCCGGCAGCGCCAGTCGATGCCGCATGGCGGCTGAATTTGCCGGTGAGTGCGCACTCAGGCTTGACTTATCCCCACTTTTGGCGTTGCAGACACGGATCCGTCATAAACGCCCGGCAGCGCACGGCGTGTCGTGCTAAGTCCTTGATTTCATTGATTTGAATCAGATGCTGCCGGAGTGGGCATTCCAGCCCGGAGCCTCAGAAATCAAGCACTTGGCGGCTCTGGGCGCAGCAAATCCACAAAGTTGTCCACAGGTTCCGTGAGTAACCCGCAAAGTTGTTTGGTGTCAGTGACTTAGCGTGGAATCGTCAGAATCGTCTGAGCATTCGTGCGCAAGTTCACATGCCAACCTGCGGCTGGCGGTGGCGGTGGAGGCGCCCCAGCACACCGGCCTCGGTGCCCCGCTGGACTACCTGGCCGACCGGGCCTGGCCTGCCGGCACGCTGGTGCGGGTGCCGCTGGGGCGGCGCACGGTCACCGGCATCGTCTGGGGTGACGCCGGGGCCACGCCGGACGCCGGGCTGACGCTGCGGCCCATCGCCCAGGCGCTGGATGCACTGCCGCCCCTGCCGGCTCCCTGGCGCGACCTGGTGGCCTTTGCCGCCGGCTACTACCAGCGCGGCCTGGGTGAACTGGCCCTGGCGGTGCTGCCGCCGGAACTGCGCAAGGTGGACGCCACCCAGCTGGCGCGGCGCCTGAGGCGCCGGCGGCCGGCGTCGGCGCCGGGCCCGTCGCCAGCCCTGCGCCCGCTGACGCCCGAGCAGGCGGCGGCGCTGGACCGGCTGGCCCGCCTGCCGCCCGGCCCGGTGCTGCTGCACGGCGTCACCGGCTCGGGCAAGACCGAGCTCTACCTGCGCGCCGCCGCGCGGGCGCTGGACGCCGGCCGCCAGGTGCTGGTGCTGGTGCCGGAGATCAACCTCACGCCGCAGCTCGAGGCCCGTTTCGCCGAACGCTTCCCGGGCCGGCGCCTGGTGGCCCAGCACAGCGGCCTGACGCCGGCGCAGCGGCTGCAGCACTGGCTGGCGGCGCACCTGGGCGAGGCCGACCTGGTGCTGGGCACGCGGCTGTCGGTGTTCACGCCGATGCCGCGGCTGGGGCTGATCGTCGTCGACGAGGAGCACGACCCTTCGTTCAAGCAGCAGGACGGCGCCCGCTACTCGGCGCGCGACCTGGCCGTCTGGCGCGGGCAGCGCGAACAGGTGCCGGTGATCCTGGGCTCGGCCACGCCGTCACTGGAGAGCTGGCAGCGCGCCGAAGAGGGCCGCTACACCCGGCTGACGCTGGCCGAGCGCGTGGGTGGCGGCGCGCTGCCGCGGCTGCGCGTCTTCGACATGAACCGCCTGCCGCGCGACCGTTCGCAGCAGACGGTGCTGGCGCCGCCGCTGCAGGCGGCCATCGAGGCGCGCATCGCGCGTGGGGAGCAGAGCCTGCTGCTGCTCAACCGTCGCGGCTACGCGCCGGTGCTGCACTGCGGCGCCTGCGGCTGGAAGAGCGGCTGCCCGCACTGCAGCGCCTGGCGCGTCTTCCACAAGGCCGACCGCACGCTGCGCTGCCACCACTGCGGCTTCACCGAGCGCGTGCCCCGCGCCTGCCCCGACTGCGGCAACCTCGACATCGCGCCGCTGGGCCGTGGCACCGAGAAGCTGGCCGAGCAGATCGCCGCGCTACTGCCCGGCGCCCGCATCGCCCGCATTGACGCCGACAGCACGCGGCTCAAGGGCGCGCTGGAGAGCCAGCTCGCCGCCGTGCACGCCGGCGAGGTGGACGTGCTGGTGGGCACGCAGATGGTGGCCAAGGGCCACGACTTCCGGCGCATGACCCTGGTGGCGGCGGTGAACCCCGACGGCGCGCTGTTCGCCAGCGACTTCCGCGCGCCGGAGCGGATGTTTGCGCTGCTGATGCAGGCGGCCGGCCGCGCCGGGCGCGACGCGGCGCGGGCCGGCGAGGCCGAGATGTGGATCCAGACCTGGCACCCCACGCACCCGCTGTACCGCGCGCTGGCCACGCACGATTTCGCCGCCTTCGCTGCGGCCCAGCTGGACGAACGGCGCAGCGTGGGCCTGCCGCCGTTCAGCTTTCTGGCCCTGCTGCGTGCCGAGGCGCGCGAGGCGGCGGTGGCCCAGGCCTTCCTGGCCGATGCCGCCGCCGTGGCCGCGCCGCCCGGGCTGGTCTGCTACGCCCCGGTGCCGCCACCGGTGGCCCGCGTGGCCGGCGTGGAACGCATGCAGCTGCTGGTGGAAAGCACGTCGCGGCCGCTGCTTCAGCAGTGGCTGGCGGCCTGGGTGCCGGAGCTGCATGCGCTCAAGGCACGGCACAAGCGGCTGCTGCGCTGGGCGGTGGATGTCGATCCGCTGGGGCTGTGAGGCTCGGCGCCCCCGGATCCTGTCTAGAGCAGCCGGCGCCAGAACGACGGGTGGTGCTGCAACCGCATCAGGTGGCCCTGCAGGTAGGCGCCGTTCAGCAGGCGCATGGCCTGCGCCGTGTCCATGCCCGGCCAGCGGGCCAGGCCCGTCAGCGGAGCGGCTTCCAGCTGCAGCCGCTGTGCCGCCGCCTTCAGCGCGTGGGGAAACCACTCGGTGTCCGGCAGCCCCGGTGCCAGGCGGAACGCCAGCTCGCCGCGCAGCACGGCCAGCAGCCGCGGCCCGGGCACCTGCCAGGCCAGGCGCCAGAGCATCGGCGGCAGCGGCTGCAGGCCCGCGCGCGGCGGCGGGTCGGCGGCCTCGACGGCGATCACGGCCAGGTCGGCCGCCACCGACGACGCGGCGGCGGCGCGCCGGTGCGGCATGGCGCGCGGCAGCAGGCAGCGGCCCAGGCGGGGGTAGACGCTCAGCGCGCGCATGCGGCCATGCCACTGCAGCAGCAGCCGCGCGTCCTCCTGCAGGCGCAGGCAGCTGGCCAGCACCTCCAGCGCCTCGTCGCAGCGGCCGGCGTGGCGCAGCGCCGCCAGCTCGGCACTCAGGGTGCTCGTCAGCGCAGCGGGGTGGGTGGCGGGGAGGCTGGCGGGCTGGGTGGCCCAGCCCGGCGGCGGCTGGACCACCGGCCAGTCGGAAGCGTGGGTGCGTTCGGGCATGGAGGGGCGCCCCGGCGGCAGGGGCGCGCGCATCATGCGCAGGGCAGGGCGCGCCGGTTGTGCCCGATTTGTGTGCCAGTGTGAGCGAAGGTGTCGGCTGTACGGGGATGTCAGCCGCGCACGCCCACCATCCAGGCCAGCAGCGGGAAGCTCACGAAGGCCGCCGCGGTGCTGGCCATGATGATGCGTGCGATGCGGCCGTTGTCGGCGCCATAGCGCTCAGCCAATAGCGAGACGTTGCTGGCGCTGGGCAGTGCTGCTGCCAGCACCATCACACCGATCTGGAAGCTGCTGATGGGCAGGGCCAGGGCCAGCGCGGCACCGGCCAGGCCGAACACCAGCAGCGGGTGCAGCACCAGCTTGATGGCCGCCACCGGCAGGTAGAGCGCCGGCGGCGTGCGCCCATGCACGTGCTGCCCGGCGCGGTGCAGCACGGCGCCGATGGTGAACAGCGCCACCGGGCTGGCGGCGTCGGCGAGCATGCCGACCACCGTGTCCACCGGCCCGGGCAGGGCCCAGCCGGCGACCGAGAACAGCGCGCCGGCGGCGATGGCCCACGGCAACGGATTCGACAGCGCGCCCCGCAGCGCGCGCAGCGCCCCGTCGCGCGCGCCGTGGCCCGACGCGTCGCCGGCCTGCGCCAGCGCGATGCACACCGAGCTCGTGACGAACAGGTCGCCGAGCACCACGCAGATCACCGGCCCGGCGGCTTCGGGGCCGAGCAGCGCCGCCAGCAGCGGCACGCCCATGAAGCCGGTGTTCGGGAAGGCCGCCACCAGGGCGCCGAAGGCGGCGTCCTTCATCGCCACCGGTGCCCGGAGCGTGGTGGCGATGGTGAAGAAGACGATCACGCCGGCGGCGATCAGCCACACACCCATGACCACCGGGTTGAGCAGGTCGAAGATCGGTGTGCCCGAGCCGAATCGGAACAGCAGGCAGGGCAGCGCGAAGTACAGGACGAAGGCGTTCAGCCCCGGGATGGCGCTTTCGGGCAGCACGTGCCGGTGCGCCGCGAGGTAGCCGGCGAGCACCAGCGCGAAGAAGGGGACGGTGACCGAGAGGATGGCTTCCATGACGGTGCGGACGGCCCGAGGCGCTTGCACGCCGCACCATTGCAGCCTGCCCGCGGGACCACCGAAGCCCCGGATTGTTCTCGATCCAGCACCGGCATCCCGGTTTCGCGGCCCGGCGGCCCGCGGTGTGTGCTCAGGCCGGGCGGTCAGCCGCCTGAACCGGGGCCTCGACCGCCGGCGGCACCTGCGCCGCGGCTTCGGCCTCCGACTGGGCGATCAGCATCGCCAGGCCGGTGGCGGCCAGCAGCAGCCCGGCGAACCAGGCGACGAAGCGCAGCAGCGGAAAGCGGTCGGTTGTCGCGGACATGGGCACATTGTCGGCAAGGCCTCCCCGGGCGGCATCGGGGGATGCCTGATTCTGTGTTTCAGCGTGTTCCCGGCCACGTCCGCGGCCCTCGGTGCGCACGCCGACCCGGGGCCTACCAGCGCCGGACGCGCCCGATGTCCACGTGCACGAACTGCTCGCGCGGGTAGTAGCCCACGCCACCGCGCTTCAGCGCCAGCGCGGCGTCGCGCAGGTCGGCCAGCGGCACGCCGGGCAGGCGGATGTCGATGGCCTGGCCGAGCATGTGCAGGCTGCGCGTGGCCACGCCGCCACCACGCGTGGCCTTCAGGTGCGCATTGGTCTTCGGCGAGCGGTAGCCGGAGATCACGTGGAACGGCGCCGGCGCGCCGCCCACCGGCCCCAGCGTCGTGTGCAGCGCGTGCAGCAGGTCGTGCAGCGCCGGGTCGATGTGGCCGACGTCGCCGCTGTAGTGGTCGCGCAGGAAGTGGTCGAGCTGCTGCAGCGCCGCCGGTTCGTAGCGCGGGCCGACGGCGTAGACCACGTCGATGTCCTCGCGGGTGTGGGTGTGGGCCATGGCCAGCTGCCGCGGCGCCGCGGCCAGCGCCCGCCCGGGCACCACCAGCGCCGGTGCCGCGGCGGAGACGGCCATGGCGCGCAGGCCCTGGTGCAGGAAGCGGCGGCGGGCGGGGTGTTTCATCGGGGCCTGGGTTGGGCCTGCAACGCGGCATCCAGCCGGCGGTCGAGGCCGTACACATCATCGTAGAAGTAGGTGCGACCGTCCTTGACCAAAGTGGTTCCGTAGGCGATCAGCACCGGGATCGGCGCCGCCAGCGCCAGCGTGCTGGACGTGCCGGCCGTCATCGCCGCGCGGATGCGCGCGGCGTCCCACCCGGCCTGGTCCCGCAGCACCCACTGCGCCAGCGCCTCAGGCTGCTCGATGCGGATGCAGCCGTGGCTGAAGTCGCGCCGCGCGCGGTCGAACAGGCTCACCGACGGCGTGTGGTGCAGGTAGATGGCCTCGCGGTTGGGGAACACGAACTTGATGTCGCCCAGCGCGTTGCGAGGCCCGGGGCGTTGGCGGATGCGCCAGCCGCCGGCCAGCACGGCATCCAGGCGCGTGGCGGACAGCGAGGCCTCCACCTGACCACCCGGGCCGACGAACTCGAAACCCTCGCGCACCCAGTGGCCCGGGTCGCGCCGCAGTCGCGGCACCAGTTCCTTGCGCGCGATCGACGGTGGCACGTTCCAGTAGGGGCTGAACTCGATGAAGCGCAGGTCTTCGTCGATCAGTGGCGTGCGCGTGTCGGCCGCCTTGCCCACCACCACCTTCATCGTCAGCTGCACGCGGATGCGCCCGTCCACCACCTCGTAGGCACGCAGCACGTACTCCGGGATGTTGACGACGATCATCCGCCGGCCCTGCAGCAGCGGCGTCCAGCGCAGGCGCTCCAGCGTCAGTTCGATCTGGCGCGCGCGCTGCGCCGGCGTGACCTGCAGCGCGGCCCAGGTGGCGCGGCCGAGCACGCCGTCGTCGGCCAGGCCGTGGCGCCGCTGGAAAGCCTGCAGGGCGGCGTCCAGCGCCGTGTCGCCCGTGAGATCGCCCCAGGCTTGAAGACGTGCGCGCAGCGCCGGGCTGCCCGTCCAGGCCGCCAGGTCTTCCACCTTGCCGGCCTTCGGCAGTGCCGGCAGCGGCAAGGCCCAGGCCGGGTCGGTGGCCAGCGCACGGCAGCGCGCCAGCGAGGTGCGCAGCTGATCGTAGGTGGGGAACGGCGGCGCCGCCGCCGTGACCGCGTCCGCGACACGGCCGGCAGCCAGGGCCGCGTCCAGCACCGCTGCCGCATCGAAAGGCACGCGGCGGATGGGCCGGAAGTCGTGGTGAATCGCACGCGGGTCGACGCGGCCGAAGTGCAGGTCGTGCAGGTAGCGCTGCAGTGCGGTGCCCAGGCGTGGCGCCAGGGTGGATACCGGCATACCGGACTGCAGCGCCCCGGTCAGCGACGCAGCGTCGTAGTCGCCCGGGTCCAGGCCATGGCTGCCGGCGTCCGCCAGCAGGGCCACGGCGTCGCGGGCCAGGGCATCGGTCCAGGGTGAGCTGCCCTGCGCCGCCGCCCACACCGGCCACGGCAGGCCGGCCAGCAGCAGGGTGCGTCGTTGCATCGGGCGCATGGTAACGGCCGCCTCGCTATGATCCGCGCCCTGACTTGACACAGCCCCCAAGCTCACTGCGTTCGCTGCCTCCCGAGGGGGTTGTCAGCGCCTTCGGAGCGGCCGGGCGGCGCTGACATGGCCGACACCCTGAACAACGCCCAGATGCAGGCCGTGCAGCACCTGCGCGGGCCGTGCCTCGTGCTGGCCGGCGCCGGCTCGGGCAAGACGCGGGTGATCACGCACAAGATCGTGCGCCTGCTGCAGGAAGGGCTGAAGCCCGGCGAGATCGCGGCCATCACTTTCACCAACAAGGCGGCGCAGGAGATGCGCGAGCGTGCCAAGGCGCTGACCGGCCCGCGTGCGGCCAAGGACCTGCTGGTCAGCACCTTCCACTCGCTGGGCGTGCGCCTGCTGCGCGAGGACGGCGAGCGCCTGGGCCTGAAGCCCAATTTCTCGATCCTGGACAGCGACGACGTGCTGGGCGTGCTGCGCGACGCCGGCGGCACCACCGACGCCGCGCTGGCGCGCCGCTGGCAGTGGACCATCAGCCTGTGGAAGAACCAGGGCCTGGACGCCGCGGGTGCGCTGGCCGCGGCGCAGGACGAGGACGAGCGCGTGGCCGCGCAGGTGATGGCGCGCTACCAGGAGCGCCTGAGTGCCTTCCAGGCGGTGGACTTCGACGACCTGATCGGCCTGCCGCTGGCGCTGCTGCAGCGCGACGGCGAGACGCGCGCCAAGTGGCGCGCACGCCTGAAGCACGTGCTGGTGGACGAGGTGCAGGACACCAATGCCGTGCAGTACGAACTGCTCAAGGCGCTGGTGGGCGAGCAGGGTGTGTTCACCGCCGTGGGCGACGACGACCAGAGCATCTATGGCTGGCGCGGCGCGACGATCGAGAACCTCAAGCGCCTGCCGCAGGACTATCCGGCGCTGACCGTGATCCCGCTCGAGCAGAACTATCGCTCCACCGGCCACATCCTGCGCGCGGCCAATGCCGTGATCGCGCAGAACCCCAAGCTGTTCGAGAAGAAGCTGTGGAGCGAGTTCGGCGACGGCGAGCCGGTGCGCCTGATCGAGGCCGACGGCGAGGAGCACGAGGCCGAGCGCGCGGTGGCCTTCATCCAGGCCCTGCGCGGCAACGGCGCCAAGTTCTCGGACTTCGCGATCCTCTACCGTGCCAACCACCAGGCGCGCGTGTTCGAGCAGAAGCTGCGCGCGGCGCAGCTGCCGTACAAGGTCTCCGGTGGCCAGAGCTTCTTCGACCGTGCGGAGATCAAGGACCTGACGGCCTGGCTGCGCCTGCTGGTCAACAATCACGACGACCCGGCCTTCCTGCGTGCCGTGACCACGCCCAAGCGCGGCATCGGCCACCAGACGCTGGGCAGCCTGGGCGAGTTCGCGGCGCAGCGCAAGCTCAGCCTGTTCGAGGCGCTGTTCGCGCCCACGCTCGGCGCGGCGCTGAAGGGCCGTGCCATCGATGCGCTGCACGAGTTCGGCCGCTACGTGAACGACCTGGAATACCGCGCGCGCCACGCCGAAGGCGGCGAGGCGGCGCGCGCGCTGCTGCTGGGCTGGCTCACCGACATCGGCTACGAGCAGCACCTGCGCGACAGCGAGGACAGCGAGAAGCTCGCCACCGCGCGCTGGGGCAACGTGCTGGATTTCGTCGACTGGATCGCGCGCCGCTGCGAAGGCGACGAGGTGGATGCGGAGCAGACCGTGCTGCAGGTGGCACAGACCATCAGCGTGATCCTCAGCCTGGCCGAACGCAGCGAGGAGCAGGACGTGGTCACGCTGTCCACGCTGCACGCGTCCAAGGGCCTGGAGTGGCCGCACGTGGTGCTGGCCAGCGTCAACGAGGGGCTGCTGCCCTTTCGAAGTGACGGCAGCGACGGCGAGGAGATGACCGCCGAGCGCCTGGAGGAGGAGCGCCGCCTGATGTACGTGGGCATCACGCGCGCGCGGCGCACGCTGGCCGTGAGCACGCTGCGCCGGCGCAAGCGCGGCCGCGAGACGGTGGCCGGCGTGCCCAGCCGCTTCATCGCCGAGATGAAGCTGCACGAGGCCGGTGCGAAGGAAGACCCGCGCGAACGCCTGAAGCGGCTGCGCGCCGAATTGGCCGCCAAGGCGGCACCGGAAAACGTGGGATGAAGCGGGTCGGGTCCTGGATCCCCAGTGTGGCGCCGGTGTGTGCCGTGTCCGCGGGTGCCGTGGAGCGCCCGGCTGCGCGCACGTACTTCCTCGAGCGCCTGGTCGTGGGGCCGGCGCGCCAGCACTCGCCCAGGCCGTTCCGCGTGCGCGGGCCGATGGCGCAGATGCCGGCGTTTGCGGCGGCGTTTGCCTGCCGGCCCGGCGACCCGATGGCCGCCGCCGACCCGGTGGCGGTGTGGTGAGCCGAACGGTGTCAACGGCCGTGGCCACGGCGATGGCCGCGCTGCTGACCATCGCCTCCGCGCCGTGGGCGCTGGGCCAGCCGTGGCTGAACGTCGTCTTCAAGCCGCTGGCCACGTTGGGCGTGATCGTCTATGCCTGGCCACGGGGTACCGACACGCCCCTGCTGCGCCGCTGGCTGCTGGCCGGCCTGGGGCTGTCGCTGTGCGGCGACGTGGCGCTGCTGTGGCCGCAGCAGGGTTTCCTGCCGGGGCTGGTGAGCTTCCTGCTGGCGCACCTGGCCTACCTGGTGGGCTTTGCGCGCGTGCAGCGCCTCGGGGCGCGCGTGCTGCCGTTCGTGGTCTACGCCGGCGTGGCCGGGGCCATCCTGTGGCAGCTCTGGCCCGGCGTGCCGGCAGCGCTGCGCGGGCCGGTGGCGGTGTACGTGCTGGCGCTGGCGTCGATGGCTGCGCAGGCGGCGGTGCTGTGGCGCGCCGGTGCGGCGCGCGGCGCGGTGCTGGCGCTGGGCGGCGCGCTGTTCGTCGCCAGCGACGCCCTGCTGGCCACCAACAGGTTTGCCGGGCCGCTGCCGATGGCCTCGCTGTGGATCCTGGCCACTTACTGGTCGGCCCAGTGGTGCATCGCGTCGTTCCTGGCGCCGGCGAAAGAGCCCTCAAGTTCCGCCTGCTGAGTCCGATACCCCGATGACGACCCGGGGATCTGGATGAACGACCATGGACACCGCGCCTACGCCGTGGCGCCACCATCAGGTGGCGGCGGGGCCCTGTCCGTGCGCCGTGCCGACTGCCCGATGTGCGGCCACCCGGGCGCCGGCGCCAGTGCCTGCGACGCCTGCGGCGCGCCGCTGACGCCGCCGCCGCACCTGGACGAGCCCAGCGAGGCCTTCGCCGGCCGCCGCGGCAGCCCGCGCGTGGACCGTGTGGAGACGGCGGTGTGGCAGCCCTCGCCCCGCCAGGGCGGCGGTGCACCGATGCAGGTGCGCATGCAGGACATCTCGTTCACCGGCCTGAGCCTGGACGCCCTGCTGGCCGTGCCCGAGGGCCAGGTGGCGCGTGTGCGGGCGCCCAACATCGACTGCGTGGTCGAGGTCGTGGCCTGCCGCCGCGAAGGCAGTGCCTGGCGCATCCATGCGCGGCTGCTGACGATGCGGCTGCTCACGCGCGCCGGCGCGTTCGTGTCCACGCGCGCCTGACGGCCCCAGATCGTCCCCAGCCGGGACGATGCCCCGACGGCGGACTGCCGCCACGATCGGTCACCCTAGATCCGGCAGATGGGCGCGCCCGAGCGGGCCGTCATCGGCCGCGCTGGCAAGGCGCGAAGCGCAGCCATGGCACGTGCCATGGCGAGCATTCGCAACGCCGCCAGCGTGGTCGAGGGCGGCTCGATCGGGTGTGGAGCGCACTCACCCGACAGGTGAACTTGGTCGTGGTCACTTTCGTCGCCCACATCAAGAACTTGCATGCGGAGGAGAGCGACCATCTGCCGGATCTAGGGTCACCCATCACCACCGGGGAGCCGACGATGACACGCCTTGTCCTTCTCACGAGCCTGGTCCTGGCGGCCCTGCAGGCGGCCTGGCCGGCACGGGCCGAGATGGCGACCGCCTTTCCGCCTGCGGCCGCCGCGCTGGAACCGGCGGCGTTGCAGGCGCGGCTGGTCGGCCAGGTCTTCCGGGCCGTCGACGCGCAAGGGCGCGACTGGCGCATGGAGTACTCTCGCCTGGGCCACCTCTTCGTGGATGTCGGCACCGGCTTCAAGGACGACGGGCCATACCGCGTGGAAGGCAGCCAGGTGTGCGTGACGCTGCGGCGCAGCGGCGCGTCCTGCAGTGAGTACCGGGTGGACGGCGACGCGGTCTACCTCCGGCGTGCCAGCAACGGCGAAGTGCTGACGCTGGTGCGCCAGTGAGGCCGCCGCCGCGCCATTGCTCGGCCTACATGCCCTTGAACAAGCCGGTGTAGCTGCGGCTGACCTCGAGCTTCTCGGGGTGGCCCTTGACCTGCACGATCTGGCGGCCGCGGAAGTCGCGCGTGATCTCGCTGATGGCCTTCACGTTGACCAGCGTGCTGCGGTGGATCTGCCAGAACAGCTGCGGGTCGAGCTCGTCCACCAGTTCCTTGATGGGCTTGCGGATCAGGGCTTCCACCTGGGCCGTCTGCACGCGCGTGTACTTCTCGTCGCTGATGAAGAACAGCACGTCGGCCACCGGGATCATCTGGATCGTGCTGCCCACGTTGGCCTGGATCCACTGCAGGTACTGCGGGGCCCCGGCCGGGTTCAGGCGCGCGCCCAGCTGGTGCAGCAGCTGCTGCAGCGGCGCGCTGCCGGTCTCCTCGGGCGTGCCGCGGCGGGCCAGGCGGTCCTGGATGCGCTGCACCGTCACCAGCAGGCGCTCGCGTTCGGCCGGCTTGAGCACGTAGTCGGCCGCGCCCTGTTCGAAGGCTTCCACCGCGTACTGGTCGTAGGCGGTGATGAAGACCACCTCGGGCAGCATCTCGTCGGGCCCGAGCTCCATCTGCGCGATCTGGCGCGCCGCCTCCACGCCGGTGAGCCCGGGCATGCGGATGTCCAGGAAGACCACGTCGGGCCGGTGCTGGGCCACCAGGTCCACCGCCTCCTGGCCGTTGCGCGCCTCGGCGACGATCTCCAGCTCGGGCCAGGCGTCCACCAGACGGGCGCGCAGCTGTTCGCGCATCAGCCGCTCGTCGTCGGCGAGCACGGCACGGGGGGCGGACGATGCGTTCGGAGCGTTCATGTGCCGATGCTATGCCAGCAGCTTGAACAGCAGCCAGGCCGCCAGCCACAGCGGCGACAGCAGCACCGCCAGCACCACCGCGGCCACCAGCAGCGGCAGGCCGACGACGGCCAGCACGCCCACCACCACGCAGGCCAGCACGGTGAGCATGGCCACCGGCACCACCACCATCAGGGACAGCAGCGCCAGCGCCAGCACCGCGGCCAGGGTCAGCAGGTGACCCGGGTGCAGCGCCGACAGGTCGACGTCCTCGAACACGCGTTCGCCGTCGATGACCACGCTGAAGGGCGCGGTGTCCACGGCCGACAGCGCCGTCCAGGACAGCACCATCGCGCCGAGGAACAGCACCAGCAACGCCCCCAACACCCAGGGCCAGCGGCCGGACTTGCGGGGCGACAGGGCAATGGCGTTCATGCGGCGGCTCCTTCTTCGACCGGCTTGTAGGGCACGGTGATGGTGACGATGGTGCCGCTGGGCTCGTTGGCGGTGACGGCCACGCTGGCCTTGGCGCCGTAGAGCATCTGCAGGCGTTCGCGGATGTTGGCCAGGCCCACGCCGGTGCCGGCGGTGGCCGCCTTGCCGAAGCCCAGGCCGGTGTCGGCCACGCTGACGGCCAGCTTGCCGTGCACCACCTCGGCCTTCACGCGCAGGTGGCCGCCCTCGGCCTTGGGCTCCAGGCCGTGCTTGATGGCGTTCTCCACCAGGGTCTGGATCATCATCGGCGGGAACTCGGCCGACTGCAGACCCTCGGGCACGTCGATCTCGGTGGACAGGCGCTCTTCCATGCGCACCTTCAGGATCTCCAGGTAGGGCCGGATCACCTGCAGTTCGCGGCCCAGGTCGCGCACGCCGCCGCTGCCGTTGCCCGCGGCTTCGCGCATCGTGGGCATGCTGGCGCGCAGCAGCGCGATCAGGTTCTTCTGCATCTGGCTGGCGCGGGGCGGGTCGGTCTCGATCAGGTGGTCGATGCTGGCCAGGGTGTTGAACAGGAAGTGCGGTTCCACCTGGGCCTGCATGGCCGCCATGCGCGCCTCCACCACCTGACGCTTGAGCGACTCGGCCTCGGCCGTCTCGGTGGCCTGTGCCGCCTTCACCTCGGCCTGGATGCGGCCCTTGTAGACCATCTTGATGATGGCGCTGGCGACGATCCAGATCAGCGCCAGGTCGGTGAGGAAGTCGCCCCAGTGCACGACGCGGTTGCGGGTGACGGTGCGTGTGCCGCCGGGGTTGACGGCCTTGAGCGCGTCGCGGGCCTCTCGGATCGCGTCGCGGGCGGCGCGGTGGGCGTCACGGGCGGCCTTGGCGGCGTCCTGCTGCGCTTCGCGCTGGGCCGCCACCGACTCCTCGAGCGCCTCGCGGGCGGCGTCGATGGCTTCCTGGATCACCTCGCGGGTGGCGCTCTGCGGCAGCGAGATCTCGATGCTGCCCGGGCTGCTGGCGGACGCCGCCCCCGAGGCCGGCGTGGCCGCCGAGGCCGCGGCGTCCGCCGCACGGTTCTTGGGCCGGATGCGGATGCCGCGCTCGTCGATGGAGATCTCCACGCCGTCGGGGTCTGGCGCGTCCTTGGCCGGCTTCTCGATGCGGATGGCCGGGGCCTTGGCCGGCTTCGGCGGCGCGGGCGGTTCGGGGATCTCCGGCAGGTCCGGCAGGTCCGGCAGTTCGATCGGGACCTCGACCTCTTCCGACACCGTGTAGCTGAAAGGCGGCAGCGACTGCGTGATCGCCGAGGCGATGATCAGCAGCAGCGACAGCAGGATGAAGCGCTTCCAGCTGATGCTGACCAGCCAGCTGGCGTAGCGGTGAAAGGCGCGCAGCGTGCCACTGCGGAAGGCCTGCCAGGTCTCGGCGGCGGATGAGGGGGCGGGGCTCATGGACGGTACGGCACGGGGTGTACGAGGCCCGCACTGTGCCATCCCCGGCCGGGGGTCGTCCGGCGGGCCCGACGCACCGCGCCGGGGCACTGACAGACTGCAGTGGTGGCCGACGGGCGGTGCCGCCCGCCACCTCCCTGCCAGGCCGCCCGGCAGTCAGCCGACGAAACTGCTGGCCACGGCCATCAGCACCGTGGCCACCGCCACACACAGCACCAGGCGCAGCAGCGCCCAGTCCTCGCGGTCGTCGCGGGCCATCTGCTCCAGCGGGTCGAGGCCGGCGTGTGCGAGCCGCGGGGGCTGGTGCCGGATCGGCCGGGTCGGCCGCGTCGGCAGCAGCGTCAGCGGGTGCGGCAGCGGTCGGGTCGGGAGGGCGTGGAGCGTGGCCATGGTCGATGTCCTGTCGTGTCACCGGCGCCACCGTGGCGCCATGACACGCATTCCATCGATCCGGCCTTCCCATTGCGACGCGGGATCCGGCCTCCCTCCGGCGGGGGGTCAGACGATCGCGAGACGATCACCCGGCCCGTCATGCCCGCCACGCCTGTCAGCGCCCGTCAGCGCCTGTCAGCCCCCGCCCCGGCGCCGCGGCGGCTTGGGCGGTGGCGGGGGCGCGTCGTTGTCGGTCGGCGGCGGGAACTCCGGCTTGAAGCGGGCGTTGAACACCGGAAACACCGGGGCCCGCGGCGGCAGGAAACCCTTGAAGGCCGTGCCGCGGTGGTACTCGATCAGGAAGGCCACCCAGTCCGGGCGTCGCCCGCCCAGGTCGCTCAGGAAGGGAATCTGCGCCCGGTGTGCCGGCGGCAGGGCCGGGTCGGCGCTGCCCGCCAGGTAGTAGGGCGAGCGCCAGTCCCAGCGGCCCTGCAGCGCCGGGTCGGGCAGGAAGATGCCCACGCCAAGATGCCGGGCACGGAAGTCCCAGACCTGGGACTCGTCGGTCCAGGGGCGCTCGAAATCGCCGTACTGCCAGACGCCTTTGAGGGTCGACTCGACATCGGCCGCCGCGGCGCCGATCGGGTCGCCGGCGCCGAAGACCGCCTGCAGCTGCACCGCCAGGCTGCCCATGTCGGAGACCTGGTCGGGCGTCTCCAGGTGCTGATCGGCGTCGGAGTCGAACTGCTGGGCGGCGACGATGGCCTGGCGGATGCGACCCCGCACCCCGGCGTCGGCCTGCAGGGCCGCGGTCATCGCCCGTGCCAGGCGGTCGAGCGCCGCGGTCACCGACCGGATGCGGCTCAGCCGCAGGCTGGCGCCCAGCGTGGGGTGGTTGCCCTTGGCGCGCAGCAGTGCGGCGTTCTCCAGCGCGAACCAGCGGCCCAGTTCCTCGGCCGATGCACCGCCGGCCATGCGCAGGCGGTGGAACACGCGCGGGTAGGCGGCGCCGGCGGTGAAGAAGTTGTAGTTGCCGTAGCCGGTGGCCACGGTGGCGTGCGGTGCCACCGTGTGCAGCAACTCCAGCGACATGTTGAAGCAGTTGTTGAAGTGCAGCACCGCCGGCCGCGGCACGCCGCGGGCCCGCGCGGCGCGCAGCGCCGCCGCGAGCGCCCAGGTCGACATCGGCATGCCGGCGGCCGGCAGCACCGGCGAGAACATGGGCAGCACGGGCGAGAACATCGGCAGTGCCGGGGAGCCGGCCTCGGGCTCGTAGCCGGTGCCGTCGGCGGACTGCACCCAGCGCACCTCGCCGGACTGGCCGCCCGCCTGCCAGCCGGTGGTGTTCTCCGGGGTCAGTCGCAGCGGGTCGATCTCGGGCACGAAGCCGGCACCGTGGCCCTCCAGGGCCAGCACCAGCGCGCCGCACGGAAACCGGGCGTGTGCCCGGCGCAGGAAGCCGCTGAGCGCCTGCGGCCGCGCCATGTCCTGCTTCCAGACCGAATGCACCGTCATGCGCTCCGGCCGCCCGGCCGGGATCTCGACCAGCCAGCTGTCGTCGTCGTGCAGGTCGATCAGCGCGGCCACGTTGACCCCCTGGGCGGCCGTCTCCTTCAGCGCCTGGACCAGGGCCTGCTGGTGGATGGGCGGCTGGCTGCTGCGCGGCCAGCGGCTGAGCACCGGGTCGCCGCCGAAGGGGGCATAGACGGCGAACAGCACACCATGGGATCCGGCGGTGCCGCGGCGTCGGGCGGCGGGCAGGGACAGGGTCGACGAGGGGGGCATGGGCAGACACTCCGGCAGACAGCCGGGGATGACAGCACCGCCGCCCTAGACTCCGCAATCCCCTGTTGCCCGACGATGGCCCGCGCCTCCTTGCCCGACGACCCCGGTCCTCCACTGGCGACCAGCGCCCGATCTCGCCTGGCCGCGACCCTGATCGACCAGGTGCTGCAGGCCCAGCGCCAGGGCACGCTGGCCGACCTGCTGCGGCAGCGTCCGCGTGCGACGCGCCGACTGCTGCGCCGCTTCGTGCCGCTGGTGCAGGGCAGTGGCGACGGCAACCCCTGGCCGCTGCCCGACCTGGTGGACCTGCTGCTGCAGTGGGCCGTCGGTCAGCTGCGACCGGACCTGCAGCCGTTGCAGGCGCCGGTGTCGGCCGACCATTGGCTGGGCCAGGCCGGCTGGCGGCCGGTGCTCGCGCTGGCCAGCCACCAGGGGCTGCTGAGGATTCCCGACTTCCCCGCCCGCTATCGACGCCGAACGGACGAGCCGGCGCTCGACAACCTCTGCGGCCTGTGGGACGTGGCGCCGAGCAGCGTCTACCGCTACCTCGACCGTGCGCGCCAGCAGCTGGTCGTGCTGCTGTGCAGCGGGCCGCCCGACGTGGCGGCCGAGCTGGCGCTCCGCATGCTCGCCGCACAGACGACACAGGCAGCGCAGGCCGCCCACGCTGCACCAGCGCACGACTGGCACCGGGCCCAGATGGTGCGGGCGCTGGCGCAGGGCGATGCGCCGTCCGCGCTCTGGCACGCGTGGCAGGCGGGCGACGCCCGCCTGGCCGCCCAGGCCTTGCGCCGTCACGCGGCCGGGCTGGCCGCGGACCGCGTCACCGACGCGATCGTGGAGCGCATCGCCGCCGACCCGTCCGTGGGCGCGCGAGAGCGTGTCGAGTTCACGCTGGCGCGCGCCGAACTCGCGCGGACCCGGGGGGCGGCCGAGACCGAACTCCGGCACCTCGAAGCGGCGCTGCAGGCTGCTCATCGCACCGGCGACCGCCGGCTCACCGGCATCGCCTACGGTGCGCTGGGCCGGTACCACGAGCCGCGCGACGCCGACCGGGCGTTCGCCTGCTATCAGGACAGTGCCGAGTTCCTGCATGGCCAGCCGTTGACCGACACGCTGGACGACGACGGTGCCGAGGCGGCGGCCGAGCTGGCCACCACGCTGGCGCGGCTGGCCTGGCTCTACCTGCTGCGCAATGACCCGCGGGCCGGCCCCACGCTGGACCGCATCACCGCCCTGCATGAGCGCTTTGCGCTGCCCGACGCCGTGCTCGGCCTGGTGGAGCAGGTGCGGGGCGAACATGCCCGCCGCCGCGGTGAACTCGCGCGCGCCATCGAACACCGCCAGCGCGCCCTGAACATCTTCGAACGCTTGGGCGACCGGCGTTCGTTGCGTGCGACACGGCTGAACCTGTCGCAGGACTATGCCGAAGCGGGCGACACCGCGCGCGCGATCGAGACGGCCACGCAGGTGCTGGAGGCCCCGGGGGTCACCGAGCCCGAGATCGTGGTCAGCGCCCATCTCAACATCGGTGCGGCGCACTTCCTGGCCGGAGCCCTGGGCGCGGCCCTGGGCGCCTACGGCCAGGCGCTGGCACTGGCCGGCGCCGCCGGTTTGCGCCTGCATGCCTTTCGTGCCCGCTACAACCTGGCCGAGGCGCACTACACCCGCTTCCGGCGCGACGCCGACCCCGAGGACGAGCGCCTGGGCGACCAGCACCGGGACGCGGCCCTGGCCACCCCGGTGTCCGACTGCGGCCCGGCGGCGCTGGAGGCGGTGCGCCGCCTGCGCCGCGACGTGCTGGGCGACGGCAACGTCCCCGAGGCCGACCGGCTGTTGCCCGCCGAGACGGCGGTGCACGTGGAGGCCTTTGCCGAGATCCGGCGCCTGCGCGAGCGGCTGGCCGCCGGACTGCCCCCCGAGGCCCATGCGCGGGCGCAACTGGATCTGGCGCGCTGTTATGCCGGCATCGCGCTGACCGAGCGCGAAGTGGCGCGGACCTGGATCGCCCGCCACGATCTCGGGCCGGCGCTGGAAGCCGAACTGGAGGCGCTGCGACGCGAGCTGGGCCGTGCCGAGGATGCCGGGCGCACGCTGGCCGACCAGTGGGCCGCCGAGGCCGGCGACCTGCTCGAGGCGCCGCGCCAGCAGGCCGTGGTACAGGCGCTGCTGGCGCGCGGCGAGCTGGCCAAGTCCGTGTACGCCGAGATGGCCGGCGTGGCGCCGGCCACCGCGTCGCGGCACCTGGCCCTGCTGACGCAGCGTGGCCTGCTGGTGGTCACCGGTCGCGGCCCGGCCACCCGTTACCGCCTGCCGCCGGACTCGGGTTTGTCCGAGCCTTAAAATGCTGGGTTCGCCCGCATCTGCCGGGTCTTTGCCTCGAGGATCTCTCCGTGTTCATCTCCGAAGCCTTCGCCCAGGCCGCGCCCGCGGCCGCCAGCACCGAGTCGTCGCTGCTCAGCCTGCTGCCGCTGGTGCTGATGTTCGTGGTGCTGTACTTCATCATGATCCGCCCGCAGATGAAGCGGCAGAAGGAGCACAAGGCGATGATCGAGGCCCTGGCCAAGGGCGACGAGGTCGTGCTCGGCGGCGGCATCCTGGGCCGCGTGTCCAAGCTCGGCGACTCGATCGTGCACGTGGAAGTGGCCGGCAACGTGGAACTGCAGGTGCAGCGCCCGTCGATCGTGCAGGTCCTGCCCAAGGGCACCTTCAAGTAATCCCGACGCGGCCTGCAGCGCCGGGGGCGGCCCCGGCGGCGGCCGCAGGAATCCCCGATGAACCGCTACCCCTTGTGGAAGTACGCGATCCTGCTGGTCGCGCTGGTCGTGGGCATGCTCTACACGCTGCCCAATTTCTTCGGCGAGGCGCCGGCGGTGCAGGTCTCCAGCGGCAAGGTCACGCTGAAGATCGACGCGGCCATGGCCGAGCGCGTCGAGGGCATCCTGAAGAACGCCGGCGTGACGCCGGACTTCGTGCAGTTCGACGGCAACTCGGTCAAGGCGCGCCTGTCCGACGTCGACACCCAGGTGCGCGCCAAGGACGCCCTGGTCAAGGCGCTGAACCCCGACCCGGCCAACCCGTCGTACATCGTCGCGCTGAACCTGCTGTCGCGTTCCCCGGCCTGGATGGCCGAGATCCGCGCCCTGCCCATGTACCTGGGCCTGGACCTGCGCGGCGGCGTGCACTTCCTGATGCAGGTGGACATGAAGGCGGCGCTGGACAAGCGCGCCGAGTCGCTGGCCGGCGACATCCGCACCATGCTGCGCGACAAGAACATCCGCCACGGCGGGCTGTCGCGCGACGGCCAGGCGCTGGAACTGCGCTTCCGTGACGCGGCCACGCGCACGCAGGCGCTGGACGTGCTGTCGGCCCAGCTGCCCGAGCTGGCCTGGACCGAGGCCGGCGACGGCGAGCAGTTGCGCCTGACCGGCCGCCTGACCGAGGTGGCCGCACGCGCGGTGCAGGACCAGGCGCTCAAGCAGAACATCACCACGCTGCACAACCGCGTCAACGAACTCGGCGTGGCCGAGCCGGTGATCCAGCAGCAGGGCGCCGACCGCGTGGTGGTGCAGTTGCCCGGCGTGCAGGACACGGCCAAGGCCAAGGACATCATCGGCCGCACCGCGACGCTGGAGATCCGCATGGTCGACGAGAGCGCCGCGGCGCGCGACGCCGAGCGCGGCGCCGGCCCGGTGCCCTTCGGCAGCGAGCGCTTTCCCGAGCGCAACGGCACCCCGCTGATCGTCAAGCGCGACGTGGTGCTCACGGGCGAGAACCTCACCGACGCCCAGCCCGGCTTCGACAGCCAGACGCAGGAGCCGACGGTCAACCTGGTGCTCGACGCCAAGGGTGCGCGGGTGTTCCGCGACGTCACGCGCGAGAACGTCGGCAAGCGCATGGCCATCATCCTGTTCGAGAAGGGGCGGGGCGAGGTCGTCACGGCGCCGGTGATCCGCGACGAGATCGGCGGCGGCCGGGTGCAGATCTCCGGCCGCATGACCACCACCGAGGCCGCCGACCAGGCGCTGCTGCTGCGCGCCGGTTCACTGGCCGCGCCGATGGAGATCATCGAGGAGCGCACCATCGGCCCCAGCCTGGGTGCCGACAACATCGCCAAGGGCTTCAACAGCGTGCTCTGGGGTTTCGCGGCGATCGCGATCTTCATGTGCATCTACTACATGGTCTTCGGCCTGTTCTCGTCGCTGGCGCTGGCCTTCAACGTGCTGCTGCTGGTGGCCGTGCTGTCGATGCTGCAGGCCACGCTGACGCTGCCGGGCATCGCGGCCATGGCGCTGGCGCTGGGCATGGCCATCGACGCCAACGTGCTGATCAACGAGCGCGTGCGCGAGGAACTGCGCGGCGGCGCGGCGCCGCAGGCGGCCATCGCCGCCGGCTACGAGCGCGCCTGGGGCACCATCCTCGACTCCAACGTCACGACGCTGATCGCCGGCGTGGCGCTGCTGGCCTTCGGTTCCGGCCCGGTGCGCGGCTTCGCGGTGGTGCACTGCCTGGGCATCCTGACCTCGATGTTCTCGGCCGTGGTGTTCTCCCGCGGCCTGGTGAACCTCTGGTACGGGCGCCAGAAGCGGCTGAAGTCGGTGTCGATCGGCACCGTGTGGAAACCTGCCCCCGACGCCGCTGCCGGCTCGGCCGTGGCCAAGCCCTGATCCCGGAGCACGACGATGGAATTCTTCCGGATCAAGCGCGACATCCCGTTCATGCGCCATGCGCTGGTGCTCAACGCGATCTCCTTCCTCACCTTTGCCGCGGCCGTGTTCTTCCTGGCCACGCGCGGGCTGCACCTGTCGATCGAGTTCACCGGCGGCACGGTGCTCGAGGTGCAGTACGCGCAGGCGGCCGACATCGACAGGACGCGATCGGCCGTGGAGGCGCTGGATCTCGGCGAGGTGCAGGTGCAGAACTTCGGCACCTCGCGCGACGTGCTGATCCGCCTGCCGGTGCGCGAGGGCCAGAAGCAGGATGCGCTGGCCACCCAGGTCTTCGGTGAGCTGTGCAAGGTCGAGCAGGGCGAGGTGCGGACCAAGTCCTACACCACGGCCGAGGGCGAGGCGGTGAGCCGCCCGGCCTGCGAGGTGGCCGGTGCGGCTGCTGGCGCCACCGAGCCGCTGCAGCTGATGCGCACCGAGTTCGTCGGCCCGTCGGTGGGCGCCGAGCTCTACGAGAAGGGCGTCTACGCGCTGCTGGCCACCATCGTGGGCATCATGATCTACCTGGCGCTGCGCTTCGAGTGGAAGTTCTCGGTCGCCGCGATCGTGGCCAACCTGCACGACGTGGTCATCATCCTGGGCTTCTTCGCCTTCTTCCAGTGGGAGTTCTCGCTGGCGGTGCTGGCGGCGGTGCTGGCGGTGCTGGGCTATTCGGTCAACGAGTCGGTGGTGATCTTCGACCGCATCCGCGAGTCGTTCCGCAAGTACCGCAAGATGACCACGCCGCAGGTCATCGACAACGCCATCACCGGCACCATCAGCCGCACCATCATCACCCACGGCTCCACCCAGATCATGGTGCTGTCGATGCTGATCTTCGGCGGGCCGACGCTGTTCTACTTCGCGCTGGCGCTGACCATCGGCATCTGCTTCGGCATCTACTCGTCGGTGTTCGTGGCCGCGGCCACGGCGATGTGGCTGGGCGTGAAGCGGGAAGACTTGGTCAAGGCAACCCCCAAGGATCTGGATCCGAACGATCCGAACGCCGGGGCGGTGGTGTAGAGTCGATCGGCACCACAACCCCAGAGTCCACCGCGCAGCCTCCATGGTCACCGGCGCCGCATTTCAGACCCTCGCGGGGCAGGCCCGGCGGCTGTACACCGAAGAGCTCGTGAAGGGGCTGGCGGGCCTGGTCCAGGACGCCTGCGAAACCGCCAAGGCACTGCTGGACAAGCCGTCGGAGCACGGCACCATGATGCGCCGTCGCGACCTGGTGCAGAACATCATGAAGCTGGCGCCGGCCTGGCACCGTGGCATGGTGGGCGGGCTGCGCAATGCGCTGCTGTACGGCGTGTCCGCGTCACGGGTCGGCGAGTTCGCGCCCTCGGGGGGCAGCGCCACCGTCAACACCATGTCGCTGGTGGACGACGACACCATCGAGCTCGAGATCATGACCTCGCGCCTGGCGCTGGCGATCATGGACCGGGCCTCGTGGGAGTTCTCCGACCTGCGCTCGCGCATCGTGCACCTGGAGCAGCGCGGCGAACTCGAGCCGCAGGACCTGCTGCGCGCCCACGTGCTGGCGCGCATCGTCGTCGACGCCTGGCGTGGTGCGGGGCTCACGCAGACCGACTGGCGCGAGATGCAGCCGGTGTTGCACGAGGAGTTCGCCCACCTCACCGAGGCCTGCTACCACGAGACCAACCGCTGGCTGGTCGAACGCCACGTGCTGCCCGACGTCGACCTGCGGCCTTTCATCCGGCGCAACAAGGGGGTCTCCCCTGGGGCCGGCGCAGCCGGCCAGGGCAACGAGCGTCATTCGGGCTTCGCCACATCGAGCCAGTTCCCGGCTGACGAGCGCGGCGCCGACTCCGGGTTCGACCGCGGCAGTGGCGGCGGCCGACCGCGCGGCTACGTCGGCGAAGAAACGCGCATGATGACGCGTGCTGGCCCGCTGCCGCGCAGTTCGGAACACGTGGAGGCGGTGCTCGGCCGCCTCAATCGGCTGGTGGGCCGCCACGTGCCGAACTTCCTGGCGCCGACCAGCCCGCGCGCCCTGTCGCCGGCGCTGTCGCGCGCCATTGACACGGCGCAGGCCGGCATCCGCCAGCGGCTGACGCCGGATGGCCGGTCCTCTGGCGCCGACGCGCAGGTCACCGCCCCGGTGATGCTGGACGAACTGCACCAGCGGCGGCAGACCCTCAAGCGCGCGGCGGCCACGCCGGAGGAGCGGGCCACGATCGAGATCGTGGCCCTGCTGTTCCAGAGCATCCTCACCGAGGACCGCATCCCGGCGGCCATCCGCGTCTGGTTCGCGCGCCTGCAGATGCCGGTGCTGCGCGTGGCGGTGTCGGAGCCGGACTTCTTCGCCACCGTCGACCACCCGGCCCGGCGCCTGATCGACCGCATGGGCGCCTGCGTGCTGGGGTTCGACAGCAGCACCGGTGGCAACGTGGGCGACGCGCTGGCCAAGGAGATCAAGCGCATCGTGCAGGTGGTCGAGGCCTACCCCGACACCGGCCGCCGCGTCTTCCAGACCGTGCTCACCGAGTTCGAGAAGTTCCTCGAGCACTGGTTCAAGAACGAGAACGAGGCCAGCCGCAAGGGGGTGTCGCTGGCGCAGCAGGTCGAGCAGCGCGAGACCATGGCCATCCAGTACACCATCGAGCTGCGGCGCATGCTCAACGAGGTGCCGGTGCAGGACGGCGTGCGCCAGTTCCTGTTCCAGGTCTGGGCCGACGTGCTGGCCACCTGCGGCGTGCGCCACGGCGCGCAGAGCGACCAGACCAAGGCCATGAAGCGCGCCGCGGCCGACCTGATCTGGTCGGCCAGCGCCAAGGTCACGCGCGAGGAGCGCGCCGAGGTCATCCGTCGGCTGCCGGCGCTGCTGAAGGCGCTGCGCGAAGGCATGGGCATCGCCGGCATCGAGGTCGGCAAGCAGGACGAGCACATCCGCCAGCTCAACGACTCCCTGGCCGCGGCCTTCACGGCCAAGGCGGCAGTCATCCCGCACGAGCGGCTGCAGGAGATGATGGAGCGACTGGAGACGCTGGAGGAACTGCTGCCCGATGCCGCCGACGCGGCCGACATGGCCATCGACGAGTCGATGATGCTGGACCTCTCCGGCCACGAGAGCGCCGACCTGGAGATCGTGACCGACGGCGGCTCGATGCCCACGCAGGCCATGGTGGCCTGGGCGCGCGAACTGCAGGTGGGCAGCTGGTACATGCTGGACTACCGCGGGCGCAACGAACCGGTGCAGCTGGCCTGGCAGGGGCTGCGCAAGCAACTCAGCCTGTTCGCGGGCACCAACGGGCGCTGCGTGCTGTTCCAGCAGCAGCGGCTGGCGTCCTTCCTGCAGGCGGGCCTGTTGCTGCCGGCGCAGGACGAGGCGCTCACGGTGCGGGCCACGCGCAGCGCACTGGCCAAGCTGGACGTCGACGCGTCAGTGCTCGGGTCGTCGTACTGACCCGGGCGCCCGCCCCTCAGGCGGTCAGTTGATGACCCGCTCCTCGGGCGTGACGAAGAGTTCGTCGAGGATCAGCGCGTCGGGTTCCTCGCCCAGGCTCCAGAAGACCATCAGCACGATGACCTTGACGTCGTCCAGGTCCAGCGGGCCGCCGCCGGCGGCGGTGGCGCGGTCGATGACCATCTCGCGCATCGGTGGCGGCAGCACGCCGGCCGACTCGAGGAAGCGGATGAAACCCAGCGATTCGTCACCCAGGCGCTCCCGCTCCGCGTCGGTGTAGACGCGATGGCTGCCCTCGCGCTGCCGGTCCACGCAGGCTTCGGCGCCGGCGGCCAGGCCGTCGAGCCAATGCAGGGCTTCCTGGATGTCGTCGCGTTCGAAGCCGGCGGCGCTGAGCTTGCGCGAGAGTTGCCGCTGGTCGGGGCAGGCGTCCGGCCGCCAGTAGTTTTCGTACAGGTAGACGAGCACGTCGAACATCGGCCCACTATACCCCGCGCCGCCGCTGGAACAGCCCGCCGGGCAGCCGGGCCACCTGGTCGGCCAGTTCGAGTTCGAGCAGTCTGACATTCAACGCCGCGGCGTCCCAGCCGGTGCGCGCGCACAGCGCGTCCAGGGTCACCGGGTCATGGCCCAGCGCCCGCAGCAGCGGGTCGCCATCTTCGTCGTCGCTGGGCTCGGTGTCCGGCTCGAGCACGAGCGTCGCCTGCACCGGGTGGCGCAGTTCCTCCAGCACGTCGGCCGCCGTCTCCACCAGCTTGGCGCCCTGGCGAATCAACGCGTGGCAGCCCCGCGCCTGGGGCGCATGGATGGATCCGGGGATGGCGAACACCTCACGGCCGGCCTCGGCCGCGAGCCGCGCCGTGATCAGCGAGCCCGACTGCAGCGTGGCTTCCACCACCAGCGTGCCCGATGACAGGCCGGCGATGATGCGGTTGCGGCGCGGGAAGTTGACCGGCAGCGCCGGCGTGCCCGGCCCGTACTCCGACAGGATCAGGCCGCGCGCGCGGATGCGCTCGGCCAGCCGGCGGTGGCGCGACGGGTAGACGGTGTCCGGGCCGGTGCCGACCACGGCCACCGTGCCGCCGCTGCCCGCCAGTGCGCCCTCGTGGGCCGCGCCATCGATGCCGCTGGCCAGCCCGGAGACCACCGTCCAGCCGGCGTCCGAGAAGTGGCGCGCGAAGGCGCGCGCGTGGTCCAGACCCTGGGCGGTCGCGTTTCGGCTGCCGACGATGGCCAGCATCGGCCGCGCCAGCCACGCCGGGTCGCCTTCGGCGAACAGGGCCAGCGGCGGGTCGGCGGTCTGCAGCAGGGCGGGTGGAAACTGGGGGTCGGCCAGCGTCCACAGGGCCCGGGCCGGGCCGTCCGGCGCGGCACCATCCAGCCAGGCCTGGGCGGCGGCCAGCCGTGCGGCCAGGGTGGCTGGGGGGTTGTCGAGGGCCATGGCTGCCGGGCCCGCGGCGCGCTGCCGGGCCTCGGACGATGCGCGCATCACGGCATCGGCGCTGCCGAAGGCGGCCAGCAGACGCCGAGCCGCACCCCTGCTCAGCCCGTCGCTGAGGATCAGGCGCAGCCAGGCGTCCCGTTCAGCCGCATCGGCAGGCATCGCGGAAGGGCCCTGGCAGGCCGGTGGACCTGCCGGCGGTCAGGGCTGGGTGAAGCGATCGCCGGCGCGCACCGGCTCCTGCACGCTGACGATCAGCGCATAAGACACGCGCTCGAAGGTGCGGAACACGAAGAGCAGGCCGTGGCGCTCGTCGGGCAGGCGGATGACCTGCGGGCGGCCGTCGGTGCCGGTGCGGTCCACGGCAGGCGCTCCGGCGCGCCACAGCGCCAACACGTGGCCACGCTCGATGCCGTCGCGCGCACCGCGGTTGATGGACACGATCTGGTTCTGCCCGGCGTTGAGGCCGTCGCCGTAGATCGACACCACCCGCCCGTCCACCGGCTGGGCCGGCGCGTGCGGGGCGTAGGCGATCAGGTCGCTCTGCGGCACCGGGTGCAGGCGGTCGCCGATGCCGGCCTCCAGGCGCAGGTCGTTGATGCGGAAGGTCGCCGGCACGATCTCCGGCCGACCACTGGCGTTGACGCGGTCCTCGGCCGGGCGCTCGAGCGCCGCGGTGCCGACGTAGCGTGCCTCGTAGCCCAGGATCTCGCGCGTCTGCGGGTCGAGCAGGGGCTTGGCTTCGCGGAACAGGCGGAAGTCGCGCGCGCCGCCGAGGTCGCCGCGCACGTAGGCGGTCTCGCCGCGGGAGACCAGCACGCGGCCTTCCTGGGTGGCGACGATGCGCGGCGCGCTGGCCAGTTCGTTGGTCTCGAAGACCACGGCGTCGTTCAGGAACGGGCCGATCAGGTGCAGCGGGATGGCGGCGATGGCGCCGTTGTCCAGCACCTGGCTGCGCACCCGCGGGCCGAGCTTGACGGTGTTGTCCGGCATGCCGTCGCCCGGGCGCGCCAGGCGCAGCGTGGCCCGGCCGTCCTGCTTGACGAGGTACAGCACCTGGCCCGGGAAGATGAGGTGCGGGTTGCGGATCTGGTCGAGGTTCATGCCCCAGAGCTCGGGCCAGCGCCAGGGCGTGGTCAGGAAGAGCTTGGAGATGTCCCACAACGTGTCGCCGCGCTGCACGGTGTAGCTGTCCGGCGCGTTGGGCGACAGTTCCGACAGCGGCACGCCAGCCTGGGCCACTTGCTGCGCGGTGGCACGCCACTCGGGGGTGACCGGCAGGTTCGGCCCGGCGGCCACGGCGGAGCGGGCACCGCACGCAAGCGCTGCACAGGCCAGCAGGACGGGGCCGACGCGGCGGCGGGCAGTCAGGCGAAAGGGCAGGCTCATGCAGCGGGTCTCCCGGAGGCGGCCGCGTGGCGGGGTGTGGGGCCGAGTGTCACAATCACACCGCAACGAGGGTCAGGCGGTTGCCGTCTCGCGCCAACGGCGCATCAGCGGCAAAATGTTCATCTGTTGCGGAAGATTCTGCCCCTAAACCCTTGATATCGCAACGAAAACAGCCGCCGAAACCGGCCGCTGTGCAGCCCTTCACGGGCCTGATCGTTGTGTGACCCCCACAGCTGAAACCACTTGTTGTCCCCTGCGTCATGGCGTTGCTGAACATCCTCCGCTACCCCGACCCCCGGCTGCACACGGTGGCCAAGCCCGTGGCCGAGGTCGACGACCGCATCCGCCGCCTGGTGGACGACATGCTCGAGACCATGTACGCCGCCGAGGGCGTGGGTCTGGCCGCCACCCAGGTGGACGTGCACGAGCGCGTGATCGTGATGGACACCTCCGAGACGCGCGACAGGCCGCTGGTGCTGATCAACCCGGAGATCGTGGCGCGCAGCGAGGACATGAGCGTCAGCGACGAGGGCTGCCTGTCTGTGCCCACCATCTACGACAAGGTGCGCCGCCATGCCCGCGTGGCCGTGCGTGCGCTGGACCGCGATGGCCAGGTGTTCGAGCGCGAGGCCGCGGGCCTGATGGCCGTGTGCATCCAGCACGAGATGGACCACCTGATGGGCAAGGTCTTCGTCGAGTACCTCAGCCCCTTCAAGCGCGACCGCATCCGCACGCGGATGCTGAAGAAGGCGCGCGAAGAGAAGACCACGGCTTGAGCGGCGGCCCGGCCACTTCGTCAGCGCTGCGGGTGGGTTTCGCCGGCACGCCGGCCTTTGCCGCCACCGCGCTGCAGGCGCTGCAGGACGCCGGCCACGTGCTGCCCCTGGTGCTCACGCAGCCCGACCGCCCCGCCGGCCGCGGCATGAAGCTGCAGGCGTCGCCGGTGAAGCAGCTGGCCTTGCAGTTGGGGCTGCCGGTGCACCAGCCGCACAGCCTGCGCCTGGACGGGCGCTTTCCCGAGGATGCGGCCAACGCCCGCGCCGTCCTGCAGGCGGCCGACCTGGACGTGCTGGTGGTGGCCGCCTACGGGCTGATCCTGCCGGCCTGGGTGCTGACGCTGCCGCGCCGTGGCTGCCTGAACATCCATGCCTCGCTGCTGCCGCGCTGGCGCGGCGCGGCGCCCATTCACCGCGCGATCGAGGCGGGTGACACCGAGACCGGCATCACCATCATGCAGATGGACGAGGGCCTGGACACCGGGCCGATGCGGCTGTGGGCCGCCGAGCCGATCCGGCCCGACGACACCACGGCCACGCTGCACGACCGCCTGGCGACACTGGGTGGGCGTCTGGTCGTGCAGGCGCTGGTCGCGCTGGACGGCCCCCTGGTGCCGCAGCCCGAGGAGGGCGTGACCTACGCTCACAAGATCGACAAGGCCGAGGCGGCGATCGACTGGACGCTGCCGGCGGTTCAGATCGAGCGGCGGGTCCGCGCCTTCGACCCGTTCCCCGGGGCGCACTTCCAGCTCGGCGGGCAGCCGGTCAAGCTCTGGCGGGCCCAGGTGGCGCCGGGCCAGGGTGAGCCTGGCAGCGTGCTGCCGGCGCCGGCCGGCACGCTGCGCGTGGCCTGCGGCGCCGGCGCGCTGGACCTGCTGGAACTGCAGCAGCCGGGCGGGCGACGTCAGGCGGTCGATGCCTGGCGACAGGCCCATGCGCTGAGCCCGGGCGACCGGCTGGGCTGAGCTTCCCGCGGCAGCCGAACCAGGCGACCGGTGGATCGCGGGGCTGGCCGAGGAGCGGCGCGTTGCTGGCGGCACGACTCAAGTCCGGCGGTTGGCGGCCGATAGTCTCCGCATGAGTCCCCGTCTCCGGTTCCTGCTGCTGCTCGCACCTGCCCTGCTGGCCGGTTGCGACCTGCTGGGCATCGAGACGCTGAGCCAGCAGCAGGCCCGCCGCGCGGAGGAGGGCAAGGCCATCGGCAGCGCCTGCCGCCACGCCGGCCGTGCCATCGAGGACTGCTACGCGCTGAACAAGAAGGCCGACAAGGCCGCCATCTTCGCCGGCTGGCGCGAGATGAACGACTACATGGCCGAGAACAAGATCGAGGTGCTGCAGCCCAGCCTGCCGTCACCCGAGGCCATGGCGCTGAAGCAGGCGGCCGCCGAGGCGGCGGCCGCTGCCGAGGAAGACGCCTACGACGAGCCGCCGGCCGCGCGCGGCAAGAAGTCGGCCCACGGCGGCTGAACGCCCGTCTGTCGCGCGAGGCGGCAGACCATCGCGACGGCGATGCAGGCAGATGGACACGCGGGCACCATCGTGGCTTCTGCACAGCCACGAGGAGTCTCCCATGCCCACGACCCGCCGCCATCTGCTGACCGTGGCTGCGCTCACTGGCGCGTCCGCCCTGCTGCTGCCGGCCAGCGCCCTGGCCCAGCGGATCACCGGATCGGGCAACATGGTGACGGAAACGCGCCCGGCCAGCGGGTTCGTGGCGGTGGCGCTGGAGGCGTCGTTCACCGTGAAGGTGCGGCAGTCCGGGCGCGAGGCGCTGTCGCTGACCGCCGACGACAACCTGCTGCCCCTGATCGAGACGGTGGTCGAGTCCCGCAGCGGCCGGCCCACGCTGGTGCTGCGCTGGAAGCGCAACACGTCGATCCAGCACCGCAGCGACATCGTGGCCACCGTTGACGCCGCCACCGTCGAGGCGCTGGCCACGTCGGGTTCCGGCACGGTCGAGGCCGATGCGGTGCAGGGCGAATCGCTGAAGCTGGCCGTGGCCGGCTCCGGCGACATCCGCGCCACCAACGTCAAGGTCGCCAGCCTGCAGGCCAGCGTCGCTGGCAGCGGGGACGTTTCCGCCACGGGTTCGACCGCGGTGCTCAAGGTCAGCATCGCCGGCAGCGGCGACGTGGACACCCGCGGTGTCGAGGCCGAGGAGGTCAAGGTCAGCATCGCCGGCAGCGGAGACGCCAAGGTCACCGCCAACGCCGCGCTGTCGGTGTCCATCGCCGGCAGCGGCGACGTGCGCTACCGCGGCCGCGTGAACGCGGTGAAGACCTCCATCGTCGGCAGCGGCGACGTGACGCGCGAGTGATCCGGCGCTGAACAGCACCTCTTACCCCCCACGGTACAGGCTGGGCGACAATCGCGGGCATGAGCCCGCCGCCCACCCTGCAGCGCTGGCGCGCCGGCTGGGTGCGCCTGCAGCGCCACCCGGAGTTCCGGCGCGGCGCGGTCGAGATGTCCGGCATCTCGCTGGGTGTGGCCGCCTGGGGGCTGGTCACCGGCGTGGCCATGATCAAGAGCGGGCTGTCGCTGCCGGTGGCGCTGGCGATGTCGCTGCTGGTGTTCGCCGGCAGTGCGCAGCTCACCGCGCTGCCGCTGATCGTCTCCGGCGCGCCGATCTGGGTGGTCTGGGCCACGGCCATCTGCGTCAACCTGCGCTTCGTGATCCAGAGCGCGATGTGGCGGCCCTACCTGGCGCACCTGCCGCTGCGCCGGCGGGCGCTGATGTCCTACGTGGCCGCCGACCTGAACTACGTGCTGTTCATGAAGCGCTACCCCGAGCCGAAGCCGGCACCCGGGCAGGAGGCGTACTTCTGGGGCGGCGCGTTGATGAACTACGGCGCCTGGCACGGCATGTCGCTGATCGGCATCCTGTTCGCCTCGGCCATCCCCACCGAATGGGGCTTCGGTTTCGCTGGCGTGCTGGCACTGGCCGGCCTGGCCTGCTCGATGCTGATCGACCGCACCACCTGGGTGGCCGCCGGCGTCGCCGGCTGTGCGGCGGTGGCGGCCTTTGCGCTGCCGTACAAGCTCAACATCGTGGTCGCCATCGCGGCGGCGGTGGCCATCGGCATGCTGATCGACCACACCACGCCGAAGACGCCGCTCCCGGTGACGGATCCCACATGACCACCGTCGAAGCCCTCGTGACGATCGTCGGCCTGGCGGTGATCTCGCTGCTCACGCGCGGCTTCTTCATCCTGCCGTCGCGTGAGCTGCCAATGCCGGCCTGGCTGCAGCGCGGCCTGCGCTACGCGCCGGTGGCGGCGCTGGTGGCCGTGGTCGTGCCGGAAGTGCTGATGACCGACGGCCGGCTGCTGAACACCTGGCAGGACGCCCGCCTGTACGCCGCGGCCGCCGGCATCGCCTGGTACTTCTGGCGGCGCAGCATCCTGGGCACCATCGTCACCGGCACCGGGGTGATGCTGCTGCTGCGCCTGGGCCTGGGCTGGTAGCCCGCACACCTTTCCTCCACTCCAACCTGTAGCGCCATGAACGTCATCCGCTTCCAAGATCTGATCGTCCAGGGCCGTGTCGCCGGCCGGCGCGTGTTCATCCGGGCCGACCTCAACGTGCCGCTGAACGACGCCGGCCAGATCACCGAGGACACGCGCGTGCGCGCCAGCCTGCCGGCCATCCGCATGGCGCTGGACGCGGGTGCGGCGGTGATGGTGACCAGCCACCTCGGCCGGCCCACCGAAGGCGAATTCAAGCCGGCCGACTCGCTGGCGCCGGTGGCCGCGCGCATGGCCGAACTGCTGGGCCGTGACGTGCCCCTGGTGGCCAACTGGGTGGACGGTGTCGACGTGAAGCCCGGGCAGGTGGTCCTGCTGGAGAACTGCCGCGTCAACAAGGGCGAGAAGAAGAACAACGAAGAGTTGTCGAAGAAGATGGCCGCGCTGTGCGACATCTTCGTGCACGACGCCTTCGGCACCGCGCACCGCGCCGAGGCCAGCACCTACGGCATCGCGCAGTTCGCGCCGGTGGCCTGCGCCGGGCCGCTGCTGGCCGCGGAGATCGACGCCATCTCCAAGGCGCTGGCCAACCCGAAGCGTCCGCTGCTCGCCATCGTGGCCGGCAGCAAGGTCAGCACGAAGCTGACCATCCTGCAGAGCCTGGCGAAGAACGTGGACGGCCTGATCGTCGGTGGCGGCATCGCCAACACCTTCATGCTGGCCGCGGGCCTGAAGATCGGCAAGAGCCTGGCCGAGCCGGACCTGGTGGGCGAGGCCAAGGCCGTGATCGACGCCATGCAGGCGCGCGGCGCTGCGGTGCCCATCCCCACCGACGTGGTCTGCGCCAAGACCTTTGCTGCCGATGCGTCGGCCACGGTGAAGGCGGCCACCGACGTGGCCGACGATGACCTGATCCTCGACATCGGCCCGCAGACCGCGGCGACGCTGGCGGCTCAGCTCAAGGCCGCCGGCACCATCGTCTGGAACGGCCCGGTGGGCGTGTTCGAGTTCGATGCGTTTGCCAAGGGCACCGAGACCATTGCCCGCGCGATCGCCGAGAGCCCGGCGTTCAGCATCGCCGGTGGCGGCGACACGCTGGCCGCGATCGCCAAGTACGGCATCGAGAAGGATGTGGGCTACATCTCCACCGGCGGCGGCGCCTTCCTGGAGGTGCTGGAAGGCAAGACGCTGCCGGCGTTCGAGATCCTCGCCCGGCGTGCGGCGCAGCCGTGACGCACTGACCTGACGTCGGCGGGGGGAATCCCGCCGCCGCCCGGCCTGCTTTCCGCAGTACGCTCGTCGGCACATCCCACAACAGGAGACCGCCGATGGCCAAGACGCTGACCCCCGCCGAGCAGGCGTTGCGCGACGCTGCGCTGGAGTATCACCGCAGCCCGGTGCGCGGCAAGATCAGTGTCACGCCGACGAAGCCGCTGTCCAACCAGCGCGACCTGTCGCTGGCGTATTCGCCGGGCGTGGCCTATGCCTGCCTGGCCATCGAGGAAGACCCGGCGCTGGCGGCCGACTTCACCGCCCGCGGCAACCTGGTGGGTGTGGTCACCAACGGCACGGCGGTGCTGGGCCTGGGCGACATCGGCCCGCTGGCCGGCAAGCCGGTGATGGAGGGCAAGGGCTGCCTGTTCAAGAAGTTCGCCGGCATCGACGTCTTCGACATCGAACTGGCCGAGCGCGACCCCGACAAGCTGGTGGAGATCATCGCCGCGCTGGAGCCCACGCTGGGCGGTGTGAACCTCGAGGACATCAAGGCGCCGGAGTGCTTCACCATCGAGCGGAAGCTGCGCGAGCGCATGAACATCCCGGTGTTCCACGACGACCAGCACGGCACGGCCATCATCAGCGCCGCGGCGCTGCTCAATGGACTGGAGCTGGTGGGCAAGGCCATCGGCGACGTGAAGGTGGCGGTGTCCGGCGCCGGGGCGGCGGCCATTGCGTGCCTGGACGTGATGGTGGGTCTGGGAGTGACGCGGCAGAACATCTACGTCTGCGACAGCAAGGGGGTGATCCGCGAGGGCCGTGGCGACAAGCTCGACGAGAGCAAGCAGCGCTACTGCCAGAAGACCGATGCGAAGACGCTGGCCGACGTGGTCGACGGTGCCGACGTGTTCCTGGGCTGTTCGGCCGCTGGCGTGCTGACACCCGACATGGTGAAGACCATGGCGCGCCAGCCCATCATCCTGGCGCTGGCCAACCCGGAGCCGGAGATCCGCCCGGAACTGGCCAAGGAGGTCCGCCCGGACTGCATCATTGCCACCGGCCGCAGCGACTACCCGAACCAGGTCAACAACGTCCTGTGCTTCCCCTACATCTTCCGCGGTGCGCTGGATTGCGGTGCCACCAAGATCACGGAAGCGATGAAGCTGGCCTGCGTGCGCGAGATCGCCGCCCTGGCCAAGGCCGAGGCCAGCGACGAGGTGGCCGCGGCTTACGCCGGCAAGGACCTGAGCTTCGGCCCGGAGTACCTGATCCCGACGCCGTTCGACGTGCGACTGATCCTGCGTATCGCGCCGGCAGTGGCGCGTGCGGCGGCCGAGTCGGGCGTGGCCACGCGGCCCATTGAAGATTTCGACGCCTACCGCCGGCAACTCGGCCGCTTCGTCTACCAGACCGGCATGTTCATGCGGCCGGTCTTCGACACGGCCCGGCGCTTCCACGCCGAGCGCCCCGCGCGCGTGGTCTACGCCGAGGGCGAGGATGAACGCGTGCTGCGCGCGCTGCCAGTGATCCTGGAGGACAAGCTGGCGGCCCCCATCCTCGTCGGCCGGCCGGCCGTGATCGAGATGCGGCTGCAGCGTGCCGGCTTGAAGCTGGCGCCGGGGCGCGACTTCGAGGTCTGCGACCCGGAGGACGACCCGCGTTTCCGAGAGTACTGGGCGCTCTACCGATCGCTGCGGGGTCGGGACGGCGTCAGCCCGGAGGCGGCCAAGGCCGCGGTGCGGCGGTCGAACACGCTGATCGGATCGCTGATGCTGCAGCGGGGCGAAGCCGACGCGCTGCTGTGCGGGCTGGTCGGCCGCTTCGACGCCCACCTGGAACATATCCGCGCCGTGATCGGCCAGTGCCCGGACGCCCACGTGATGGCCACGATGAACGCGGTGATGTTGCCGCAGCATTCGCTGTTCATTGCCGACACCTTCGTCAACGAGGCGCCGGGGGCCGAGGAGCTGGCCGAGATCGCCCTGATGGCCGCGCGCGAGGTCCGGCGCTTCGGGCTGCCGCCCAAGGTGGCGTTCCTGTCGCACTCCAACTTCGGCTCCTCCAGCCGCGAGTCGGCGCGCCGCATGCGCGCGGCGCGCGACCTGTTCGTGCAGCGGGCGCCGGACGTCGAGTGCGACGGCGAGATGCACGGCGACGCCGCGCTGTCGGAGACGATCCGCCGCAACTACCTGCCCGACAGCACGCTCAGTGGCGGCGCCAACCTGCTGGTGCTGCCCAACATCGACGCGGCCAACATCCTGTTCAACGTGCTGAAGATCACCAGCGGCCACGGCGTCACGGTGGGCCCGGTGCTGCTGGGTGCGGCGAAGCCGGCACACGTGCTGACGCCATCGGCCACGGTGCGGCGCATCGTCAACATGACGGCGCTGGCGGTGGCCGATGCGGCCGAGAGTGTCGCGGGTGCCGGTGGGGCCGTAACCGCCTCGTAATCGCTGGATCGGGAGCGGCGCCTATCATGGCGCCCGTCCCTTCGTTGAGCACCCGACCATGCGCGCCACCAAGATCGTCGCCACCCTGGGCCCGGCCTCGTCCTCGCCCGAACTGCTGGAGCGCATGATCCGGCAGGGGGTGGACGTGGTGCGGCTGAACTTCTCGCACGGCACGGCGCAGGACCACATCGACCGGGCCACGCTGGTGCGCGAGGTGGCGCAGCGCGCCGGCAAGGAAGTGGCCATCATGGCCGACCTGCAGGGCCCGAAGATCCGCGTCGGCAAGTTCACCGATGGCAAGACGGAACTGCGGCCCGGGCAGAGCTTCGTGCTCGACGCGGCGCGCACCGAGCCGGGGGACAACGACGCCGTCGGCCTGGACTACAAGGACCTGCCGCGCGACGTGCGCCCGGGCGACACGCTGCTGCTCAACGACGGCCTGCTGCGGCTGACCGTGGACAAGGTGGTGGGCGAGCAGGTGCACACCACGGTGGTGGTGGGCGGCGAGCTCAGCAACAACAAGGGCATCAACAAGGCCGGCGGCGGCCTGACGGCGCCGGCGCTGACGGCCAAGGACATGGAGGACATCAAGACCGCGATGGCCTTCAGGTGCGACTACCTGGCCGTGAGCTTTCCCAAGAGCGCCACCGACATGGAGATGGCGCGCCAGCTGGCCAACGTGGCCGGCGAGGCGCAGCGCCACAAGCCGGCGCTGATCGCGAAGATCGAGCGCAGCGAGGCGATCCCGCAACTCGAGGCCATCCTCAAGGCCAGCGACGGCATCATGGTCGCGCGTGGCGACCTCGCGGTGGAGGTGGGCAACGCGGCCGTGCCGGCGCTGCAGAAACGCATGATCCGGCTGGCGCGCGAGCTGGACAAGGTGGTCATCACCGCCACCCAGATGATGGAGTCGATGATCGTCAATGCCGTGCCCACGCGCGCCGAGGTCAGCGACGTGGCCAATGCGGTGCTCGACGGCACCGACGCGGTGATGCTCAGCGCCGAGACCGCGGCCGGCAAGTACCCGTTGGAGACCGTGGAGCAGATGGCCGCCATCGCGCTGGAGGCCGAGGCCGCGGACGACATCACGCTGGAGACCGACTTCGCCAACAAGCGCTTCGGCCGCATCGACCAGAGCATCGCGATGGGTGCGCTGTTCACGGCCCATCACCTGGGCTGCAAGGCGATCCTCGCGCTGACCGAGTCGGGGTCGACGGCGCTGTGGATGAGCCGGCACCACATCCGCGTGCCGATCTACGCGCTGACCTCGCAGCTGGGCTCGCAGCGCCGCATGGCGCTCTACCGCAACGTGACGCCGCTGCTGATGCCGCGCCTGAACGACCGTGACGAAGCGCTGGTCACCGCAGAGAAGCTGCTGGTACAGCTGGGGGTGCTGCGCCCTGGGGACACCTACGCCATCACCTGTGGCGAACCGATGGGCCACCCGGGGGGCACCAACATGCTCAAGGTCTGCCGGGTCGGTTGATCCGGTCAGGCTGGCAGCCGGGCTTACTGAACCGAGGCGATCATCGCCGCCACGCGTGGGGCGGCGGCCTCGGGCACCAGTTGCACCTGCGGGTGCGCGCGTGCGTAGACGCGGAACAGCTCGTCGGCGAACGCCGGCCCGATCTCGTCGATGCCGCTGAAGTCCAGATGCGCGCGCCGGAAGGCGGACAACCGGGCGGTGACGCGTCGTGCCTGGGCGCGTGACTCCAGCCAGGTGTTGGGACCGGTGAGCAGGCGCAGCGAGACCTCGGTGTGATCGAAGCCGTAGCCGTCGTCGGCGTGCGAGCGCAGCACCTCGTCGAGCGTGCGCGCCGTGTCCAGCGCGATGGCGAGGTAGATGGACGTGCCCTGACGTTCGATCGGCCGCACGTGGGCCCAGCCGCTGTGGCCGGGGCGGCGCTGGAAGCCGTGGCGGTTAGCGTGCAGGTCGAACACGTCGGCCGCGCGGGCCACGTAGAACAGTCCCTGTCCCAGGTGGCGTGCCGGCTGCGTGGTGAGCTTGCCCTTGCCCAGTTCCAGCATCGCCAGGTGCGGGTCGTCGATCTGCCAGGCCTGCTCGATGCGCTGGAACAGGCCACAACCGTCGTCGCTGACCAGCATCTGCAGGTGCAGGCCGGTCTGGCGCATTGACACCGTGACGCCCGTGCCGCCGCTGTGATCGATGGCGTTGTTCAGCAGTTCGGTGAAGGCGTGCTGCGCCAGGCGGGCCACGTTGGGCCGCAGGTCGAAGAAGGGGGCGAAGTCCTGCGCCCACGGGCGGTCCTCGGCCAGGCCGTCGAGGGTGTACCGGCGCACGATCTGCCGCATCGGCCCGGGCCGGTAGTGCGGGCGCCGCTTGCTGCCCTCTTCCACCAGCCAGCGCGCATCGACCAACTGCCCCAGCAGCCGCCGCGTGCGGCGGCGGCTGATGCCCAGGCACAGCATCACATGGTCGATCAGGTCATCGGCATGGTGGACGGCAGCGGCAGTGATCCAGGTCGTGGCCGAAGCCAGGGTGGGACGCGGCATGGCAGGCTCCATGCGGCCGGCAGACGGGGGGCCGCAGTGGGCGCAGTGTGGGCGCGCCTGCAGCCTGCCAGCCACGCGAAAAGCGGCGCAAAACCACGCCAGATCAGGGCCGTGAAAGGGGGTGATCAGTAGAATTCGGGCGATTACATCGGAATTACGTGCGCCTTCAAAGGCGCGCGCCGAACCCTGTTTCAACCCCCTCTGGAGCCTGCCATGCCTCTTGTTTCGATGCGCCAACTGCTGGACCACGCCGCCGAGAACGGCTATGGCATTCCGGCCTTCAACGTCAACAACCTCGAGCAGGTGCAGGCGGTGATGACCGCGGCCGACGAGGTGGGGGCGCCGGTCATCCTGCAGGCCAGCGCGGGGGCGCGCAAGTACGCGGGCGAGCCCTTCATCAAACACCTGATCCAGGCGGCGCTGGAGCAGTGGCCGCACATCCCGCTGGCGATGCACCAGGACCACGGCCAGAGCCCGGCCGTCTGCAAGGGTGCCATCGACCTCGGCTTCAGTTCGGTGATGATGGACGGCAGCCTGGAAGCCGACGGCAAGACCATCGCCAGCTACGACTACAACGTCCGCGTCACGCGCGAGGTGGTGGAGATGGCGCACAAGGTGGGCGTCACGGTGGAAGGCGAACTCGGCTGCCTGGGCAGCCTGGAGACGATGCGTGGCGACAAGGAGGACGGCCACGGCACCGACGCGACGATGACGCGCGAGCAACTGCTGACCGACCCGGAGCAGGCGGCCGATTTCGTCGAACGCACCGGCGTCGACGCCCTGGCCATCGCCATCGGGACCAGCCATGGCGCCTACAAGTTCAGCCGCAAGCCCACGGGCGACATCCTGGCCATCGACCGGATCAAGGAGATCAACCGCCGCATCCCGAACACGCACCTGGTGATGCACGGCAGTTCGAGCGTGCCGCAGGAACTGCTGGAGATCATCCGCCAGCATGGCGGGCAGATGAAGGAGACGTACGGCGTGCCGGTGGAGGAGATCCAGGAAGCCATCAAGCACGGCGTGCGCAAGATCAACATCGATACCGACATCCGTCTGGCGATGACGGGTGCCATCCGCAAGTACATGGCGGAGAACCCGGAGAAGTTTGATCCGCGGGACTACCTGAAGCCGGCGCGGGAGGCGGCGAGGGTGGTTTGCCGACAGAGGTACTTGGAGTTTGGGTGTGAGGGTAGGCTGAGTACGATTTCCCCCGTGCGGCTGATTGATATGACTGCAATCTATGGACGTTGAATCGATGAGTCTCGATCGGTAAGAGCTTGATTAGAGTTTGATGTGAACCAGCCCTTCGACCGAATCAGTCCCGATCCAAGCTGGAGATGTTATGCGACTAGTAGATTTACTCGGGCAAGCAGAATCCATTCGGTTTCAAATATACGATGGAAGGAGTCGGCAAGCCTCGACTCTCTTGCGAGACATGAGAGAGCGCTTCAATATCCATGAGTCACCCTCGCTGGTCGGATACACCCAATTGGCGGAGGGGTTGCTGTTGCAGCAGTCGGGTGATTGGTATCAAGCGAATGATCGACTTAGGCGGGCTGAAATACTTGCGCGCCTTGCATGTAATGCAGAATTGAGCGGGCTGGCAAAGGTTTGGGCATCGCACTGTGACTTCAACCTCGGGCGCTATGAAGATTCTGCCCGAAAGCTTGTGGAGATCACTCCTGGCTATTCGGGCGGTGCAAATGAGTTTTCGCATCGCTACTGTCTTGGTGTGGCTCAACTCCTTGCGTTTGTGGGTGATTGGGGTGGTGCCCAGGTTTGGTTTGATCGGGCAAGGACGATTGCTGGCGCCATTGGTTCGAGAGGGTTATTCAGTGTCGCAGTCTTTAATCAGTTTGCAATGCGAATCTGGAACTCATTGCTGCTTTCCAGGGTGAGTTTGGGAGTGATAACCGCTGACGCACAGGGCGAGATCGAGAATCTACGCGCTGCGCTCAATTATGACGATCTGACTGGTGTTTCGAATCGCCCCGTCCTCCACAACTTGCTCTATGCGCAAGCAATGGGTGCGGTGGGCCGACACGATGACGCCATTGTCATCCTGGAAAGGCTTCTCGATGATTCAAGTGGCCTAGGGTCAACGGATGTTTGGCGGGCTCGACTCGAGTTTGCATGGAACGTTTCCGCGTCAGGATCCCTCGATGCTCGCAAAGATGAGTTGACGGACATGCTGTCTTCATGTTTCGAGCAATTGGTCGATGACGATGAGTTGTCTCTGGCGCATTCAATTCATGCCGAGATTTCGCGTGTTAATGGTGACGAAAAGCTTCGCGGTATGCACGCTGAAGCTTCTGAATATTACCGGATGCAACTGCAACGCAGGCGTGTAGAAACTGCCGAGATCTTGAAGTCTGCGCACTTGTCAGACCCAGGAATCTAAAGAAAGTTCTGGCTGTGAATGATCCGTTTACTGTTTCATTGGTTATGGGGTCCTCTTCGGATTGGGCGGTTATGAGTGTCGCCAGAACGATTCTTCGAGATTTCGGGTTGGATTTCAGTTGCCACGTCCTCTCCGCCCACCGCATGCCCGACGACATGTTCCGCTTCGCCGAAACCGCCTGGGACCGCGGCGTGCGCGCCATCATCGCGGGCGCGGGTGGCGCGGCGCACTTGCCTGGCATGCTGGCGGCCAAGACCACCGTGCCGGTGCTCGGCGTGCCCATCCCCAGCAAACACCTGCAGGGTGTCGATTCGCTGTACTCGATCGTGCAGATGCCCAAGGGCGTGCCGGTCGCCACCTTTGCCATCGGCGCGGCCGGGGCGGCCAATGCCGCACTGTTCGCCGTGGCGATGCTGGCGCGCGAGAATCCTGGACTGCATGCCAAACTGCAGGCCTATCGTCAGGCGCAGACCGAAGCCGCGCGTGCGATGACGAAAGACCTTCAATGACGTTGCTTTCCGCCGGGTCGCCGAAGCAGCGGCCCGGCACTCCGCCGCCGCCCGATGAACCCGTGCTGCGGACCTGACATGAACCCCTTCGCTTCGCTCGCGCCCATGAACGTTCCGACGCGGTGCTGCGTGGCGGTGCGCTGCCAGGCGCCACGCGCATGACACAGCCCTTTCTCCCGGCAGCAGCGGATGCGCGCGGCAGGGCCCCCACCTTGGGCGTGCTCGGTGGCGGCCAGCTGGGCCGGATGTTCCTGCATGCTGCGCAGCAGATGGGCTACGAGACCGCCGTGCTCGACCCGGATGCCGCCAGCCCCGCCGGTCGTGTGGCGCATGCGCACCTGCAGGCCGCCTACGAGGATCCGCAGGCCCTGCAGCACCTCGCCGAGTTGGCCCACGCCGTGACCACGGAGTTCGAGAACGTGCCGGCCGTGGCGTTGAAGACGCTGGCCCTGCACGTGCCGGTGTCGCCGTCGGCAGCTGCGGTGGCCGTGTGCCAGCACCGCGCGAGAGAGAAGGCGTTCATCCAGGCGGCTGGCGTGTCCTGCGCGCCGTTTGCGGACGTGGTGGACGAGGCCGGGCTGGCGACCGCGGCGAATCGTCCCGAACTGTTCCCCGGGCTGTTGAAGACCGCCACGCTGGGCTATGACGGCAAGGGACAGCGCGCCGTCGCCACCGCGGCCGACCTGCCTGCCGCCTGGGCCGATCTGGGTCATGCGCCCTGCGTGCTGGAAAAGCGGCTGGACCTGCGCGTGGAGTGCAGCGTCATCGTCGCACGGGGCCGCGACGGCGCCTGTGTGCACTTGCCGGTGCAGCAGAACCTGCACCGTGGAGGCATCCTCGCCGTCACCCAGGTGCCGGCGCCCGATGTGTCGGCGGCGCAGTCGCAGGCGGCCGTGGCGGCTGCACAGCGCCTCGCCGCTGCGCTGGACTACGTGGGCGTGCTGTGCGTCGAGTTTTTCGTGCTGGCCGACGGCAGCCTGGTGGCCAACGAGATGGCGCCGCGGCCGCACAACTCGGGCCACTACAGCATGGACGCCTGCGACGTGTCGCAGTTCGAATTGCAGGTGCGTACGCTCGCCGGCCTGCCGTTGACGCCCCCGCGGCAGCACTCGCCGGCCGTGATGTTGAACCTGCTCGGGGACCTGTGGTTCCCGGATGGTGCCGAACAGCCGCCGCGGTCGCCCGACTGGGCCGGTGTACTGGCCCTGCCGGGTGCCCGCCTTCACCTGTACGGCAAGACGGATGCGCGCCCGGGCCGGAAGATGGGGCACCTGAACATCGTCGGCGCCGATGCCGCCGAGGTGCGCGAGGTGGCGCTGCAGGCGTGCCGCGTGCTCGGACTGCCGCCGTTCTGAGGCCTGTAACGATGCCAGTCTTGCCTGGCCAGGCGCCATGGGCCATTGCGCGGGCCGCGCAGACCCTGGCCGACGGGGCGCTGGTGGCGTTTCCCACCGAAACCGTGTACGGCCTCGGCGCCCGGGCCGACGACGACGTCGCAGTGGCGCGCATCTTTGCCGCGAAGCGTCGGCCCGCCGATCATCCGCTGATCGTGCACGTGGTCGATGCCACTGCCGCGCAGGCCTTTTGTGTCGACGTCGATCCGATGGCACGCGCCTTGATGGCGCGCTTCTGGCCGGGGCCGCTGACGCTGATCCTGCCGCGGCGCCCAGGTGTCGCCGCGGTGGCCGCCGGCGGCCAGGACAGCATCGGCCTGCGCTGCCCGGCGCATCCGGTGGCCCAGGCGCTGCTCCGGGCGGCGGGCGATCGGGGCGTGGCCGGTGTGGCGGCGCCCAGCGCCAACCGCTTCGGCCGGGTCAGCCCGACCTGCGCTGCCCATGTCGAGTCGGAATTCGGCGCGGACCTCTGCGTGCTCGACGGTGGCCCCTGCGCGGTCGGCATCGAGTCGACCATCGTGGACTGCACGCGCCTGCCGCCGGCCCTGCTGCGGCCCGGCGGGCTCGCGCGCGACGTGCTCGAGGCAGCCATCGGGGGCGCGCTGGTCGTGCCCGACGCCGGCCGGCCGCGTGCGTCGGGCACGCTGGCGTCGCACTATGCCCCGCGTGCACGGGTGCGCCTGTTCCCGGATGCCGCCGCGTTGTCGGCAGCGCTCGCATCGCCCGCGGCGGACACCTTGCTTCACAACGTGGCGGTATATTCGCGCAGCCTGTCGGCGGTGCCAGGCGGGGCGGTGCTGCAGGTGATGCCCGCCACGCCTGAAGCCGCCGCCCATGAATTGTTTGCGGTGCTTCGCGCGTTGGATGCCGGCGGCGTCGCCGAGATCTGGGTCGAACACCCGCCCGCCGACGCGGCCTGGGAGGCGGTGAACGACCGCCTGCGTCGCGCTGCCGCGTGAACCCGTTGCACCACCCGCCAGTACCACCCGCCAATGGGCGTGGAGACGAGATGAGCCTTTCTGGATTCCTGCCACTCCGGCCCCTGGGTCGTGCCGTGAGGCCGTTGATCGGCGCCGTGGCGGCCGCGCTGCTGGCCTCCTGCGGTGGCGGCACCTCGCAGATCGAGGCTTTCGTGGCCGACCGCCTGGTCGTCTTTGGTGACGAGACCAGCGCGTTGACCCCCGACGGTCGAAGCTACAGCGTCAACGCCATCACCGACAGTGTGCTGGACTGCGAGGCCCAGCCCATCTGGGTGCAGTCGCTGGCCGCCATCTATGGGCTGACGTTTGCCGAATGCAATCCCGACGATGTCACGTCTCCTCAGGCCTTCATGCGTGCCGTTGCGGGTGCTCGCGTGACGGACGTGACCGCCCAGGTCGATGCACAACTCACTGGTGATGGCGTGGCTGGCAACACGCTGGTCACCATGCTCGCGGGCACCAACGATGTCCTGGACCTCTACGCGGCGTTTCCCGACACCACCCGCGCGGAACTCCTGACGCAGGCGCGCGCACGCGGTGCGCAGTTGGCCGTCGAGGTCAACCGCCTGGTTGCGGCCGGGGCCCGTGTCATCGTGTCGACGGCGCCGGATGTGGGGCTGACCCCCTACGCGCTCGCCGAAAAGGCCGCTCACACGGACACCGACCGGGCCGCACTGCTGACCGCCCTGACCTCGGAATTCAACGCTGGCCTGCGCACGACGGTGCTCAACGACGGCCGCTATATCGGTCTGGTGCTGGCCGACGAGATGGTGCAGGCGATGACCATCTCCCCCAGCAGCTTCGGCCTGGGCAACATCAAGGACGCGGCCTGCGCCGTGGCATTGCCCGACTGCACGACCGAGACCCTGGTCACCGGCGCCGACGCCGCCACCTGGCTCTGGGCCGACGACTTGCGCCTGGCCTTCAACGGTCAGAATCGCCTGGGCATCCTGGCCGTCAGCCGGGCGCGGAACAACCCGTTCTGATTGCCGCGCGGCGGATCGCCCGGTCGGCCCGCAGCTTGGTCACCAGGATCGTCGCCGCCAGCGCCAGCGTCACGGTGTTGGCGACGATGATGGGCCACTCACCCAGCCGCCAGCCGTACCACAGCCACAGTGCCACGCCGACCGTGAAGGCGCCGTACATGCCGGCGGAGATGCCGGACACGTCGCGTGTGCGCAGCGTCAGCACGGCCTGCGGCAGGAACGACAGCGTGGTGAAACTGGCGGCGGCGTACCCCAGCCACTGGGTGGGCAGCGCCGTCAGGGCATCGGTCAGCATCGAAGGCTCCAGGGCAAAGGCCGTGTTCGGGCGTCAGCGTGCCGCACCGTCGGCACGCGCCCAGCGCACCAGCGCGTCCAGCGCCGGCCGCGCCGCCTGCGCATTGTCGTGGTTCAGGATGGCCACCAGCACGTAGCGGCGGCCGCTGTCGGACAGCACGTAGCCGGCCACCCCGGCCACGTCGCGCAGGGAACCGGTCTTCAGGTGTGCGCGCCCGTCGCCGGCGCGGCTGCGTCGCATCGTGCCGTCCAGCCCGGCCACTGGCAGAGAGGACATCAGCTCCGACATCACCGGGCTGCCCCAGGCCTGCTGCAGCAGCCGGGCCAGCGCAGCGGCCGACGCGCGCGTTTCGCGCGACAGGCCGGCACCGTTGTCCAGTCGCACGCCGGCGGCCAGTTCCGCACCCAGCCGGTTGGTGAGCCAGGCGGCCATGGCCAGCCGGGCGCGCTCAGGCGTGGCCGGCGTGCCTTCAGCCAGTGCCAGGCTCAGGAACAGCTGCTGCGCCATCAGGTTGTTGCTGTACTTGTTGATGTCGCGCACCACCTCGGCCAGCGGCGGCGAGACGGCCTCCAGGTCCGGCGCGCGGTCGGTGGGCGCCGTGCCGTCGCGCACGCGGCCGGTCAGGCTGCCGCCCATGTCGCGCCACAGTGCGGTCAGCAGGCGGGCGTTGTAGCTGTCCGGGTCGGGGTCGGCCACCGGCCAGTTCAGCGGGCCGCAGGCCGCCGGGTAGGCGCCGGCGAAGCGCGCACCCTCGGGGCCGAAGCTGGCCTTCAGTGCGCCGCGCCAGTCGCTGCACGGGCCGGCGCCCAGCGGCACCTCCAGCACGGCAGGCGCGCCATCGAGCCGGGGCTCCTGCGTCACCCGCGCGCGGCCACCGGCCGGGTCCGGCACGAAGCCGTAGACCACCGACTTGTAGTTCAGCGGCAGCGCATCCGGCCCCACGTTGTACGGCCGCAGCGGTTCGCCGTCGAAGGCGCCGGGCGCGTGCGCCGGCAGGGCGAACGCGCCGCGGTCGAGCACGATGTCGCCGCGGATCTCGCGCACGCCCAGTTGCCGTACGCGCTGCAGCAGCAGCCACACGCGTTCCAGCACCAGGGTCGGGTCCCCGCGGCCCTGGATCACCAGCGCGCCGTCGAGCACACCGTCGCGCACCGGGCCGTCCAGCCAGACCGGCGTGCGCCAGGCCCAGGCCGGGCCCAGTTGGTCGAGTGCTGCGTAGGTGGTCAGCAGCTTGGCCAGCGACGCCGGGTTCACCGACTCGCGGGCCTGGGCCGACAGCAGCGGGCGGCCGCTGCCAGCCTCCTCGATCACGACTGCGAGCGCCGACTCCGGCACCCTGGCGCGCTGCAGGGCCTGCCGCACCTCCGGCGGCAAAGTCGGGGTCTCGGCGTACGCCGATGACGCCGTCGCCAGCGCCAAGGCGCCGACGGCACCCGCCCAGCGCGTCGCGACACGCCTTGTCCATCCAGCATCCATGTCGCCCATGATGGCATGGCTACACTCGCCCGATGCCCGAAATACCTGGCTCCACTTCGGCGTCGCCACGACTGCTGGCCATTGACACGGCCACCGAGGTCGTGGCCGTGGCGGCCCGTGGTCCGGCCGGGTCGGCCGCCCGCAGCGCGCCCGGTGGTGCCGAGGCGTCGGCCAGCCTGCTGCCGGCCGTGCAGGCCGTGCTGGCCGAGGCCGGGCTGGCGGCCACGGACCTGGATGCCATCGCCTTCGGCGCAGGCCCGGGCGCCTTCACGGGCCTGCGCACGGCCTGTGCCGCGGCGCAGGGCCTGGCCTTCGGCCTCGGCTGCCCGCTGCTGCCGCTGGACGACCTGGCACTGTGGGCCGAGGACAGCCCGTGGCGAGACGAGGCCAGCGGCCCACCGGTCTGGGTGGCGGTGGACGCGCGCATGGGCGAGGTTTACGCCGCCGCCTACCGCCGGGTGGCGCCAGCCACCTGGCAGGCCGAGGTGGCGCCCGCCCTGTACACGCTGGATGCGCTGGCCGCGGCCTTCGCCGCCGCGCCGCCCCGGCGCCTGGCGGGCAACGCCCCCGCGGCCCTGGGCGACCGCTGGCCCGCGACCACCGCGGTTGGACACGCCACGTTGCACGATCGGCCGACAGCCCTGCTGCGCCTGGCAGCGTCGGCCTGGCAGCGGGGCGAGGCCATCGACCCGGCGCTGGCCCTGCCGCTGTACCTGCGCGACAAGGTGGCGCTGACCACGGCCGAGCGCGCCGCCCGACAGGCTGCGACGTGAGCGCCGTGCCTGCGCTCAAGCTGCATTGCCGGGCGATGCAGGCCCGGGACGTCGACGCCGTCATGGCCGTCGAACGGCTGGCCTACGACTTCCCCTGGACCGCGGGCAACTTCCTGGACTCGCTGTCGGCCGGCTACGAAGCCGAACTGGCACTCGACGCCCGCGGTGACGTCGCCGCCTACCGCATCGCGATGGTCGGCGTCGACGAGATGCACCTGCTGAACCTGACGGTGCGGCCCGACCTGCAGGGCCAGGGCCTGGCCCGCCAGATGCTCGGCCGCCTGGAGGACGACTGCCGCCGCCTGGCCCTGTCGACCCTGTGGCTGGAGGTGCGGCCCAGCAACGCGCGCGCGCGCATGCTGTACCAGCGCTGGGGGTTCCGGGAGGTCGGGCTGCGCCGCGGCTACTACCCGGCGGCGCAGGGGCGGCGCGAGGACGCGATCGTGATGCGCCGCACCGTGCCGGAGGCCGCCGATGGGCTGGACTGAGCGCCAGCGCGCCATGCTGCAGGCCATGGGCCTGCGCGTCTGGTCGCCGGTGGCTGGGCCGGAAGCCACGGCAACCGGCGAGCCCGTGCACCTGCCGGAGCTAGACGTCGACACGATGCCGTCACCGCCACCGGCCCGACGCAGTTCGCCTCCTCCGCATGCTGCCTCGGATGCCGCCGTCCCGCCGCCGTCGGCCACGCCGGCGCCGCTGGCCGGCGCCGTGGCCGACCTTGACTGGCCCGCCTTGCGCCAGGCCGTGGCGGCCTGCCAGGCCTGCAGCCTGTGCGAAACCCGCCGGCAGACGGTGTTCGGCGTCGGCGCCGAGCGCGCGCACTGGATGGTGGTGGGCGAGGCGCCGGGCGAGCAGGAGGACCGGCGCGGCGAGCCCTTCGTCGGCCCCGCCGGCCAGTTGCTGGACCGCATGCTGGCGGCACTGGGCCTGTCGCGCGAGGTCGACGGCACCGACCCGGCACAGCAGGTCTACATCGCCAACACGCTCAAGTGCCGCCCGCCGGGCAACCGCAATCCGACGCCGGACGAGCTGGCCCGCTGCGAGCCCTTCCTGATGCGCCAGATCGCGCTCGTGCAGCCGCGCATCATCCTGGCCATGGGCCGCTTCGCCGTGCAGGCGCTGCTGCGCACCGATGCGCCGATCGGCAAGCTCCGTGGCCAGGTGCACACCTACCAGGGCGTGCCGCTGGTGGTCACCTACCACCCGGCCTACCTGCTGCGCAACCTGCCGGACAAGGCCAAGGCCTGGGCCGACCTGTGCCTGGCGGCCGACGTGCTGGCCGGTGTAGTCGACGCCCCGGCCCGCGCGGGCTGATCAGCCGGCCTTCTTCACCTTCTGCGGCCGCGTCCAGCCGGCGATGGCCGTCTGCCGGCCGCGTGCCACGGCCAGCTGGCCGGCCGGCACGTCCTTCGTGATCGTCGAGCCGCCGCCGACGGTGGCGCCGTCGCCCAGTGTCACCGGGGCCACCAGCACGCAATTGCTGCCCACGTGGACGTCGGCGCCGATCACCGTGCGGTGCTTGTTCGCGCCGTCGTAGTTGGCGGTGATGCTGCCTGCCCCGTAGTTCACGCGCGGGCCCACGGTGGCGTCGCCCAGGTAGGCGAGGTGGTTGGCCTTGGCGCCATCGGCCAGCGTCGAGTTCTTCACCTCGACGAAGTTGCCGATGTGCACCTCCGCGCCCAGCTCCGCGCCCGGGCGCAGGCGGGCGAAGGGGCCCACCAGCGCCCCGGCGCCCACCTGGGCGCCGTCGATGTGCGTGAAGGGGTGGATCACCGCACCGGCGGCGATGCTGGCGTCCTTGACCACGCAGTGTGAGCCGATGCGGGCGCCGTCGCCGATCGTGACCTGGCCTTCGAACAGACAGCCGAAGTCGATCTCGACGTCGCTGCCGCAGGCGAGCGTGCCGCGCAGGTCGAAGCGCGCCGGGTCGGCCAGGCGCACGCCGGCCTCCATCAGCGCCTCGGCCTGGCGACGCTGGAAGCGGCGCTCCAGGTCGGCCAGCTGCAGCGGGCTGTTCACACCCAGCACCTCGGTCTCGTCGGGCGCCGGGCTGGCCACCACCGGCACGCCCTCGGCCACGGCCATGGCGACGATGTCGGTCAGGTAGTACTCGCGCTGTGCGTTGTCGGCGGTCAGCGCCATCACCCAGCGCTTGAGCAGCGCGGTGGGCGCGGCCATCATGCCGGTGTAGACCTCGGTGATCTCACGCTGGGCCGGCGTGGCGTCCTTGTGCTCGACGATGCCCAGCACGCGTTCGCCCGCCAGGTCGCGCACGATGCGGCCGTAGCCGGTGGGGTCGGGCAGGTCGATGGTCAGCAGCGCCAGCCGTTCGCCGCCGCAGGCGGCGGCCAGCGCGGCGGCGGTCTCGGTGCGGATCTGCGGCACGTCGCCGTTGAGCACCAGCGTGGTGGCGTTGGCATCGTCCAGCGCCGGCACGGTCTGCTGCACCGCGTGGCCGGTGCCCAGTTGCGGCTGCTGCAGCACGCACTGGCCCTGGCTGCCCACCGCCGCGGTCACGGCGTCGGCGCCATGGCCCACCACCACCACGGGGTGCATGGCCCCGAGCCCGGCTGCGGCATCCAGCACGTGCTGCAATAGGCTTCGCCCGCCCAGCCGGTGGAGCACCTTCGGCAGGGCGGATTTCATCCGCGTGCCCTTGCCGGCGGCCATGATGATGACGTTCACTGCCATGCGCCTGTCGTCCGCAGCCAAAAGGCTCATTATCGGGTTGGCCGTCGTCGTGCTGTCGGCCTGCAGCCTGGTGCGCGTGAGTTATGACAACGGCCCGGCGCTGGCGGTGTGGTGGCTGGACGGCTATCTGGACCTGGACGACGCCCAGGAGGCTGCCGCCCGGTCGCTGTTGCGCGACTGGTTCGCCTGGCACCGCGGCACGCAGCTGCCGGAATACGCCCGCTGGCTGGCCACTTGGCGGGAGCGTGCCGGCAGCGAGGTGAGTGGCGAGGAGGTCTGCCGCTGGACGATGCAGGCGCGCGAGGCGCTGTGGACGGCCACCGAACGGGCCCTGCCGGCCGGCGCGCAGCTGTTGCCGACGCTGAAGCCGGCGCAGATCGACCACCTGGTGGCCGAGATGGCCGACAAGCTGGCCGACGAACGGCGTGAGCGCGCCCAGCCGTCGGCCGAGGCGCGCCGTGCGGCCGCGCTGGAGCGTGCCGTCGACCGCGCCGAACAGCTCTACGGCACGCTCACCGATGCCCAGCAGCGCCTGCTCGCCGAGGGCCTGGCGCGCTCGCCGATGGACGCGGCACGCTGGCTGGACGACCGTGAACAGCGGCAACGCCGGTTCGTCGAGGAGCTGCGGCGTGCGCGCACGCTCACCGACGACGGTGCGCGGCTGGCGGCCCTGCGCGGGGCTGCCCGTGCGCTGTCGCAGCCGGCCGATGCCGAGACCGCCGCGTTGCAGGCGCGCTGGCAGGCGCATGGGTGCGAGATGTCGGCCCGGCTGCACGCCAGCACCACGCCGGCCCAGCGCCAGCACCTGCGCGAGCGGCTGTCGGCCTGGGAGGAAGACGTGCGGGCGCTGGCGGCGTCCGGCGCATCCTGAACCTCCGCCGGCCGGTGCGTCAGGGCAGCGTCACGCGCACCGGCCGCGGGTTGGGCCCGTTGCGCGGGAAGTCGATCAGCGCGGCACTGAACAGCGCGCCCAACAGCGCGTCACCCCCGGCGGTGCTGCCTTCATTGGCGGCCCGGGCCTCGTAGAGCGGCTTGCCGCTGGCGGCGTCGCGCAGCAGCACGGCCACCTGGCGCTCGTAGCGGCTGCGGTCGAAGCGGGTGTCGATCACCCACACCGTGCCGGCCCAGCGATGACCGACGATGCCGAAGCCGCCGCGCCACCACAGCGGGTCGTCCCAGGGGTCGGCGCCGGTGCGCGTGGTGCGGCTGGCCACCTGCACCAGCACGTCGGGTTTCTCGTCGGCGCCTGCCGGGCGGAAGCCGGACTTGGCCAGGGCGTCGCGGGCCGCGGCTTCGACCCGGTCGGCCTCGGCCGGGTCGCTCTGCTGCGAGGGCAGGCGGTCGAAGGCGTAGCTGCCGGGCGCGCGGCCGGTGGGCCAGTCGCCCCAGGTGGACAGGTCGGCATGCACCGTGTTGAGCGCCGCGCAGCCCGACAGGCCGGATGCCGCAACCACGGTGGCCAGCAGCAGGACGGGGGCGAACACGGCGCGGCGTTTCATGGTGTGTCTTCCTTCGCGAACCAGCGCACGGCGGCTTCGGCCGGTGCAGCGGGGGTCGCCGACGAGGCGCAGGGTTCGTCGTCCGGATCGAAGGCGCGGTCACCCTGCGGATCGGCCACGCCCGTGGGTTTGAGCGTCTCGAAGGGAAAGAGTTTCCGGTCCGCCAGGTGCGACGGCACCACCGTGGCCATGGCGCGGAACATGTTGTCGGTCCGGCCGGGGTACTGGCGCTCCCACTCGCGCAGCATGGCGCGCACCTGCACGCGCTGCAGGTTGTCCTGGTTGCCGCACAGCGTGCAGGGGATGATCGGGAACTGGCGCACCTCGGCGTAGCGTTCGAGGTCGGTCTCGGCCACGTAGGCCAGCGGGCGGATGATGGTGTTGCGGCCGTCGTCGCTCACCAGCTTGGGCGGCATGCTCTTCATGCGCCCGCCGAAGAACATGCTCATCAGCAGCGTCACCACGATGTCGTCGCGGTGGTGGCCCAGCGCGATCTTCGTGGCCCCCAGTTCGCCCGCGACGCGGTACAGGATGCCCCGCCGCAGCCGCGAGCACAGGCTGCACATGGTCTGCCCTTCCGGGATCAGCTTCTTGACGATGCTGTAGGTGTCCTGGTTCTCGATGTGGAAGGGCACGCCCAGCTTCGTCAGGTACTCGGGCAGCACGTGTTCCGGGAAGCCGGGCTGCTTCTGGTCGAGGTTGACGGCGATCAGCTCGAAATCCACCGGCGCGCGCTGTCGCAGGCCCATCAGGATGTCCAGCAGCGCGTGGCTGTCCTTGCCGCCGGACAGGCAGACCATCACCTTGTCGCCCGGCTCGATCATGTTGTAGTCCACGATCGCCTGGCCCACCTGGCGGTACAGGCGCTTGCTCAGCTTGCGGTCCTCGAAGGCCTGCTTGCGCGGGTCGGGTCGGTGGGTGGCGGTGTCCATCACAGGCCCTCCTTGAGGCCGAAGACCTCGACGCCCACGGCGTCGCAGTCGGGGTAGACGTCGGGCTTCTCGGTGCTCACGCGCGCGGCGCGCACCCGCGGGTGCGCCAGCATCGCGGCCAGCACGTCGTCGGCCAGCGTCTCCTGCAGGTGGATGTGGCCGCGCGCCACGCGCTCGGCGATGCTGCGGCGGATGAAGTCGTAGTCCACCACCTCGTCGAGCTGGTCGTGGGTGGGCGTGGAGAGCGCCAGCGGCACGAAGAGATCCACGTTGATCAGCACGCGCTGCTCGCCCTTCTTCTCGAAGTCGTGCACGCCGATGTTGATCCAGACCTCGTAGTCGCGCAGGAAGAGGCGCCGGCAGTCCATCAGGCGCGGGTGTTGGAGCAGGGTCTGCATGGCGGTGGAGCCTCAATCTTCTTTGGCCAGGAACAGCACGTCGCGCGGCTGGGCCTGCAGGTGCTGGCCGCCGTCGACCAGCAGGGTGGTGCCGGTGATCGCCGGCGATTCGAGCAGGAAGGCGACCGCTCGCGCGATGTCCTCGGGCGTGGACGAGCGCTCCAGCGGCGTGAGCCGGTGCGCGCGCTCGAACTCGGCCGTGTCCATCGGCCCGGAGACCAGGGTCACGCCCGGCGCCACGCCGCACACGCGCGTGCGCGGCGCCAGCGCCTGCGCCAGCAGCGTGTTGGCAGACTCCAGCGCGGCCTTGCTCAGGGTGTAGCTGAAATAGTCGGGATTTGGGTTCCAGAGCTTCTGGTCGAGCAGGTTGACCACCGCGCCACCGCCGGCAGGATGTCCGGGCGCGCTGACGCACGCGTGCAGCGCTCGCGCCAGCACGATGGCCGGCGCGGTGTTGGCGCGCCAGTGGCGCTCCATCGCGGCGTAGGAGAAGTCCGCCACTGCGTCGTACTCGAACAGCGAGGCGTTGTTGACCAGCGCGTCCACGCGCCCGAAGTGCGCCTGCACCGCCGGCAAGAGCGCGGCGCAGGCGCCCTCGTCGGCCAGGTCGGCGGCAAAGGCGTGGGCGTGGGCGCCGAGGGCCTGGGCATCGCGCACCGTCTGCGCGGCGTCGTCGGCCGAGCCGCGGTAGTGCACCGCCACGTCCCAACCCCGTCCCGCGAGGTGCAGGGCGATGGCACGGCCCAGCCGCCGGGCACTGCCGGTGACGAGGACCACGGGGCGGTCGGTGGCGGGTGGGGTGGCCGGGGCCATGCTTCCTACAATGCGGCGCGATGCGCGACGAACCCGCCAGTGTAGCCAGCCCCCCGCTTTCCGCGGGCGCGCAGGCCTTGGCGCACGTGACCGAGGCCATCACCCGGGACGGGGGGTGGTGGCCCTTCGACCGCTTCATGGCCTTCGCGCTGTACGAACCCGGCCTGGGCTACTACGCGCGCGGCGACGTGATCTTCGGTGCGATGCCCGAGGGCGGCAGCGACTTCGTCACCGCGCCCGAGCTGTCGCCGCTGTTCGCCCGTGCGATGGCGGCGCAGCTGGCGCAGGCGCTCGAGGCCACCGGCACACAGGACCTTTGGGAATTCGGCGCCGGCAGCGGCGCGCTGGCCGCCGAGCTGCTGGCCGCGCTGGGCGAGCGCCTGGCGCGTTACCACGTGGTGGAAGTGTCCGGTGCGCTGCAGGCGCGCCAGCGTGAACGCCTGGCCGCCTTTGGCGACCGCGTGTGCTGGCACGCCGCCTGGCCCGAGGCCTTCGACGGCGTGGTGGTCGGCAACGAGGTGCTGGACGCGATGCCGGTGCAGCTGCTGCACTTCGACGGCCGGCAGTGGTTCGAGCGCGGCGTGGCCGTCGTCGATGGCGCGCTGGCCTGGGCTGACCGCCCCACCACCCTGCGCCCGCCGGTGGACGCCGCCTTCGTGCCCGGCACCGTCACCGAGATCCACCCGCAGGCCCAGGCCTGGGTGCGGTCGCTGGCCGCGCGGCTGCAGCGGGGCGCTGTGTTCCTCGTCGACTACGGTTTCCCGGAAGCAGAGTATTGGCTTCCGCAGCGCCACGGCGGCACGCTGATGTGCCACCGCGCGCACCGGGCCGATGGCGACCCGCTGGTGGACGTCGGCCTCAAGGACATCACCGCCCACGTGGACTTCACCGGCATCGCGGTGGCCGGCCAGGACGCCGGGCTGGAGGTGCTGGGCTACACCTCGCAGGCGCGCTTCCTGCTCAACTGCGGGCTGGTGCCGCTGCTGGAGGCCGCCGACGTGCGCGAGCGGGCCATGGCGCAGAAGCTGATCCAGGAGCACGAGATGGGCGAGCTCTTCAAGGTCATCGGCTTCGTCAAGGGCCCGTGGTTCGAGGCGCTGGGCTTCGCCGACGGCGACCGCAGCCACCGGCTCTGAACCCGCGCACCACACGCATGCGCTGGCTGCTCGTCTTCCTGATCGCCACGCTGGTCTTCAACGGCGTGCGCGGCTGGCTGCAGAAGATCGGCCTGGGCAAGCTGCCTGGCGATTTCACGGTCCGGCTGTTCGGCCGCGAGCTCTACGTGCCGCTGGCCAGCAGCCTGCTGCTGAGCTTCCTGGCGATGGGCATCGGGTCGTTCTTCTGAACCCAGGGGTTCAGGCCGCGAGCGCGGCCGAGATGGCGTCGGCCCGCGCGGCGTGCACGGCTCGCCCGATGTCGGGACCCTTCGCCCCGCGCGCCTGCGCGGCGGCGGCCACGGTCGCGGTGTCCACCGCGCGCGCTGCATCGAGCAGCGGTGGCAGCCGATCGGCGGGCCCGTAGATGTCGTCCTCGTGGCCCAGGCGCCCACGGGCATCGCAGGCGCCGGCCTGCAGCACGAGGGCAAAGCGCTCCGGCCGCCGGATCGCGTCGCAGCGTTCGAACAGGCGCAGCAGCGCGGCGGCGCCCAGCGTGTTGCTGGCGTGCAGGTGGCCGTGCTCGCGCGCCACCACGTCGGCCAGGTCGCGGCAGTCGCCCGGCACGCGCAGGCGTTCGGCCAGGGCCTGCGCCAGCTTCGCACTGCGCTGCTCGTGGCCGTGATGGCGCGGCAGCAGTTCGGCCGGCGTCGTGCCCTTGCCCAGGTCGTGGCACAGCAGGGCCCAGCGCACCGCCAGCGGCTGTTGCGTGCGCGCGGCCTCGTCCAGCACCATGCCCAGGTGCACGCCGGTGTCGACCTCGGGGTGGAACTCCGGCCGCTGCGGCACGCCCCACAGGCGATCCACCTCGGGCAGCAGGCGCTTCAGCGCGCCACATGCGCGCAGCACGGCCAGCATGCGGCTGGGCTTGTCCGCCATCAGGCCGCGGGCCAGTTCCTGCCACACGCGCTCGGGCACCAGGGCATCGACCTCGCCTTGGTCCACCAACTGGCGCAGCAGGGTCATCGTTTCCGGCGCCACGCTGAAATCGGCAAAGCGGGCCGCAAAGCGGGCGAGCCGCAGCAGGCGCACCGGGTCCTCGGCGAAAGCGGGCGAGACATGGCGCAGCACGCGTGCGGCCAGGTCGCGGCGGCCGCCGTGCGGGTCCACCAGCGTGCCGTCGGGGCCGCGGGCGATGGCGTTGATCGTCAGGTCGCGCCGCGCCAGGTCTTCCTCCAGCGTGACGTCGGGCGCGGTGTGGAAGACGAAACCGTGGTAGCCCCGCCCGCTCTTGCGCTCGGTGCGCGCCAGCGCGTATTCCTCGTGCGTGCGCGGGTGCAGGAAGACCGGGAAGTCCTTGCCTACCGGCTGGAAGCCGGCGTCGAGCATTTGCTGCGGCGTGGCACCCACGACCACCCAGTCGCGGTCGCCGGCCGGCAGGCCGAGCAACGCGTCGCGCACCGCGCCGCCGACTTCGTAGATCTGCACCGCGCGCGCCTACCGGTGCTGCCGGTAGGGCTCGTCCTCGGCGATGAAGTCCTGCTCCGCCAGCGCGTCGGCGATCCAGGCGGCCACCGCCGGGTGCGCGACGACCCGGTCCATGTAGGCCCGCGTGGCCTCGCCCACCGGCAGGCCGTAGCTGCGCAGCCGCATCACCACCGGGGCGTAGAACGCGTCGGCGGCGCCGAACGCGCCGAACAGGAAGGGCCCGCCGGACATCGCCAGCGCGTCGGCCCAGATCGCCTCGATGCGCGCCACGTCGGCGCGCACGGCCACCTGCTCGGCCCAGATCCGCGCGCCGACCTCATGCAATGAGGCTTCGATGTTCATCGGGCAATGGTTGCGCAGCGCGGAGAAGCCGCTGTGCATCTCGGCGCTGACGCTGCGCGCGCGAGCCCGCGGGTTCGCGTCAGCGGGCCAGACGCCGGCCTGCGGGAAGCGGTCGGCCAGCGTTTCGGCGATGGCCAGCGTGTCCCACACGGCAAAGCCCTCGTCCAGCAGCAGCACCGGCACCTTGCCCGCGGGGCTGACCGCGGCCACGGCGCGCCGGAAGGGCGAGTCGGGCGAGAAGTCGAAGCGCAGCTTCTCCTCGGTGAACGCGATGCCGCAGGCGCGCATCAGCACCCAGGGGCGCATCGACCACGAGGAGTAGTTCTTGTTGCCGATGACCAGGTGCATCCCGTGTCCTTCGCAGCGTGGGTCAGCCCCGGCGCGCGTGCGCCCGGTAGTCGTTGAAGCGGTGCCGACCCGGGCCGCCGCCGAGGTAGCGCGGCACCACCGCGCCCAGCGCGGCCGGCGTGATGCCCAGCGCGTCCAGTCCGGGCAGCGTGCCGCTGGCCACGTTGGGCACTTTCATCGAATCCAGGTTGTCGGCCGACATCAGCGGCTCGCCCGGCGCCAGCGCCATCAGGGCGGCCTGCAGGCGCCCGGCGGCATCGGGCAGCGGGATCACCCGGCGTTCGTGGCCGGCCCAGCGCCCGGCCAGGCGCACCAGGTCGGCGAGCGTGAAGACCTCGGGCCCGGTGGCCTCGAACGTGCGGCCGACGGTGTCCAGCCGCTCGAGCGACCGCCACAGCGCCGTGGCCACGTCCTCCACCCACACCGGCTGGAACTGCGCGCCGGCGCCGGCCAGCGGCACGAACGGCGCCAGGGCCTGCAGCCGGGCAAAGGTGTTCATGAAACGGTCGTCGGCACCGAAGATCACCGACGGCCGCCACAGCGTGAGCGCCAGCCCGGCGGCCTGCAGCACGGCTTCGCCCTCGGTCTTGCTGCGCAGGTAGTTCGACGGCGCGCCCGGCCCGACCCCGAGTGCGCTGACATGGACCAGCCGTGTGACACCCGCCTGCTGCATGGCGCCGGCCAGGGTACGCGGCAGGGCCACGTGCACGCGCTCGAAGGCCTCGGCGCTGCCGTGCAGGATGGCCACCAGGTTGACCACCGCGTCGCAGCCGGCGAGCAGCGAACGCAGCGCCGCGGCGTCGTGCACGTCGGCGGGCATCAGTTCCACGGTCGGCAGGCACTGCAGGTCGCGACCGTGGGCCAGGCGGCGGGTGGGCACGCGCACGGTCCATCCGGCGCGCACCAGGCGCTCGCAGGTGGATCGGCCGACGAAGCCGGTGCCGCCCAGCACCAGCACCCGGCGGTTGGCGCCCGGTGTGGTGCTCATGGCAGCTCCTTGTCCGTGGCCGGCGCGTCGGTGCGCCGCGGGCCCACGGTCGGCCCCAGCCTGGCCTTCAGGCTGGTGCCGCCCTCGCCCAGCACATGGGCGTAGTGCACGGCATTGGTCAGCACCTTCTTGACGTAGTCCCGCGTCTCGTTGAACGGGATGTTCTCGACCCACGCCGCCGTCTCCAGCGTGCCGCCCTCGCGCCAGCGCCGCGGGCGGTTGGGGCCGGCGTTGTAGCCGGCAATCGCCAGCGGCTGCGCACCTTCGAAGTCGTCGAGCAGCAGCTTCAGGTAGGCCGTGCCCAGCTGCAGGTTGACGTGCGGGTCGGTGATCATCGACGGCTTGTAGTCGAGACCGATCTTGCGCGCCGTCCAGCGCGCGGTGGCCGGCATCAGCTGCATCAGCCCGCTGGCGCCGACGACGCTGCGCGCGTCCATGATGAAGCGCGACTCCTGGCGGATCAGGCCGTAGATGTAGGCAGTCTCCAGGCCGGCGGCCTTCGATTTCTCCACCACCTCGTCACGCAGCGGCGTCGGGAAGCGCTGGGCCACGTCGACCACGCCCTGGGTGCGTTCGCTGGTGTTGATGCAGCGGTCCCAGACCTCGCGCTCGCAGGCCCAGGCGGCGGCGGTGAGCAGGGCGCGGTCGGCGTCGGCGCGCTGGCGCAGTTCGCGCAGCGTGAAGTTCCATTCGCGCACGCCTTCGCTGCGCAGGCCCAGGCTCAGCAGCTGCAGCGCGCGTTGCAGGCCGGGCACGCCGCGCACCGCGGCGCGTTCCTCGGCGGTGGGCGCCGGGGGGCGCGGCGGCAGCGCGAGCCTGAGCCCCAGGTCCTCCAGCGCCAGCAGCCCGTAGAAGTCCCCGGGGTCGGACGCCAGCGTGCGCAGCATGCGCTCGGCGTGTGCCCGCTGTGCGTTGCCCATCTCGCCAGGCCGTGCCCTGGCCTGCAGCGCACGCGCGGCCCAGTAGTGCCAGTCGGGCGAGGCCTGCAGGGCGTCCGGCATGGCGGCGATGGACCGCTGGAGCAGCGCCCAGTCCGGGTTGCCGTCGGCGCGCAGCGCGGCCCGGGCTGCCCAGACCAGGTGTTCCTCGGGCCAGTCGATGGCGCCGTCGCCCTTCACCAACGCGAAGGCGCGTTCGTAGTGCTGGCGCGCCGCGGCCTGCTGGCGCATCGCGGCCCGGTAGCCGATGCCGGCCCAGGCCCGCGCCGCCAGTGCCGGCGGCAGCCGGCGGGACCAGTCGGTGGCCTGCGTGGCAGCCGCGTCGGCGTCGCTGGCGGCCATGCGCAGCAGCGCGAGCACCACCGCCTCGTCGCGTGCGCCGTCGCCCCGGGCGGCCGGCTGCTGGGTCAGCCAGCGCGCCGGGTTGTCCAGCAGCGCGCGCACACGGGCCTCGCTGGTCTTGTCCAGCAGCGCGGCGTCGGCCCGGGCCTCCTTGGTGCGGCCGCGTTCCACGGCCTGCTGGATCTTGGGCCAGATCTCGGCCGGCCCCAGGCGCCCGTCGGCTGCCATGGTGCGCGCCATCAGGTTGCAGCCATCGTCGTCGCGCTTCTGGCGCATCCAGACGTCGGCGGCGGCGGCCCGCACGTTCTCGCCGGCCTGGTGGCGCAGCAGCAGCGTGTAGCAGTCCACCTCCAGGTCGTCGGCCATCTGGAAGCGCGGCTGTTCGCGGCGGAAGTTGTCCCAGTCGCGGCGCTCGCCGAGTTCCAGCAGCCAGTCGTTGCGCAGCCGGTCCTCGACGTAGGTGCCTGGCCAGCGGGCGTAGAAGGCCTCGAGGTCGGCCTGGGTGGCGGTCTTCAGGCGCAGGCCGATGGACCAGTAGTCGGCCCACGGCGCCAGCGGATGCCGGCGCTCGATCAACTGGTCACGCAGGAGGTCCAGCTTGGCGCCGTCCTTGGCGCGCACCGCCTCCCGCGCCTGCAGCACCAGGCTGTCGTCCGGCGACGGTGCCGGCACCTCGGCGCGCAGCGGGGCCGTCGCGCTGGCACACGCCAGCAGCACCAGGAGCAGGTGCAGGAAAGGGAGGCGCCGAGGCGCGCTCGTCAGGAGGCGGGAACCCATGCACTGAATTTAGCGCAGGGGTCCCCGGCTGTCCTGCGCAGGGCCGTTCGTCGATGGGGGTCCCGGACGACCCAGGCGGTTCAGAAGCGCTTGCCGACGCCCACGGCCAGCAGCAGCGGGTCGACCTTGAAGGTGCCGGCCTTGGTGCCGGCGGAGAACACGTCGGTCTTGATCTGCACCTTCTTGACATCCAGGTTCAGCAGCCAGCCGCCGCCGAGCGGGAAGTCCACGCCGGCCTGCACCGCCAGGCCGAAGCTGTTCTTGTCGATCGACGGGTCCAGCGCGGTCACGACGGCCGGGGCGAATTCCACGCTGGAGAAGCGCGTGTAGTTGATGCCGGCGCCGACGTAGGGCCGGAAGCTCATGCCGCCGAAGTGGTACTGCAGCGTCAGCGTGGGCGGCAGGTGCTTGAGCGAGCCGATCTTGTCGCCGCCTGCGCGGATGTCGTGCTTCTGCGGGTAGGTCAGGATCAGTTCCGCCGCGAGGTTCGGGCTGAAGAAGTAGGTGATGTCGACTTCGGGAATGGTCTTGTCGTTGACGCTCAGGTCCAGCCCGGTGCTGTCCTTGTTGGCCGACTGCAGGTTGACGGCACGCGCACGCACGAGCCAGTCGCCGCTGTCGTTCGACTGGGCCAGGGCGACGGGGGAGACGGCAGGCAGCAGGGCAGCGGCGGCCGCGGCGGCCATCCAGCGGATGTTCATGGAGATCCTCTTCACGGGGTTTGGCGGGCAACATCGCCCGCCCGAGGATTGGGCGCCCGCGGGTGGGTCATCGTGTTGCGTTGCAGCAAGGCTCTGACGAATCACGGATGACCTGCGTCAAGCGTGTCGGAATCGGGGCGACAATGCCGCCATGACGCCGCCGTTCAAGCTGCCCCTGGAACCCACGCAGGACAAGCTGGCCCTGCGCCGGCAGTTGCAGGCCGAGCGGCAGTCGCTGGTGGACCGGCACCAGCGTGCCGTGCACCTGCAGGAGGTGCTGCGCGTCTGGCTGGTCACGCGGCCGGAGACCAGCATCGGCGCCTACTGGCCGATCAAGGGCGAGTTCGATGCCCTGCCGGCGCTGTTCCGCTGGAGCGAGGCCGACCCGGCGCGCCGCATCGGCCTGCCCGTGGTCGACCGCGAGACCAAGCAGCTGCACTTCCACGTCTGGTACCCCGGCTGCGCGATGGAGGAGGATGCCTACGGCATCCCCAAGCCCAAGGACACGCCGGCCTTCGAGCCGCAGCTGCTGCTCGTGCCCTGCGTGGGCTTCGGCCCCGGAGGCCTGCGCCTGGGGTACGGCGGCGGCTTCTACGACCGCACGCTGGCGGCGCTGCAGCCGCGGCCGTTCACCGCCGGCCTGGGCTACGCGCACGGCTTCATCCCCTGGTTGACGCCGGAGCCGCACGATGTGCCGCTCGATGCCGTGCTGACCGAGGACGGGGTGCACTGGATGCGCGGCGACCTGTAGTCGCCGCGGGCCAGGGCGTCAGGTCGCCGCTGGCAACGTGAGCGTGAAGCTGCAGCCCTGACCGGGCGTGCACACGGCCGTGATGTCGCCACCCATCGCCTGGGCGAACTGCCGGCTCAGCGCCAGGCCGAGGCCGGTGCCATGCACCGTGCCGCGCTCCGCCCCCAGGCGCTCGAAGGGCTGGAACAGCCGGGCCTGCTGTGCCGCGTCCAGCCCCGGGCCACCGTCGCGCACGGTCAGCGCCACCTGGGCACCCGCGCGCCCGGCGCTCACCGCGACCCAGCCGCCCGGGTGGTTGTACTTGATGGCGTTGGACAGCAGGTTGGTCAGCACCTGGCGCAGGCGCAGCGGGTCGGCGCGCAGGCGCGGCATCGGCGACGCCGGGCGCTCGACGGTGACCCCCTGCGCCTGCAGCAGCGGCGCCACCAGCGCCAGGCTCTCGTCCAGTGCGACCTCGGGGTCCAGTGCCATCAGCTGCAGCGTGATGTCGCCGCTCTCGGCGCGCCCGAGCTCCAGCAGGTCGTCCACCAGGGCCAGCAGGTGCCGGCCGGCGCGCAGCGACTCGTCGGCAAAGCGCCGGTGCCTGTCCGCCAGTGCCGGGTCGGCCAGCAGCAGCTGCGTGAAGCCCAGCATCGCGTTCATCGGCGTGCGCAGCTCGTGGCTGATGCGCGCCAGCAGGCCGGCGATGGCGTGGTGCGCCGTTTCGGCGCGGTCGCGCGCCTGGCGCAGCGCGTCGGCCTCGTGGCGGGCGGTGACGTCGACGATCAGGCCGCAGCGGTGGTCGCCGTCCATCTCCCGGTGGATCGGCGCCGACGTGGCCTGCACCCAGCGCAGGCTGCCGTCGCGGCGCACGATGCGGAACTCGTCGACATGGGTGCCGGCCTCGCGCTCCGACCGGCTCAGCCCCTGCTGCACGCGCGCGTCGTCCTCGGGGTGGCGCATGCGCTGCAGCACGTGGCCGTCGCGCAGGGCCTCCTCCGGCTCCACGCCGTACAGGTCGCGCACCCCTTCGCTGATGAACAGGAAGCGGATCTTCCCGTCCGGTGCCACCTGCGCCAGGTAGACCACGCCAGGGACCTGGCGGGAGATCAGGCGCAACTGGGCGTCGTTGCGCTCGAGGGCACGCTGCGTCCGGATGCGGTCCGTGATCTCCTCGACGGTGCCTTCGTAGAAGCGGACCTGCCCCTGGCCATCGCGCACCAGGTGCGCGTTCTCGCTGATCCAGATGCGCTCGCGCGTCCTGTGCCGCCAGACCTCGGACACGAAGCCTCGCACCGCGCCATGGGCATGCAGCAGTCGGGAGAACTCGGCCCGGCGCCCGGGATCGACGTACCACTCGCTGGCGATGTCGCGCACGCTGGTGATGTGCTCGGCCTCGGTGGCGTAACCGTTCATCTGCACCAGGGCCTGGTTCGCGCGGAGCAACTGGCCGTCGGGCGTGGACCGGTAGGCGCCCACCGGCAGCAGGTCGAAGAGGCTCGACCAGTCTGCCGGTGCGTCCGTCGACGCAGGCGCTGCATCCATGGCACTCGATGGTAGCGGCCAAACGGGCCGCGCCGCCATCTCAGACTGCCAGCCGGCGGCAGACCTCCAGCGACAGCGCGCTCTGGTTGAGCGTGTAGAAGTGCAGCGACGGTGCGCCGCCGTCGATCAGGCGCCGGCACAGCTGCGTCACCACGTCCAGGCCGAAGGCGCGCACGCTGGCGGCGTCGTCCAGGAAGCCTTCCATCTTCAGTGCTGCCCAGCGCGGGATCTCGATGCCGTCGCGGGCCGCGAACTGCGCGATGCGTGCGTAGTTGTGGATGGGCATGATGCCCGGCACGATGGGCACGTCCACGCCCATCGCGCGCACCGCGTCCACGAAGTGGAAGTAGGCGTCGGCGTTGAAGAAGAACTGCGTGATCGCGCCGCTGGCGCCGGCGTTGACCTTGGCCACGAAGTGCTCCAGGTCCTTCTTCGCGTAGCGCTGCTGCGGGTGGTACTCGGGGTAGGCGGCGACCTCGATGTGCCAGTCCGGCCCCTGGGTCTCGCGCACGAAGGCCACCAGCTCGGCGGCGTAGCGGAACTCGCCCGGCAGCGCCACGCCGCTGGGCAGGTCGCCGCGCAGCGCCACCAGGCGGCGGATGCCCTGGGCGCGGTAGGTGGCCAGGATCTCGGCGATGCCCTCGCGCGTGCTGCCCACGCAGCTCAGGTGCGGGGCGGCCTCATGGCCCATCGCCGCGATGTCCTTCACCGTGGCCAGCGTCTTGTCGCGCGTGGAGCCGCCAGCGCCGTAGGTGACGCTGAAGAACTCCGGCCGCACGGCCGCCAGCTCCGCCACCACCGTCTTCAGCTTGTCGCTGCCGACGGGGGTGTTGGGCGGGAAGAACTCGAAGCTGACGGGCACCGGCAGGCTGACGGTGCTCATCGCGGGCCCCGGTCAGTAGCGGTAGGTGTCGGCCTTGTAGGGGCCGGCCACCGGCACGCCGATGTAGGCGGCCTGCTCCTCGGTCAGCGTGGTCAGCATCGCGCCGACCTTCTTCAGGTGCAGGCGCGCGACCTTCTCGTCGAGGTGCTTGGGCAGCACGTAGACCTTGCCCTGCTCGTAGTAGTCGCTGTGCGTGAACAGCTCGATCTGCGCGATCGTCTGGTTCGCGAACGAGCTGCTCATCACGAAGCTGGGGTGGCCGGTGGCGCAGCCCAGGTTCACCAGGCGGCCCTTGGCCAGCAGGATGATGCGCTTGCCGTCGGGGAAGATCACGTGGTCGACCTGCGGCTTGATCTCGTCCCACTCGCACTTCTCGAGCGACGCGACGTCGATCTCGTTGTCGAAGTGGCCGATGTTGCAGACGATGGCCTGGTCCTTCATGGCCGCCATGTGCTCGTAGCGGATGACGTCCTTGTTGCCGGTGGCGCTGACGAAGATGTCGGCCTTGTCGGCGGCGTACTCCATCGTCACGACCTTGAAGCCTTCCATCGCCGCCTGCAGCGCGTTGATGGGGTCGACCTCGGTCACCCAGACCTGGGCGCTGAGCGCACGCAGCGCCTGCGCGCTGCCCTTGCCCACGTCGCCGTAGCCGGCCACCAGGGCCACCTTGCCAGCCACCATCACGTCGGTGGCGCGCTTGATGGCGTCGACCAGGCTCTCGCGGCAGCCGTAGAGGTTGTCGAACTTGCTCTTGGTGACGCTGTCGTTGACGTTGATGGCGCGGAACATCAGCGTGCCCTTGGCGCTCATCTCCTTCAGGCGCAGCACGCCGGTGGTCGTCTCTTCGGTCACGCCGATGATCTGCGCGCTCTTGCGGCTGTACCAGGTGCCGTCCACCGCGAGCTTGGCCTTGATGGCGGCATAGAGCTCGCGCTCCTCTTCGCTCTTCGGGTTGGCCAGCACCGAGGCGTCCTTCTCGGCCTTCTTGCCCAGGTGCATCAGCAGCGTCGCGTCGCCGCCGTCGTCCAGGATCATGTTCGGGCCTTCGTTCTCGGTGCCCTTGGCGCCGAACTCGAAGATGCGGTGGGTGTAGTCCCAGTAGTCCTTCAGCGTCTCGCCCTTGTAGGCGAAGACCGGCGTGCCCTGCGCCACCAGCGCGGCGGCGGCGTGGTCCTGGGTGCTGAAGATGTTGCACGAGGCCCAGCGCACCTGGGCGCCCAGGGCCTGCAGCGTCTCCACCAGCACGGCGGTCTGGATGGTCATGTGCAGGCTGCCGGTGATGCGCGCGCCCTTCAGGGGCTGGCTCTTGGCGAACTCCTCGCGGATCGCCATCAGGCCGGGCATCTCGGTCTCGGCGATGCGGATTTCCTTGCGGCCGAAGTCGGCCTGCGACAGGTCGGCGATCGCGTAGTCGGTGGTGGGTTTCAGGACGGCGTTCATGTCGGCTCCAGATCAGTCCAGTTGGATGACCCTGCACGACAGGCCGGAGGCAACCGCAGAAGCGGCGTCACCCGGGCGGCCGTGGCCGTGCAGGTGAGCGCGGTTGCGAATCAGAAGAATCTGAAAGGATCCGAGCCTGGCCCCGGGTTCAGGGGTTGCAACGCTCCTCGGAAGCCCGGGATTCTAGCCAGCCGGGCCGGATCGTGCAGCGTTTGGTTCCGTCAAGTTGCCACGGAAGTCGCCAGCTGATCCTCGTACCCACCCGGCACCAGCGCCGGCCGGCCGACGATCAGCGGGTCCACCGCGCCCACGCGGGACAGGTCCTTGCGCGCATAGGGCAGACGGTGCAGCACGAAGCGCATGGCGTTCAGGCGTGCGCGCTTCTTGCAGTTGCTCTTGATCACCGTCCACGGCGCGTCGGACGTGTCGCAGTGCAGGAACATGTTCTCCTTGGCGCGCGTGTAGTCGTCCCACTTGTCCAGCGAGGCCAGGTCCACCGGGCTGAGCTTCCACTGCTTGAGCGGGTGCACCTGGCGTTCCTTGAAGCGCCGGCGCTGCTCGTCGCGGCCGACGCTGAACCAGAACTTGAACAGGTGCACACCGCTGCGCACCAGCTGGCGCTCGAACTCCGGCGCCTGGCGCAGGAACTCCTCGTACTCGGCGTCGCTGCAGAAGCCCATCACGCGCTCGACGCCCGAACGGTTGTACCAGCTGCGGTCGAAGAGCACGATCTCGCCGCGCGTGGGCAGGTGCTGGATGTAGCGCTGGAAGTACCACTGGCCACGCTCGATCTCGCTGGGCTTTTCCAGCGCCACCACGCGCGCGCCGCGCGGGTTCAGATGCTCCATGAAGCGCTTGATGGTGCCGCCCTTGCCGGCGGCGTCGCGGCCCTCGAAGAGGATCACCACGCGCTGCCCGGTGTCCTTGACCCAGGCCTGCAGCTTCAGCAACTCCACCTGCAGGCGGTACTTCTGCTTCTCGTAGCGCTTGCGGGAGAGCAGGTTGCGGTAGGGGTAGCCGCCGTCGCGCCAGCCGGGCGCCAGTTCGAGATCCGGGTCCACGCCTTCGGCCACCGGGCGGGCGCGTTCGGCCAGCAGGCGCTTGAGCGCCTTGGCCTCGTCGGGTGCCATGCCATCGGCGAAGGCCTTCCATTGCGTCATCAGTTCGCTGGCCGGCGTCTGCGACTTCGCGTGTTCGGCCAGCAGGTCGCCCAGCGCCATCGCGGCCACGGTGCGCGTGCGCACGGCCGCGCGGCTGCCGCGGTCGGCCTCCAGGGCGGCCGGGGTCAGCGTGGGCGCGGTGTCGCCGGCCGCGGCGCGGCGCGGGCGGGCGGCTTTCGGCGCCGTCTTCTTGGCGGCCGGGCGGGCGGGCGTGGCGGGGCGGGTGCGGGCAGTCGGCATGCGGCAGCGTGGATGACAGTGGGATGACACTGCGATGATCTCGCCCGTGACACATCGCCCATTGACCGACATCAAGTCGCAGCCCCTGGCCGACCTGCCCCGAGCACGGGCCCGCGAAGTGGTGGGCGTGCTCACCGACATCGACGACACGCTCACGCGCGAAGGCGCCATCGAACCGGCCGCCCTGCAGGCCCTGCAGGCGCTGACCGATGCCGGGCTGCCGGTGTTCGCCGTCACCGGCCGGCCGATGGGCTGGAGCGAACCCTTCGCCCGTGCCTGGCCGCTGCAGGCCATCGTGGCCGAGAACGGCGCCGTGGCGCTGTGGCGGGACGGCGACGGCCTGGCGGTCGAGTACGCCCAGGACGCCCCCACCCGCACGACCAATGCCGAGCGTCTGCGTGCGGTCGCCGCGCGCATCCTGGCCGAGGTGCCCGGCGCCACGCTGGCGCGCGACAGCGCCGGCCGCGTGACCGACATCGCCGTCGACCACGCCGAGTTCGCCCACCTGGACGCCGCAGCCATCGCCCGCGTCGTGACCATCATGCAGGCCGAGGGCATGCAGGCCACCGTCAGTTCCATCCACGTCAACGGCTGGTACGGCGAACACGACAAGTGGAGCGGTGCGCGCTGGATCGTGCAGCGCCGGCTCGGCCGTCAACTGGCCGCCGAGGTCGACCGCTGGGTCTACGTGGGCGACTCCACCAACGACCAGGCCATGTTCGCCCGCTTCGCGCTCAGCGTGGGCGTGGCCAACCTGATGGACTTCGCCGACCGGCTGCACACCTGGCCGGCCTACCTGGCGCAGGGCGCGCGCGGCGCGGGCTTTGCGGAACTGGCGCGCATGCTGCTGGAGGCACGGCGATGAACAAGCTCGACCAGGACATCCTGAACCTGCTGGTGCGCGACGCGCGCCTGCCCTTTGCCGACATCGCGCGCGAGCTCGGCATCTCGCGGGCCCATGCCCGCAACCGCGTGCAGGCCATGGTGGACGCCGGCGTCATCGAGCAGTTCGCCGCCGTGGTGAACCCGGACAAGCTGGGCAAGGCGGTGTCGTCGTTCGTGGACCTGCGCGTCACGCCAGCGGCCGGCAACGCGCCGCCGGTGGCCATCGACGCCTGCGGCGCTGCGGCCGCTGCGGCCAGCATCGACTTCTACGCGTCACGTGGCCACACGGCGGCCATCCCCAGCCGCGGGCCGCTGGCCGCGCTCACCGCCGCCGGCACCATCGGCGGCTGGGCCGAGGCGCTGGCCGTCAGCGCGCACTGGCAGGCGCCGCTGCCGCTGCCGCGGCTGCTGGCCGACGCCATCCGCCACGCCGAGGACGGCGTGGCCGTCAGCGCCAGTCAGGCGCGGCTGACGCGCGCCAAGCTCGCGGAACTGGCGCCGCAGCCCGGCTTCGGCGCCACCTACCTCGTCGACGGCCAGCCGCCATCGCCCGGCCACCGGCTGCGCCAGCCGGCGCTGGCCGCCACGCTGCGCCAGCTGGCCGACGAAGGCCTGGACAGCTTCTACCGCGGCCCGCTGGCCGCGCGCATCGCTGCGGCGCTGCAGGCCGTGGGCAGCCCGCTGACGGCGGCCGACCTCGCCGCCTGCCGCGCCGAGCGCGTGCCGCCGCTGCGCGTGGTGCTGCCCGAGGCCGAGGTCTTCAACCTGCCGCCGCCGACCCAGGGCCTGGCCACGCTGATGATCCTGGGGTTGTTCGACCAGCTCAGGGTGACCGAAGGCGAGGGCTTCGCCCACCTGCACGGTCTGGTCGAGGCCACCAAGCAGGCCTTCCTGGTGCGCGATGCCGTGGTCACCGACCGCGGCCGCCTGCCAACGGACCCGCAGGCCTTCCTGATGGCCGAAGCGCTGGCCGAGCGGGCCGCGCGCATCGACCCGGCGCGTGCGCTGCCCTGGCCGCAGCCCACGCAGCCCGGCGACACCATCTGGATGGGGGCGGTGGACCGCGAGGGCCGGGCCGTCAGCTTCATCCAGAGCGTGTACTGGGAGTTCGGCAGCGGCGTGGTGCTGCCCGACCTGGGCATCTGCTGGCAGAACCGGGGCACCAGCTTCTCGCTGGACCCGCAGGCGCTGAATGCGCTGGAACCCGGCCGCAAGCCCTTCCACACGCTGAACCCGTCGCTGGCGCGCTTCGGCGATGGCCGTGTGATGCCCTTCGGCACCATGGGCGGCGAGGGCCAGCCGCAGACGCAGGCGGCGGTCTACACGCGCGTGGCGCGTTTCGGCCAGGGCCTGCAGCAGGCGATCGCCGCGCCGCGCTGGCTGCTGGGCCGCACCTGGGGCGACGTGAGCACCACGCTGAAGCTGGAAAACCGCTTCGACCCGGCGCTGGTGCAGGCCCTGCGCGAGGCCGGCCACCGGTGGAGATGCTCGACGAAGCGTTCAGCGACACCATGGGCCACGCCGGTGCATTGATGCGCCACCCCGATGGCCGCATCGAAGGCGCCGCCGACCCGCGCAGCGACGGCGCGGCCGCCGGCGTCTGATCGACCGTTGGCTGGTCAGCTGCCGGCCTGCAGCGTTGCCAGCGTCTCGACGATGGCGGCGTGCGCGCCGGCATCGAGCGTGATCGCGATGTGCCCCAGCCCCGGCAGCACGCGCACCGGCCAGCGCTGGCCGGCCTGCGCCACCTCGTCGGCATAGCGCTCCGGCGGAAGGCCTCGTCGTTCGCTCCCACCAGCACCATCACCGGGCCTTGCACGGCGCGCATCGTGGCCTGGTGGTCGGCCGGCGGGCGGAAGTTGGTGGCCAGCGCGTAGCCATAGGCTTCGGTGAGCCGTTCGCGCGCCGCGGGGTCGAGCGCGAAGCGCGTCACCGGCAGGTCCTGCAGCGCCTGCGGCAGCGCGCGCCAGAGCCCTAGTCGGTCCAGCAGCATCAGCGCCACCAGGCGCGGCACGCCCACTCGCACCCAGCCACCGCTGTCGGGGCGGTGGGTGGACGCGTCCTGGCCCAGGAAGGGCGACAGCAGCAGGTAGCTCTGGAACAGGCCCTGCAGCGGCGCCGCCGGCGATGCGCAGCGCGAAGCCGCCGCCGGACGAAAAGCCCAGCAGCAGCGTGGTGGCCGGCGCCGCCGGCAGCAGCGCGGCGAGCAGGTCCTCCAGGGTCCTCGTCGAGCTGGCCCACGTGGTCGATGCGCGCCGCGCTGGCCGGTGGCGCCGTGGCCGCGCCAGTCGGGCGCCAGCACGGCCCAGCCGGCGGCGGCCAGCGCGCGCGCCAGCGGGTGCAGGCTCGCTGCTGGCCGACGAGCCATGCACCAGCATCACGCTGCCGCGCGGCGCGCCGCCGGCCGGCGCGTAGGCGCGGTAGGCCAGCGCCGCGCCGTCTCGCGCCGGCACCGTCTGCACGGGGGGCAGGCCGCTCATGTCCAGGCCGCGGAAAGGCGCGCCGATGCTGTCCATCGGCGGCGGCGTGGCCGGGCCGCCGAAGGTCAGCGCGGCGCCGAGCAGGGTCAGTGGGATGCCGGCGGAGAGCGCAAGGGCGAGCTTCATCGGGGGGTCAGGAAGTCGGTCACGCGCTGCAGTTCGTCGTCCAGCGCGTTGCGGAAGGCGCGGTCGCGCGGGGCGCGGCCGGCCACGTAGCCCAGGTCGGGCGTCAGCACGCCATCGCGCCAGCCCAGATTGGCCCAGCCGATGACGGCGTCGCGCCACAGCAGCGGCAGCGCGTAGTAGCCGCGCACGCGCTTCGGTGCCGGGGTGTAGGCCTCGAAGCGGTAGGGCCAGCCCCAGAAGAGCTCGAAGCGGCGGCGGTCCCAGACCACGGGGTCGAACGGGGCCAGCAGGCGCACGCCGTCGGGCGGCGCGTGCCGCCTGGATGCCGGGTTCTCGCCCGCCGGCCAGGTCCAGCGCTGGCCATCGACCTCGGCCGACGCCAGGCGCGCCTTCGCGCGCAGTAGCGCGGCGCGGCGGCGCTCGCGCCACTGCGGCGCGGCGGCGGCGCCCACCCACATCACGAACTGGCTCAACGTGGAGGCCGGCAGCGGGGCATAGAGCGCCACGGCGACGTCCACCAGGCGGTCCAGTGCGGCATCGGCGGCCGTAGGGTCGTGCGCCGGCCGCACGTGGGCGTCGTGTGCGGCATAGACGCGCGTCCCGCCCTCGCGCCGCGCCACCCGCAGCAGGCCGCGGTAGTGCATGCCGTCCAGCAGCTGCGTGCTGGCGTTGGAACTGCCGCCGAACCAGTTGCGCGCCTTGCCGTGCTGGAAGTGCGCGTCCACCTCGCGCGGGTGAGCCTGGCCGCGCTCGCGCACGAAGGCCTGCACCGCATGCGCCTGCGCCCAGCGCGCCTTCGGCCATGCGGTGCGCGGCGTGCGCGGGTGCATCAGCGCCTGCGTGGCGCGCGGCAGGAAGCCGTAGTTGATGAAGAAGTCTTCCTCCACCGCCAGCCGCGGGTAGCGGCGCTCCAGGTCGCCGGCGCGGTAGTCGCGCACGCGGTGGCGCAGGGTCAGGTCCTGCGCGCGCGCCGGAGCACGAATGGGATCGGCCTGCACGAAGCCGAGCCGCTCGATGGCGCGGGGCAGCGTCGTCGGGGTGAACAGGCTGCGGGCCAGCGCGTAGCGGCGCAGATCGTCCAGGGTCGGTCCAGGCATGCCGCGACGATACTCGGGGCGTGACCGCCGAGAGCCCCACGTTCGACCTCGATAACTGGCGCCGCCGTCTGCAGGCCTGGCCCGTGGCGGCGCTGCCGGACGACGGCCGCCGCCGCGCGGCGGTGGTGTTGCCGCTGACCGAAGCCGGCTTCGGTGCCGCGCTGGAAGACATGCCGGCGCACGCCGACTGGCAGACCGATGCCGCGCTGCTGCTCACGCGCCGTGCTGCGGGTCTGCGTGCCCATGCCGGGCAATGGGCGCTGCCCGGCGGGCGCATCGATGCGGGCGAGACCGCGGAAGACGCCGCCTTGCGGGAACTGGCGGAGGAGGTGGCGTTGCGGCCCGGCGCAGCCGCCGTGCTCGGCCGGCTGGACGACTACGCCACCCGCTCCGGCTACGTGATCACGCCGGTCGTGGTGGCCGTGGGCGCGGCGCGGGAGGTGCAGCCGAACCCGGCCGAGGTGGCCAGCGTGCATCGTGTGCCGGTCAGCGAGCTGCTGCGCGCCGACGCCCCCATCCTCAACCACGTGGCCGGGGCCGAACACCCGGTGCTGCGCATGCCATTGGGCACCCGCTGGATCGCCGCGCCCACCGCGGCCTTCCTGTACCAGTTCCGCGAGGTGTGCGTGCTGGGCCGGCCGACCCGCGTGGCGCACTTCGACCAGCCGCGCTTCGCGTGGCAGTGAGGATCGGGGCACCCATCCGCACCCGAGGCCGGGTTCAGAACCGGTAGCCCAGCCGCAACTCGGCGCTCCATCCCCGGTGGTCGACCTCCAGGGCGCCTGCCGCCCCGGTCAGTTTCACCCGCCCGGCGTCGACCCAGCGCAGGCCGACGCCGGCGGTCCACGCGCTGTCGTAGTCCCATTCCAGGCCGACCAGCCCCTGGCGTGCCCCAGCGCTGCCGCTGAACTCCACCGCCTGGCCCGACACGCGCAGGTCGGTGTCCAGCTCCTGCAGCCGGCCGATGCCCAGGCCAAGGTAGGGGCGCAGCGTGGCCGGGCCGACGCGCCAGCGGCCGACGTCCCAGAGCAGGTTGGCCATCAGCGCCACTGAGGCGTAGTCGGCATCGCCGGGCTGCGGATCGAGGCCGGGCACCGAGGCAGCGTCGACGCCGTTGTTGCGGTACAGCACCTCGCCCTCCAGGCGCCAGGCCGGTGCGAAGCGCCAGCCCACGCTGCCGCCCACCGCCAGGCCCGACCCGAGGGACAGCCGTCCGCCCTGGCCACCAAGGCGGGTGGACGGGTCGGCGATCTGCGAGGCGCCGCCAAACAGGGTGACGCTCAGGCCGTTGTCGGCGGACGCCGCCGCAGGCGCCCCGGCCAGGGCCATGGCGATCAGCGCGGCGCCGGCTGCGGGCATGGGGCCGCGGGCGGCCGGTGGCGGGGAAAACTCGGGTGTCTGCATCGTCGATCCTCGTCTGAAGCCCACGCCACCACGGCGCGGGCAGACATATACTAGACAGTCACTAAATGAACCGATGCGTATATGCATGAGCGGCAACGGCAATGCATGAACGGCGACATGGCCTTGCCATGGCCGCCCGCGGCTCGGTGGCAGACCAGCGCCGGCGCACAGATCGGCGTGATCGCGGCGGTGCTGGTGCTGGCCCTGGCATGGATGCAGCCGGAAGGCGGCGCCGGCCTCGGTTTCCTGCCCGGGCTGCTGTTCCATGGGCTGCACATCGGCCTGGCCAGTGCCGTGGCGTGGTGGTGCAGCGGCGCCCTGCTGCGCACGGGGCCGGGCCGGCGCGGGTCGCCCTGGCCCTGGCTGGTGCTGGCCGGTGCGGTGGCCGGCATCGTGCTGGCGCCGGTGTCGCTGGCGCTCGAGCAGGTGTTCGGCGTGGCCGAGCTCGACGCCGGCCCGGTACCGGGCAGCCTGATCGGCGCGCTCGTGCTGGAGTGGCAGCAGGTGGTGCCGATCACGGCATTGCTGTGGCCGGCGATGAACCTGCTGGTGGTGTGGCGGCAGCCGCCTGCGGGCGGGCTGGCTGCGCAGCCAGCCCCCTCGCCAGACCCAGGTGCGCCAGACCCGGCGTGCGCCGGCTCCCCGGTGCCGGCCGCGCCGGACTCCGCGCCCCCCAGCTTTCTGGACCGCCTGCCGGCGTCGTTGGGGCGTGACGTGGTGTGGCTGCAGGCGCAGGAGCACTATCTGCTGGTGACCACCACCGTTGGTCGGCATCTGCTGCTGCAGGCCTTCGGGCCGGCGATGGACGACCTCGCGCGGCTGGGTGTCGACGGCATGCAGACGCACCGGTCGGCTTGGGTGGCCTGGGGCCATGTGCAGCGGCTGGACACGCGGGCCCGCAGCCCGGCGGTCGTGCTGCTGGACGGCACGCGCGTGCCGCTGGGGCGTCGACGGCTGCCCCAGGTGGCCACGGCCTGGGCCGAACGGGCTGCGAGTGCCGACCCGGCGGCGACAATGGGCGCCCCAGAAGGAGAGCCCACATGACGACCACCCCGCCCGTGACCATCGGCACCCCGCTGTCCCCCACCGCCACCCGCGTCATGCTGCTGGGCAGCGGCGAACTGGGCAAGGAAGTGCTGATCGCGCTGCAGCGCCTGGGCGTGGAAACCATCGCCGTGGACCGCTACGACCACGCGCCGGGGCAGCAGGTGGCGCACCACGCGCGCACCATCACGATGAGCGACCCGGCGGCGCTGCGCGCGCTGATCGAGGCCGAGAAGCCGGCGCTGGTGGTGCCGGAGATCGAGGCCATCGCCACGCCGGAGCTGCAGAAGCTGGAGGCCGAGGGCGTGGTGCGCGTGATCCCCACCGCGCGCGCGGCGCGGCTGACGATGGACCGCGAAGGCATCCGCCGCCTGGCCGCCGAGACGCTGGGCCTGCCGACCAGCCCCTACCAGTTCTGCGACTCGCTGGCCGAGCTGCAGGCGGCGATCGATGGGGGCATCGGCTACCCCTGCATCGTCAAGCCGGTGATGAGCAGTTCCGGCAAGGGCCAGAGCAAGATCGATGGCCCCGCCGATGTTCAGAAGGCGTGGGACTACGCCATGGCCGGCGGCCGCGTCAGCCACGGCCGGGTCATCGTCGAAGGCTTCATCGACTTCGACTACGAGATCACGCTGCTGACCGTGCGTTCGGTGGACGGCACCTCCTTCTGCGCGCCCATCGGCCACGTGCAGGTCAGCGGCGACTACGTGGAGAGCTGGCAGCCGCAGCCGATGAGCGCGCCGGCGCTGGAGCGTGCGCAGCAGATCGCCCGGGCCATCACCGACGACCTCGGTGGCCACGGCCTCTTCGGCGTGGAGCTGTTCGTCAAGGGCGACCAGGTCTGGTTCAGCGAGGTCAGCCCGCGCCCGCACGACACCGGCATGGTGACGATGATCACGCAGTGGCAGAACGAGTTCGAGCTGCACGCGCGCGCCATCCTCGGCCTGCCGGTGGACACCAGCCTGCGCAACGCGGGCGCCAGCGCCGTGGTCTATGGCGGCGTGGACGCGGCCGGCATCGTCTTCGACGGTGTCGACGAAGCGCTGGCCGAACCCGGCACCGAACTGCGCCTGTTCGGCAAGCCCGAGAGCTTCGTGAAGCGCCGTATGGGCGTGGCGCTGGCGCGCGACGAGACCGTCGACGCGGCGCGGGACAAGGCCAAGCGCGCGGCGGCGAAGGTGCAGCCGCGCCGCTGAGCTGCCGCCCCAGGGCGCCAATGGCGGCGGGCGCCGCATGCACACTGGCAATCCGCCCGATTGGCAGACTCAACTGGCCGGATGTCGGATGAGGGCAGAAACTATCGACTCCCCGTGTGCGATTGCCCCAAGGAGACGTCGATGAGCCAAGAAGCCAAGTGCCCCTTCCACGCTGCCGGTGGCGCGCGTGCCACCCATGGCATGCAGTCCAACGCCGACTGGTGGCCCAACCAGCTGAACCTGGCCATCCTGCACCAGCACCAGCCGGTGTCGAGCCCGATGGACCCGGACTTCGACTATGCCGAAGCCTTCCAGAAGCTGGACTACGCTGCGCTGAAGCAGGACCTGGCCGCGCTGATGACCGACAGCCAGGACTGGTGGCCGGCCGACTGGGGCCACTACGGCGGCCTGTTCATCCGCATGGCCTGGCACGCCGCCGGCACCTACCGCACGGCCGACGGCCGCGGCGGCGCCAGCACCGGCAACCAGCGTTTCGCGCCGCTGAACAGCTGGCCCGACAACGGCAACCTGGACAAGGCGCGCCGCCTGCTGTGGCCGATCAAGCAGAAATACGGCAACGCCATCTCCTGGGCCGACCTGTTCATCCTGGCCGGCAACGTGGCCATGGAGACCATGGGCTTCAAGACCTTCGGCTTCGCCGGCGGCCGCGAGGACATCTGGGCGCCGGAAGAGGACATCTACTGGGGCGCGGAGACCGAATGGCTGGCCACCAGCGACAAGGCGAACAGCCGATACAGCGGTGACCGCAACCTGGAGAACCCGCTGGCCGCGGTGCAGATGGGCCTGATCTACGTGAACCCGGAAGGCCCGGACGGCAACCCCGACCCGGTGGCCTCGGGCCGCGACGTGCGCGAGACCTTCGCCCGCATGGCGATGAACGACGTCGAGACCGTGGCCCTGGTGGCAGGCGGTCACACCTTCGGCAAGGCGCACGGCGCCGGCGACCCCAAGCTCGTGGGGCCCGAGCCCGAGGCCGCGCCAATGGAGCAGATGGGCTTCGGCTGGATCAATGCGCACGGCAGCGGCAAGGGCGCGGACACCACCACCAGCGGCATCGAAGGCGCCTGGAAGCCCAACCCGACGACCTGGGACATGGGCTACTTCACCGTGCTGTTCAAGTACGACTGGGAACTCGTCAAGAGCCCTTCGGGCGCCCACCAGTGGCTGGCCAAGGACGTGGCCGAGGAGGACATGATCCCCGACGCGCACCGGCCCGGCGTGAAGCACCGGCCGATGATGACCACGGCCGACCTGTCGCTGAAGTTCGACCCGGCCTACGAGAAGATCTCGCGCCATTTCCTGGCCAACCCCGAGGAGTTCGCCGACGCCTATGCCCGCGCCTGGTTCAAGCTGACCCACCGCGACATGGGCCCCAAGAGCCGCTACCTGGGCCCGGAAGTGCCGGCCGAGGACCTGATCTGGCAGGACCCGGTGCCCGCCGTCGACCACCCGCTGATCGACGCCAACGACGCCGCCGACCTGAAGGCGCGCGTGCTGGCCAGCGGCCTGGGCGTGAGCGCACTGGTGTCCACGGCCTGGGCGGCCGCTTCCACCTTCCGCGGCAGCGACATGCGCGGCGGTGCCAACGGCGCGCGCATCCGATTGGCGCCGCAGAAGGACTGGGCCGTGAACCAGCCGGCACAGCTGGCCAGGGTGCTGGCGGTGCTGGAAGGCATCCGCAGCAGCTTCAACGCCGGCGCCACCGGTGGCAAGCGGGTTTCGCTGGCCGATCTGATCGTGCTCGCCGGCAACGCCGGTGTCGAGGCCGCGGCCCAGGCGGCCGGACACGACGTGAACGTGCCCTTCACCCCGGGCCGCACCGACGCCACGCCCGAGCAGACCGACGTCGATTCCTTCGCCGTGCTCGAGCCGCAGGCCGACGGCTTCCGCAACCACCGCAAGGCCGCCTACAGCGTGTCGCCCGAGGCGATGCTGGTCGACAAGGCGCAGCTGCTGACGCTGAGCGCGCCGGAAATGACGGCGCTGGTGGGAGGCCTGCGCGTGCTGGGCGCCAACGCCGGCGAGTCCAAGGCCGGCGTATTCACGCAGCGCCCGGGCCAGCTGACGAACGACTTCTTCGTCAACATCGTCGACATGGCCACCACCTGGGCACTCACGGGGGACAACGCCTACGAGGGCCGCGACCGGAAGACCGGTGCCGTGAAGTGGACGGCCACCCGCGTCGACCTCGCCTTCGGTGCCAATTCCCAGTTGCGCGCGATCAGCGAGGTCTACGCGCAGAGCGACAACGCGGCCAAGTTCGTGCGCGACTTCGTCGCCGCGTGGACCAAGGTGATGGAGCTCGACCGCTTCGACCTGAAGTGAGGGCACCTGCCCCCGGCGGGCGGCGCCACATCGGCGCCCGCCGGGGTGCGGATGCACCGACGCGCCGGTTCAGCGCAGGTGGTGCACCGGCGCCTGCCCGTAGACCGGCGTGTCCAGGCCCTCGTAGCGCGCCTTGAGCTGCAGGCTCAGGAACTGGCTGTAGTGCCGGCTCTGGTGCAGGTTGCCGCCGTGGATCCACAGGTTGGCCTGGTTCGTGGGCTTCCACATGTTGCGCAGTTCGCCCTCCCAGGGCCCGGGGTCCTTGGTCGTGCCGCTGCCCAGCCCCCAGACCTTGCCCACGCGGTCGGCCACCTCGGGGCTCACCAGGTCGGCCAGGAACTGGTTCATCGAGCCGTAGCCGGTGGCGTAGACGATCAGGTCGGCCGGCAGTTCGGTGCCGTCGGTCAGCGTCACGCTCTTCGGATGGATGCGCTCGATGTTGTTGTGGCTCTTGAGCTTGATCTGCCCGTTGGCCACCAGCTCGCTGGCGCCCACGTCGATGTAGTAGCCCGAGCCGCGGCGCAGGTACTTCATGAACAGGCCCGAGCCGTCGTCGCCGAAGTCGAGCATGAAGCCCGCCTTCTCCAGCCGCGCGTAGAGGTCGGCATCGCGCTTCTTCATCTCCTCGTACACGGGGATGTGGAAGGTGTGCATGATCTTGTAGGGCACGCTGGCGAAGACGAGGTCGGCCGTGTGGTGGTCGATGCCGTTCTTCACCGCCTGTTCGCTGTAGAGCCCGCCCAGCGCCAGCTCCATCAGCGAATCCGACGGCGCGATGTGCGTGCTGCTGCGCTGGACCATGGTCACGTCCACGCCGTGTTCCACCATCGCCGCGCAGATGTCGTGGGCGCTGTTGTTGCTGCCCAGCACCACCACCTTCTTGCCCTTGTAGGCCTCCGGGCCGGGGTGGCGGCTGCTGTGGTGCTGGTCGCCCTGGAAGGTTTCGGCCCCAGGGATCTTCGGCACGTTGGCGTAGCCCGACACGCCCAGCGCGAACACCAGCTGCTTCGGCCGCAGCACGATCTCCTTGCCGTCGCGCTCCACCGTCACCGCCCATTCGCCGGTGGCTTCGTCGAAGGTGGCCTTCTTCGCCGTGGTGCTGCCCCAGTAGTTCAGCTCCATGACCTTGGCGTACATCTCCAGCCAGTCGCCGACCTTGTCCTTGTGGGCGAACACCGGCCAGTCGTCGGGGAAGGGCAGGTAGGGCAGGTGGTCGTACCAGACCGGGTCGTGCAGGTGCAGGCTCTTGTAGCGGTTGCGCCAGCTGTCGCCGGGGCGGGCGTTCTTCTCCACCACGATGGTGGGCACGCCCAGCCGGCGCAGCCGCGCCGCCAGCATGATGCCGCCCTGGCCGCCGCCGATGATCACCACGTACGGCTGCTCGCTGAAGCCCAGCGTGGCCTGCTCCTCGGCGCGCTGCTCGGCCCAGGTCTTTCGCCCCGGGTGCACGCCGTGCTCGGCGCCCTTGACGCGGCGCTCGCCCTTCTTCTCCTCGAAGCCCTTGAGCTCCACCATCGTGGTCAGCAGGGTCCAGGCCTGGCCATCCTTCAGCCGCAGGTGGCCGCGGCCGCGCGCCACCCGGGTCTCGAACGTGAACCAGGCGTCGATCACGCCATCGGCTTCGGTGGCATCGCCGTCGAGTGCGAAGGCCGTCGGTGCCGTGTCGTCCAGCCGCGCGGCCAGCATCTCGCGCATCGCCGCCGGGCCTTCCTGCGTGCGGATGTTCCAGGTGAAGGCCACGAGGTCGCGCCAGTAGCTGTCGTCGTGGAACAGCGCGACGGCGGCGTCGAGGTCGCGCCGCGCCAGCGCGTCACCGAAGGCGGCCAGCCAGCGCTGGACGGCCGCGTTGGGGGAGGGGTCGGTCATGGGGCTTGTCTCCGTGGATGCCGGCGGCGGGTGCGGCCGATCCCTTGCCCTGACTCAAGTCCCGTGCCTGGCCTTGCGCCGCCGTGCGGCGCACGCAAGTGCCTGTCGCGCTTCAGGGGCTCAGGGTTGCCCCGGATGTCACAGCACGTCGCCCGTGCGGCAGCTGTCACACCCGGGCCGGGTGACAGGTGTCACATCGCGTCGCGGTGGTTGGGCGCCACGATGCCGCGGCGCTTCATGCGCCGGTACAGCGTCATGCGTGCCACACCGAGCCGGCGTGCGGCCAGGCTGACGTTCCAGTGCGCCGCCTGCAGTTCGGCCAGCAGGGGTGCAGCGTCGTCGTCACCCTGGGTGGCGGCTGCCACCGGTGGTTGCGCCGTACCGCGCGGTGCGCCGGCCAGTGGTGGCAGGTCGGCCTCGCCGATCGGCGCGCCTGGCGTGGCCACGCTGGCGGCGTAGTCCAGCACGTTGCGCAGCTCGCGCAGGTTGCCCGGCCAGGCATGGGCCAGCAGGCGCGCGCGCGCCGCGGCGGTGAAGGCCCGGCCGTCCAGGAAGCGGTCCAGCAGCGCGCCCAGGTCGCGGCGCTCGCGCAGCGGCGGCAGCACGAGGTGGGCGCCGTTGATGCGGTAGTACAGGTCGTCGCGGAAGCGCCCGGCGCGCACCAGCGCCTCCAGCGGCGCGTGGGTGGCGGCGATGACGCGGATGTTCACCGGCACCGGCCGCGTGGCGCCCACCGGCAGCACCTCGCGCTCGGACAGCACGCGCAGCAGCCGCGCCTGCAGCGCCAGCGGCATGTCGCCGATCTCGTCGAGGAACAGCGTGCCGCCGTCGGCCTCGGGGATCAGCCCGCGCTTGCCGCGCGCGGCCGCGCCGCTGAAGCTGCCGGGCAGGTGGCCGAAGAGCTCGCTCTCGATCAGCGCCTCGGGGATGGCGGCGCAGTTCACGGCCACGAAGGGCCGCTGCCGGCGCTCGCTGCTGGCGTGCACCGCCTTGGCAAAGTACTCCTTGCCGGCACCGGTCTCGCCGGTGATCAGCAGGCTCACCGGCGAGTTGACCAGGCGCGACGCACGCTCGATCTGCCGGTCCAGCGCCGGGTCGCCGGCGGACAGCGCGGCCAGTGGCGGTGGTACGACCGGGGCACGGGGCAGTGTGCGGCCAGGTGTCGCCGCCGGGCGTGGCGGCGGCGGCGTGGCCGACAGGAACAGCAACTCACGCCCGCCGCTGCGCATCACGGCGCGCTGGTCCGACGGCTGGGTGCTGACGAAGCGCCCGATGCCGTCGAAGCGGGCCTCGAACAGCGCCTCGAAGCGCTGGCCCACCAGCGGGGTGCCATCCTGCGCCAGCGCCTGCTGCGCGCGCCGGTTGTGGCCGATCACGCGCCCGCCCGCGTCCAGCGCCAGCAGGTACTCCGGGTGCACGTCCAGGAAGGCCGGCGCGCGCGACAGGCGCAGGATCCAGTCACCACGGAAGCGGTGCAGGAAGTTGGCGTCCTCGATGTGCTGGGCGTACATCGTCACCAGCTGCTGTGCCAGTGCCTGGCTGGCCTTGGGCGCGGGCGAGCGCAGCGCGCTGATGTCCAGCACGGCGGTCAGCCGGCCGCTGGGGTCGTGCACCGGGCTGGTGGTGCAGGTCAGCGGGATGTGGGTGGCGTCGAAATGGTCGTCCAGGTGCACGGTGAGCGCCTGCCCGGTGCTGATGCAGGTGCCCACGCCGCAGGTGCCGGCGTGCGCCTCGCTCCAGTCGGCGCCCAGGTAGAGCCCGGCCTTGCGCAGGCCGGGTTCGAGCTGCAGGTCGCCGATGAAATCGACCGTCACGCCGCGCGCATCGGTCAGCAGCACCACGTAGCCCAGGCCGGCCACCTGCTGGTACAGCGTCTCCAGGCCGTGGCGGGCGATGTGCAGGAAGGCCTCCATCTGGTCCTGGTGTTCGCGCAGGCGGGCCTCGGGCAGGATCACCGCCTCCTGCATGCGCGTGGGGTCCAGCCGGTGCTCGTGCACGCAGCGGTGCCAGCTGTCGCGGATGACCTGCTCGTGCCGCTGCGCCGCCAGCGCCTGCACGCCGCGGTCGGCCACCTGCATCACGGTGTGGATGTGTTCGCGCTGTGCGGGTTGCATGCCTCGCCCTCCGGCGGGCGCACCGAGTGCCCGCGTCGAGGTCGAACACGGTGGCCGCCCGCGGCGGCGCTGTCAACGGCGGGTTTGCCCCGGGCCGACGGCCTGCTGCACCAGCATGGCCGCGGCCAGGTCCTCCAGCGCGGTGCCCACCGACTTGAACACCGTGCGTTCGTCGGCATCGCCGCGGCCAGGCACCTCGCTACGCGACAGCTGCGCCAGCGTGCCGCGCAGGTCAGTGCGCCGCCAGGCGCCGCTGGCCATCGGCGCCAGCAGCTCGCCACTCTTGGCCAGCGCCTCCTCGGTGTCCACCCAGACCGCTGCGCCGCGGAAGCAGGCGTCGTCGGCCTCCCGCATGGCCGGCGTGAAGCTGCCGATCAGGTCCAGGTGGCTGCCCGGCGCCAGCCATTCGCCGCGGATCACGGGTGCGGTGGCCAGCGTCGCGCAGCTGACGATGGGTGCACGGCGCACCGCGGCGGCCAGGTCGGTGGCCACGGTGACGTGGAAGCCTTCATGGCGCCACTGCGCGGCCAGCACCTCGGCCGCCTCCGGCCGGCGCGCCCAGACTGTGACGTGCGTGATCGGCCGCACCGCGCGGTAGGCCGCCGGCAGCAGCGCGGCCACGCGGCCGGCGCCGACCACCAGCATCTCGCGGGCATCGGCCGGCGCCAGCCAGGAGGCCGCCAGCGCCGACGCTGCCGCCGTGCGCCGCGTGGTGATGGCGTCGCCGTCCAGCAACGCCAGCGGCACGCCGGTGACGGCGTCGTGCAGCAGCACGCTGGCGTGCAGCCCGGGCAGGCCGCGGGCTGCGTTGCCGGGCGCGATGTTGATCACCTTCACGGCGTAACAGCGCCCCGGGTCCCAGGCGCTCATCACCAGCGACGTGACGGCCTCGCCGCCGCCCGGATCGGCCAGCGTCAGCACCTGGCGCGGCGGCACCTCGGCACCGCGCGCGAAGAGCTCGCGCAGCGCCGGCACCAGGCGCTCGAAGGGCGTGGCGCGGGTGACGCTGTCGGCGTCGATCACCTGCATGCGGTCCGCCCGCAGCGCGGGGGTGCGCTCACCGGTAGGTGGCCAGCAGGATGCTGGTCTCCGTGTGGCGGATGCCCTTGATCAGCCGGATGCGCTCGAGCACCTGCGAGAGTTCGGCGGTGCTGGCGGCGCGCAGCTCGGCCAGCAGGTCCCAGCGGCCGTTGGTGTCGTGCAGCGCCACCAGCCCGGGTTCGCCACGCAGGTGGGCCACCACGGCGCGCGTCTGGTTGCCCTCCACCTCCACCGCCATCCAGGCCCGGATGCCGTCGTCGGCCGCCTGCTCGGGCCGCAGCGTCACCGTGTAGCCGGTGATGACGCCGGCGTCCTCCAGCTTCTGCAGTCGGTGGCGCACGGTGCCGCGCGCCACGCCCAGTTTCTCCGCCAGCACCGCCGCGGGCGTGCGGGCGTCCTGGCGCAGCAGCGCGATCAGGCGCAGGTCGAGGTCGTCCATGCGGGGATTGTCCGCGCCGCTGCCGGCCGAGCGTTCGCCGACGCGGCGCGCCCGGTCAGTCGTCCCAGCTGATCACCGGGCCGAGCTTGCGCTGGGCCAGGAACACCGCCTCGCGCAGCGACAGTGCGGCACCGCCGTCCTGCCACGCCGGCGGCGTGCGGCGGGCCGCCCGCCGCACCGGCAGGTCGTAGCGCACGTAGTAGCAGTCCATGGCGCGGTCGTCGGCCAGTTCCGGCGGGTCGTCGGCGTCGTGGCTGCCGTAGAGCAGGTGATGGCGCACGATGCGCACGTGGCAGGTGGTCACGCCGCCGTGGAACCACAGGCCCTGCTTGACGCTGGGCAGCCGGTCGAGTTCGTCCATGTCGCACACCTCGTGCAAGTGGGGCGGGCCGCCGTCGTGCGACCGACGCCTGGGTCCGGCAGGTGTATCAGCGGCAGTGGCCGCCTGAAACCCGGGTCGACCCGAGGCCAGGTCGGTTCGATCACTTTGGCAAATGATCTTGACGAAGTGGTCAGTCGATTGCGCGATTCGGTCGGTGCGGATGGTTCCAACTGCCACGGGCGTCCGGGAGACTGATCGACATCGCCTTCGGAGTCCGTCATGTTCCTGCCCACCACCACCACCGCCGCCACCACCGCCACCACCGCCGCCGCCACCCGCTTCCTGGGTGCCGCCGACGTCCAGCGCCTGGTGCGCCGCCTGGGCGTGCCGGCCTGCATCGCCGGCGTGGCCGCGCAGATCGAGACCGACTTCCGCCGTTGGGCGGATTTCGACAAGAGCGCCCGCGTCGCGGCGCACAGCGACGTCGGCGTGATCGAACTGATGCCGGTGGCCGACGCCCGCCGCTTCGCCTTCAAGTACGTCAACGGCCACCCGAAGAACACCGCCGAGGGCCTGCCCACCGTGATGGCCTTCGGCCTGCTGGCCGACGTGGCCACCGGCACGCCGACGCTGCTGGCCGAGCTGACGCTGCTCACCGCCATCCGCACCGCCGCGATGTCGGCGCTGGCCGCGCGGCATCTGGCACGGCCGGGCAGCCGCACGATGGCGTTGATCGGCAACGGCGCCCAGGCCGACTTCCAGGCCCTGGCCTTCCGGGACCTGCTGGGCATCACCACGCTGCGCCTGTTCGACACCGATCCCGCCGCCACCGCCAAGCTGCAGGCCAACCTGGCTGGCCAGGGTCTTGCGATGCAGGTCTGCCGCAGCGCCGCCGACGCCGCGCAGGGGGCCGACGTCGTCACCACCGTCACCGCCGACAAGACCCGCGCCACCATCGTCACGCCCGCCATGCTGGCCCCGGGCCGCCACTTCAATGCCGTGGGTGGCGACTGCCCTGGCAAGACCGAACTGCACCCGGACGTGCTGCGCGCCGCGCGCGTGTTCGTCGAGTACGAGCCGCAGAGCCGCATCGAGGGCGACCTGCAGCAGATGCCGGCCGACTTCCCCGTCACCGAGTTCTGGCGCGTGCTGGCCGGCGACGCGCCGGGCCGGGCCACGGCCGACGAGGTCACGGTGTTCGACTCGGTGGGCTTCGCGCTGGAGGACCACGCGGCCCTGGTGTGGCTGGCCGACGCGGCGGCCCGCCAGGGTCTGGGCCGGCCGCTGGACCTGGTGGCCGCGCCGGCCGATCCGAAGGACCTGTTCGGCACGCTGGCGCCCGCGGGTGAATCTGCCAGGACCCAGGTGGCCACCGAACAAGCCACGGCCATCGCCGCCTGAAACCCCGGGCCGGGCGCAGCTTCTGCGCCCGCCGGGCCGCCGAACCGCGCAAGATTCGCCGGCCGGCGCGCCACACTGCGGGCCGTCGCTGCCCTCACGCCGGAGCCGCCATGACCGCGCCCGTTTCTCCCCCCCCGTTCACCCCGCTGCCCGCGCGTCCGCCGCTGCGCCAGGCCATTGCCGCGCTGACCCGCACGCCGGAGCCGGACCTGCTGCCCGGCCTGCTGGCCCAGGCGCGGCTGGCGCCAGACGCATCGGCCCGCACCCAGGCGCTGGCGTTGCGCATCGCCCGGGGCGTGCGCGAACGCAGTCGAGACCGCGGCCGCGCCGGGCTGGTGCAGGGCCTGCTGCAGGAGTTCGCGCTGTCGTCGCAGGAGGGCGTGGCGCTGATGTGCCTGGCCGAGGCGCTGCTGCGCATCCCCGACGCCGCCACGCGCGACGCGCTGATCCGCGACAAGATCAGCCGTGGCGACTGGCAGGCCCACGTGGGCCGCAGCCCGTCGCTGTTCGTCAATGCCGCCGCCTGGGGCCTGCTGCTCACCGGCAAGCTGGTGGGCACGCACAGCGACGAGGGCCTGACCGCCGCGCTGCGCCGCATCGTCGGCCGAGGTGGCGAGCCGCTGGTGCGCAAGGGCGTGGACGTGGCCATGCGCATGATGGGCGAGCAGTTCGTCACCGGCGAGACCATCGCCGAGGCGCTGCAGAACGCCGCGCCACGCGAGGCCCAGGGCTTCCGCTACAGCTTCGACATGCTGGGCGAGGCGGCGCTGACCGAGGCGGACGCGGCGCGCTATCTGGCCGCCTACGAGCAGGCCATCGACGCCATCGGCGCGGCGTCCGCCGGCCGCGGCATCGTCGCCGGCCCGGGCATCTCGATCAAGCTCTCGGCGCTGCACCCGCGCTACGCCCGCGCGCAGGCAGGCCGCGTGATGGACGAGCTCTACCCGCGCCTGCAGGCGCTGGCCCTGCGCGCGCGCCGGTATGACATCGGCCTGAACATCGACGCCGAGGAAGCCGACCGGCTGGACCTGTCGCTCGACCTGCTGGAGCGCCTGTGCGCCGACGAACAACTCGCCGGCTGGCACGGCGTGGGCTTCGTCATCCAGGGCTACGGCAAGCGCTGCCCCGCGGTGGTGGATGTCCTCGTCGATCTCGCGCGGCGCACCCGGCGGCGGCTGATGGTGCGCCTGGTCAAGGGCGCCTACTGGGACAGCGAGGTCAAGCGCGCGCAGCTCGACGGTCAGGCCGGCTACCCGGTCTACACGCGCAAGGCGTACACCGACGTGGCCTACCTCGCCTGCGCACGCAAGATGCTGGCCGCGCCCGACGCCATCTACCCCCAGTTCGCCACCCACAACGCGCAGACGCTGGCGGCCCTCCACGAGATGGCCGGTGGCGCCGATGCGCCCGCCGACCGCTACGAGTTCCAGTGCCTGCACGGCATGGGCGAACCGCTGTACGAGCAGGTGGTGGGGCCTGCGGCCACGGGCGGCCTGGGCCGGCCCTGCCGCATCTATGCGCCGGTGGGGTCGCACGAGACGCTGCTGGCCTACCTGGTGCGCCGGCTGCTGGAGAACGGCGCCAACACCAGCTTCGTCAACCGCGTGGCCGACGCGTCGCTGCCGCTGGAGGCGCTGGTGGAGGACCCGGTGGTCACCGTGGAACGCCTGGCCGCGGCCGAAGGCACCGTGGGCCTGCCGCACCCGAAGATCTCGCTGCCGCAGGCGCTGTACGGCGCGGTGCGCGTGAACTCGCGCGGCCTGGACCTGACCGACGACGCCCAGCTTGCGCGCATCGACGCCGCGCTGAGGGCCGATGCCGCAAAGCCCTGGACCGCCGAGCCGCTGCTGGCCACCGACGCACGACCCGACGCTGCCGAGCCGGTGTGCAACCCCGCCGACCCGGCCGACCGCGTGGGCACCGTGCACCCGGCCAGCGCCGCCGACGTGGCCGCCGCACTTGCCGGCGCCGAGGCAGCGGCACCAGCCTGGGCCGCCGAGCCGCCGGCGCGGCGCGCACAGATCCTGGAGGCCGCCGCCGAAGCCCTGGAGGCCGCCACCGAACACCTGCTGCCGCTGCTGATGCGCGAAGCCGGCAAGACCGGGGCCAACGGCGTGGCCGAGGTGCGCGAGGCGGTGGACTTCCTGCGCTACGACGCGCAGCAGCTGCGTCAAGGTGCGGAGGGCGGCTGGGACAACGCCACGCACCGCGCGCTGGGCCCGGTCGTCTGCATCAGCCCCTGGAACTTCCCGCTGGCCATCTTCACCGGCCAGGTGGCCGCGGCGCTGGCCGCTGGCAACGTGGTCCTGGCCAAGCCGGCCGAGCAGACGCCGCTCGTGGCCGCCGAGGCCGTGCGCCTGCTGCACGCCGCCGGCGTGCCGCGCGCCGCACTGCAGCTGCTGCCCGGCCGCGGAGAGACCGTCGGCGCCGCGCTGGTGGCCGACGCCCGCGTTCGCGGCGTGCTGTTCACCGGCTCCACCGAGGTCGCCCGCCTGCTGCAGCGCGCGCTGGCCGGGCGGCTGAACTCCGACGGCCAGCCGGTGCCGTTGATCGCGGAAACCGGTGGTCTCAACGCGATGGTGGTCGACACCTCGGCGCTGCCGGAGCAGGTGGTTCAGGATGTCATCGGCTCGGCCTTCGACAGTGCCGGCCAGCGCTGCAGCGCGCTGCGCCTGTTGTGCGTGCAGCGCGAGGCGGCGCCGCGCATCCGCGCGATGCTGCTGGGGGCGATGCAGGAACTGCGCCTGGGCGACCCACGCCGGCTCGCCACCGATGTCGGCCCGGTGATCGACGACGACGCGCGTGCCGGCCTGCAGCGTCACATCGACGCCATGCGCGCGAAGGGTTTCACCGTCACGCAGCCGGTGCCCGCGCCGGAGAGTGGCTGCTTCGTGCCGCCGACGCTCATCGACCTGCCGTCGCCGCAGGCGCTGGCCCGCGAGGTCTTCGGTCCGGTGCTCCACCTCGTCACCTACGAGCGCGAGCAGCTCCCGGCCCTGCTGGCCCAGGTCAACGCCGCCGGCTACGGCCTCACCGGCGGCGTGCACACGCGCATCGACGAGACCGTGGTGCACGTGGCCGCCGGCCTGCGCGCCGGCAACCTTTACGTCAACCGCAACATGGTCGGCGCCGTGGTGGGCGTGCAGCCCTTCGGCGGCGAAGGCCTGTCGGGCACCGGCCCCAAGGCCGGCGGGCCGCTGTACCTGCTGCGGCTCTTGGCCACCTGCCCGACCGACGCCGCGCGGCAGGCCGTGGATGCTGCCGGCAGCGATGCCACCGCGCCGGTGCGTGGCTTCGACGTCGTGGCCGCCCGCAGCGGCAGCGCGCCGCAGGCGCTGGCCACCTGGGCCGAGGTGCAGCGCGATGAGACATTGGCGCAGGCCGTTCGCAACGCCGTGGCGACCTCGCCTGCCGGCCGCTGGCGCACGCTGATCGGGCCCACCGGCGAGGCCAACCTCTACGCCGTGCTGCCGCGCGAGCGCGTGCTGTGCCTGGCCAACGACGACGCGGCGCGCCTGCACCTGCTGGCCGCCGTGCTGGCCGTGGGTGCCACCGCGGTGTGGCCGGCCGATGCGCTGGCGCTGGCCGCACGCCTGCCCGAGGCCGTGCGCGAGCGCATCGTGACCGCGCAGGACCCCTGGGCCGACACCGTGCCCCTGGACACCGTGCTGCATGCCGGCCCGTCCACCGAACTGCCGGCGCTGCAGCAGCGGTTGGCCACGCGGCCCGGTGCCATCGTGGGCCTGACGCACGTGCCGCCCGACGGCAGCGTACCGCTGGAGCGCCTGGTGCATGAACGCGCGCTGAGCATCAACACCGCAGCGGCCGGGGGCAATGCGTCGCTGATGACGATTGGCTGAGGCCGGACTGAAGTCAGTCCCTGCGGACGGGCTTCAGCCTGCCGAAGCGGCCCGGCATGCAAAGCCGGGCCGTGGGAGAGGCTGCGCCGCGCCGCGCGGGCGCACACAATGCGGCGATGCGGTTATCTGATCCCCTGCACGGCCTGACCGTGCTCGAACGTGGCTGGCTCTCGTCGAACAACCTGCTGATCCATCCGGCGCCGGGCGAGCCTGGCGCGGTGCTGGTGGACACCGGCCACGTCAACCACGCGCCGCAGACCGTGGCCTTGGTGCAGGAGGCTCTGCGCGGCCAGCCCCTGGCGCGCGTGTTGAATACGCACCTGCACTCCGACCACTGCGGCGGCAACGCCAGCCTGCAGCGTGCCTTCGGTGTGCCGGTGGCCATCCCGCCCGGCCTGGCCCAGGCCGTGAAGACCTGGGACGATGCGGCGCTGAGCTACGCCGCCACCGGCCAGCGCATGGAGCGCTTCGCACCGCAGGCACTGCTGAACCCGGGTGACGCCGTCGAGGCCGGCGGCCGCACCTGGGAGGTGCTGGCCGCACCGGGGCACGACCCGCACTCGGTGATGCTGTTCGACCGCGCCCAAGGTGTGCTGGCGAGTGCCGATGCGCTGTGGGAACACGGTTTCGGCGTCGTCTTCCCGGAGATCGACGGCGAGCCCGGCTTCGACGACGTGGCCGCGGTGCTGGAGACCATCGCAGCGCTGTCGGTGCGCGTGGTGGTGCCGGGCCATGGCCGCCCGTTCACCGATGTGGATGCGGCGCTGGAACGCAGCTTCGCGCGCATTCGCGGCTTCCAGGCCGACCCCGCCCGCCATGCCCGGCACGCGGTGAAGGTGCTGGTGAAGTACCACCTGATGGAAGAGCGCGCGCAGCCGCTGGATGCGCTGCTGGGCTGGGCCGAGACCACGCCGCTGCTCGCTGGCGTCTGGGAGCGCTGGCCGCCGCCGGGCGCGGCGTCACCGCGCGCCTGGTTGCAGCAGGTGGTGGCGGACCTTGTCGACGGCGGCGCGCTGGTGCGAGACGGCGACCTGATCCGCGACGCCTGATCAGCCCGCGGGTTTGGCGACGGCCGCTGCCGCAGCGATCAGCGCATCGTCGGCCGCGTTGGCCCGCAGCCGCGCCGGCCGCTGCGCATGCGCCTGCACGTAGGCCACGAACTCCGGCCGGTCGGGGATCGACTTGAACATCAGCCCGAAGCTCAGGTGCGAGGCCACGTACAGGTCGGCCGCGCTGAAGCGGTCGCCGGCGATGAACGTGCGCCCGGCCACGGCCGCGGCCAGCGTGTCCATCACGCGGTCGAAATCGCCGTAGCCGACGAAACCCTGCTTCTCCGGCGGCACCGTCACACCCAGCGCACGGTTGGTGATGGCCGCCTCCAGGGGTCCGGCGGCGAAGAACAGCCAGCGGTAGTAGGCGCCGCGTTCGGCCGGCGGCGGTGCCAGACCGGCGTCGGGGAACGCATCCGCCAGCGTGGCCAGGATGGCGGGCACCTCGGTGACCACGGTGCCGCCGATCTTCAGCGCGGGCACCTTGCCCATCGGGTTGACGGCCAGGTAGTCGGGCGCCTTCATCGTCGTGCCGTAGTCCAGGACCACGGTCTGGTAGGGCTGGCCGGTCTCTTCCAGCATCCAGCGCGCGATGCGGCCGCGGGACTGGGGGTTGGTGTAGAGGGTCAGGGCAGGCATGGCGGGCTCCGTGGGCGTCGGTGGGCGAGTATGAGCCCGGCTTGGCCGAAGATGCGCCCGCGTCGCCCCGCTGTTCGACGCACCGCCGACAGCGTGTCGGGGGCACGATGGCCGTGCGCCGTGTCCGATCCTGCGGCGCAGGAGTCGCAGATGCCGTCGACGACCCGTCGCCCCCTGTGTCGCCCGAGCTACGAGCCGGCGCCGCTGCGCGCCGTGGTGGCCGACGTGCCCGTGGCGCGCCTGGCCGCCTTCCGCGACCTGATGGCCACCGAAGGCTGGCCGGTGGACCTGCCCCGCATGTGCCACGACCGGCTCTACGCCTACGAACGCATGGCCCTGGGCCACACCAGCGCCTGCCGCCGTCTGCGGGCGGCGGCGGTGACGCTGTTTGCCGACTACGAGCGGCTGCCGTTGGCGGGGCAGGTGCACTGACGGCCGGACCCGGCGGGCCCCATCTGGCTGCTCACGCCGTGCTCGATCCGAGGACCGTCAACAGTTCCGCGACGACCACGAACTCGTCGTCCCCTTCGCGCGCTTCGATCACGATCGGTTCGTAGCCCGGCAGGTTGGAGTCCGGGTGCAATGTGATGCGTTCGTGCCGCCAGCCGCCTTCTCCATCCCCGACCTTCTCGCTGCGGTAGAGCTTGACGGTGTACCGCCCGCCGGTGTCGGAATCGCTGATGTCGCGGTGCTGGACCACGACCACCTTGCCCTGGCGCGTGCCCGCAGGGTGGGCGCGGAACAGGCACCACGCCCCGTTCGGGATGCGCCGGTTCATCGACTCGCCCACGACCTGGGCCACGAAGAGGCCGGGCTGTGGGTGAATCCAATCCGGTAGCGCGACCCAGTCGCTGGCGTGTTCTTCCAATGACTGGACACCGGAGAAGGCGCCCGCGGCAAAGCGCAGTTCGACCACTGGCGCGGCCGGCACGCCGGCCAACCGCTCTTCCCGCGTCACCTGCCTGAGCGGGACGACGTTGGACCTCGTGTCGTCGGCTGCCACTGGCGCTGCTGCAGTCGGGCGCGTGGCACGACCCGCGTCACCAGCCCTTAGTCTGGAGCGCAGGTACGCGGCCAGCGGCGCATCGGTGCAATACACGTAGCAGCCCTTCATGCCGCGGGTCATGAGCGTGCGGTAGGTGTTCTTGACGATGGCATCCGCCAGGGCCTGCGCGCGGCCGGGATCGGACTTGCGCAGCTGCTTGAGCCCCTTGACCGACTGGTCCGACGACGCCCGTCGGCTCGCATCCGTCACGACCTGCCCGTCGCGATAGACCAGATCGGGCCCGATGATGACGCCGACATGGTCCAGTTCGAGGCCCTGGCAGGTGTGAATGCAGCCTACCTGTTCCACCGAACCCGGCGTCACGATCCACAGGCTGCCGTCCTTGTCGAGGTTCCAGCGGCGCCGGTAGTCGAAGGCCTCCATCTCGATGTCCCACGCGGCGGGATTTCGCTTGCTCGGCCAACGCCAGCAGTAGCCCGCCACCACGCGAGCGCGGTTGCTGGCGCGGTTCTTCCGCACGATGAGGTCGTGCAGTTCGGTCGGGCTGTCCAGCACGCGGAAGTCGTACTCGCCGGTGTCCAGGGTCGGGTTCGCCGTGTCGCGGATGCCCAGCGTGTGGTCCAGCCAGGCCAGGTAGCCGTCCGAACCATTGCAGCGGAACTGGGAAGCGAGCTCCAGCTCGGTCACTTCGGCGCCGAGCGCGCGCGCGTGGCGCCGCAGTTCCTCGGATTGCCCGATGTCCAGCAGCGTCACCCGCTGGTCGTCGTCGACGAAGAAGACGGTGCAGCGCGATGCCCGGATCAGTTCCTTCACCTGGTTCTCGCCGAGGTTGCGATACAGGCCGCTCTTCTCGTTGAGCCTGTGGGCCTCGTCGACGATCAGCGTGTCGTAGGTGGCCGGCGCATCGTTGACGAAGGCACCGGAACCGCTGAACAGGTTGCTGATGCGGCTCTTGGTGAACGTCCCGGCCAGCCGGGCTTCGTAGACGGCGCGCGGCGCCGCGTTCTTGGACACGTAGCGCGCATTGCGTCCGCGACCGATCAGGGTGCCCAGCAGATTGATGGCGACCACCGACTTCCCGGTGCCTGGCCCGCCCTGAACGATGACGACCTGCTTTCGTGCGTCGGCGCGGGCGTCGACGGCGAGGATGGTCTCGTGCACCAGCTTCTGGTCGTCGATGAGCACGAACTCCGGCTTGCCCTGCAGCAAGCCGGCCACGCTGTCGATCAGCAGTTTCGACGGCCTGATGCGTCCGTTCTCGATCGCGTACAGCGCGCCCTTGCGATCACCGTGGCGCACGTGCTCGCGGATGAAGGCCTGCAGCCTGGCGCGCTCCCGCGCCAGGAACAGAGGTGCGCGCGCCAGGTGCGCCTGGTAGTGCGCATGGTCGATCTCGCCGTCGCGCGGGTGGTTGTGCAGGTAGGCGCAGGGCTGGAGCGCCATGTCGCCGTCCTGCACGGCGGCATTGAAATCCTGCAGGTAGGCGGCGTACGACCACGCCTGGTACGACGGGTGCGGCCCCTCGCGCTCCGCGGTGGCGCCGCCGCGACGGGCCCACACGATCGCGTCCTTCTCGCTGCGGCGCGACGCCGACCATTGCTTGAGCTCGACGATGATGACCTTGCTGCGAGCCTCGGCGTCCTCGCCGGTGATCAGGAAGTCGATCCGTTTCGAGCTCTGGGGCAACTGGTACTCGATGGCGACGCCGGCGTCTTCCGGGATCTCCTCGTCGCCGAGCACCTTGGCCATTTCCAGCAGCGAATGCTTCCAGGCCCGCACTTCAGCAGGGCTGGCGCCATGGCCCGTGGCATGCCGGAAGTGTCGTGAGACCACGTCCTCGATGTCTTCCCGCAGCGCGTGATGCAGGAACGCCCGCTTGCTGGCCTGGTAGATGATCATGCGGGACGAAGCGCCTTTCTGTGGCTCAAAGCTCGTCGTATTTCCTGCTGGTGCCCCGTGCGCGTTCTACCGGGTACTTCTGTGCGTTGGTCTGCAGTTTGGACTGGGCGGCGGCGATGGGGTCGATACCCAGCGCGTCAGCCAGCTGGATCAGGTACAGCAGCACATCGGCCACCTCGGCGCCGACGGCTGTGCGTTTCTCGGGCGGCAGGTCCCGGCTCTCGGCCTCGGTCAACCACTGGAAGTGCTCCAGCAGTTCGGCAGCCTCCACCACGAGCGCCGAGGCCAGGTTCTTGGGCGAGTGGAACTGATGCCAGTCCCGGTCGGCGTTGAACTGCCGCAAGTGCTTCGCGAGTTCGGCAAGGGAGTCGGGCATGCAGGTCTCCCGGTGCATGGTCACATCGCGGGCGTGATGTCGTCGGGCCGTGTGATTGCCGGTTGGCGTCGTTCAAGGCAATCCTAACGGTGATAGGGCCGTGCCAGACACAAGGTCGGTAAGGTACCGGCCCCGAGTCAGCTGTTCACTCTTTGCCTCCTTGGCCGCCGCCTACGGCTGGGCGGACTGGACGCCGGCCATGCCCGAAGACGAGATCCTGCGCCGGTTGCTGGCGCTGAACCGGGCGCGGGCATCAGCCGTGCCTTTGCCCTGACTGGCCCGCGGAAGCGGCGCTGCCTACAATCTGCCGACCATGCAGGCAGAGACGATCACGTTTGCGCTCGTTGATACCTCTGCGGGCTTCGAGGCCACGCCGGAGCGCGTGCGCCTGGAGTCGCTGACGCGCTTTTCCGGCGATGTCGAACGCCTGCTGAAGGGCTCCGGCAAGGAAGTCGACACCAGCACCTTGGAGGTTGCGCTCGTTTCCGGCGCGGTGGCCATTCGCACCGCGCCGTTGACCATGGCGCCGACGCTGCTTCGAGACCTGAGGGCACTGCTGGACGGCGAGATCCTCGACGCACTGGACAGCAAGCGGCGGGAGGTCATCGAGAAGTGGCAGCGGCTGGCCCGGCAGACGCCAGGACTGGCTTTCCGGATCTCGGCACCATTCCTACCGCGCCCGGTGGTGGTCGACAGCCAGTCGGACTACCGCGCCGACGACGCCGACCAGTGGGTGCAGGTGGAGCGCTACGTCACAGGCGAGATCCAGGATCTCGGCGGTGCCACGCCGGCGAACGCGCATGTGCGCCTGCCCGATGGCAGCACCCTGACGGTCACGACCGATCGGGAGGTGCTCCGGGACGACAGGAGAACCGCCTCTATAAGCGTGCCACGCTACGCATCCGTGCCCAGTACAACGTGCTGACGCAGGAGCTTCGGGACGCCCAACTGGTGGAGTTCGTCACCTACTCGCCGAGCTTCGACGACGCGGAAATGGCTCGACTGACACGGCGGGGGGCCCAGGCTTGGCAAGGCGTGCCCGATGCCGTGGCCTGGGTGGACGAGCTACGAGGAGGCGACGAGTGAACAGCGTGATGCTGGACACGAGTTTCCTGATTTCGCTGAGCGACCCGACTCGCGCCCATCACGCCGCTGCGCTGCAGTACTACAAGGCGTGCATCGCCCGTCGCGTGCCCATGCTGCTCTCCACGATCGCGATCTCGGAGTTTCAGGTTCGTCAGCCCATCAACGACCTGCCGCTTCGCAACTTCATCGTGTTGCCGTTCAACGTGGATCACGCCATGGCGTGCGGATTGCTGATACGCGGGTCGCCCCGCGATCCCGGCGACGATCGCGTAAGGGTCAAGGACGACTTCAAGCTGATCGCTCAATGCCAGTGCGAAGCCGTGTCTCACGTGTAGACCGAGGATCGGAACACGTTGACGAAGTACCTCGAGAAGCAGACCGAGCGCGGCGTGTCGAGCACGCGGGCGGTTCTGTTGAGTGCAGGGTTCGACGAGGCCTGGTTCGAAAACGGTCAGGCTCGGTTGATCCCCTGATCCTGTCGAATTGCCCCGGTGCAGGGCAGCGGTACACGCTACCTTGAAATTCCCGCACGACATGCGGGAATTTCAAGGTGAGCTCTGGACGGCCTGGTCCGTGCTTCTGGTCTCGACCCACATCGCTGCGCGATATGAGTCTCGCCCACGTACCGAAAAACCGCGCTTCGCGCGGCGGGCTTACAGCCCGGCTGCGGCGCGCAGCGCCGCAGCTTTGTCGGTACGTTCCCAAGTGAACTCGGGCTCCTCGCGCCCGAAGTGGCCGTAGGCGGCGGTCTTCTCGTAGATCGGGCGCAGCAGGTCCAGCATCTGGATGATGCCCTTGGGCCGCAGGTCGAAGTGCTCCTGCACCAGCTTGGCGATCTGCTCGTCGGGGATGACGCCGGTGCCTTCGGTGTACACGGTGACGTTCATCGGCCGCGCCACGCCGATGGCGTAGGCCACCTGCACCTGGCACTGGCGCGCCAGGCCGGCGGCGACCACGTTCTTGGCCACGTAGCGGGTGGCGTAGGCGGCGGAACGGTCCACCTTGCTCGGGTCCTTGCCGCTGAAGGCGCCGCCGCCGTGCGGGCAGGCGCCGCCGTAGGTGTCGACGATGATCTTGCGGCCGGTCAGGCCGCAGTCGCCCTGTGGGCCGCCGACGACGAAGCGGCCGGTGGGGTTGATCAGGTACTTGGTGTCCTGCAGCCACTCCTTGGGCAGCACCGGCTTGATGATCTCCTCGATCACCGCCTCGATGAAGCTGGCCTTCATCTTGGTGGCGGTCTCGCTCTGGTCGGGGCTGTGCTGGCTGCTCAGCACCACGGTGTCGATGCTGTGCGGCTTGCCGTCCACGTAGCGCATCGTCACCTGGCTCTTGGCGTCCGGGCGCAGGAAGGGCAGGCGGCCGTCCTTGCGCAGCTGGGCCTGGCGCTCCACCAGACGGTGCGCGTAGTAGATCGGCGCGGGCATCAGCTCCGGCGTCTCGTCGCAGGCGTAGCCGAACATCAGGCCCTGGTCGCCGGCGCCGGTGTTCAGGTGGTCGTCGCTGGCGTGGTCCACGCCCTGGGCGATGTCGTTGCTCTGCTTGTCGTAGGCCACCAGCACGGCGCAGCCCTTGTAGTCGATGCCGTACTCGGTGTTGTCGTAGCCGATGCGCTTGATGGTGTCGCGCGCCACCTGGATGTAGTCGACCACCGCGTTGGTGGTGATCTCGCCGGCCAGCACCACGAGGCCGGTGTTGGTCAGCGTCTCGGCCGCGACCCGGCTCTTGGGGTCCTGCTTGAAGATCGCGTCGAGGATGGCATCCGAGACCTGGTCGGCCACCTTGTCGGGGTGGCCTTCGGAGACGGATTCGGAGGTGAAGAGGAAATCGTTCGCCACAATAGACTCCAGAGGTTGCAGTGTTGCGTCGCCAACCCGAACTGCCTGGAATGCGGCGAACGCTTTAGCGGTATTTGGCGCACCGTGGCCGGTGCTGTCGCCCCGCAAGTTGTCCTTTAACTCGGCGACGGGCCGATTATACGAAGCATGATGTTCCTGTTGCGCTGGCTGGGCCGGCGCCCGCTGTGGCTTCTGCACGCGCTGGGCGCGGGGCTGGGGCGCCTGGCCTGGTGGGGCTCGGAGCGCTACCGCCGGCGCATGCGCAGCAATGCAGCGCTGGCCGGCGTGGACGAGGCCACCGTGCGCGCCGCGGTGCCCGAGGCCGGCCGCATGATCGCCGAGCTGCCGCGGCTGTGGCTGCGCCCGCCGGGCCGGCCGCTGGCCGACCCGGTGCGCTGGGACGGCGATGCCTGGCTGGCCGGGCTGCTGGAGGCCCACCGCGGCGTGGTGCTGCTGACACCGCACCTGGGCAGCTTCGAGGTGGCCGGCCAGGCCTACGCCGAACGCTTCGGCGAGCACTGGCCGATGACCGCGTTGTATCGCCCGGCCGAGAACGCCTTCGTGCGCCGGCTGGAGGAGACCGCGCGGGCCCGCCCCGGGCTGATGACGGCGCCGGCCTCGGTGGGCGGCGTGCGCCAGCTGCTGCGCGTGCTCAAGGCCGGGCAGACCGTGGGCATGCTGCCCGACCAGGTGCCGCCCAAGGGCATGGGTGTGTGGGCGCCGTTCTTCGGCAAGCCGGCCTTCACGATGACGCTGGCGGTGCGCCTGGCGCGCCAGAGCGGCGCCGCGCTGGCCGTGCTGTGGTGCGAACGCCTGCCGCGTGGTCAGGGCTACGTGGTGCATGCGCAGCCGCTGGCGCATCCGCCGGCGGTAGACGCCGACGAGGTGGCCGCGGCCACCGCCATCAACGCGTCGATGGAGGCGGTGATCCGCCAGTGCCCGCAGCAGTACCTGTGGGGCTACTTCCGCTACAAGGGACCCAGCGAATGATGGCGCGCCTGGTCCTTGGGCTGCTGTGGGGGCTGCAGTGGCTGCCGCTGTCGGTGCAGGCCGCCATCGGCCGCGGCTTCGGTGCCCTGCTGTACCGCGTGGGCGGCAGCCGCCGGCGCATCGCGCGGCGCAACCTCGAACTGTGCTTCCCGCAGATGCCGGCGGCCGAGCGCGAGACCCTGGTGCGCGAGCACTTCGGCTGGCTGGGCCGCAGCCTGCTCGAGCGTGGCCTGCTCTGGTACGCCAGCCCCGAGCGGCTGAAGCGGCTGATCCACGTGGAAGGCGACATCGGCCTGGCCGCGCGCAGCGAACGGCCGGTGATGTGGCTGGTGCCGCACTTCATGGCGCTGGACGTGGCCGGCGTGGCCACGCAGCTGTTCCAGACCCAGTGGGTGGGCTCGATCTACCAGGCGCAAAGCAACCCGGTGTTCGACGCCGCGATGCGCCGTGGCCGCCTGCGCTTCGGCGGCGGCGAGGTCTTCGAGCGCCACGACCAGGGCGCGCTGCCGCTGGTGCGCGCCATCCGCAAGCGGCGCATGGCCTTCTTCAACCTGCCGGACATGGATTTCGGCCGCAAGGAGACCGTGTTCGCGCCCTTCTTCGGCGTGCCGGCGTCCACGTTGCTGGCGCCGTCGAAGATGGCACGCAGCCTGAAGATGGTGGTGCAGCCGGTGGTGGCCGAGATGCTGCCCGGCGGCCAGGGCTGGCGCGTGCGCTTCGGCGAACCCTGGACCCACTGGCCCACCGACGACCCGGCGGCCGACGCGGCGACGATGAACGCCTGGATCGAGCGCGAGATCCGCCGCATGCCGGCGCAGTACCTGTGGGTGCACCGTCGCTTCAAGACGCGGCCCGAGGGCGAGCCGTCGCTGTACGCACGACAATAGCGGCATGCGGCTGAGCTTCACCAAGATGCAGGGGGCGGGCAACGACTTCGTCGTGCTCGACGCCACGCGTGCGCCGCTGGCGCTGAGCACCGCGCAGCTGCAGCACCTGGGCGACCGCCGCTTCGGCGTCGGCGCCGACCAGATCCTGGTCGTCGAGCCGGCGCCGTCGCCCGACGTGGACTTCGGCTACCGCATCTTCAACGGCGCCACCGGCGCCGAGGTGGAGCACTGTGGCAACGGCGCGCGCTGCTTCGTGCGCTACGTGCGCGGCCGCGGCCTGACCGACAAGGCCCGTGTGCGGGTGCGCACCGTCAACCGCGTGCTCGAACTCACCGAGCAGGCCGACGGCCGTGTCACCGTGGACATGGGTGCGCCGGCCTTCGAGCCCAGCGCACTGCCCTTCGACCCGGCCGGGCTGACGCCGCGGGTGGAGAACGGCTTTCCGCTGTGGCCGCTGGCCGTGGACCACCACGGTGTGGAGGTGGCCGTGCTGTCGATGGGCAACCCGCACGCCGTGCTGCGGGTGGACGACGTCGATACCGCCCCGGTGGCCACCGTGGGCCCGGCCATCGAGACCCACCCGCGCTTTGCGCGCAAGGTCAATGTCGGCTTCCTGCAGGTGGTCTCGCGCCAGCGCGTGCGCCTGCGCGTGCACGAGCGCGACGCCGGCGAGACCCTGGCCTGCGGCACCGGCGCCTGCGCCGCCGTGGTGGCCGGCATCCGCCTGGGCTGGCTGGACAGCTGCGTGGACGCGGAACTGCGCGGTGGCACGCTGACGATCGAATGGACCGGCGGCGCGGTGCGCATGACCGGGCCGGCCGAGACCGTGTACGAAGGCGAGATCGAACTGTGAGCCGCCGCGCGTTGCGGCGCTGCAAGGAATCAAGATGAGCATCGAAGGCATCACCGAAGCCGACATCGCGAACTACCTGGCGCAGACGCCGGGCTTCTTCGAGCGCCACGCCGAGCTGCTGGCCAGCATCCAGCTCACCAGCCCGCATGGCCAGCGCGCCGTGTCGCTGCAGGAGCGGCAGATGGAAATGCTGCGCGAGCGCATCAAGGGCCTGGAGCGCAAGATCGTCGAGATGATCCGCCACGGGCAGGAGAACGTGGTCATCGCCGACCGCCTGCACCGCTGGATGCGCGCCATCCTGCTCACGGCCGTGCCGCGCACGCTGCCCGGCGTGCTGGTGTCCACGCTGCAGCACGAGTTCATGATCCCGCAGGCGGCCCTGCGGCTGTGGGCGCTGCCCGGGGGCTTCGAGGGCGAGGACTTCGCGCAGCCGGTCAGCGACGACGCGCGCACCTTCGCCGCCAGCCTCACGCTGCCCTACTGCGGCCTGAACGCCGGCTTCGAGGCCGCGGGCTGGCTGGATCAGCCGGCGTCGATGGCGATGATCCCGCTGCGCGACCACCGCAGCGACGGCGCCGACGCCTGCTTCGGCCTGCTGGTGCTGGGTTCGCCCGACCCCACGCGCTACGCCGCCGACATGGGCACCGAGTTCCTGGTGCGCATCGGCGAGATCGCCAGCGCCGGGTTGTCGCGGCTGCTGGTCAGCTGACGATGCAGCCGCCCGAGGCCTGGCTCGAGCACCTGCGGGTCGAGCGCCGGGCCTCGCCGCGCACGCTGCAGGCCTATGCCGACGCGCTGGCGCGGCTGCGCACGCTGGCGTCCGCCGACGGCATCGAGCTCGCCGCCGTGCAGCCCCACCACGTGCGCGGCTGGGTGGCGCGGCTGCACCGCCAGGGCCTGGCACCTCGCAGCCTGGCGCTGCAGCTCTCGGCCTGGCGCGGGCTGTACCGCTGGTGGGGCCAGGCCGGTGCGGTGGCCCTGAACCCGGTGGACGGCGTGCGTGCGCCCAAGGCCGGCCGCCCGCTGCCCAAGGCGCTGTCGGTTGACCACGCCGTGGCGCTGGCCGACGAGCTGCCGCAGGCCGACGACCCGGCGCTGGCGGCGCGCGACCATTGCGTGGTGGAGCTGCTCTACGGCTGCGGTCTGCGCGTGGGCGAACTGGTGTCGCTCGACGTCGGGCCGTCGGCCACCGCCGCCGGCTGGGTGGACGTGGCCGATGCCACCGCCCACGTGCTGGGCAAGGGCGGCAAGCGGCGCAGCGTGCCGGTGGGCCGGGCCGCGCTGCAGGCGCTGCAGGCCTGGCTGGCGCAGCGGAGCACGTTGGCGGCCGCCGGCGAGCCGGCGCTGTTCGTCGGGCGCCGCGGCGCAAGACTGGGCGCCAGCCAGGTGCGCAGCCGGCTGAAGGCGCTGGCGCTGCAGGCCGGCCTGCCGACCCACGTGCACCCGCACATGCTGCGCCACAGCTTCGCGTCGCACCTGCTTCAGAGCAGCGGCGACCTGCGCGCGGTGCAGGAACTGCTGGGCCACGCCAGCATCGCCACCACGCAGGTCTATACGCGGCTGGACTTTCAGCACCTGGCCAAGGTCTACGACGCGGCGCACCCGCGCGCCCGGCGCAAATGAAGACCGCTGGACTTTGTCTGCGGCCCGGCGCTGCGCGCCTTCACATCGCTGCGCGATGTGAGCCTGCGACGCAACGCGCTGGCGCGCGTTGTCAGCACCTGGCCAAGGTCTGCGACGCTGCGCATCCGCGCGCCCGGCGCAAGGCATGAAGACCATCCGCCTGCGCCCCGGGCGCGAACGCAGCCTGCTCCACCGGCACCCCTGGGTGTTCGACGGTGCGGTGGACAAGGGCCGCGCCGATGCCGGCGAGACCGTTCGCGTCGAAGCTGCCGATGGCCGCTTCCTGGCCTGGGGCGCCTACAGCCCGGCCAGCCGCATCCGCGTGCGCGCCTGGAGCTTCGACGAGGCCGAGCGCATCGACCGCGGCTTCTTCGAGCGCCGCATCGCCGCCGCGGTGGCGGCCCGCGCCGCCCTGGCCATCGACAGCGACGGCCTGCGCCTCGTGCACGCCGAGGCCGACGGCCTGCCGGCGCTGGTGGTGGACCGCTACGGCGACACGCTGGTGGCGCAATTCGGCGCCGCTGGGGTGGAGCGCTGGCGCGAGACCCTTGCCGACGCGCTGCTGGCGGCCACGGGCTGCACGCGCCTGTACGAGCGCTCCGACGCCGCGCTGCGGCAGTTGGAGGGCCTGGACGAGCGCACCGGCTGGCTGCGTGGCGAAGGCGACACGGCGGTCACGATCCGCGAACACGGCTGGCGGCTGACGCTGGACGTGGCGCGCGGCCACAAGACCGGCTACTACCTGGACCAGCGCGACAACCGCGCACGCTTTGCCGCCCTCGTGCGCCAGTTCGGCGCCCAGCGGGTGCTGAACTGCTTCAGCTACACCGGCGGCTTCACGGTGGCGGCGCTGGCCGGTGGGGCGCAGGATGTGGTCAGCGTCGATTCGTCCGGCCCGGCGCTGGCCCACGTGGCCGAACACGTGCGACTCAACGGCTTCGCCGCCGCCGCCAGCCACACCGTGGAAGCCGACGCCAACCGCGTCCTGCGCGACGCGCTGGCCGCCGGCGAGCGCTTCGACGCCATCGTGCTCGACCCGCCGAAGTTCGCGCCCACCGCGGCCAGCGCCGACCGTGCGGCCCGCGCCTACAAGGACATCAACCGCCTCGCGCTGCAGCTGCTGGCGCCGGGCGGGCTGCTGCTGACGTTCTCGTGCTCCGGCGGCATCGCGCCCGACCTGTTCCACAAGATCGTGGCCGGCGCGGCGATGGACGCAGGCGTCGACGCGCACATCCTGGAACGGCTGGCCGCGGCGCCGGACCACGCGGCCACGCTGTTCTTCCCGGAGGGCGACTACCTCAAGGGCCTGGTGCTGCGGCGGCGCTGAACGCCGCCCGGGCCCACCGGCCGGCCGGCCGCTTCAGCGCGCGAGGTCGCGCCCCCACTGCCGGCGCTCGCTGCGCAGGCGGTGGCGCTCGCGGTAGCGGGCCGGGCTCTGCCCGGTGAGCCGCTGGAACACGGTGCGCAGCATGGCCGGGTCGCGCCAGCCGCAGCGTTCGGCAATGGTCTCCAACGGCAGGTAGGTCGTCTCCAGCAGCATGCGCGCCTGTGTCACGCGCAGCTCATGCAGCATCTGCAGCGGCGTGCGTTCGTAGGTGGCGCGGAAGTGCCGCAGCAGTGAACGGCCGCTGGTGTTGGCCGCACGTGCCGTGGCCGCCAGGCTGTAGGGTTCGTGCAGGTGGTCCTCCAGCCAACGCCTTGCGCGTTCCAGCGACCCCGGCGCCACCCGCGCCCCGCTGCCCTGCGCGATGGCCTGCGCCAGCCGCTGCCGCTGCGGGGCGTGCAGCAGCACGCTGCGGCCGGATTCCGCCAGGTCCTGCAGGCCGCAGGCGTGCAGGACGCGCAGCAGCAGCTCCGTGGCCAGCGTGGGCGAGTCCGCGGTCCAGATGCGCTCGCATTCGGCCCAGGCGGCGTCGTCGGCGGGCAGCAGCTCTGGCGCGTGGCGTTGCATGCTGGCGGCGAAGGGCCATGGTGTCACCGCACACCGGCCCTTCAGCAGGCCGGCAGCGCCCAGCAGTGCCACGCCGGTGTACAGCGCCAGCACGTGGCCGCCGGCGGCGTGCGCCGCGGCCGCACGGTCACCGGCGCTGCGGTCGCGCCGCACCAGCTGGTCCAGGTGGGGGCCGTTGCGCGCCAGCCAGCCACCGACGACCACGAGGTCCGCATGGCCGCGTGGGCGCTGTGGAGCACCTGCCCGGCGCACGGCCCGGCCATCGGGCGCGGTCCAGCGCCAGGTGCACGGCAGCCGACGGACGCCGCGGGTGGCGGCGAGGTGGTTGACCAGCTTCAGCGCGTCGACCACGGCCGCGCCTGGGGCCTCCAGGCCGTCGTCGAGCACCAGGATCTCGACGAGCAGGGGGGAAGGGCGGGAACGCGGCATCTGGCGATATTGCCACGTGGGTTGGCGGGATCGACCCTGGTGGCCGGGGCTGGCCCAAGCCTAGAGTGCGGCCACGACGACGAAGGAGACGCCCATGCACCAGCGCTTTTCATCATCCCGCCGCGCCCTGCTGGGCTGGACCGCCGCCGCGGGTGCCGCCGCGGCCTGGCCCCTGCGCGCCCGTGCACAGACCTTCCCGACCAAGGCGCTGACGATGATCGTGCCTTACACGGCCGGTGGCGCGTCGGACATCGCCGCGCGCATGCTCGATCAGGAGATCGGCCGCCAGCTCGGCCAGACCGTGATCATCGACAACGTGGCCGGCGCTGGCGGCGCGCTGGGCGTGATGAAGGCGGTGCGCGCGCCTGCCGACGGCCACACCCTGCTGTACGGCTCGCTGAGCGAGACGCTGCTGGTGCCCCTGGTCAATGCCAAGGTGGGGTACTCGGCCGACGCGCTGATGCCGGTGGCCTACACCGGCGGCACGCCGGCCGTCTTCGTCGCACGCCCGGACTTCCCGGCCGACGACCTCGACGCCTTCATCGCGCTGGCCCGCCGCAACCCCGGCCGGTTCAGCTACGGCTCGCCCGGCATCGGTACCTTCCAGCACGTCATCGGCGAGGCCTTCAAGGCGCGCGCCGGCGTGTTCATGGTGCACATCCCCTACCGCGGCGGCGCGCAGATCCTGGCCGACGTGATCGGTGGCCAGATCGACATCGGCATCACCTCGGCGGTGAATGCCGCGGGCTTCGTGTCCAAGGGGCGGCTGAAGGCGATCGGCGTCACCTCGGCCGGCCGGCTGTCGGCGCTGAGCGGCGCGCAGCCCTTCGGCGAATCGGCGCCGCTCAAGGGGCTGGAACTGGCGACCTGGGCCGCGGTGTTCGCGCCCGCCGGCACGCCCGCGCCAGTGGTGCAGCAGCTCAACGGCGCCGTCAACGCCGCGCTGATGCTGCCGACCAACGTGCAGATGCGCGCGAGGCTCGGAGCCGAGCTGCCCGCGGTGATGACGCCGGCGCAGACGCAGGCGTTCGTGGCGGCCGAACGGGCCAAGTACGAGCCGCTGGTCCGCGCGATCAAGTTCGAATGACGGCTGCTGGCGGCCCGCGCATCGGCGTGGCCGGCTTCTTCCTGGAGGCCAACCGGTTCGCGCCCGTCTCGCGCGGTGAGGACTTCGCCCGCGCCTTCGACCTCGCCGGCGACGCGCTGCAGGCGCAGCTGATGGCGCGCCCGCCGCGCACGCTGCCGGACATCGCCGGCTTCGTCGACGGCATGACCGCGCAGGGGCCCTGGACGCCGGTGGCCCTGCGCGCCGCCGCGGCCTACCCCGGCGGCCCGGCCGACCAGGCGTGGTTCGACGCCTTCCTGCACGACCTGGAAGCCCGCCTGCGTGCGGCGCTGCCGCTGGATGCCGTGTTCCTGTCGTCGCACGGTGCTGCCCTGACCACCGGCGACGACGACCCCGACGGCCTGCTGTTCGCGCGCATCCGTGCCATCGTCGGCCCCGCGGTGCCGGTGATCGCGGTGCTGGACCTGCACACCAACGTGTCACCGCGCATGACCGATGCGCTGTCGGGCTTCGTGGCCTACCGGACCAACCCGCACGTGGACCTGGCCGACCGCGGGCGCGAGGCTGCCACGCTGATGCATGGCATGCTGCGGGAGGGCCCGGGCGAGGTCGCGATGGTGCGCCTGCCGTTCCTGCCCGCGTCCACCGACCAGCTCATCGCGCCGGGCACGCCGTACCACGCGCTGGTGGCCGCAGGCCAGCGCCATGTGGCCGGCATGGGCGCGCCGGCCGACGGCGACATCCTGAACGTCTCCCTCTGCGGCGGCTTCCCGCTGGCCGACTGCGCCAAGTGCGGCTTCTCGGTCGTCGTGACGGCGCGCCGCGGCCAGCGTCCGGCCGCGCAGGCGCTGGCCCGCCAGCTGGCGGCCGAGGTCTGGGCGCGGCGGCAGGACTTCCCGACGCGGCTGACGCCGCTGCCCGACGCCGTGGCGCTGGCGGTGCAGGCCGGCGACGGTGGCGCCCCGGCAGCCCGCCGCACGATCCTGGCCGACGTGGCCGACAACCCCGGCGGCGGCGGCGGCGGCAACGTCACGGCGCTGCTGCATGCGCTGCTGCATGCCGGCGCGCGCCGGGTGCTGCTGGGCGTGTTTTGCGATCCCGCGCTGGCACAGGAGGCGCACGCGCGGGGCCTGGGCGCGCACTTCACGGCCTGCTTCAACCGCGACGCCGCCGCCGACCCGGCCCGCCACGCGTTTGCCGAGAGGCTGACCCACGAGGCCCGTGTGCTGGCCCTGTCGGACGGCGACTTCGTCGGCCGCCGCGGCCTGCTCGCGGGCAGCGCCCAGCGCATGGGGCCGAGCGCCCTGCTCGACCTGGGCGGTGTCCGCGTGGCGGTGATCTCGCACCGCCAGCAGCTGCTGGACCCGGCGCAGCTGGAGGTGCTGGGCGTGGACCTGGCGCGCGACGAGGTGCGCACCCTCGTGGTCAAGAGCCGCGGGCACTTCCGCGCCGCGTTCGACGGCTTCGCGCCAGCCGACCGCATCGTGGAGGTCGACGGGCCCGGCCTCACGACGCCGAACCTCGGCCGCCTGCCGCTGCAGCGCATTCCGCGGCCGGTGTACCCGCTGGACCCCGGGGCCGCGTGGCCCTCGGGGGACCCGGCGGCTCAGTGGCGCACGCCTTCGCCGCCGAAGCGCTGATCCGGCTGCAGGAAGGCGCGGACCACCTCGCCGGCCTTGGGCTGGGTGCTGTTCGCCCACTGGTCGAAGGCGGCGCGGGCCTGCTCGCCATAGCGCCGGTAGACCCAGCGGCCGCCGAAGTACACCAGCGCCAGCACGGCGGCGGTGCGCAGGCCGCGGCCCCAGGCCACCAGGGTGGCGATGCCCATGCCCAGCGCCACCCACCAGACCCACCAGTGGCCGGGCGAGGTCATGGCATTGATCACCCAGCAGATGCCGACGACGAAGAGGGCGCGGAAGGGCATCGTGACGGCGTCGGTGAGGTCCTTGATCGGGCGCATGGTGGGGCTCCTGTGCGGGGCGGGTTGTCGATGGCGTGACTGTGCCGCCGGTCGGTGCCGAGGGCGAGCCGTTTGCGACGAAATGCCGCCAGGCGGCGCGAATCGACGGCGGCCCCGCCCGCCCGCCCGTCAGCGCAGGCGCAGCACGGCGCCATCGCGCCGCAGGCGGCCGGCGCGTTGCAGCGCCGCCAGCGTGCGGTACAGCGCCTCGGGCGTCAGCCCCAGTTCGGCGGCCAGCGCGCGCAAGGTCGACCGCGGCGTGTAGACGCCATCGCGGCCATGACCCTCGGTCTGCAGCAGGTGCAGCACGCGGTCGGCGGCGCTGCGCAGGCACAGGCGCTCCACGCGGGCGCGGGTGCGGCGCAGCTGGGCCGCCAGCAGGGCCGACCACTGCAGGGCGAAGTCGGGGTCGTCGCGCAGGCGCGCCCGCAGCGCCTCGGCCGGCACGGCGGCCACGTCGGCCATGCCGACGGCCACGGCGGTGCAGTGGTAGTGCCCGCCGTGGAGCGAGGCTTCGGCGAAGCACTCGCCAGCCTGGGCCTGGTGGATGACGATGTCCTCGCCGGCCACGCCCACCCGGCGCAGCGCCACCTGGCCCTGGACCAGGCCGAACACGTGGCGGGCCGGGTCGCCCGCACGGAAGAGCGCCGCACCGGGCGCCAGGCGCCGGCACTCGGCCAGGGCGTCCAGGGCCGCTGGCCAGGGCAGGGGCGTGGCCGCGCGACGCGGCGGGCCGGCAGGGTTCGGCATGATCCTGATCATAGGCTCGCGCCCTCGGCGGCGGGCAGCATCACGCCATGCCGAGCCACCCCTTGCCGTTCGTCGCGGCCATCCTCGTTGCTGCCGGCCTGATGGCCGGGTGTGCCACGCCCCATGACGCCGCGTCCATGCACGCCGACCCGGGAGGCGCCCATGCCGGCCACGGCGTGGCGATGCCGTCCGACACCCGCACCCCGGTGCACTTTCCGCCCATGCTGCGGGCTCACACCCTGGCCAACATGCGTGACCACCTCGTGGCTCTGGCCGAGATCCAGCAGGCGCTGGCCGATGGCCGCACCGACGACGCGGCCGACGTGGCGGAACGCCGGCTCGGCATGTCGTCGCTGCACGACCACGGTGCCCACGAGGTGGCCGGGTTCATGCCGCCGGCCATGCAGGCTGCTGGCACCGCCATGCACCGCAGCGCCAGCCGGCTGGCGGTGGTGGCCCGCGATGCCGGTGCCACCGGGGACACCCGGCCTGCGCAGGCGGCGCTGGCGGCCCTGACGCAGACCTGCGTGGCCTGCCACGCCGGTTTCCGGCTGGAGTAGCGCCGGGCCGCGCCGGTCGCGGTGTCTGGCGTGCGCTCAGGGCGCCGCGAGCACGGTGTCGATCAGCTGCCGGCGCGATGCGGCAAAGGCCACCGGGCTCCAGCCGTGTTCGACGACCAGGTGGCGCCACGCCGACGGCACGAGCAGCGACAGCACCAGGTCCGCGCGCCGCGCCGGGTCCGGCCCATCGCCCAGCACGCAGGCCTGCGCCATCCGGGTCAGGATCAGGTCCAGACCGAGCCGTGTCCCCTGGCTGAAGATGCGGTCCTGCCACGCGGCGGCGGCGGCCGGGTCGTGCAGCGACGCCGTCTCGAGCTGGATGGCCACCGGGTAGATGTCCGGCAGGTAGTCGCACCAGGCATCGACGAAAGCCATCAGGGTGTCGCGGTCGGCCCCCGGGCCGAGCGCCAGCGCGCGCATGCGGGCCACGGGCTCGCTGGTGGTGTCGCGGTGGCGCGCCATCGCCACCAGCAAGCCGGCCCGGTTGCCGAAGGCATAGAAGAGCGTCTGCCGGGACACGCCGGCCGCGGCCGCCAGTTCGGCCATGCCCAGGTCCAGTCTGCCCTGCACCGACATCAACGCCCAGGCGGCTTCCAGGATCTGCTGCCGGGTGTCGTCGCTGATTTTGGGGGTCGGTTTGGATGCGGACATTTTACGTACGTAAACTTTCCTGCTAGCCTTCGCTTCGCGCAAGTTTACGCGCGTTAACTGAGAGGGCTTCCGAGATGACGTTCGATCAAGCCATGGTGGTCCACATGGGGCTGGGCACGGTGGGGCTGGGCCTGTTCTGGGCCGGGCTCGGCGCGCGCAAGGGCGGGCCGCGACACCGCGTCAGCGGGCGCGCCTTCTTCGTCGTGCTGCTGGGGGTGGCGGTTTCCGTGGCGCCGCTGATCTTTCTGCGGCCGGTGCCGTTCGACCCGGGGCAGGTGGTGCAGTTCGTCTACCTGTCGCTCTGCCTGGGCACGGTCACCACCGTGGCCTGGACGGCCATCCGGTGGAAGGCCGACGTGGCCGCGTTCCGCGGCTGGCACTTCCGTGTGCTCGGGCCGCTGCTGCTGGGGCTGGGCGCCGTCGTGCTGGCGGCCGGCACGGCCAAGGGCGACCCGGTGGCGGCCGTGCTGTCCTGGGTGGGCCTGGCCTACGGCGCCGCGATGATCCACTTCGCGTGGACGCGCGCGCTGCTGCAGCCGCGTTGGTGGCTCACCTGGCACCTGCACGCCGTGTGCGGCCTGTTCACCGCGGTGCACGGCACGCTGCTGTTCGTGGCCTGGCGGCGCTTCGTCGACGTGGACGCCACGCGCGCCGATGCCGCGGCCTTCCATGCCGGGGTGCTGCTGGTGGCGCTGGCGCTGCGCGCCTGGCTGGGCCGCCGGCATGGCGTGCCCTGGACCTTCACGCAGCCCGGCGCACGGGTGGTGCCTCAGGCCTGACCGGTGGCGGAGCGCATACCCGCGCGTGCCGGCCGGTCGCCGGGCCGCCCGCCGGTCACGCCGCCGCCTGGGCCCCCAGCCCCAGCAGCCGCACCGCGTTGTCCTTCAGGATGCCGGGCTTGACCTTGTCCTTGAAGCCGGCATCGTCGAAGTCCTTCATCCAGCGTTCCGGGGTGATCAGCGGGAAGTCGCTGCCGAAGAGCATGCGGTCCTTCAGCAGCGTGTTGGCGTACTGCACCAGCTGCGGCGGGAAGTACTTGGGGCTCCAGCCGCTGAGGTCGATGTAGACGTTGGGCTTGTGCAGCGCCAGGCTCAGCGCCTCGTCCTGCCACGGCCAGCTGGGGTGGGCGACGATGATGTTCATGTCGGGGAAGTCGATCGCCACGTCCTCCAGCAGCATCGGGTTGCTGTTCTGCAGCCGCAGCCCGCCGCCGCAGCGCATGCCGCTGCCGATGCCGCTGTGGCCGCTGTGGAAGATCGCCGGCAGCTTGTACTCGGCGATCACCTCGTAGAGCGGCCAGGCCATCTTGTCGTAGGGCAGGAAGCCCTGCACCGTGGGGTGGAACTTGAAGCCCCTGACACCGTGCTCGGTGATCAGCCGGCGCGCCTCGCGCGCGCCCATCTTGCCCTTGTGCGGGTCGATGCTGCCGAAGGCGATCATCATGTCGCTGTTCTGCGCCGCGGCCTCGGCGATCTCCTCGTTGGGGATGCGGCGGCGGCCAAGCTGGCTCTCGCTGTCCACCGTGAACATCACCAGGCCGACCTTGATCTTGCGGTAGTACTCGATCGTCTCGGCGATCGTCGGCCGGCGGTTGGAGCCGAAGTACTTGTCGGCCGCGCGGTCGTACTCCTCGCCGTAGTTGTCGAACGGGTTCCAGCACGACACCTCGGCGTGCGTGTGGATGTCGATGGCGATCAGATCGTTGATGTTCATGCCCCAGCTCCTTCAGGCTTGCCTACGCAGGCGTGATGCTTACATAATGTAAGTACTTTGTCGATGGAGACCGACGCGATGGCCGCAACCGAACCCCTGATCCAGAGCACCCGCCACGGCGAGGTGCTGCACCTGGCGCTCAACCGACCGGCCAAGCGCAACGCGGCCAATGATGCGCTCATCGCGGCGCTGGATGCGGCGTTCTCGGCCATTCCAGCCGAGGTGCGCGCCATCGTGCTCAGCGGAAACGGCGAGCATTTCTGCGCCGGGCTGGACCTGTCGGAGCTCAGCGAGCGCAACGTCTTCGAGGGCATCCTGCACTCGCGCGGCTGGCATGCGGCGCTGGACCGCATCCAGTACGCGCCGGTGCCGGTGGTGGCGGTGCTGCACGGCGCGGTGGTCGGCGGCGGGCTGGAGATCGCCGCGGCCTGCCACGTGCGCGTGGCGGAGAACAATGCCTTCTACGCCTTCCCCGAAGGCCAGCGCGGCATCTTCGTCGGCGGTGGCGGCTCGGTGCGCGTGCCGCGGCTGATCGGCGCCGCGCGCGTGGCCGACATGATGCTCACCGGGCGTGTCCTGGACGCCGACGAAGGCCAGGCCACCGGCCTGTCCACCTACCTCGTGCAGCCCGGCGAAGGCCTGGCCAAGGGCCTCGCGCTGGCACAGAAGATCGCGGCCAACGCACCGATGTCCAACTACGCGGTGATCCAGGCGCTGCCGCGCATCGCCGAGCTGGCGCCAGAGCAGGGCCTCTTCGTCGAGTCCCTGGTGGCCGCCATTGCCCAGGGCGAGCCGGCCGCCAAGGAACGCCTGCGCGCCTTCCTGGAGAAGCGCGCGGCCAAGGTGGAGAAGCCGCAATGAGCGGCCCCCGCTATCGCCAGGCCGAGGTGGGTGGCGTGCTGCACGCCACCCTGGAAACGCGCCCCGACGGCACGCAGATCCTGCGTTCCACCGACACCCTGGACACGTTCCCCGTCCGGCTGACCGACCGGCTCGAACACTGGGCCGCCACCGCGCCCGACCGCGTCTTCGTCGCCCGCCGGGGCGCCGACGGCGCCTGGATCACCATCACCTACGCCCAGATGCTGGACCGCGCACAGCGCGTGGGCCAGGCGCTGCTGGCGCATGGCCTGTCGGCCGAGCGGCCGGTGGCCATCCTGTCGGAGAACGACCTCGAGCACCTCACGCTGGCGCTGGGCGCGATGTGGGTGGGCGTGCCGTACGCGCCGATCTCGCCGGCGTATTCGACCGTGTCGCAGGACTTCGGCAAGCTGCGCCAGATCCTGGACACGCTGACGCCGGGCCTGGTGTTCGCCAGCGACGGCGCGGCCTACGGGCGTGCCATCACCGCCTGCCTGCCGGATGCGGCCGTGGTGCTGGGGCGCGGCGAGCTGCCGGGTCGTGACCACGAGACCTTCGCCAGCCTGCTGGACACCCCCATCGGTGCCGAGGCCGCGGCCGCCCATGCGGCGGTGGGCCCGGACACCATCGCCAAGTTCCTGTTCACCAGCGGTTCCACCAAGCAGCCGAAGGGCGTGGTCAACACGCACCGCATGCTGTGCGCCAACCTGCAGCAGATCCGCCAGTGCTTCGCCTTCCTGGCCAGCGAGCCGCCGGTGCTGGTGGACTGGCTGCCCTGGAACCACACCTTCGGCGGCAACCACAACGTGGGCATCGCGCTCTACAACGGCGGCACGCTGTACATCGACGACGGCAAGCCCACGCCCGCCGGCATGGCGCAGACGCTGCGCAACCTGCGCGAGATCGCGCCGACGATCTACTTCAACGTGCCCAAGGGCTTCGAGGAGATCGCCAACGCGATGGACCACGACGAGCCGCTGCGGCGCACGCTGTTCTCGCGCGTGAAAGCCTTCATGTTCGCCGGCGCCGGCCTGAGCCAGGCGGTGTGGGACCACCTGGACCACCTCGGTGAACAGACCGTCGGCGAGCGCATCCCCATCTTCACCGGCCTGGGCATGACCGAGACCGCGCCCTCGTGCACCTTTGCGCTGGGCACGGACGTGCAGAGCGGCGACATCGGCCTGCCGGTGCCGGGCGTGGAGGTCAAGCTGGTGCCCAACGCCGAGGGCAGCGGCAAGACCGAGATCCGCTTCAAGGGGCCCAACGTGATGCCCGGCTACTGGCGCATGCCGGAGCAGACCGCCGAGGCCTTCGACGACGAAGGCTTCTACCGCACCGGCGACGCGGTGGTGTTCAAGGACCCGGCCAACCCGTTGAATGGCCTGCGTTTCGACGGCCGCATCGCCGAAGACTTCAAGCTCGCCACCGGCACCTTCGTCAGCGTGGGCCCCCTTCGCGCCAAGGTCGTGCTGGCCGGCGACCCGATGGTGCAGGACGTGGTGGTGGCCGGCCTGAACCGCGACTTCATCGGCCTGCTGGTGTTTCCGCGCGTGGCCGACATCCGGCGCAAGTTCGGTCTGGCGGACGACCTGACCGTGGCCCAGGTGCTGGCCGCGCCGGCGGTGCGCGAGGCCTTCCAGGCGCTGATGGACCGCCTGTGGGCCGAGGGCACGGGCAGCGCCACGCGCCCGGCCGCCGCGCTGCTGCTGGCCGAGCCGCCGTCCATCGACCGCGGCGAGGTCACCGACAAGGGCTCGATCAACCAGCGTGCGGTGCTGGCGCATCGCACCGCCGAGGTGGAGCGGCTGTACGCGGAGACGCCGGATGCCGAGGTCATCGTCCCGCGCCGCTGAGCTGTCCGCGGCGCCGGTCGAGCATCTGCTGGGCTACCTGCTGGCGCTGGCCGAGGTGCCCACCACGGCGGCCTTTCGCCGCCACGTGGGGGAACCCTTCGGCCTGCGGCCGGTGGAGTTCACGCTGCTGATGCTGTTGCAGGCCAACGCGCGCGCCTCGGCCACGCAGATCCGGCATGCGCTGCGCATGCCGGCGCCGCACGTGACGACGCTGGTGGACCGCCTGGTCGAGCGCGGCCTGGTGCAGCGCGGGCGCGACCCGCACGACGGCCGTGCGGTGCGCATCACGCTCACCGCCGAAGGCACGGCGCTGGCCGGCCGCCTGCAGGCGGTGGCGGCACACATGGAGGACGAGGTGCAGGCGGCGTTGACGCCGGCCGAGCGCACCATGCTCAGGCGGCTGCTGAAGAAGCTGGCCGGCGCGCCGGCGGGTTGACCCGCCCTCCAGCTCGCTCAGGTTCGCGGCCCCCCGAGGGGGCGCTCGGCGGCTCCGGGCGGCCGAGCGCCGCCGAGGCCGCCCAGATCCCAGAACAGCCCAGCCATGATCTGCAGCGCCTCGCGCGCCACCGGCCGCAGCAGGTGCTCGTCCGGCGCATGCTGACGGCAGCCCGGGTAGCTGTGCGGGATCCATACCGTGGGCAGACCCAGGATGTGTGCGAACACGTCGTTGGGCAGCGAACCACCCAGGTTCGGCAGCAGCACCGGCGTCGCGCCGGTGGTGCGCGCCATGGAATCCAGCGTGAAATTCACCCAGGGGTCGTCCGGGTCCAGCCGCGTCGCGGCCATGACCTCGCCCACCGTGATCTCGAACGGCGGGAAACCCTGCGCGCGCAGGTGGGTGTCCACCACCTCGGACAGCCGTGACACGTCGGTGCCGACGACGAAGCGCAGGTGCAGCGTGGCCTGCGCCGACGGCGGGATGGCATTGACCGGGTGCGCCGGGTTGCCGGTGGTGAAGGCCAGCACCTCCAGCGTGTTCCAGCCGAACACGCGCTCGGCCGGCGTCAGGCCGGGCTCGCCCCAGTCGGTGTCCACCACCGGGTCGTCCGGGCCGCCGCCCACGTCCAGACCCGCCAGTGCGGTACGCACGTTGACCGGGATCGGCGGCGGGCGCAGCGCCGCGATGCGGATGCGGCCCTGCCCGTCCACCAGGCTGGCGATGGCATTGGCCAGCACCGTGCCCGGGTTGCGCAGCAGGCCGCCCCAGTTGCCGGAATGGTGCGCGCCATCTCGCAGCGTGAGCTTCAGGTCGAAGTTGACGACACCGCGTGACCCCAGGAACACCGTGGGCTTCGAGGCCGTGAGGCGCGGCCCGTCGCTGGCGATCAGCACGTCGGCCCGCAGCGCCTCGCGCTGGGCCGCACAGAACGCGGCCAGACCGGGGGAGCCGGTCTCTTCGCTGGTCTCGAACAGCCAGATGAGGTTGAAGCCGAGTTTCCCGCCGGCGGCCTGGCGGGCTGCCAGCACCTGCGCCAGCGCGGCGATGTTGATGCTGTGCTGGCCCTTGTTGTCTGCCGTGCCGCGGCCGTACAGCCGGTCGCCATCGCGTGCCAGCTGCCAGGGGCCGGCGCCGCGGGTCCAGGATGCGTCCTGACCGCGGATGACGTCGCCGTGGCCGTACATCAGCACGGTGGGGTGGGCCGGGTCCTCGATGCGCTTGGCGATCAGGAAGGGGCCGCCGCCGGCCACCGGGTTGGCGTGGATCGTGTGCGTGAAGCCCAGTGCCGTCAGCGTGGGCACCAGCTCATCGGCCAGGTAGGCCTGCAGCGCGGGGCCGGCATCGGCGTCCTGGCTGGCACTGCGGATGGCCACGCGGCGCGCCAGGTCGGCCTCGAAACGGCCTTCGTCCAGGTAGGCCGCGGCGGTGGCCAGCAGGGTGTCGCGGGCGCCCATGGCTCAGGCGCTCTTGGCCACCAGCTCGAAGTGCTCCACCTGCGGCGGCGACGCAAAGAACGGGCCGACGATGGCGCGCCACTGCGGGAACAGCGGGCCTTCGCGGAAGGTGACGGTGTGGTCCTCCAGCGTGTCCCAGAAGATGTGCAGCAGGAAGCGCTCCGGGCTCTCGACGCCACGGTTGACCTTCCAACCGCGGAAACCCTTGGCCTGCGCGATGACCTCGGTCACGCCCCGCACGATGGCGGCCTCGAATTCGGCCTGGCGGCCGGGCTGGATGCGGATGTCGGCAACTTCGAGAATCATGGGGCGCTCCTGGTGGCGATCTGCTGGCGCATTGTCGCCTCGCCCGATCCACCCGCGCGGCGACAATCCGCGCTTCCATCTGAACCGACCGCCTCGCGGAACGCTGCCGATGCCTGTCCATGCTTCACGACTGACGCGCCGCACCTGCCTGGTGGGCATGGCGGGCTTGGCGGCCGGCCCGTTCGCTGGTCCGGTCCGCGCCTGGCCGCTCACCGGCCCGGTGCGTTACCCGGCCACGGCGAGCTTTGGCGTGGAGGGGGGGAAGCCGCCGGCCGACGGTGGCGGCTTCGGGGATTCGCCGCCGAGCGGCCATCACATCGCCGACAGCCAGGTGTTCTTCGTCGTGCCCAGCCTGGCTCCCGGGGTGGGTGCCGTCGTCGGCGGCATGCTCGGGGCACTGATCGGCGGCGCCGTGGCGCAGGGTCGTTCATCGGACCAGGCCGCCCCGTTGGCAACCCTGTTGCGGCATCGCTTCGACGGTCTGGTCCGGTCTGGTCTGGACCAACGCCTGGCCGGCTTGGCGGCGCGCTACCGGCGGGCTGCCGACGACACCGAGGCCGACATCCGATTGACGCCCAGCCTGACGATCATCGCCCATTCAGAGTCCAGCCCGATGCTGCGTTTCCGGCTGGCCGTGGACTTCCCGAACGCGGCCGGCAGCGGGCGGGCGTTCAAGGCCTATCTGCACGACCGTGACCGGACGCGACCGCTGCAGGGCGCCAACGGTTGGCTGGAGGATGGCGCCGCGCCATTGCTGGCAGCCGCCAGCGAGTCCTTCGGGCTGCTGCTCGACCTGATGGTGGAGGACCTGCAGGGCGCGTTCGACCCCGTGTTCGAGCCCGACACCGCACCGGCGCTGCGCTGGAAGCACCGCGGCGACGACGTGGTGATGTACGGCGTCCTGCTCCGCGAATCTCCGCAGCATGTCCTCATCGCCGGGCAGTACCGCCTGGCGGCCAACCCGGCGGCGATTCGGTTGGTCGACCGCGCGCTGTTCAGCGTGGCCGACGCCGAACAGAACTAGCCGCCAACCGCCCCGCGTTCACATCCGGCAGCCGCGCGCCGGGTCGGCCAGCGCCTTCACGGCGATGCCGGTGACGACGTTGTACTCGCCCTTGACCTCGCGCACGTAGAAGTCCTGCACCGGGTTGTGCGCCTTGCTCAGCGTGAACGCACCGCGCGGGCTGTCGATCTTCGCGCTGGCCATGGCCGCGTACATCGCGTCCTTCCTGGTCATGTCGCCCTTGACGGCGTTGACCCCGGCCAGCAGCAGCTGCGCGGCGTCGTAGCCCTGCACCGCGTACACGTCGGGGTTGGCCTTGTAGGTCACGGCAAACCGGTTGCGGAAGGCGTCGTTGCGCGGGTTCTTGATCTCGTCACCGTAGTGCAGCGACGTGATCAGGCCCTGGGCCGAGTCCCCCGCGGCCTGCAGCACGCCGTCGGTCAGGAAGCCCGAGCCCATCAGCGGCACAGTCTTGCGCAGCCCCGCGGCGTCGTAGTCCTTGATGAACTTCGGCGCCCCGCCACCGGCGAAGAAGGCGTAGACCACATCCGGCTTCTCCGCGGCGATCTGCGTCAGCAGGGCCTGGAACTCGACGTTGGGGAACGGCAGGTTCAGGTCCTTGAGCACCTTGCCGCCGCCCTTCTCGAAGGCCTCCCGGAAGCCCTTGACGGTGTCCGCCCCGGCGCCGTAGTTCCAGGTGATGGTCATCGCGGTCTTGTAGCCCTTCTTCGCGGCCACGACGCCGGTGGCGTAGCCGGGCTGCCAGTTGCTGAAGCTGGAGCGGAAGATGTTCTTCGCGCACAGCGGGCCGGTGATGGCGTCGGCACCGGCGTTGGGGATGATCAGCAGGGTGCCGCTTTCCTTGGCCGCACGCGCCATGCCCACGGCCACGCCGGAGTGCACGGTGCCCACGAGCACGTCGACGTTGTCGCGCTTGATGAGCTTGTTGACGTTGTCGGTGGCCTTGCTGGGGTCGCTCTCGTCGTCGACGGTGTAGTACTGCACGTCGCGCCCGGCGAGCTTGCCGCCCTGCTCGTCGATGGCGAGCTTGAAGCCCTTGGTGATCATGTCGCCCAGCGCGGCGTAGGTGCCGGTGGACGGCAGCATCAGGCCGACCTTGATGGGTTCGGCAGCACCGGCGGCCAGGTGCGCGGCCAGCGCCAGGGCGCCGAGGGTGAGGGTGATCGTTTTCTTCATGGGGCAGTCCTTCCTGCAGCAGGCGGTGATCGACAGCCTGCGAGCATGCCCCGCCCACCGGCGGCGACGCCAGCGGGCTTGCCCTAGCGCATCCGCCTCACAGCGGCAGGCCCACGTAGTTTTCGGCCACCGCGGTCTGCATGGCCTCGGAGCTCATCAGGTAGTCCAGCTCGGCGATCTGCATGCGCGCGCCGAAGGCGCCGTTCTCGGGGAACAGGTGCATCATCGTCGTGAACCACCACGAGAAGCGCTCGGCCTTCCACACGCGCGCCAGCGCGCGGCGGGAATAGTCGTCCAGCCCCGCGCTGCTGCGCTCGCGGTAGTGCTCGGCCAGCGCCCGCGACAGCAGCCCAACGTCCCCTGCGGCCAGGTTCAGGCCCTTGGCGCCGGTGGGCGGCACGATGTGCGCCGCGTCGCCAGCCAGGAACAGACGGCCGAAGCGCATCGGCTCGGCGACGAAGCTGCGCAGCGGCGCGATGCTCTTCTCGAACGACGGCCCGGTGACCAGCTTGCCGGCCAGGTCCGCCGGCAGGCGGCGCGCGAACTCGTCCCAGAAGCGCGCGTCGGACCAGTCCTCGGGCTTGTCGTCCAGCGGGCACTGCACGTAGTAGCGGCTGCGCGTGGGGCTGCGCAGACTGGCCAGCGCAAAGCCGCGCTCGTGGTTGGCATAGACGATCTCGTGCGAGATTGGCTTCACGTCGGCCAGGATGCCCAGCCAGCCGAAGGGGTAGACCTTCTCGAAGGTCTGGATGCGGTCGGCGGGCACGCTGGCGCGGCACACGCCGTGGAAGCCGTCGCAGCCGGCGATGAAGTCGCACTCCAGGCGCTGGGCGACACCGTCCTTCTTGAACGTCACGTAGGGGGCGGTGCCGTCGAAGTCGTGGACGGCCACGTCCTCGGCCTCGTAGATCGTCGGCAGGCCGGCGGCGGCGCGGGCGTCCATCAGGTCGCGCGTGACCTCGGTCTGGCCATAGACGACCACGGTCTTGCCGGTCAGCCGCTTGAGCTCGATGCGGTGCGACTGGCCGCCGAACGCGAGCACGAAGCCGTCGTCGACCAGGCCTTCGCAGTGCAGCCGCGCGCCGACACCGGCCTCGTCCATCAGGTCCACCGTCACCTGTTCCAGCACGCCGGCGCGGATGCGGCCGAGCACGTAGTCGGCGCTGCGCTGCTCGACGACCACGGCGTCCACGCCGTGCTTGTGCAGCAGGGCGCCGAGCAGCAGGCCCGAGGGGCCGGCACCGACGATGGCAACCTGGGTGCGCATGGGGGAAGTCTCCTGTTCTTGACGGCGCTCAAGTCTGAACGCGCACCGCACCCGGATGCTGGATCGCGCGCCGCGAAAACTTGCACTTTTGTCGTGCCGATCCGGCGGATCTGCGGTGCGGCAGCCGACGGCGCGGAAACCCGGCACCATCGCGGCCATGAACGCCACACCCCCCGCCGCGCTGTCCGAAGTCCTGGTCGTCGTCGAGGTCCTGGCCACGCTGGCCTTCGCCCTGTCGGGCCTGCTGGCTGCCGCACGGCAGCGGCTGGACGCGGTGGGCGTGTGCGTGGTGACCGGTCTGGCGGCCTTCGGCGGCGGCACGCTGCGCGACGTGCTCCTGGACCGGCGGCCGTTCTTCTGGGTGGAGCACGCCGGCTGGCTGTGGGCCATCCTCGGCCTGTCGATCGCCGCCATGGTGCTGATGCGGGCCCGGCACTTCGCGCCCACCGAACGCGCGATGCAATGGCCCGACGCGCTGGGCCTGGGCCTGTTCACCGCGAACGGCACGCAGATCGCACTGGAGCAGAGCCTGCCGGCCATCGTGGCGGTGCTGATGGGGCTGGTGACGGCCGTGTTCGGCGGCGTGCTGCGCGACATCGTCTGCAACGAGGTGCCGCGCGCGTTCAGCGACCACCGCCCCTACGCCATCTGCGCCTTCTTCGGCGGCTGGGCCCTGGTCGGCGCGCAGACGATGGGCGCGCCGGGCTGGCTGGGTATGCTGCTGGCCACCGTGGTGGCCGCCGGCCTGCGCGCCGCCGCGGTGTGGGCCGACTACGAACTGCCGCGCTGGGAGCCTGGCGCGGCGGACTGACCCTCAGCCCAGCACCGGCGCCAGCGCGCGCCGCGCTTGCGCCTCGTCCATCGCCTGCCGCGCCGCCCAGTCGGCCAGCTGGTCCTCGCCGATGCGGCCCACGTTGAAGTAGGTGCTCTCCGGGTGCGCCAGGTAGAAGCCGCTGACACTGGCCGCCGGCGTCATGGCCAGGCTCTCGGTCAGGCCCATGCCGATCTCGCCGGCGCCCAGCACCTCGAACATCGCGCGCTTGACGCTGTGGTCGGGGCAGGCCGGGTAGCCCGGCGCGGGGCGGATGCCTCGGTACTGCTCGGCGATGAGCGCCTCGTTGTCCAGCGCCTCGTCGGGTGCGTAGCCCCAGAACTCGGTCCGCACGCGCTGGTGCAGCCGCTCGGCAAAGGCTTCCGCCAGGCGGTCGGCGATGGCCTTGAGCATGATGGCGCCGTAGTCGTCGTGGTCGGCCTCGAACTGCGCCACCTTCTTCTCCACGCCCAGGCCGGCGGTGACGGCGAAGAGGCCGATCCAGTCGGGCTTGGCGCCTGGCCCCGATTTCGGCGCGACGAAGTCCGCCAGGCAGCGGTTGGGCCGCGGCACCCCGTCGATCACCGGCCGCTCGCTCTGCAGGCGCAGCGGGCTCCAGCGCAGCGCCACCTGCGTGCGTGATTCGTCGGTGTAGACCTCGATCGTGTCGTCGTCCACCGTGTTGGCCGGCAGTAGCGCGATCACGCCACCCGCCTGCAGCCAGCGCCCTTCGATGGCCCGCTGCAGCATGCGCTTGCCGTCACTGAACACGCGCTGCGCCTCCGCGCCCACCACCTCGTCGCGCAGGAGGCCGGGAAACTTGCCGTGCAGGTCCCAGGTCTGGAAGAAGGGCGTCCAGTCGATGCAGGCGGCCAGTTCCGACAGGTCCTGGTTGCGGAAGATGCGCCGGCCGGTGAACTTCGGCGCCGGCGGCGTGTAGGCCGCCCAGTCGATGGGCGTCTTGTTGGCGCGCGCCTGCGCCAGCGTCACCAGCGGCGTGGCCTTCTTGTTCGCGTGCAGCTCACGCACGCGGGCGTAGTCGGCTTCCAGTTCGGCAATGTAGGCGGTGGCGCGCTCGTCGCTCAGCAGGTCGGCGCACACGCCCACGCTGCGGCTGGCGTCGGGCACGTAGACCACCGGGCCCTCGTAGTGCGGCGCGATCTTCACCGCCGTGTGCACGCGGCTGGTGGTGGCGCCGCCGATCAGCAGCGGGATCTTCTTCAGCCGGAACCAGTCGTCGCGCTGCATCTCGGCGGCCACGTGCTGCATCTCCTCCAGGCTGGGCGTGATCAGGCCGGACAGGCCGATGATGTCGGCGCCCTCGACCTTGGCCTTGGCGAGGATGTCCTGGCACGGGACCATCACGCCCATGTTGACGACCTCGAAGTTGTTGCACTGGAGCACGACGGTGACGATGTTCTTGCCGATGTCGTGCACGTCGCCCTTGACGGTGGCGATGACGATCTTGCCCTTGGGTTTCACGTCGCCGCCGGCGTCGATGACCGCCTGCTTCTCCGCCTCGATGTAGGGCAGCAGGTGGGCCACCGCCTGCTTCATCACGCGCGCGCTCTTGACCACCTGCGGCAGGAACATCTTGCCCTGGCCGAAGAGGTCGCCGACGATGTTCATGCCCGCCATCAGCGGGCCTTCGATCACGTGCAGCGGCCGGCCGCCCGTGGCCTGGATGGCCTGCCAGGCCTCCTCGGTGTCGGCGGTGATGAACTCCGTGATGCCGTGCACCAGCGCGTGGCTCAGGCGCTCGTTCACGCTGCCGGCGCGCCAGGCCAGGCGCGCGCTGTCGTCCTTGGCCAGGCCCTTGGCACGCTCGGCGATCTCGATCAGGCGCTCGCCGGAATCCTTGCGGCGGTTGAGCACGACGTCCTCGACGCGCTCCCGCAGCTCCGGCTCCAGGTCGTCGTAGACGCCCACCATGCCGGCGTTGACGATGCCCATGTCCAGCCCGGCGGCGATGGCGTGGTACAGGAACACGGTGTGGATGGCCTCGCGCACCGGGTCGTTGCCGCGGAAGCTGAAGCTCACGTTGCTGACGCCGCCGCTGACCTTGGCGCCCGGCAGGTTGGCCTTGATCCAGCGCGTGGCCTCGATGAAGTCCACGGCGTAGTTGTCGTGCTCCTCGATGCCGGTGGCGATGGCGAAGATGTTGGGGTCGAAGACGATGTCCTCGGGCGGGAAGCCCACCTCGTCCACGAGGATGCGGTAGGCCCGCGCGCAGATGTCGATCTTGCGCTGGAAGGTGTCGGCCTGGCCGGTCTCGTCGAAGGCCATCACCACGGCCGCGGCGCCGTAGCGGCGCACCAGCGTGGCCTGGCGGCGGAACTCGGCCTCGCCTTCCTTCAGGCTGATGCTGTTGACGATGCCCTTGCCCTGGATGCACTTCAGGCCGGCCTCGATGACCGACCACTTGGACGAGTCGATCATGATCGGCACGCGCGCGATCTCCGGCTCGCCGGCCAGCAGGTTCAGGAAGCGCACCATGGCCGCTTCGCTGTCCAGCATCGCCTCGTCCATGTTGACGTCGATGATCTGCGCGCCGTTCTCCACCTGCTGGCGCGCCACGGCCAGCGCCTCCTCGAACTGGCCCGCGAGGATCATGCGCGCGAAGGCCTTGGAGCCGGTGACGTTGGTGCGCTCGCCGATGTTGACGAACAGGTGGCCCTGGCCGATGGACACCGGCTCGAGGCCGGACAGGCGCATCGGCGGCGGCGTGCGCGTGGCGGGGGTGGTGTCGGTGGACATGCGGCTCGCTCCTCGGATTCGGGGGCGAGCGTCGTTGCCGGCCGCGCTGGCCTGGGCTGCGCGGGTCCCGAGCCTGGTGGCCGGACGGCCATCGCAACGCTCCTCGGGAAAGCGCGCATTTTATCGGGGGTCGGCGCGCTCCTGCGCCATGAAAGAAGCCGGCCCGTGGCCGGCTTCTCGGGCGAAGGCGACGGCTTCAGCGCCGGCGGCGCGCCACCGCGGCCACACCGGCCAGGCCGGCCAGCATCAGGCCGTAGGTGCCTGGCTCCGGCACCGCCGGGATGGCCGATGCGGCATAGGCGTAGGCCGATGTCACGTAGCCCCCGGTGAGCACGTCGTCGGACAGGTTGGCGTAGGTCAGGCGCAGGCGGCCGTTGAAGCTCAGGTCCTGCCCGGTGAAGCCGTTGCCGTCCCAGACGCTGGAGGCGTAGAGCGAGCGCGTGGCGCTGTGGCTCTCCTGGCCGTCGGCGCCGTCGATGTTGACCAGCACGGAGATGTAGGACTGGGCGGCCTCGCCGTAGCCCTCGATGCTCGTGCCAACCGTGGTGGTGGCCGTGCCGGCGTAGTCCATCTCGATCAGCACACCGGTCCAGGCGCCGACCTCGATCGAGGCGAAGAACACGCCCTGGCCGTCGCCACTGGTCCAGTTGCCGCTGCCGTCACCGCCGGCCACGGCCGCCCGACCGAAGGCGCCGTTGGCGCTGGTGGAGCCGGCCACGCTGAGGAGCGGCACGTCCAGTGCCACCGCCGTGGTGGCGTTCAGCCCGCTGGCGATGTCGGAGGCCGCGTTGCCATTGGCGTAGACGTAGGAGGCACTGGACTCGCCGAAGAACGTGAGGCTGGCGTCCAGGCCGTCCGCGGGGTTCAGGTCGAACACCGTGATCGACACCGTGCCGGCGGTGGCGGTGGCACTGCTGGCTGCAAAGGCCGGCACGGCCGTGGCCAGCAGGGCGGCCATCGCGGCCATGGAGAGGGGGGACGAAGCGCGCACGTAGAACTCCTGATCGTTGTGGCGCGATGATGCCGTGAAGCAACCCGCCGGCCCGTGCCGGCGGAGCGGCCCAGCCCCCGCGAACGCGGGATCAGCGGCTGTGCGACGTCAGGTGTGACAGCGGCATCGCCGCGCTCACGCCGGGCGCCTCGCGCCGCGCGATGCGCGGCGCCTGCTGAGCGGCGGCCGGCCGCATTTCGTCCAACGCGCCCAGCGTCTCCTGCGGCAGCACCGCCTGGGCGCCGCGGCGCATGGCTACACCTACGGCGAGGATGTCCACCACCAGCAGGTGCAGGATGCGGCTGACCATCGGCACGTGGGTGGCGGTGTCCTCCACGTGGTCGACGATCAGCGCCACGTCGGCCTTCTTCGACAGCGGCGAGTGGCTGGCGGTGATGGCCAGCACCGCGGCGCCGCGTTCGCGCGCGATGTCGGCCACGGCCAGCAGGTCTTCCACCCGGCCGCTGCTGCTGATCACCACCGCCACGTCGGTCGGGCGCAGCACGCTGGCCGCCATGCGCTGCAGGCGCTGGTCGGTGATGGCGCTGCTGGCCACGCCGAAGCGCAGGAACTTGAACTGGGCATCGTCGGCCACCACGCCGTAGTGGCCCACGGCGTAGAACTCCACGCGCTCGGCGGCGGTGAGCAGGTCGATCGCGCGGTCGATGGTCTCGCGGTTGAGCTGGTCGCGCAGCTGCAGCACGGCCGCGGCACTGTTGCTCAGCACCTTGACGCCCAGCTCCAGCATCGTGTCCTCGCCGGTCACCTGGGTGTGCGTGACCGGGATCGTGCCCGTCAGGCTCGCGGCCAGGCGCAGCTTGAAGTCCGACAGGCCCTCGCAGCCCAGGCTGCGGCAGAACCGGATCACCGTGGGCTGGCTCACCGCCGCGGCGCGGGCGATGCGGGCGATGGGGTCGTTGAGCACCGAGCGCGGGTGGGCCAGCACGTGGTCGGCCACCCGCATCTCCGCCGGCGACAGGCTGCCGCGCGTGCGCTGGATCTGCCCCAGCACCGTGGAGCCGGTGTGGCCATGGCGCCCGCGCAGCTGTTCCGACAGGATGGCCGAGGCCCCGATGAAGGTGGCGTGCTCGGCCGTGATCACGTAGGTGGGGATGCCGGCCAGGTAGGCCGAGAAGCGCCCCTTGTCCTCGAAGCGCGCACGGAACGGCGAGCTGTCGAAGTACGCACCCAGCCGCGGCACGATGCCGCCGCCGATGAAGATGCCACCCATCGCGCCCAGCGTGACGGCCAGGTTCGATGCCGCCGTGCCCAGCATGGCGCAGAAGGCGTCCAGCGTTTCGCGGCACAGCGCGTCGCGGCCCTCCAGTCCACGGCGGGTGATCTCCGGTGCCGCCAGCGGCTCCGGCGGCAGGCCGGCGTGGTCGCGCAGGGCGCGGTGGATCAGTTCCAGCCCGGGGCCCGAGACCAGGCGCTCGAAGGACACATGGTCATGCTCGCGTTCGGCAAAGGCCAGGATGGCGTGCTCGCGCGCGTCGCGCGGGCCGAAGCTGACGTGCCCACCTTCGGTGCCCAGGGCCACATGGCCGTCGCCGGCCGGGATCAGGCCCGACACGCCCAGGCCGGTGCCCGCGCCGAGCAGGCCGATCACGCTGCGCGGCCGCGGCTCGCCGCCACCCACCTGCCGGGTGTCGTGGCGGCCCAGGCGGGGCAGGGCCATGGCCAGCGCGGTGAAGTCGTTGACCACCACCAGCGTCTCCAGCGCCAGCTGCTCGCGCATCTGCTCGATGGAGAACTGCCAGTGGTAGTTGGTCATGCGCACCTGGTCGCCCTCGACCGGGTTGGCGATGGCCACGGCGGCGTGGTCGGGTCGCGGCGCCGGCACGCTGGCCAGGTAGGCGCTGACGGCGGCGTGGAAGTCGGCGTGGTCGGCGCAGCGCAGCGAGGCCGCGTGCTCGAAGTGCCCGGCGGCGCTTTCCAGCGCGAAGCGGGCGTATGTGCCGCCGATGTCGGCGATCAGGCGTGGGCGGTCGAAGGGGGTCATGCGGTCGCGGTCGGCGCCGCCTGGCGCCCTCGATGGCCCTATTGTGGGGCGTGGCCACCGGCCGGACATCAGGGGTTCCACAAGGTAGCTCCACTACAGCGCACGCCAACAGACCCGCTTCTTCGCTCGATATCCGAGCGGCTGACGGGTCGATCCGGCTTGATCAGGTGATGTAGTTTTGCTACCGTGGGCTGCTTGCAGAACCACTGGACGAATCCTTGCCCGTGCCGCAGCAAGCCGCGTGCCGCCCTGACCCGGACGCGCCCCTGACCGAGCCTGGCGGCAGCCGCGCGCCGGCTGGCGCCGGGCTGGCGTTGCCGTGGCTGGTCGCCGACGTTGGCGGCACCAACGCGCGCTTCGGTTGGGTGGCGTCGCCGGCACGCGGCGTGGAACACGTGCGTCGTTTCCCGGTGGCCGGCAGCGCCGGGCCGGCCGACGCCGTGCGCACCTACCTGGCCGGCCTGCCGGCGGACGTGGCGGCGCCGCCGCGGCGTGCGGCCATCGCCGTGGCCACGGCCGTGCGTGGCGACCGGGTGGAACTCACCAACAGCCCGTGGGCGTTCTCGTGCGCCGAACTGCAGGCGGACCTGGGCCTGGCGTCGCTGCAGGTGCTCAACGACTTCGAGGCCCTGGCGCTGTCGTTGCCACGCCTGCGGCCGACGCAGTGGCGCGCCCACGGCGCCGCACCGGTGGCCGCCGGCACCCTGGCCGTCATCGGCCCGGGCACCGGCCTGGGCGTGGGCGGCGTGGTGCAGACCGAGGCCGGCTGGGTGGCACTGCCCGGCGAGGGCGGGCACGCCACGCTGGCCCCGACGGACGACCTCGAGAGCGAGGTGCTGCGCCACGCGCGCATGCAGTGGCCCCACGTGTCGGCCGAGCGCTTGCTTTCCGGCATCGGCCTGCCGCTGCTGCACACCTGTGTGGCGCAGGCCGAGGGGCGGGCGCCGGCGGCCTTGTCGGCCGAGCAGGTGGTCGAACGTGGCGTGGCCGGTGACGCCGCCTGCGCACGCACGCTGGACGTCTTCTGCGCCCTGCTCGGCGGCTTCGCCGGCAACGTGGCGCTGACCCTGGGCGCACGGGCGGTGTTCATCGGCGGCGGCATCGTGCCGCGGCTGGGCGACCGCTTCTTCACGTCGCCCTTCCGCGCACGCTTCGAGGCCAAGGGCCGCTTCAGCGACTACCTGGCTGCCGTGCCCACGGCGCTGATCACCGACACGCTGGCGGCTCTGGCGGGCGCCGCGTTCGCGATCGAACAGCGCCACGGCTGACGTCGGTGCGCCCGCCTGCCGGGCCCGCAGCGCTATCCGCCTGCCTGCCGCTGCAGGGCCTTCAAGCGGCGCCGCGATGCCCGCGCGGCCGGCACCCAGGCCAGCCGCCGCCAGCGCCACCACATCAGCAGGCCGCGCAGCCACTCGTCGGCGGCGTAGGCGATCCACACCCCCACCAGCCCCCAGCCCAGGTGCACGCCCAGCCACCAGCTGCCGCCGGCCAGCACCACGGCCATCGACACCGCGCCCACCGCCACCGGGAAGCGCGCGTCGCCGGCGGCGCGCAGTGCGTTGATGACGACCAGGTTGAAGGTGCGCCCGGGTTCCAGCAGCACCGACCAGGCCATCAGCGTGGCGCCGGCGGCCAGGATGGCCGGGTCCTGCGTGAACAGGCGCAGCAGCCAGGGCGCGGCCAGGGCGGCGGCGCCGGCCACCCCCACGCTCAGGGCCAGGCCCAGCGCGAGGGCGCGAGTGACCAGCCGGTGCGCCGCATGCAGCCGGCCGCTGCCGATGTGATGGCCCACCACCACCTCGCCGGCCAGCCCGATGGCCAGCCCGGCCAGCAGGGTGAAGTGGTTGAACTGCAGCACGTAGGCCTGGGTGGCCAGTGCTGGCGCCCCCAGCGTGCCCACGGCCGCCACGCTGGCCACGAAGGCCAATCGGTAGGCCACGTTCTCGGCCGCACCGGGCACGCCGATGCGCAGCACCGCGGCCAGTTCGCGGCGCGGCAGCCGCCACAGGTCGGCAGCGCGCGGCTTCAGCTGCAGCTGGCGCCGCCACAGCCACTGGTGCAGGCCCAGCCCGAGCAGCCGGCTGGCGACCAGCGCAGCGGCGAAGCCGCCTAGCCCGAAGCGGGGCATCCACCACAGCGCCAGCGCCAGGTGCAGCGCGTGCATGGCCAGCACCACGCCCAGCACCTCGCGGGCGCGCAGATGGGCGCGCATCACGCTGGCCATGGCGGCGTTCCAGGCGTCCAGCAGCAGCGCCGGGGCCATCCACTGCAGCAACGGCGCGGCCAGCGCCAGCACGGCCGGCGGCGCGTTGAGCCCGCGCATCAGGGCCTCGGCACCCAGCAGGGCTGCGAGTGCACAGGCGCCCCCCACCCAGCTGCTGGCGCCGAGCACGGCGCGGGCCACGGCATCGGCCTCGGCGCGGCGGCCCGCGCCCAGCGCCTGCGCCACCACCACCGAGACGCCCGCACCCACGATGCGCAGCACGATGAACAGCATGGCCGCCACCTGGTGCGCCAGCGCGAAGCCCGCTGCGGCGGCGTCGGCCTGGCGGGCCGCCATGGCCGTGCCGGCCAGACCCACGGCCATGCCCAGGCCCAGTTCCAGGAACAGCGGCACCGCCACCGGCGCCAGGCGGGGTTTCATCGTGGTCGGTCGCGGGTGACGGGCCGGGTCAAGGCAGCGTGATGATGGCGCTGCTGTCCATCACCTTCGGCGCGCCCGGCGGGCCGCCGAACTGGTGGCCGCCAGGCTGCGCCCGCAGCGCCCGGTAGCCGCCATCCCAGTCCCAGGTGGTGACCCACACGCGCACGCCGGACAGGTCCCGCCGGCCTCCCAGAGCGGCGGGCGGCAGCGTGAGTTCCAGCGTGTGGCGTTCCGGGTCCACACGCAGCACCGGAGCCGGTGCGGCCGGTGTGCCTTCGTCCGTGTCGCTGGCGCCTTCGGCCGTGAACAGCGCGTTGGACCAGCCGTGCAGGCGCAGCCGACGGTGCCAGCGCAGGCCGGCGGGCAGTTGCCCATCCTGGCCGGGCATCACGGTGGCGCCGCCGGGTTCGCCCGGCAGCTCGACGAAGATCGTGAAGGCCACGTGGTCGAAACCGTTGGCCGGGTTCCAGCTGCGCGTGATTTGGCGCATGCCGAGTTCCAGCCGCAACGCGCCGCCGGCGCTCCAGGCGCGCACGCGGGTCAGGTCCAGCTGGCGGTTCTCGCCCCAGCTGGGATCGAGCGGGTAGCGCAGGCGGCCTTCGGCCAACGGACCGATGCCATGGTCGTCGCCCACCGGGTCGGGCACGTCGGCCAACAGCTGCCAGCGGCGCTCGACTCGGAACGGCACCGGCGCCGAGGCCAGCCCGCTGGCCAGGTCGAGCACGGCTGCCCGGTGCACGAGTGCCGGGTCGACCATCGACGCGGTGTCCACCCGGACTTGAAAGCGCCCCACGGCGTCGGCGGTCACCACGGGGGTGGCCTGCAGCGCGCCGTCCACCGCCAGGTGCAGTCGCGCGCCGGGTGTTGCGCGGCCGTCGAGCAGGAGGTCACCCTCGACGCGTGCGGGCCCGGCCTGGGCGCCCTGCGGGAGCAGCAAGGCTGGTGCGCTGGCACCGGCCACCGCGCCGGTGGCGCGCGAGGCGGCCTCCAGCGACCAGACGACGGCGGCACCGGGCGCCAGCGTCAGCGTCACCGTCCCGTCGGGCCGCCCCCGTGCGGTGGGGGCTTCGCCATCGACCCACCGTGGCGTCAACGCCGTGCCCGGCGGCAGCGGCAGAGCCTCCACCAGTGCCGGGTGCGCCGCGGTGTTGAGCGCCACCAGCATCGGCGGGCCGTCGTCCACTGCCGCGTCCATGCGCCAGACGATCGCGCCCGGCCCGGCGGCATCGGCGTGCAGCACCGTGGGCACGCCGCGCGACAGGCTGCGGTGCGTGCGCCGCAGCGCGGCCAGCGCGGCGATGTGCCGGTACAGCGGCGCCTCGGCATCGAAATGGTCACGGCCGCCGGACCCCCAGCCACCGGCGAACATCGCCGCGCGCGGTTGCGTGAAGCCTTGCTCGGTGCCCTGGTAGATCACCGGGATGCCGGGCAGCGTGAACATCGCCAGCAGCGCCTGGCGCAGTCCCTGCGGCGTGCCGGCGGCCAGGAAGCGGTCGACGTCGTGGTTGTCCACGAAGCTGGGCATGCGGTGCGGGCGGGCGTGCAGCGCCATCGTGCGGGTGATGCGCCAGCCCAGTTCCGCCGGCGGCCGGCCGCGCGCGAACACATCGCCCAGCGCGCCATAGAGGGGAAAGTTCAGCATGCCCGGCAGGATGGGCTGGCCGTCGGCGCCGGTCATGTAGGACTCGATGCGCCGCATCTGCACGTCCTCGCCGGCGCGGTCGATGCCGAAACCTTCGCCGAAGACATGGAAGTCCTCCCGGCCGGTGGCGCGGGCCACGGCCAGGATGCCCGGCGCCGCCGGGTCGTCGGCGTGCAGGAAGTCGGTGAAGAAGTCCGGCGGCACGTAGAACGCGGTGTCGATCCGGAAGGCGTCGACACCGGCCTCGCGGATCCAGTGGCCGTAGCTGCGGCGCAGGGCCTGGCGCACGGCCGGGTTCTCCGTGTTCAGGTCGTCCAGCCGCGACATCTGGAAGTTCAGTTCCTGGTGGCGGTCGGTGTAGTCGGCCACCGGCGGCGTCCAGTGGTAGATGCCGGCGGCGCGGTCGGCGGCGCGGCGGGGATCGTTGAGGTGGAAGGGCGCCCGTGTCGGCGCCGTCACCGGCCGCGACGCCAGGTTCGCCCGCCAGCCGCGCGCGGCGGCCTCGGGCGACGACAGGTCGGTACCCGGGGCGATGTCGAAGAAGTTCCCGACATGGTTCACCACGATGTCCTGCACCAGCAGCATGTCGCGCGCGTGCAGGGCGCGCGACAGGGCCTGCAGGTCGGCCAGCCGGCCCTGGTGCGGGTCCACCGCCATGAAGTCGCTGGCCCAGTAGCCGTGGTAGCCGGCGTAGGCGCCGTCGAGCCACTGGTTGGCCACCCAGGGCGTGAGCCACAGGCCGGTGATGCCCAGGCCCTGCAGGTAGCCCAGCCGCCGCTGCACGCCGGCCAGGTCGCCGCCGCTGTAGCGGTCGTGGCGCGCCGGGTCGAACTCGCCGGCGCCCTGGTCGTCGTTGCGTGGGTCGCCGTTGTCGAAGCGGTCGGTGAGCACGAAGTACAGCACCTGGTCGCGCCAGTCGGGCGACGGGCCGTGCAGCGGGTCGTCAGCGGACGCCGCGGCGCCTGCGGACCACGGCCAGGCCGCCCCCGCCACCGAAATCGCAGCGGCGATGCGCCGAAGGCGTGTCGAAGTCAGACGCGATGGCATGGCATGTAGTCCCACTACATTCTGACGGGCCGAACACCTCGTGAGCCGAGCCGGGCCTCAGGGAAAACGCGAGTAATAGCCTGAAATGCGCGTTGGAGCAGGCGGAAACGCAACATCACCTAGGGTTTACCTAAGCCTGATGATGTAGCTAGTTTTGATACAAAGTCGTCCGAACTTCTCGCCGCACTCCGGTTGCCAGGCCGCGGGCGCAGGCGCTTCAAAGACGACCAGGAGACTGTTGGTGAACACCCATCCTTCTCGGCGCGCGCGCGCCACCCGTTCCGTCGCCGGCCGTCCGGCGCTCACTGCGGTGGCCGGAGCGGCCATGCTGCTGGCCTCCGGTGCCGTGATGGCACAGCAGGTGGCCGAAACCCAGACCGTCACCGTGACCGGCATCCGTGCCGCCATCGAGTCGGCCATCAGCACCAAGAAGGACGCCGACACCATCGTCGAGGCGATCACCTCGGAAGACCTGGGCAAACTGCCCGAGCCGTCGGTGGCCGACGCGATGGCGCGCCTGCCGGGTGTGGCGGCGCAGCGCAACAAGGGCAGCGGCAAGGCGCAGAGCATCAGCGTGCGTGGCATGTCCCCCGACTTCAACGGCGGCCTGCTCAACGGGCGTGAAGTGGCTTCGTCGGGCAACAGCCGCGGCGTCGACTTCGACCTCTACCCCGCTGAACTGCTCAACAGCGTGCTCGTCTACAAGACGCCGCACGCCGGCCTGATGGGCCAGGGCCTGTCGTCGACGATCGACCTGCGCACGATCCGCCCGCTGGACTCGCGCGAGCGCCAGATCGCGCTGAACTACCGAGACCAGCGCACTGGCATCGACAACGGCGTACCCAATGGCGAAGGCTCGGGCGACCGCATGTCGTTCTCCTACGTCGACCAGTTCATGAACGGCACGCTGGGCGTCGGCCTGGGTGCCGTGAAGTTCACCGAGAAGGGTGCGGCGCAGCTGCGCGTGAACACCTGGGGCGGCTGGACGCCGACGCTGGACTACAACGGTGAGCAGGTCGGTGTGCCAGGTGGTTTCGGCCGCGACATCGAGTACTCCGACCAGGAGCGCGAAGGCCTGATGGGCGTGCTGCAGTGGCGCCCGAGCAAGAACTTCGAGACGGTGCTGGACGTGTTCCAGTCCAAGGGCCGTTCGGCGGCCTTCAAGAAGGGCATCGAAGGCTTCGTCGGCGGCAACTCCGATGGCCACAACTACCGCACCAGCCCGCCGACCCTGGTCGATGCCACGGTGGCCAACGGCATCGCCACCAGCGGCACGATCGACAACTTCAAGGGCGTGATCCGCAACCACAACGAGGGTGCCGACGACAAGGCCGACGCCTGGGGCCTGAACGCCAAGTGGAAGCTCGACACCTGGACGCTGACCGGCGACATCGCGCAGTCCAAGGTCACCAAGACCAGCGCCCGCTACGAGACCACGGCCGGCCTGCCGGGCAACGGCAACACGGCGCAGAGCCAGGGCTTCCCGGCCACGCCGGGGGCCACCGGCACCGTCAGCTGGACGGGCTTCGACGGCAGCAACCACGGCGACCTGAAGTTCACGTCGAGCACCGACTTTGCCGACCGCGGCGTGGTGCAACTCACCGACGTCATGGGCTGGGGCGGTGGCCCGAACTCGCCGCAGGCCGGCTACGTGGCGTCGCCGAAGCTGTCGGACACCATCGACAACCTGCGCCTGGGTGCGCAGCGCGACCTGTCGTGGGGGCCGATCAGCCGCCTGTCGCTGGGCCTGAACCAGGTCAACCGGGAGAAGCGGTCGACGACCCAGGAGGGCTTCCTGGTCATCAATGGCGGGGCCGACGGCTTTGCCGGAGCCGCCGTGCCGGGCGGCAGCACGTTGGTGGTCGACGGCATCAACATCGCCACCTGGGATCCGCGCAATTCCCTGGGCAGCATCTACCAGCTGCGTCCCAACACCTACGGCACGGTGATCAACCGCAACTGGGGTGTCGACGAGGACGTCACCACCGGCTACGCGAAGGCCGACATGGACGGCGAGCTGTTCGGCTTCCCGTTCAGCGGCAACTTCGGTGCCCAGCTGGTGCGCACCAAGCAGCGCTCCAGCGGCTTCGTCAACGATGCCGGACAGTGCGCGGGCAGCACGCCCGACACCTGCACCAGCCAGAGCGGTGGCAAGACCTACAGCGACGTGCTGCCCAGCCTGAACCTGTCGCTGGAAGTCTCGCCCGACACCGTGGCCCGCCTGGGCCTGGGCAAGACGCTGTCGCGGCCGAAGATGAACGACATGCGCGCCAGCATCGACGCGCCGTCGATCGTCACCCCGACCGACCCGGGTGAGCAATCCTACTTCGCGGCTGGCGGCGGCAACCCGGAGCTCGAGCCGTTCCGGGCCACGGCGTTCGACATCTCGCTGGAGAAGTACTTCGGCGGCAACAAGGGTTACGTCTCCGTCGCGGGCTTCTACAAGGACATCCAGACCTATGTGCTGACCCTGCCGCAGGCATTCGATTTCGCGCCGGTCCTGGCGCCGGGCGCGGCCGTGCCAGACCGCGGCACCGTGGGCATCCTGACGCGGCCGACCAACGGCAGCGGCGGCAGCATCCACGGCTTCGAACTGGCCGTGAACCTGCCGTTCTCGATGCTCACGCCGGTGCTCGACGGCTTCGGCCTGTTCGTGAACCACAGCGACACCAGCAGCTCGATCCGGATCCGTCCGGGGCAGCTGTCGGGCCTGGACGTGGGCGGCGCGTTCAACATCCCGCTGCCGGGCTTGTCGCGCAAGGTCACGAACTTCAAGCTCTACTACGAGAAGCACGGCCTGCAGGTCGCGGTCGCGTCGCGCACGCGCTCCGATTTCCTGGGCGAGATCACCGACTACAAGGACGACACCGCGATCACCTTCATCCGTGGCGAGACCGTGGTCGACCTGCAGGTGGGCTACACCTTCCCGGACACCTCGTTCCTGAAGGGCCTGTCGCTGCTGTTCCAGGGCAACAACATGACCGACGCGCTGTTCCGCCAGTACCAGACGGATCGCAACAACCCGACCGACACCAAGCGCTACGGCAAGACCTACCTGTTCGGCGCGAACTACAAGTTCTGACGCCGGCGGGCGCCAGCCCGCGTCACGCGCGCCACCCCGCCGGCCTCCGGGCTGCCGGGGTGGTGTCACTTCGGGCCCGCGCTGCTACAACCCGCCTGTCCTGCCTCCTGCCACCGAAGCCATGAACCCGAACACCCAGGCCCCGTTGCAACGTGTCGTGATCGCTGGCGGCGGCACCGCCGGCTGGATGACGGCCGCGGCGCTGTCCAAGGTGCTGCGTGGCCGCATCGCGGTGACGCTGGTGGAAAGCGAGGAGATCGGCACCGTCGGCGTCGGCGAGGCCACGATCCCGATGATCCAGCTCTTCAACCGGGTGCTGGAGATCGACGAGGACGAGTTCATCCGCGAGACGCGCGGCAGCTTCAAGCTGGGCATCGAGTTCGTGAACTGGGGGCAGGTGGGCGCGCGCTACATGCACGCCTTCGGCCGCTTCGGGCAGGACCTCTGGACGGTGCCGTTCTACCAGTACTGGCTCAAGCGGCACCTGGCCGGCGACGCGCCACCACTGGGCGACTTCGCGATCACGCACCGCGCGGCCTACCGCAACCGGTTCATGCGGCCGCCGGGTGACGTGCAGAACTCGCCGCTGAACGACATCACCTACGCCTACCACTTCGATGCCGGGCTCTACGCCGCCTACCTGCGCCGGCAGGCCGAGGCGCGCGGCGTGGTGCGCGAGGAGGGCCGCATCGCCGAAGTGGCGGTCGAACCCGGGCGGGGACACGTGACGGCGCTGACGCTCACCGACGGCCGGCGCATCGAAGGCGACCTGTTCATCGACTGCACCGGCTTTCGCGCCCTGCTCATCGAGCAGACGCTCAAGGCCGGCTGGGAGGACTGGACGCACTGGCTGCCGTGCGACCACGCGATCGCCGTGCCCTGCAGTTCGGCCTCGCCCTTCACCCCGTACACGCGCAGCACGGCCCACCGGGCGGGCTGGCAGTGGCGCATCCCGCTGCAGCACCGCACCGGCAACGGCCACGTGTTCAGCAGTGCCCACGTCAGCGAGGACGAGGCCACCGCCGTGCTGCTGGCCAACCTGGACGGCGAAGCGCTGGCCGAGCCGCGCACGCTGCGCTTTGCCACCGGCATGCGCCGGCACTGCTGGCAGGGCAACGTGGTGGCGATCGGCCTGTCCAGCGGCTTCCTCGAGCCGCTGGAGTCGACCAGCATCCACCTGATCCAGACGGCCATTGCCCGTCTGATCGACTTCTTCCCGGCGCAGCGCTTCAGTGCCGTCGACATCGACGAATACAACCGGTTGTCGCGCTTCGAGTACGAGCGCATCCGCGACTTCATCATCCTGCACTACCACCTCAACGAGCGCACCGATTCGCCGTTCTGGACGGCCTGCCGCGAGATGTCGGTGCCGGAAACGCTGCAGGCCAAGGTGAGGCTGTTCCGCACCCACGGCCGCATCGTGCGCGAGAACAACGAGCTGTTCTCCGAGGTGGCCTGGCTGCAGGTGATGCTGGGGCAGGGCCTGGTGCCGGAGGGCTACCACCCGCTGGTCGACAGCCTGGACGGCGCGGAGGTGGCGCGCTACCTGCAGGAGGTGCACGCGCTGATCGGGCGTTGTGCCGACGCCATGCCCGACCATGCGCAGTTCATCGGCCAGCACTGCCGCGCGCCGGCGGCCTGAACCCCGGCGGCGCCGGCTGCTGGGCGCGACGGCCGCCGCGCTGGCCATGCCCCGCGCGTTGCGCGCCGTGCCTGCCCCGCTGGTCTGCTGGTTCACCGTGGAAGGCGCCAAGGCCATGCGCGCCATCGGCGAACGCTTCACCGCCGACACCGGCGTGCCGGTGGTGGTGGAGACGCCCGACGAAGGCCCGGCCAAGTTCCAGCAGGCCGCCGGTGCCGGCAAGGGCCCGGACATCTACGTCTACGCGCACGACCGCATCGGCGAGTGGATTGCCGCCGGGCTGCTGCACGCGGTGGACCCCTCGCCGGCCTTGCGGGACGACATCGACCCGCTGGCCTGGCGCGGCTTCACGCTGCGCGGCCGCACCTGGGGCTACCCGTACGCCATCGAGGCGATCACGCTGATCCACAACCGGGCCCTGGTGCCCGAGCCGCCGCGCGACTGGGCATCGCTGATCGCGCTCGACGACCGCCTGGCCCGCGACGGCCGCCGCGCCGTGCTCTGGGACTACACCAACGGCTACTTCAGCTGGCCGCTGCTGGCGGCGCATGGCGGCTACGCGTTCCGCCAGCGTGCCGACGGTGGCTGGGACCCGCGCGACACCGGCGTCGCCAACGCCGGGGCGCTGCAGGGCGCCCGGCTGCTGGACCGGCTGGTCCGCGAGGGCCGCATGCCCGCCGGCAGCGGCTACGCCGACATGGAGGCCGCCATGGCCCAGGGCCGCGTGGCCATGGTCATCAACGGGCCCTGGGCCTGGGTGAACCTCAGGCGCGTGGGCATGGACTTCGGCATCGCGCGCATCCCGGCGCTGGCAGGCCGGCCGGCCGCACCCTTCGTCGGCATCAAGGGGCTGATGATCAACCGCGCCACGCGCCAGCGCGAACTGGCGGTGGAGTTCATCGAGCACTACCTGCTGCAGCCCGAAGGCCTGCGCGCCATCGACCGCGCCGAGCCCATCGGCGCCGCCGCCAGCCGCCGCTTCTTCGCGCAGCAGGCCGTGGACCCGCGCATCGCCGGCATCATGGACTCCGCACGCGACGGCGTGCCCACGCCCAGCGTCCCAGAGATGGGCCGGTTCTGGGCGGCGCTGAAGACGGCGCTGACCAACCTCACCGAAGGCCGGCAGGACCCGGCCGCGGCACTGCAGGCGGCGGCGCGCCGCATCCGGGGCGAATGACCATGGCCCGGCGCGGGGGATCGATGGCTTTGGCGGCCGCGTGCGTGGCGCTGATCCTGGCCGCCGTGGTGCAGGTGCACGCCGTGGGGCAGACGCTGCTGGCGGTGCTGCTGCTGGCCTGCGGCGGCCTGGCGGTATGGGCCTACACCAGCCCGCGCACCCTTGCGCTGCGCTACCTGCTGCCGGGCATCGGCGCGGCCGTGGTGTTCGTGATCTTCCCGATGCTCTACACCGTGGGCATAGCCTTCACCAACTACAGCGCCAGCAACCTGCTGGAGTTCGAGCGCGCGCGCGAGGTGCTGCGCGAATCGTCCACGCTGGCCCCCGGCAGCCTGCGCGGCTTCGCGCTCGAGGGCGGGCCCGATGGCGTGCGGGTGCACCTGGACGGCGGCCTGGCCACGCCACCGCTGGCCCTGCGCGATGCACCGCTGACGGCGGCGCTGAAGCCGGCCGACCCGCCGGCGACCACACTGTCCATGGCCGACCGCGTGGCCCTGCTGCCGGCGCTGCGCCAGCTGACGCTGCAACCGCCGGAAGGCCCGCCGCTGCGCCTGGTCAGCCTGCGCAGCTTCGGCCACGTCCAGCCGCTGTACGCCGAAGCCGCCGACGGTGCGCTGACCGACCGCATCACCGGCATCGCCTACCGCCCCGACGACGCCACCGGCTTCTACACCAGTGCCGACGGCGACCGCCTGCAGCCCGGCTACCGCGTCGCCGTGGGCTTCTCGCACTACGCCACCGTGTTCAGCGAGGGCCGCTTCCGCGAACCCTTCCTGGGCGTCCTGGTGTGGACGGTAGTGTTCTCCGCCGCCACCGTGGTGATCGCCGGCGCGCTGGGCCTGCTGCTCGCCGTGCTGCTGAACTGGGAGGCGCTGCCGTTCCGCGGCGCCTACCGGCTGGTGCTGTTCCTGCCCTACGCGGTGCCGGGCTTCATCAGCATCCTGGTCTTCAAGGGCCTGTTCAACCAGAACCTGGGCGAGATCAACTTCATCCTCGACGGCCTGTTCGGCATCCGCCCGGCCTGGTTCAGCGACCCCACGCTGGCGCGCACGATGCTGCTGATCGTCAACGTCTGGCTGGGCTTCCCGTACATGATGGTGCTGTGCTCGGGGCTGATCAAGTCGATCCCGGCCGACCTGTACGAGGCCTCGGCCGTCTCAGGCGCCGGGCCCTGGGTGAACTTCAGCCGCATCACCGCGCCGCTGATCGTCAAGCCGCTGACGCCGCTGCTGATCGCGGCCTTCGCCTTCAACTTCAACAACTTCGTGCTCGTGAGCCTGCTCACCGGCGGTCGGCCCGACCGGCTGGACACCACGCTGCCCGCCGGCACCACCGACATCCTGGTGTCCTACACCTGGCGAATCGCGTTCCAGGATTCGGGCCAGCAGTTCGGCCTGGCCGCGGCCATCTCCACCGTGATCTTCCTCATCGTCGCGGCGATCACGCTGCTGCAGATGCGCTTCACGCGGGTGGCGGACGACGCGGCGCGGCGTTGAGCGGCGTCGACCTTGACCGGTCGACCGCGCACAATGGGCCGAGCCGCCGGCGCAGGCTGCCGCCGGCCCCACTTCATCCAGGCCCATCCATGACCGCCCTGCACGCCCTGTCCACGCACGAACTGCTGACCCGCTACGAAGCCGGCAGCCTGTCGCCGGTGGAGGTGGCGCAGGACCTGATCGCCCATGTGCAGCGCTGGGAACCGGTGCTGCACGCGCTGTGGGCCTTCGAGCCCGAACAGGTGCTGGCGCAGGCCCGGGCGTCCGAGGCGCGCTGGCGTGCCGGCAGCGCCCGGGCGCTGGAAGGCGTGCCGTGCACGATCAAGGAGAACATCGCCACCGCCGGCCTGCCGGTGCCGCTGGGCACCGCCGCCACCGTGCTGGCCCCGGCGCCGGTGGACGCCCCGCCCGCGGCACGCCTGAAGGAGGCCGGCGCGGTGCTGCTGGCCAAGACCACGATGCCCGACTGGGGCATGCTGTCGTCCGGCCTGTCGAGCTTCCACGCGCTGGCCCGCAACCCCTGGGACCCGGCCACCAACCCCGGCGGCAGCAGTGCCGGTGCCGGCGCCGCGGCGGGGGCCGGCTACGGGCCACTGCACGTGGGCACCGACATCGGCGGCTCCATCCGCCTGCCCGCGGCCTGGTGCGGTGTCGTCGGCCTCAAGCCCAGCCTCGGCCGCGTGCCCATCCACCCGCCCTATGCCGGCCGCGTGGCCGGGCCGATGACACGCACGGTGGACGACGCCGCCCGCATGATGGCCGTGCTGTCGCAACCCGATGTGCGCGACAGCATGAGCCTGCCCTTCCAGGCGCTGGACTGGATGGCCCCCGCGCGCGACGCCAGGGGCCTGCGTATCGGCCTGTGGCTGGACGCTGGCTGGGGCCTGCCCGTCGAGCCGGAGATCCTGGCCGCGGTCCAGGCCGCAGCGCGACGGTTCGAGGCCGCCGGCGCCGTCGTCGAACCCGTGGCGCCCTTCACCACCCGCACCATGGGCGACGGCATGGACGCCTTTTGGCGCATGCGCTCGTGGCTGGACTTCCAGGCCCTGCCGCCCGAACGCCAGCAGCAGGTGCTGCCCTACATCCGCACCTGGATCGCCAAGGGCGCCGAACTCGGCGCCGCCGACGTCTTCCACGGCTACAGCCAGATGGGTGCGTTCCGGGACGCCGCGGTGGCGGCCACGGCACCGTACGACGTGCTGATCTCGCCGGTGGCGCCGGTCTCGCGCTTCCCGGCCGAATGGGCCGGCCCCACCAACGACCCGGCCACGGCGATGGACCACATCGCCTTCACCGTGCCCTTCAACATGAGCGAGCAGCCGGCCATCAGCGTGCCCTGCGCGATGTCGGCCGCGGGTGCGCCGATCGGCCTGCAGATCGTCGGTCACCGGCACGACGATGTCGGCGTGCTGCGCGTGGCGCGGCTGTGGGAGCAGCTGCGTGATCCGCTTCCGGATGCGCCGCCGTTGCGTGGCGAGGCGCCGCCGCTGCGAGGCTGAAGCGCGGCTTCAGGTGCGCGCGGCACAATACCGGGTTACCCCGAAGCCGGACCTGCCGTGATCTCCGTCGTCGTCCCCGTCCACAACGAATCGCCCAACGTGCCGCCGCTGGTGGCCGAGATCGAGGCGGCGCTGGCGCCCTGCGTCGCCGAGTTCGGTGCGTTCGAGGCCGTCTTCGTCGACGACCGCAGCAGCGACGACACGCTGGCCGTGCTGCAGGACCTGGCCCGCACCCGCCCCTGGCTCACCGTGATGGCCCACCGCAACAACTGCGGCCAGAGCGCTGCGCTGCTCACGGGTGTGCGCGCCGCCAAGGGGCCGCTGATCGCCACGCTGGACGGCGACGGGCAGAACGCGCCCGCGGACATTCCTGCGCTGGCGCGGCGCTGGCGCGAACTGCAGGGCTCGGGGACCGGCCCGGTGCTGATCGCCGGCTGGCGCAACAAGCGGCAGGACACGGCGCTGCGCAAGCTCAGCTCGCGCATCGCCAACGGCGTGCGCTCCACGCTGCTGGGCGACGCCACGCCCGACACCGGCTGCGGGCTCAAGGTCTTCGCGCGCGACGACTTCCTGGCCCTGCCCTGGTTCGACCACGTGCACCGCTTCATGCCGGCGCTGTTCCGCCGCGCCGGCGGGCGCACGGAATCCGTGCCAGTGATGCACCGGCACCGCACCATGGGCAAGTCGCACTACGGCGTGCACAACCGACTGTGGGTGGGCCTGGTGGACCTGTGCGGCGTGATGTGGCTGCAGCGCCGCGCCAAGGTGCCGGTGGCCGAACGCATCAGTGGATGAAGGCCCGCGGCTGAGGAACAGACCATGAACTTCGACATCGACGGCGGCTGGCTGGCCGTGGGCTTCCTGGGGCAGGCGCTGTTCTCGGCACGCTTCATCGTGCAGTGGCTCAGCAGCGAGAAGCTCAAGAAGAGCGTGATCCCCAAGGCCTTCTGGTACTTCAGCGTCGCCGGCGGCGCCACGTTGCTGGCCTACGCCATCCATCGCCAGGACCCGGTGTTCATCGTCGGCCAGGCCGCGGGCCTGTTCATCTACGCGCGCAACCTGCAGTTCCTGTGGCGCGAGCGCCAGACCCCGACGCCCGGCGAGTGAGCCTGGCGTGAACACCACCGCGGCCGACCGTCGCGCGCTGGCCTGGCTGCTGCTGGCCGCGCTGCTGGTGCTGGGCGCGGGCATCGGCCTGCGCGACCCCTGGCCGTCGGACGAGCCGCGCTTCGCGCTCGTGGCCAAGACCATGGTCGAGAGCGGTGACTGGCTGTTCCCGCGCCGCGGCAGCGAGCTCTACCCCGACAAGCCGCCGATGCTGATGTGGCTGCAGGCGGCCAGCTACCTCGTGGTGCGCGAATGGCGCGTGGCCTTCCTGCTGCCGTCATTGCTGGCCGGCCTGGGCACGCTGGTGCTGGTGTGGGACCTGGCGCGCCGGCTGTGGTCGCCCCGCGCCGGGCTGTTGGCCGCCATCGGCGTGCTGTCGGCGCTGATGTTCGGCTTCCAGTTCAAGCGCGCCCAGATCGACCCGCTGATCACCTTCGAGATCACGCTGGCCTGCTACGCCCTGGCGCGCCACCTGCTGCTCGGCCCGGCCTGGCGCTGGTACTGGGCCGGCTGCTTCGTGGCCGGCCTGGGCGTGATCACCAAGGGCGTGGGCGTGATCGCATTGTTGATGCTGCTGCCCTACGCGTTGGCCCGCCGCGCCGGTTGGCCAGGGCTCGCGCGCGCGCAGGGCGACGGCTGGCGCTGGGCGCTGGGCGCGCCGGCCTTCCTGGGCGCCATTGCGCTGTGGCTGGTGCCCATGACCAGCGTGGCACTGGCGCGCGGGCAGCCGGAATACCTGGACTACATGCGCAACATCCTGTTCGACCAGACCGCCCGGCGTTATGCCGGGCAGGTGGGCGGGCATTACGGCAAGGGCTGGTGGTACTTCGGCCCGGTGCTGCTGCTGCACTTCTTCCCGCTGTCGCTGGCCTACGTGGCGGGCGTGCGCGACTGGGCTGCGCAGTGGCGTGCGCGCGACGGCCGCCTGGCGGTGCTGGTGGGCTGGTGTGCGCTGGTGCTGCTGTTCTTCACGCTGGCCGCCGGCAAGCGCGAGGTCTACGTGCTGCCGATGCTGCCGATGCTGGCGGTGGCGCTGGCGCCCACGCTGCTGCGCCTGGAGCACGCCGCCTGGCTGCACCGCACGGCGCTGGCGCTGGCGGTGGGTTTCGGGGCCGTGCTGCTGGGCTTGTCAGCCTGGGCGCTGTCGGGCCGCTGGGCCCGGCTGCAGGCCACGATGCTGGAGCGCGGCCTGCACGCCGACGAACTGCGCCCCATCTTCATCTGGGTGCTGGTGGCTGGTGCGGCCTTCCTGGTCGCGTCGGCGGTGTTCCGCGCCAGGCGCGGGGTGCCGGCGCTGCTGGCCGGCCTGGGGGCCTTCTGGGTGGTCTGGGGCGTGGGCGTGGCGCCGCTGGCCAATCCGAGCGTCACCTCGGCCGAGGTGATGCAGGCGGCCGACCGCATCGCCGGCCCCGATGGCGAGATCGTCATGGTGGCCTGGAAGGAGCAGAACCTGCTGATGGCACCGCGGCCGATGCAGGACTTCGGCTTCCGCAACGAGCCGGCCGAGCAGTTCGAGCGCGCGGTGGCCTGGCTGCGCGAGGCGCCGGAGCGGCGCTGGATCTTCGCCCGCCACGTGGCCGTGCAGGCCTGCGTGGACCGCGACCGCGTGACGCTGGCCGGCCACGCCAACCGCTGGCAGTGGTGGATGTTCCAGCTCGGCGCCGTCAGGCCGGGCTGTCGGTTGCCGCTGCGCCGGCCGGCCGAGGCCGCGGCCGACGACGAAGACGGCTGAGCGCGTCCACCGCCGCCGACAGCGCCCAGCAGACCCAGGCCGACCAGGCCACGTGGCTCACGTAGTGCGCGCCACGCAGCACCTGCGCGGCGCCGAACAGCGCCCCGAATGCCAGCACGGCCCAGAGCCAGCGCCGGGCCACGGCCGGCCGCACGTCTCGCCACGCAAAGTACAGCGCCAGGAAGCAGAACGCGGCGACGGCGTGGCCCGACGGGAAGCAGTGCCCCGGGCCACCGTCGAGCACACCCCAGGACCAGTGCGACACCCACTGCGCCGAGCCGCCGAATTCGGCCAGATCCCAGGGGCAGCTGGTGGCGCTGGCGCGCTTGAACGCCGGCACGGCCACGAGGTTCAGCAGCACGGCGCCGAGGGTGCCCCAGCGTGCGCGTGCGCCGAGTGCGTCGTCCGGCGGGCAGCGCCAGGCGCGCCAGACCAGGCCGGCCAGCAGCACGCCGGCGGCCCAGCGGCCGCCATCGTGCAGCAGGTGGCGCGTGAGCCAGGCGTCCCGCCAGGGGAAGCCGGCGTCGCCACCCACGGCACGGGACACCCAGAGGTCGGCGCCGCTGGCGTCCCAGCACAGCAGCAGCAGCGCCGCGAGCAGCGTGACGGCGAGGTCCCGCCCCCACGCCGGTGGCCGGGGTCCCGGCACGGCCATCGAGACCGTCACGGCCGTGCCGGCGCCTGCTCGCCCGCGGCCTGCGGGGCGCGGCAGCCGGCCGTCAGGTCCCAGTCGGTCTCCAGCGTCGAGGTGCGCACGTCCAGCAGGCCCAGCACGGTGTGGAAGAGGTGGTCGTGCGCCGCCGGCTCGGTGGCGCGCTGGCGCAGGCAGGCCAGGTCCAGCCCGGTGCGGCGCACCATGCCGTCGGACCACCACATCACCATGGGCACCCGCGTCTGCTCGTCCGGCGCGATGGCGTAGGGCATGCCGTGCAGGTAGAGGTTCTTCTCGCCCAGCGACTCGCCGTGGTCGGACACGTAGAGCATGGTGCTGTCCACCTGCGCCGCATGGGCCTGCAGCGTGGCCACCAGGCTGCCCAGCACGTGGTCGGTGTAGAGCAGCGCGTTGTCATAGGCGTTGACGATCTGCTCGGTGCTGCAGTTGCGCAGGTCGTCGTCGTTGCAGGTCGGCTGGAAGCGCGCGAAGGCCGGCGGATAACGGCGGAAGTACGACGGCCCGTGGTTGCCCAGCATGTGCAGCACCCACACGTGGGTGCCGCCCTGGCCGGCGATGCGTGCCAGCCGCTCGTCCAGGCCGGACAACAGGCCTTCGTCCAGGCAGCGGCCGCCCTCGCAGAGCCCCGGCGGGTTGAGGCCGGCCACGGTGTCCTGCGGCAGGCCGTCGCACACCCCCTTGCAGCCGGACTGGTTGTCGCGCCAGTGCACGTCCACTCCGGCATGGGACAGCACGTGCAGCAGCGACTCGCTGCCGCGGATGCGGGCCTCGTCGTAGTCGCGACGGCCCACCGGCGCGAACATGCACGGCAGCGAGGTCTCCGTGTTGGTGCCGCAACTGGTGACCTGCGGAAAGTTCAACACCGGCAGCCGCGCCAGTTCCGGGGTCGTCTGGCGTGCGTAGCCCGACAGCCCCCAGTTCGCAGCCCGCGCGGTCTCGCCCACCACCATCACCAGCACGCGGGGACGCGGGTTGCCGTCGCGCACCAGCGCGGCGTCGGTGCCCAGCGGCTGCCGCGGTTGGGCCGCGCCGCGGGCGTCGCGCGCCAGCACGGCCCCGGTGGACCACACCAGGTTGGCCGGCGTGACCAGGTAGCGCATCTCCTTGTGGTTGCGCATCATCGAGGCCAGCGGCTGGAACATGGCCGCCAGCACCGCGACCACCCCACCGACGGCCACGGCCACCGCCACGCCGCGCCGCAAGGCCGCCCGCCCCCAGGGACGCGGCTCGATGCGCACGCGCCACAGCAGCGCCAGCGGCAGCCCGGCATACAGCGCCATGTGGGCCAGCAGGCCCCAGGACCACAGCTCGCGCGCCTCGGCCACATCGGTGCGCAGCACGTTGCGCAGCATCGTCGGGTCCATGTAGACGCCGTAGGCCTGCATGAACCAGGCTGCGGCCGCCGACGCCACCAGCAGCACGGCCACCAGCGGCTTGACGGTCCAGCGGTTGGCCACCAGTGACAGCAGCAGGAAGTGCACGCCGAAAACGAGCGAGGCCAGGCCGGCGCCGAAGGCCCAGGTGGACGGCGCCGACAGGGCGCGGCCCTGCAGCGCCGCGCTGAAGAACAGCGGATTGGCCGCCAGCAGCCAGAACAGGCTGGCCATGGCCACCACCTGTTCGACGGTGGCGCTGAAACGGAAGGGCGCTGCACGGCGCGTGGGAATGCGTTCGCTCACCCCGTCATTGCAGGCCACCGCGCTGAAGGACCCCTGAAGGCGGCTGAAGCCGGGCTGAAGCCACGCCACCGCCCGGAGTGCTACCGTCACGCCCGCGATGCGACTGCTGCTGATCGAGGACGACGACATCCTGGGCGAGGGCCTGGCCGACTACCTGCGCGCCGAGGGGCACGTGGTGGACTGGTGCCGCGACCTCGCCGCTGTCGACGCGCGCCGCGGCGAGCCCTTCGACGCGCTGCTGGTGGACTGGCAGCTGCCCGACGGTTCCGGCCTGCAGTGGCTGCGCCACCGCCGGGCCCGCGGCGACACCACGCCGGCGCTGATGCTGACCGCCCGCGACCGGCTCAGCGAGCGCATCGAAGGCCTCGACGGCGGTGCCGACGACTACCTGGTCAAGCCCTTCGCGCCGGAGGAACTGTCGGCCCGCCTGCGGGCCGTCAGCCGCCGGCTGGCAGGCGCCGCCGGGTCGCGCCAGCGCTTCGGTGATGTCGAGGTCGACGTCGGCGCCAAGGCGGTCTGGCTGCATGGCGTGCGCACCGAACTCACGGCGCGCGAGTGGGCGGTGCTGGAGGCGCTGGTGCTGCGGGCCGGGCGCATCGTGCCCAAGACCGATCTCGAGCGCCTGGTGCTGGGCTTCGAGGCCGAGCTGGCCAGCAATGCGCTGGAGGTGCACGTCTCGGCGCTGCGGCGCAAGCTCGGCCGCGCGCTGATCGAGACGGTGCGCGGGCTGGGCTACCGGATTCCCGTGTGACCTCGTCGCTGCCGTCGATCGCGCGCCGGCTCGCGTGGACGCTGCTGGCCGCGGCGCTGGCGTCCAGCCTGGCCGTGGCCGCGGCCGTCTGGCTGGCGGTGCGGCACGAGGTCGATGAACTGCTGGACGACACGCTGCAGGGGGCGGCCGAGGCGATGCGGCCGCACCTGGCCCACGAGCCTGGCAACCTGCACGCCGGCATCGGAGCGCCGGAACGCGCCAGCGACCGCTATGCGTGGCAGGTGGTCGAGTACGGTGCCGACGCGATGCCCAAGGTGCTGCAGCGCTCGTCGCGGGCGCCGGTGGCGCCCTTGAGCGCAGCCCCCTGTGCCGGCTTTGCCGACCGCGCCGGCTGGCGCGTGTTCGGCACCGCGGTGGGTGTGAACGGGCGCATGCTGTACGTGGCGCAGTCGCGGGAGGAGCAGATGGAGGCCACGCTGGAGGTGGTGCTCAACGCCGCGCTGGCCACGCTGGCGATCGCGCTGCTGTCCCACCTGTGGCTGCGCCTGCGCGTGGCCGGCGAACTGGCGCCGCTGCAACGGCTGGGTGAACGCCTGCGCGGCCACGACCTGCTGGCCCCGGGCGCCACGCTGGGCACGGCGGAGCGGGCCGAGCTGCAGCCGATGCACCAGGCCATCGACCAGCTGGCGCTGCAGCTCGGCCAGCGGCTGGCGCAGGAGCGCGCGTTCAGCGCCCACGCGGCCCATGCGCTGCGCACCCCGCTGGCCGGCATCGACGCCCAGCTCGCCGTGGCGCTGCGCGAGGCCCCGGACGCGCTGCAGCCGCGCCTGCAGCGCGTGCGGTCGGCCGCCGGCCGGCTGCAACGCGTGGTGGCGGCGCTGCTGGCGCTGTTCCGCAGCGGCGTGGAACTGCAGCGCGCGCCGCTCCGCCTGGACGCGCTGCTGGCCCGGCTGCCGGTGGATGGGCTGACGGTCACGGTGGACCCGGGCGCCGAGACCGACGCCGACGCCGATCTGCTGGCCGCTGCGCTGATGAACCTGTTGGACAACGCCGTGCGCCACGGCGCGCACCAGGTGTGGGTGCGTCTGCCGGCGCCGGGCGTCGTCGAGGTGGCCGATGACGGGCCCGGGCTCGACGCCGAGCGGCTGGATGCGCTGCGCGCGCGCATCGCGTCGGGCGACGCGGGCGGTGCCTCCGGCCTGGGCCTCGTGCTGGCCCACCTGGTGGCGCGCGCGCACGGTGGCCGCCTCGAACTGCCCGACAGCGCGCAGGGTTTCGTGGCCCGACTGCACCTGATGCGCGAGAAGTCCTCGACATGAACGACTCGGCCTTCAAGAGCCGCGGCGGCCTGCGCCGCATCCTCAATGCCGCGCGCTACTCCTGGGCCGGTCTGCGCGCCGCCGTGCGCCACGAGGCGGCCTTCCGGCAGGAGCTGGCGCTGGGCCTGCCGATGATCGTGGTGGCGCTGTTCGCCGCGCCCTCGCGCTGGGCGGCGCTGGCGATGATCGCCAGCGTGCTGTTCGTCTGGATCGTCGAACTGCTGAACTCCGCGGTGGAGGCGCTGGCCGATGCGCTCAGCGTGGAACACCACCCGCTGCTCGGCCGCGCGAAGGACCTGGGCAGTGCGGCGGTGATGCTCAGCCTTATGCTGGCCGTGGCCACGTGGACGGTGGCGCTGTGGCCCGCGTGACCTGAAGCCGGGCTGAAGTACAGTCCGCCCCATGGGGCAACCGGACCGGCGAGGCCTGCCAACCGGCAGTGGTTCGGCCGCAGCGCGCGACGCCGTCGACACCGCGCTGTGGCGGATGATGTCGTTCTACGACGTGCCGCTGGCCGACCTGGACGCTGCCCGCGCCGCCGACGACGGCTGGTGCCTGCCGCACCTGATGCACGCCGGCTTCCTGCTCAGCCTCACCGAACCGGCCCTGGTGCCCGAGGCCGCCGCGCAATTGCAGGCGGCCGAGGATCGGTTGCGCCCCGACACCCCGGAGCGCGAGCGTGCCCACCACGCGGCGCTGCAGCAGGTGCTGGAAGGGCGCTGGGCCCAGGCCGGCCGGCTCTGGGATCAGCTGCTGCAGGAACACCCGCGCGACGCGCTGGCGCTGCAGTGGGCCCACCTGTGGGACTTCTACCGCGGCGACGCGGCGCAACTGCGTGCGCGACCGGCCCGCGTGCTGCCCGAATGGGAGGCCGGCGACCCGCTGTACCCCTGCGTGCTCGGCCTCTACGCCTTCGGCCTGGAGGAGAACCACGAGTACGCCGCCGCCGAGGACATCGGCCGCCAGGCCCTGGCCGTCGACCCGCGCGTGCCCTGGGCCGTGCACGCCGTGGCCCACGTGATGGAGATGCAGGGCCGCTTCGACGACGGCTCCGCGTGGCTGCGCCAGCAGCAGGGCCAGTGGGCCGAGGGCAACGGCTTCGCAGTGCACCTGTGGTGGCACAAGGCGCTGTTCCGGCTCGAGGCCATGGACCTGGCCGGTGTGCTGCGCCTGGTGGACAAGCACCTCAGCGGCGACGCGCTGCAGATCACGCTCAACCGCGTCGATGCCGCCGCCATGCTCTGGCGGCTGCACCTGCACGGCACCGATGTGGCCGAGCGCTGTGCGCAGCTGGCCGCCGGCTGGGACCTGGCCCCGGCCCACGCCGGCCACTACGCCTTCAACGACCTGCACGCGGTGCTGGCGCTGCTGGCCGCCGACGACGTGGCGCGTGCCGAACACTGGGTGGCGCGCTGCGCCCAGCGTGCGCTGGCCGCCGACGACGTGCGGCGCGACAACCACGCGATGGCGCGCGAGGTGGGCCTGCCGCTGATGCGCGGCATGCTGGCCCTGGCCCGCGGTGACGCCGACGGTGCGGTGGACGCGCTCTACCCCGCGCGCCAGCAGGCGCAGCGTTTCGGCGGCAGTCATGCACAGCGCGACCTCATCGACCAGACCCTGCTCGCCGCCGCTGCCCGCGGCCAGCGCCGCGCGCTGGGTCGGGCACTGCTCAACGAACGCCGCATGACCAAGCCGGCCACGCCGCTGACGCGTCACTGGATCGAGCAGCTGGGCGACGGCGAGCAGGCACGGGCGTGAACGCCGAAGACAAGCGCACCCTGCGCCTGCAGCTGCAGGACGATCACATCGGCCAGGCCCTGCGCGACAGCGAGGCCACCGGCGAACTGCGCAGCGCGCCCAGCTGGGGCAAGCCGCTGGCGGCGGCCGATGGCTGGGACGAGACGCCGGTCGAACTGCGCCAGCCCTTCAAGATCCTGAAGGACGCCGGCGTGGTGCCGCCGGAGGTGGAGGTGATGCGCGAGATCACGGCGCTCGAACGCGAGCTGGCCGCGACCGTCGATGCCGCCACGCAGCGCGCGCTGATGCAGCGCATCGCCGAGAAGCGCCAGCACCTGGCGCTGCGGCTGGAGAAGCTGCGTCATTCCGGCAGCCTTTAGACTCCGGGCCCTTTTTCCTCGCCGCGGCGGCCCGCGGAATCCGTTCCCCGCATGGAAGCCTTCCTCGTCTCCACCGGCATCGTCGCCCTCGGCGAAATGGGCGACAAGACGCAGCTGCTGGCGCTGTTGCTGGCCGCCCGCTTTCGCCGGCCCTGGCCCATCGTCGCCGGCATCCTGGTGGCCACGCTGGCCAACCATGCCGCCGCCGGCCTGGTGGGCGGCTGGATCGCCGCCTGGCTGGGGCCGGACCTGCTGCGCTGGGTGGTCGGCGGCGGCTTCGTGGCGATGGCGGCGTGGATGCTGATTCCCGACAAGGTCGACGACGACGACGCCACGCCGGGGCGCCTGCGCTTCGGTGTCTTCGGCACCACGGTGGTGGCCTTCTTCCTGGCCGAGATGGGCGACAAGACGCAGGTCGCCACCGTGGCGCTGGCGGCGCGCTTCAGCGACCTGTGGGCGGTGGTGGCCGGCACCACGCTGGGCATGATGCTGGCCAACGTGCCGGCGGTGTTCCTGGGCGACCGCGTGGCGCGGGCGGTGCCGATGCGCCTGGTGCACGGCGTCAGCGCGCTGATCTTCGCCGTGCTGGGCGCGTTGACGTTGCTGAACGTCGGTCAGCTGTTCTGACGCGGCGTGACCCGCACGCGCAGGCCACCCAGGGCCGGCGACGCATCGACCTCGATGGCCAGCCGCTCGCGTTCGGCGATGCGTCGCACGATGGACCAGCCCAGGCCGCTGCCCGCCGCACCACTGGCCGTGGCGGTATCGGCGCGGTAGAAGCGCTGGCCCAGGTGTGCGCGCGCGTCGGCGTCCAGGCCCGGCCCGCCGTCTTCCACCGTCAGCGTGCCGTCGGTGGCCAAGGCCACGCGCACCTCGGCCCCGGGCGGGCTGTAGCGCAGCGCGTTGTCCACCAGATTGCGCAGCAGCACGCCCAGCAACGTCTCGTCTGCGGGCACGAGGCAGGTGGCAGGTGATTCCAGCCCCAGGGTCTGCTGGCGCGCCAATGCCGCTGGCGCGAGATCGGCCACGGTGCGGCGCGCCAACGCGGCCAGGTCGGTCGGCGTGCCATCGGCGCGCGCAACGCCCGTCGATTCCACCCGCGCCAGCACCAGCAGCTGCGCCACCAGCCGCGTGGCGCGGTCGCAGCCGGCCAGCACCGACTGCAGCGCGTGCCGGCGCTCGGCGTCGTCTCGCGCGCCCCCGGCCACCTGGGCCTGGGCGCGGATGGCGGCGATCGGCGTGCGCAGCTCGTGCGCCGCGTCGGCGGTAAAGCGGCGCTCGCCGTCGATCAGCGTGGCGATACGCGTGAACAGGCCGTCGAGCGCGTCCAGCATCGGCCGCATCTCGGTCGGTGCGTCGGGCGCGCCCACGGGCGTCACGTCGCCGGGCGCGCGGGCGGCCAGCGTGCGGCCCAGTCGGCGCAGCGGCGCCAGGCCACCGTGCACGCCCCAGGCCACGGCCAGCGCCAGCACCGGCAGCGCCAGCGCCAGCGGCCACAGCGTGCCGCGCAGCACGGCGCGCAGCACGGCGCCGCGCGCGTGTTCGTGCTCGCCGACGTAGACCCGCACGTCGCTTTCCGCGCCGCGCGCCACGAACACCCGCCACGGTTCGCCGTCGATGCGCACGCGCGCGAAGCCGTGGTCGGTGCGCGCACCGGCGGCCACCATCGGCTGCACCGGCGCGTTGGCCGAGCGGCGCACCAGCCGGTCCTCGTGGAACACCTGGAAGGCCACGCGCGGTGCGTAACGGTGCAGCACCGGCGACTCCGGCACCTCGTCGTCGTCGTCCTCGTGGAAATCCGCAGCCTGCACCACCAGCAGCGCCGCCGCCTGGGCCAGGTGGCCGTCGAAGAGCTCGTCGAGCTCGTGGCGCACGTCGATCCAGGTGTAGACGGCCGCGCCGAGCCAGGTGAGGCCGACCAGCGCCATCACCAGCACCAGCAGGCGGCGCGCCAGCGAGGGCCTGCTCACGTGCCGCCGCCGTCGGCCGACAGCAGGTAGCCCACGCCGCGCACGGTCTGGATCAGGCCGGGGCCGAGCTTGCGTCGCAGGTGGTGCACGTGCACCTCCACCGCGTTGCTGTCGACCTCGGTGCCCCAGCCGTAGAGCCGCTGCTCCAGCTGTTCGCGGCTGAGCACGCGGCCGGCGTCGAGCATCAGCGCGTGCAGCAGGTCGAATTCGCGGGTGGACAGGCTCACGGGCGCACCGCCCAGCGTGACCGTGCGCGCCGCCGGGTCCAGCGACACGCCACCGGCGTGCAGCGTGGCGTCGGCCTGACCGTGCGCGCGGCGCACCAGGGCGCGCAGGCGGGCGGCCAGCTCGTCCAGGTCCACCGGCTTGACCACGTAGTCGTCGGCGCCGAGGTCCAGGCCACGGATGCGGTCGGGCACCGCGTCGCGGGCGGTGAGCACCAGCACCGGCAGCGTGACGCCGGCGCGGCGCACGCTGGCCAGCACGTCCAGGCCGTCGCGCCGGGGCAGGCCCAGGTCGAGCACCGCGGCGGCGTAGGGTTCAGCGCGCAGTTCCCGCTCGGCCGCGGCGCCGTCGCGCACCCAGTCCACCTGGCAGCCGGCCTGGCGCAGGCCGGCGCGCAGGGCGTCACCGAGCAGCGGGTCGTCTTCGGCGAGCAGGATGCGCATGTGGTTCAGTCAGTCGTCATCTTCGTCGTGGTCGTTGCCCTGGTCGTGCGTGGCGTGCTGGCCGGCCGTCGCCAGATCGCCCGGCGCCGGCGCGGTCTGCCACTGCCAGGCCCAGAAGCCCAGCACGGCCACCAGCATCAATGCCGCCAGGCTGCGCCAGGCGCTGCGCACACCGTCGGCCGCCGGGCCGTTCTTGAAGCCGGTGACCATGGCGCGCACCAGGTTCTCGCCATGCAGCCGGTTCGACAGCAGCACCGCCGCCACGTGGGCGATCACCACCGCGAGCATGGCGTTGCCGGCGAACTCGTGCACCTCTTCCAGCGCTTCCGGGCCGAGCTCGTTGTAGATCGCATAGCCGGTGGCCGTGCTGACGATGGTCAAGCCCAGCAGCAACAGGATGGCCACGGCCCCCGCCGGGTTGTGGCCGACGTGGTGTTCCGGGTGCCCGGCCACCAGCGACTTGAGGTAGCGCACCACCGCCTGCGGCCCGCGCACGAAGCTGGCGAAGCGCGCATGCCGGGTGCCAAGCAGGCCCCACAGCAGCCGGAAGGCCACCAGGCCGGCCATGGTGTAGCCGGCGGTCACGTGCAGCAGCCGCCAGCGCTCGGTCTCGGCCGTGAGGTAGGCGGTGGCGAAGCAGGCCACCATCAACCAGTGGAAGACGCGCACCGGCGCGTCCCAGACGAGGATGCGCACGGTGGCGGCGGCACCGGCGGGGCGGGGCTTGTCCCCCGCCTGGCCCGGGCGTTCAGCGGGGGATGCGGATGTCGTGTTCATCGTAGAGACCCTGGTCGGCCTGCCGGTGGCAGGCGCTGCAGTTGGCGGGGCTGCGCACGTCGGCGCGCTGCCAGGTGGAAGCCGGCACCTCGTCGTGCTCACGCACGAACCAGGCGCTGCGGGTGATGCGGTCCTGCGGCGGCGCGGCGCGCTCGCGCTGCACCTTCCTGTAGGTGCCGGCACGGGTGCTCAGCCAGTCGGCGATGGCCTTCGTGGTGGCGGCGTCCAGCGACGCGTCGACACCGAAGTGCTTGTCCAGCCCGCCCATCAGGCGCTGCCAGGATTCGGCCGGCAGCAGCGCCGGCGGGTAGGCCACGTGGCAGGCGGCGCACTCGGCCTTGTAGGCGGCCGACAGTTCCTGCCGTGGCAGGTCGGCGCGCGCGTTCGCGGCGGCCAGCGCCAGGACCGTGCCCAGCAGCGGGATCATCCAACGCGTCATGGCTTGACCTCCATCAGCCAGGCCAGCACGTCGGCCTTCTCGGCGGCCGAGCACTCGCGGCTCAGCACGTCCTTGCAGTTGCGGCGGAACCACTTCTCCACCTTGGCCGCGTCGGTGAAGCGCTGGGCGTTGGCCGCCGGCGCCAGCGGCTCGATGGGCTTGCCGGTGCTGGCATGGCGGCCGGTGCCCACCGGCTGGTGGCCGTGGCAGCTGCCGCAGGCCCACTCGCCGCCGTGACGCTGGGTGAAGAAGGCCTGGCCGCGGGTGGCGGAGGGCGCAGCGCCGGCCTGCGCCTGATAGCCGGCCAGCAGGTCTGCCGGCGTGGCCGCCGCAGCCAGACCAGTCATGCCGGCCAGGGCCAGTGCAAGCCCTGCGGTGCGGAGGGAAAGGGTGCGTGGTGTGTCCATGCGCCGCATCGTCGCGGCGCCGGCTTAGGGCCGTCTTAAGGCCGTTGCGCGACAGCTGCCCCGACCAGCACGCGGCCCCAGCGCGCGGGCAGGGTCACGGTCAGCCGGCCATCGACGGCGTCGTGCCGCGAGCCGTCCAGCCGGTCCTCGAAGACCCGCGGGCTGCCGGCTGGCAGCGTGAGCGTGACGGTGCGCGGCTCGGCCGCGTTGTTGGTCGCGGTGACGGCGAAGCTGTCGCCCAGCCGGCGCGGCCAGGCCATCACGTGTGGGTCCACGTGCAGCGGCGCGCCCAGTTCACCGCGGCGCAGCACCGGCAGCGCGTGGCGCAGTGCGATCAGGCGCTTGAACTCGGCGTGCATCGCCTCGTCGGGCTGGCCACCGAGGTCGGCCCAGGGGAAGGGGCGGCGGTTGTCGGGGTCGTCGCCACCGCCCAGGCCCACCTCGTCGCCGTAGTACACGGCCGGCGCACCGGGCCAGGTCATCTGCAGCAGCAGGGCCACGCGGTAGCGGGCCTTGGCCTCGCGCGCCTGCGCCGCGTCGGCGTCGTCGTGCCAGCCCAGCACGTGCAGACTGCGCGCCTGGTCGTGGCTGGAGAGCAGGTTCATCAGCGCGTGCAGGGCCTGCGGCGGGTAGTGCTCGCGCATCAGTTCCAGGTTGCCGACGAGTTCCCGCGCATCACCGCCGGCCGCATAGGCCAGCGCGGTGTTGCGGAAGATGTAGTTCATCGTCGAGTCGAAGGTGTCGCCGAGGAAGTACTTCGCGGCGTCGAACCAGGTCTCGGCGATGGTGATGGCGTCGGGCCGGTGCGCCTTGAGCGCGGCGCGCCACTCGCGCCAGAAATCGTCGGGCACCCAGGGCGCGACGTCCATGCGCCAGCCGGCAGCGCCGGCGTCCAGCCAGCGCTTGGTCACGGAGTCCGGTGCGCGGTAGGCGAAGTCGCGCCAGGCCGGCGAGGCCTTGTCGAGTTCCGGCAGGTCGGTCACGTCCACCCAGCCGGTGAAGCGCTTGTCGGGGTCGGTCTGCGTGGGGTCGAATCGGTACCAGGACGCGTAGGGCGAACCGGGGCGGATCACGCTGCCGCTGTAGGCACCCTGACCGCCGAAGTGGCCATAGCGGTCGAAGTAGCGCGAGTCGGCACCGGTGTGGTTGAGGCTGGTGTCGACCACGACGCGGATGCCGCGCCTGGCGGCCTCGCGCGTCAGGCGCGTGAAGTCTTCGTTCGTGCCGAAGGCCGGGTCGATGCGGTGGTAGTCGGCCGTGTCGTACTTGTGGTTGCTGGCGGCCTGGAACAGCGGCGTGCTGTAGATGACGTTGGCGCCCAGGGCCTGGATGTGGTCGAGCCTGTCGATCAGGCCCTGGAGGTCGCCACCGAAGAAGTCGTTGTTGTGCCGCGCATCGGAGCCGTCGCCGCTGCCGGGGCGGAAGGGCTTGTCCAGCCAGTTCGCGTGCTTCTCCACGGTGCCGCGGTGGGAGCGGTCTCGGCCGGGCACGGGGTCGTTGGTGGTGTCGCCGTTGCGGAAGCGCTCGGGAAAGACGTAGTAGTAGACGGCGTCGGCGGCCCAGTCGGGCACGCGGAAGTCCGGCGCGTACACCGTCTGCCGGAAGCGGCGGATGCTGCGTGGCGACGCCGGCAGCGCGGCCACGCTGGCGCGGCCGCCGCTGCCCTTCTCGCGCGTCCAGAAGATCGAGTCGCCGTTGTTCTGCAGAGCGAAGGTCTTTGCCCCGATGCGGGCCTCGAACCAGTAGCCCCAGATGCCGACGCTGTCGAAGCGGTGCCGTGCCGTCCAGCGCTGGCCCTGGCCTTGTTCGACGCGGTGCATGGTAACGCGGGCCGCTTCGGTGTACTCGAGCACCTCCTGGTTGCCCTCGTGGCGGCGGCGTTCGACGACGAGCGTGAGCGCATCGACGCCGGCCGGGGCGGTGACGGCGAAGTCGAAGGCGGTACCGGCCGGCTGCGCACCGAAAGGCGCCTTGTGCGCCGGATCGCGCGAGTCGAAGCGCAGGCCCAGGGCGACCGGATCATCCACGGCGGCGGCCTGCGGGTCGGCGAAGCGGCGCGGGCCGACGTCCACGTGGTGGCGGCCCTGGGCGTCGAAGCTCAGGCGCAGCGTGTGTTCGCCGGTGAAGGTGGCGACGTGGTTGCCCTTGTCGATACCGAAGCTGGTGCGCGGTGACCAGGCCGCGTCGGCGATCTTGAACTCGTGCCGGCCCTGCAACCTGATGTTGAGGTAGTAGGCGTCGCAGTGGTATTGCAGCGCAAAGTCGTCCAGCGCGCCCCAGTTGTTCATGGTGCCGCGCAGGAAGAGCAGGGTGTCGCCGAACGGCGCCGGCGCGGGGCAGGCCTCCACGCGCAGCCGCGTGCGCGCCGCATCCAGCGTGAAGCGGTAGCTGCCGTCGAAGCGCTGCTGCATCTCGGCGCCGCGCGCCACCAGCGCGCCGGGTGCGCCGCCGAGGTCGGCGTCGGCGCTCCAGCCTTCGTCGGCCACCTTGAAGCGGTGCTCGCCCTGCAGGCGGGTGACGAGCTCGAAGCGGTCACAAGCCCAGACGAAGCGCTGGGCGTCGGCCGCGTTCCAGCTGTTGAAGCTGCCACGCAGGTAGAGGTCGCGGCCGCCCAGCGGGTGGGGCGCGCAGTCCGTGGCAGCGGCCACCAGCGGTGCCTGCAACAGCACCGCGGCGAACATGCGCCGCATCATCCCTTGACGCCGCCTGCCGTCAGGCCCGAGACGATCCAGCGCTGCGCGAGCAGGAACACCAGCGTGATCGGCAGGCCCGACAGCACGGCCGCCGCGGCAAAGTCGCCCCACAGGTAGCGCTGGTCGTAGAGGAAGAACTTGGAGCCCACGGCCAGCGTGAGGTTGGGCTCCTCGCGCAGCAGGATGCTGGCCACCGGGTACTCGATGATCACGCCGATGAAGGCGAGCACGAACACCACCATCAGGATGGGCACGGCCATCGGCAGCAGCACGTGGCGGAAGGCCTGCCAGGGCGTGGCGCCGTCGACCTTGGCGCTCTCCTCGATCTCGGCGGGCACGGTGTCGTAGTAGCCCTTGATCGTCCAGATGTGGGTGGCCACGCCGCCCAGGTAGGCCACGATGAGCCCGGCGTGCGTCTCCACGCCCAGCCACGGGATCGTGCGGCCAATGCCCTCGAAGATGGCGTAGATGGCCACCAGCGCCACGGCCACCGGGAACATCTGCAGCACCAGCATGCCGTTGAGGATGAGCCCCTTGTGCGCGAACCGCATGCGCGCGAAGGCGTAGGCGGCCGTGGCGCTGAGGGTGACGATGAGCGCTGCAGAGACGAAGGCGATCTTCACCGAGTTCCACAGCCACAGCAGCACGGGGAACGGCGGCTGCACGAGGTTGCCTTGCGCATCCACCGTGGGGATGCCCAGCGCGAGCTTCCAGTGTTCCAGGCTGATCTCGCTGGGGATCAGGCTGCCGGTGGCGAAGTTGCCCGGCCGCAGCGAGATGCTGATGACCGCCAGCAGCGGGAACAGCGTGAGCGCCAGCAGCGCCCACAGCGCGGCATGCAGCGCCCAGACGCGCCATTGGTGCTTCCTGCCGGTGACGATGGCCATGTCAGCGGGCTCCTTGTCGAGTGTCAGGTTGCGACCCGAAGCAGCCTTCGGCTGCTTCAACGTCCGCCGTTCAGCGCGGCCGTGGGCTCCGGGCAGGCGTTCTCCGGCCCACGCTCCGGGGCATGCCTCGACGGCTCCACCGACCAGGCTTCAACTCCGGGAGGGGGACTCCAGCATGCTTGACGAGTCGGCCTGCTGAATGGGCTCCTGCGCGCGCGGACGCAGGGTGGGTCAGCGCCGGGCGTCTGTGCGTCCGGAACAGCGGTGGCGGGTTGGCCTGTGGCGCGCATGAGAGCGCCGAGCATCGCAGGGCTCATGGCCGCGCGCGCCAGCGCGCTTCGTGCACTGACTCGCGGACGCCGTCCGAACGCAGCGAACGCAGTGAGCGAAGTGAGTTCGGCCGCGGGCCATGAGACCGAGAAGCGCAGGGGCGGAGCGTGGACGTGGAACCGTCCACTGTGGACGGTTCCGCGCCTCGCGCAGCCGGCCGGGCCTGCAAGCCCGGCCGTGGACGTCGGAGCGCAGCGGAGACCGCTCGACCTAAGCGCCACAGGCCAACCCGCCGCCGCCTTGCCGCCTCGGCCGTCGAAAGCAAAGGCAGTGAACGTCCGCTCAGGGTCGAGAGCCGTCACTTGGATGCCCCCGCCTTTGTCAACCTCAGCTGCACCAGCGCCATCAACGCCACCATCGCGAAGATCAGCGTGGAGATCGCCGCCGCCAGCCCGAAGTTCGCGCCGGCGTCGGTGAAGGCGATGCGGTAGGTGTAGCTGACCAGGATGTCGGTGGTGCCGGCGGGCAGCTTGGTGTTCAGGTAGTCCGGCCGCCCGTCGGTGAGCAGGCTGATGAGCACGAAGTTGTTGAAGTTGAAGGCGAAGGCGCTGATCAGCAGCGGCGTCAGCGGCTTGATGATCAGCGGCGCGGTGATCTTGCTGAAGTTCACCCACGGCGATGCACCGGCCAGCGCGCTGGCTTCGTAGAGGTCGCCGGGCACCGACTTCAGCAGCCCGGTGCACAGGATCATGATGTACGGGTAACCCAGCCAGGTGTTCACGATCAGCAGCATCGTGCGCGCCAGCGTGGGGTCGGCGAACCAGGCCGGGCGCACGCCGAAGAGCGCGTCCAGGATGGCGTTGATCTCGCCGAAGTTCTGGTTGAACAGGCCCTTGAAGACCAGGATGCTGATGAAGCCCGGCACCGCATACGGCAGGAACAGCAGCGTGCGGTAGACCGCGCGGCCCTTGAGTGCCGGCCACTCCAGCGCCACCGCCAGCGCCATGCCGATGACGGTGGCGAACAGCACCGTCAGCGCCGAGAACATCACCGTCCACACGAAGATGGAGACGAAGGGGCCGCGGAAGTCGCTGTCCAGCAGCATGCGCTGGTAGTTGGCGAAACCGATGCCCACGGTGAAGCCGGGCTGCAGTGTCTGCCCGCCCGGCCCGGTGAAGTAGCCGGTCTCGCGATCGGGCGTGTAGATGGTGCCGGTGGCGGTCTCCTGCAGCGCGCCGTCGGGTGCCGCGCGCCAGTCCGGCGTCTTCACGCCGTATTCGCGCAGGCCGGCGTAGGCCAGCACGGTGCCGTCGGGCAGGCGCGGCTGCAGCGCCATCAGTGCGTCACGGCGGGCGATCACCTCGCGCATCGACAGCGCCGGGCCCAGGTCGGCCGCGGCGGGCTGCAGCGCGCCATCGCCGCCCAGCGCCGTCACCCAGCGCGCGCCGTCGGGCCCGGTCAGCTGCACCCGATCGCCGGCATGCAGCGTGAAGGCATGGAGCCGCGTCTCGTCGAAGCCGTGCTGGTCCAGCAGGTAGGCGCGCGCGCGGTCCTCGGTCAGCAGGTGGTTGGACGAGTAGTTGGTGAAGCCGATCTGCACCGTGTACAGCAGCGGAAAGGCCACGAACACCAGCATGCCCACCACGCCCGGGTACAGGTACTTCCAGGCCAGGCTGCGCGACACGGCATAGACCCACAGCGCGCTGCCGCCCAGCACCAGCAGCGCCACGGCGGCCACGGCCTGCCCGGCCATGTGCGTGGCGTAGACCAGCCACAGCAGGGCCAGTGCCGCCACGGTGGTGACGATGCGGCCCATCATCGCGAACGCATCCGCGCTGCCGCGCCGTCCAGCGCGTCCTTCGGCGACTGCCGGCCCTGGGTGATGGCCTCCAGCGCCGCGTCCATCGCCGGGAAGAAGCGCTGCATCTCCGGGATGTTGGGGATGGCCTCGCCGGCCAGCGCGTTGGCCATGGTGGCGCGGATCGCCGGGTCGGCCGCCAGCTCGGCGTAGTAGGCCTTGTTGGCCGGCGTGCCCAGCGGCACGTCGGCCGACACGGTCTTCAGGCTCTCCACCTTCAGCAGGTGCTGCTCCAGGAACTCGCGCGCGATGTCCTTGACGCGGCTGGGCGCGCTGATCATGCAGCCCAGCACGCCGACGAAGGGCTTGGCGGCGTGCCCGTCCAGGGCCGGGATCGGCGCCACGGCGAAGTCGATCTTCGCCTTCTTCGCGTTGTCCCAGGCCCAGGGGCCGGAGATCATCATCGCCACCTGGCCGCTGGCGAACTGCGCCTCCATGTCGGAGTAGCGCGCGCCGCGCGGCATCACGCCCTCGTCGATCAGGCGCCTGAGCAATGTGGCGCCCTGCAGGGCGCCGGCGTTGTTCACGCCCACCTTCAGCGGGTCGTAGTCGCCACTCGCATCACGTTCGAACACGACGCCGCCCGGCCCGGCCAGCAGCGGCCAGGTGAAGAACGACTTGTTGTAGTCCCACAGGATGGCCTTCTTCCCCTGCGCCTGCAGCTGCCGGTCGAGCGCGAAGACGGCGTCCCAGGTGGCGGGCGGATCCGGCACCAGCGCGCGGTTGACGATCAGGCCGATGGCCTCGATGGCGATGGGGTAGCCCCAGAGCTTGCCGCGGTAGGTGAAGGCCTGCCAGGCCGAATCCTCGACCGCCGCGCGGATGGCCGGGCCCGGACGCACCGGCACGATGAGGCCCGACTTGGCCCATTCGCCCACGCGGTCGTGCGGCCAGCAGAAGATGTCCGGGCCCTTTGCCGGCGGCGGCGGCGGCCTGGAACTTGTCGGGCGCGCCCTCCGGGTGCTGCACGACCACCGGCACGCCGGTGGCGGCGGTGAAGGCGTCGCCCACCTGCTGCAGGCCGTCGTAGCCCTTGTCGCCGTTGATCCAGACCAGCAGGCGCGGCGCGTCCTGCGCCTGTGCAGGCGCGGCCCACGGCACGACCAGCGCGGCCAGCGCCGCCGCGGCCAGCAGGTGTCGCATCAGGCCGCCTGGGCTGGCGTGGCCACGGCCGCTGGTGCCACCAGACGGTGCAAGGCGCGGCCCTGGCCGTCGAAGAGGTGGCAGCGTTCGGCCGGTGCGCCGAGCGTCAGCGCGTCGCCGGCGCTCGGGCGCAGGGCGCCGTCGAGCTCCACGGTCAGTGCCTCGTCGTCCTTCATGCCCGGGAAATCGGCATAGGCGTAGGTGGTGCCACCGAGCGATTCGACGAAGTTCACGCGCGCGGTCAGCACGTTGTCGGCCGCACCCACCACCAGATGTTCCGGCCGGATGCCCAGGGTGAGCTGTTCGCCGCGCTTCACGCCCGTGCCGTCGACCGTGCAGCGCACGCGGGCGCCGTCGGGCAGCGTCACGGTGACCTGCTGCGCGTCGGCACTCTCGGCCTCGGCGCGGATGAAGTTCATGCCCGGGCTGCCGATGAAGCCGGCCACGAACAGGTTGCAGGGGTGTTCGTAGAGTTCCAGCGGCGCGCCCACCTGCTCGATGCGGCCGGCGCTGAGCACCACGATGCGGTCGGCAAGCGTCATCGCTTCCACCTGGTCGTGGGTGACGTAGACCATGGTGGTCTTCAACTGCTCGTGCAGCTTGGCGAACTCGTAGCGCATCTTCACGCGCAGCGCGGTGTCGAGGTTGCTCAGCGGCTCATCGAACAGGAAGACCTCGGGCTGGCGGACGATGGCGCGGCCGATGGCTACGCGCTGGCGCTGGCCGCCGGACAGGTCCTTGGGCTTGCGCTCCAGCAGGTGCTCGATGTGCAGGATGCGCGCGGCGTTGCGCACGGCGCTGTCGATCTCCGCCTTGGGCACCTTGGCGAGCTTCAGGCCGAAAGCCATGTTCTCGTACAGGTTCATGTGCGGGTACAGCGCGTAGCTCTGGAACACCATGGCCACACCGCGCTCGGCGGGCGGCACGTCGTGCACCTCGCGCGGGCCGATCCACAGCTGGCCGCCGGTGATCTCCTCCAGCCCGGCGATGGTGCGCAGCAGCGTGCTCTTGCCGCAGCCCGAAGGCCCGACGAAGACCATGAACTCGCCGTCGCGGATCTCCAGGTCGATGTCGCGCAGGACCTGCACGTCGCCGTAGGCCTTCTGCACCTTCACGAGCCGGACATCTGCCACCTGAACACCCCTGCTGATCCCGAAGGATGTAGAGAATATACAAACGTTGCCGAACAGAGACAGCGGGTTTTCCACCACAGGCTGAGCATTGAACCATTTGAAATCAATAAGTTAGCGTCATCGACAAACTACGCGTGTAGTACAACTACACAAACATGCCCTGCTGTTGATACTTCCGCTCCAAAGGAGAGAAGTCCATGGCCGTCACCACCCCCGCCACGCCCGAGACCGCACTGACCCGCGAGCAGGCCGAGTTCCGCCGCCTGGTGGCGCGCGAACTGGCCCAGCGCAGCGACCGCGGCAGTGCGGCCGCGTCGTTGGCCGCGGTGGCCGCGGCGGTGCGCACCCTGCTGGGCGACCGCTGGGCCGCCACGCAGGCGGCCGATGCGCGCCGCACCGGCGGGCGCCGGGTGCACTACCTGTCGATGGAGTTCCTGATGGGCCGCGCGCTGGACAACGCGCTCGACGCCCTGGGCCTGCGCGACGAGGTGCGCGCGCCGCACTCGGCCAGGGCGCCCCGGCGCTGGACGCGGTGCGTGGCCACGAGCCCGACGCGGCGCTGGGCAACGGCGGCCTGGGGCGGCTGGCGGCCTGTTTCCTCGACGCGTTCGCCGCACTGGAACTGCCAGCTTCGGCTACGGCCTGCGCTACGAGCACGGCATGTTCGCCCAGGCCATCCACGACGGCCGGCAGGTGGAACTGCCCGACCCCTGGCTGGAGCACGGCAACCCCTGGGAACTGGTGCGGCCCGAACTGCGTTACGAGGTCGGCTTCGGCGGCATGGTCTCCCACGCCGGCGGCCTGCGCCGCTGGGAGCCGGCCGAGCTGGTGCTGGCCCAGGCCTGCGACTTCGTCGTGCCCGGCCATGGCACCGCGCACGTGAGCACGCTGCGCCAGTGGCGCGCGCAGGCAGCGCGGCCGATCGACTTCGCCGCCTTCTGCCGCGGCGCGCACGAGGCCAGCGCCCAGCACAAGCAGGAGGCCGACGCGCTGAACTGGGTGCTCTACCCCGACGACAGCACGCCGCAGGGCCGGCGGCTGCGGCTGCGGCAGGAGTTCTTCCTCGTCAGCGCGTCGCTGCAGGACATGCTGGCCCGCGACCAGCGCGAGCACCCGGGCGACATCACCGGCTTCGGCCGCCGCAACGCGGTGCACCTCAACGACACCCATCCGGCGCTGGCCCCGGCCGAGCTGATGCGGCTGCTGCTGGACGAGCACGGCCTGGGCTGGGACAGCGCCTGGCGCGTGACCACCGAGGCCACCAGCTACACCAACCACACGCTGATGCCCGAGGCGCTGGAGACCTGGCCGGTGGCGATGCTGGAGGAGCTGCTGCCGCGGCACCTGGAGATCCTCTACGAGATCAACCGCCGCTTCCTGGCACACGTCCGCGCCCGCTTCCCGGGTGACGAGGCGCTGGTGCAGCGCGTGTCGCTGATCGACGAGGGGCACGAAGGCCACGAGCGCCGCGCGCGCATGGCGTCGCTGGCCATCCTGGCGTCGCACAAGGTCAACGGCGTCTCGGCACTGCATTCCGACCTGATGGTGCAGACCATCTTCGCCGACTACGCGCGGCTGTGGCCCGAGCGCTTCCTGAACGTGACCAACGGCGTCACGCCGCGCCGCTGGCTGGCGCAGGCCAACCGCGGGCTGGCGGGCTGGCTGGACGAGCAGATCGGCAGCGGCTGGCGCAGCGACCTGTCGCAGCTGCAGCAACTGCACGCCCTGGCCGGCCAGAAGCGCCTGGGCACCGCGGCGGCGAAGATCAAGCTGGCCAACAAGCGGGCGCTGGCCGCGCGCATCGCGCAGGACACCGGCGTGCAGGTCGACCCCGCCAGCCTGTTCGACGTGCAGATCAAGCGCATCCACGAGTACAAGCGCCAGCTGCTCAACGTGCTGCACGTCATCGCGCGCTGGCAGGCCATCGTGGCGGACCCTGACGCCGACTGGGTGCCGCGCACGGTGATCTTCGCCGGCAAGGCGGCGTCGGCCTACCATGCTGCCAAGCTGACCATCCAGCTGATCCACGACGTGGCGCGCGTGGTCAACAGCGACCCGCGTGTGGGCGACAGGCTCAAGGTCGTCTTCCTGCCCAACTACGGCGTCAGCCTGGCCGAGGCCATCATCCCGGCGGCCGACCTGTCGGAGCAGATCTCCACCGCCGGCACGGAAGCTTCCGGCACCGGCAACATGAAGTTCGCGCTCAACGGCGCGCTGACCATCGGCACCTGGGACGGCGCCAACATCGAGATGGCGCAGGCCATCGGCGAAGACCGGCTGTTCATCTTCGGCCTGCGCGCCGACGCCGTCGCACGCATGAAGCAGCTGGGCTACGACCCGCGCCTGTACGTGGAGGAGAACCCGCAGCTGCGCGCGGTGGTGGACGCCATCGGCGACGGCAGCTTCTCCCCCGCCGAGCCGGAGCGCTACCGCAGCCTGGTGCAGAACCTGCTGCAGCGCGACCCCTACCTGCTGATGGCCGACTTCGCCGACTACGTGCGCACGCAGCAGCGCGTGGATGCGCTGTACCGCGACCCGGCAGCCTGGCAGGCGATGGCGCTGCACAACATCGCCGGCATGGGGCACTTCAGCGTGGACCGGACGATCCGGGAGTACGTGGAACAGGTGTGGGGCAGGGCGCCGGGGCAGTGACCGGCGCCGAGCCGCTGCGGTCCTCCATGTTCGAGTGCACGTGGTCCTCGCGCTCCACTGCCGCTGCAGCAGGGTGGCGGCGTCGCCCGCGTTCGCCGGCCCACGCTCGCGGGGCGCTGCCTTGGCTCATCCTCGGCCGAGGCTTCAACGCCGACCGTGGTGCGTCAGCGGCCAGGCGACCGCGGGGGGCCTGCGCCCGCAGCGCCACCGCCACCCTGCGACACCCTGCCTGGGGCCGGCGCCTCGGCGCTGCGAAGTCCGGCCGCGGTGGGCGGGCGCAGGCCCCATTCGCGGTCGCCTCGTCGGCGACACACCGACGCCGGTGTTGAAGCCGCCGTCGGTGCGCGAGCCGGGGAAGCGCCCCGCGAGCGTGGGCCGGAGAACGCCTGCCCGGACCCGGCCACGCTGAACGGCGGCGGTGATGGGCCAACGATCGTCCGCTCCGGGTCGATCGCAGACACTCACGGCTTGTCGACCGTGAAGCCATGATCAGCGACGCCGACCTCCACGCCCTGCGCGACGCCCGCCACCGTCGACCCGTTTGCGGTGCTGGGCATGCACGCCGACGCCCAGCGGCGGCTGTGGGTGCGCGCCTGGTTGCCTGGCGCCTGCAAGGTCGACGTCGTCGAGACGAAGACCGGCCGCACGCTCGCCGAGCTGGATCGTCGCCACGAGGACGGCCTCTTCGAAGGCGTGGTGCCGCGCCGCCGCACGCCCTTCGACTACCGGCTCGGCGTCACCTGGGCTGCCGGCCACACGCAGCGCCTGGCCGACCCCTACCGCATCGGAACGCTGATCGCCGATGCCGACCTGCACTACCTGATGGAGGGCACGCATCTGCGGCCCTTCGAGGTGCTGGGTGCGCACCCGCTGACGCTGGGTGAAGGCGTCTACGCCGTCGACGGCGTGCGCTTCGCCGTCTGGGCGCCCAACGCCGCGCGCGTCAGCGTCGTCGGCGACCTCAACGGCTGGGACGGCCGCCGCCACCCCATGCGCACGCGAGGCGCCAGCGGCGTGTGGGAACTGTTCGTGCCGCACGCCACCCCGGGTGACCGCTACAAGTTCGAGATCCGCACGCCCGACGGTGCCGTGCTGCCACTCAAGGGCGACCCCTACGCCCGTGCCGCGCAGAACCGGCCCGAGACCGCCAGCGTCGTGGCCGGGCCGCTGCCGCCGCCCCAACCGCTCCCGCCAGGTCGCGCCGAGGCGAACGCACGCCAGGCGCCGGTCAGCATCTACGAGGTGCATCTGGGCTCCTGGCGGCGCCACCCCGACGGCTCGTTCCACGACTGGGACACGCTGGCCGCCACGCTGCCGGCCTATGCCGCTGATCTGGGCTTCACGCACCTGGAGCTGCTGCCGGTCACTGAACATCCCTTCGACGGCAGCTGGGGCTACCAGACGCTGGGGCTCTACGCGCCCACCTCGCGCTTCGGCGACGCGGCCGGCTTCGCGCGTTTCGTGCAGGCCTGCCGGGCCGCCGGCGTCGGCCTGATCCTGGACTGGGTGCCGGCGCACTTTCCGTCCGATGCCCATGGCCTGGCGAAGTTCGACGGCACACCGCTGTACGAGTACGCCGACCCGCGCGAGGGTTTCCACCGCGACTGGAACACCCTGATCTACAACTTCGGCCGGCACGAGGTGCGCAACTTCCTGGCCGGCAGTGCGCTGTACTGGTGCGAGCGCATGGGCGCCGACGGGCTGCGCGTGGACGCCGTGGCGTCCATGCTCTACCGCGACTATTCGCGCAAAGCCGGCGAGTGGATCCCCAACGTGCACGGCGGGCGCGAGAACCTCGAGGCCATCGCGCTGCTGCGCCGTGTCAACGAGGTGCTGGGCAGCGAGTGCCCCGGCGCCATCACACTGGCCGAGGAGAGCACTGCCTTCCCCGGCGTGTCCGCGCCCACGTACCTGGGGGGCCTGGGCTTCCACTACAAGTGGAACATGGGCTGGATGCACGACACGCTGAAGTACATGGCCGAGGATCCGGTGCACCGTCCCTGGCACCACGACCGCATGACCTTCGGCCTGGTCTACGCCTTCAGCGAGAACTTCGTGCTGCCGCTCTCGCACGACGAGGTGGTGCACGGCAAGGGCTCTCTCCTGGGCAAGATGCCGGGCGACGAGTGGCAGCGCTTTGCCAACCTGCGCGCCTACTACGGCTTCATGTGGGGTCACCCGGGCAAGAAGTTGCTGTTCATGGGCCAGGAATGGGGCCAGCGCAGCGAGTGGAACCACGACGCGGAACTGCCCTGGGGCGACCTGCAGCTGCCCGCGCACGCCGGCGTGCAGCAGCTGGTGCGCGACCTCAACCGGCTCTACCAGGAGCAGCCTGCGCTGCACCGGCTGGACTGCGACGGGCATGGCTTCGAGTGGCTGGCGGCCGACGAGCGCGCGCTGTCGGTCTACGCCTGGCTGCGAAAGGACGAGACGGGTCGCCCGGTGATCGTGGTCTGCAACATGACGCCGGTGCCGCGACACGGCTTCCGCCTCGGTGTACCGGAGGGCGCGCTGCAGTGGCGTGAACTGCTGAACACGGATTCCGCCTTCTACGGCGGCAGCAACCTGGGCAACGGTGGTGTGGTCGACGTGCAGCCGGTGCAGGCGCATGGGCGGGCGCAGTCGCTGGCCCTGACGCTGCCGCCGCTGGCCACCCTGTTCCTGGCCCCCGCATGATGCCGGTGCCAGAAATGTTCCCCGATGCCCTGGACGAAGGCCGCCACGAGCCCTTCGGTGCCGTGGCGCGCGACGGCGGCGTGAACGTCGCCGTCTTCAGCGAACACGCCACGCGCATCGAACTCTGCCTGTTCAGTGCCCATGGCCGCGCCGAACTGAAGCGTCTGGCGCTGCACGGCCCGCACGACGGTGTCTTCCACGGCTTCCTCCCGGGCGCCGGGCCGGGCCTGGTCTACGGCCTGCGTGCGCATGGTCCCTATGCGCCGGAGCAGGGCCATCGCTTCAACCCGCACAAGCTGCTGCTGGACCCGTGGGCGCGCGAGATCGTCGGCACCCACGTCTGGCGGCCGGAGCACCACGGCTACGAACCCGGCCACCCGGACAACGCCAGCAGCTTCGACGCCCGCGACAACGCCGCCTGGGCCCTGAAGGCGCGCGTGCCCGCGCCGTTGCCGCCGCCGGCCAGCACGCCGCCGCGGCACGCGGTGTCCGACCTGGTGCTGCTGGAGCTGCACGTCAAGGGCTTCTCGATGCAGCACCCGGACATCCCGGAGGCGCTGCGCGGCACCTACGCGGGCCTGGCGCACCCGGCGGCCATCGCGCACTTCCAGGCGCTGGGCGTCACCACGCTGTCGCTGCTGCCGGTGTTCTACGCGCTGGACGAGCCGGCGCTGGCCGCGCGCGGTGCCGTCAACCACTGGGGCTACAACACGCTGGGCTTCTTCTGCCCCAGCCCGCGCTACGCCGCTTGCGCCCGCTCGGGTGACGTCGACCCCGCCGCGGTGGCTGCCGAGTTCCGCCAGATGGTCGACACGCTGCACGCCCACGGCCTGGAGGTGGTGCTCGACGTGGTCTACAACCACACGCCCGAAGGCGACGAACACGGCACCACGCTCAGCTGGCGCGGGCTGGACCACGCCAGCTGGTACCGGCTGGCGCCCGACAACCGGGGTCGCTGCGAGAACCTCACCGGCTGCGGCAACACGCTCAACGTGGCGCACCCGCGGGTCACGCAGTTCGTGCTCGACTCGCTGCGCCACTGGGTCGAAGCCTATGGCGTGGACGGCTTCCGCTTCGATCTCGCGCCGGTGCTCGGCCGCACCGCGCATGGCTTCGACCCCAACGCCGCCTTCTTCACCGCGCTGAGGCAGGACCCGGTGCTGGCCCGCGTGCACCTGATCGCCGAACCCTGGGACGCGGCCTATGACGGCTACCAGATGGGACGCTTCCCGGGACGCTTCCTGGAATGGAACGACCAGTTCCGCGACACCGTGCGCCGCTACTGGCTGCGGCGCGGCGTGCACCGGGGCGACTTCGCGCGCCGCTTCACCGCCAGCAGCGACCTCTTCCACCATGGCCAGCGCCGGCCCAGCGCGTCGGTCAACTTCATCGCCGTGCACGACGGCTTCACGCTGGCCGACCTGACCAGCTACGACCGCAAGCACAACGAGGCCAACGGCGAGCACAACCGCGACGGCCGCGACGGCGAGCCGGCCGCCAGCTTCGGCGTCGAAGGGCCCACCGCCGACCCGGCGATCCGCCTGCGCCGCGACCGCGTGCGCCGCGCCATGCTGGCCACGCTGGCCTTCGCCCAGGGCACGCCCATGTTCTGCGCCGGCGACGAGATCGCCAACAGCCAGGGCGGCAACAACAACGCGTACAACCAGGACAACCCCACCGGCTGGCTGGACTGGGCGAACGCCGATGCCGACCTGCGCGCCTTCGCCGCGCGCTGCATCGCGCTGCGCCGCGCGCTGCCGGCGCTGCACCACGACCGCTGGTACGCGCCCGGCCCCTGCTGCGGCGACGACTGCGCCATCGTCTGGCTGCGTCCCGGCGGCCGGCCGATGATCGACGGCGACTGGCACAGCCCGCACGAACACGCCTTCGCCTGCCAGATCAGCCCCGGCCAGGGCCACCGCGTGCTGCTGCTCTTCAACCCGGAAGACCAGCCGACACCGTTCACGCTGCCGGCCTACCGCTGGACCCTGGCGCTGGACAGCAGCGGCGAACTGCCCGCCGGCGAGCCACCGGCGCACACACCGCTGGTGGTGCCGCCGTGGACGGTGGTGCTGCTGCACGACACCGACTGACCGACCCCCTCATCCGCCTCGCGAGCCACGATGGACCTGAACCAACGCGCCAGCGGCGTGCTGCTGCACGTCACCTCCCTGCCCGGCCCCCACGGCATCGGCGACTTCGGCCCCGGCGCCTACCACTTCGCCGACTGGCTGGCCGGCGCCGGCCAGCGCCTGTGGCAGTGGTTGCCCACCACGCCGATCGGGCCGGGGGACTCGCCCTACCAGAGCGTCTCCGCCTTCGCCGGCAGCCCGCTGATGGTGGCATTGGAACCGCTGGTGGAAAAGGGCTGGCTGCCCGAGCCCACGCTGCCGAAGGGCGGCTTCGACCCGCAGCGCGTGGACTTCGGTCGCGTCGTGCCCTGGCGCATGGCGCAGCTGCGCGCGGCATACGCCGGCTTTGGTGCCGGCGCCAGCGACGCCGACCGTGCCGCACTGGCCAACTACGCCGCCGAGCAGGCCGGCTGGCTGGACGATTACGCCCTGTTCATGGCGTTGGAGACGGCCCACGGCGGTCAGCCCTGGTGGCAGTGGGCCGCGCCGCTGGCCTCACGCAAGGCGGCGGCCATGAAGCAGGCGCGTGCCGAACACGCCGCCGAGATCGGCTTCTGGCAGTGGGTGCAGTGGTGCTTCGACACCCAGGCGGCGCTGCTCAAGGCCTACTGCAACACCCGGGGCATCCACCTGATGGGCGACCTGCCCATCTTCATCGCCCACCACAGCGCCGACTGCTGGAGCCGGCCCGACCTGTACCTGCTGGACAAGGACTTCCAGCCGAAGGTCGTCGCCGGTGTGCCGCCCGACGACCTGGGCCCGCTGGGCCAGCGCTGGGGCAACCCGCTGTACCGCTGGGACCGCATGAAGAAGGAAGGCTACGCCTGGTGGACGGCGCGCGTGAAGCGCATGCTGCACCAGGCCGACGTGTTCCGCATCGACCACTTCCGCGGCTTTGCCGGCTACTGGGAGATCCCGGCCGATAGCCCCACGGCGCAGCAGGGCCGCTGGCTCAAGGGCCCGGGGCAGGCGCTGTTCGACGCCATCGCCGCCGAACTGGGCACGCTGCCCATCGTCGCCGAGGACCTGGGCTACATCACGCCTGACGTGCACGCGCTGCGCCAGGGCTGCGGCTACCCGGGCATGAAGATCCTGCAGTTCGCCTTCGGCGGCGGCGGCGACCACGAGTTCCTGCCCCACATGTACGAGCGCGCCACCGTGGTCTACACCGGCACCCACGACAACGACACCGCGCTGGGCTGGTGGCGCAGCGCCAAGGACCAGGAACGCCGCTTCGCCGGCACCTACTTGGCCTGCGGCGAGCACGACGTGCACTGGGCGATGATCCGCGCCGCGCTCAATTCGGTGGCCAACCTGGCTATCTTCCCGCTGCAGGACGTGCTCGGCCTGGGCAGCGACCAGCGCATGAACACGCCGGGCACGCTGGGTGGCCCGAACTGGACCTGGCGCTTCGGCTGGGACCAGGTGGGTCCGGAGCCTGGGCGCGTGCTGGGGCTGCTCACCGCCGCCAGCGGCCGTGGGCCGTTCGCGCCCATCGGCGTGGCGCCGCCGCCGGCGGAGCCGCCCACGTACTGAGCGGCCGCCCGGCTCGTGCCGGGCAGCGGGGCTCAGTCGACCAGGTGCACCTCGACGCGACGCGCCTGCGGGTCGTCGGGGCTGCCACCGTCGGTGGACGCCGGCTTGCGCAGCTGCAGGCGCTCGCGCGCCACGCCGGCGCCGACGAGCGCATCACGCACGGCGATGGCGCGCTGCTTGGCCAGGTCGTGGTTCATCTGCGGGTCGCCGCTGGCGTCGTGGAAGCCGGAGATCACCAGCCGGCGCGCCGGCGCGGCATCGGCCGCACCGCGAATGGCCGCCAGCACCGCCGGCCCGTCGGCCTGCGTGAGCCCGGACTGGCCGACCTCGAAGAACAGCGTGCCGGCCAGGTCGCCGGCCAGCGGCAGGTCGAGCAGCGCGTCGAGGTCCACCGCGGCAGCCGGGGCCGCGGCGGTGGCCACCGGCGCGGCGGCTGGCTTGATTTGCCGGATTGCCAGGCCGCCCAGCAGGCCGAAGAGCACGAAGGCCACGACCCCCAGGGCCACCCAGACGCCGGTGCGGGCGCCATCATCCAGTTCGTCGAACATCAGGATCTCCTTGAAAACGAATGCACGCGGTTCAGGCGGCCAGCAGGCCGCTGAACAGCGGGTCGTGGCGCGAGCGCGGCCGGTAGGCCGAGACCTGCTGGCGGATGGCCGCGATGTGTTCCGGCGTGGTGCCGCAGCAGCCGCCGGCGATGTTCAGGAAACCGGCCTTGGCGAACTCGGCCATCAGGCCGGCGGTGACCGGTGGCGTCTCGTCGAAACCGGTCTCGCTCATCGGGTTCGGCAGGCCGGCGTTGGGGTAGCAGCTGATGTAGGTGTCGGCCGCCACCTTGCCCAGTTCCTCGATGTACGGGCGCATCAGCGCCGCGCCGAGCGCGCAGTTCAGGCCCACGGCCAGCGGCCGCGCGTGGCGCACCGAATGCCAGAAGGCCGGCACCGTCTGCCCGCTGAGGATGCGGCCCGAGGCGTCGGTGACGGTGCCGCTGAGGATCACCGGCAGCCGCTCGCCGGTGTCGGCCATCAGCTCGTCGAGCGCGAAGATGGCGGCCTTGGCATTGAGCGTGTCGAAGATGGTCTCGACCAGGTACAGGTCCACGCCGCCCTCGAGCAGGCCTTCGGCCTGTTCACGGTAGGCGGCACGCAGCTCGTCGAAGCTCACGTTGCGCGCGCCGGGGTCGTTGACGTCGGGGCTGATGCTCGCGGTGCGCGGCGTCGGGCCCAGCGCACCGGCCACGAAGCGCGGCCACTCCGGTGTGGACGCGGCATCGGCCGCCTCGCGCGCGATGCGCGCGGCGGCCACGTTCATCTCGCGCGCCAGCGGGGCCAGCGCGTAGTCTTCCTGCGCGATCGACGTGGCGCCGAAGGTGTTGGTCTCGATGATGTCGGCGCCAGCGGCCAGGTAGGCGTCGTGGATGCTGCGGATCACGTCGGGCCGGGTCAGCACCAGCAGGTCGTTGTTGCCCTTCAGGTCCTTCGGGTGATCGGCCAGGCGCGTGTCGCGGAAGTCGGCCTCGGTCAGCGCGTGGCGCTGGATCATCGTGCCCATCGCGCCGTCGATGATGGCGATGCGGCGGGCAAGCAGCGCGGGCAGGGCCGCACCGCGGGTGTAGGCGGTTTCGGGCATGCCCGATTGTAAGGAGCGGGGCTACCCGGGCTTGCGCCGGTACATGTCGGCGTCGGCGTGGCGGATCAGCGCGTCGGCATCCTCGCCGTCGTCGGGACAGACTGCCAGGCCGATGGCCGCGCCTTCGGGGGCTGCGGCATCGGCCGTGCCGGGCGGCAGCGCCTGCAGCGGCTGGCGCAGCAGCTGGTCCAGGTGCTCGCGCACGGCCTCGGCGTCGGCCCGCCCGCCGATGCCGTCCAGCAGCACCACGAATTCGTCGCCGGCGTAGCGTGCGACGAGGTCAAGCGCGCGCACGGCGCCGCTCAGTCGCTCGGCCATCTCGCGCAGCACGGCGTCGCCCACGTCATGGCCATGGCGGTCGTTGATGGCCTTGAAGTGGTTGAAGTCGATGAAGAGCAGGGCGAAGGGACTGCTGTCGTCGCGACGGCGGTGGCGTTGCAGCCGCTGCTCGATGCGGCGCTGCAGCGCGGTGCGGTTGGCCAGATGGGTCAGCGGGTCGGTCAGCAGCCGCGAGCGCATGGCGGCAAAGCTGCGCACCAGCTGCCCCAGCTCGTCACGGCGGTTGCTGTGCAGCGGCGTGTCCAGCGCGCCCTCGCCCAGGCGCGTGGCGGCATCGGCCACCTGGCGCAGCTCGCGCGTGATGGTGGCCACGATCCACAGGCCCAGCAGCGTCACCACCACCGCGGCACCGATGCCCAGCCACAGGCTGCGCCGAAAGCCGGCCTGCACGCCCTGCACGAAATCGTCGCGCGGCACCGCCACCATCACCTGCCAGTCCAGGCCGGCGTCGTCGCGCAGGCGCGAGTAGCCCACCTGCACCACCTCGCCGTCGGGCAGCGTGAAGTGCGCCGCCTGTGCCTCGCCCTGCGGCGATGCCGCCAGCATGGCCGACACGGCGCCATAGGTGGCGGCGACGAAGGCGTCGGGGCTGTCGGCCGCGTTGAGCCGCTGTGCCGCGCCATCGCCACCGGCCTGCATGTGGGCGCCGCGCGAGACGCCGATCATCAGCCCGCCGGGCTCGGTGACCAGCGCGATGCCGTTGGGGCTGAGCGTGAGCCGGCGCAGGAAGTGATTGACCTGCTGCAGCGACAGGTCGGTGGCCACCACGCCGGCGAAAGCGCCCTGCGCGTCCAGCACGCGGCGTGCCCGCGTGGCCACCAGCGCCTCGGTGCGGAAGTCGATGTAGATCGAGGTCCAGGTGTGCAGCGCGTTCGATTCCCCGGCCTTGAACCAGGGGCGTTCGCGCGGGTCGAAGATGCGCGACTCCTCTTCCGGCGCGCCCAGCGCGCCATGGATGCCGCTGAAGCGGTGGATGCTGCGCGGCCCGCTGCCCGTCATGCGCAGCCGCAGCTCGGCGGCCTGCTCGTCGTGGCGCCAGAGGCCGAAGAAGCGGCCTTCGCGGTCGCCGTAGTAGGCGTAGTTGTTCGGGTCCCGGTGCACGGAGGTGGCGAGCCAGAAGCGCGTGCGCAAGGCGTCCATCTCGCCGTCGAGCGACATCGGCGCCGCCACGCCGCGCGGGAAAGCCGCCTCCAGCACTGCGGCCGAGCCGGCCACGTGGCGGTCCACCGCCTGCTCGATGCGCTTGACCGTCTCCACCAGCAGCTGTTCCGACCAGGTGTCGACGGCATCCTGGCCGGCGCGCAGCGACAGCAGGCCGACGATGACCGCCAACACCAGCACGAGGCCGACGTAGGGCAGGGTCAGCAGCGCCCGCAGCGGTAGCTTGGCAAGAGGGTTCACGGTGATGGAGCGCCCGGTGCTTCGACGGGGTCGCCCGGCTCTTCTTCTGTGTGAAGCGGATGCTAGCCGATGGCCGCCTTGCGCCTGCCAAGGGACGGCGGACCCAGCGATGCACGCCGGACGAGACGACTCAGGGCACCGGCTGGGTTTCCTGGAACAGCGAGTGGGCGAAGACCGGGCTCGCGTTGGCACCGTCGTCCATGGCCCAGAGCCCGAGTGCCGCGGCCGACATCGGGCGCGCAAACAGGTAGCCCTGCAGTTCGTCGCAGCCCATGGCCACCAGCAGGTCGCGCTGCTCCGTGGTCTCCACGCCCTCGGCCACCACGCGCTTGTCCAGCGCATGCGACAGGCGGATCACGGCGTCGGCGATCTTGCGCGCGTCCTCGCTGGTGGCCAGATCTCGCACCAGGCCCATGTCCATCTTCAGCTCGGACGCTGGCAGGCTCTTCAGGTACGCCAGGCTGGTCTGGCCGGCGCCGAAGTCGTCGATGGCCACGTGCAGGCCGGCCTCGCGCAGGCGCTCGAAGGTGCGCTGCGTGGCCTGCGTGTTCTCCAGCGCCAGGGTCTCTGTGATCTCCACCGTGAAGCGCGCGGGTTGCAACTGGTTGACCGCCAGTGCTTCCTGCAGGTGGTCCACCAGGTCGTCCTGGCGCATCTGGAAGGGCGACAGGTTGATCGCCACGCGCATGCGCAGCCCCTGCTGTCGCCAGATGCCGGCCTGCCGGCAGGCCTCGCCGATGACCCAGTTGCCGATCTCGCCGATCAGCCCGTGGCGCTCGGCCAGCGGGATGAAGACCGCCGGGCTGACGATGCCGCGCTCGGGGTGGTGCCAGCGCAGCAGGGCCTCGGCGGCGGTCACGCGCAGGGTGCGGGCGTCGATCTTGGGCTGGTAGAACAGTTCGAGCTGGCGCCGTGCCACGGCCGAGCGCAGGGCCGCCACCAGCGCCGCCTGCGCGCGCTCGTCGACCGCCATCTGCGGGTCGAACACCGCCCAGGCATTGCCACCGGTCTGCTTGACCGTGCGCACGGCCACCTGGGCCTGGGCCAGCAGGCGCTCGCGTGCGCCGTGCTGGGGCCAGGCCGCGATGCCTACCGACGCCTGCAGGGCCAGCGGGCGCTCGTCGCCCGCCAGCATCGGCTCACGCACGACATCGAGCACCTGCCCGGCCAAGCCCTGTGCCTGCGCCAACGGGCACCCCACGGCCAGCACGAATTCGTCACCACCGAGGCGGCTCAGGGCCAGCCGACCCGGTGCGAGCGTGGCCAGCCGCTGCGCCACCATGCGCAGCACCTCGTCGGCCACGGTGTGCCCCACGGCGTCGTTGACGGCCGAGAAGCCGTCGAGGTCGATGACCAGCACGCACAGGCTGCCCGGTCCCGGCGGGGCACGCTCCTCGGCCCGCGCCAGTGCGAGCTCCAACCCCTCGAGCGTCACCAGCCCGGTGCGGGCGTCTACGTGCGTGTCGGTCGGCGCGGCGGGCACCGTGTCGGCGGCCTGCCGGGTCAGGCGCTGCAGACGTTGCCAGAGGTGCCAGGCCACGCCCACGGCCACGGCAGCGACCAGCGTGGCTGCAGCCAGCACGGCCAGGAGGGGCGTGGCCAGCCCGCCGGACTGACCGAGAACAGGATCCATCCGGGGACCATCGGCCGCCGCGAGGGGCGCTTGAGGGCCTGCCCGACCTCGGCAGGGCCTCCGTGTGCAATCCGTCGCACGGCGGCCCGGGATGCGGCCGTGGCCGGGGGCCGCGCAGGCGCTCAGTGCAGCGTCACCGGCTGCTGGGCGCTTGCCGTCCAGCGCCCGATGAACTCGTCGAGCGCCTCCTCCGTGGGGTTGCTGTCCACCAGGGCCTGAACGCCCTGCTGGAAGTGTTCGGCCAGCGCGCCTTCGAGGAAGATCTCGCGCTGCGCACGGCGGTCGACGATCTCGAAGCCGCCGCGGGTCAGCGCCGGTCCGCCGTCGCCCTGTGCGTTGCCCGAGCCGCCGGGGGCCGGCACGTCGAAGCGCACGACGACGAAGCTGTCCGAGTGGTAGAGCATCTGCATGGGTGGATCTCCTTGTCGCGCAGTTGGGGCCCGCCCCGCCGGATTCAAGCCCTCGCGCGGCCCGTGGCGCCGACGCGCACGCACAATACGGACGCCATGAAACTCGCTACCTACCGTGATGGTTCGCGCGACGGTCAGCTCGTCGTCGTCTCGCGCGACCTGACGCAGGCGCACTACGCCACCGGCATCGCCACCCGGATGCAGCAGCTGCTCGACGACTGGAACTTCGTCAGCCCGCAGCTGCAGGACCTGTACGTGACGCTGAATCACGGCAAGGCGCGCCACGCCTTCGCCTTCGACCCGCGCCTGTGCATGGCGCCGCTGCCGCGCGCCTACCAGTGGGCCGACGGCTCGGCCTACCTGTCGCACGCCGAGCGCGTGTGGCACGCGCGTGGTGCCGAGATCCCGCAGAACCTGCGCAGCGACCCGCTGATGTACCAGGGCGGCAGCGACGACTTCCTCGGCCCCTGCGAGGACGCCGTTTTCCCCAGCGCCGAGGCCGGCATCGACTTCGAGGCCGAGATCGCGGTGGTCACCGGCGACCTGCCGATGGGCGTGGCCCCCGACGCGGCCCTCGAAGGCGTGCGCCTGCTGATGCTGGCCAACGACTGGACGTTGCGCCACCTGGTGCCGGCCGAGCTGGACAAGCTGCTGGGCCTGGTGCAGAGCAAGCCGGCCACCGCCTGGGCGCCGGTGGCGGTGACGCCGGACGAGCTGGGCGCCGCCTGGCAGGGCGGCCGGCTTCACCTGCCGGTCAGCGTGGCCTGGAACGGCAAGCCGGTGGCGCGGCTGGACGCAGCGGAGATGCACTTCCACTTCGGCCAGCTGCTGGCCCACTTGGCGCGCACCCGGCATGTGCGCGCCGGCAGCATCGTCGGTGGCGGCACGGTCAGCAATGCCGACGCGGCCGCCGGCTACGCCTGCATCGCCGAGAAGCGGGCGCTGGAGACCATCGAGCACGGCGAGGCGCGCACCCCGTACATGGCCTTGGGCGACACCGTGCGCATCGAGGTCAAGGGCACGGACGGGCTCAGCGTGTTCGGCGCCATCGCCCAGACCGTTGCCGGCATGGACCCGGCATGAGGGAGCTGCCCCGCAGCCTGAAGATCGCCACCGTCTGGCTGGTGCTGGGCACGGCGCTGTTCCTGGCCGTGCAGGCCTTCCTGGCGGCCGGGCGCCAGACCAGCTGGCTGATCGAGGGCAGCGGCCTGGTGCTCCAGCGCCAGGGCGACGGCCATTTCCACTGGCCGGGCCGCGTCAATGGCCGGACGCTGGAGTTCCTGGTCGACACCGGCGCCACCCGCACCGCATTGCCGGGGCCCTTGGCGGAGCAGCTGGGGCTGGAGCCGGAGCGCACCGTGCAGTCGGCCACCGCGGGCGGCATCGCCACCGGCTACGAGGCGCGCGTGGATCTGGTGCTCGAAGGCGGCATCGCGGTGCAGCGCCTGCGCGTGACCGTGCTGCCGGACCTGCGTTCGCCGCTGCTGGGCATGGACGTGCTGGGCCGGCTGCGCTTCACGCAGCAGGACGGGCGGCTCACCTTCGAGGGGCCGTCGCGCTGACCGCGCGTTGACCGCCTGGGCAGACCGCGCACAATGGGCCGGTCTCTCGACGAACCCCAGGAGCCTTCCGCCATGGCCGACCCCGCCAGCTTCGCCCGCCTGATGCCCGGTTTCGACTTCCTGCAGGGCCTGATCAAGGGCGCCGGCGACAGCTTGCCCGGCATGGGTCAGTGGATCGCCCCGTCGCTGGACCCGGAGGAGATCGACAAGCGCATCCGCGACCTGCGCACCGTGCAGTTCTGGCTGGAGCAGAACGCCAAGATGATCGGTGCCACGATCCAGGCACTGGAGGTGCAGCGCATGACGCTCAACACGCTGCAGGGCATGAACGTGCCCGTGGATGCGTTGCGCGAGGCGATGGCGATGAAGCCGGCGGCGGCCGAGGCGCCCGCGCCTGCCGCGGCGCGAAAGCCGGCCGCCGCCAAGGCCGCCGAAGCGCCGGCCGCGCCGGGCGTCGACCCGATGGCCTGGTGGGGGGCGCTGACCAAGCAGTTCGGCGACATCGCGGCCAACGCGATGAAGGACCTGCCGGCGGCTGCTGCAGCGGCCACCGCTGCGGCGTCGCCGACGTCGCCGGCGGCCAAGCCGGCCCCGGCACGCAAGAAGCCGGCGCGGACCCGCGCCCGGCGCTGACGGCCGCGGGAGCACACCCGGCATGTCCCCGTTCTGCAGCGGCCATGCGGCGCACCCGGACTGGCGCATGGCGCTGGCCATGGCCGCGGCCCAGCTGGATGCCCAACTGGACGCTCATCGCGATGCCCAGGGCGAGGCCGCGCCGCCCACGCTGGGCTGGTGCTATTTCACCGACGCCTACGCGCCGCAGGCCGAGGCCCTGCTCGCGGCACTGCGAAGCCGCTGGCCCGGCACCGACTGGGTGGGCTGCGTGGGCGTGGGCGTCGCGGCCAGCGGCGTCGAGTACTTCGACGAACCGGCGCTGGTGCTGCTGTTGAGCACGCTGCCGCGCCACGGCTACCGGGTCTTCTCCGGCGCCCACCCCTTGAACACCCCTGGCGCCTTCGCGGCGCTGGTGCACGCCGACCCGTCCACGCCCGACGTGGCCGGGCTCATCCACGAGCTCAGCGAACGCACCGACAGCGGCTACCTCTTCGGCGGCCTGGCCGCGTCGCGCAGCCACACGCTGACGCTGGCCAACAGTGTCTGGGAAGGGGGCCTGTCGGGCGTGGCCTTCGGCGCCGACGTGCCGCTGCTGTCCCGCGTGACCCAGGGCAGCCAGCCCGTGGGGCCGGTGCGCACCGTCACCGCCGCCGACCGCCACGTGGTGCTGGAACTCGACGGCCAGCCCGCGCTGCCGCAGCTGCTGGCCGACCTGGGCATCGCCGACCTGGACAACCCGCGCGCCGTGCTGCCGCGGCTGCGGGCCACGTTGGTGGGCCTGTCGGATGCCGGCGAGACGCTGATCGGCCGCGGCGGCCAGTTCGGCACCGACACCCGCGTGCGCCACCTGATCGGCCTGGACCCCGGCCGCCGTGCCTTCGCCGTGGCCGACATGGTCGAACCTGGCATGCGCCTGGCCTTCTGCCAGCGCGACGTGGCCGCCGCGCGGCGCGACCTCGTGCGCATCTGCAGCGAGATCCGCGAGGAGGTGGCCGAGGCCCTGCCCGCCGAGACCGTGCCCGGCACGCCGCTGGCGGACCCGGCCCAGCGCATCCTGGGCGCGATCTACGTCAGCTGCTCCGGCCGCGGTGGCCCGCACTTCGGCGGGCCTTCGGCGGAACTTCAGATCGTGCGCCACGCGCTGGGCGACGTGCCGCTGGCCGGGTTCTTCGCGGCCGGCGAGATCGCCAGGCACCACGTGTACGGGTACACGGGGGTGCTGACGGTGTTCGTCGCCCCGGCCTGATTCCGCACCCGGCGGTTGCAGCGGTCTTGATCCGGGCGGGGGGGTACGGCCCCGGCGAACGGCTACAGTCCCGCCCATGAACGCGCCCGAAACTCTCGTCGGCGCCGACCGCGCAGCGCGTCAGCGCGAGGCGGTGGCGGCCCTGTCGGCCGTGCTGCCGGCCCATGCCCTGCTGTGGCAGCCCGAGGACACCACGCCCTACGAGTGCGACGGGCTCACGGCCTACCGCGAACGCCCGCTCGTCGTCGCGCTGCCGGAGACCGAAGCGCAGGTGGCCGCCGTGCTCAAGGCCTGCCACGCCCTGGCGCTGCCGGTGGTGGCGCGCGGCGCCGGCACCGGCCTGTCGGGCGGCGCGCTGCCGCACGCGCTGGGCGTCACGCTCAGCCTGGCCAAGTTCAACAAGATCGTGCAGGTCGACCCGCTGGCGCGCACGGCCACTGTGCAGTGCGGCGTGCGCAACCTGGCCATCAGCGAAGCGGCGGCGCCCCACGGCCTGTACTACGCGCCCGACCCCAGCAGCCAGATCGCCTGCACCATCGGCGGCAACGTGGCCGAGAACTCCGGCGGCGTGCACTGCCTGAAGTACGGGCTGACGCTGCACAACGTGCTGCGCGTGCGCGGGTTCACGGTGGAGGGCGAGCCGGTGGAGTTCGGCGGCGGTGCGCTGGACGCGCCGGGGCTGGACCTGCTGCCCATCGTCGTCGGCAGCGAGGGCATGCTGGCCGTGACCACCGAGGTCACGGTCAAGCTCGTGCCCAAGCCGAAGCTGGCGCGCTGCATCATGGCCAGCTTCGATGACATCGGCCGCGCAGGTGATGCGGTGGCCGCCATCATCGCCCACGGCATCATCCCTGCCGGGCTGGAGATGATGGACAAGCCGATGACCGCCGCCGTGGAGGACTTCGTCAAGGCCGGCTACGACCTGACGGCCGAGGCCATCCTGCTCTGCGAGAGCGACGGCACGCCGGAGGAGGTGGCCGAGGAGATCCAGCGCATGCTGGACGTGCTGACCGGTTGCGGTGCCACGCGGCTGGAGGTCAGCAAGGACGAGGCGCAGCGGCTGCGGTTCTGGAGCGGGCGCAAGAACGCCTTTCCCGCCAGCGGCCGCATCAGCCCCGACTACATGTGCATGGACAGCACCATCCCGCGCAAGCGTCTCGCGGACATCCTGCGCGCCATCGCCGAGATGGAGCAGAAGTACGGCCTGCGCTGCGCCAACGTGTTCCATGCCGGCGACGGCAACCTGCACCCGCTGATCCTGTTCGATGCCAACGACCCCGACCAACTGCACCGCTGCGAGCAGTTCGGCGCCGACATCCTGGAAACCAGCGTGGCGTTGGGCGGCACCGTCACCGGCGAACACGGCGTGGGCGTGGAGAAGCTCAGCAGCATGTGCGTGCAGTTCAGCCCCGCGGAGCGCGAGGCGATGTTCGCGCTCAAGCGCGCGTTCGATCCCGCCGGCACGCTGAACCCGGGCAAGGTCATCCCCACGCTGCAGCGCTGCGCCGAGTACGGGAGGATGCACGTGAAGAAGGGCATGCTGCCGTTCCCGGAGCTGGAGCGCTTCTGATGGCTGATCAGGCACTCGAAGCGCTGATCGGGCGCGTGAAGGCGGCGCACGCGTCGAAGACGCCGCTGTGCCTGCGTGGCGGCGGCACCAAGGACTTCTATGGCGGTGCGATGCAGGGCGAGCCCCTGGACCTGGCACCGCTGGCCGGCATCAGCAGCCACGAGCCGAGCGAGCTCGTCGTCACCGTGCGCGCCGGCACGGCGCTGGCCGATCTGGAAGCCGCACTCGCGGCCCACGGCCAGTGTCTGCCCTTCGAGCCACCGCGCTTTGCGGCCGGCAGCACCGTGGGCGGCATGGTGGCCGCCGGCCTGGCGGGCCCGGCCCGCGCCACCGCTGGCGGCGTGCGCGACTACGTGCTCGGCGCCACCATGCTCGACGGCAAGGGCGAACTGCTGAGCTTCGGCGGCCAGGTGATGAAGAACGTGGCCGGCTACGACGTCTCGCGCCTGCTGGCCGGGTCGATGGGCGTGCTGGGCGTGATCTGCGAGGTCTCGCTGAAGGTGCTGCCGCTGCCGCCAGCCACGCTGACGCTGCGCTTCGAGCTCGACCAGACCCAGGCCCTGGGCCAGGTCAACCGCTGGGGCGGTCAGCCGCTGCCGCTGTCGGCCAGCGCCTGGTGGGACGGCATGCTGGTGCTGCGGCTGTCGGGTGCGGCGGCCGCGGTCGATGCGGCGGCCAAGCAGCTGGGCGGCGAGGTCGTCGACCCGGTCATGGCCGCGGCCTTCTGGAACGGTCTGCGCGACCACACCGACGAGTTCTTCGTCGGGGCGAAGAAGGCGGTGGAGGGCGGTGCCACGCTGTGGCGGCTGTCGGTGCCGCAGGTCATCGGCCCCATCAAGCTGCCGGGTCAACAACTGCTGGAGTGGGGTGGCGGCCAGCGCTGGCTGTGCACGCCGCTGCCGGCGGCCCAGGTGCGGGAGGCGGCGGCCAACGCCGGCGGGCATGCGGTGCTCTTCCGCGGCAAGGACAAGTCGCCCGGTGTCTTCGCGCCGCTGAAGCCGCCGCTGGACCGCATCCACCGTGAACTCAAGGCGGCCTTCGATCCGGCGGGCATCCTCAACCCCGGGCGGCTCTACCCCGGCCTCTGATGCAGGACTACTACCGCCAGCGCGCGCCGATCTACGAGCGCGTCTACGCCAAGCCGGAGCGCCAGGCCGACCTGCGCGCGATGGAGGCGGCGCTGCCGGCGCTGTTCACCGGCCGGCGCGTGCTCGAGGTGGCGGCAGGCACCGGCTGGTGGACACCGCACGGCGCGCGCGACGCGGCGCTGGCTGGCCACCGACCTGAACCCGGAGACGCTGGCCATCGCCGGCACCAAGCCGATGCCGGCCTGCGTGGAGCTGCGCGTGGCCGACGCCTGGACGTTGGCGGAAGTCGGCGACGAGACCTTCGACGCCGCCTTCGCCGGCTGCTGGTGGAGCCATGTGCTGCTGCAGCGGCTTCCCGCTTGGCTGGAAACCTTGCACGCGCGCCTGGAACCTGGTGCGCGTGTGGTGATGCTGGACAACAGCTTCGTGCAGACCAGCAGTTCACCGATATCGCGCCGCGATGCCGACGGCAACACCTACCAGGTGCGCAAGCTCGACGACGGCAGCACGCACGAGGTGGTGAAGAACTTCCCCACGGCCGACCAGGCGTTCGCGATGCTGGGCCCGCGCGCCCGCGACCCGCGCTGGACCGACCACACGCACTACTGGGTGCTGAGCTACGAACTCGACTGATGCAGACGAACCTTTCCCCCGAGTTCAAGGGCACGCCCGACGGCGACGCGGCCGAGGCCATCCTGCGCAAGTGCGTGCACTGCGGCTTCTGCACCGCCACCTGCCCCACCTACCAGCTGCTGGGCGACGAGCTCGACGGCCCGCGTGGGCGCATCTACCTGATCAAGCAGGTGCTCGAAGGCGCAGAGCCCACGCGCGCCACCCAGCTGCACCTGGACCGCTGCCTGACCTGCCGCAACTGCGAAAGCACCTGCCCCAGCGGCGTGCAATATGGGCACCTGGTGGACATCGGCCGCCGCGTGGTGGAGGCCAAGGTGGAGCGCCCGCGCGGGGAACGCCTGCTGCGTGGCGCGCTGAAGTCCGGCCTGACCAGCCCGATGTTCGGCCCGGCGATGAAGCTCGGACAGCTGTTCCGCCCGCTGGTGCCGGCCGCGCTGAAGGGCAAGGTGCCGCCGAAGCCTGGCCCCGACGCCCACCGATGGCCCACGCAGACGCACCCGCGCAAGGTGCTGATGCTGCTGGGCTGCGTGCAGCCGGCCATGATGCCGAACATCAACAGTGCCACCGCGCGCGTGCTGGACGCCGCCGGCATCCAGACCTTGGTGGCCGACGGCGCCGGCTGCTGCGGCGCCATCCGCGACCACCTCGGCGACCACGAAGGCGGCCTGGCCGACATGCGCCGCAACGTCGACGCCTGGTGGCCGCTGGTCGAGGGCCTCACCAGCGAGGGCCAGGTCGAGGCCATCGTGATGAACGCCAGCGGCTGCGGCGTCACGGTCAAGGACTACGGCCACGCGCTGGCCGGCGACCCGGCCTACGCCCACAAGGCCGCCCGCATCTCGGCGCTGACCAAGGACCTGTCCGAACTGCTGCCCGACCTGCTGCCGAAGCTGAAGTCGCGCCTGGGCAAGGGCTTCCAGCCGGCGACGGAGGTGGTCTTCCACCCGCCGTGCACGCTGCAGCACGGGCAGCAGCTGCGCGGTGGCGTCGAGGCCGGCCTGCGCGAACTGGGCTTCACCGTGCGCCTGGCTGGCAGCGACAGCCACCTGTGCTGCGGCAGCGCCGGCACCTACAGCGTGCTGCAGCCTGAACTGTCCAAGCAGCTGCGCGACCGCAAGCTCGCCGCGCTGGCGGCGGAGCCGGGCGAGACCATCGTCTCGGCCAACATCGGCTGCATCCAGCACCTGGGCGATGCCAGCCGCACGCCGGTGCGGCACTGGGTGGAGGTGGTGGACGAGGCGCTGCGCTGAAGACCGGCGCCGTGGGCCTGCGGGGCATCCCGAGGGCCAGCGCAAACGGGCGCGGGTACATTCGTCGTCATCGATCCTCCGCCTGGAGCCCAGCATGACCACCGCCCCGGCCACCTACCCCCGTCTGCTCGCCCTCGTCGACGACTCCCCGCTGGGCCACGCCACGGCCGAGGAGGCCGTGCGCCTGGCCCGCGCCCTGGGCAGCGAGCTGATCTTCCTGGCTGCGATCCCGCCGGCGCCGCCGATGATGGCCGAGGTGGACGTGGCCATGTTCGACCCCACGGCCGACCACGAACGCCTGGGCCGCGAGCAGGCCGGGCGTGCCTTCGCCAGCGCGCAGGGCCTGGCGCAGGCCGCTGGCGTGCCGTCCCGGACGCTGGTCACGGTGGGCGCCGACCCGGCCGAGGCGGCCAACCAGGCCGCCAACGAACACGACTGCGCGATGATCGTCGTCGGCTCGCACGGCCGCGGTGCCCTCGCCCGACTGGTGCTGGGCAGCGTGATGGCGCACCTCACCAAGATCGCCGATCGGCCGGTGCTGGTGGTCAAGCTGCATGGGGATGCGACTGCGACGGCTGCGCCGGCCGACCCGGCTGCCGCGTGAACCTCGACCTGTCCACGGTCGCCCACTGGCTGCAGGCGCCGCTGTTCAAGGTCGGCGAGACGCCGGTGACGCTGGCGTCGCTGGCGCTGGCGGTGGCGCTGGTGCTGGCCATCTGGTGGCTGGCCGGCGCGCTGGAACGCCTGCTGCTGCGCGCCGCCAGCCGTGGCGCCGGCGCCCACGCCGACAACCCGGCGCACCTGGCGCGGCTGCACATGGTTTCGCGCCTGGCGCGCTACACGGTGTGGGTGCTGGGCACGATCGTCGTGCTCAACTACGTGGGCCTGGACCTCAGCAGCGTGGCGCTCGTGGGCGGCGCAGTGGCCTTCGGCCTGGGCTTCGGGCTGCAGAACGTCTTCTCCAACTTCATCAGCGGCATCATCATCCTGCTCGAAGGCGGCCTGCGCGTGGGCGACTTCGTGGACCTGGAATCGGGCGTGCGCGGTACGGTGCGCGAGATCGCGATGCGCTACACGCGCGTGACCACCAACGACGCCATCGACGTGCTGGTGCCGAACTCCGAGTTCATCAACGGCCGCGTCATCAACTGGACCTTCGACGCCACCTACCGCCGCATGCGCGTGCCCTTCGGCGTGGCCTACGGCACGCCCAAGGAACAGGTCCGCGAGGCCGCCATCGCGGCGGCCCGCACCGTCGAGGGCGTGCTCGACGATGCCGGCCACGAGCCCACGGCCTGGCTGGTGTCCTACGGCGACAGCGCGGTGAACTACGAGCTGGTGGTCTGGGCCGACCGCCGGTTGACCACCTCGCCCGGCGGCACGCACGCCAAGCTGATGTGGGCGCTGGACGACGCGCTGGCCGAACGCGGCATCGAGATCCCGTTCCCGCAGCGCGACCTGCACGTCAAGAGCGGTGCGCTGGAAGTCAGGCTGACGAACAACTGACAGGCACGGCGCTTGCTGACACCCTGACGGAGAAGCCGGATGTCACCGGCCCACAACCGTCGGAGTCCCCATGAGAGTGCAAACCCTTGCCGCGGCCGCCCGTGCCGCGCTCGCTGCTGGTGCATGCCTGGTCGCGGCGCTGCCTGCATCGGCCCAGAGCAGCCTGTCGATGTACGGCCTGGTCGACATGTCCATCGGCAGCTTCAAGAACCCCGGCGGCGCGGCCACCAAGGGCGTGGTCAGCGGCAACATGACCACCAGCTACTTCGGCCTGAAGGGCAGCGAGGACCTGGGCGGTGGCCTGACGGCATCGTTCGCCATCGAGTCCTTCATGCGCAGCGACACCGGCGCGGCCGGCCGCTTCAACGGCGACACCTTCTGGGCACGCAGCAGCTGGGTGGGCCTGTCCACGCCCAGCCTGGGCGCGCTGAACATCGGCCGCAACACCACGTCGCTGTTCGTCAACACCCTGCTGTTCAACGCCTTCGGCGACAGCTTCGGCTTCTCGCCGTCGATCCGCCACACCTTCACCAGCGGCACCGTCACCGGCGACACCGGCTGGAGCGATTCGATCAAGTACAGCAGCCCGAAGTTCGGCGGCCTGAGCTTCACCGCCCACGTGGCGGCCGGCGAAGCCAACGGTGGCAAGAACGGCGGTCTGAGCGCGCTGTACTTCGGCGGCCCGCTGGCGCTGGGCTTTGCGTGGCAGTCGGTGTCCAAGGGCGACACGGTGGACAACACCAAGGCCTGGCAGCTGGGGGGCTCGTATGCCCTGGGCGACGCCAAGCTGTTCGCGCAGTACGGCAACGTCGACAACGACGCCACCGGCAACAGCTTCGACATCACCGGCCTGGGCACCAGCGTCAAGTTCGGCGCCGGCAGCCTGCTGGCGCAGTGGGGCCGCATCAGCCCCGACACCGGCGCCAAGCGCACCACCTTCAGCCTGGGCTACGACTACTTCCTGTCCAAGCGCACCGACCTCTACGCCGTCTACATGAGCGACAAGCTCAGCGGCCTGAGCTCGGGCACCAGCTACGCGGTCGGCATCCGCCACCGGTTCTGACGGCAGCGGCCCGGCACGGCGGCGGTCACGTCAGGCCGTAGTGCCGGGCCAGCACCCAGCTCAGGCTGGCCCACATCAGCAGGAACAGCGGGCCGCCCACGCGCACGAAGTCGCGGAAGGCGTAGCCCGCGGCGTTCATCACCAGCAGATTGGTCTGGTAGGCCATCGGCGTGACGTAGCAGAGGTTGCAGCCGAACAGCACCGCCAGCACGTAGGGCTCCGGCGGCAGGCCCAGCAGCCGCGCCACCTCCACTGCGAGCGGCGTGCCGATGGCCGCCGCGGCGTTGTTGCTGACAAAGTTGGTGAGCACGCCCACCAGCCCCATCAGCGCCGCCAGCACCGCCATCGCCGGCCAGCCCTGCGTGAGCTGCACGAAGCCGCCGGCCAGGAAGCCGGTGGCCCCGGTGACGGTGAGCGCGTCGCCCAGCGCCAGGCTGGCCGCGACGATGAGCACCACGTTGACTGACAGCGCGCTGCCCACCTCCTTCCAGGCCACGGTGCGCGTGCCCAGCAGCACCAGCACGCCCACCAGCGCCGCCAGTGCGATCGGCACCCCGCCCAGGCTGGCGCTGCCCACCACGCCGGCCAGCGTGCCCAGCGCCAGCAGCGACTTGCGCTGCCGCGGCAGCGCCAGGCGCTCGTCCAGCAGCAGGCCCAGTGCGTCGCGCTGCAGGGCCTGCAGCGCCTCGGTCGGGCCCTGCAGCAGCAGCACGTCGCCGGGGGCCAGCCGCTGGTCGGGCAGCTGCTCGCGGGTGGAGCTGGCGCCCGAGGCCTTGCGCAGGCCGATCAGGATCAGCCCGTAGGTGTCGGCAAAGCGCGCACCACGTGCGGTGCGGCCGACCAGCGGGGACTCCGGTGTCACCACCAGCTGCGCCGCCACCACGGCGTGCTCGGCGTCGGGCGCGCGCTCCTCGTCGATGGCGTGCAGCTTGGCGTCCAGGCGCTGCTCGTGTTCCTTCAGCCGCTCGGCCGTGTCCTGCACCACCAGGCTGTCGCCGGCGCGCAGCGTGGCCGTGGGCAGCGGCGCCAGCAGCGCGCCGCCGGCGCGCCGGATGCGCCGCAGCGGCAGGCGGCCGCGGCTGCGCTTGAGCACCTCGCGCACCTGCGCGCCGTCCAACCAGCTGCCGGCGGCCACGCGCAGCTCGGCCTCGAACACCGGCTGCGCCTCGGCGATGGGCGCCGGGCTCACGTGGCGCAGCAGCCAGGGCGCCACCAGCCACAGGTACAGCAGCGCCGGCGCTGCCGCCACCGCCACCAGCGGGAAGAAGTCGAAGATGCCGAAGGCCTGGGCACCGAGCGACGCCGCCAGCGCGACGACGATCAGGTTGGTGGACGTGCCGATGGTGGTGGCCATGCCGCCGATGAGCACCGCGAAGTTCATCGGCATCAGCATGAAGCCCGGCCCGTGGCCGGCACGCTTGAGCGCCGCGATCAGCAGCGGCATCAGCAGCACCACCACCGGCGTGTCGTTCATCACCCCGCTGGCCGCCGCCGCCAGCAGCAGCACCGCCAGCAGCGCCAGCCGCGGCGACTTCTCCACCAGCACCGCCAGGCGTCGCGCCGCCGGCTCCAGCGCGCCGGTGAGCACCAGCGCGTGGCCCAGCACCATCAGCGCGCAGATGGCCACCAGCGCCGGATGGCCGAAGCCGCCGAAGAAGCGGTACGGCTCGACGTCCGGGTGCGGGAAGACGAAGAACAGCGTGGGCAGCAGGATCAGCACGGCCAGGCAGACCGAGCCGATCTGGAAGCGGTCGAGCGCGAAGGTGGCGAACACCCCCAGCGCAAAGACCAGCATCAGCACCGCGTGGCCGGACAGGGGGCCGATGGCCAGGAGTTCGAGCGACATGCGCGCAGGCTAGCGGAAGCCGGCCCGCGCGGGGAAGCAGCCCCACCGAGAACGCGTCGTTGCGACAGGGGCGTGACAGCGCCCGGAGCCGCATGGTCATTTCGGACTGTCATGGACCTGTCCCGAGCACTGCCCACGATGACGGCTGTCGCGGCGGCCCTGGCCGCCATCTCCGTCATCTCTCTCGAGGATTCCCATGCGCCACCTCACCGCCACTGCCGGCGCCGCCCTGGCCCTGCTGGCCAGCCTGTCCACCCCCGTTGCCGCCCAGCAGGTCACGCTGTACGGCCGCGTGGACCTGTCCATCGCCCAGCGCGCGAACGCCGCCGACAACACCGAGCTGCGCAACGGCTCGGGCAGCCGCTTCGGCGTGCGCGGCAGCGAGGACCTGGGCGGCGGGCTGCGCGCCGTCTTCGGCCTGGAGCACCGCTTCGACGCCGACACCGGCGCCGCCGGCGACCCGTTCTGGGGCGGCAAGTCGGTCGTCGGCCTGGCCGGCGGCTTCGGCACCGTGACCCTGGGCCGCGACGACAACCCGGCCGTCAAGATGGTGCAGGAAGCCGCCGACCCCTGGGCCGGCGACACGGTGGCCGGTAACGGCAACATCTACGACGGCAACGTCGGCAGCAGCCGCTACAGCAACACCATCACCTGGCGCGCCAGCTTCGGCGGCCTGGGCCTGGGCGCGCAGATCGCCGAAGGCGACGGCCTGGACGACCGACCGATGAACTTCGCCATCAGCTACGGCAGCGGCCCGCTGTACGTGGCCCTGGGCCTGGACAACCCGGGCAATGCCGATGACCAGTTCACCAGCGTGATGGCGCGCTACACGGTGGGTGGCGTCACGCTGTCGGCGCTCTACGGCACCGGCACCGACCGCAACGACCGCGACGTCGATGCCTGGCTGCTGGCGCTGAAGACCAAGGTCGGTGGCGGCGAACTGCGTGCCAGCTATGGCCAGCGCGACAACGAGGGCGTGGCCGACCCGTTCAAGCAGCTGGGCGTGGGCTACCACTACCCGCTGTCCAAGCGCACCACGGTGTATGCCGACCTGGTCAACGTCAAGCCGGTGGCCGCCGGCCGCGAGAAGACCGGCTGGGACCTGGGCATCCGCCACAACTTCTGAAGCCCGGCGGCGTGGCTCAGGGTCGGGTGCCGCCGGCGTTAGAGTCGGCGGCACAAGGACCAGGAGACCCGCCGCCATGCCGAAGGAGCATCTGCTCGCCCTCGACCAGGGCACGTCCAGTTCACGCGCCATCGTGTTCCACCGCAGCGGGCGCATCGTGGCCAGCGCCCAGCGCGAGTTCACGCAGCACTTCCCGCAGCCCGGCTGGGTGGAGCACGACGCCGAGGAGATCTGGGACACGCAGCTGGCCGTCGCGCGCGAGGCCCTGGCCGCCAGCGGCCTGTCGGCGGCGGACATCGCCGCCATCGGCATCACCAACCAGCGCGAGACGACGGTGCTGTGGGGCCGCCAGAGCGGCAAGCCGGTGCACCGCGCCATCGTCTGGCAGGACCGCCGCACCGAACCCTTCTGCGCCCGGCTGCGCGCGCAGGAAGGCGCACTGGACCTGGTGCGCGCCGACACCGGCCTGCTGATCGACCCGTACTTCTCCGGCACCAAGCTGCGCTGGCTGCTCGACGCCGTGCCCGGCGCGCACCAGGAGGCCGCCGGCGGCTACCTGGCCTTCGGCACCATCGACAGCTGGCTGCTGTGGAAGCTCACCGGCGGGCGCGTGCATGCCACCGACGTGAGCAATGCGTCGCGCACGATGCTGTTCGACGTGCGCCACAACGTCTGGGACCACGAGCTGCTCAAGCTGCTGCACATCCCGGAGAGCGTGCTGCCCAGGGTCTTCCCGTCGGCCCACGTCTACGGCGAGACCGACCCGGCGCTGTTCGGCGCGCCGATCCCCATCGCCGGCGTGGCCGGTGACCAGCAGAGCGCGCTCTTCGGCCAGGCCTGCTTCACGCCCGGGCTGGCGAAGAACACCTACGGCACCGGCTGCTTCCTGCTGATGCACGCCGGCGAGCGCTTTCGCCCGTCGGCCCACGGCCTGGTGACCACCAGCGCGGCGCAGACCTCTGCCACGCCGGAGTTCGCGCTGGAAGGCAGCGTCTTCGTCGCCGGCGCCGTGGTGCAGTGGTTGCGCGACGGGCTGAAGGCCATCTCGTCCAGCGCCGAGGTCCAGGCCCTGGCCGCCAGCGTGCCCGACAGCGGCGGCGTGATGGTGGTGCCGGCCTTCACCGGCCTGGGCGCACCCTACTGGAATGCCGACGCGCGCGGCACCATCACCGGCCTGACGCGCGGCAGCACGATGGCGCACATCGCGCGCGCCGCGGTGGAGAGCATCGCCTACCAGAGCGCGGCGCTGCTCGACGCCATGCAGGCCGACGCCAAGGCCATGGGCGCGCCGCCGCTGACCGAGCTGCGCGTGGACGGCGGCGCCAGCGTCAACGACGACCTGATGCAGTTCCAGGCCGACCTGCTGGGCGTGCCCGTGGTGCGGCCGCAGGTGGTGGAGACCACGGCACTCGGCGCGGCCTACCTGGCGGGCCTGGCCACCGGCGTCTACGCGGGGCGTGACGAGGTGGCCGCGCTCTGGCAGGCCGAGCGCCGCTTCGAGCCGGCGATGGCGCGCGACGAGGCCGTCGCGCGCATGGCCCGCTGGGCGCACGCGGTGCGGCAGGCGACCGCCGCGTGACGACACCGGCGGGCGCCGCCGTGGACACCTCGGCCCGGCGCGCGGCGCCGTCCCCGGCCATGCTGGCGGCACTGATTGCACAGATCGCCTTCGGCCTCGTGGCCATGACGATCTGCCTGCCGTCGATGCCCGACTGGGGCCGCGAGTTCGGCGCCTCGACGTCTGCCGTGCAGCTGAGCTTCAGCGGCTTCGTGCTCGCCTACGGGGTGTTTCAGCTGCTGTACGGCCCGCTGTCGGACCGCCTGGGCCGGCGGCCGGTGCTGCTGGCCGGGCTGGCGGTGGCCGCGGCCGGTTCGGTGGTGGCGGCCCTGGCGCCCAGCCTGCCGGCCCTGGTGGCCGCGCGCGTGCTGCAGGGCGCGGGTGCGGCCGCCGGCATGGTGGTGGGCCGCGCCCTGGTGCAGGACCTGTTCCAGGGCCCCGAGCGCACCCGCGTGATGGGTTTCGTCGGCATGGCCATGGGCCTGTGCCCGCCCGGGGCCACGCTGCTGGGCGGGCAACTGCACGAGCGTCTGGGCTGGGCGGCGAACTTCTGGTTCGTGGCCGCGCTGGCGCTCGTGCTGGCCGCCGCGTCCTGGCGGCTGCTGCCCACGGGGCGGTCCGCGGCACACGCCGCACCCACCGCGCAGACGTGGGCCTGCACCATGGCCGCGGCCTATGCGCGGCTGCTGCGCGAGCGCGCCTACCTGCGCTTCGTCGGGATCCTGGGCCTGACCACGGCCACCTTCTACGCCTTCCTGGGCGGCGCGCCGCAGGTGCTGGCCGCCATGGGCGTGGGGCCGGCACAGATGGGCTGGGTGATCATGGCCATCCCGCTGAGCTACATCGTCGGCAACGGCCTGGCCACGCGTTGGGCGCGCGGCGTGGGCGACCGGCGGCTGATGCGCTGGGGCCAGGTCCTGTCGATCACCGGCCTGGCGCTGGGGCTGGGCCTGGCGCTGACCGGCGTGCCGGCACTCAGCGGCCCGGTGGCCTTCGCCGCACCGCTGGTGCTGCTGGGCCTGGGCCACGGCCTGCTGATGCCGCCCACCCTGGCCGGCACCGTGGGCGTGGTGCCGGCCCTGGCCGGCGCTGCGGCGGCGGGGGCCGGGCTGACGCAGCAGCTCACCGGCGCGCTGGGCGGCTACGCGGTGGGCTTCGTGCCGCACGACGGCGCGGCCGGGCTGCTGGCGCTGATGCTGGGCTTCACGCTGCTGGCCGCGGCCGTGCAGCGCTGGGGTGCAACGCGCGGCTGATCGTCCGACGCGTTCCGTGCCTCAGGCGCTGCGCACCCGCCGACGCAAGGCGCCTGCCAGCACAAGACCGATCGCCGCCAGGGCCCCGCTGGCCGGTTCGGGCACGTCGTTGCTGTCCGGTGGCGTGGTGTCATCCACCTGGGTCAGCAGTGCCCCGCTGTCGGACGTGAAGCTCAGGCCGTCGGACAGCTGCACGCTCAGTCGCGCCGTGTTGCCGAAGTCCGAACCGCCCAGGCGTGGCCCATAGGCCTGGACGTTAAGGCTGGAGAAGAACTGGAAGGCTTCGCCATCGGTGATGTCGTTGACCGTGACGCTGAGCACGATGTCGATGAGGTCGGCAGCCAGGCTGTTGACGGTGCAGCGCACCGGGCCCAGCCCATAGTCCCAGCCGCAGGTGGTGCCCGGGTCGAACGAGGCTTGCCCCGGGTTGGCGCCGTTGTGGTCCAGGTGGATGCGCCCCAGGACGTCGTCACGGCGCCGCTCGCTGTACAGGTCCAGCGACGTGTCCATGGTGTTGCCGTAGTTCCGGTGCGCCTGCCCCGTGAACGCGCCGGTGAGATGCATCCTGAAGACGGCCTGGCCGGAGCCGGCGAAAACGATGCGGTCGGAGGCGTCAAGGTAGGTGCCGAGCTGGTACTCGCCGAGGTCGTCCGGGCCGCTGGCGTAGAGCAGCTTCGAGCGCATCACGCCGGTGGCCAGGTCGACCGACTGGCTGGTGCTCCAGGCACCGCCGCGGTACTCGCCGCTAGCGTCGCCGCTGACGCCCCAGGCGCTGGTCTGCTGCGCATTGCCAAAGCCGCTGTAGCCCTGATCGCTGTCGACGCAGCCCTGTGTCTGCACGCCACCCTGGACGTACGGCGCGGTGATGCAGACATAGCTGGCCCAGGCGCCGGCGGGGGCGAACAGGGCGGACAGGCAGGTGGCCAGCAGGAACGGTTTGAGTCGGTGGTTCATGGCGTCTGATGCGTTGGAGTGGACATTCGGTGACGCCAGTGTTCCCGGCGCAAAGGCTCGCCGGAGCCCCCGCAGCACGGGGTCGGTGGTACGCGGGTTCGATCTGTGCCGGGGAGTCCACACGATCGCCCACGGCACCGAAGCTGTCTGAGCCGTTGCCGGCGGAGATCCTGCGTAAGCCGCCTTGGCGGGTTCGCCGTTCCGGCGGCACGATCGCGCGCCGGTTGGCGCCCGGTCCCCCTCAGCGCAGGCCCAGGTCGGGCCGATCCAGGTCGAGCGACGTTGTCGGCAGCCGGCGCACGCTGTCTGGCCCCAGCGCCTTGACGCTGTCCCCCGCCGCCGCCCAGTCACCGGCGATCACCACGCGCAGCGACGACGGCGCCCACCAGCGCGCGGCGTAGTCGCGCACCTGCTCGGGCGTGACGGCACGGACCGCGTCCACGCGTCCCTGCAGCAGGGCCGGGTCGCGGCCGGCGGCCACTTCGCCAGTCACGAGGCCGGCCAGGCCGGCGGTCGTCTCCAGCCGGCGCGCGAAGCCGCCCACCAGGCTGGCCTGGCGTGCCGCCAGTTCCGCGGCGGGCGCCGGCTCACGCGTCAGCCGTGCCACCGCGTCGCGCATCAGCTGGGCCACCTCGGCGGCGCTGGCATGCTTGGTCTGCGCCTGGCCGTTCCAGCGGCCCCCGGCCGGGTGCGCCTCGCTGCCGCCGAAGGCGCCGTAGCTCAGACCGCGCTCGATGCGGATCACCTGGTTCAGGCGCGCGGAATAGCCGCCGCCCAGCAGGGTCTGCGCCACGTCGCCCACCACCTCGTCGGCATGGCCCTGCGGCTCCGCCGGGGCGCTGACGACCACCGCACTCTGGCCGCTGCCGGGCATGTCCACCCACAGCACGGGGGCCAGCATCGGCGCGGCGGCGCTGCCCTTTGACACCGGCGGCGCCGAGGCCGGGCGCGCCCAGTCGCCGAAGGCCTGCTGCGCCAGCGCGCGAGCGGCGGCGGGGTCGACGTCGCCGGCGAGCACCAGCACCACGCGGTCGGGCCGCCATTGGGCGGCGTGGAAGGCGCGCAGGTCGTCGGCCGTCAGCCGGCCCAGGGTGGCTGGCGTGGCCGTGCGGCCATAGACGCCGTCGCCCCACCAGGCGCGCGCCGCCGCCAGGCCGGCCACGCTGCCGGGGCTGTCCAGCGCCACGCGCAGGCCGTCGAGGGCACGGGCGCGTTCGCGGTCGAGTTCGTCGGCGGACAGCAGCGGCTGCCGCACCACGTCGGCCATCAGCGCCAGTGCGGCCGGCAGTCGCGGTGTGGTGATCGTCATGCCCACCAGACTGCTGCGCCAGCCGGTGGCGGTGTCCAGCGTGCCACCCAGGGCCTCGGCCTGCCGTGCCAGCGTGGCAGCGTCCACGGCCTGGTCGCCGCGCCGGGTGCCGCGCGTCAGCAGCGTCGTGGTCATGGCCGCGAGGCCGGTCTTGTCGGCCGGGTCGGCCTCGCGGCCGGCCAGCAGCAGCACCTGTGCCGTGACCAGCGGCAGCCCGGGCCGCGGTGCGACGACGACCCGCAGGCCGTTGTCCAGCGTCTGCGTGGTGAGGGTCGGCACGCCGATGGGCTGGGCCGGGCCGGGTGGCGGCGCATCGGGGATGGCCACCGGGGCGGCCAGGGTTGGGGTGGCGGCCAAGATCAGCGCCACGGCCAGGAGATTCAGGGGCATGACGCGATTCATCGGGCACCCGCCTTCGCGGCT